>NZ_MDET01000035.1 GCF_002075885.1 Manganibacter manganicus
AGTCCGCCACGGGCACCTTGACTTCGCTTTTTTCCGACAAGTTCGGACTTTGGCGCGAGAATTGGTTATTTGTTTATGACAGATGCGAGACCACGCAGCGTCGCGGTCTTCTTGGGCGCACTTGCTCTTGCGGTCAATGGCCTCGCGGTTAACGGTTCATCTGCCATAGCGCAGGAACAGCCGGCCCAGGCCACGGCGGCGAAGAAGGCTGAAAAGCCGATCACAGAAATCCGGATCGGCTATCTGCGTGCTTTCAAGCCGCATCTGACGCTTTCCCTGCTTGACCAGCCGCCCGAGGACGAAGGCATTGCCGGAGCCAATGTGGCGATTGCCGACAATGACACGACCGGCAAGTTCCTGCGTCAGCATTTCACCCTCGACACGATCCAGATCAAGCCCGAGGACGATCCGGTCGCCGCCTTCAACCAACTGGTCGCCAAGGGCGACCGCTATGTGGTGGCCGATCTTTCGGCCAGGCAAATTCTGGCGATCGCCGACATCGCCCGCGACAAGGGCGTGCTGATCTTCAATATCGGCGCCACCGACGACAGCTTGCGCGAAGAGAATTGCCGCATCAACGTCTTCCACATCGCGCCGACGCGCTCCATGCTGGCCGATGCGCTGGCGCAATATCTGATGTGGAAGCGCTGGCCGAAATGGGTGCTGATCTACGGTTCGCATGAGGGCGACCATCTCTTTGCCAATGCGCTGCGCCGGGCCGCGTCGCGTTTCGGCGGCGAAATCCTGGCGGAGAAGGAATTCAAGGACACCGGCACGGCGCGCCGCACCGACACTGGCGCGGTGCAGATCCAGAAGCTGATCTCGACCTTCACGCAGGGGCTTCCCGATTACGACGTGATGCTGGTCGCCGACGAGAGCGAGGTGTTCGGCACCTATGTGCCATACCGCACCTGGATGCCGCGCCCGGTGGCCGGAACCACCGGGCTCGTGCCCTCGGCCTGGCACCCGGCCAGCGAGCAATGGGCCGGCATTCAGATGCAGAGCCGTTTCCTCAAGGCCACCGGGCGGCGCATGCTGTCCAAGGACATGCTGGCATGGACGGCGGTTCGCGTCGTCGGCGAGGCGGCCACCCGCGCCAAGGGCACCGATCCCGAGACGATGGACGCCTATCTGCGTTCCGACAAGTTTTCGGTCGCCGCCTTCAAGGGGCAGAAGCTGACCTTCCGCGACTGGAACCTTCAGCTTCGGCAGCCGATCCTGCTGGGCGACACCAGGTCGGTCATCTCGACCTCGCCGCAGGAAGGCTATCTTCATCAGGTTTCCGAACTGGACACGCTCGGCGTGGACAAGCCGGAAACCAAATGCGTTCTCAAATGAACCGAACGGGAGGAATTCAGGTGCGACCAAGAGCATTGATCCTGGCCATGCTTGCCGCCAGCGTCACCGGCGGCCCCGCCTTCGCCTATACCGCCTATGTCTCCAACGAGAAGGGCAATTCGATCAGTGTCGTCGACACCGACACGATGAAGGTGGTCAAGACGGTCGATGTCGGCCAGCGGCCGCGCGGCATCACCATCTCGCATGACGGCAAGTTCATCTATCTGTGCGCCAGTGACGACGACACGGTTGAGGTCATCGACACCGCGACCATGGAGATCGTCAGTTCGCTGCCGTCCGGGCCGGACCCCGAGCTTTTCGTGCTCTCGCCCGACGGCAAGAAGCTCTACGTCGCCAATGAGGACGACAATCTGGTCACCGTCATCGATGTCGAGAACAAGAAGGTGCTTTCGGAAATCCCGGTCGGCGTCGAGCCGGAAGGCATGGGGATAAGCCCGGACGGCAAGGTGCTGGTCAATACGTCCGAGACCACCAGCATGGCGCATTTCATCGACACCGAGACGCATGAAGTGGTCGACAATGTGCTGGTCGACACCCGGCCGCGCTATGCCGAATTCACGCCGGACGGTTCGCAGGTCTGGGTCAGCGCCGAGGTCGGCGGCACGGTCAGCGTCATCGACAACGCCAAGCGCGAGGTGGTGCACAAGATCACCTTCGAGATCCCCGGCCTCAGGGCCGAGACGATCCAGCCGGTCGGCGTCAATATCAGCGCCGACGGCAAGAAGGCCTATATCGCGCTCGGTCCCGCCAACCATGTCGCGGTGGTCGATACCAAGACCTACGAGGTGCTGAAATACATCCTCGTCGGCCAGCGCGTCTGGCATCTGGCGTTCACGCCGGACCAGAAGACGCTGATTTCCACCAACGGCAATTCCAACGACATCACCTTCATCGATGCGGCGACGGACGAGCCTGTCCAGTCGCTCACCGTGGGCAAGGAGCCCTGGGGGGTCATCGTCGCACCGAACTAGAGCCCGGTCCCGAAAAGTCGCAGGCTTTTCGGATCAGGCTCCATACCACCTGCCAAATTGCAACCAACGGGGAGAACATGATGAAATTTTGCACCGCCATCGCCTTGATCGCCTTTACGGGGCTTGGCCTTAGCCCCCTTGCGGCACATGCGGCCGACGATGACGATGATGCGCCGCAGCACACGCGTTCAAGTCAGAACGTGCCGGAGCTGATCATCGGCTCGAAAGATTCCAACTATGACGTCAACACCAAGGATTTCGAACTGATTGCCAACCAGGGCTATCGCTGGAAGATCACCTCCGAGGGCGGCTTCGAATACAAGTTCATGACCGATCTGTTCCGCAATGTCTGGGTCGACCAGATCGTCATCGACGATCTCGAGGTTCACATGGCCGGCGCCCCGGCCTGGCTGGAATTCGACGACAAGGGCACCATACTGGTGCAGTTCCATACGGTTCGGCCAGGCAAATACACATGGTCGGTGCCCGATCTCGCCGACAAGGGCGTCAAGGGAACCATAACCATCAAATAGCCGGCTTTCTTCCCGTCTTATTAATGGGAGGAAAGGAGCACTGCTTGCAGCATGTGAGAACAATCGACCGTGAAGGCAAACCGGCGGCGCTCGATGTCGCCGGCGTCAGCCATTTCTACGGCCATCACGATATCGCTCGCGCCAGAAGCATTGGGGGCATTCAAGTTTCCAGCGGCATTTAAGTCAGGAAAGCCATTCTTCGACCTTTGCGAGACGCGAAATATATCGAAGCACTGACCGGGCAGGGCGCAGTGGACGAGCTTATGGCTATTTCAGGTAGGCTTGAATATCTGGTTGATCGACACACTGCTTCCACGGTTCTTGTAGGGGCTCAAAGGGAATGGAGCAGCGGAGGAGGCGATATACCGCTCCTTTTTCCGGTATTCACATCTCTTCATGCCTTGCAAGATGTCCGAAGCGTTCCGCTGTCGGATCGTGAAGCCCACATTATAAGATGGGCAGACTGCCGCGATTTCACACGAACCGCAGCGTTAAGCTCGTACCAACGGCTGGGGATGCCTTCCGGATGATCGTCGGCGAAGAAGCTTTCGTCGAACGCAAGCTCGCCGGCCGGGCTTTGATGAAGGAACTCCTGACCCTGGTGCAACTGCAGCAGGAGGGTGACGCTATCATCGCCTCGATCGGCGGCTTCGACCTCGAATATTGTGGCCAGCGCTTCTGCAAGGACGGCTATCGCTACACCACCACGCTGATGCGCACTGCACTGGGGTTGGCCGATCTCGCGGCGGCCTGAGTAAGAACATTCCTTGCGGTGTGCAGGCTCGGCAGCTCCGCCGACATCATCGGGACCGCCAACGATGGCCAGTCTGGCTATGATCCCATCGGCCCGAATGTCCAGTCTGGACTGGCGCGCTCGGAGAATGTACGCAATCGGCCTCGATCCGCACGCGGACCGAATGACCTACGATCCGTAGAGGTTTGCTCACCAGCGCGGATTGATAAGCTATCTGAACGGGTGCGGTCTTCAAAACTGTGTGTCCACAACAGGCCGCTAAAGTGCGATCCTTGGAATTTTGACTTCTGCGGGCAGATAGCGGGACCACTATGTCGGTCAATCAAGCACTAATCGGTTCGAACCCTTCGTTGCGGGCGCTTTCATCTGAAACGCTTGATAATTTATCGGCCAAGGCCATCGTTCGCCGCCTGGCTCATGGGGAGCTGTGGGTTTCACGCACCGAGCGTGCGAGCGGCATCGCCATCATTGTGGAAGGAGGACTACGCTCAACTACCTTCACGGCTGAAGGCAAGGAATATGTTTTCTCGATTATGAAAAAGGGCGATATTTGGGGCCTCGTATCGACCATCGACGGTGTGCACAATGCCAACGATGTTTATGCCCATGGCGACACCACTATTCTCACCATCGACCGGCGGACCACGCTGGTATGCATGGAAGCGCATGCAGACTTCAGCCGGTGCCTGATGGAAATCCTCTGCCATCGGCTGCGCATGGCCAACAAGGTTCTGGAGGATCGTGCGCTCCAGCCGATCGACGTCAGGCTGGCGCGATTGCTTCTCAGCCTTCGCGGCAATGCCGGTTCTGGAGCCCATCCCGACGAAGTCCATATCACGCAGGAGATGCTGGCCAAGATGCTGGGCTGTACGCGCCCGACCGTGAACAGGAAACTTCAGGAGCTCGAGCTCGACCGGGTCATAGAGTCCTCATATGGGTACATCCATATCAGGGACCTCGGTCGGATAATGAAGTTATCCGGCCAGAGCGATTATTTCTATTTCTGAGGCGCCTATTCCGGAGCCTGGGGAACAGGGTTGCCGTCCGCCAGCCACAGATCCCAGTCGGCGCCGTTCAGATGCTTATCGGCAAACATTGGGTTTTCCGCGGTCGCATCCTCAGGCCGACCGAGCTGACCGCAGCCGGTTACACCCTTGATCGAAGCATCGCGTCGTGGATCGACATAATCCTTGAACCAGGCGAAGAGCTGTTCGCGCAGCGCCCCGAGACGATTGTCCAGGGATGGATCGTCTATACGATTCACGCGCTCTTCCGGATCATTGGAGAGATCGAACAATTCGTGCGGACCGTCCGGGTAGCGATGGACATATTTCCAGTCCCTTGTGCGCACCATCCGTACCGGCCCGTATTCGTCGTAGACCACCACGCCGCCAGTGTCGGGCAGCGAGCCGCCGGTCAGCAGCGGCTCGAAGCTGCGGCCGGGCTTTTTGTGGGTCGGCTGTTCGCTCAATCGGGCATAGTCAAGCAGGGTCGGAAAGACGTCATAGCCGCTCAGCATATCGTCGCTGACGATTCCGGCAGGGATGCGGCCGGGTTGGGCGATGATGCACGGGACTTTGATCGAGGTGTCATACATGTTCTGCGGGCGCGTGCCGTTGCCCTTCCCCCAGATGCCGTGGTGACCGCAATTCATGCCATTGTCGCCCATAAAGATCACGAGCGTCGACTCCGTCAGCCCCTGCCGCTCGATCTCGGCAATTACATTGCCGATCGCCGCGTCCATCGCCGTCACGGAGGCAAAGTAGCCGATCAGGCTCTCGCGGCGCTGTTCATGGCCCTTGCTGATAGCGGCCGCGCCGCCAGCGAAGTCGGGATGCGGCGGCTCTTCCGGGCAGGACAGGAAGGCGCAGTCCTCATAGAGATCAGTGAATTCCTTGGGGTGCGAGTCGATCCAGGGATAGTGCGGTGCCGTGAAATTCAGGCTGAGCCAGAAGGGTTCCGGCCGTCTCGCTTCGTCAGCTATGAACGTGGTCGCACGCGCGCCCAGCTCTGCGGTGATATAGCCGGGCATGGTGATCGGCTGGTCCTCGTCCACCATCGGCGCATCGTAGTATGGTCCCATGCCGGATTGGTGAGCGAGCCATTTTACGAAATTGGCGCGCGGCCGGTCACTTGCGCCCAGATGCCACTTTCCGATCAACCCGCACCGATAACCGTTGTCGGCGAAGACATCGGTCAGCAGCCGCTGGCCCGCCAGGTAGTCGATCCGCCCGTCGCCCATGCTGCCGACGCGGATCCAGTCCTGCACGCCATGGCGGGAAGGAATGTCGCCCGTCAGCATCGAGGCGCGCGCGGGCGAACATACTGGCGACGTGCAGAAGAAGTTCTCGAAGCGGATGCCGGCAGACGCCAGCTGGTCGAGCACCGGCGTCTTGATTTCGCTGTTTCCGGCACAGCCCAGTGCCCACGCGCCCTGATCGTCGCTGACGATGTAGAGAATATTGGGTCGACGGGGGTCTCTGCTAGCCATGCTTGCTCCTGCAGCCGCAATTCGGCCGGGAGCAATTTGGATTTGGCTGCCCATTCCGGTCAATCGTGGCGCAACGGCAAGATTGTAAAGTCGCGAACATTCTCGCATCACATTTGCTGCAAGGGTATGCAGACGGAGCGCCGGAGGAGAATGGCAGTGACCGCTCATCGGCATGCCGGGCGCAAGGCGGCGCGTGCCGTGAACCAGGGAGGTGAATATGAAGATCAATCGTAGAGTGCTGCTCGCTGGAGTCGCGGCGGCAGCCGCTATTGCCGGAGCGGGTCCAGGACATGCCCAGTCTGCCGGGAAGACGCTCAATATCGGCTTTTTCCCCGTCGTCTCGCCGGTGCCGATCATGCAGGCGCAGAAGCAGCTGGAAGCGAAGGGCTATACTGTAAACTGGGTGCCGATCAGCCAAGGGCTTCCCGGAGCCGCCAGCGCGCTTGCCGCAGGACGGCTGGACATGAGCTGGGGCAACAGCGTCTCGGCCGTTGTTATTTTCTCCCGGTCGCCGGAGTCCGCGCAGTTCGTCGGCCAGTCCTTCGTCAACGCCAACGTGACTGTCGTGGCCACCGACAGCCCCATCAAGTCGCCCGCCGAGATCCAGAACAAGAAGGTGGTTGTCAGCGGCCCGAAAACGGCTTCCACCCTGTTCTTCAAGATCGCGCTCAAGAAAGCCGGAGTGGATCCCGACGCAAACGAATACTTCGTTTCGGGCACCGGACCGGGAATGGTCGGCGTGCTGGATTCCGGTGGCGCGGAAGTCGTCGCGGGTTATGTTCCTTACGTTTCCGACATGGTGCTTAAGAAGATAGGCCGTGTTCTGTTTACGGGTTCCGACGCGATCGGGCGTGCCGCCCCCGGTGACGGTTTTATTGCAAGCACGGCCATCATAAAGTCGAATCCGCAGGCGGTGAAGGATGTGCTTGCGGCGCAGGCGGCGGCTACCGACTACGTCAAGTCCAATCCCGATGAGGCCTACAAGATGATGGCAGAGTTCGCCAAGGTCGACGAGGAAGCGGTGCGCTACTCGTTCGAGAACAATCTGATCGGCGTTGCCGAATCCTATGTTCCCGACATGGAAGGGATCGTCGAGACGGTGCAGGTCGCGCAGGAACTCGGTTTCGCTCCCGAGGGAGTCGATCTTCCCGCATACGCCAAAACATTCAACAACGTCGATCTGGCGAGCGAGGTCGCCAAAGCCCGCTGACGGCAGCTTTCACGGGATATCGACGATGGCAGGCTGGCCAACCGATCGCGCACCCATGCGGCGGATATCTCCAAAGCCGTTGCTGCTGGGTGCCGCCGGCATAGCTGGCCTGCTGGCTTTCTGGACGCTTATGGCGTTCTGGCTGCGGGATGGAGGAGGGGTCATCAGCCGGCTACCTACCCCCGCTGCCGTCGCCGCCGAGTTGCTGGAATATGCCGGCGCCGATCTGTGGCGCGATCTTGCTGCAAGCCTTGAGGTTTTCCTCGCCGGCTGGGCCATAGGCTGTGTTGGCGCGGCTGTCTGCGGCATCATGATCGGGCGCTCGCGCATTTTTGCGGGCCTGTTCGGACCGGTGATCGAGGCGTTGCGGCCCGTCTCCAGCATTGCCTGGGTGCCGCTCGCCGTCGTCTGGTTCGGTTTCGGCTTTACCAGCAAGATTTTCCTCGTCGGCCTGGCTGTCTTCCTGGTGGTGGTGGTCTATGCGATCGACGGGTCACGCCGTATTCCGGGCGATCTGGAGCGAACCGCGTCGATGCTCGGCATGACGCCGATGCAGCGGTTCGGCGCGCTGGTTCTTCCGGGAGCCATGACGGAGATCCTGATCGGCGCACGCGTGGCGCTGATGTCCGGCTGGGGTACGGTGATCGTAGCGGAACTGGTTGCCGCCGATTTCGGCCTGGGGGCTCATCTGATTTCCGTACAGCAAAGCTATGACGTGGCGGCGGTCATGGCGACGATGGTCTGCTTCGGCATCGCTGGCTTCATCATGAACGCCGCCTTCACCATCCTGGAAGCTAGGCTCATTCCCTGGAGAGCCGAATGAGCCGGATGCAGGTCCTCGACCGTCTCGTCCTGCCGGTGATCGGCGCCGCCATCGTGCTTGGCATCTGGCAGGGCACCATTGCCTATTACGGACTGGCGCGCATCGTGCTGCCGACGCCCCTGGAGGTGGCGAACACGCTCTGGAAACTGCTCGGCAATTCGGGGTTCTGGCATGATATCCAGATCAGCCTGAAAGAATTCTTTCTTGGTTGCCTTATCGGCTGCCTTCTGGGCATCGCCGTCGGCGTCCTCGTCGGCGTGCGGCAGGACGCGCGCATGGTGCTCGGCCCCGTCATCGAGGCGATGCGTTTTATCGTACCGTTCGCCTGGATACCGCTCACCGTGCTCTGGTTCGGAACCAGTCTTACGGGCAAGGTAGTCCTGGTTGCCTATGCCGTTGTCTTCATCATGATCGTCACCACCGCGAGGGCCATTGCCACCGTCGAGCCGACATTGATGCGGATCGGCGTGATGCTGGGCATGCGGCCCTGGGAGATCGCGCTCAAGATACATCTGCGCGCAGCGGCCCCCGCCATAGCCAGCGGTGCGAAAGCGGCCGCGGCGGTCGGCTGGATTGCCGTCGTCGCTGCCGAATATATTGGCGCCAGCGCGGGCCTTGGCGTCATGATCACCAATGCGTCGATGTCGCTCGACACGTCCACCGTCATTGCGGGAATGATCGTGATAGGCATCATCGGTGCGGTCGTGAGTTGGCTGATCGGCGTCATCGCCGGCGCCTGGCTGAACCACTAGGAGGTTCCATTGTCGTCGATCAGCCCAAAGACCGATGAAACGACCTCGCCGCAAGAGGCTCGCGCGCACTCCAGTGGGCTGGCATTCGAGGAAATCTCCCATGCCTATGTGGCTGCCAACGGTACGACGCCGGTTTTGAGGAATGTCAGCTTCGCGGTGGAGTCGGGGCAGGTCGCCTGCGTCGTCGGCCCCTCCGGTTGCGGCAAGAGCACGCTACTCAGTCTGGCCGCCGGCCTGATGGAGCCGACATCGGGATTGACGCGATGGAAGGGTAGGTCGGTCAAGCCCGGGACCAATCCCGATCTGGGCATGGCCTTTCAGCAGCCGGGTCTGTTTCCATGGCTGACCATTCGAAAAAATGTCGCGATTGGCCTCACTACGCGCGGCATGGCGCGACACGAAGCTGCGAAGCAGGCGGACGAGATGCTGGAAACGGTCGGCCTGTCCGGGTTCGGCGATGCCTATCCCAGGCAACTCTCCGGCGGCATGGCGCAGCGCGTCGGCATTGCCCGGGCGCTGGCGCTGCGCCCCAAACTCCTGTTGATGGACGAGCCTTTTGCTAGCGTCGATGCCTTCACGCGCCTCAAGCTGCAGGCCGAGTTCAAATCGCTGCTCAAGCTCGACAAGCCGACAGTGCTGTTCGTTACCCATGACGTGTCCGAGGCAATCCTGCTCGGCGACATGATCGTCGTCATGTCACCGCGTCCAGCAAGCGTGCAGAAGATCATTCCCATCGCCAGAGAAGATCGTGACCGCGCGGGACCGGGCTACGCCCGCAAGATGACGGAAGCCCTGCAATGCCTGGGCGTCGAGACCAATCTCAGCGGCAACTGAGGGCGTGCACGGCGCGGCCGGAGCCAGCAACCGTTACCATCGTCAGGAGGCATTTGGCATGGAAGGTTCTCCCTGTTGTGCACCGCGCCGCAACCCGGCACGTGGCGACGCCGTGCAATCGACAGATTTCAGGCGGTCCTGTGGCTTGGACAAGAAGCACATCGTCTGGCTAGGCGGCGGACGCAGCTATTGCGGAACGGCGCGGCCAACCATCAAGGGCGACGGCGAGGAGTACCGCTCCGTCCGGGTCCAACCCTTCGGCATCGATCGCTTCGCCGTCACCAATGCCCGCTTCCTGGCGTTCGTAGAGCAAACCGGCTACCGAACCGAAGCGGAGGCATACGACTGGTCCTTTGTCTTCAAGGATGCACTCGATCCTGTGACACGTGCCTCCACCCGGCGAGTGGCCGAGGTTCAGTGGTGGCACAAGGTCGACGGAGCGAACTGGAAGCGTCCTGCCGGCCCGAAATCGTCGATAGATGAAGTCATGGATCATCCTGTCGTGCATGTCAGCTGGAACGACGCCGTCGCTTTCGCGGAATGGGCCGGAGGTCGCCTGTTGACGGAAGGTGAATGGGAGTTTGCCGCACGGGGAGACAAAGATGTTGTCTACCCGTGGGGCAATGAGGACTCGCCCGAGGATAATCCCCGTTGCAACATCTGGCAGGGTAGTTTTCCCGACCGGAACCTCGCAACCGACGGCCATGAGGGAACGGCGCCAACGAACGCTTTCGAGCCCAATGGCTATGGCCTCTACAACATGGTCGGCAATACGTGGGAGTGGTGCACGGATCCGTTTCGCGTCAAATCCCTGGCCTCTGCCGGCAAGGCACGCAATGCCATGGCTCGCCGGGAAGGGGAGAGGCTGTTGAAGGGCGGCTCCTTCCTATGCCATCGCAGCTACTGCCACCGTTATCGTATTGCGGCTCGCATGGGGCGGTCGCCGAACTCGACCACGTCACACATCGGTTTCCGATTGGGCTACGACGGGCGGTGATCCCGTGTCAGCGGGATTGCTTGGGTTGCAGCTGGGGTCGGCGATGGCGCGACCCCGCCACCTGGAGTTGGAGGCCAGCATCTGATGATGCGACCGCTCTCCAATGATCTTCGTGAGCGTGTTGTTGCGGCGGTTGGTCCCGGCGAGAGTCGCCGATCGGTCGCGGCCCGGTCTTGGCGCTCCGACCGGATCCGCTGGGCTGACCATCCGGTTGTGGGAGTCTCCGTTGGATAGCTGCCACCCGACAAGTAACCGCCTCCGGTTATTCCGAATGAAGCCTATCGGGCGATGGCAGCCGCTTGCGGCATCGCGCGATAACAGCCTAGAGTGCAGCTAGGCGGTGGGGTCTCGACAATAATGCAGAAACTTGTTCAGGGGCCCACGACTGATCGATGCACGAAAGTCTGCAGATCGCCGCAGCCCATGTCCGGCTGAGCACAAATCTCCTCCTTCGTTTTGGCGCGCCTCTAAGCGCCATCTGGATGGGCAGTATCCTGCTCAACATCCTGCTTCTGCGCGGCGCGGTCGAGCTTGGTCTCATCAGCCGGTTCGCAGGCCTGATCGCGCTTGCTCCGATCATATTGCTGCAACTCGTCGTCTTCGCGGCGATGTTCATCATACTACGCGACGGCTTGCCCCTGTTGCGCCGCAGGCAGAGCCAGACCAAAGCGGAAGTCATCGAGGCGGAAGAGACATCCCGTGACGGCGGCTTTTTCGCCGGTGCGCTGCTTGCCGTGCTCATCCCTTTCTATGGCTACTATGCCGGCTGGGGATTTCTGTCGAACACGTTGCGCGACTATTCGAAGCTATTCCTCGACACCCAGAACCGCCGGATCGATTTCCTCGCGCCGGACAGAGGACCAACAGCACTAGAGGTACAAAGCTCGTGGTGGATCGTAGCAGCCGCGCTGCTCATCTGGCTGTTGCGCCGTTTAGCGAAGAGCCGGCACAAGAAGACCGGCAATCGCTTCTGGCCCCTGTTCATCGTGGCCTGTGAAACGACATGGGCGCTGCTCGGCCTCTATCTGATTTCAGGCTGGCAGGACCAACTCGTGGCGTGGCTCGCCCAATTACCTTCACCGAAAGAGCTTCTGGGTTTTCTGATCCCGGCGGCGGGCGCTGAAGTAATGAGCCCGGCTGTGCGCCCCATCGACCGGCCGCCCGAATTCCAGCTCTTTCAATGGCTGAGCAGGCTGTTCTGGTATTCGGCGCTGCCGCTGGTCTGGTTCAATCTCGGCGCCATTATCTACGGTCACGATCTGAACATGATGACGGACACAACCCGGCGCATGACGGGCGGCGCGCTGGAGCGCTGGAGCGGCCTGCCCAAACCGCTCACCGATTTCATCGGCTATTTCTGGGGTGCCACGGTGAAGCGCTGGCACGCTGTCGTCAACGGCGTGATGCTGGCTGCCTCGGCCGGCGTGGCGCTCACGGTCTCGGTCATCGTGCTCTGGCGCTTTGTCGATTATCTTGGGCGCTGGGCGTGGATCGGGGTGTCACAGCTTGTTGGCCCACAGGACACACTGGTGTGGCGCCTGGTGCAACAGCCGCTCAACCTTCTGTTTGGCTATCCGGGCCAGACGCAGACAGGGCTGATCGTCGTCGTCGCGCAGTTCTGCATTCTGGCGGCAGGGTTGGAATTGGCCGGACGCGCGCAACAAAAGGCAACATCAACGGTTACTCAGCCTTGAATTCGCGCACCTCTGGCTTGAGTGGGAAAGACAGCGCGGCAGGCCGGGTCCCATAACCCGAAACGTGCAGGCTCAGATTGTCGAGCGCGGATTTAGGCAGGCGATAGATCTGGTCGTAGGTGGTCGGGCTGTTCTCATTGATGTTCGCAAAGCCGCAAAAGCCATGATCTTTCCTATCGGGCGCCAGAATTTCGATCGCGCCACGAATGAACCCATACAGGGGAAGCCACTTCCGCCCACTTGTGTCCTGCACGCTGACAAGGCAATCGCCCCACGATCTGGCATCGGCCTCCGATCCCAGAAGAGCGATGCGCACGAAGAGGAGCGACCGGTCCGATCCATTGTCCAGTACAGATGCCCGAATTTCCCGAATGCCGACGCGAATGCCGCCGAGTTCCCCTTCATCGGCATTGACTCGCACCACATTCCATTCCCGCTGTTGGGAAAGTTCCTTGAAGTCGGACCATCCGGCCAGAACAAGCGTCACCACGAACAGAACAGTTGTAACGCCGAGCCAGCGCAGGTTCTTCATGGCTTGAGCCTCAGCATTGTCTGCTTGCTGGGCAAGGTCGCTGGTCCGGCATAGTGCACGGCATTATCCAGCACCGTCCAGGCCCTCGGGAGAATCCCCAGCTGCCCGCCGATGATTTCGTCTTCGGGAACCTCGAATATGGCAACGGTTCGGTCGGTCAGCCCCGGCTGGAATGTTGCTTCCGAAAGGATACGCGGTGCGTCTTCGAGCCGGGCGGATTGGTGATATTGCCGTCCGGTCGCGCCAAGCCAGATCGGGATAAGTCTCTGTGATTCCGATTGCGCTGTGACGGAGAGATCGACGACAAGAAAGGTGGCAGACGTATCGCGCGTAACATCCTGGCCGAACTGCGCGTAGGAAATGGTGCCGGCTCTGCGGAAGCCGATCAGTTCGGCAGTGAACTGGCGTCCCTGTCCCGTTCCGCCTTCATCAGCGAAAAGAGCAAAAGGTTGGAAACTGCTATTATAGTCCGGAACCGTGCTCACCATCGTTGCGAGCGCCGACCCGCCGAGCAACACGGTCACCAGACTGCCGAAGGTGTTCATGTGCCCTTCTCCGGCCTAGCCTTCAAGATACCGGTTGGATAGTGCCCCAGCCAGCTTGCCTTCGCGTACAGGTTGTCGTTGAGCTTGAATTGCTGCGCGTTGAACTCGATCGAGACGTCCTGCTCGCGCCAATCCTGCGGCACCTTCCAGACGAACGTGACCGCCTCGCGAATGCGCGGCTCAAGTTGTTTCAGGTAATGATTATCGCGCACGAGATTGACCTTCGGATCCGGAAACTTCGCGCCGCCCGATGAGAGTTCAGGCGGCCTCTCTGGAATACCGAAGATTGCCGCCTGGCTTGAAGCGGTCACATTCTCAAGCAGGCCCGTGAGGACCAGCTTGCGCTCACCCTGCTCTCTCCCAGGCTCAATAGTCAGCTTCTGCGGAGTAAAGATGGCGCGGCCAGCCTTAACCGGCTCCCCGAAGGCAATCTGTGGCGGCGCATCCGGGATCCGGGCATCTTCCACCTTCATCCACCACGTCACGGCAATGGCGGCAAGGACACCGATCGTGGCAAGGACACGGACGCGAAGCTGGCGGGCTGTCGATCTCAGCGAATATCTGGCCATATCGTCCAATCATGCACTTCCCTCAGGAGATCGTCAAACTGGCCAAGGATACGTTCGGGCGGGTCGACGTCATCTTCCTGAACGCTGGCCTCATGCCGAACTCGCCGCTATCGGCGTTGAAGACCGACGACTGGCACCAGATGGTCGACGTCAATATCAAGGGTATCCTCAATGGCGTCGCGGCGGTGCTGCCTACATTCACCGAGCAGAAATCCGGACACATCGTCACAACCTCCTCGGTTGCCGGGCTCAAGGCCTATCCGGGTGGCGCGGTCTATGGCGGCACGAAGTGGTTCGTGCGCGACTTCATGGAAGTCCTGCGCATGGAGTCGGCCATGGAGGGAACGAACATCCGCACCGCGAGTGCGGTGTACATCGTCAGTGCAGTTATCACCCTATGCGCGGCAACTATTGCCTTCGGTCTCCTCAATAGGACCGTTCCGACAAACTGACGACGTCGGCGAAGGCTGTTGAGACGAAGGTGTCACCGCCGTGCCCGACGCGCCCCTCTTCGAGACACATCTGGAATGCAGTGCATATCATGTATCTGCTGATGAGCACCTTTCATGGGAGCCCATGGGTGGAATGCTGCGGGGAGCCGGCGGAGACCACGGATGGTGGTCTCGTCAGGAACAGCGACAAAGAGACCCGCGGATGTCGGCACCGACGGCGGTGATGCGTCCTTGAAGCATTACTATAGGCCCGGTGCCCCGACAGCAGCGGCGCGCCGATCGTACAGAGGAGAAGATCCCATATGGCGAAGCTCGTCTTTGCACTGAACCAATCGCTGGACGGTTATGTCGATCACGACCACATGGCGTTTGCACCCAATCCCGTGCTGTTTCGTCATTTTATAGATGACGTGCGCGGCCTAGCCGGCAGTGTGTACGGCCGCCGCATGTACGAGGTGATGCGATACTGGGACGAAGACCACCCCGAGTGGGACGAGGCGGAACGGGACTATGCGGCGGCATGGCGAAGCCAACCGAAGTGGGTCGTGTCGCGTTCGCTGAAGTCTATTGGCCCGAACGCCACTCTTGTCGACGATGATATCGAGGCGGCAATACGCGGGCTGAAAGCCCGGCTCGATGGGGTGATCGAGGTTTCCGGACCAGAGCTGGCGGGAAGCCTGACAGATACGGGCCTTGTCGATGAATATCGATTATACATCCATCCGGTTGTGCTCGGCGGCGGCAAGCCGTTCTTCGCGGGGCCGCGGCCTCCACTGCGCCTCGTGGCGAGCGATCGCATTGGCGAGGACGTGGTCAGGTTGACGTACGTTCCAGCGTAGCCACGGTGATATGAGCCCGACAGGCCGCTGAAGGGCAGCTTTTGGGTCGGTCGAAGCAGCCCTTGGTGTCGGCCATAGCGTCGGAAACGGGCGCCGGTGTCTGCTAACCTTCAACAGCAGCTAATCGATCCTTGTTCGCTGAAACCGGACTGTCTGAATACGTGAAGAGTTTCGGGCGCCGGCAGGCGTACGAAAGTCCCCGAGGAAGGAACCCGCGGGGCACAGTCGACGGCTATGGGGATTTCGATCTGCGGCCGATGTCGGTGATGATGCTAATGCCGCGGGAAAGCGCTGAGGTGGATGCAGACAGGCCGCTTCGTTGCTCCTTCGCGCGGTATTGGCGGCCCGGAACTGGTTCGGACGGAGCCATGTCGGCGGCGAGATTGGCGATAGACGCGGGCGGGTCCGTTACCGGAGGCGGGGCGCCTGCGGCTGAAGGATCGACCATGCCATGCCGGATCATGGAGCTTTCTCCCGGTTCGTGGCGGTTGTATCGGGCGGCCCGCGTGGCTGCCTAAAGCGTTCGAACGTCTCGATGATGATCATGCGCCCGCCACAGCAGCGGCATGGCGGCCGGAAGTCGTCCGGCACGCCTGATGTGTCGTCGTCAGGCGGCGCGGCGACATCCAGGAGTTCGCGGGCGAGCGCGAGACTGGCCTTGCGGGCGGAGCCAGCGAGCAGGCCGTAGTGCCGGATGCGGTGGAAGCCGCGCGGCAGGACATGGATCAGGAAGCGGCGGATGAACTCATCAGCCGCGAGCGTCATCACCTGCTGCCGGTCCGCGCCATTGCGGCGATAGTCCTTGTATCGGAAGGTGACGCCTCTCTCATCGATGGCGATGAGGCGGCTGTTCGAGATCGCCACACGGTGGGTGTAGCGCGACAGGTAGGCGAGCACCGCCTCCGGGCCGGCGAACGGCGCCTTGGCATAGACGACCCAGCGCTTATTCCTGACAGGAGCAAGGTGGCGCAGGAAGGCTCGGCGCTGGGCCAGGTGCGCCAGCGATCCGAAGACGGCGAGCCGGCCAGCGTCGTGCAGCGCGACCAACCGGGAGAGGAATAGGCGGCGGAACAGCTTGCCGAGCACGCGCACCGGAAGCAGGAAGGCCGGACGTGAGTTGATCCATCGGCTTCCGTCCGGCGCGATGCCCCCGCCCGGCACGATCATGTGCACGTGCGGATGGTGCGTCATCGCCGAGCCCCATGTGTGGAGCACGGCGGTGATGCCGATGCGCGCGCCGAGGTGTTTTGGATCGGCGGCAATCGTCAGCATCGTCTCCGACGCCGCCTTGAACAGCAGGTCATAGACAGCCGTCTTGTTCTGGAAGGCGATGTCGGCGACTTCGGCCGGCAGCGTGAACACGACGTGGAAGTAACCGACAGGCAACAGATCGGTCTCGCGCTCGGCGAGCCATGCCCGCGCAGCAGCGCCCTGGCACTTCGGGCAGTGCCGGTTACGGCAGGAGTTGTAGGCAATCCGCCACTGGCCGCAGTCCTCGCAGGCTTCGACATGCCCACCAAGGGCCGCGGTGCGGCAGTTCTCGATCGCCGACATCACCTTCAACTGGTCGAGGCTCAGATGTCCGGCATGGGAGATCCGATAGGCAGGACCAGCAGCATGGAAGATATCGGCGACCTCAAGCGAGGCCCGCACGGCTCAGCTGTCGGGCGCAGACTCTTCCATTTTGAACAAGCCAAGCCGATCGAGCGGACTTGTCACCGAGCGCACGGTACGTGTCGCAACCTTGGTGTAGAGAGCCGTGTTGTTCAGCTTGGCGTGACCGAGTAGCACCTGAATGACGCGGATATCGACGCCGTCTTCCAGAAGGTGGGTGGCAAACGAATGGCGCAGCGTATGCAATCCGACCCGCTTGTCGACGTCGGCCTTCCTTGCGGCTTCGACCACGACGCGGTGAAGTTGGCGTGTGCTGATGGGCCTCAGCGTGTTGATGCCCGGAAAGAGCCAGCCGTCCCGCCGCATGACGCCCTGCCGGTGGCCGACTTGCCACCATTGACGCAAAAGCGTGAGCAGATCCTCTGACAGCATGGCGTTGCGTCCACGCCCGCCCTTGCCGCGCTCCACTCGCAGGAGCATGCGCTCGCTGTCGACGTCAGCGACCTTGAGCGAAGCGACCTCGGAGACGCGCAGTCCCGAGCCATAGGCAACGGCCAGCGCCGCCTGATGCTTGAGACAGGTCGTGGCGTCGAGCAGGCGCGTCACTTCCTGACGGCTCAGAACCACCGGCAGTTTGCGCGGCTGCGCCAGCCGCACGAGGCGGCGGGCAAGATCAGGGCGATCAACCGTGGTATTGAAGAAGAACCGCAGCGCTGACACAACGCTGTTCATCGTCGGCACCGGGACACCCTCGCTTTGCTGCCATATCTGGAAGCGGCGCAGATCATCCGCTGACGCCGTATCGGGAGACCGCCCGAGAAAGCTGGCAAGCCGTCCGATGTCGCGGAGATAGTTGCGTTGGGTCTCGTGCCCGAAGTGGCGCAGGTTCATGTCGTCGATCAGGCGTTGACGAAGCGGGCTGATCGTGGGCGAGTTCGGTTGGTTGTGCATGGTCAGGCTCCTTGTTGAAGAAGCCCGTCATGCTCTGCCCGCGCCGAGCGACGCTCAATGCAGAGCGCGATGGTCGCCCTGTACCTTCTACCTCAGTCGCACGCGCCTTCCCGCGCAGCGGGTTCGTTC
>NZ_MDET01000036.1 GCF_002075885.1 Manganibacter manganicus
GTCTGGCCATACCGGGGTCCCCGCCAGCGACGAGCGCAGCGAGCGAGCTTAAGGGCGGGGCAAGGAGCGTCCCCAAGGCGGCGGCAGGATGCTTCTTTGCGCTGTTCCGGGGCGATCCGGTAACCGGCGCATAAGAAAGGTTCAGCAATCAATTCCATATTTTGGTAGCTTGCCTCCATGAATGTCCGCCAACTCGAAGCCTTCAAAGCAATCATGGAGCTCGGCACCTTTACTGCATCTGCTGTTTCTTGGCGAACCGCTTGCTGATGACGGCGTTCGCCGTAATTGATCAGGCTTGCACTGTTGGAGGCGATGTAGAACTGGAAGTCGCCGATGGCCGTCCGGAACTTGCGCATGTTCGGATAATCAGTTTCGGCGGCTCCGCATCATAAAGCAGATCATCGATCTCCTCACGGGCCCGGTAGGCATTGCCGTGCCAGAGATGCCATTTGATCCTGCGGAGGGTATCAAGCATGTCCTGCCCAGCCTGCTCGTCATGATTTTCGAGGCCTTGGGCGAACTGGCGAAGGACCGTGATGCGCATAGTGATATGGAACCAGTCCGGCACATGCTCGCTTCCCGGCGCGATCATTTCGGCGAGCGAACGGACTTCGTCACCACCATCCGTGATGAAGGTTATATCCTGATTGGCCTGAACGCCCTGCTTTTTGAGGTGGTCGAGGACACGACGCTGCGGCTTGCCGTCGTAGCCATGGACGAAGCCGATATAGCGGAGATCGCCGTCTTCGGGCAGCGATTGGCCGACGATCAGTTCGAAGTTCTTCTTCCGGTCATTGCGGTCCCGGATGTACCCGCCATCAAGGCCGATGACGATACGACCGTCGGGAATTGGCAGGTTCATCCAGTCGCGCGGACAGGAATCCTGCATGAAAGAGACGCGTTCTTCCGTCAATTCCCGCTCGATACGGCTGGCGGCCCGCAGCGCATGCTGCCGGACCGTCGGGGCGTTGGCCCCACTATTGATCGGCAGCACATCGGTCAGCAACTCCGCCGCGGCGGCATAGGGTACAGCGAGGCCCACCGCGTTTCCAGAAAAAGGCGCTCGGGCACGGTGTGACCGGGGATCAGTTCGCGCAGGGGCGAGAACGTTGCAGGGCCGCATCCATCGGCCGACCGTGGCAGATAATAACGTGGGCTTTTCAGGCGCACGTCGCCGAACAGGGTGCGGACGGTAACGGGATAGCTGCCTTTGCTGCGCAGGCGGCGGCCGGCGTGCTCGCGGTTTTCCCGCAGCCAGAGTTCCACCTGCGTCTCCACCATTGCCTGCTGCAATTTCGTAAGAAGGGCTTTGGCCTCGGCCAGCGACAGGCCGAGATCCTCGGCGCCCTTCGTGACCTTCTTAAAATCAGAAACGATTTCGGCCGCGATCGGTTCACCGTCATCATCGATCATTTCCAGTACCAGACACACCCGCATTCCACCTCCCTGCAATGAGTTTTCCAGAAGGGATCTGGCGCAGATGCTCCGGCTTCATATCGGCATCCGTCGCGCCGGCCCGCTGTTCCAGAGCCGGGAGCGCGGCAAGGAAACAACGCCCTACACCTACAGTCGTCGGCGCATCGGTCAGGGCAAGTGGCCAGAAAATCCGGGATCACAAAGCGGGTCTATCCGCACGTGCTGCGTCATACCGTGGCGACGAAACTCGTGTGCTCGGCATGGACATCACCGACGTGCAGCGCTTCCTCGGTCACAAGAATATCGAAACCACCCGTCACTACGCCGAAACCACCGCTGCGACCCTGCGCCGGAAATTCGTTCAGGTCGGGGATCCGGCACAATCGCGGCGATGACGCCGCTCTCCTGGCGGTCGATCTGCTTTCGAAAAGATCGAGGCGCGAGGCGGATCACATCTCCTGATGCATAAGGATCAGATGCTCGCCCTGCCGCAGGCGCTCACTCACTTTTCGGCGCTCAAACGGTTGCCCCAGCCAACTCGCGCGCTCCTCGATCCGCTCGAGTGCGTCACGGAGTTCTTCGGCACGATCAGGACCATCGAATGCTACAAAGGACGTTGCTTCGCTGATTTCCTGCAAGACCTCCGTCGCTGTCTCCAGATCGTTGATCATCTCGTAGCCGAAGGCGTTGTCCTGACGCTACATCCAGCCTTCAGGGCCGCCGCAGTCCTCCTGCGGGCAATTTCCAACCCCTCCGGTGCAGACGGGATGGCGGAATTCGGCGCCGACAGGCCGTCGCCCCTCAAGCCGGACCTCGTGCGCCCACGGAATGTTGAGGTCGTATTCGTAAAGAAACCGGCTGCCCTTGCGCAGCTTCAGATCGCCCAGCCGAATGTCAGGCGATCGCGCGCTCGTCTCCCAGGAGCCGTAACGCGCCGTATGGATGATGAACTGATAAAGGTGGATGCTTTCCCATCCCATGGCGACCTGTAGGACACCGTGAAATTCGCGCAGCGTCATGGTCGATGGCACCTGCACCCGGCGCCACACCATCGGGCTCACGTCCTTCAGCCAGTCGTCGGCGACAGATGAGTTTCCGCCCGTCTTCTTTGCCCCGGTCCGTCTTGCCCTCTTCACACGCTCAAGGCCCCGCCAGATTCCCAATCCCGGTGCAATACCCTGTTCAGGCAGTGCCCCACAATTGCTCATGCTCCCCGTTCTGTCACGGAGAAATGCCCGCAACGCTTAGGAACCAAAGATTACCGCGCGTTGCACCAGGCGGCGCCTGTCGATCGGCGGTCTTTTTGTATCGCAGTCGTTGATCTAGCTGCTGGTTTCTCTGAAGGATCGCGGCGCTCCGTAGGAGCACCGCGTCCGGTGGTCGTTAGCCTCAGCGCGACCAGATCAGGGCGTAATGGATCGGGTTAGCGACAGCATGGCAGTAGCCTGGACGAAAGCTGCTGGCACGTCGCTCCTCAGTACCCGATTGCCGCGCCGGAACTCGCCCGACTGTCGATGGCTCCATAGTAGCGCGCGCCATCACCCGCCTCGATCTCCTTCAGGTTCTTACCCCCGATGAGGATGCCGGCCGCCTCGCCCCAGATCGTCCAGTCTGGATCGATGCCGACGTCATACCCCATGCCGGCCAGCAACCTGAGCGTATCGGGCGACAGCGCATAAGGCTCCATATAGACTTTGTCCGGCAACCATTGGTGATGGATGCGTGGTGCATCGATCGCCTCCTGCAGGCTCATGCCATGGTCGATTACGTTCATGATGGCTTCCAGCGTGATCGTAATGATGCGCGACCCGCCGGGGCTGCCGATCACCATGAACGGCTTGCCATCTTTCGAGACGATGGTCGGGCTCATCGACGACAGCGGCGACTTGCGCGGCTCGATCGCGTTGGCCTCGCCTTGCACCAGTCCGTAGAGGTTCGGCACGCCGGGTTTGATGGTGAAATCGTCCATCTCGTTATTGAGAAGGATGCCGGTTCCCTCGGCCACCTTGCCGATGCCGAAAGAGCCGTTCAGCGTATAGGTGACGGCAACCGCATTGCCGTCCTTGTCGATGATCGAATAGTGCGTGGTTTCTTTCGACTCCGTGCCGCCATTGATCGTCAGGGCTTTACTGACGCCTGCCCGGTACGGATCGATGCGGGAGCGGATTTCCTCGGCATAGGCTTTGCTGGTCAGCCTCGTCACCGGATTTTCCACGAAATCCGGGTCGCCAAGTGCGGTATTCCGGTCGACATAGGCATGGCGCATGGCCTCGACCATCAGCCGTATCGTCTCGGCGGAGCCATAGCCGAGATAGGAGATCGGGTATCCTTCCAGTACGTTGAGGATTTCGCAGATCACCAGCCCGCCGGAGGACGGCGGCGGTGAGGAAACGATGTCATAGCCTCGGTAACTGCATTGCACCGGCGCAAGCTCGCGCACCTTGTATTGTTCAAAATCCTCCTTCGCCAGAATGCCGCCATTGGCTTCACTAGCCTTGACGATAAGGTCGGCGATCTCGCCCTTGTAGAAGGCGCTGCTGCCCTCTTCCGAAATCGCTTTCAGCGACTTGGCAAGATCGGTCTGCACCAATTTTGCGCCAAGTTCGAGCGGCTTGCCGTCCTTCAAGAATATCTTCGCCGCCGCCGGGTCCTTGGCCAGCATGGCGTTGCCGTTAGCGAACGAAGCTATATCGCCCGGCTCAAGCACGAAGCCTTCCGTGGCCAGCTCGATGGCCGGCGCCAGCAGTTCCCCGCGCTCCATGGTGCCATATTTTTCACGAGCCGTTTCGAAGCCGGCAACGGAGCCCGGAGTGCCGATCGCAAGATAGCCGTCGGTGCTGGCACCGTCGATAGGATTGCCGTCCTTGTCGAGATACATGGTCTTGGTGGAGGCAAGCGGCGCCCGCTCGCGAAAGTCTAGAAAAGTCGTCTTTCCGTCCTTTAAGCGAATGGTCATGAACCCGCCGCCGCCGAGATTGCCAGCTGTCGGATAGACGACGGCCAGCGCATAGCCGACCGCAACTGCGGCATCGACAGCGTTACCACCTCTTTTCAACACATCGATGCCGACTTGCGAGGCCAGATGCTGTGCCGTCACCACCATGCCGTTCTGGCCTTCGGCAGGCGCGGGCGATGCCGCGAACGCGGCAGACAGCGTGGTCAGCGCCAGTGTAATGGCCACAAAAAGGGTTCTGAACTGCTGCATATCCTCCTCCCAGATTCTCCCGCTTCAGGACCAAAGGGGTATCGCCCAAGCTTTGACGCGCCATCAAGCGGATGCAAGCAGAAGTTTTCTGAAGTTCCGGGGCAGCAGCTAAGATCACGACCGGCGCGTGATCAGCCGATGCGACCGAAGCAGGGCCCGTAGCCTCCAAGGCGAATTTTCCGGCTTTTGCTACTGCGCCAAAGGCATATCCTGTCGGGATGGCGTCGCCTTAACGGGGTTGGTCCGCAAGAAGACATATCTACGGGCCTTCATATGTTAATTGACATGGTGATCTGCCGCAGGTCGTGGTGGCCTGGGTGCGTTGGCGTTACCTGCGGTTTGCGAAAAAACCTTTGGAATTGTTACGCAGCCACGCGATCGGCTACCCATCGTCCGGCATTGGCGAGAATAAGGTCGGGATCGACAAAGCGGTCACGCAGGGTCTTCTCGTAAAAGGCGCCTTCCTGGACGCGGTCAATTACGCCGGTGTTACCGGTCAGCGTTTGCAACGCATCCTGCAATGCTGCCACAGTCCCGGAGCCTTCATCGAACTGAGCCTTTTTTCGCCAGACCAGGCTCTCAGGCAGCAAGTCGGCACAGGCTTTTCGAAGCAACCATTTCTCGGTGGTAGGGCCGGTCGATTCAATCCTATCAGGATCGGTACGGCGCAATTTCAGTTCTGCCGGGGTTGATTGAGCGAAAGCAATAAGGTCCCGATCAAGGAAGGGCGTTCGCGCTTCAAGCGATTCCGCCATTGAAATCCGATCGACACGTTGCAGGTTGATGTTGTGCATCGTCCCAAGGCTGCGCGTCAATTCGTCCGCCAGGGCGCGCGGATCGTCGACATAGGCATGATGATAGGTATAGCCCGCGAAAAGCTCATCGGCACCCTCTCCTGTCAGCACAGCCTTGACTTGTCGTCGTGCCAGTCTGGCAGCGAACAAGGTCGGAATGGCGCTGCGCACCAGGTCGATATCAGCGCTTTCGAGATGGTAAATCACGTGAGGCAGGTTTTCGACCAGATCATCGCTGGTAAAAACATATTCGTCATGATCGGAGCCGATATGGGCAGCGACCGCTTTGGCTGCGATCAGATCGGGGGAGCCGGCGGTGCCGACGGAAAAGGTTTTCAGCGGTGCCCTACCCGCCTGCTTGAGTTGGCGCTGAGCAATCGCTGCGATGATCGAGCTGTCGAGGCCACCGGAGAGGAATGAACCCACTTCGACATCGGCAACCATCCATTTGGCGACCGCCGCCTCGATCACCAGACGCAATTCACGCGCCGTGGCCTCGACATCGAGGCCGGGTTCCGCCCGCGCTGCACCTTGCGGCATACGATACCATTGGCGCCAGCCATCGCGACTGTCATAAAGTGTGCCGGGCGGAACCGTTTCGATCGTTTGCAGGCCTAGCCCATCGAATGCTTTCAGCTCGGAAGCGAAGGCAAGTCCCTCCCCGATCCGCGCCACATAAAGTGGCTTTATGCCGAGGGGATCGCGGGCGGCGACGATGCGATCGGGCGTGGCGAGAACGAATGCGAACATCCCGTCCAGCCGATCGACCCAGCGTGCAGCCCTGGAGCGGAAGAGATGCAGGATAGTTTCGCTGTCGCTGGCGGTCTGAAAGATGTCCTTGCCGAGGATGGCGCGCAGATCGGCATGATTGTAGATTTCGCCATTGGCGATCAGCATATCAGTACCTTGGATGATGGGTTGTGCACCATCTTGCGGCCCGATGATCGAGAGGCGGCTATGCGCCATGATGACCGGCGCGCCCTTTAGGCTGGTGATCTGCGTTGCATCGGGACCGCGATGCTCGAGTTTCACGATCATCCGTGCGGCCATTTCTTCGTTCCCCACATTCCACAGACAAACCAGACCGCACATAACGCTTCCTTTCTTATTCATATTTCTGGTCGCAACGGTCACATGGCGGGCATGCAAACCCGAAGAACCGATGGATTTGCCGGGGCGAAACAAAAATCCACCTTTGGACCAAGGTGCCCTTGGCGACGCCAGGACTGGAAACAGTGATCAAAACCGCGCGACAATCACGTTGCCCATCCCAAGCACGGTTGGACTTATATAATGATTGGTCAACCGTTGAATTTCAGTCGACGGTGACTGTTTGAAGGCGAGCCAATCAATAGATGTCCGCGATGCCCAATAGCTTTACCTGTCTCGGATGCATTTGCGGAGAGTTCAAATTCGGGGTCACGCGGACGCTGGCGACCGCCAGCTTGGCCTCGGAGAAGCTTCTACCCATCTGCGTCAGCATCGTCTCCACACGGCCAGAAGTTTCAGTTCGCCGGCACCGATCGCCTTTTCGGCCTTGGCACAGCGCCGTGCATACAGCTTGACAAAATCATCGATCATATATGATTTTGAGGAATGAAGTGTATTTTCGTCCTTTTCGATTCCCTTAATCGCAATGTAATCGGTCCATATGGTGGACCGGTCGCCACTCCCAATATGGACCGGCTCGCGGCTCGCGGGTGCGTCTTTGACAATCACTATGCTGGTAGCCTGCCGTGTATTCCCGCGCGTCGGGAAATTCACACTGGGCGGCTGAATTTCCTGCACCGGGGTTGGGGGCCGCTTGAGCCGTTCGACCGATCCTTCGCCGGCGAAATGCGCGAGGCAGGTATCTACAGCCATCTCATCACCGACCACTATCACTATTTCGAGGATGGCGGCTTCGGCTACCACGGCCGTTACGACAGCTACGAGTTCATTCGCGGACAGGAGAAGGACAAGTGGCGCTCGATGATCGAGCCGGGCCTGGCAGCTTACCAGGAGCGCTTCGATCCTTCGCAGAGAGATCTGTCGCTCGATCCAAATGGCAAGACAGCCTACTACGCAAATCACCGACATCTGGCGGTCACAGATAAATTTCCCCTCAACCAATGCCTTGATGCCGCGGTCGATTTTGTCGGCGCACACGCAAAGGTGGACAACTGGTTCCTGCATCTGGAATGCTTTGATCCGCATGAGCCTTTCTTCCTCGATAGCGATCTTGCACTCGCCGACGAGACTGCGCTCGGCGGCAAGATATTCGACTGGCCGGTCTATGGTGAAAACCGGCTCGATGACGCTCGCCTGACGCAGTTGAGGCGGCGTTACGAAGCGCTCGTCCAACGTTGCGATAGCCAGTTGGGCCGCCTCCTCGATGCTCTGGACGCCCATAATTTGTGGGACGACACCGTCGTCATCCTCACCACGGACCACGGACTACTTCTTGGCGAGAAAGAATTCCTGGGCAAGAACCGACCTCCCTTCTTTAACGAGGTCGCGCGCATTCCGCTGTTGGTTGCCGCGCCGGCTTCCATGATGCCGGTCGAGCGCCGTATTCCCGGCCTTACGCAAACGACCGATCTTATGCCGACCTTCCTGGACGTGTTCGGTATCCCCATTCCAGAAGAGGTTGGTGGAAGAAGCCTGCTTTCCTGCCTGTCAGGAGAGACGGACGGTTTGCACGAGGCAGTTCTGTTCGGGCAGTTCGGAGCCGCGCTGAACTTCACCGACGGACGCCATTCTTATTTTCGCTATCCGCTGGAGGAGCAAGAGGACCAACTCTACCAATACACCTTGATGCCCACCCACATGCGCACCTTTTTCGAGCATATCGAATTCGAGGATGCCGAGGTAGTCGACGATCTCTCTTATGCCCGCGGTTTTCCGGTGTGGCGGCTGCGCATGCACCCGGAAGCAAAGGCCAATATGGTAAGGCGCTATCCGCTGCTCGACGCGCAGGACGCGCTGTACGATCTCGAAGCAGATCCGCTGCAGCAAACGCCGTTGTCGCAACCTGAAATCGCGCAGCGATGCCGCGATATGATTGCACGGCTTCTAAGGGAGCATGAAGCGCCGCCGGAAATCTTCACCCGTTTCGGTCTGGAGAAGCAGCCATGCTGAATTCGCGTATATGCCGCGCAGTCTTTGTCGGGCTGACAGCCATCGTCGCCCTGCTGTTCTTTTGGCAAAGCCTGTCCATCCCCGCACCCACTTTCGAGCCGGTGGGAGGGGCAAGGGTTCCGCAGGCAACGGCGATTGCCATTATCCTGCTTGCCGTAATGGCTCTCGCGATGGCCTTAAGCAAGCGCAACGCAGCACAAATTGAAGCCGAGGCCATCAAACCGATCGACTGGCGCGGCGTGCTGTTTGTCATCATCTTCGGAGCCTACGCAGTAGCACTGGCCTCGCGCACGATCGGCCTCGGCTGGCTCACCGCCGCCTTCCTGATCGCCACGCAAGCACTCTTCAGCGAAAAGCGCTTCAGCCCACCTCTGGCAATCATACTGGCGATCAGCGCTTTCGCCCTCGAACTTATCTTCACGAAGGTTTTCATCATCGACGTCACCACGAGCTTCTAGCTCGATCGTTTGCAGGGAGGAAGAAATGAAAACAACAGCAAGAATACTGGGCGTTATCGCCCTGCTGGCATCGTTCATCGGGACGGCGCTCGGTGCCGACTATCCGCAAAAGCCGATCCGCGTGATTGTGCCGCTGGCAGCCGGTGGCGGAAGCGACATCTTTGCGCGCATGCTGCAGCCCGGCCTGCAGCAGGACCTCGGCGTTCCGGTCGTCATCGTCAATGTGCCGGGCGCAGGCACCGCAATCGGCAGCCGTCAGGTGCTGACTGCTGGCTCGGACGGCTACACCGTGCTCCTCAACCACGTTGCGCTCCACAGCCTCTATGCACTGGGCAAGACAGATTTCAGCTACAAGGATTTCGCGGTCGTTGCAGGCACCACGGCGGTGCCGAACATGATCGCGGTACGCGCCGATTCTCCCTATAAATCTCTTGCCGATCTATTCGGCGCCGCCAAGGAGAAGCCAGACAGCATCGTGGCCGGCGTCAATATTGGTGCACCCAATCATCTGTCCATCGCGCTCGCGGCGGCGCGCGGCGGTGGCGCCAAGTTCCGTTATGTGCAGACAGGCGGCGCGACGCAGACCGTGACTGCTTTGCTTGGCGGGCAGGCCGCTGTCGGCGTGCTGACCACAGCAGATGCCGCCCCTTTCCGGGATACCAATGAGCTTCGTTTCATCGCCGTCCTCGATGACGATCGCAATGCGGACTATCCCGATGTTCCAACAGCCAAGGAGCAGGGTGTCGATGTCCGCATGGTGCTCGACTATTACTGGTACATGCCCAAGGGCACGCCACAGGAGCGCATCGACAGGTTCGCCGACGCATTGGAAAAGCTGATGAACGACGAGGCGACCAGGAAGTCCCTCAAAGAGCTTCTGATCGATCCAACTTTCACGCGCGGCAAGGACGCCGAAGCCGCACTCGCCGCAGGTCTCTCCGCCACGCAGGATGCCGCAAAAGCGGCCGGCCTGGGCAAAAAGTAAACCCCGCGAAAGAAGCAGCAGACTGCTTCAGACATCCATGGCCCTGTTCGGTCATGGTTTCGGAGACGCTTCATGTCGGACTATCTGATCCAGGCGCTTTTTGCCGGGCTTGAACCCATGAGGCTTTTTTTCCTCGTGGTGGGAACGGTCATGGGTATCATCGTGGGCGGCATTCCGGGCCTGACCGCCTTGATGCTGATTACACTTACCCTGCCCCTGACCTTCTACATGGGTGACGCCAACGCGCTTTCGCTCCTGATAGGCATGTATGTCGGCGGCATTTCCGGAGGCGCGGTCACGGCGGTCGTTCTCGGTATTCCCGGAACACCGTCCTCCATCTTGACGACGTTCGACGGGCACGCACTGGCCAAATCCGGCAAAGTCGAGAAGGCCCTCGCTTGGGCGGTGTTTTCGTCTTTCGTCGGCAGCATCATATCCTGGCTATTCCTCGCAACTGTCTCCGTACCGCTGGCTCGGCTTGCCCTTAAGTTCGGTCCGTTCGACCTGTTTGGTCTTTGTCTGCTTGCCCTTATGACCATCGTGGCCGTCAGTCGCGGCGACTTCCTCATGGGCCTGATATCAGGCTTCTTCGGCGTGCTGATTGCGATGGTCGGCACGGACCCGATCGGCGGCGACTACCGGCTGACCTTCGGCATATTGGATCTTGCCACCGGCTTCGACGTGCTTCCGGTTCTTGTCGGCTTATTCGCCGGCGGATCGGTCTTGTCGTGGGCGTTTGGACAGGAGGAAAGAGCGACCAAGGATGCGGAGCCCTTCTCCACGCTTTCGATCCCAATCCCGGAACTGATCCGTCATACCTGGTCGCTGATCCGGTCGAGCATCATCGGGGTCGCCGTTGGCATCCTGCCCGGTATCGGCGGCAACATCGGATCGATCATCGCCTATTCGGCGGCGCAAGCGCAGTCACGCGAGCCGGAGACCTTTGGGAAAGGCAACTTAGACGGCATCATTGCTTCGGAAGCGGGCAACAATGCCACCGTCGGCGGCGCGCTTATTCCGCTCATTGCGCTGGGTATTCCCGGCAGCGTCATTGACGCGGTTCTGATCGGGGCGCTCACCATCCACCACATCCAGCCCGGCCCCTATCTTTTCCGCAACAACCCCGAGATTGTCTACGTGATGATCTCGGCTATGCTGCTCGCCAGCATCGTCATGCTTGGTGTAATGTGGTACGGTTCTCAGTTGGTGATCTACCTGACCCGCGTGCGCAGCTCGATCTTGTTTCCCTTCATTGCAGTGTTCAGTGTTCTGGGAAGTTTTGCCCTCGCAAACCGCTGGTTCGATGTTGGCATCATGGCTGCATTCAGCGTGCTGGGTCTTATTATGACCATGGGCCGTGTTCCCGTCGCCCCCTTCGTCATCGGAGTCGTGCTGGGCCCAATCGTCGAGAAATATTACCGTGTCGGGCTTATGGCGACCGGCGGCTCGCATTTGCCGATGCTGACTTCCCCAGTATCGGCACTATGCCTGCTGGCAATTCTGGCATTGCTTTTCTGGCCGATCTATGTTCGCCACAGGGACAAGCCTTAGAATGACGGACAATGCGGTTGTCAAACGACTAGTGGTACGCTCTCGCAACCTGGTGAGCCAACTCAATGACGAGTTGAGAATTCGAATTCAGAGCGGACGGTTCAAGGCCGGGGACCGACTCAACATCAATGCGCTTTCCAAAGAGTTCGGCATCAGTGCCACTCCTATCCGTGAAGCGCTGGCGATGCTAAGTGCCGAAAGGCTGGTCGTCTTCAGGGAAAACGTCGGCTACCGGGTTGCCCCGCCTCCGACCAAGGAGGAATTCATCCAATGGGCGACGGCGCGGGTCCTCATTGAGACACAAAGCCTCTTGCTCAATAAGGAGCCCATCTCGCCGGAAACGATTTCACGGCTTAAAGATGCCAATGCGCGTATCGCCAGCGACGAGGGTTCAGGCGTTACACAGATGACGGAATTTCAGGATGCCAACTGGGAGTTCCACAAGATACTCGTCGGACTTGCAAGGAACGAATTCCTGTCGGCCGCACACGAGACGCTCTATCACGGCAGGCGTTTCTCGCAGATATTCCTGGGTCGCGGTGTCGTCGATCGCAGTCGGATCGTGAGCGAACACCAGGGAATTATTGATGCCCTCGAAACCGGCACGCTGGAAACGGCCAGTAACCGCCTTCGCGAGCATGTCTTGGTCAGCGTTGCCCGCGATAGAAAGTTTGCTTCCGACGCGGGCAAAGAGGACTGCGACGTTGAGTGACTCCAGCAGAGAAATCCTGCTGGAGCCTTTTCTGACGTCAAATGCACGGAAACCAGCCGTTCCGCAGCCGATCTCTGCGGCATTGGCACCCAGCACCAGGCCACTGTGGCAGAGGGCCTGCACCGAGCGCTTAGCCTGACATAGACGCCGTCATCGGCATTAACGATCCCGGTGATCGTGATTGTGATCGCCGTCGGCTTCCTCCAATTCGGCCGCTTGCTGCACGATCCAGTTTTCAAACGTACGGATCAGGGGCGGCGGCTGCTTCGTACGCGGATAGACCAGATAGTAGGCACCCTCCGTCGGCACTCTCAGCCTGCAAGGAGCGATCAGACGCCCGCACGCAGGTCGTCCTCTACAAAAGCGCGCTGCGCCATGACGATGCCGCACTCGTCGATTGCCGCCTGGTAGGCGAGCGCCGAATTCTCGAATTTGACGCCGCTGTTGCCATCGACCGTCGTCACGCCGGCGGCGTGGAGCCAGGCAGGCCAATCATCCGGTCTGTGCATTGAGCAGAGCAGCGCATAGCGGACAAGGTCTTTCGGTTCGACAAAAGGCGGTGAAAGCGGTCTGTCCTTTCCACCCAAAGCGCGGTCATTCGACTGACGACTCGATTCCGGACAGAGCGTCAGCCTCAGCGCTCATTCGAAAGCTGACGGGGCATGATTAAACTGTTGGATTAAAAAGTCGAGGAAGACGCGGATTTTTGGCGCAAGATGCTGGCGTGATGGATAAACCGCGTAGTGTGTGATTTCTGTGGTTGTCCAGTCATCCAGGGCTGATTGCAGCCGCCCGTTTCGCAAATCTTCCTCAACATACGGAAGCGGAATCAGGCTGACGCCGAAACCGCCGCGTAGCGCGTCACGCACCGCCAGGCTCGAAGTTACCGAGTAGCGAGCCTGGACCACAATCCGTTCGGTGCGCCCACCCTTCTTGAATTCCCAGACATCGACATTCCCGCCAAAAAGAAAACGGACGTGGTCCAGCGTCTTCAGATCGGATGGCGTTATCGGCTTTCCATGCAGCTTGAAATAAGCCGGAGCGGCGCACAGCACATGCGGCATCACCGCCAGCTTTCTTGCAATCAGGCTTGAATCTTCGAGATTGCTGCTGCCACGTATCGCAAGATCGAATCCTTCGCGAATGATGTCGACGCGACGGTCATCGAGATGCAGGTCGAGCTTCAGTTCCGGGTAACGCGAAAGAAATTCCGGAACTGCCTCGGAAAACCGCACGAGTGCGGTTGTCATGGGCGCACTCACGCGCAGGGTGCCTGACGGCGACGTCTTGACATGTGAGAGTGCCGTGTCTGCGTCGCTCAACGCATCAAGGCCCCGGGTGACGTGGTCGAGATAGGTCTTTCCCTCTTCGGTCAGCGCCATGCGCCGCGTCGTCCGGTTGATCAGCCGCACCCCGAGATGTGTTTCAAGCTCCGCTACATTCTTGCTGATGGCCGGTGGCGAAAGACCCAGCTTGCGAGATGCTTCCGCAAAGCTGCCCAACTCCGCCACATGCCGAAAGACCTGCAAAGCCGTGAAGCGGTCCATTTCATTATCTTCCAATTGATAAGAGTTTCTTTCATATAGAGCTTATTATCATCCAAAAGTGAATTCTTTATCTCTGATGCAACAGTGTCAGAGGAATTTTCACGATGCTTCATCCAACGATCAACCTTATCGAGCGCCGAGTATCCGCCAATCAATTCGATACGTCGCACCATCTCACGGACGCCGAAATTGAAGAACTCGTTCGCCTCGCGACGCGCGCGCCGACGGCGTACAATTTACAAAACTGGCGCTTCATCGCGGCCCGAACATCGGACGCGAAGGCAAAATTGCGCGAACTCGCCTACGGCCAGGTCAAGGTTTCCGAGGCTGCCGTCACATTCATCATTTGCGGGCAATCGCCCGACCACACGGCTCTTGCCGACCGGCTGCGGCCGTTCATCGAAGCCGGGCATATGCAACGAGACATGGCTTCGGCATGGCAGGAGAACGTAAGGGCGCAATACGCCGAACCTCGAGCAGCTCGCGATGAGGCGATACGCTCGGCCACCCTTGGCGCGGCGACGCTCATGTATGCCGCCGAAGCCATGAATCTCGCGTCCGGACTTATGGGCGGTTTCGATGCCGACGCCGTGACTCGGGAATTCGCCCTCGCTCAAAATGAGACACCAGTGATGCTTCTCGCTGTCGGCCGCGCCGCACCGGGCAACTGGCCGCAGAAGCCACGTCAGCCACTCTCCGAGGTCCTGCAGTTGTCATGAAAACGAATATCTCCGACCTCTCGCTGACGGCGATTGCACCCGTCATATGGGGCAGCACCTATCTTGTGACGACAGAATTCTTGCAGGGATTTTCTCCCATGACGGTTGCCATGCTGCGAGCGTTGCCCGCAGGCTTGCTGCTGCTGATGATTGTGCGGAAATTGCCGACTGGGATCTGGTGGCTGCGCACGTTCGTGCTTGGCGCTCTCAACATCTCGATTTTCCTGAGCATGCTGTTCGTCGCTGCTTACCGGCTTCCCGGAGGCGTTGCCGGCACCGTGCTTTCGGCGCAACCCCTGATCGTCGTCTTTCTGGCTTCCTTTCTGCTTTCCAGCCCTGTTCGCCCATCCACGATCATTGGTGCCCTTGTCGGGATGGGTGGCGTCGCCCTACTAGTTTTGACGCCCAGCGCCGCGCTCGACGCTATCGGTGTTGCGGCTGGCCTTGCCGGCGCGACATCCATGGCACTCGGGAGTATTTTGGCGCGCAGATGGGGGTCTCCGGTATCGCCGCTGACCTTTACAGCATGGCAACTGACAGCCGGTGGCTTGCTTTTGCTTCCCGTTGTTCTGCTCCCAGGACATTTCATCCCGGTTCCGACGGCATCCAACCTTCTAGGGCTGGTATGGCTCGGCCTGATCGGCGCGGCTATCACCTATGCTCTCTGGTTTCGAGGCATCGGGCGATTGGCCCCGTCGGTCGTATCATCGCTCTTGTTTCTCAGTCCGCTTACGGCGGTGCTGCTTGGATGGAGCTTCCTCGGACAAACGCTGAGCCTGCTTCAGATTTCCGGTATCGCATTGGTTGTCGGTAGCATCTGGCTTAGCCAGCGAGCGAACGGTTGAATCCGCGGCACGACGGCCTGCTCATTACGTGGGAGCGCGAAGCCATCTGGCTGTTCAGGGGCCGTCGAACGAACCCGCTGCGCGGGAAGGCGCGTGCGACTGAGGTAGAAGGTACAGGGCGACCATCGCGCTCTGCATTGAGCGTCGCTCGGCGCGGGCAGAGCATGACGGGCTTCTTCAACAAGGAGCCTGACCATGCACAACCAACCGAACTCGCCCACGATCAGCCCGCTTCGTCAACGCCTGATCGACGACATGAACCTGCGCCACTTCGGGCACGAGACCCAACGCAACTATCTCCGCGACATCGGACGGCTTGCCAGCTTTCTCGGGCGGTCTCCCGATACGGCGTCAGCGGATGATCTGCGCCGCTTCCAGATATGGCAGCAAAGCGAGGGTGTCCCGGTGCCGACGATGAACAGCGTTGTGTCAGCGCTGCGGTTCTTCTTCAATACCACGGTTGATCGCCCTGATCTTGCCCGCCGCCTCGTGCGGCTGGCGCAGCCGCGCAAACTGCCGGTGGTTCTGAGCCGTCAGGAAGTGACGCGCCTGCTCGACGCCACGACCTGTCTCAAGCATCAGGCGGCGCTGGCCGTTGCCTATGGCTCGGGACTGCGCGTCTCCGAGGTCGCTTCGCTCAAGGTCGCTGACGTCGACAGCGAGCGCATGCTCCTGCGAGTGGAGCGCGGCAAGGGCGGGCGTGGACGCAACGCCATGCTGTCAGAGGATCTGCTCACGCTTTTGCGTCAATGGTGGCAAGTCGGCCACCGGCAGGGCGTCATGCGGCGGGACGGCTGGCTCTTTCCGGGCATCAACACGCTGAGGCCCATCAGCACACGCCAACTTCACCGCGTCGTGGTCGAAGCCGCAAGGAAGGCCGACGTCGACAAGCGGGTCGGATTGCATACGCTGCGCCATTCGTTTGCCACCCACCTTCTGGAAGACGGCGTCGATATCCGCGTCATTCAGGTGCTACTCGGTCACGCCAAGCTGAACAACACGGCTCTCTACACCAAGGTTGCGACACGTACCGTGCGCTCGGTGACAAGTCCGCTCGATCGGCTTGGCTTGTTCAAAATGGAAGAGTCTGCGCCCGACAGCTGAGCCGTGCGGGCCTCGCTTGAGGTCGCCGATATCTTCCATGCTGCTGGTCCTGCCTATCGGATCTCCCATGCCGGACATCTGAGCCTCGACCAGTTGAAGGTGATGTCGGCGATCGAGAACTGCCGCACCGCGGCCCTTGGTGGGCATGTCGAAGCCTGCGAGGACTGCGGCCAGTGGCGGATTGCCTACAACTCCTGCCGTAACCGGCACTGCCCGAAGTGCCAGGGCGCTGCTGCGCGGGCATGGCTCGCCGAGCGCGAGACCGATCTGTTGCCTGTCGGTTACTTCCACGTCGTGTTCACGCTGCCGGCCGAAGTCGCCGACATCGCCTTCCAGAACAAGACGGCTGTCTATGACCTGCTGTTCAAGGCGGCGTCGGAGACGATGCTGACGATTGCCGCCGATCCAAAACACCTCGGCGCGCGCATCGGCATCACCGCCGTGCTCCACACATGGGGCTCGGCGATGACGCACCATCCGCACGTGCACATGATCGTGCCGGGCGGGGGCATCGCGCCGGACGGAAGCCGATGGATCAACTCACGTCCGGCCTTCCTGCTTCCGGTGCGCGTGCTCGGCAAGCTGTTCCGCCGCCTATTCCTCTCCCGGTTGGTCGCGCTGCACGACGCTGGCCGGCTCGCCGTCTTCGGATCGCTGGCGCACCTGGCCCAGCGCCGAGCCTTCCTGCGCCACCTTGCTCCTGTCAGGAATAAGCGCTGGGTCGTCTATGCCAAGGCGCCGTTCGCCGGCCCGGAGGCGGTGCTCGCCTACCTGTCGCGCTACACCCACCGTGTGGCGATCTCGAACAGCCGCCTCATCGCCATCGATGAGAGAGGCGTCACCTTCCGATACAAGGACTATCGCCGCAATGGCGCGGACCGGCAGCAGGTGATGACGCTCGCGGCTGATGAGTTCATCCGCCGCTTCCTGATCCATGTCCTGCCGCGCGGCTTCCACCGCATCCGGCACTACGGCCTGCTCGCTGGCTCCGCCCGCAAGGCCAGTCTCGCGCTCGCCCGCGAACTCCTGGATGTCGCCGCGCCGCCTGACGACGACACATCAGGCGTGCCGGACGACTTCCGGCCGCCATGCCGCTGCTGTGGCGGGCGCATGATCATCATCGAGACGTTCGAACGCTTTAGGCAGCCACGCGGGCCGCCCGATACAACCGCCACGAACCGGGAGAAAGCTCCATGATCCGGCATGGCATGGTCGATCCTTCAGCCGCAGGCGCCCCGCCTCCGGTAACGGACCCGCCCGCGTCTATCGCCAATCTCGCCGCCGACATGGCTCCGTCCGAACCAGTTCCGGGCCGCCAATACCGCGCGAAGGAGCAACGAAGCGGCCTGTCTGCATCCACCTCAGCGCTTTCCCGCGGCATTAGCATCATCACCGACATCGGCCGCAGATCGAAATCCCCATAGCCGTCGACTGTGCCCCGCGGGTTCCTTCCTCGGGGACTTTCGTACGCCTGCCGGCGCCCGAAACTCTTCACG
>NZ_MDET01000037.1 GCF_002075885.1 Manganibacter manganicus
CGGCTCGACGGAATGCAGGGTTTGATGCCGCGTGCTTCGAGTTCGGTCCGGAACCAGGCGCTGTCGTAGCCGCGATCGGCGATCAGGTGTGAAGCGCTCGGCAAGGCGTCGAGCACCATGCGGGCGCCCTTGTGGTCGCTCATCTGGCCTTCCGACAAAAGCAGGATGATCGGCCGGCCTTCACCGTCGCAGACGGTGTGGAGCTTGGAGTTCAGCCCACCCTTGGTTCGCCCGATACGACGGGGAACATCCCCCTTTTGAGCAGGCTCGCCGCCGTGCGATGAGCCTTCAGATGCGTCGCGTCGATCATGATGCGCTCGGGTTTCGGTCCTTCTCCGGCAAGCCCTGCGAAGATACGGTCGAACACGCCCATCAGACTCCAGCGGATGAAACGGTTGTAGAGCGTCTTGTGCGGGCCGTAGCCAGCCGGCGCATCCTTCCACTGCAGCCCGTTGCGGATCACGTAGACGATGCCGCTCACCACCCGCCGGTCGTCAACCCTCGGCACCCCGTGCGACAGCGGGAAGAATGGCGATATTCGCGCCATCTGGCGCTCGCTCAGCAGAAACAAATCACCCATCACGGCCTCCAATTGGAGACCGTGAATTACATCTCAAACGCAATTAATAGGTCCTGAGCCTAGCTCTCATGTTTCCTGTCAAGCGGGGGCAAGACGAGATCGGCTGCTCGACAGGTTTTGCGAAGCAGTCGGATCGACTGAAGCTGCACAGGGCTGGGGGTGGAACTCAGAGACGACGGTTGATCAGACCCTCATCCGCAGGTTAATGAAGCGCCAGATCCGGCCATTCATCGTGGAGGTCAAACACAGGCGAGGCAGCCCCAAACGGAACCACTCGATCTGGGGCGATCTTGACCTGTCCGCTATTGCTACCGAAACCACGCAAGAGGCCAAGGCGACAGAACTGCCGGATAGTCAGCTTATTGACTCTGATGTGACGCCCAGTGATGCTGTAGATGGAGACAAACGCCAAGCGGAGTACCTTATGCCCGATCCCCAGGAAACTGGATCAGAACAGATCAGCACCGAAGCACCTGCGAAGGCAGAGATAGCTGAAGCAGAGAAAAAAGCTCCACGGCCCAGAAAGGCAGCAAAAGCGCAACCGAAGCGGTCAGCTGCAAAGAACACTGCCAAAGCGGTCGTCTCGGAATCCGCTTCGCCTGCTGCCGTGAAAGCGCCGCGCAAAATCTACTCCGCCCGGGAGCGTACGCAAAAACTTGGCCAGATCGAGAAGTCGATCTCTCGTGGGGAGAGTATCAAGAGCGCCACGAAGCAGGCCGGTATTTCGGAGCAGACCTATTACCAGTGGAAGAAGGCGGCAACGGCTGCACCGGAAAGCGGCGAGTTGAAGGATCTCCTTGCGCTAGAGGAAGAGAATGCCCGCCTGAAGAAGCAGCTGGCCGAACGTCTGCGCAAAGAAAATGCTGAGCTGAAGAGAAAGCTCGGGCTCAACTGACCACATCCATAGCGACTGCTCCGGTTCAGGTCGGTAAGGGCGGCATTTCGCCGTCAGTAATACGCCATATCCAGGCATCCATTTCCGGCCGCGAGGTGATCAATTCGTCGAGCGCGGCCTCGAATTTCTCATCTGCGATCGGCGGTACGATATAGAGCGCAACCTGACGCGGCTGACGCTGCAGGAACATGGCAGCCGCCATTGGCTGATCAAGGGGCATATTGTAGCGCAATCCCTTGGTGCTCTGCTCCCGTATTCGTGCCAGGGCATCGACCAGTCGCTTTTCGTAGGCGGACTCGTAAGGTATCCAGTTCTCCGCCACTACCATCAGGGCGATTTCCTCTACGATCGCGAGACCAGCCGCGCTCAACCCAAACGTGGCGATAGCGACCAGATGCGATGCGTTGTCCGAGCTCCAAAGCGCGATCTCGCTTTCGAACCGAGCCTGCAGGCGGCGATACAGTCCCTCATCGAGGATGAATGGAAACCCCGGCATATGCTTCACGACGAGATTCACGCCTGAGCGGGCCGGCGCGAACTCCTTCACCTCGCCGACCAGCACCATAAGCGGTCGCGGCCCACTTTTCGGCGGCAGTGCCTGGGCGAGAGCCTCTACGCGGCGCTGCTCGATCGCCTGCCTGTTCCGAGACCGAAACTGCTCAGGGATGTAGAGGATGTCTGACAGCGGTGCGTCCTTCACGGCCATATGCTTCGCGGCTTCGAGCAAATGCCATTGCAGGTTCCACCAATGCCGCTTGCCGGACCAGGCGGACGTCCATTTCGTCATGCCGGCTTCATGCCACAGATAATGCAGCAGCCCGCGCAGCGTCATCTTGCGTTGTTCACCGATCACGCTGTCGACCGCGCCGTTGCCGGTGCCGACGGGTGAGGCCCGGTTACCCCGTTTCGACAGGCTGAACTCCAGCTTCAGCGCCGCCATGCCGGTTGTCGGGTCAAGCTGTATCGCACTGCCCATCAGCGCGCCAAGACCGGAGAGCTCGTAGGGCGGCTCGAAGGACTCGCAAGCTGGGCTGTGTTCCGCACCTGTCAGCGGCATGCGCTTGACGAGGAACTGGTCGCCCATGCGCGCGATGTACATCGGCACACCTTGTTCCTTGCACAGACAGAGCGGTCGCTGCCTGCGTTCATAGGCGGCCTTCAGCGCCGTTTGCAGGTCAGGTGCATTGTTGTCGTAGGACTCAGCTCCGATTCTGAACTGCCGCGTCACCTCCATCACTCCAGATCGCTGCGCCCTCCGCCGCTATTGAGTCATGGCTTTTCCCACAACGCAACCTGTTCAGTCTTCGGATTGAGAAGCCCGACTTCGATCTTTACCCATCGTGCGCAATCCTGCCGCTCGTACACGGCGGCGTTGGTGCTTCGCGCGGCGGCCGATGCGGAAAGAGGTAGAGGGGAGGCCGTCCGCTGATGGCGGGTGAAGGACCGGGAGAGAGGCTTCCGGCGTCCGTCGCGGAGCAAGATCATGACCCATATGGAAATTCAGTCGCCGATACGCGGTGCGTCGAACGGTTATAAGGTGGACGTCAGCAAGGGCCAGAGCATTGGCCGCGTGTCGTCGGAATGGTTCAATAGGCCAGCCGACGAGCGCTATCTGTCGCTCACCGACCTGCACAATTCCGTCAAGCGCCGGTCCGAACGCAGCAAAACGCGCATCGTCGAGAGCGAAGCTATCCGCGTTGAGGCTTCCCGCGACAACCCCGAGCGGCTGAAGTTGATGCTGCCGGAGGCTCACGCGCCGGTCACTCCGACACACTGGAGCTTCGGTCAGCTTGCCAGCCTGGTCGGCGCGCCCGCCACCTATCTGCGTCAGCTTCCGGCGCCGCTCGCCGGGATAAACCTGCAGCATGGCCTGCTCAACCATCGGGCCGAACAGGTCAAGACACTCGAGATCGAGAACGGCCGCCTCGAGCTTCGGGCGGTCACTGGCCCGGATTACGGCAGAATATTCGACCATGAACTTATCGAAGCGGTGCAGAAGATCGCCGGCAACGGCACCGGCGACACGCGCTGGAAGGTGCCGGGTTTGCTCGACTGGTCCACCCATATCTACAACCCGAATGTCGACATCTCGAAAGATACGACGACACTCTATGCCTCCGACCGCGATGTCTTTGTGTTCCTGGTCGACGATCTCAACCCCATTGAGGCCGGCCGGCTGCCGAACGGAGAACCTGATCTCTATTTCCGCGGGTTCTACGCATGGAACAGCGAAGTTGGGTCGAAAACCCTTGGAATTGCAAGCTTTTACCTACGCGCAGTGTGCCAAAATAGGAATTTGTGGGGCGTCGAAGATTTCCAGGAAATCACCATCCGCCATTCGAAATACGCCGCCTCGCGCTTTGCGCTCGAAGCCGAGCCGGCGCTGATCCAGTTCGCCGAATCCTCGCCCATGCCCTTCGTCAACGGCATCAAGGCGGCACGCGAACGCATCGTGGCACGCGACGATGACGATCGGACGACATTTCTGCGCAAGCGCGGTTTCTCGAAAGGTGAAACCACGAAGATCATCGACACGGTACTCAATGAAGAAGGGCATCCGCCGGCGTCGATCTTCGACTTCGTCCAGGGGATCACGCGTGTGGCGCGCGACAAGCAGCATCAGGATGTGCGGCTAGAGATGGAAGGCAGGGCCAAGAAGCTCCTCAACCTCGCCCACTGATCCATTCCGACGGATGATCTGCTGATCGCACGTCTGGTTTTCCCATGACCGCCCCATGCAAAGCGCCGTCCCCCGTCCGGAGGACGGCGCTTTTCGCCGTCGCCGGTCACTGGGGGTAAACATATAAGTGCGAATGACCGAGATGGGGTGGAAAGCTGCCTGATTGCTTCTGGTCGGCGGAGTTGGGGAAGCGGCCATTCAGCTGGCCGCCGAGCTTCAGCTGATTTCCGCCTTCAAATCGGTCATCGGAGGATTTGCAAAACTCGTTTTTGGAAGCAGACGTTCATAACCGACGATAAGTAGTTGATTTCGGCTCACCAAACATCTTCGCAATGTGTGATTGTGCTAGGCTGGCTATTGATGAAAAGACTCACCGCAACATTATCAAACTGGTTGGCCGGTCGGCTCGCGAAGCTCGTCACGTTCTTGGACAATGTTGGCCGCGCAAACACGCAATCGAAGTTCGTGCACCTAGCGCCAACCGATGAGGCTGATAAGGCCGGTGTATATTCGAGAGCCCTTCTCTATGCCACGAACGAAGACAAGGTTCGCAATATAGCGCTGACTGGCCCCTATGGGTCAGGGAAAAGCAGCATAATCCAATCGTTCTTAAAGCGATATCCTGGATCTCCGCTCCATTTATCTCTCGCTGCATTCGTTCCCGAGGCTGATGCCGGTGGCAGCAAGGTAACGCGTCAAGAAATTGAGAGAAGTATTTTGCAGCAGATGCTGTATGGTCCCGACGCCAATAATCTTCCACTCTCTCGTTTCAAACGAATCCAGTCACCAGGCGTTCTGTCGATCTTAAAATCGCTCTGTATTATGATTGGAATAATTTCGCTTTGGTACATTTTTTCTCGGCGAGAAGAAATCATCAGTGGAAATTTCCTCACACCGCTAGCACTCAGCAACTGGCTCAACCTTGGGAGCTTCATTTTTGCGGCAATATTCCTTTGGGTTGCGCTGCATCATTTCTACGTCGCCAGTTTCGGGCTTTCGCTCAAGGGCATCTCTTTGAAGGACATCGAGATCAGACCCTCATCCGAAAATCAGGAGTCAATCCTGAACCGTCACTTGGACGAGATCATCTACTTCTTCCAGTCGACAAAATATGACCTCGTAGTGATTGAGGACCTGGACCGTTTCGATGAAGCAGAAATCTTCGTAACGTTACGGGAAATCAACAGTCTTGTGAACGAGAATGCGGGCATCAAACGAACCGTCCGATTTCTCTATGCCTTGCGCGACGATGTGTTCGTCAATACGGACAGAACTAAGTTCTTTGAATTCATTGTTCCGGTCATTCCCATAATAAACGCGTCAAACTCGATTGATATGGTTCTTAAGCAAGGAAAGAGACTTGAACTCGATGGCCGTCTTGATCGACAGTTCCTTCGAGAGGTCTCACGGTATCTGAACGACCTGAGGCTTATTCAGAATATCTTCAACGAATATGCCATCTACGTCGCCAATTTGGAGACCGATGACGAAAATACTCTCAACGCCAACAAGCTTCTTGCGATCCTAATATATAAGAACGTCTATCCTAGGGATTTCGAACAACTGCACCGGGGCGAAGGCAATCTCGCTGACATTCTGGGGCGCCACGATGAGCTTGTTACACAGAGGGAGGCAGCTTGTAAGGCCGAGATTGCGGAAATGGAGCAAAAGATCGATGTTGCCGAAAGACAGATACCTTCCGACCTGAAAGAATTGCGCAAGATCTACGCAATGTCGCTCGTTCAGATGCTTCCTGCGAACGTCAATAGCATCAGCCTTGACGGGCAATCGTGGATCGCAATTCAGTCGCTTGTTGAGCATGACGCGTTTGATCAGTTAATCGCAGGTTCGCATATTTTCTCCCGCGATATCTATAATAACCGACAGCGGACCAATATCTCCTCCTTGCAGAACGACGTGGATAGCCAGAAAACCTACATTCAGCGCGAGGTGGAAATCGAAAGCAAATCTGAGGCCAAAAAGAACGAGAGCTTGCGACGGATTCGTGAGCTTAGAGCGAAGATCGCGACAACTCGAACAGCTAAGTTCAATGAACTCGTGCGCTCAAGCGCCGACCGTGTGACTGATCTTTTCGACGGCTTCGGCGAGAAGGGCGAGTTGGCTCGCTTCTTGATTCTAGAAGGCCATCTCGACGATACGTATTATCAATATACGTCGCTATTCCATTCTGGTCGGCTGTCACCCAATGACAACAAGTTTTTAATCCAGATACGGGCGTTCTTTACTCCAGACCCCGACTTTCAGATTGACAACCCGACTGAGGTCATCGCAGCGATGCGCGAAGCGGACTTCGGGCAAAGCTATGTTCTTAACGTCAAATTAGTTGACTGCCTTCTGAGCGAGACGACTCGCTACAGCGATCAAACTCGTAAGCTGTTCGAGTTTATCGCGTCCCATTTCGAAGGCTGCGAAGATTTCTTAGAGGCCTATTACGCCACGGGACGTGCCGTCCCCAAGTTGCTTTCCCGCCTGACTGACGAATGGAAGCAGTTCGTTCCGACGGCAATCGCCAGCAAGCGCAATCTCTCACATATCACACAGTTGGTAACCAGCTTGCCGGAAAGGGCGCTAGAAACCCTAGCACGCGATGGCGACGAGTTGTCTGACTTCGTCGCGGCGAACCTCCCTGAAATTCTGGCACTTGCACCTGACTTGGCATCCGAACGCCTTGAGCGAATTTGCTTCGAGGTTCGAGACCTTCCGGCAATAGGGAAGTTCACCGGCATCGTGCGCTTCATGGTGGGGCGAGGTCTTTTTGAACTCTCGATTGCTAATGTGGAACACGTCTATCGCGAGGTTATGGGCGAAACCAATCTCATGGCGCTTCGCGAGCGCAATTACACTACGCTGCGTTCGCTCACAGATCTTACCCTGATAACCAGGGTCGAACGCGATCTTGATATCTATCTTAGCAACGTACTCCTTGAGCTTGACGACAATTCCGAGGAAGATGCGGCAGCCATAACCGATCTCTTAAGTCGTGAGGGGCTTGACGAAGACAATCTCCGTGAATTTCTCGGTCGACAGACGGCTCTCCTGCCTGCGCTGATGGGGGTTCCGGAGAAATTGCACGCCATGGTATTTGAGCTGCGACGTATCGCGCCAACATGGGACAATTGCATCTCGTTCATGGGAGGCAGTGGCTTCGTGGCGGAAATCCTGGTGGCCTATCTTGATCGGAAAGATGTGCGCGCGGCAATTCTGAAGCACCGTCTGAGTAACGATCCCAAGACATTGCCGCTACGCCAATTCCTTGTTAACGCGAACGCACTGAGCGATGATGGTTACCGGGAATATGTCCGGGCGTTGCCCAATACATTCAAGAATTTTCCCAAAAGCCTCGATTCTTCGAAGCTCGCTACTCTCATAGAGGAGCGCAAGATTACCTTTTCAAAAGATACTCTTGAAAGCCTAGACGTCGATACAGATTTGCCGATCCTTTTCGTGGCAAAAAACATCGAAGCTTATCTCACCGATCCCGACATTTTCGGTCTCGACGATATCTTCCGAGAAGGGCTCCTTCAAGCCGACATAACAGATGACGATAAGCGCGCGATAATCGACTTGATCGATTTGAGTACCCTGACGGAACAGCCCAAACGAGCGGCACTCATAGGCCCGATTATTGACCGGACCAACGTTCGTATATCCGGCATTGATGCGGCTAAAGCGCAGTCACTTATCCTGAATTCAAGACCCGTTGAGACGCAAATTTCCCTTTTCAACAAGCTTCACTCGACTATGACGGTCGATGAAGCACGCCAAGTGCTTACGGCGCTTCCAGCTCCCTTTTCTGAGATCACGACAGGATATCACACTCCCAGATTGCCAAGATCAGATGAAAATCGTGCATTGGCCCAATGGCTTGAGACTCGCGGAATCATTTCTTCGTGGAGCGAGGGGGGTGGTTGGTTCCTAGGTGATGAGATACGCGTAAATCTCAAAAGGCGATGACAAAACGGTCATACTCCCAATAGACGGCAGGTTTCAGGCAGCAGATGAAACGGGTCGAATGACCGACTTTAAGGTCGGAAGCTGCCATTTCTTTCATCGATGGGTCCGTCGCAAATCCGGAGAGAATTCGGGTCGCGCCTGCGGCAGCCGGCCTGCGCCGGCGCCGCGAGAGGTAGAGGGCGGAGGGGAGGGTTCCTGACGGGCCTGGAGGTTCGGGGAGAGGCCCCGGGCCGCCCGTCATGGAGACCCTGACCATGGCAAAGAGCGCCATCCAGAAGATCACCCTCAATCAGGCGGAAAACATTCCGTTCGACAAGCTGTTCCTGTCGCAGAAGAACGTTCGACGGATCAAGAACGGCGTCTCGATCGAGGATCTCGCCACCGACATCGCGCGCCGCGGCCTTATCCAGAGCCTGAACGTCCGTCCCGAGATGAAGGACGGCGAAGAAACCGGTCGGTATGAAGTGCCCGCCGGTGGCCGGCGTTTCTCGGCGCTTCAGCTTCTGGTCAAGCGCAAGGAAATGGCGAAGACCGCGCCGACGCCCTGCATCGTCAATCGGTCCGGGCTGACGAGCATGGAGGACGACTCGCTCGCCGAAAACGTCCACCGCGAAAACCTGCATCCGCTCGATCAGTTCCGTGCCTTCAAGACGCTCAGCGAGCAGGGGCTCGATGTCGAGGAGATCGCCGCCCGCTATTTTGTTTCGCCGAACACGGTGAAGCAGCGGCTGAAGCTCGCCAACGTCTCGCCAAAGCTGCTCGATCTCTATGAGCAGGTTGAAATCCGTCTTGAGCAGCTCATGGCATTTTCGATTTCGGACGACCATGCCCGCCAGGAGCAGGTCTGGGAGCGTATCTCCGACAACGCGCATATGCAGGAGCCCTATTACATCCGGCGCCTGCTGACGGAAACCACGGTCCGCGCCGATGATCGCCGCGCGGTCTATGTCGGCGCCGAAGCCTATGAGGCTGCCGGCGGCGTTGTCCTGCGCGACCTGTTCGAACAGGACTCCGGCGGCTGGTTCCAGGATGCAGCTCTTCTCGAGCAGCTGGTCTTCGAAAAGCTAAAGGTCGACGCCGAGGCCGTGCGGGCCGACGGCTGGAAGTGGGTCGAGGCGGCAATCAGCTTCCCCTATGGCCACACCTCCGGCATGCGGCGCGTCTATGCCGAACCGGAAGAGATGAGCGCCGAGGAAGTCGCCCGGCACGATGCTGTCAAGGCCGAGTACGACGAGCTCGACACCAAATATGCCGAGATGGAGGAGGCAGACGAAGAGATTGAGAACAGGCTCGACCAACTCGGCGCCGAACTCGACGCGTTCGCCGATCGGCCTCATGTCTACGACCCGGCGCAGAAGGCCATCGCCGGCGCCTTCGTCACGCTCGGCGCCAACGGCCAGCTTCAGGTCGAAGCGGGCTTCGTGCGTCCAGAGGACGAACCGCGCGCGGAGACGGACGAGGATGATGAGGCGATCGGCGATGAAGGTCGCGACACGGCGGACGCCGAGGACGACGGCGCCGGTGGCGTCACCGTCAACGGCCGGTCTTTGAACGGCGCATCCGAAGCGGCCGAGGAGCCCGAGGATGAAGGCATCAAGCCGCTGCCGGACCGCCTCGTCTTCGACCTCACTGCGCAAAAGACGCTGGCACTTCGCAATGCGCTGGCGAGCGACGTCGACATCGCCTTCGTTGCCGTTCTCCATGCGCTCGTGCTGCAGGTGTTCTACCGGTTCGCCAAGGACAGCTGTCTCGAGATCAGCATGGTCAGCAACAGCTTCGGCCAGGTCCAGGGACTTGCCGAGACTGCTTGGGCGAAGGAGATCGCTGAGCGGCACGAGGCCTGGGACAAGGACATGCCCGACAGCGACAAGCTCTGGGACTTCCTGCTCGGTCTCGACGAGGCGAGCCGCAAGGCTCTGTTCGCGCACTGCGCCTCGCTCTCGCTCAACGCCGTCGTCGAGCCCTGGAACAGGCGACCAGGCGCACTTGCCCATGCCGACGTTCTCGCCGGCACGCTCGGCTTCGACATGGTCGAGGCGGGTTGGTCGCCGACGGTGGACAACTATCTCGGCCGCGTCACCAAGGCCCGGATCGTCCAGGCAGTCCGTGAAGCCCGCGGCGAAGACTCCGCCCAGCTGATCGACCATATGAAGAAGGACCTCATGGCGCGGGAGGCCGCCCGTCTTCTCGAAGGATCGGACTGGTTGCCCGAGCCGCTGCGCCTCGACGCCGACGACGCGGTTGCCGAAGGCGGTGAGCCCGTCGCCGGCGATGCGACGGACGAGACGGATCCCGACGGCGATACCGCCGAACTGCCGGCCTATCTCGCCGACGATACCGGCGCATCCGCCGATGAAGCGGCGACTGTCGACGGCGAGGATACTGACCACCTGCAGGCCGCCGAATAATCGGTCTTTCGCTCATCACCGGGCCCGGCATCACCGCCGGGCCCTTCCTGTTTTCCGACATGGAGAAAGCCGCAATGTCAGCCCACATCGTTTACGATTCTGCCCCTCTGGGAAGTGTCGTCCGCTATTCCGACGGCATTCCGAAGCCGCCGGAGCGTTTCAGGAAGAAGGTTGCTGCCTGGGGACGTCGCAACAGCGTCGGACGGCTAATCAGGAAGGAACCGCCGCGCGAACGCGCGACCTACACGTCGCCCGCCTGTTTCACCCTGCATGAGGGCGATTTTGGTCAGGCGGGCACCATCGTTGTCTCGGTCCGCCGCACCTATACCGTCGACAGCGAGCTGCGGTTCGAGATCGTCGAACGTCCCGCGATTGGTATGGTCCGCATCCTGCAGGATGTCGGCGACAGCCCGGAACTCCTGCATCTCGCCAAGGATCGCGAGGCTGCGGAACGCTGGCTCGCCAGCAACCGGTACAGCCGCGCCTTTCTCGAAGAGGTCACCGCCGATGAGGTCGGCGCCGACGTCGTCGAGGGTCGCACGGCCGCCTGACGTTTTCACCAAGAACCAACCGACGACAGGTCCGAGGTCGCGCAGGCGGTCTCGGACCTGTTCCGTTTCATGGAGATCGACATGTTCGACTGGACCAAAAGCTGCTCCTATGACGAGCAGCAGAAGAGACGCTTTCACACCACGGCCCGTTCGCGGCTGAAGAAACTCGCCGCCGAGCTTCATCTGCCCGCCGGATCATACGAAGTGCGTTCCAACAAGGCGGGAATCGCCGTCTCCGGTGAAGTGACCTTGCATCACACCGCCGTCTACATTCAGGTCGGTCAGTTCGGCATGTCCTCGGGTCACGGTATCCTGATCCGTACCTGCAAGGGCCGCAAGGATTATACCGGCGGAGCCAACCACTTCGTCGCACTCGCCATGCTCGACGACATCCCGGCGCTCGCCGCGGCCGTCCGCGCCATCACCGGCATTGGCCGGGATGCTGTGCATTCCCCGGATCGCCACGCTGCCTGAAGCCGCCACCCGGGGCACCGAAAGCCTGCGGCGCCAGCGGTCTGTCCATGCCGCAGGCTGCCCCGTCCATCAACGTGAGAAAGGATCATCATTCACATGGCAAGACACAGAATCAGGATCATCCACGTCTTCAGGACCACACGCAGCATCGAGATCGAGGTTGAGGCGGATGACGAGTATGATGCTCGCGAAGGGGTGTCCTCCGGCGCCGTCGACACACCCGATTTCGACGATCCCCGCTGGCAAACCGGCTGGGACCTTCAGAACGAGGAGATGGGGCCGGCATGACAATCGACCTGTGATCAATTTGTCGTGCAGGACATCGTGACACGATTCCCAACGGCAGGGGAGCTTGTCGTCATCCAATGGATCAGCGATCCCAGCCAGCAACCCGATACGTTCGGCGCCAGCGTGTCATTGATTACCGAAAACGGCATTTTCCACGCTACGAGCGAAGACTTGCTCGCGGATTTCCGTAAGCGCGACCAGGCGCTCGCGTCTGGAACGTCGAATGGCGATGGTGCTCCTTGGCCACATTTCGACAGTGCCGTTGTCCATGCCGACAATCCCAACGACACCGTCGATGCCCTTATGATGGCGGAACGCTTTGTCACCAGCTTCGAAGATGACGAGGCACAGGAGGGAATTCCCGACATCCTTGCGGGTCTTCGCGCAGCAATCCGTCGCGAGCGGCTTCGACCGGTTCTGCTCGATGCCCTGAAGGAACTGCGTTCGGCAGCGATCGGTTTCAGGGACGACGCCTACAGGCGCGAGCCGCATCTCAAGGTCGGCAACGAGGCAGTGAACATGCTGAGCGCCTTCCTCCTCAATGCCGAACGGACTATCGCAGAGGCGAAGGGTCGGAACGATGGCTGATCTTTCCGGGGACCTGGTAGCCGGCGACTATGCCGCGACCGGGATCGTCTTTACGGGGCGCCGCAACCTGTTCGCGTTGGAACCTGGTAACGAGTACCATATCGGCACGCTGATAAGTGGATCACGGACCCGGCTCCAGCGTTTCGACGAAGACTGCGACAGGATCGTTCGCGCTCTCGCCATGCTCGACGCCAGTGACGAAATGCTGTCGGCGCTAAAGGCCCTCGAAGCCTTGCCCGTCAACAAATCCTGGTCTCCCGCGGAAATCGCCGCGCGCGACCTCGCGCGCGGCGTCAAGGTCGAGCGGCGCATCGCCAGATAGCCGCACGGTCCCTCGGCCGACGGCCTTCCAGCCATTGTTCACGACTTTCCCCACCCGCCATGCCGCGCCTTCGGGCGCCACGGCGGAGTTTTGCCTGATGGAGCCAGCACATGCAGAAACAGGAATTCCCCAGATCGCGCGCTTCAAGCGCGGCGGGCATGCCGGGCGGCCTTCTCACCCGCCAGCAGCGCAGTTTGCTGCGCACCGCACTGGCCGGCCGTCTGCTTGCCGTCTGCTACGGTGCGGGCGTCGATTCCACCGCGCTGCTTCTCGCCCTGAAGCTCGCGGATTTACGGCCCGGCATCATTACGTTCGCCGATCTCTTGTCAGAGAAGCCCGAGACGATAGCGCATCTCGAGCGCATGCAATCCATCCTCGCGCGATGGGGCTGGCCGCCAATCACCATATCTCGAAAACGTACGCTTCCCGGAACTGGCTATGACGACCTTTACGGCAACTGCATCGCCAATGAGACATTACCTTCGTTGGCCTTCGGGATGCGCAGCTGCAGTTTAGGTCCAGTCTGAGGAGGTGTCCTGTTTGCCGCGACGGAGAACGGGCCGGCCGCCGCGCTATCCAACAAGCTGGCGGTGGTCGGCCCGTTCCTTGCGGAAGGTTATCCGTATGCAGGAAAATAGTCAGCGAAAACTGAACGCCATTCTTCGATCGCCAGCTTTGCATACCCTTGCTTGGCATAATTCTCCGCGGTAAGAGCCTTGCGATAGGCCTGATCGAGAGCGGAGATCATTCTGTCGGCCTCAGACTTACCAAGGTATGACGCGACATCTTCACTGTAGCTGGCGGGATCGGCCATTTTCACCCACACCTTATCCCTCATCTTGTCGAACACCCATCGAGCCCCGCTCGGATAGTCCGCGATGGTGACGTTTTCGAGAACATGGCGCACAAGAACCTCAAGATGAAAGGAGCGGAAGAGATCTCCCCTCTCTCGGTTCCAGCACTTCACCATCTTGATCAGTGGCACGAGCGAGCCATTGTGAACCTTGTTGGATGCGGTCCACAACTCGACGTGCTTCTTCGGGTCTGTGGAAATCCATCTGTTCAGGTTCGCGTCGGGGATGAGAAATCCACCACCAGTTCGATAAAAACCTGGAACGACATCGACTTTGAAATCTGTGAAGGTGATGGTGACTGCTTGACCGTCTGGCTTTATTTTTGGTGTCTTAGAATATCGTCTCTTGAGTGTCTTCATCACGGACGTTAGCAAAGCATGCTGGTTTTGCGGTGCGTGATATTTCGGATCGAGCACGATGAAAACGTCGATATCCGCCGTCGTTAGAGGGGCGATCATCGTGTTCCGGCGATAGGAGCCAGTCAAAAACGATTCGAGCACGGCGAAGTCTTCTGCGACCGCATCCCGGACGTTTTGCTGACGAGTGGACGCCGTACTCTCCGTAACCGGTGTTCTGCCCCCACGTTGCCCCGTCTTCCCTGATCTGTGATCGGCTTTCCATGGCGAACGAAGGGAGTTTCTCCATGGAGACTACGCTGGAGATTCTCACGACCGGGAAGGTCGGGCGTGGAGGACATCGGCAATGGCCTGATGAGGTCAAGGCCAGGATCGTTTCGGAGAGCTTACGACCGGGCGCGACGGTGAACGAGGTGGCGGACCGCTATGGGCTGAAGCCCAACCACTTGTCATCATGGCGGACGATGGCGCGGCAAGGCAAACTGGTTTTGCCTGAGCCCGAAGACGCTGTGGAGTTCGCGTCCATGGTTGTCGAGACCCCTGCGGTCCGGCCGCCGATCAAAGCATCCAGTCGCCCCGAGATTATTGTCGGTCCTGTCACGATCCGCCTGGAGGAAGGCGCATCTGCCGCTCGGATCGCGGCCATTGCGCGTGCGTTGGCGGCCCCGGCATGATCTTTCCGTCGAACCGCGTACGGATCATGGTGGCGACGAAGCCGGTGGACTTCCGCAAAGGCCATGACGGGTTGGCGGCGTTGGTGAAGAACGAACTGCGTAAGGACCCATTCACGGGAGCAGTCTTCGTCTTCCGGTCGCGCAGGGCGGACCGGTTGAAGCTGATCTACTGGGATGGCAGCGGCATGGTGATGGCCTACAAGCGGCTGGAAGAGCATACGTTCACCTGGCCCGGCATCAGGGACGGCCTGATGACGTTGGGCCATGCCCAGTTCGAAGCACTGTTTGCAGGCCTCGACTGGCGGCGCGTCCGTGCTGTTGAAACGAGAGCGCCAGAGGCTATCGAGTAGCTGCGGCACGATGACTCGGCCGGCCAATTCCAAAGGCGAACCGAGGCCGGATTTGATAACTTCAGCGCATGCTGAACGCCGCCGATCTTCCTGATGACATTGCCGCTCTGAAGGCGATGCTGATCGCGGCAACCGCGCGTGAGGTTCGTAAGGACGATCGGATCGAACGGCTGGAAAGGCTGGTCGCCGCCTTCAAGCAGGCGGCCTTCGGGCGCAGATCCGAGAAGGCCGATCCTGATCAGTTTGATCTGGCGCTGGAGGATCTGGAAACGGCCATCGCGGCCGTCCATGCTGAGGACGAGGCCGATACCTCTCCGGGCAAACGTGTTTCCAAACCGCGCGCAACCAATCGCGGTTCTCTTCCAGGTCATCTTCCGCGTATCGAAGAGATCGTCGAGCCGGAAAGCTTAGTCTGCGCCTGCGGTGGATGCCTGCATTGCATCGGTGAGGATGTGTCGGAGCGGCTGGACGTGATCCCGGCGCAGTTCCGCGTCATCGTCACCCGTCGTCCCAAATATGCGTGCCGCTCCTGCACCGACGGTGTCGTCCAGGCTCCGGCTCCAGCGCGCTTGATCGGGGCAGGCTTGCCGACGGAAGCCACCATCGCGCATGTGCTGGTCTGCAAATACGCCGACCATCTTCCGCTCTATAGGCAGGCGCAGATCATGAGCCGCCAGGGCATTGACCTCGACCGGTCCACGCTTGCCGATTGGGTCGGGCGAGCGGCCTTCGAACTGCGGCCCGTCTTCGATGCCCTGATTGTCGACCTGAAGCGCTCGAGCAAGCTCTTCATGGACGAGACCCGGGCCCCGGTGCTCGATCCCGGCTCGCGCAAAACCAAAACCGGATACTTCTGGGCTTTGGCGCGTGATGATCGACCATGGGGCGGCGGTGCTCCTCCGGGCGTTGCCTTCACCTATGCGCCCGGCCGCGGGGGACTACATGCCGAACAGATACTGCAGGACTTCTCCGGCGTTCTGCAGGTTGACGGCTATGCCGGATACAATCGACTGATCGCGCCGGAACGCGTCGGTCTCGACATTCGGCTTGCCTATTGCTGGGCGCATGCCCGCCGCAAGCTGGTGGAGATCGCCCGTAACGGACCAGCGCCGATAGCCGAGGACGGCGTGAAGCGGATCGGCGAACTTTACCGGATCGAGGCCGAGCTACGAGGCCTTGATCCGGCAACCCGCCTAGCGGAAAGACAAGCGAGGTCAGCGCCGCTGGTTGCCGACATGGAAACCTGGCTCAGCCTTCACCGCGCCCGCGTTGCTGCCAAATCACCGCTCGGCGAGGCCCTGAGCTACATCGCCAAATACTGGAATGGCCTGCTGTCAACGGCGGAGCAAAATCAGGCCAATGGGCGGAGTAAAACCAGGCCACGGTTTGCGTGCGTGTGAGACCGCCGGGAGGGCGTAGCCCGAGCGGGGGTCTCATACGCACGGAGCGATTTTGCAAGGGTGTTTCAGCCGGCCTTTCGGGCGCGGCTTTGGGCGAGACGGTAGCTGTCGCCGTTCATCTCGAGAATGTTGACGTGGTGGGTGATGCGGTCGAGCAGCGCGCCGGTGAGGCGCTCAGATCCGAGCGTTTCGGTCCATTCGTCAAATGGCAGGTTGCTGGTAATCAAGGTGGCACCCCGTTCGTAGCGTTGCGAGATCAGCTCGAACAGCAATTCCGCGCCAGTCTTGGAGAGTGGCACAAAGCCAAGCTCATCGATGATGAGAAGCTGGTAGGCGGCCATCTGTTTCTGGAACCTAAGCAGACGCCGCTCGTCGCGCGCCTCCATCATCTCGCTGACCAGCGCAGCGGCTGTGGTAAAGCCGACGGACAGGCCCTTCTGGCACGCCGCCAATCCCAGGCCGAGCGCAACATGGGTCTTGCCCGTGCCGCTGGGACCGAGCGCGATGACGTTCTCGCGGCGCTCGATCCATTCGCAGCGCGCCAGTTCCAGCACCTGCATCTTGTTGAGCTTCGGGATGGCGGCGAAGTCGAAGCTGTCGAGACTTTTGACGACCGGGAACTTCGCCGCCTTGATGCGGCGCTCGACCTTGCGGCGGTCCCGCTCGATCATCTCCCGCTCGGCAAGCCGGGTCAGATATCCGACATGATCGACGCCTTCGGTGGCGCATAGCCGGGCCAGCTTCTGATATTCGCGCTGGAAGGTCGGCAGCTTCAGGGTTTTGAGATAATGGGCAAGCAGGATCTCGGGGGCCTCGGTGCTCATGCCGCTTCCTCCCCTTCAATGCTACCGAGCAGATGCATGTAGGCCTTGACCGAGGTCTTCTCGACATTCGCCCTCGGCAGGTATGGGTAGATGGACAGGTCCAGTCTCGGTGGCCG
>NZ_MDET01000038.1 GCF_002075885.1 Manganibacter manganicus
CGATCGTTGGACAGGATCTGGCATAAATTAAGCTACTCTCTGCACCTGCTGATCGGGTTGGGTTTCGTCTTTTCTCAGCCAATAGACCACGGCGGGCGGTCTGCCGCCAAGGGCTGAATGTGGGCGTTGGTGGTTGTAGAAGGTCATCCATTTCCGGATGCCCGCCCTCGCTTCTGATCCGGTCTCCCAGGCATGCAGGTAGACGCACTCGTATTTCAGGGTCCGCCACAACCTTTCGATGAAGATATTGTCGAGGAACCGACCCTTTCCATCCATCGAGATGCGCACGCCGGTGTGGCGCAGGCGATCGGTCCAGGCGAAAGAGGTGAACTGGCTGCCCTGATCGGTATTCATGATTTCCGGCAGCCCGAACTTGTAGATGGCCTCGTTCAGCGCCTCGACGCAGAAATCGGCCTCCAGCGTGTTCGAGATGCGCCAGGCTAGGACCTTTCGGGTGTGCCAGTCCATGATGGCAACCAGGTAGAGAAACCCGCGCCGCATCGGCACATAAGTGATATCGGCGCACCAGACCTGGTTGGGCCGCTCCACGCGCAGTCCCTTCAGCAGGTAGGGATAGGTCTTGTGCCCCTTCGCCGGTCTGCTGGTAGTGGGTTTCTGGTAGATCGGCATCAATCCCATGAGCCGCATCAGCCGGCGTATCCGCTTCTCGTTCACCAGATGGCCGTCGTTGCGCAAATGCCAGGTCATCTGCCGGACACCGAAAAAGGGCGTTTCCAGGAACTGTTCGTCGATCAGCCGCATGAGGGCCAGGTTCTGCGCGGTCTCCCCCTTCGGGGTGTAATAGAAGGACGAGCGTGAGATCGACAGCAGCTTGCATTGCCGAGTGATCGACAATTCCGGATGATCCGGCTCAACCATGCCGCGCCTCACTTCCCGCCCCAGGGCTTCAGCTTTCTTTCCAAAAAAGAGTTGGCCACCGCCAGCTCCCCGATCTTGGCGTGGAGCTCCTTCACCTGCTCCTCGTCGATCTCGGGCTTTTTCCGGCCATTGCGTTCGAACACACCCGAGGCGCCTTCGAGCAGAGCGCGTTTCCACTGGTGAACCATCGTCGGATGAACTCCGAACCGGCTTGCCAGCTCGGCTGCGGTCTCTTCGCCCTTCAAGGCTTCCAGGGCGACCTTCGCCTTGAACTCAGGCGCGTGCTGCTTGCGTTTCGACATCTCTGATCTCCTTTTCGTCGAAGATCAGCAGACCGCAAATCATAGCTTATGTCAGTGTCCGAATTTCGGGGGGTAGCTCACTGACGTGGATAAACATATTGGTCTCAAGCTGCATCGCAGCCTCAACGAGATTGGCCGTTGCCAAGGCGTTAGCCTGAAAAAACGCTGACCAGGATTGTCATTGTCACCCTTAGCAACATGGGCCAATCCCGCCAAATGGACAATCCCGCAAGAATTACCAACGAGCTTGGCTAGATTTTTCTCTTTCTCCAACCGTTTCAGTCCGATGAATTGAATGCGAGGGTCATTTCGCCATCGAGAAGGATAGGAAGTTGTTTCGGCCAGAAGCAGCCGATGTCCATCTTCGAGAAGTCGAACTACGACACTGCGACCGATGAACCCGCTGGCGCCGGTGACAAACAACGGCCTATCAGTCATCTTCTTGCCGGGTGTCCAATCGGGTCAAGTTTTCAGTTTCAACTCCCATAACGGCTCGCGAAGGAATGGATGCGGCGACGATAATGGTGTTGAAGATGAAGAAGCTATCCATGATGTCATGCCGGAACATGATCTGTGTCATACCGCAAAGCGCGTAGACCGCGCTCACCAACAAAGCAAGGAAGAGGCGTTTCCTGTGAGTTTCGTCGCGCGGCGCCTTCCAGGCAATCACGACAGGCATGACAAGCATCGCAATGACGGATCCCAGCAACACAATGCCGCCATCGAGAGCGAAAGTAAGAAAACCGTTATGGGCATGTGTAAAGATGATTTTTTCGGCGACGTCCGCCGGCAAATGAGCGCGCACTGCATCCATGCCATTTTGGATGCCGTAGCCGGTCCATGGTGAATCGAGGATTGCCCTCCAAGCGCCAGACCACATATCGATACGCAAATCGACACTTTGCACACCGGTTTCACTATCGAGATTAAGGAAAATCCGCGACAACGAGGAAGCACTATGTATGAAATTTTTCGTGAATGAGGGAAATGATGGCGCAACAAGGACAACGCTGACCACGATAAAAGCCAGGACCGCAGCAGCAGACCACAGGACCGCAGGTTTTTTAAATTGCTGGGGCGCATAAGAGAAGATGCCAGCAACAATGAAAACAGTTGCAATCCAAACGCCACGCACGAGCGCGATAACGACAGAAGATAATCCCGCCAATACCCCAGCCCAAGACAGACCCTTCATAATCGGGTTGCGTGCAGTGATATTAAGTGAAGCCACTGCGGTAAGTGCCAGAACCATAATTGCAAACACCGCCGGGTTGCCGGCACCGCCCTCCGGCCGCATTGGGAACGCCCATTGAAAAGTAGCGAACACAATCGCACCAATTGCGCCGCAAGCAGCGCCGCAAACATAATGAGGAATATAGTTTCCCCGCCCGGCTCGCAGCCGAGGGATCATCACCCAGAGAGAAAGAAATGGCAGCAGCAACAGTGACTTCAAAGCACCCGTACCGGGGTGTTCTCCAGCCAATGCCGTCAACAAAACCAGGACGGGAAACGCTGAAAAGGAGCACGCCAGTCGCATATCGGAATGCGACATGCTGAATTCGAAGCGCCTCATCAACAGAGACAAGATCGCCCAAACAAAAAATACACCCAGCAATATTGAGATGGCGCTACCTCCAACCGCAGGTAACGCTCCCATGAGAAATACGGAAACCGCATTGTTACGGTCGATACCGGGCTTAGATGACACTTCGATTTTAACCCTATAATTTGAAGCTATTTAGCGTCTATGTTATTTCCACTCGCAATGACATCACCACAGGATTCATCGTCGAGTTCGCGCATCGTTTATCGCTGCGCAAGCATGCTGGCGTGGTATTCGATCGAGTACCTGCTGTTGGCGTGTCTCTACGTTTATTTTGTATTTTCCACTTCGGCCTATATGGGCTTCGATGTCGCGATCAATTTGGAAAAGGTTCCTTTTTCCATGATTCTGATCATCGCGTTTGTCGCGATAACGCCTCAAAAAAACAACCTGCGATCATTCTTCCTCAACTGCCTTTTGGCGATCTACATCATCCCTTCGTCGATCGTGTACGCGTTCTCCGACAAGGAGACATGGCAATATCTGGTGATTTTGTATTCCTGTCTCATTGTCTACATCGCCAGTGCTGTGCAGATTCCCGTCGTCCGGACGGTTTACATACATCGCAAGATTCTGTTGCAAGTTTCGCTCGCCTCCACGGTGGCGATCTTGTTTGCAATCTGGCATTTCAGCGGTTTTGCCAACTTCAACCTGGACATCACACAGGTCTATGAGTTCCGCTCCGAGGCGTCCAACGATCTACCCGGAATTTTTGGTTACATCACTTCGATCACGGCCAAAATCATAATCCCGCTCGGCTTGGTGATTTCCTTGCAGTACAGAAAATACCTCACAGCGGCGGCAGTCATTGCAATGGCGGTCATTCTGTTCGGGTTTACGAGCAACAAAGGCGTGCTTGTCTATCCGATTTTATCGGTCGCCATATATGTATTCCTATTAACAACCATGCGCTTCTCATTGGTGATTGCCGGCCTATCAGCGGCCCTCATTTTCGCATGCATAGACGCTGCGCTCTATTTTTCTTTCGATGGCGCATCCCCTTGGGGCTTATTCGTCGATATCATTGTGCGCCGCGGAATCTTTCTCCCGCCCCTGCTCGATTACGATCATTTGACGTTCTTTGGGGAGAACCCCAAATTCTACTGGTCGATGTCCAAAATCACCCTGGGCATGGTTCCATCGCCCTATGACATCACACCTCAGTACGTCATTGGCCAGGCATTCTTCCACAGTGCCGATACCGCCGCAAACACTGGCTTTATCGGCAACGGCTATGCGCAGGCTGGCCTGCTCGGCTCAACGGTCTACGCGATCGGTGTTGGCTTTGTAATTTCGCTACTCAGCAATCTGGGCCGGAAGTTCGGCGCTCCATTCGTCGGCGCCATCGTATTCAGCCAGGTCATCACAATGCTCACCGGAGCCGACTTTTTAACCATGATGTTGACTCATGGCATGCTGGTGTCACTCTTCCTTCTGATGGTGGTCAGGTCACCTGAAGACATGACCACCAGTCGCAACAAAGAACGTTCCCTTCCTTTGGGTCTTGCGAGCGAACTTCCCTGATTCACATGGCGCGCTGTTTTGCATTTTACATGAGAACCGGCCGTCTCTAGAACAATGCTATGGCGCAGATAGTCCACCTGACGACAGTTCACAAACGTGACGATATCCGCATTTTCCGCAAGGAATGTTTGACCCTCTCCAAAGCAGGCCACGAAGTCACTCTTGTCGTCGCAGACGGGCGCGGCGACGATAATGTTGATGGCGTGTCGATACGCGATCTGGGCAAACCGGTAAATCGGACACATCGAGCTTCGAAATCGTTCGCGGCATTTCGGATGATTCGAAATCTGAGCCCGGATTACGTTCATTTTCACGATCCTGAATTGATCCCGATCGGGATCGCCCTTCGGTCGCTCGGTTTCAAGGTGATCTATGACGTTCACGAGGATGTTCCCGCGACGGTCCGCACGAAAAACTGGCTTCCCTTCGGTTCTCGGCATGCTATGGCATTTGCAGCCGACATAGCGGAGCGATTTGCGGGCACAGCATTCCATCGCATATCGGCTGCCACACCACACATAGGTCGTAGGTTTCCGCCCAGAAAAACCGTTTCTGTCCAAAATTTCCCGCTCGACGGCGAACTGCTGGAGCTCACCAAGTCGCAGCGGCTTCCAATCTTTGCCTATGTGGGTGGTGTGACCCTTGCACGCGGTTATGCGGAAATGGTCGCCGCGATCCAGTATCTCTGCGCAACGGGAATGGATGCTGAACTGCACATCGCAGGGGGATTTTCTCCCCCGTCTTTGGCCGAGCAAGATGCCGATGCATTCGATAACCGTGTTATCAAGCATGGACAATTAACACGGCCAGAAGTAGCTCATCTCTTATCCACAGCGGCGGCGGGTCTTGTGCTTTTTCAACCACACCCGAACCACATTGCCGCACAACCGAACAAAATGTTCGAATATATGTCTGCTGGCTTACCAGTCATCGCGTCCAACTATCCGCTCTGGAGAGAGATCGTGGAAGGCAACAAGTGCGGTATCTGCGTCGACCCTCGCGATTCGTTCAAAATCGCGGACGCGATGCGCTGGGTACTGGAGCACCCAAAAGAAGCGGCTGAAATGGGCGAAAATGGCAAAGCGGCGGTCCAGACACAATTCAACTGGAATGCCGAAGCCACCCGACTTCTGGCTTTATATCACTGAGACGGAATACGTGAGCGTATTCTGTCCGCCCAGCCTAGAACACCGTGCGAACGCACAAAGGGCGCGCTAACACTTTGATGGAGCATCGGAATACCGCGAAAACCGGATTCCACTTTCGGTCCGATGCTGCAATGCGTGTTGATCGCCGCATGGTCTCCATATATTCACATTCCAACGTCCAAATTCCCAAGCTGAAAGCTCCGCCCATGACCGTCGCATTCATCGATCTCGCCGCCCAGCAGGCCCGCCTGCGCGAAAATCTGGATGCCGCGATCTCCCAGGTGCTCGATCAGGGCCAATACATTATGGGTCCGCAGGTGCGCCTGCTTGAAAAGCAGCTTGCCGAATTCTGCGGCGCCAGGCATTGCCTCACCTGCGCCAACGGTACCGACGCTCTCCAACTGGCGCTGATGGCCCTTGGCATCAAGGCGGGGGATGCCGTTTTCGTCCCCTCATTCACCTTTGCCGCAACGGCCGAGGTCGTGCCCTTTCTGAATGCCACTCCCGTATTTGTCGATTGCCTCCCCGATACGTTCAACATGGACCCGGAAAGCCTGAAGCGGGCAATCATTCAGGCGAAGTCAGTTGGCCTTCGTCCGGCCTGTGTCATCCCCGTCGATCTGTTCGGTTTGCCGGCGGGCTACGATGCCCTTCTTGCCATCGCGCATGAAAACGACATGAAACTGATTGGCGACAGTGCGCAGGGTTTCGGCGGCATATACAAAGGCAAGACGACCGGCTCCATCGCCGATATTACGACAACGTCGTTCTTTCCCGCCAAGCCGCTGGGTTGCTATGGCGACGGCGGCGCACTGTTTACGGACGATGAAGAACTTGCCCGACTGATCGATTCCTACCGTGTTCATGGCAAGGGGACGCATAAATATTATAACGAACGCATTGGCATGAACAGCCGGCTGGATACGCTGCAAGCCGCGATCCTCATCGAAAAGCTAGCTGTTTATGGTGATGAGATCGAAAAGCGGCAGGCTGTGGCCTCGCGGTACAATGCCGGCCTGTCGAACCGTTTCGAAACGCCCTATGTGCCCGACGGGCTGAAGAGCGTCTGGGCTCAGTACACGCTGAAAACGGCATCTTCGGCTGAACGCGAGACGCTGCAGCAGCGCGCCAAGGACGCAGGCATACCGACGGTGATTTACTACCCTGTGCCGCTACATATGCAGAATGCTTACAATGCGTTTCCTGTCGACCCGACCGGATTAGCCGTCAGCGAGGATTTGGCGCAGCGTGTCATCAGCCTGCCGATGCATCCCTATCTCGAACCGGAAACACAGGAACGTATCGTGGCGGCGGTGGCCGGCTAGCCGCTCAAGGCGACACCTGCCGATTTGCGGAAGCCTTGCAGGTGAGCCGGCGCGTAATAATTGTGCGCCTCGTGACTTGTTCGAAGGCGACAGGGCGATCTATCGTCCACGTCCCATCTCTTCGGGGCCGTCCATATCGCGCGGTAAAGCCGTGGAGGCCGGAGAAGCCGGAGAAGCCGGGGAAGCCGGAGAAGCCGGAGAAGCCGGAGAAGCCGGAGCATATTCGGGGACAATGTGCTTCAACAACGCTATTGCGCGATTCCTGTCCTCGTTTTGAACAGCGTCAAGCAAAGTCGTCAGCGTCTTGTGCAGCAGTTCCTTGTCGATGACGCGCGGGGATGCAATGAAATAGGCTTCCTTCGGATCCTTCTGCACCTCGGAAGGATCGAACAGTTCCTCATACAGCTTTTCGCCTGGGCGCAACCCGGTAAAGACGATGTCCGTATCGACATAAGGCTTCAGGCCGGCCAATTGGATCATACGCTCGGCAAGATCGACAATTCGTACGGGCTTGCCCATGTCGAGCACCATGATCGTGCCACGCTTTTCCTCGGACTGGACAGCCGATGCATTCAACACCAGGCAAACTGCCTCCGGTATGGTCATGAAGAAGCGCACGATCTCCGGATGCGTAACCGTCACCGGACCGCCATTGGCGATCTGCTCCTGAAAGCGCGGCACAACAGACCCGTTCGAGCCCAGAACATTGCCAAACCTGACCGTTTTGAAACGCGTCTTGACGGAACCGACATCAAGCGATTGACAATAGGCCTCTGCCGCCCGCTTTGTCGCCCCCATGACGTTTGTCGGGTTGACGGCCTTATCCGTCGAAATCATCACGAAATTCGCGATATCATGTCTGACAGCAGCATCGGCAACGTTGCGTGTACCGAGAAGATTGGTCTTGATTCCCTCGACGGCATTCGCTTCAACGAGGGGAACATGTTTCAGTGCTGCCGCGTGAAAGACCGTGTCGGGTTTGAACTCGGCAAAGATGTTATCGACACGCCCGCTCTCGCGGACATCCAAGATAGCCGTAACCACGTTCAGTTGGGGAAATTTTCCTCGGATCTCCATATCCAGCAGATAGAGATGGAATTCCGAACTATCCGTCAGAATAAGGCGCTGCGGGCCGAACGCCGCGATCTGCCGGCATAATTCCGACCCGATCGAGCCGCCGGCGCCGGTTACCAGAATGGCCTTGCCATTGATAAGCCTTGCCACGCCTTCAAAGTCCGCCGTCACTTCGGGGCGTCCAAGCAGATCGCCGAGATCGATCGTCTTCGGCTGCAGGATCGTCTGGTTCGTCAAAAGCGACGTCTCAGTAAAATCCGGAATACGCGACGCTTTCAACCCCAGATGCGCACTGGCTTCCACTACCTCCGCCAGATGCCGGCGGTCTGGTGCATTCTGCGTAACGATCAACTCCGAGATCACGATCCCTTTTTTCTTGAAGCGTTGGACGACGTTCTTCAATTCGGCAAAATCGCCGCGAACCTTGACCCCGTGAACAATCCGGGCCTGGCTCAGGATGCTGTCGTCAAGAATGCCGACAACGTTGAATTCGCTGGCGGCGCCGCGCCGGCTGGCACGGATAAAACTCTCCGCATTATCCGTCAGGCCATAAAGCAGCACATTGACCGTCTTGCGTGGCACGGAGCGCTCCGAACCTGACGGTCGAAAAAACGCCCGCTCCATCAGCAGCCGATAGGCGAGCCGCGTAGAGGAAAGACCTGCGACGAGATAAAGGAAGCTCAGGACGGGAACCGAACGCGGTACATTCGTTCCGCGTGTCGTCAAAAACGCGGCAACGGTATAAGTGACAACGGCAGCCAGCGCCACTTTGAGGATCGTAACGAGATTCGGGATGGAGACATAGCGCCACGATCCCCGGTGCATCGAAAAGAGCCAGAAGAAGACGGCAAAGATCACGGCAAAGGCGAATGCCTTTGCATGAAGTCCGGGAACAGAACTGAACAGCCTGTCGCCATAGACCGTGATATAGGAGAGCACAAAAGCAGCATACGCGGTTGCCAGGTCCAGGAACGAACCGCCAAGCCGCCAAACTCGAAGTTTGCCGGCAAAGTCGCGTAGTTTCATCGGGCCATACTCTCCTCGACCGAATGTATAGCCCCCCGGCCCTTCCCCAATTCGCTCATATAAACCAAAAGAAGGGATTATCCCGTACGATCCTGCATTCCCAGCCGGGCCATTTGATGGCTCGACTCACCAAAACCATATCGACAGCGTGGTCTGGCTACAATGGCCAAGCAACCCTCATCGCCCTGAGTTTATCCGCACAAACCGATAGCTGACGACGGGCCGGCCGTCTCGCGCCATCGCGTGGAAACCGCCCAGCGCCTTAGCGGCGCTTGGGCAGTACCGACCAGACCGCTGGCACGATGGCCGCAGCCAACGCTACCTTGATGAGATCAGGCACGATGAAAGGCATGACGCCGAACTGCCAGGCCTTATCGGCGCCGATCAACATCGCCAGCCAGCCAAAGCCCATCGCCATCATGACGATTTCAGCGGTCAGCACAGCGCCGAAAAACTTGACGATCGAGCGATCCCAGCCGCGATCTGCGGCCCAGCCGACAATAGCAGCCATGACCACGAAACCGGCGAGATAGCCCCCCGTGGAGCCCAGCATATAGGCAAGGCCGATGCCCTTTTCCGGCGTGGCCTGGAATACCGGATAACCCATCGCGCCCTCGGCCATATAGAGGAGCAGCGTGGCAACGCCGAGGCGCATGCCGAAGCTCGCCGCGATCAGGAACACCGCCAGGGTCTGCATCGACATATCGACCGGGCCGAGCATGACTTTCGTCTTGGCCGACACGGTCAACAGAAGCGTGCCGCCGATGGCCAGCGCCAACTGCGCTGCCAGGCGCGCGGCGCCTTTCTGCGGCAGGGCGAAAGAAACAAGCGGACGTGTGCTAGCGATTGCCATGGTCATCCCCATTCCGATTCAATCCGGCGCATCGATCACGCCCTGCGTTTTCCTATATGGCCTTCCATGCTAAGCGGCAATCGGTTTTGCCAAAACTCCAAGGTTTCAAGCCAATGGCGTTCGAGTTCGACAAACGGTTCGATCCGGCATACGGCACCGCAGTGCCTGTGGCGCCTGACGTCCTGCGCCTCACCGCCAACAACCCATCGCCCTTCACTTTTTATGGCACCAATAGCTATATCATAGGGCACGACACACTGGCTGTGATCGACCCAGGCCCCGACGACGACTCACATCTCACCGCACTGCTGAGAGCCATAGCGGACAGGCCGGTCAGCCATATTCTTGTCAGCCATACGCACCGCGATCATTCTCCTTTGGCAAAAAAGCTGAAGGCGCGAACAGGCGCCACCGTTCTCGCAGAAGGGCCGCACCGCCCGGCCCGTCCATTGCGTATCGGTGAGACCAATCCGCTCGATGCCAGCGCCGACACTGATTTCAAGCCGGATGCGATGCTTGCGGATGGAGAATTGGTCGAGGGCGACGGCTGGGCAATACGAACCGTCCTGACACCCGGTCATGCCGCAAACCATGCCGCTTTCGCACTGGAAGGCACCGGCATCCTGTTTCCCGCAGATCATGTGATGGCCTGGGCGACCACCATCGTCGCGCCTCCCGACGGCGCGATGACCGACTACATGACATCGCTCGACAAACTGATCGAGCGCACCGATTATCTGCTTTTGCCGGGCCATGGCGGCCCGATAAAAAACCCGCGGCGTTTCATGCGCGGCTTGCGAGCTCATCGGAAGATGCGTGAACGCGCCATTCTGGAACGGGTGCGGGCAGGCGATAGTACAATCCCAGCGATTGTCGAGGCGATCTATCGCGATACCGATCCCCGGCTGCATGGTGCGGCTGGCCTTTCCGTTCTTGCCCATCTGGAGGATATGGTGGCGCGGGGCCTGGTGTACACGAACGGCGACGTGGCAATCGACGGCCAATTCACTGTCCGCTGATCGCCTCGAGCAGCGGGCATTCTGACGAATGCTTTTCCACTACTCCAGCTTGATTTTCTTAGCCGCATTTGTGCCACGCCGGACGATTCCGTCTGGCTGCAAAATGCTCTATCGCGGCTCGGCTATACCAGCTCGAGCCGCGACCTCCTGGTCCAGTTCAGCAAGAAATCCGACGATCCGCGCCGCGTTATCCCCAAGATCGAGACGGCCATAACGCGAGGCGGAGCGCATATCGACCAATGTGGATTTGTTACCCCTGCGGACCCTGATGGCGATGTCGGACGGGAGATCGAGAAGAAAACTGGACGCCGTCGCACGGATGGTCACCTCTTTCTGTGCGTCATTCGGAACCGCCAGTGGCGCATCGAAACGCCAGCCCTGCCGCCGGGCGACGGATTCCGCCGCACCTGCCGTGTCGGCGAATGGCAGATCGTAGCGCCGCCCGACGACAAGCGGATAGGCCTGTTGCTGCAAATTGCGCTCGCCCGGCGTCGGCGGCAGGTGCACGCCCTGTCCCACATCTGTTGCCAGCGCGGGAGCAAGGCGCGGCAGATCGTCGAGATCGGTCGAGACATCGCGCAAGGGCGGATAAGACGCTGCCCAATAGGCGATCAGGCCAAACGGAATAAGCACCAGAATCGAAATCACTGTCGCAATCCCGATATCCCGTCCGCTGCCTTCGCCGAAAGCCCACAATCTTGCAAAGGCAAACCCTACGAGAAGCAGGGCCAACGCAGCAAGCACCACGACGAGGGCGAGCACCCAGAGAAAGGCCAGCGTTTCAGTCAGGCCATAATGGTGCCCCACCCAGGCGGTGAGGAGCAGGGCGGCGGAGAAAGCCGCGATACGCCGGGACCAGCCAGCCATCCTTGATGTTTGACGTTCAGGATACTCGTTCATGATGTAGCGCAATGCTCTCCGCCCACCAGAAGGCTTAGAACAACACATCCAGGGCCGCAACGGCAGCCTTTCTCAGGAAACCATCAGCGCGCGGGCGTATATGCGGGCCGGCGTCACAATACTGCCAATGTCGAGGCGAAGGCTTTTCTGTGCGGGGCGCGATTGGCGACTTGATGAGGTTCGCTATGAGTGCGGAACTGGATGACGCTGCTTTGGAAAGCATGCTGGCCGAAAGTCTGGTCGAGCCGGAAATAAAAACCGTTACGGTGACGGAAGACGATTTCACTGCCGTCATGACCGAGGCCCTCGAAGCTGTCGGCGGACGCCTGCTGTTCAAGTCGCGCGTGCAGGACAAAGACCAGGAGCAGCATGTCGCGGCAGCGTCGGTTGGCGAAGGGAGCGAGTTCCGCATCCTGCTGTTGACGCAGCCCGTCGGCGGCGGCGCGCTCAAAGTGGAATCGATTGCCAAAAGCAATCACCCGCTCGCTCGTATCGCGCCGGCCTATGCCGGTCTGATGGACGTATTGCAGGCTGCGGCCTGAGCCTTGGCTTTTTGCCGGTCACCCCTTCTTGATCGCGGCCTGAGCAGCCGCCAACCTTGCGATTGGCACGCGGAAGGGTGAACAGGACACATAATCCAGTCCGACATCTTCGCAAAAATGGATCGAGGCCGGATCGCCGCCATGCTCGCCACAAATGCCGAGCTTGATGCCGGGCCGTTGCGCCCTGCCCTTGTCGGCCGCCAGCCGCACCAATTCGCCGACACCGTCCACGTCGATCGAAACGAACGGATCCTGATCGATGACACCCTTCTTGCGATAGGTCTCCAGGAAGGACGACGCATCGTCGCGGCTGATGCCGAATGTGGTCTGGGTCAGGTCGTTGGTGCCGAAGGAGAAGAATTCAGCCGTCTCGGCAATTACATGGGCGCGCACGGCCGCGCGCGGCAGTTCGATCATGGTGCCGACGAGATAGTCGATATGAACGTTCGTTTCTTCCATGACGTTGCGGGCAATCTGGTCGATGCGTGCCTTCACATAGTCGAGTTCGCTCTTCAAGCTCACCAGCGGCACCATGATTTCGGGAACAACCAGTTCGCCCGCCTTGCGGCCCGCTTCCACCGCGGCCTCGAAAATGGCGCGCGCCTGCATCTCGGCAATTTCGGGATAGGAGACCGCAAGCCGGCAGCCGCGATGACCGAGCATCGGGTTGAACTCGTGCAGTGCATCGGTGCGCTGGCGCAGCCGGTCGGCCGGAACATCCATCACTTGCGCGACCTCGGCAATTTCCTTCTCCGTCTTCGGCAGGAATTCATGCAGGGGCGGATCGAGGAGACGGATCGTCACCGGCAGACCGGCCATGATCTCGAACAATTCGAGGAAATCCGAGCGCTGCATGGGCAAGAGCTTGTCCAATGCACCGCGCCTGCCTTTTTCCGTGTCAGCCAGGATCATCTCGCGCATGGCGGTGATGCGGTCGCCGTCGAAGAACATATGCTCGGTCCGGCAAAGGCCGATCCCCTCCGCACCGAAAGAGCGCGCCATGCGCGCATCAGCCGGCGTCTCGGCATTGGTGCGCACCTTCATGCGCCGCGCCGCATCCGCCCATTCCATGATGGCGGCAAAATCGCCCGAAAGCTCCGGCTGCAGCATGGCGACAGCACCTTTCAGCACCTGCCCATTGCTGCCGTCTATCGTAATGATATCTCCCTTTTTGAAAGTCTGCCCCATCGCCAGAAGCGTGCCGTTGCGATGATCGACGCGCAGCGAGCCGGCGCCCGACACGCAAGGCTTGCCCATGCCGCGCGCCACCACGGCAGCGTGGCTGGTCATGCCGCCTCGCGTTGTCAAAATTCCTTCGGCGGCATGCATGCCGTGAATATCTTCCGGGCTGGTCTCGACGCGTACAAGGATCACCTTGCGGCCGAGCCCGCTTAATTCCTCCGCTTCATCGGAGGAGAACACGATCTCCCCGGTCGCAGCGCCAGGCGATGCCGGCAGCCCCACGCCGATAACATTGCGCTCGGCTTTCGGATCGATGGTCGGATGCAGCAATTGATCGAGCGAAGCGGGATCGACACGCGCGACGGCCTCCTTCGTCGAGATCAGCCCCTCTCTTGCCATGTCCACCGCGATCTTGAGCGCCGCCTTGGCGGTACGCTTGCCCGAACGGGTTTGCAGCATCCACAATTTGCCGCGCTCGATGGTGAATTCAAGATCCTGCATGTCGCGGTAGTGCTTTTCCAGCCGACCGGAAATGGTAACGAAAGCGTCGAACGCCTCCGGCATCAGCTTTTCCAGCGACGGCTTGTCGGAGCCGGCGGCGATGCGAGCGGCCTCGGTGATGTTTTGCGGCGTGCGAATACCCGCCACCACGTCCTCGCCCTGGGCATTGACCAGGAACTCGCCATAAAGCGCGTGTTCGCCGGTCGAAGGATTGCGCGTGAAGGCAACGCCGGTGGCCGACGTCTCGCCCATATTGCCGAAGACCATGGCCTGCACATTGACCGCCGTGCCCCAGCTTTCGGGAATGTCGTGCAAGCGGCGATAGGTGATGGCGCGCTGGTTCATCCAACTCGAGAACACCGCGCCGATCGCGCCCCAAAGCTGCTCTTTCGGATCCTGAGGAAATGGATTTCCCAATTCCTCCTCGATCCTTGCTTTGTAAAGCGCAATGATCTCCTGCCATTCGGCTGCCGTCAGTTCCGTATCGAGTTCACGGCCGAGACGTGCCTTGCGGTCCTCGAGGATTTCCTCGAAAACCTCGTGGTCCAGCCCCAGCACGACGTTGGAATACATCTGGATGAAGCGCCTGTAGCTGTCATAGGCGAAGCGCTCGTCGCCGGAATCGGCGGCCAACGCCTCGACCGTTTCGTCATTCAGGCCAAGGTTGAGAACAGTATCCATCATGCCGGGCATGGAAGCGCGAGCCCCCGAGCGCACCGACACCAGCAACAATTTATCCGGATCGCCAAAGCCCCTGCCGGTCAGGCGCGAAATGTGCCCGAGCGCAGCATCGACATCGACGGTCAGCGAGGGCGGATAGCTGTTATCGTTGGCATAGAACCAGTTGCAGACCTCACTGGTGATGGTAAAGCCGGGCGGCACCGGTAGACCGAGGCTGCACATTTCGGCAAGATTTGCACCCTTGCCACCAAGCAGCGGCTTGTCGCTCGCACGCCCTTCAGCCGCACCGTCGCCGAAGGTGTAAACCCATTTGGTCATGTGTTCTCCCGTTCGCGGCAGTTCCGACCACGCGGGAAGCAGATTTTCGTTCCCGGTCACCAGCGAATATGGTGCTGCAATGCGAAAGGCAAGACAAGTTGGCCAAGTGCCTGTCACTACAATCGATTTAGCCCGTCACGGCGAAAAACCGACTGCAACCGGGCTTGATCTTTTAGAGCAATCCGCCTTTATCAACCAAAGACAGCAATATCGTTGTGATCCCGCACTTTTCATGCGATTCTTCCGGCTGGTCTGAAGGAGATGAAAATGCCTGAAACGATGCTTGCGGCGCTATCTAACATTCGGACCGTCGAAGACATGATTTTGGCGTTCCGTAGTGAAGATCATTGTCGTCGGCTGCTGGAAAGCATGGTGTGGCCGGATGGCAGGATTTGTCCCGCCTGCGGTTACAAGCGCTCGATCGCGATCGCCGGCCGGGATGTGGGTAAGCGGCGCGCCCGACCGGGGCTGTATCAGTGCTCGAGCGGCGACTGCCGGTTCCAATTCACAGTGACAACGCACACGCCTCTGCACTCCACGAAGCTTCCTCTACGGGTCTGGCTGAAGGCCATGTGGTTGATGCTGCAATCGGACAAGGGCATGTCCTCGGTGCGCTTGGCCGAAGCTCTCGGAGTGAGTCAGCCAACGGCCTGGCGGATGGGACATGCGCTGCGTCTCATGGTGGCGCGGGAGCATATGCTCGACGGTACGGTGGAGATTGATCATTTTCATCTTGGCGGAAGACCCAGAAAGCATCCCGATGACCAGCCTTCGGGAAGAGGCCGGAAAGGTCAGGCGAACACGCAGAAAACACCGGTGATGGCAATGGTGCAGCGATCGAGTGACATCACGCCGGGCACGCTTGCCGGTGACGCGCGTGCTGCGGTCGTTACCGGCCTCTCGGTGCGAGCAAGCGAACGCGTCATTGAGGCGCAGATCGACTTGGGATCTCATTTGATGAGCGACGAGTGGAAGGCATTCCTCGCTATTGGCCAGAGCTTTGCCAAGCATGAGACCGTGAAGCATTCCGACGGTGAATACGTCCGTGACGCTGTCCACGTCAATTCGGTTGAAGGGTTCAATTCTCGTGTCCGCCGTACTATCGTCGGCGTCTTTCATCATATCAGCCCGCAGCATGCCGACCTGTATTTCCATGAGATCGGCTTCCGCTGGTCGCAGCGCATCGTCATCGGCAATGCGGTCCGCAAAACGCGGCGTGGCCGCCAAACCATCCGGACACTTTGGTCACGCGTGCCGCCGGCACTGCAGTTAGCGAGCGTCTTTCGCGCCGCAACGGGACGTCAAATGCGCCGAAGCCCGGATGGCGGAATTATCATCAAATCAGCCGTAGCTGTCTTTGGTTGATAAAGGCGG
>NZ_MDET01000039.1 GCF_002075885.1 Manganibacter manganicus
CTATGCGCGCCGCAACTTCATGGTGCCAATCCCGCGGTTTGCGACATGGGAGGCGTTCAACGCCTGGCTGGAAGAGCAATGCCGCAAGCGCCAGCATGACAGGCTGCGCGGCGAGAACGAGACGATCGGCGAACGGCTGCAGCGGGATCTTGCCGCCATGCGTCCATTGCCGGCGGCACCCTTCGATGCCTGCGACCAGGCCAGCGCCCGTGTCACGGCCCAGTCTTTGGTCCGCTACAAGACCAACGACTATTCCGTCCCGGTCGCCTTCGGCCATCAGGACGTTTGGGTTCGCGGCTACGTCGACGTGGTGGTGATCGGCTGCCGCGGCGAGATCATCGCCCGCCATCCGCGGTGCTGGGAACGCGAAGACGTCGTCTTCGATCCGCTGCATTACCTGCCGCTGATTGAGCAGAAGATCAATTCGCTGGATCAGGCTGCCCCTCTCCAGGGTTGGGACCTGCCCGGCGAGTTCGCCACGCTGCGCCGCCTGATGGAGGCGAGGATGAACAAGCACGGCCGGCGCGAGTATGTGCAGGTGCTGCGACTCTTGGAAAGCTTCGAGCTTGGCGATCTGCATGGGGCTGTGAAGCAGGCCCTCCAACTCGGTGCGATCGGCTTCGATGCGGTCAAGCACCTGATCCTGTGCCGGGTGGAGCGTCGGCCACCGAGACTGGACCTGTCCATCTACCCATGGCCGCCGTGCAGACGGCCATGCTCGCCGAGCTTCCCTATTCTGCACTCGAGAACGCCATTTTCACCCATCCGACGATGGCGGAAGGCTTGAACGCACTGTTCGGAAATGTTCCGGCCAACAATGGATGACGAACCGCCAGCTTCATCTAGCTGGAGGTCATCGGGAAACAATTCAGCGAAAGGATATCGCCGTTGCCTGTGGGAGCACGGCGATGAAGCGAAATTGACCATCGATGCAAACGTATCAAACCCGCACCGCAGTCCGGCAAGTCCGGAATCCCGCAACTGTCCAGATGCGTGGGATTGCCGTTCATGTTGACGGCTCCCGAGGGATATAAGGCGTATTTCGAGATGGTTTCGTCCGGCTTGGTACGAAGTCTTCAAAGAAGCGTGGAGCGAAGCGAGATCAAGCGGTACGATCTGGCGGAACTGGAGACCGTCGCCTATATCCTTCTCGCCTCGCGCGTCTATCTGGCGCAGCGCTACGCCTATTCCAACGGGTCGGTAAAAGAGCCACCGGAAGAGGTGATGAAGACCTATAGCAAATTCGTGCGCTACGCGCTGTTCAGTTCGGACGTGGATTGCTCGGGTCCAGGCAAGGGTGAGTGCCACCCAGTTACACTATCTTCATAGCTAGGAATGCGCCTTTGCGGGTCGCGGAGTGAACCTGCGCGGCCTGGGCCTCGTCGTCTTCAATTCCTCGGGAACGGCCAACGGGTTGGAAGCACCGCCTTCACTCTGGCGGCCGGAGAACGACCCGCTGCGCGGGAGGGTGCCTGCGGTTGAGGTAGAGATCGAGAACCGGTCGTCGCGCTCGCGTGAGCGTCATTCGGCTGGAGCAGAGCATGACGGGCTTCTTCAATAAGGATCCTGACCACGCGGGTCGGGCCGCACACGCTGCGCCACAGCTTCGCGATCCACCTTTTGGAGGACGGCACCGATATCCGACGCGTCCAAAGGAACAATTAGCTCATAGGGGAAAACTATCCAATTCGTTGGAAGAAAATATTTTTTAATCCTTCCGGGGCGAGTTATTCGATCAAAAGCCATTTTTACCAAAGTGCGGAGATCCAACATGTCCCTGTCGAGCATAGACCGAGCCGCTCCCAAGATTTCTGCCGAACATTTCAAGGAAGCGATGAGCCGCGTTTCCTATACCGTCTCGGTGGTGTCGACCTATTCGGAGGACCGCTTTTACGGAAAGACCATCAATACGCTCGCTCCCGTGTCGGCTGAAGATTCCAGCATCTTGATATCGCTTTATCGGAAGAGCGATATCACCCAAATGATCATGCAGAGTGGCGAATTCTGCGTCAGCGTGCTTGGTGAGGCGCAAAAAGGGATCGCGGAGGATTTCGCGAAATCGACGGAGCTGGCGAATCCTTTCGACCGCTGGAAATGGGGCAGAATGGAAAGCGGCGCGCCTTACCTCGAAGGCGCCGTCGCCTGTTTCGACTGCACGCTCGTCAACGCCATACAGCACGCCTCGCACATGATCCTGATCGGGCACATAAAGGCGATCGTCGACGGCGATATCAGGCCCCTGCTGCATCATCGCCGGGCCTATCGGCCCTGTGCGGATACGATCATCCAGTGATCAGCTCAGGATGCCGTGCGAAGTGTGAGAAGAGGAAATCCTTGAATACCTGAGCCACCGGCCGCAGCTTCAAGCCGGAATGGTGAATGCACACGATGTGCGGCGCCGGGATCGGATCGCGAATGCCCACCCGGGCCAACTTCTTGCCGTCATAAACTTCGAGCGACGGAATCGGGTGGGTCAGGATGGAATAGCCGAGGCCATTGGCGACGAAGCTGCGCGTCGCTTCGATCGTGTTGGTCCTGTAGGCGATTTTCGGTGTGATCTTCACCGCATCGAACAGTGATTTGTAGTAGCGGCGGCTGATAGGCAGGTCGAACAGAACGCAGGGTTCGTCCTCCAACTCCTCCAGGGACACCGCATCCTTGCCGGCAACGCGATGGTCGGCGGGCAGGATGAGGTAAGGCGCCGTGTTGGTCAGGGCCGCGGTCGTCAGATTCTCTTCAGGCAGCAGATCGTAGGTGACGCCGAGTTCCAGCTCTCCCATTCGGATACCGTCGAGCAGGTTTTCCTGGCTCAGATCCCGGAATTGAATGGTGACCTCCGGAAACCGCTTGCTGAACTCACCGAGGATCTCGCCGAAATAGCGCGCCGCGAGATAGCTCAGGCAGCCCACGAACACATTTCCCCTGATCTCGACATTGGCGTTCTCGACCGCGCCAACGAAATCGTCCACGCGCGACAGGAGATCGCGCGCCTGCTGCAGGACGGCTCGTCCCACCGGCGTGAGCGCAATTCCCTTGGAATGATGGCGCAGGAAAAGCTGCACCCCGAGCTCCGTCTCCAGTTGGGCGATCGCCACCGAGACAGAGGGCTGCGAGATGTTGAGGACGGAGGCGGCGCTGGTGACGTTGCCATGCTCCGCCGCAGTGACGAAATAGCGGAGCTTGCGAAATGAGATTTCCATAGGAATAACCTATCCGGTACATGAACAGATAGTATTTTATGACGGTTCTGCCTCGTGGGACAAGTCCCTGCCAAAGCTGATCGGCTCGATGCCGAGCGAGGAGAGTGGAATGAACCCGAGACCCCAAAGAGCCATGACCAGCGATTTCGTCGTCAGCAAGCCGCTGGCGGCCAATTCCGTCGAACCGAATTTGCGGAGCGGCCGGGAGTACAAGGAAAGCTTGAGGGACGCACGGTCCGTCATCCTCAAGGGGAAAGAGGTTGAGGACGTCACGGCCGAACCCACGCTCATGCGCGGGATCGAGACGATCTCCGCCTATTATGACGCGCAGTTCCATCCCGAGACGCGGGACGACCTGACCTCGGTCGATCCGAAGACGGGCCAGCGTTTCTCGAATGCCTGGCTGGTGCCCTACAACAAGGAGGATCTCTACGCCCACGAGCGTACGATTCGTGTGAGCACCGCCCAGACCTTTGGCGTTTTCGGTCGCCCGCCGGACTACGGTTCGACCAAGGCGATCTCCTTCGTGGCGTGGAACCACCTGATCAGCCAAGGCGATCCGGATGCGCTGGCCCGGATCGAGAACTTTCTCGAGGTCGGCCGCCGCAACAATCTGCTGAGCGCCGACATCGTGGTCGACGTCCAGGCAAATCGAAAGCTCGCCGCCAACGAGATGAAAGGGCGCCTGAGGGTTATCGAGGAGCGCTCCGACGGCGTGGTGCTGTCGGGTGCGAAAGCCGGCAATTCCGCTTTCGCGCAGGGCAACATCGGCACGATCTCGATGCCGCCTCCGGCCCAGAACCTGCCCGAGGAGTGCATGATCTGGGCAGCCGTTCCGGCCAATGCAAAGGGGCTGACCTTGTTGCTGCGCGAGCCGCTGACCAGCGGCCGGGAAGATGAGGACGACCATCCGCTCGACAGTCTGGGCGAGGAGGCCGACGGCATCCTGGTCTTCGACCGGGTCTTCATCCCCTCCGAATATGTCTTCAGCTACAAGAATCCCGTCACCTCGAACATCTACAACACGCTGGGTCAGTTCGCTTTCTGGAAGATCGCGACGCGGCTTTCCTATCGCGCCGAGATTTTCGCCGGTGCGGCGCAGATGATCGTCAACGCGCTCGGCACGGACCACATCCCGGCGGTGCGCGCGATGGTCGCCGAAGTCATCCAGTATGCCGCCATCCTGCGCGGCATGATGGTCGCGGCCGTCGAGCAAGCCAAGCCGACGGAAAGCGGCGTCATGCTGCCCAACCACACCTTCGTCACGGCGGGCCGGCTTCACGCTATCGAGCACTATCCGCGCATCATGCAGACCTTGCGCGAACTCAGCGGGCAAGGCCTGATCAGCCGCGTGCCGCGGGAGACCTGGGAGCGTCCGGACGTGAAGGCGCTGCTCGACGAGTACCTTCCCGGCCATGCCGTATCGGCCTGGGAGAAGAACAAGCTCTTCAACCTCATCTGGGACATGTCGTGCGGCCCTCACGCCATGCGCGTCGCGCTGTTCGAGAACATCAACGCGACGCCGGCGCCGGCGCTGCGGGAGGAGCTCTATCGCTCTTATGACCGCAGCAGCGGGATTACGGCGATCAAGAAGCGCCTCGGCATCGACTGACGGTCAAGAGATGGAGGAGAGCCCGATGCCGGAGAAAGAAATGAGGGAGCGCGTGACCGGATCGCGCTTTCCTCTCCTTGCCAACCCGCCGCCATGGCCCGACGGCAAGCGCTGCGCCGTCGCCTTCACCTTCGACATGGATGCAGACAGCATCCTGCATCTGGCCCATCACAAGAACGCGACCAATCTGGTCGCCACAATGTCTATGCTGCAATACGGGCCGCGGGTGGCGATGCCGCGCATCCTGGGCCTGTTTCGGGAACTCGGTATCAGGCAGACCTTCTTCATTCCCGCCTGGTGCATCGAGCGCTATCCCGAAGTGGTCGAGGCAGTCCTGAAAGACGGTCATGAGATTGGCCATCATGGCTATATCCACGAGCACCCGAACGAGCTTTCTAAGGACCGCGAGGAATACTGGCTGCGGCGCGGCATCGAGGTGATCGAGCGCGTCACCGGCAAGCGCCCGGTCGGCTATCGGGCACCCTCCTACCGCTTCTCCAGGAACAGCCTCGACCTGCTGCTGGCCGAAGGCTTCCGCTACGACGCATCGCTGATGGGAGACGAGGTGCCCTACCTCCTGTCAAACGGCAATGGGTCGCTGGTCGAGCTTCCCAGTCACTACGCCATGGACGACTGGGCGCACTACATGGTCGGCCGCGACTTGAACTACATGATGCCTATCAAGGCGCCGTCGCATGCGATGGATGTCTTCAGGGCGGAGTTCGACGCGGCATGGCGCCACGGTGCCCTTTGGATCAGCGTCTGGCATCCCTTTCTCAGCGGCCGCCTGGCGCGGTTCGAGGCCATCGCGGAGCTTGCGCATCACATGATGGAGAAGGGCGACGTCTGGTTTGCCCCGCTCAGCGAAATTGCGGCGCATGTGGAGCGGCTGGTGGCCTCCGGAGCCTGGTCGCCCCGCATCGACCATCTGCCGCAATATCCGGCCCCCATTCCCGAACTCGAAGCAAGCCTGTAATGAGCAATCCGCGCGACGACCTTCTGGCCGCGATCGAAAACGACCGCCAGGAATTGATCACCTTTCTGAGCGATTTCCTCAAGATCCCGACGCCCAATCCCACCGGGGATACCCGTGAGGCGTGCCGCTTCGTCAGCGAATTTCTGACGCAACAGGGTCTGGATCACGAGGTGCTGCGCTGTCATCCCGAGCAGCCCAATATCGCGGCAAGCTTCGAGGCGGGCGCGGCGGGCCGGCATCTGACCTTGAACGGTCATATGGACGTTTTTCCCGTCGAGGACGAGACGGCCTGGACGCACGGGCCGTGGAGCGGCGCGATCGCGGACGGCTTCATCTGGGGACGCGGCGCGGTCGACATGAAGGCGGGTACGACGGCGTCCATCTTCACCTACCGCTATCTCCACCGCGTGCGCGATCGCCTCAAAGGCCGTCTCACGCTCACCGTAGTCTCGGATGAGGAAACGCTCGGCAGCAATGGCACTCGCTTCCTGCTCGATCAGCATCCGCATCTGCGCGGCGATTGCTGCATGAATGGCGAACCGAGCGGGCCGCGCACCGTCCGCTTCGGCGAAAAAGGGCTGCTTTGGCTCGAGCTCCGCATTCGCACCGGCGGCGGGCACGGAGCCTATCCGCATCTCAGCCGCAGCGCCAACAAGATTGCCGCGGAGGTGATCCGGGACCTGGAACAGTTGAGCGAGTTCCCCGTCACGATCCCTGGTCCCCATCGAGATGAGCTCGAGCGCGCCTATGCTCATGCCGACCAGGTTCTGGGGCAGGGCGCCAGCGCCGTCGCCCAGAAGGTAATCGTCAATATCGGGCAAATCCGGGGCGGGGTGAAGATCAACGTCCTGCCAGCATCCTGCACGCTCGAGGTCGACATTCGCGTTCCGGTCGGGTTGCGCATCGAGGAGGTGAAGAAGGCCGCGACCGCGTTGCTCGCCAAATATCCTGATGTCGAGATTGTCGAGCTGAATCGGTCGGAGCCGAATGTCTGCCCGCCCGAACACGATCTCAGCCGCATCATGCTGGCGAACGCACGGACGATTAAAGGCCATGACGTCGATCCGATCGTCGGACTGGGAGCGACCGATACCCGGATCTGGCGCGAGCTCGGCATTCCCGCCTACGTCTATGGGCCGTCCCCCAAGACGATGGGTGCGCGCGATGAGCGCATCGAGATCGAGGAGTTCATGGACGTCGTGAAGGTTCATTGCCTGTCCGCCTATGACTATCTGGCGGGCCCGGCCACACATCAACGTTGAAAGGGTTCGGCAGGCTCATGGACATCGCTGCAGAAACTCTGACGCCGGAAGAGGCCTACCGATTGCTCGTCGGCATCGTCGTGCCGCGGCCGATTGCCTGGGTAGTCACGCAATCACCCGATGGACGGGCCAATGTCGCGCCCTTTAGCTGCTTCACCTTCGTCTGCTATGCCCCGCCCATGGTCGCCATCAGCGTCGGCCGCAAGGGCAATGAGTTGAAGGACACCGCCCGCAACATAATGGACCGGGGCGAGTTCGTGGTGAACGTCGCCGACGAGACGGTCCTGGACGCGATGCACCGATCCTCGATCGAATTTCCTTCCCATGTCAGCGAAGTGGAGGAGCTCGGTTTGGATATCGCACCAAGCCACAGCACCGCGTGTCCGCGCCTTGCCGGCGCGCCGGTCGCACTGGAATGCAAACTGCACCAGACGGTCGAGTTCGGGTCGCTCCAAACGCAGCTGATCGTTGGAGAAGTCGTCCATTTCCATATTCGCGACGGTCTTTGTCACAACGGCAAGATCGAGACGGATCGGCTGCGTCCCTTGGGTCGCGTGGCTGGGCCGCGCTACGTCAAGCTGCGGGAGTTCGTCTCTATGACGCCTACCGGCGACACGTTCGGCTAGAGAGACGGTCACATAGATACTTCCTATGGAACTCAATAGGCAAATAGTATTTCTGGATGATTCGCCTTCGTGGCAACGTGAACGGGAGAGCGCACGGAAGGAGAACGGTGGGCTACCGACCGTCGCAACGTCTCAACAGCAATGAACGTCGACTTCGACCTGATCACTGGTACAGGGGTTAGAATGACCCTCATCACGGCAAAACTCGGATCCCAAGGAAGAGAGCAATGAGCAAGCGTTTTCTGGCAGGCGCCGTCGGCGCCATGGTTTCGCTGATGGCGATGGCGTCGTCGGCCTCGGCACAAGGTCAATGTCTGGCGGATATCAGGGAGCGCGGCGTCCTGATGTCGGCCAATGCCGTGCTGGGTCTTAAGCCGTATGTCTGGAAGAATGAAGCCACCGGAGAGTATGAAGGCTTTGAAGCGGAGTTTCTGGCCGAGATCGCCGAGCGGATCGGCGTGGCCGATTGGGATTATGCGATCACCGATTGGTCGACGATGATCCCCGGCCTCAAGGCGGGGCGCTGGGACATAATACTGTCCTCCATGTTCGTCACCCAGGAGCGCATCCAGGGCGCCGAGATCGCCTTCACCGATCCTTATTTCCGTCTCTACAATGTGGTGACAGTCCTGAAGGACTCCGACATCCAAAGCATCGAGGACCTTGCAGGCAAGACCGTTGCTAGCGTGCTCGGCACGATGGACTCGGCCAATGCGCACGCTATGCAGGAGCGGGGCGAGGTCGCCGAAGTTTTGGACTTCAACGGGTTCGGCGAGCCCTTCCAGGCATTGCGCAGCGGCCAGGCAGCAGCGGTCGTGCTCGACCACGGCTCGTTCCACGCGCAAGCCGAGGAACTCGACGACATCCGCACCGTCGGCGAGCCGATGAACTACCAGCCGAAGCCGGAATGGGCGGAGGCGGAAGCCGAGGCTCCCTACATCCTGGGCTCGCTGGCTATCGGCGTACGGCAGGAATGCCCCGATCTGCTCGACGCAATCAACACGGCCTTGGCCGAGATGAACGCCGACGGCACGCGTCGGGAGATCCTTGAGAAATACGGTCTTTGGTCGGAAGAGCAGGCCGTACTGACGAAATAGTTCCTCCATCAGGAAGCCGCCGCCTTTGTGCGCGGCGGCTTCCTTACCCCGGACCCTGACCCGCCATGTACGAGTTCTTTTTCGTTCTGATTCCGGAATACATGCCCTTCCTGCTGCAAGGGGCGCTCGTAACGGTTCAGATTTCCGTCCTGAGCATGATATGCGCCATCTCTCTGGGGCTCCTCGTGGCGCTCGGCCGGCTGTCGAACCTACGCGTCCTGCGGGCGGTCTTGGCGGCTTATGTCGAGATCTGGCGCAACGTCCCGCTCATCGTGCAACTGCTGGTGATCTACTTCTCTCTCCCCCAGCTCGGCATTTCGCTGCCCGGCTTCTGGGCGGGCGTCCTCGGCCTCAGCCTAAACGTCGGCGCCTATCTTTCGGAGGTCTTCCGCGCCGCCATCCTTTCGGTGGAAGGGGGACAAAAGGACGCGGGCCTGTCGATCGGCATGTCGCGGGTTATGATCTACAGGCGGGTCATCCTGCCTCAGGCGCTGCGGATCGCGGTTCCGACGATCGGCGGCTACTTCATCGCCCTGCTGAAGGACTCGGCATTGGTTTCCTACATCGCGGTCAACGAGCTCCTGCGACACGGCACCATCGTCATTTCAAACACGTTCAAGAGCATGGAAATCTATCTCATGGTGGCCATGGTCTATTTCATCATCAGCTTCATCTCGGCCCGGATCGTCGCCCATGTCGAACGCTCTCTCACCCCTGCCTATCTCCGCGTCGCCCAAGCGCAAGCCTGAAGAGGGGATGGACCCAATGAGCAGCAACAAGTCAGCGAGGCTTTCCATCGTTTCCGAGAAGCCGCAGCAAAGCGTCGCGCCGAACCCGGCGGAGCCGCTTCTCACCGTTCGCGGCCTGCAGAAGCGGTTTGGCTCGCATGAGGTGATCAAGAATATCGACCTGGAGGTTTCTCCGGGCAGCGTGACGTTCCTGATCGGACCCAGCGGTGGCGGCAAGTCGACCGTCCTGCGCTGCATGAACTTCCTCGAGACCCCGTCGGCGGGAGAGATCACATTTGCCGGGGAGCGCTTGTGCCATACCGAAAAAGGGCGCTTGCATCGGGCGTCGGACGCCGTGCTGCGCCGGGCCCGCGCGCAGATGCCGATGGTGTTCCAGCACTTCAACCTTTTCGCCCATCGCACGGCACTGGAGAATGTGATCGAGGGCCCCATCCTCGTGCTTGGAAGGCCGCGCGAGCAGGCCGTCGCGGACGGCAGGGAATTGCTGCGGCGCGTCGGATTGCTTGAAAGAGCCGACGCCTATCCCGCGCAGTTGTCAGGGGGACAGAAGCAACGCGTGGCGATCGCTCGCGCCGTCGCCATGGAGCCGCGTCTTATCCTGTTCGACGAGCCGACATCGGCGCTGGATCCGGAACTTGTCGCCGGCGTCCTGGACACGATCCGATCCCTCGCCGACGAGAACCGGACGATGGTCGTCGTCAGCCATGAAATGGCCTTTGCACGACGCCTGGCAGACCGTGTCCACTTCGTCGCCGACGGCGTCATCGCCGAATCCGGCTCGCCCGACGAAATCTTCGACGCGCCGAAGAACGAGCGCCTCAAGCAATTCATCCGTTCGATCCTGCACTGAGGCGGAGCGAAGGCATCACCGAACCTCTGGATGCTGCTCGAAACTTGAGGCTTGATCACGTCGTTGCCCAGGATCCATGTGATCGTGCTTGGCGGCACCACCACCACGGTAGCCAACGCACTCGCAGCCGCGGTCGGCGCCGATGCCGTTCGTGAGATCCATCACCTGGTCCACCGGAGAGCCCTTTGAGTCGGCGATGGGCAGGGCGCCGATCGAGCCTGCAGCCGCAGCCGGTCGGGATGGCGATCGACGACGATGACCATGCACGCGCCCTTGATCATCGCGGAATAGGCCGCCTTGAGACCGACCGGTCCGGCCCCGTAGACCACGACGGTTCCGCCGGGACGCATGCCGGCGAGCTCGGTGCAGTGCCAGCCGGTCGGGAAGATGTCGCCCAGCATCACGTAGTCGTTCTGGCGCTCCTCCACATCTGGCGGCAGCTTCAGGCAGTTGTAATCGCCGTAGGGGACGCGCAGCAGATCGGCCCGCCCGCCGGTACGGGCCCATGTCGGCGACCCGTACGCGGCGCCCGCCATGTTCGGCACGGCGCTTCGATCCGCCGTGGTCTGTGATTTTCCGTGGAATGAGGACCCCGTTTGAGGGGTGATTTTCGTCCAAACGGGCCCCCTTAACGTGGGGTCATCAAAGTGCCTCCGGTTTGATCGGAGGCATTTGTGTTTTGGATGTTGATTGTGGAGACGATTGCAAAGATACGCCGGCTTTCTCGGGTTCAGGGAAAGTCGATCAAGGCGATCTGCCGGGAGTTGAATATCTCGCGGAAGGTCGTGCGCAAAGTGCTGCGCTCGGACGAGACGGAGTTCCGCTACGAGCGCAAACACCAGCCTTATCCGCGGATGGGTGCCTGGCGCGAAGAGCTTGACCGGATGCTGACGGCAAACGTGGCCAAGCCCCGGCGGGAACGACTGACACTGATCCGTATCTTCGAGAATCTTGGCGAACTCGGCTATGAAGGCAGCTACAGTTCGGTGTGGCGTCACGCGCAGGCGTGGGAAAGAGAACGGGGCAGCGCCGCTGCCGAGGCCTACATCCCGCTGAGTTTTGCGCCGGGCGAGGCTTACCAGTTCGACTGGAGCCACGAGATTGTTGTTCTCGACGGTGTGACCACGACGGTGAAGGTGGCGCACATGCGGCTTTGCCACAGCCGGATGTTCTTTGTTCGGGCCTATCCGCGCGAGACCCAAGAGATGGTGTTCGACGCATACGACCGGGCGTTCGCCTTCTTCGGCGGCGCGTGCACGCGCGGCATCTACGATTACGTGCCCGGGCACGTAATCGTAGTTTTGTGTCCCGAACGGTTATGTGCCCCGCAACCTGCTGATCCAAGCGTTGTCAACGACGTCAGGGCACATAACGGTCAAAGGCCGGCGAGCCATTCGAGAAGTTTTGGCTCGCTCTGCCAGACTGGTCTTCGAGGAGGTCCCACCGAAGAAGTCGAAGGCACCTGACAAGCCTCGAGCGCCTCTTGCTTCATCCTGATGTTGATCTCGGCATATCGGTTGGTCGTATCCAGGCTGACGTGGCCAAGCCAACCTCTTATGACGTTCACTTCGACACCGGATTCAAGCAGATGCACGGCCGTCGTGTGCCTCCAAACATGCGGAGAAATGGACCTCTGTCCGTTGCCGATGCGAATGTCCGAACCATGACGCCGGACGAGCTTGTACAGGCCAAATCGTGTTAGCGGCTTGCCGACGTTGCTGAGGAATACCGGGCTTTCCGCCGTGGCTGGCTGGCGTCGATCACGCAGCATCTTGTCAAGCAGGCGGGCGGTCTCGGGCCATAGTGGGCAGGTCCGCCACTTATCGCCCTTGCCGTGCAGGTTCACCCGCGGCGAGGAGGTCAGAACCAGATGATCGACGGTCAGTCCGATGGCTTCCGTTGCGCGGGCACCCGTATTGTATAGGAACATGAGTAGCGCCCTGTCTCGGGTAGCCAACTTCCCGTCGTGCGGCAGTTTGTCGAAGAGCTGTTCGACCTCGTCGCGTTCGAGATAATAGGTGGCTGCCGGCTGTGTGCGTTTCCTGGGAATGGCGGCGACGCGCTCGGCCTCCTGCAACATCATCGGCTCCTGGCCACCAGCATAGGCGAAGAAGGTGTGTAGCATTGCGAGCCGGTGGTTGCGTGATCGGATATTGTTGCCGCGCTCGGCTTCAAGATGTGCGAGAAAGGCCCGCACATTGTCGGCGTTGAGATCGCCCAGCCCGAGCTTGCTGATCGGACGTCGGTTCTCCCGGGCCAGGAACAGGAGAAACAACCGGATTCCGTCGCGATAGCTCCGGATCGAGGTGGTCGCCAGACCCTTCTCGGCTTTGAGATGGAGTTCGAAAAATTGATAGACGAGATTGCCGACGGTCCTCATGACCAATCTCCTCGCGAAAGCGGTGCTGCAAAGCGCTCGAAGCGCTGACCGGCAGCTTCCAGGAGATCGGCGGTAACGGTGAGATAAACTGTGGTGGAGGCGGGATCCACGTGCCCCATGAAGGTCGACAGCTTGACGAGCTTGTTGGTGGGATTGCTTCCGTCGCGATACCATCGCAGGAGTCGCCCGACTGCAAAGCTGTCGCTTGGCATTTAATTGTGAGAATGCGCCGGTTTCGTTCGGAGTTGGCATTTAATTGTGAGAATCTTGGCGACCGGATTCTCAAATTAACTGCATTTGAGACGAGGCTCTCGACCTGCGAACTCGGGCTATCATGTTCTCGGCGGCGTCAGTGAACCGGACCCTGTTGTCACCCATCATGTACCCACGCAGCATCCAGAGCATCTCCGGTCCGGCACGCTCGACGATGGCAACGCCGGCGAGGAGAGCCGGCCGCAGGTGGAGCGGCAGGATCGGCTTTGCAGGTGTGGGCAGATTCTCCTGTTCCGCGGCGACTACATGGTCGAGATCGGGGATGATTGCGCCGAGTATGCGGATTCCGACATTATCCGGCCGGGCATTCCAACCTGAAGCCGGCCATCGTTCCGACGTGAAGCCGGCCACCATTCCGATCAATATCCGGCCGCTTTGAGGTCTGAGCAGGAGCACCAGGGTCAGCAACTTTGGCATGACGGTCCTTTTGAACAAGGGACGCGTAATGCCGGCAAAGAGAAGGCTGACCATGAGACAATTACGACAGATGCTGCGGCTTGCCGGTGATGGAACCAGCGCCCGCGAGATCGCACAGAGGCTGGGCGTCGCGCGCAGCACCGTGCAGGACAATCTGAAGCGCGCGACCGCGGCGGGACTGATCTGGCCGCTGCCAGGCGACCTGACCGACGACGCGCTGGAGAACCGGCTGTTCGCCCGCGCCGGGGTGAAGCAGGGCCTGCGCCGGCTGCCGGAGCCGAACTGGGCGGATCTTGCGCTGGAGTTGAAGAAGCCGGGCGTCACGCTGATGCTTCTGTGGGAAGAGTACCGCGCCGTCCATTCCGGCGGCTATGGCTACAGCCGTTTCTGCGACCTGTTCCGCGGCTTCGAGAAGCGTCTGTCGCCGACGATGCGCCAGGAGCATGTCGCCGGCGACAAGGTGTTTGTGGATTATTCCGGCAAGAAGATCGCCATCGTCGACCCGCTGACCGGCGAGATCCGCGAGGCGGAGATCTTTGTCGGCGTCCTGGGTGCATCCGGCTTCACCTATGCGGAAGCGACCTGGACGCAGGCGCTACCGGACTGGATCGGCGCGCATGTACGCATGTTCAGCTTCTTCGGCGGCGTCCCGCGCCTGATCGTGCCCGACAACCTGAAGTCCGGCGTCAATCATGCCTCCTTCTATGATCCGGAGATCAACCGCAGCTATGGCATGATGGCCTCGCACTATGGCGTCGGCGTGCTGCCGGCGCGGCCGCGTCGCCCGAAGGACAAGGCCAAGGTCGAGAACGGCGTGCGTTTCGCCCAGACCTGCATTCTCGGCCGGCTGCGACGACAGACCTTCTTCTCGCTGGCCGAGGCCAATGCCGCAATCGCCGGGGCGCTCGACCGCATCAATGACCATGTCATGCGCCGCCTTGGCGTCAGCCGCCGCCATTTGTTCGAGACGGTGGAACGGCCGACCCTGGCGAGCCTACCGGTGCAGAATTACGAGTTCGCCGAATGGCGCCTGGCTCGCGTCGCCACCGACTATCATGTCGAGTTCAAGACCTTCTTCTATTCCGTGCCGCACAGCCTCATCCGCCAGCAGGTCGATATCCGCGCGACCAGCAGGACGATCGAGATCTTCCACCGCGGCAAGCGCGTCGCCGTTCATCAGCGCCGCTATGGCGGACGCCGCTACGGCACCAACCCCGAGCACATGCCCAGTTCCCACCGTCGATATGCAGAGTGGACGCCGGCACGCTTCCGCCGCTGGGCGGCATCGATCGGGCCACAGACCGAGGGGCTGATCATCGCCATTCTGGCCAGCCGACCGCATCCGGAACAGGGGTTCCGCACATGCCTTGGCGTTTTGCGCCTCTACCGGGATCTCCGTCGTGAGCGTGCCGAGACCATATCAGCCCGCGCCGTCGAGATCGGCGGGCTGACCTGCAAGAGCATCGCCGCCCTCATCATCAACCACAAGGCCGCCCGGCCTGCCGGCAATCCCGGCGCCATCATCGACCACGCCAATCTGCGTGGTCCCGGCTACTTCCATTGAGGAGATAAAGATCATGCTGACCCATCCCACCCTCGACATGTTGCGCGACCTCGGACTGCACGGCATGGCCAAAGGCTTCCAGGATCTCGACGCGCAGCCGGAAGCACGCGCCCTCGACCATGGCGAATGGCTTGCCATCCTGCTCGAGAACGAAGCGACGCTGCGCCGTCAGAAGCGCTTCGAGGCGCGTGCCCGCGCTGCCAGGCTGCGCCATGATGCGCAGGTCGAAGATGCCGACTTCCGTGCCGAACGCGGGCTCGACCGCTCCCTGTACCTCAAGCTCGCAGGCTGCGACTGGATTCGCCAGCGTCACGGGCTCCTGATCACGGGCCCGGCCGGTGTCGGCAAGAGCTGGCTCGCCTGCGCTCTCGGGCACAAGGCCTGTCGCGAGGACTTCTCCGTCGTCTATCACCGCGCCCCACGGCTCTTCGCCACGCTCGCTCTCGCAAGGGGAGACGGTCGCTATGCCAGGATGCTCAAGGCGCTGGCCCGAACCGACCTGCTCATCCTCGACGATTGGGGACCCGAAAAGCTCAACGACGAACAGCGCCGCGATCTCCTCGAGATCGTCGAGGACCGCTATGAGCGGCGATCGACCATCGTCACCAGCCAGGTGCCCGTCGACCACTGGTACGAGATCATCGGCAATCCCACCATCGCCGACGCCATCCTCGACCGCCTCGTGCACAACGCCTATCGCATCGAACTGACCGGCGAAAGCATGCGAAAACGGCGCGCGCCACAAAACCCGGAAACAGCTCAGGCTTGACCAGAAACGAAACTCGAACCAAATCTCAACAACGACCCAGGTGATCCAAAAAAGTGGCCGGCTTCAAATCGGAATCCCGGCCGGAATGAAATTGGAATGGGTGGCCGGTAATTGATCGGAATCACTGGCCGGCTTCGTCGGAATGCGCA
>NZ_MDET01000040.1 GCF_002075885.1 Manganibacter manganicus
ATAATTCGAGCAGAAAATGCCGATGTTTGCGAGCAGAGGCGCTTATGTTGGCAAGCCGCTACACATAGCGGCCGCCCTCGACAATGTAGTGGCTGCATGACTGCCCGGTTTCCTTCCCGCCTGGCTGGCCGGTATCCGAAGGGTGCAAGCCGATCTCGTGCATTTTCGCCGCCCATTCCTTGTTGTGGTAGCCGGCGCGCGACGGCTTGCCGAAATGGTGCTGCCAAAGGTGCGCCATCTCATGGGCGAGGGTCGAAAGGCTCTGCTCGTCGGTGCGGCTTCTGAAATGCGACGGATTCAGTGCGATTTCGTCGGTGATCTCCGCGCCGTCCTTCGATCCGAACCGGCCGCCCGCGAAATAGCCATAGGCTTTGTTTTTGCGCTGCAACGTCACGAGGCAGGCCGGCAGCTCGCCGCCAAACAGACGATCGTTGAAAAAATCGAACGCCTGATTCAGCGCGGCATAGGTTTTTGCGGTGGGATTGGCGGGGGACATGGCGGCCTCTTTTGTACCGTACGAAACAACAATCTCACATCCTAGGATGACATGCAAGTATGATTACATGATTTCATGTTTTACGCCGCCCTTGCCGCCCCCTTTCTTTCGAAAGCCCATACGACATTGGCCGCAGGTGAGGGGGTTGGTGATTTTGCTCTGAGGGTCCCGGGTCGGACCGCCTATTATGCGGTCCGGAACCGCCGCAGGGCCGCGTGAGCGGCCCGAACAGCGGCGTCCGCTTATGTTTTCACATAGAGAATAGAATTAGAGGGGGATTCAGTCTGGTTATCGGACTCACGTTTCATGAAGGTCTTTGCCATCCTCACAAGGGCCTGCCCAAGCGGGCTATCGCCGGCATCGAGCTGCGTTCGCTCATCGAGGGGCAGAGCGTTCTTGTAGGCGTCGATCGCCTCGCTCCATGCCTGCTGATCCTGTCCATGATCCGCAGGAGGGGGAGGGGCCTTGCCGAACCGGCCAAGGAACTGCCGGGCCTTTTCCGGCAGGGACAGGCGATAGGCGTTGCTCGCCTGCTGCACCTGGGGGCCGCGCCCCTCGTTCCCGGTCGGCTCGTAGCGCCGCAGCCAGTCGATGAAGCCATGCGCCCGTAGGTTCTTCAACGCCCGCACGATCGTATCGCGTGAGCGGCCCAGGCGGTCCATGATCGTGGTGATTGACGGCTCTAGCCGGCCGGTACGGAAGTCGATGAGATTGACGAACAGCCGCAGCACGTCGAGCGCGATCGACCCTAACGGGCCGCTGCGCTCGCCCTTCTTCTCGCGCAAACCGGCCTCGTTGTAGATTTCGGCCGCCCTCAAGATCGCCTGCACGTCCTTGCGCGTCGTCGCCTGCCAGATACGGCCCTCCGATCGCCCCTTGAAATAGCTGCGCCGACGAACCGGCGTCGGGCAGCGTGCGGCCGGGGGAGGCAGGACCAGGCCAAGCGCGGCTTGGCCCGATCCGCGCCATGCGGCCCGGCGCTCCTGGGCGAGCGCGGAGAGCTGGCCGGCGTCTTCCTCGGAGAGCTGGCCGGCGCTGTAGCGCGTCCAGACCTCCCGCATGATTTCATCAAGCGCGTTCGCACGCGCGCAGCCAATCGCGGCCGCGATTTGCGTCCTCAACATCTGTCCTTCGTCCTTCCATTCGGAGGACATGACGGCGCGGACGGCGGACAAAGATTCCCCGTTCCCGGCGAGACTCACTCTTGCCGGGTGGTTCACTCTCGACTATGTTAGGGGCTGTTCAGGCGGTCCTAACAAAGCCGTTTCCGAAATCCGAAAACCCCTTGCCGCTGCTAACGGCTAGGGGTTTTTCATTTCATGTCCTCGGTGCGTTCTCGATATAGAACCTCAAAGCTTCTTCGATGATCGGGGCGCGTGATGACACGCCCTTCGCTTCCTTGATCTGGTCAAGTCGTGCGACCAGATCGGCGGGAAGATCGGTGTTCACATAGATACGGCCGGCCGCCTTTAACCGCTCCCGATGGGCGGCTACCTTCTCTTTGACAGGTATAGCGGTTCGACTCATGGTTACATGAAACCGCGATTCTTCCGATTCTACAACCCCTTGAATCCAAACCGCTGAAATCGTGGGGTTTCCATTGTGGTGGCCGGCGCTACCGGATCATGATCTTGGCGCGACTCAGATAATCGACGGGCCGGGGCGGGCGCTTTCAAGAGCTTGCTTGATTGTTTCGTGCGACGCAAAATCAGCGTCGGTCAGCTTTCCGATGCCGCGCCATCTAACGCCCGGTAGAGCGTGGCGCGATGCACACCAAAGAGCCGGGCGATTTCGGCAACCGGCTTCTTGTCCTCATGGATGAGCTGGCGGGCGTGCGCAATCTGCTCGGCCGAGAGGGCAGGGGAAGGACCGAACCGCACACCTCGGGCCTTCGCCGCGATCCGGCCGGCGCTCGTGCGCTCCACGATCAAGGAACGCTCGAAATCCGCGATGCCGGCGAACACGGTCAACACCATGCGCCCGGCCGGCGTCGTGGTGTCGGCCCACGGCTCGGCCAAGGAGCGTAGGCCAGCGCCGGCCTCCTTGATCCGCTCCGCGATCGCCAGAAGGTCGCCGGTCGATCGGGCGAGGCGGTCTAGCCTGGTGATCGTCACCACGTCGCCGGCGCGCAAATGATCGAGCATCCGGGCCAGCTCAGGCCGGTCTCGCTTCGTCCCGGAAGCCTTTTCCTCAAAGATGCGAACGCAGCCAGCCGCGCCCAGGGCGGCCCGCTGCTGGCCGAGGTCCTGGCCGCGCGTCGAAACGCGGGCATAGCCGATGAACACTCGGCCGGCGTCGGAAGCTGGTCGGTCGGTCATGGCTCCCTCCTGTCGCAAATCATGTCGCAAGCTTTCTACCACTTGCGACAATGACATGCGACACAAAAAAACCCCGATTTTCCGGGGGCGGCCGATCTGTTGCAGGTTTTAGGAATTTTGCGACAAGTGTTTAAGCGGTCAAATGCTCGATGAGGATTGACAGTCCCAGACCGAAAAGCGCGATTCCTGCGACGGCCTCCGCAATGCGGCCGAAGCGCTCGCCGATCAAGCGACCGACAAGCATTCCTCCCGCTGACATGAGGAACGTCGCAAGACCAATCGCGATCGCGATTACAACAATATTGACCTTCAGGAAGGCCAACGAAACGCCAACGGCCATTGCATCAAGGCTGGTGCCGATCGCGGTTGCTATCAATACCGTAAACGACCGGCCAACAGGGTCATCGTCGGCTTTCTTCCATAAAGCCGCATAGAGCATATGAAGGCCAACCGTAGCGAGCAGTCCAAAGGCGAGCCAGTGGTCAATGGCCTCGACCAAGCTGCTTGCGGCAACGCCGGCAGCCCAACCGATAACGGGCGTGATTGCCTCGACTACACCGAAAACCGCGCCGGTGCGTAGCGCCTCGGAGTATCGCGGGCGGCCAATGGCGGCCCCTCTACCCACGGAAACCGCAAATGCATCGACAGACATACTGAAAGCAAGCAGGGTGATTGCAAAAGGAGACATAGCAGAATAGCCAAACGGACGATGAAACCGGGTGCTCCCTCGCCTGTCCGACAAAGGCGAGCTTCACCACGGTCTTGCTGGGCCGATCAATTCGGCTGACCACACCACGCGCACCGCGCGAGCCTGTTGGCATGGTCCCGCTTATTCAGCGGTAGCTACTCCCCGATGCGACGGAGATAAGAGAAGACGCCGGGAAAGTCAAAGTCAAAAAAGTCAATTACTGTCAAATAGTTATGCTTTTAATAATCATTAGCAGGTGAGGCATTGTCTCGGGCTTCTATACTCGGCCGTCGCACATATCCTGGAACCTGCGCTCGCTCAAACTACTCGACTGGCGTCGGCACGGTAATGGTGCAGTTCTGGTCTTTCCCGGTTCGCCTCGCCGCCTCAAAGCAAGCTGAAACCTCGCCTCCATTGGCATCGTAGAACTTTCGGCCCCATTCCATTTTGCCGGATTCACTCGGCTCGGCGGCACGGATAATGGCATAACCGGCGCTGACGCGATCCCGCCCCATGATCAGGCTCGCGACATGGCTATCGGCCGAAAACGGCAGGAAGCGCGGCAATAACAGCACCAGGAACACACCGGCGAGCAAACCGACGACACCGGCCATCCACATGCGGAAATCTTGGCTTTTCCGGTCATAGGCGCTCTTGGTGTAGGCGGCCAGGTTGATCGCCTCGCGCTCGAGGTCGCGGCCCTTGCCCTCGAGCTGCTGCGCGGCGGTGTGGATGAGGCTTTCCCCGCTGCGCTCGAGCGCGCGGGCATAATGTTCGGGACCGTTTTTCAAGATGGGCGATTTCTCGACCGCCTCAAGCCGCTCCCCGACATGAGCGAGCTGCTGGACGATCTGGCCGAGGTCCGCGCCATAGTCGGGCGGCTGCTGGATTTTCTCGTACTGGTCGAACGCTGCTTCCACGCCCTTGCGGATCGTCGTCATTTCCCGCCCGAGATCGCCGGCGAGGTCTTCGACCGTGCGCCGCAACGCCGCGAACGCCTCGGCCGGGTCGCCCGCCTCGGCCTCCTGGCTGTCGATGTCTTCCGGCTCGAATGGCTCCCTGTCGTCGTCCGTCATGCCTGCTCCTATCGTTCAAGCCCGAGGCTGCGGCCTCGCGTAAGCTGCTGCTCCATTTGCATGGTGATGCTGCGATCCCGCTGAAGGGAATCGATGCCAAGCTCCTGCGCCCGGTTGCGTACGATAGATTCAACCTGCGGATCGCGCTCGATCATGCCGGCGACTTTGCGCATTTGCCCCTCGACCTTGCCGCGCGCCTCGTCATGCTGCCAGCCACGAAGCGCCTTGCGCTCGCCCTGTAGTTCCTGCCAGCGGTTAATCAGCCGGTCGGCCCTGACATTCGGGTCCGCCTGCATGGCGCGCTCCCGGTCCATGCCGACCACGAGCTGGCCGACGCGCTCCCGGCCGGAAAGCTCGGTCATGGTGCGCGCCGTCTCCGGATCGTGACGCATGGCCGACACCATCAGCCGCGACGTTCCCGGTCTGTGGTGGTCGAGCTGCTGGCCGGCCTGCTGCATTTCGGCTTTCTGGCCTTCCAGCACCGGGAGGCCCTGGCGATCTTGTCGCTCGGCCGCCGACCAGGCGCGGGCGAAGCGATCAACCGACTGCTCGAATCCGGACATGGGCCGCAAACGGTCCGCCTGCCTCTTCTGTCCGAGTTTGGCTTGCGCCGGCGCCAGCCGCGCGCGCGCCTCCCTTTCCGGCCGCTCTCGCGCCACTGAGGCATTGAGCTTCAAGCGGTCGAACATGCCCCGCCCCATTTTGCGGGTAACTTGCCGCTCGGCTTGCTCCGGCCCTTTCTGGTCGATCTGTGGACCTTTTTCGTCGGCGCGGTCTTGCTGCGGGCGCTCGGCCGCCGCGCCGCGCCCGAGTTTCAGGCCCTCGAACGGATTTCGGCGCTGCCGCTGCTGCCGATCGTCGTCGCGCTCCTGAGCGGGATCCTTGCGAGGATCTGCACGGAGATCCTCGCCCTTGTTTTTCTCGACCGGTGAACGCAATCTGTCTGCGCTTGCGGCTTCGCGAGCCTGGTCCCGGCCCTCGTCCCCACCCCCCTCTATGCCCAAAGAGGCCGGGACCGATCTTTCCGATTGCGACAGGTTTTCACGCTCCCGCTCGCGCGGAATCTCGATCTCGCTGCGGATGCCCATTTGCTCCGCGATCCCGCGCCGCTCGGCAAAGTCGCGCGTATAGTCGAGCGTGGATTCCTTCACGCCCGACCGCGACAGCCGGCTTTCTAGCTGGCTATAGGCCAGTTCGCCAGCGTCCCGCGCCTTCCACGAATGGCGCTCGACCGTCTGGCCGTCCGGAAGGCGAACAGGCTCCGAGCCCATATGCTGAAGGCCGATCCTGTCCCCTATCTCCGGCGCGCGCTCGTTCATGGCCCGCTCAAGGTCAACGCCCCATGTGGTGCGGTGCTCCCCCTTGTCGTTTTCCAGCGTCACGAAATAGCTCTGGCTGTTCCCTTGCCTGTGCTCGTAGGGCGCGGCCCCATGCTCGACCAGGCGGCCCGAAGCCAACGTTTGGCCGGCTTGACGGCTGGTGAACTCGTCTTGGGCGGCGTAGAGCTGCACGCCGTCGCGATGCCGGGTCATGGCGACATAGGTTAGATGCCGGTCCATCGTCCCCGACGCCAGCACGAAGGACCGATCGACCGTCGCGCCCTGGTTCTTGTGGATCGTCGTCGCATAGCCGTGGTCGATGGCCTGATAATCATTCATGGATACCGATACGGTGCGTGCGCGATCCTCCCCGCTACGCGCGCCGCCGTCGAGCCGGGCGAGGATGCGCCCCGGCTCGACGGCTTCCACCGTGCCAAGCATTCCGTTCTTCACGCCAAGGTCGCGGCTGTTTTCGAGGAACACGATGCGGTCGCCCGTCGCAAAGTCGCGCTTGCCGTCATTGGTCTGGAAGGTCAGCGCACGGCCCGGCCCTTCTCGCCCATGATCGACCTCGGGGGCGACGTCGCCCGGCGCAAGGCTGTCGCCGGCCTCCCTGACACGCGCCAACTCGCCCCGCTCCTGAAGCTCGGAACGGATACCCTCATTGATGGCGCGAACATCGGCGCGGCGATGTGCCATCGCAACACGGGTGCCGTCCGGCCGCTCGTCGCGATCGGCAAGGTAATCGCGCACGATCTCGCCGCGCGCGTCCTCGCCGGTTTCGGCAAAGCTGATATTGCCGCGATCCCGATAGGCCGCCAGCCCCTCGGCCGTCCGGTGCGTGGCGAAGCCAACCGACGCCTTCCGCTGCCAGTCCACGCGCTGACGGCGAATTTCGGACAGCTCGGCATGGCCGATTTCTTCCGTGATCGCCCGGAACGGTGCGCCGGCCCCGATCGCCTGCAACTGTTCATGGTCGCCGACAAGGACGATCTTCGCCCCGCGCGCCTCGGCCTCGTTGACGAACCGGGAAAGCTGGCGGCTTCCGACCATACCGGCCTCGTCGATGACAAACACGTCGCCGCGGCCGAGCTGGCCGCGGTCGTTCTCCCAACCGCGGGACCATGACGCGAGCGTGCGGCTCTGGATGCCGGAACTTTCCTCCAAGCCCTCGGCCGCCTTGCCCGACAAGGCCGCGCCGTGGACCTGATAGCCCTCGGCTTCCCATGCCTCGCGCGCCGCCGCGAGCATGGTGGATTTGCCAGCGCCGGCATAACCGACAACGGCTGCGATGCGCTCCGGCCCGGTGACATGCTCGATCGCCCGGCGCTGCTCGTCCGACAGCCGAGCGGAAGCATCGCCGGCGGTCCGCTGAATGGCGACGTCCTGGCGCTCTATGGCCCGCTCGACATGCCGGCGATCGACGCCATGACCATGCGCCGCGTGCATCCGCTGCGCGCTCTCGATCATGCCGGATTCGGTCTCGACCATTTCGCGGGTCGAATACCGCGCAAGCTCGATCTCGCCCGTTGCCGGGTCCGCGCGCTCGGGCTGCAACTCCACCAGCGCCGGCGAGGCCATCACCTTCGCTAAGGCGCTCTGGAACTCCTGCGGGTCGTCGTTGATGTAGCGATGCAGCGCCCGCGCAACGTCGCGCCGGTCGAACACGCTCTTTTCCCCGGTGATGAGGGTTAGAACCTGCTCCGGCTTCTCGCGGATAAGATCGGCGTTACGCTGCGCCGCTTCCTCGTCCAGCCGCGTGCGCGACACGTCGAGGCCGCGCCGCTCCATCTGTGTGGCATGGACGCCCATATGTTCGGTCGGCGCGATCTCAAGCCCGCGCTCCATGTGCGAACGATGGTCGATGCGAATATCATGGCCGGCCATCGCCAGCCGCTCGTTGGCGATCCCCTCCCACCGCTGGCGAAGGTCGCGAAGCTGCATGTCGGTCGTCGGCAGGTCGTTCGCCAGCAGCCATTTGTTTTCGCGCTCAAGATAGGTCTTGTCGCCAAGGCCATCGGGCGCAACCTGCCGCGTCGTCATCATCACATGGGCATGGTGATTGCGAACGTCGCTGGCGTCGTGCGGCGCATGAATGGCGAAATCCACGGCCGCGCCATAGCGGTTCGCCAATTCCTGCGCGAACTCTCGGGTCGCCTCTAGCCGCTGCTCGGCCGAAAGCTCATGCGGCAACGCGATCTCAAATTCCCGCGCAACGCGGGCGTCCTTGCGCTTCTCGGCAAACTCGGCCGCATTCCACAACTCCGACCGATCCCGCGCCCAATCGGCGTTGACGCCTATGGGGCCGGCACCCGGCTCGGGCAACACGATCTCGGCATGTTCCACGCCCTGCTTGGCCGTGTAGTCGTGCGTGATCCCGTCCCGCTCGTTGGTCAGCTTCTCCCCCGCACGATAGGCCATCGAGGCGACGGCGCTGCGGCCGCTCGCCCTCGACACTGGCTTCATGCTCAAATGGTAGATCGCCAACGTCGATCACTCCGCTACTGTTTCACCTTTTCCATTGGCCAACTAACCAACGCGCGCTGAGTTACGCAGTAACTCGTAAGTGCGCCCTTCTCAACTCAATCGCTTCGCTCTTTCGTCGCTCGGTGTGGCGCTTGCGGCAAGCTAGATGCAATGAACTGAGGCTGCGATTGTGCTGCAAATCCGACGAATTTTCAAGAGATGCCGGCAAACAACTGGAAATGACGGCCGGGAATGATAGTCTCGGCGAACAACCGGAAAAGGAGATTGAGGCATGGCGCGCAAATCCATCGAAGAACGTCTAGCTCAACTGGATGCGCAACGCGCCAGCCTGAAAGCACGGCTTGGCAAACAGGAACGTGCTAACGACACGCGCCGCAAGGTGCTGCTCGGTGCGCTCGTCCTGCATCGTCTCGAAAACGGAAAGGACGAATTTTCCCGGAACCTGGGCGACTGGTTGCGCCGTGAGCTGCCCGGCTTCCTGACGCGGGACGGTGACAAGGAACTCTTTGCCGACCTGATCGGCGCGACGGCAACCGGACAAACGGCAGGGAGCACCGGGGAGGCTGGATCGTGATTCAAGCAACGCTTGCATGGGCCGCATTCAAGAATATGCTGCGCGCTGCCGCCCGCGATCCACTTTGGGCGTTCCTCGCGCTGATCGCCCTGCCCTTCCGTATCTGGCAAACGCTGCTGGTCGTCCTGTTTATCCTTATCGTCGCGCTGTTCGTGATCGGCTTCGGCGGCCGGTTCTTTCTTGAACAATGGGGCTTCGGTCCCGGTAGCGTTCCCTTTATCGCGCTCGATCTAGTCACGCTCCTGGCGCTGGCTTTGATCGCCTTCCGTTTCATCACCAATCCGCTGATTATCCACTTCGGGGACATGGAAGGCGAAACCCACGGCTCGGCCCGCTTCGCCACGAAGAAGGAAGTCGCGCCCCTCACCCGCGCTGATTCCGGGCTGCTGATCGGGCGCGACGGCCTGTCCAAAAGATTGCTGCGCTATGACGGCCCGGCCCACCTGTTGACGATGGCACCGACCCGAACCGGCAAGGGTGTGGGAACCATCATTCCGAATCTGCTCACCGCCGACCGCTCCGTGATCTGCATCGACCCCAAGGGCGAGAATGCCAGGATCGCCGGTCGCGCTCGCGAAAAGTTCGGCCCGGTCCATGTGCTCGATCCCTTCGGCGTCACCGGCCTGCCCTCGGCCGCCTTCAATCCGCTGGAAGGGCTCGACTCGACCGGCCTCGATGTCGCGGAGGATGCAAGCACCCTGGCCGACGCGCTCGTGTTCGATGAACCGGGCATGGCCGGAGAGGCGCATTGGAACGAGGAAGCCAAGGCCCTCATTGCCGGCCTGATCCTCCATATCGCCGCCCAGGAGCCGCGTGAGCGCCGGAACCTCGCCACCCTGCGCGACTATCTGACACTCGCCCCGGAAGCCTTCGCCACGCTCCTGAAGGACATGCAGGCATCCCCTGAAACGGCCGGCCTGGTCGCCCGCGCCGCAAATCGTCATCTCGGCAAATCCGACCGGGAAGCCGCCGGCGTCCTGTCGGCCGCGCAGCGCCATACCCATTTCCTTGACTCGCCCCGCATGACGGCCGTGCTCGGCCGCTCCGATTTCCGCTTTGCCGATCTCAAGCGCCGCAACGTCTCCATCTTCCTCGTCCTGCCGCCCGATCGCCTTTCGACCTATTCGCGCTGGCTGCGCCTGCTCGTCGCGCAAAGCCTCACCGACATGGCCCGCGATCCCGGCAAGCCCGCCGTTCCGGTTCTCTATCTGCTGGACGAGTTCGCCGCCCTCGGGCACCTGGCCCCCATCGAGCGCGCAATGGGCCTCATGGCCGGCTACGGCGTCCAGCTCTGGCCGATCCTGCAGGACGTTCACCAGCTCCGCGCCACTTACGGCCAGCGCGCCGGCACCTTCCTGTCAAACGCCGGCGTCCTACAGGTCTTCGGCGTCAACGATCACGATAGCGCCCGCCTCGTCTCCGATCTGCTCGGACAGGAGACGGTCGTGTTCCAGACCATGAGCCGCGCCCTCGATGCCGATAAGACCGGCATCACCTACGGCGAGCAACACACGGCCCGGCCGCTGCTGACCCCCGATGAGGTCCGCAACCTGCCGCAGAATCTCGAATTGCTGTTCCTCGCCGGTCAACGGCCGATCGTTGCCGGCAAGCTCGCCTATTACGCCGATGCAGAGTTCAAAGGGCTGTTCGACCAGGCATGAAGGATGAAACCATGACCGATACCGACGCACCCGAATGGCCCGATCCCACCGACAAGGCCCATGCCGTCGAACAAGCCAAGCGGCTCCGCAACCACGTCAACGAGGGCGGGTTGCGGTTTGAAGCCTATTTGCCGCCGTCGCTGGCCCTGTGGCTGCTCGACCTGATCGAACAGGGCAAATTCCTTGATCCGTCCGAAGCCGTGTTCGTGATCCTGGGCGAGCATAAGGAACTGGCACCCCATGCCGATCTGCGCCGGGAACTGCTCAAGCGCAGCATACAGGCGGCCGCCGATGATTCCCGGCCAGGTATTTCGGGCGACGAAATGAAAGCGCGGTTACGCGAGAAGTTCAAAAACCCCCTGCCCGAGCCGGCCAGATGGGAAAAACGGTCCCGGCGCTGACGCACCGGGGCTTTGTCACTGGCGGCCCTCCGGCTCACTACAGCGCGACGTGGGGGCGCGTTCGCCTCCGGGCGGGTCGCGGCTTCCGCCGCTCGGCACGACGCTAGCCCCCGGCCGGCCCGCTCTAATTGTCGAGGGCCGTAGGGGCGGCCGGGGACGGGTTACCTACACGCTTACATGCAAGCATGATTGCGCCGCCCCTGGCCTGCGCCTCGCTGCGCTGTGATTTCTCATAGGATGCCTCATCCATGATCCCGAGGCGACGCTGAGCGCTCGCCATTTCCGCGATTTCGCGGAAAAGGCGGCTAGGCTTCTTCTCAAGGGTCTCGGCGCGCTCTGCCATCAAGCTACCGCGAGCGTCATATGCCCGACAGCATCGGCGGCCGGCTTCACTGTAATTTCGATGTCGTAACCAAGCCGGTTCAGACATTCCATCAGCTTCCGTTCCGAGAGGTTTGTGAAGTCGCCCCGTAGGAGCGCCGACACTTTCGGCTGCGGAAGTCCCATGCGCCGCCCGGCTTCCTCTTGTGTAAGGTCGAGCCGACGCACGGCCTTAGTGATCTCGATCATCAGGCCGGATTTCATTTTCAGCTTTTCGGCATCGGGTAGGCCGAGATCGGCAAAGACATTGCCGGAACTCGTCGTGACCTCGACCCCATTAACGATGCGGGTTCTCATGTCTCATCTCCTTCGCCACTATCTCCGCCACCTTCAACCGGGCGCGGATAACGTCCATGTCCGCTTTCGGTGTGGCGATGCCGCTCTTGCTCTTCTTCTGAAAGCAATGCAGCACGAAAACAGCTTCCTCGAATTTGACCGTGTACACGGCCCGATATGTCCCGCCAGCGTCGTTCTCGACCAGTTCGAGGACACCAGCGCCGCCAAATCCTTTGAGGACTTTTGCGGCGGCGTGCTGCTCGCCCTGCTGCGCGAAACTAAGCGCAAAACCGAAAAACTTCCGCACATCGGCAGGAATCTGCATCAGGTCTTTGTAGCTGCTACCGATCCATTCTAGCGGGCGCTCGTCGTCATTCATGCTATTTTATACCTGAACTGATATAATTTGCAACCGGCCTGCGTGCATAAAAACATGAATTCATGCTTTCATGAAAGCATGCCTGCCTATTCGTCGCCCTCGCGGACAACCGGATAATTGTATTTGGCGAAAAGCAGGTTCAGGGCCTCGCCAACAAGGCGCTCCTTCGGAATCCGCTTGCCCTTCTCGTCCCTGCTGCGAAAGCTGATTTCATCCAGCGTCTCCCAATAAGCGGGCGGCAGGAAATGCGTTCTGCCGAGCTTGTTAGCTCGCGAGGGCGCAACATAGCTCCCGGCCGGCTGTGGTGAGCTTGGCGCGCTCCTTTGCGGCTCTGGCGGGGCCTCCGGCGCGGATGCGGGTTGCTCTGTGGTTTTGATCGCCGTAGCGAGAAGCGAAGGCTTGCGGCTCATGATTTCATCCTTTCATGATTTCCTGTAATCATGCTTGCCTGTTCTGAAAGGAACGTGAACAGGCCGGCGACTTCCTGGGCCGCACGACCATTTGGTTCCAGCTCTTGCGGCGTCTGGCCCAAGGCCGGGGCGTCCTCATAGGTTTTCAGTCGCGACACATGGATGGGGGCGACCTTCACGTTAAAGCTCGCGGCAATCGCGGCGGCATCGTCAACCGCCCTGCCTCCGGCGTTCGGATGCACCAGATTGAGCACAACGAACGTGGGCGGACTGCCGGCTATATCCAGCAGCCGCTTTAGCGGCTCCAAAGTCTCGATCGAAAATATCTGTGCCTGCGACGGGACCAAAACTATATCGGCGTGCTTGGCCGCTTCGGTCGAAGCGCTGTCCATCTTGCCGGGCGTGTCAATGAACACCCAATCCATGCCAAGGCCGCGATAGGCGTCCAGCGAGCGCCGGATAGCGCCGGGCTGGATCGAGGCAACGTCCGGACCGTCGTCCTTGCGCCGGTCGAACCAGTTGACGGCGTTCGTCTGTGGGTCGAGGTCGAGCAGGGCCGATTTCTTCCCGGCCAGGTGCGCCGCGACTGCAAGCGCCGTCGCTATCGTCGTCTTGCCGGTCCCGCCCTTCTGTGTGCAGAACGCCACTGTAATCATGATTGCATCCTTTCATGAAATAACGACTACATGCTTTTTCTACTACATGAAAGCATGTTTTCATCTAGGAAGGGTTAACTACTCCGCTTCCTCGGCGGCCGCCATTGGCTCGCTGCACTCGCCACACATCAGGCGGACACCGGGTTTCGCCCAGGCGTTCAACTCACATGACGGGCAGGTGTAACGGGTCTTGCTGGCCGACTTCGCCTTACGCGTCTTCCGGGCGTCGGCGTCGTCCCAAAGCTCGACATAGAGGGCGGTAAAGTCGGGCAGCGCCGCCAGCTCGGCAAAAACGCGGGCATAGCTGTAGCGGCTTGCCAACATAAGCGCCTCTGCTCGCAAACATCGGCATTTTCTGCTCGAATTAT
>NZ_MDET01000041.1 GCF_002075885.1 Manganibacter manganicus
CGCTCCACCCGGCACAGGATCAGGTGCTTGACCGCATCGAAGCCGATCGCACCGAGTTGGAGGGCCTGCTTCACAGCCCCATGCAGATCGCCAAGCTCGAAGCTTTCCAAGAGTCGCAGCACCTGCACATACTCGCGCCGGCCGTGCTTGTTCATCCTCGCCTCCATCAGGCGGCGCAGCGTGGCGAACTCGCCGGGCAGGTCCCAACCCTGGAGAGGGGCAGCCTGATCCAGCGAATTGATCTTCTGCTCAATCAGCGGCAGGTAATGCAGCGGATCGAAGACGACGTCTTCGCGTTCCCAGCACCGCGGATGGCGGGCGATGATCTCGCCGCGGCAGCCGATCACCACCACGTCGACGTAGCCGCGAACCCAAACGTCCTGATGGCCGAAGGCGACCGGGACGGAATAGTCGTTGGTCTTGTAGCGGACCAAAGACTGGGCCGTGACACGGGCGCTGGCCTGGTCGCAGGCATCGAAGGGTGCCGCCGGCAATGGACGCATGGCGGCAAGATCCCGCTGCAGCCGTTCGCCGATCGTCTCGTTCTCGCCGCGCAGCCTGTCATGCTGGCGCTTGCGGCATTGCTCTTCCAGCCAGGCGTTGAACGCCTCCCATGTCGCAAACCGCGGGATTGGCACCATGAAGTTGCGGCGCGCATAGTTTAGACAACGATTTTCGAGTTGCGAGGGTGAACGATGATGTGATGACAGACCGGTTGAGCCCGGGGGTCGGAATAGCCCGCTAGGGGTTGTGAGCAAAATGCTCGATGTTCTGATTGGGATCCGACCCGCGAACTTCATCAGGGCCCGCAGCCATGATGGCTGCTTCGTAGAGGCCGGACACATGGCTTGCACCCGACCGCCTGTTCAGATCGTCATCAAGACCCCTTGCAATGCGGAGAACATCCACACATAGCCCCCTATTGAGGTCAAGCGCTTTTGAACTTTCCACTTCATCGGCATCTGACGTCTTTCGCGGACCGTTGGCTGCTCGAGCCTCCCAGTATGGGATCATTAGAACGAGGCGGCCCAAGCCTGTAAACTAGGCCAGAGCCCCGATGTGCGAGAATGCCTGGTCCAGATCCTCGATGAGATCTTGCGTATCCTCCAGGCCGATATGCAGCCGGATAATAGTGCCCGGTCCGGCCCACGGCGCGGCTGCGCGGATCGAGCCGGGCTTTACGGGCAGTGCGAGGCTTTCAAAGCCGCCCCAAGAGGCGCCGATGCCGAAATGGGCGAGCGCATTGACGAACGCCGCCGAATGTTCGACCAATTGCAGCGAAAGCGCGAAGGCGAACAACCCGCTTGAGCCGGTAAAGTCGCGTCGCCAGATGGAATGTCCCGGTGAGTCTGCCAAGGCCGGGTGGTAAACCTCGGAAACGTCCGCGTGCCGAGCAAGCCAGCCTGCGACCTGCAGGGCCGACTGCTCGTGCCGGCGCAAGCGTACTTCCAGTGTGCGTAGGCCCTTTAGGGCGTCGTAGCAATCCGTCGGGCTGGCGCAAAGGCCAAGCATCGTTGTCGTTTCGAACAGAGGCGTGAATGCATCGCCCCTTACCGTGACCGTTCCCAGCATCGTATCCGAATGGCCGCAGATGTATTTAGTCGCCGCCTGGATCGAGATGTCCGCCCCTTGCGTCAGCGGCTTCAGGAAAAACCCGGCAGCCCAGGTGTTGTCCACCGCAAGCCGGCTACCATTCTTTTGCGCAATGGCGGCCAACGCTGGAATGTCCACCACTTCGAATGTGCCAGATCCGGGCGTTTCGGCAAGGATTAGGCTGGTATGCGGCCGCAGTACGGCCATCAGCCCTTCCGGTGATGGCGCGAAATAGCTGACTTCCACTCCACGCGGGACAAGATAGCTGCTGCATAGCTGGCGTACCGGCGGATAGACCGTATCGATGACCGCTATGTGGTCGCTGGGGCGGGCATGACTGAGCAGGACCGCAGACAGGGCGGCCAGCCCGGAAGGATAAATCAGCGTACGCTCGCCCTGCTCCAGCGCGGTGACGGCATCTTCCAACGCGTGCGTGGTCGGCGTGCCCCTTACCCCATAGGAGAAAACCTGCTCGCCCGTTTCCCGGCGGCGGCGTGTCTCCTGCATCGCCTCCACGGTTGGGAACAGAACCGTGGAAGCCCGAACGACAGGCGGGTTGACCGAATGTGGTATTCCCCCAGCCGGTCGCCCGGATTGGACGAGAAGCGTCTTTTCACGCATGGTTTTCAACCCGTGCCGCAAGGTGGAACTCCGCGAGATCGTGCGCGTCGAGTTGCTGGATCAAGCCGGTCTCCCAGGCGAGGTAGCGGCGAGCCGATTCCAGATTTCCGTCATGTCGATCGTGCAGGAAGGCCAGAAAATCAATCGCATCGGCGGAAGATGGCATATCGGCGGAAGCTTCAACTTTTCCGCCGGCCTGGATCCATGCCTCGAGTCCTCCATCAAGCAACCGCTGATTCAGGCCCGGCACGTGCTCAGAAAGGTCTTGCGCGGCGAGGGATGCAAGGCCCGGGTCATTGGCGAGCAATGCGACGATACCAGTCTTTGGCAATGGCAGACGGTCGAGACGGGGCCGGATGCCCCAGATGGCACCCACCGGGTGAGCAGTACGGTAGGCGGCGCTCGCACGCAGATCGACGATGATGATCCCTTGCCCCTCCTGCCTCACGATCTCTTCGGCGGTGATCGTCGGCAGATCGGCCGGTGGGAGAGCAGCATCCTCTTTCGGTATCAGACCGCCCTCGAGCGCACCACGCACCACGGCCGCATCAAAACCCAGTTGCCGCAGCCAGTAGGCAGCCGTGGCCGCCCGCATGCCGCTATCATCGATCAATGCCAACCGGGCTCGCCGTACGGCGACCCATTCGTCGGTCGCCTGTACGATCTGGACCACCGGCGCATGTATAGACCCGGCCCGGTGGCCTTCGTCATATTCCCGGCGGGAACGGACATCGAGAAGATATGTCGAACGGGAGGGGTCGGCCCTCCATTCTTCCATTTGTGCACCATCGATCACCGGGATCGAGTACCGGGCAATAAAGTCTTCCGCACGCCGGGCGCTGTCGGCAAGGGAGTCAGGCGAAAGCTCTGGCATCGAAGCCGGAGACTGCCCCCGCACCAATGGACGTCCCGATAAGGCCCAGCCCTGCGTTCCGTTTTCGAAGGCGAAGACGGGGTTTTCAATGCCGGCATCAATCAGGGTCTGCGTTCCGATCAGTCCACGTGTGCGTCCCGCGCAGTGCAGGATGATCGGCTTTTCCGGCGGCAGGTTCAGGGCATGAAGGCGGTGGATAAGCTCGCCATTGGGCAGGCTCACCGCGCCGGGAAGCGTCATGCGGGCGTGCTCCGTCGGCGGCCGCGTATCCACCAGCAGGAACGGCTTACCCTCCTTCGACCATAGCGCCAGTTCCTCCGCATCGATACGCGGTGTGTGCCGGGCTGCCTCGACCATCTCACCGAACGCCTTGGAGGGAACGTTCACGCCGGCAAAAAGCGGAAAGCCCGCCTCTTGCCAGCCCGGTGCGCCACCATCGACGGTCAGGATGTTCGTGTAACCAAGCTCCGCTATCCGCCTGGCGGCCTTGTGGCTCACGCCATCGCCCGCGTCGTAGAGCAGGCAAGGCGTCGCCGTGTTGGGCACCAGATCGAGAATGCGCTTTTCAAGCACGCTATAGGGGCAACTCGATGCGAACAACAGGTGTCCATCGCCGAACTGGCCGTATTCACGCACGTCCAACACCGCTATTTCGGGGCTGGCATGGATAAGTTCCTTGGCGGTTTGCGCCGATACGATTTTCATCATTCCGCAGGTCCGATGCCTCAGCCCTGCCGGGTCTTCACGCCGATCGGCATCGGGCGGCATGTTCCGTTCTCAAGGTTGAATATCGTCCGATCCTTCAATGTTTCGAGCGCACGGCCATAGAAATGCAGGTGGCGGATGGTTTGCGTCCCGCCGATGAAAACCGAGTGGATATCCTCGGGCATCAGTGCCATCCCTGAGCCGGGCGCTATCTCTATGGTGCGCTCCACTTCAAGCTTGGCCTTGCCGGGCTCGCTTCCGTCATCGAGCCTTCGGTAGACGCGATTTTCCTCGATACCGTCTACCGCTGCCACACAAGCCCAGGTCGTGTGGTCGTGCGGCGGGATCCTTTTCCCCGGCAGCATCACGTTGAGGTAAAGAACGTAGGTATCATCGTCGTTACCGACGATGCGGTAGCGGGCCTGACGCTCCTCCTGTTCGGGCTCTGCATAATTATCCGCGTCCCAGAAGTCGGCGCGCGCTGCGATTGCCTTCAGCCGGTCAAGAATGCGGTCGAGAACGGCACGGGACAGGCCCTCGGAGGCAATCAGTTCCTGTGCGAAAACCTTGAGGCCGTCGGCTGCCCGGGTTCTTTCTTCACTGATGGACATCGGGATCTTTCCTTTCATGGGCTTCAGCGATCGAAAATCAGACAACGGGCGCCGCAAGGAGACATCGATTCACCGTTGATAGGGGTCAGGTCCTGCGGGCAGCACGAGATCACCACGACAGCTTCCGGGATCAGGCATTTCCATTCGACATGGTCACCCGGCGCGGATACCGGCGGTTTGCGGCTGATCTCTCCTTCCGGCGAAAACGGGTAGTTCATGAAGATGTTGAACGGGGCAGGCGTGAAGCCGACGGCGAGGCCAGCGCCGGCCAGCGCCTGATGCAGATTGTCTTCGCAATTGTCGTGCCCGGGATGCCCCATGCGGGCGTAGATGCCCGCGCTGCAGGAGCACATCAGCGTGTCGTGGATGCCCGGCGAGGTGTCGGAAACCACTTCAAACATCGGCCGATATCTGTTGTCGACCAGCCGGTCCCCCACCCGTGGAACGATGCGGCTGTTGTAGGAACGGGTATGTTCCATGGACATGCAGCAAGACGGATCGGCACGGTCGAACGCCCAGCAGTCCAGCACCTGCGTGCCGTGGACATTCACGATCCGGATCGTCTGGCCCTCACGAACGGGAATTACCGTTCCGCGACGGGCCGGCAAGTCGATTGCGGTGTCCTGCATGTGTTTCTCCATCTCGATTCCGCGACTAGCTCATTCCACCGAATGGGTAGGTCGGCGCTCCAAGCTTCAGCGAAAGGCTGCGGGCGGCCGAAAACATGCGCTCTCGGACCGCTGCGATCTTTTCCTCATCGAACAACTGGTCCGGCATGATGATGCTGAGGGCCGATACCACCTTGCTGTTTTCAGCAAAGATCGGAACCGAAATGGCCGACAGGCCCGGAGCACTTTCGCCGCGCGTCAGCGCAAAGCCGGTTTTACCGATATCCATGAGTTGTGCAGAAAGGGCAGCCGGATCGGTGATCGTCAGTGGCGTAAACGCCTTGAGCGTTACCCGCGCGAGCAGGCCTTCACGGGCCGGCGGCTGCATATTGGCAAGCAGCACTTTACCCGCCGCCGTCGCGTGAATTGGCCGAAGCGTACCCACGCGCCAGCGGCCATCGATATAGAGCGGCCCTTCGACCGCCATCAGGTGCATGATCGAGGTTTCGTATAGAATACTCAACGTCGCTGAATGGCTGGTGTCATCGACTAGCTGGCGCATGATGGGCAGCGCTTCCCGCGCCATTGCCTGGCGGGCGGCAAAGCGCGAACCTAGCACGAACAGGCCCATGCCTACGGCATAGCGCATCGTGACGGGATCCTGCTCAAGCAATCCGGCTTCCCTAAATGTCTTCAGGATTTTCGAGACATGACTTTTCTTGAGGCCGGTTTCCTCGACAATCTCCGTCACCGAGCGCGTCGCGTCCGACTGGATGAAGGTGGCAAGAACGCCAACAGCTGTTTCAAGCGATTTCAACGACATCACTGCCCTCCCAGAATCCGATATACATCGGGTCTACGGGATTGACGGTTGCTTTGAACAGCGTCTTTGCGAGGGCCGATGTCGACATCGGCAACAAGTATCTGCTCATCGTCGTGGGAGGCCGAGCCTGCAACGACCTCACCTGAATGGCCCACGATGCAACTCGCGCCCAGGAAGCGCAGACCGTTTTCGGTGCCGACGCGGTCGGCAACCACCACCGGACGTTCGTTGAACGCGGCGGCGGCGACGGCCATATGGTGGCCGATCGGCAGGCCATGTCGATCGTAGGGATAGGAAAGACGGGCGTTGCCGGCCCAGTTCGCGGGTGAGACCAGAATGTCCGCGCCCATCATAGCGAGGCTCCGCGACAATTCGGGAAACCAAAGGTCGTAACAAATAACGGTGCCGATGCGACCTATCGGGGTATCCACCACGACGGCTTCAGTACCCTCTCGGTACAGGTCGCGCTCCCGCCCCCACAGATGAACCTTGCGATAGATGCCACCAAGCCCGTCTCGCGTAACCACCACCGATGAATTATGGAAGTCATCGCCCGATTTCTCGATCAGCCCACCAGCGATCACGATATCATGGCGCGCTGCACGCTCATGCCATATGTCGACGGTCCTGCCAGGTACCGGTTCGGCCAATCCCACGATTTCAGACTGATCGGAAAAAGCGTAGCCGGAAGTACTGCACTCCGGCAGCACGACCAGTTTAGCCCCTTTTTCCGCAGCGCTATCGATAAGCTCAAGCGTACGCGCCCGGTTTGCCTCCACCTGTCCGAGCCGAGGCGCAAACTGTACGGCTGCGACAGTAGCGCTATGCATCCATCTCTTCCCATTCCAGCCCGATAAAGCCGATGCGATCACCGGTGTGAACCACGGGGTCACAGCGGATGCCGATAATCAGCACATCCTGGTCGTAGGTCACGCGCTGTAGAAGCCTGCCTGCATAGTCCTGTACTTCGCCAAGGCACTCACCGGCCTTGAGCAGACTGCCTGCCCTCGCATGTTGGCGAAAGAACCCGCCATGCTCGGAAAAGACATGCGTACGCTTGGTCACCCGCCGCACGCTGCGGCTGAACGGAGTGCCATTGTTCGGCAGAAGCCCCATAAGGGCGGCCAGCCTTTCCAGCCCCGCACGGCCTGCTTCTATATGGGCGGGAACCTGCCGGCTTCCTCCTCCCAGTTCCACCATGATGGCGGCCTTGCCGAGGTTCAGGACCTGATAGTCCAAAGCACCCGAGTTATCGCCCGGCAGTTCTCCGGCCGAGGAGGTGATCATCCGGCAGGCGACGAAGGGAGAAAAGCAGGCGACCATGCCGAGCAGATCGCTCTCTGCCACCTTCGCCGACGCATCTCCCTTGTAGACGGCATAGGGTTCGGATTCGAAATAGGGGTTCATGGTGTGGAAGTTCACCACGACGTCGGCTTGTGCGCGAATACCCTCGAAAAGCGCATAAGCGAGCCTTTGCGACAGCGAGCCGCCGGCGCGGCCGGGAAAGTTCTGGTCAAGGTCGAGTTCGTCCTGGGGAACGCGCTTACGGCGCGCATCCAGAGCGACTGGGTTGCAGATCGGTGTAACGACAACTGTCCCCTTCAGCAATCGACCATCCAGTGCATGGAAGAAGTCGAGCGAGGCAAGAACACCGTTCAGTTCATCGCCATGCACCGCACCGTTCAGCCAGAGCGTCGGTCCCGGCTCAGATGCTCGCGCTACCATGACCGGAATCATGATCGGCATGCCGCTGGCGAATGTACCGATCTCGGCCTGTCCGACCCTGGTTTGGCCCGATGCCGTGCCGGCAACCACCTCCGCGATTGTCGGGCAGACAAAGTCGCTTTCGCCAGTCAGGCGGATTGCAGAAAGCGGTGCATTCATCGTCATTACTCCACTGCCTCCTCGGGGTCCGCTCCGAGGAAGGCTACCTTGATCTTGGGATCTTCGAGCACCTCGCGCGCTGCCCCCTCCATGAGCTTGGTGCCAAGATCGAGCACAAATGCCCTATCCGATATCATCAGAGATCCGAGGATGTTCTGCTCGGCCATGATGACCGTGAGCCCTTCGCCGCGCAGGCTTTCCACGTTTTCGAACACTTCCTGCTGCATTTTGGGCGACAGACCGAGCGAAGGCTCGTCGAGCAACAGGACACGCGGGCCGGTTTCGAGAGCCATTGCCGTTTCGAGTATCTGCTGCTCGCCGCCACTGAGGTTACCGGCGCTTTCGCCAAGCTTTTGGCGCAGCACCGGGAACATCTGTAGTACCCGTTCCATGGCCCGTTTCGCCTCGGAATGAGACAGTGTGTAGGCCCCCATCTCGAGGTTCTCGCGAACCGACATGAGCGGGAAGTTGCACCGGCCCTGCGGCACGATCCCCATCCCCTTGCGCACACGCTCCGCCGGACTGAGATTCTGGATCGGAGCACCATCCAGCAGGAGCGTGCCGCTGAAGCAGCGGGTAAGCCCGAACAGCGACTTCAGCAAGGTGGATTTTCCGGCGCCGTTGCCGCCTATCAGACTCCAGATCGTATTTTCCTCGACCTTGAGGGAAACGTTGCGCACGATCGGTTCCGAGTAGCCGACGCACATGTCCTGAAGCTCAAGGATGACCTTTTTCTCAGGCATAGGCCGTCCCCTTCGTTTCGAGGCCCACCCGCTTGCCGAGATAAGCTTCCAGGACCCGCTCGTCGCGGCGTACATCTTCGGGCTTGCCTTCAGTCAGCTTCTTCCCTTGCTCCATGACGATCACATGATCGCAATGGCGCATGATGAAATCGACATTGTGCTCGACGATCAGGAAAGTGAGGCCCTGCTCATTCAGGGTCTCGATCAGGCCGGAAATTTTGCGAATGATGGTGGGATTCACCCCGGCAAGAGGCTCGTCCAGAACGATCAGCTTGGGATGGGTGATCAGGCAGGCGGCAAGCGCAACCAGCTTGCGCTGCCCATAGGACAGGATGCCCGCCGGCGCGCCCGCATAATGCGCCATCCCCACCAATTCCAGGAACGATAACGCCTCTTGCATAATTGCCTTCTCATCGGCCTTGACCGCGGTCGACCGCAGCATCAGCGGCAACCAGCCATGCGCGCGCAGTGATTGCGAGGCTACGATGAGATTGTCCATGACACTGAGCCGTTCGTAGACGCGTACGTTCTGGAACGTGCGCACCAAGCCGATACCGGCGAGACCGTATGAGGGACTGCCCGTGATATCCTGGCCATCGTAGCTGACCTTCCCCGAGGAGGGGCGCGTGAAGCCGGTGATGCAGTCGATGGTCGTGCTCTTGCCCGAGCCGTTGGGGCCGATGAGACCCGTTATGCCGCCCCGCGCTACAGACAGGTCGGCATCCTGCACCGCCTTGATGCCGCGATAGTTCTTGCACAGCCCATGCGTCGTCAAAATCGCGGTCATGAGCGCAGGCTCCTTCTCCACATGGCGAGCTTCCGCTGCTCAAAGTAACCGCCGACGCCGGTCGGAAAGAGCATTGCCGCCAGGACGAGGACCATACCGAACAACACCATGCGCAGTTCCGGCGCCATACGCAGCAGTTCCGGTATCGCCATAAAGACGAGACTGGAGACCACCACCATCCAGAAGCTGCCGGGACCGCCGACGATGACAATGATCAGCAGCATCTCGCTGTAGTATGGATCGAAGATCGAGGGGTCGACGATGCCCAGATGCGAGACATGCAGGCTACCGGCGATACCGCTGAGGATACCCGCGACGGCGAAAGCGGCGATCTGATACTTCTTGGGCGATATTCCTTGCGAGGCAGCCAACGGCTCATCGAGATTGATGGCGCGCAGGACACGCCCGATCGGCGAATTGACCAGAAGATAGATCGCACCGATGGAGGCGACGGCGATTGCCAGGGCGATATAGTAGAAGACGTGCGGATCGTGGCCACTAAACGTACCAAGGCCGAGCAAGTCGATCGACGGGGCCGGGAGCCTGGGAATTCCCATCGGGCCTCGCGTAATTTCCACCCAGTTGCGCGCCAGAAGTGCTGCAAGCAGCGTGACGCTCAGAGTGACGATCACGAAACTGGCGCGCGAGACGCGAAGCGCCGGGTAGCCCAGCAACAAGGCGACGAATCCCGAGCCAATTCCCGCAAGCAGGATGGAGAGCCATGGCGAGACCCCGCCATCCATCGTCAGCAGCGCATAAAGATAGGCGCCCAACCCGAAGAAGCCGACTTGGCCGAACGAGAGCAGGCCGGTATAGCCGAAGATGAGATTCAGGCCCGTCGCGAGGATTGCAAATATAAAAGCGAGGATAAGAACGTTGACGACATAGGAGGATGGCCAGATCGACGGCAGCAGGATCAGCCCTGCCAGCGACAACACGACCAGGGGCCATGTCAGGCGGGGCTGTACCCCCGCGTCAGAGCTGGTTGAAAAGGGAGTGGAAACAGACATCAGACACGGATTCCCTTGCCGAACAGACCTGCCGGGAAAGCGAGCAGGACAACGATCATCAGCATAAAGGCGACTGCATCCTGCAACGCCACCGACGAGTAGCCGCCGACAACACTCTCAGTCACGCCGATGAGCAGGCTGGCGACCAGCGCGCCCGGAAGACTGCCGAGCCCACCTATGATGATGATGGCGAAAACCTTGAACAGGATTGGTGCGCCCATCGCCGGATGGACGGCGAAGACCGGGGCCAAGGCCGCACCGGCCAACCCGGCAAGAGCAATGCCTATGGCAACGGCGATGCCGGCGATCACCGCAGGCCTTATGCCGACGATGAAGGCTGCCTCCCGGTTCTGGGCGAAGGCGCGCATCGCCTTGCCGATCCGCGTGAAGGTCAGCACTGCATAGAGTGCGGCGATCGCCACTGCGCCAACAAGAACCGCAACGGTACGTTGCGCGTCAACGAAGAAGCCGGCGACGTCCCAACTGACGAAGGACAGGGACGTATCCACCATCCGCGAACTGGAGCCGAACAGGTAGGCGACCCCATTTTGCAGAACCATGCCGATGCCGATGGTTAGAATAATACCCCGATCGAACTCGCCTTCGCGGAAATGGCGCAGCAGGACGACGTAGACCAGATAGCCGACGACACCAACCGCCACGGTCGCGATGACTAGGCTGGGAAAGAAACCGATCCCGGCCGACGTCACCAGCGCCGCGAGGACCGTCGCGCCGAGCATATAGAAATGCCCGTGCGCAAAGTTCACGATCTCAAGCACACCGAAGATGAGGGAGAGCCCTATCGCGATGAGCGCATAGACCATCCCGAGCATCAGCCCATTTATGACCAACTGAATGAAGAATTCCATCGGAGCATCCCAAGTCAGGTCGAAGGCGACCCGGACCTTACGTCCCTGACGTCGTTTCGATGACGATCACGCCGTCCTTTACCTTCATGATGAGGGCAAGGTTGTGAGCCTGATTATGATCGTCGAACTTGATGGTTCCGCCGGTCACGGATGTCATGTCCGTTCCCTTCAGCGCGTTCCGAAGCGCCGCCGGCGTTAGTTCCTTGCTGCGCTTGAGCGCATCGGCCAGAACACGGATGCTCTCATAGCCCTGGAAGCTCTGATTGTTCGGGAGCTCACCATAGGTTGCCTTGAACTTTTCGACGAAGGCTTTGTTCTCCGGCGTGTCGAGTTCCACCGCATAGGGGTAGACGCTGGATGCGTCTTCCAGCGCACCCGCCTGAATGACGGGCAACAACTCGTCGAGCGAAACGCGACCGCTGAGCAGCGAGTCAATGTTCATGCCGCGATACTGGCGAATGAAGCCCAGTTCGTCGACACCAGTCGCATAGAGCGCCACCGCATCCGGCTTGGCCGTCTTGATGCGCGTCAGCACGGTTGTGAAATCGGGCGTCCCCTGTTTGTAGAAATCCGCGGAGACGATCTCTATGCCCGTGCCTTTCAGCGCCTCGGCCATGGCGGAATGGCCGCCGCGACCGTAGTCGGTGTCCTCGCCCACGAACGCGATGGTCTTGATGCTGCCTTTGTCGGCCAGATACTTGCCCAGCGCGACAGCAAGGCCCGCATCGGATGGATTGATACGGAAAGTCCACTGGTTACCGCCGACACCAGCCTGCTCGGTGATGATCGGCGAGGTCGCCACACCCACCATAAGCGGGCGCTCGGCTCTCTCCATGACGGGCATAACCGCCAGCGTCACGGAGCTGCACAGGGCGCCGATGACGGCGATCGGGTTCTTCTCCAGAAGATTTTCGACGCTGGTGATCCCCTGGGTCGGATTGCATTGGTTGTCCTGCGCTTCGACCTGGATCTGCTTACCATTGATGCCGCCGGCTTCGTTGATCTCCTTGGCCGCCAGTGACGCGCCCCAGTTTTCATGCTGACCTAGGGCCGCGACGGACCCGCTGAGCGGCGTGCTCAGTCCGATGACGATATTCTCCTCCGCCGTTGCACCCTGGATTGCGAATAACACGGCCGCCGCCGCAAGCGTTGCACGAAGCATCCCTAATTCCTTCGGTTTCTTAATAGGAAACATGATTTCCTATTTTTTATCTGTCAATTTTCTTCATGTCAATAGCCGGGATTTATAGCGGGGCAAGGTGAGAGCGGCGGTGCAAAATTCGTCCACGGTAGCGGCGGGATAATCCCGCTGCGGGCGGCGTAAAACCCGGCCACCTATTTTCCTTCTGCAACGAGCGCAGGAGGGTTAGGGGATCTACACCGTGGAATTGTATCTGAAGGTTCGTCTGGCTTGCTCGGAAGGAATGAGCCGGCGTCAGGCTGCGAAGCATTTCAACATATCGCGCGACAGCGTGGCCAAGATGCTGTCGTATTCGACGCCGCCGGGCTATCGGCGCCGATCACCGATCCGGAGGCCGAAGCTGGACGCGTTCGTTGCGACCATCGATCGATGGCTGGATGAGGACGTGAAGGTTCCGCGCAAGCAGCGGCACACGGCCAAGCGTGTGTTCGACCGGCTTCGTGACGAATGCGGGTTCACCGGCGGCTACACGATC
>NZ_MDET01000042.1 GCF_002075885.1 Manganibacter manganicus
GGGGACCATGAGGATTTGTGTGGCAGCTACGCTGCGGACTGGTTGTCGGAATTTCGGTGATTATCGTTTGCCATGCCAGGATACCACTTCTCGAAGGTCGACCGTAGCGAGCCGTCGAGGGTCTGCGTTCGCGTTTGCAGCAGAAGATGCGCGCCTGTCCGGCTCCATTGCATCTGCTGCTTCTTGGCGAAACGCTTGCTGACAACGGCGTTGACGGTCGCCTCGACGAAAGCGGATGATATCCGCTCTCCGGACCGGTAGCGTTCGCCATAGTTGATCAGGCTGGCGTGGTTTGATCCGATATAGAATCGGAATTCGCCAATCACTGTCAGAAACTTTTTCATGTTCGGGTAGTCGGTTTCCGTGGCTTCGGCATCGTCGAGCAGCCAATCGATCTCCTCACGCGCCCGGTAGGTGTTGCCATGCCACAGATACCATTTGATCCGGGTCAGCATGTCCAGCAGGCCGTTGCCGGCTTCCTTGTCATGATGGCGAAGGCCTTGGGCGAACTGGCGAAGCACAGTGATGCGCATGGTGATGTGGAACCAATCCAGGACATGCTCGCTGGCCGGGGCGATCATTTCGGCGAGCGAGCGAACTTCCTCGCCGCCGTCGGTGATGAAGGTAATATCCTGATTGGCCTGCACGCCCTGCTTTTTAAGATGGTCGAGGATTCGGCGCTGCGGCTTGCGGTCGTAACCATGAACGAAGCCGATATAGCGCGGCTCACCGTCCTCGGGCAGGGAGCGGCCGACGATCAGCTCGAAATTCTTCTTCCGGTCGTCACGATCCCGGATGTAGCCACCATCAAGGCCAATGACAATGCGGCCGTCGGGAATGGGCAGGTTCGTCCAGTCTTGCGGACACGAATCCTGCATGAAAGAGACGCGCTCTTCCGTCAGCTCCCGCTCAATTCGGGCAGCCGTTTTCAGCGCATGCTGCCGCACCGTCGTGGCGTTGATCCCGCAGTCGATCGGCAACACATCGGCCAACAACTCGGCTGCAGCGGCATATGGCACGAGCGAAGCCCAGCGCGTCTCGAGATACAGCCGCTCGGGTGCAATGTGATCGGGGATCAGTTGCCGCAACGGCGACACCGTGCCCGGCCCATTGCGTCCTTCACTTTCCGGCAGCGCGTATCGCGGACTCCTGAGCCGGACATCGCCGAACAGAGTGTGGAAGGTGACGGGATAGTATCCCTTGTGCCGCAACCGGCGGCCGTCCGTCTCACGGTTTTCCGCTAGCCATAGGTTCACCTGCGTCTCCACCATCTTCTGCTGAAGCCCGGCAAGCAGGGCTTTGCCCTCGGCGAGCGATAGGCCGAGATCCTCCGCACCCGTTGTGATCTTTGTCATGTCGGCGATGATCTCCCGACCGATCTCCTCGCCGTCGTCACCGATGAGTTCCATGACGATCCGAACCTGCATGCTGCATCTCCTTGCCGGGTTTTCCAGAACGGGCGAAGTGGAAAGCTCATCGCGTCCGATCCGCGTATTTCTGCCCTCCGCTTTCGCCGGCAACGGTGATATCTCTCACCAGTTAGCAATCCGAAAATCATCTGGTAAACCATCATGACCTCGATCGAGCGTGCCGCCAACGCCGTCGCCACAATCCTGATCCGGGAAGGGATCGACTACCTGCAGAGCAAAGCGGTGATCAAACGGGCCCGCGCGCAGGCCGGTCTTTCCGCGCCGCCGGAAAAGAGAACGTCAATCAACCGGCTCACGATCGAGGAAGAACTGGCTTTCATTGACCAGGCCTACGAGGCGAGCGGCGCGACGGGCCTGCTGCTTCAGACCCTTTTGGAAACCGGCTTGCGCGTTTCCGAATTCACCCGCCTGCGCATCGAGGATGTCAGCCTGGCAGAGCGCGTGATCGTCGTCGTGCGCGGAAAGGGATCGAAGCACCGGGAAGTCCCCATCCGGCGGGAACTGACACAGATGCTGCGGCTTCATATCGGCACAAGGCGTGCCGGCCCCCTGTTCCAGAGCCGGGAACGGGGCAAAGGATCGCTGCCCTATACCTACAGCCGCCAGCGCATCGGTCAGATCGTCCGGCAAGTCGCTCGCAAGGCCGGGATCACAAAGCGGGTCTATCCGCATCTTTTGCGGCACACGATGGCGACAAAGCTGTTGGCGCTCGGCATGGACATCACCGACGTCCAGCGCTTCCTCGGCCACGAAAACATCACCACGACACGGCACTATGCGGAAACGACCGCCGCGACCCTGCGCCGAAAGTTCGATCAGGTCACCGCGCCAGCGGCACGGTCGTTGCTCTCCGGCATCCGGCATGAGCGTGGTGACGACGTTGCCCTTCTCGCCGCCAATCTGCTGGCGAACAATCGCGGTTCAAACGGTGAAGTCATATCTGCTGATGCATGAGGGTGAGATGCTCCTCCTGCCGCAGGCGCTTGTTCACCGTCTGCCGCTCGAACGTCCTGCCCAAAAGAGCGTTGCGCCTGTCGATGCGGAGAAGCAGTTCCCGGAATTCCTCAGCCCGGTCGGGATCATCGAGGATCGCGAAGGATCTGGTCTCGCTGATGTCCGCGAAGAACTCCAGCGCACTGGCGAGGTCCTCATCCAGTCCAAGTCCGAGCGCTTCATCTTCCTGCAGGATCCAGGCCTCAGGCCCGTCGCTATCCTCCGGCGGGCAAGTTCCGGCACCGCCGATGCAGCAGGGATAATGGATTTGCGGCTTGGCGGCGCACTGATGTTCCAGCCGCACCTCATGCTCCCACGGAACATTGAGATCGTATTCGTACAGGAACCGGCTTCCGGTGCGCAGCTTCAATGCGTCAAGTCCGATGTCCGGCGGTTCCGCAGTCAATTCCCATGAGCCATAGCGGACCGTGTGCACGACAAACTGGTAGAGATGGATGCCTTCCCAGCCCATCGCGACCTGAAGAACGCCGTGAAACTCGCGCAAGGTCATGGTCGCCGGCACCTGCACCCGCCGCCAAACCATCGGGCTCAGTCCCTTCAGCCAGATGCGGAATTGCAGGACCGTCGGCGTCGTGTCCGGCGTCTGGGCACCCTCGGAACGCCGGCTCGACCGACGCGGTGGTTTCAAGATGGCTGGCCTCGGTGAAAATCACCGCCCACCCTATACCGATTTTACCCCAGGGACGGCACCGCCACACAAATCCTCATGGTCCCCTATGCTCCACTGCCCCTCGGAAAATGCCTTTCTGGCGGCCGACCAGGTCATCGCCCGCATCACACCCAATGTCAGCGTCTGGGCGGTCGATCCGGAGGGCGATCCGCTCGGCCTCTATCTCAGATCGCTCGAAAACATCACAAGGAATGTCCCGGATGAGGTGCTTGTCCTGCCGGGGCATCAGCTGCCCTTCCATGGGCTTCACGAGCGCTGCCGACAGTTGACCGGCCATCACCAAGAACGCTGCAATTTGATTGAAACCGCTTGCCGGCAGAAGGCGCACACGGTAGCCGATCTCGTGCCGGTGCTGTTCCCGCGGCCGCTTGATCCGCATCAGCTTGGCTTTGCCTTCAGCGAGGTGCACGCTCACGTCAACTCCATGCTGAGGTTAGGGAAGCTGACACAGCGCACGGATAGTGACGGGACCGTTCGGGTTACCGTTTGAGCCAATCAGGGAGACAGCCGAAGGGTAACCGGCGGCCCGTGCCTTATTCTTTTCTGAAACGAAGATCTGGAATGACCGCCGGCCGCACCTGCGCCCTCACGCATCTGAGGTAATTATTCAGCTCATATCACAAACCAGCCGAAATCCTTGGTGCGATGTGGAGCTGTCCGGCGTATTGCCGGTGCGTGCTGCTATCCTGTAACGGTAGCAATAGCTTAAGTGGCAGAGGAAAGAGCCACCTTTTAGAACCTTCATGCCGCGCTTTGTCTCGGCCTGCCGTCGCAGCGCTCTGCTCAATGAGCGTATTTTGAATGGATCGGCTGTCCATTCCCATACATTGCCCAGCATGTTGTGAATACCGGCCGGATTGGGCGCGAAACTCCCCTCGGGAGCCGTTCTGAAGTAACCGTCGGCTGCGATATTCACCGCCGGAAACTCGCCCTGCCAGATATTGCACGGCAGGAAATCGGTATCATCGGGTTCCCTGTCTCCCCAAGTGAAGCGGACATCGCCTTGGCCCGCACGCGCCGCATGTTCCCATTCGATTTCCGTCGGCAGCCGCCCGCCGCACCATTTCGCAAATGCCGCAGCATCGCGCCAGGAGACGTGAACGACCGGATGGTTGGCGCGATCCTTGATGCCGGAACCAGCCCCTTCCGGCTGGCGCCAGTTTGCGCCGTCGACACGGCGCCACCAGGTCAGGTTCGGGATCGGCGACGCTCGCGGCGCGTCCAGGTGGAATACGTAGGACCAGCCGAACTCTTCCGCATGAGTCCGGTAGCCCGTTTCGGCAACAAATTGCGAAAACCGCCGGTTGGAAACGGGATTTTTGTCGATCCTGAAGTCGGCCAGAACGGCTCTCTCGACGATGGCTTCGCCATCCACGACGTAGACGGGTTTGTCGGTTCCCCGAAAAGCCGTACCGCCCGAGATCAATACTGTGTCGCCGGCATGCAGGGTTCGAGATCCCCCGGGGATGGCGGCGCGCGGCGCCGAGGCGGTGTGGTTTCCCGGCATGCAGCAATTTGGAAGGTTGCTGTCCATCACTTGACGCTGCCGCTTGTCAGGCCGGACACGATATGCTTTTGCGCGAAGACCAGAACCAGGATCACGGGGAGCGAGATGATGGTCGCTGCCGCAGCCAGGTTGTTCCAGTAGACACTCAGGCCGCTGATCAGGTCAACCAGCGCGGTTGAAACGGTTCGGTTCTCGCCTTGCAGCAGCGTCAGCGCGAACGGGTATTCCCCCCATATAAGCAGGAATGCCATCAGTCCGACCGTCACCATTCCGACCTTCGCTGACGGGATGAACACCTTGCGGAAGAACTGCCAGTCCGAGCATCCGTCGATGCGCGCGGCTTCATCAATTTCGATGGGAACGGAATAGGCGAAGCTCAGGCTGAGTAGCGCCGCGAAGGGCAGGAAGAAGACGATCAGCAACAGGATGTAGCCGATTGCCGAATTGTAGAGCCCAAGCCAGCTCAAAGCGAGATAGACCGGTATGATCAATGCCGGCCCTTCGAAGAGCTGTATCACGATGAACAGAAGCTGCACACGCCCGACCCACGGCCCGCGCATGCGCGACAGCACATAGCCCAGCAGGAGCCCCAGCAGCATAACGCCGGTGGCCGCGAAGCAGGCTATCACCGCCGTGTTCAGGAAATACCGGAGCCAATCCGTCGAATACCCCTTGCTGAGCCAGACTTCACGATAGGCGTCGAAAACCAGCTCTTTCGGGAAGAATGTCAGCGGATACTGGTAGACTTCCGCCACTGACCTGACGGATATCAGGACCAGCCAGATGACCGGGAACAGGATGACCGTCAGCAGGATCGCTGCGACGCCCAACTCGAAAGCCTTCGACAGCAGATAGCCGGTCCGCGACGAGCCAGTGTTCACGATTCCCTCCTGGCCGCGCGGAGTGCCCGCACATACACAATCCCGATAATCACGAGCAGTGCGGCATTGAGCAGGCTCGCGGCGGAAGCGAGCCCGACATTCCCGACATCAAAAGCCATCCGGTATATGTAGGTCGGGATCGTCTCGCTCTGCCCGATCGGTCCGCCGCCGGTCATCACATGCACGAACACCAGATTGTTGGCGACCCAGATCGTCACCAGCAACACCATGGTCAGCGTCTGCTGGGTGATACCCGGCAGGGTGATATGCCAGAAACGCCGCCACGCCGACGCGCCGTCGATCGCCGCCGCATCGTAGAGCGATTGATCGACCGTCTTGATCGCCGCCGCCGTGACCAGCGCAAACATCGGGAAAAGCCTCCAGACGATCGCGAAGCACACGGTATAGAGGGCGAGCCCCGGCGAGCTGAGCCAAGGCACCGGATCGGCCAGGAAGCCGATTTGTGCGAGGGTGCTGTTGAAAATCCCGTTCTGCGTCTGAAAGAACCATCTGAAGAGCGCGGCGGTGACCACGCCCGGCAGCACCCAGGGCACGAGCATGAATGCACGCGTGAATCGGATTATGGCGCCGTCCCGGGACAGGAAGAGGCCGGTCGCGATGCCCAATATCGTGATGAGCACGACGCTGACGCCGATCCAGATGAACGTGTTCAGCAGCGCGGTGAGGCTCTTGGGATCGGAGAATATGAAGGTGAAATTGCGCCATCCCACATAACTCGTCGGCACGAGAGTGTAGATGTCGACCTCGTGCAGGGCGTAGTAGACCAGACTGAGGAACGCGAAGACCATCAGCGCCGATATAATGGAGGTCGGAGGCAGCAGCACGTAGCGTCTGAAAGCCCGGCTCTGGCCGTGCAGAGCGGCCTCCGGATTACCCTCGGGGAGTGCGGTCATTGCGTGCTCCTTCGACCAAAAAGCCGGCGCCGCGATCGGCCGCGGCGCCGGGTTTTGCAAGTCACTTAGCGATGGCCGCCTTGGTCGCGTTCTCCACGTCAGCCGCCGCCTGCTCGGGCGTCACGACGCCGAGCACCACGCCCTGCAGGGCCTCGCTGAAGCTGCGCCGCAGGTCCGGATATTCGGGGAAGAAGGGGATGCTGACGACGTTGTCGAACAGCGTGCCTTCCTCGTAGGCGGCGGCAAGCGCGGGATATTGCTGCTTGAATCCCTCCGACCGGAGCATCGCGTGCGCGGTGGGAACCCGGCCCTTAACCTCGGAGCCATCCCAGCCGTAGTGCTGCTTGGGGTCGAACCAGTAGTCGAGATATTCGACCGCGAGTTCCTTGTCGTCGGTCTGCGACGTCACGAGGAAAAGGAAGGGAGCGTGGGCTTCAAAGGACGCCGGAGGGAAGCTGCCCGTCACCTTGTCCGGCTTGGGGAAGCTGATCATGACCGCCGGAAAATCCGCGGGAACCTCGTAGTCCGTCTGGATGATCGGCGCGAAGGACTTGGTGATGACCATAGCCGCTCTCCCCTGGTAGAAGAGCTGAAGAGCGTCACGGAAATTCGCGTCGACGATCCCCTGTGGCGCATATTGGGTCAGATCCTTGACAAGCTGGAAAGTGTCAACCAGCGCCTGACCGCCCATTGCGGGCTTCCCGTCGTGATCCAGCCAACGTCCGCCATTCACCGGTATGATGGACTGGATGATGTCGGTGTCGAGTGTCGTGGTGCTCGCCGCGAAGACGATGCCGGCGACGCCATCCTTGTTGAGCGCCTTGGCCGCCGCCCGCAACTGGCTCCATGTTCTGGGGGGCTGGACGCCTGCGGCCTCGAGCATGGCCGCGTTGTAGATGATCACCGGGCTCAGATCGACGAAGGTGGACATGCCGTAGGACTTGCCGCCATATTTTCCGAGCTCCCACAACTCCTTGGGATAGTTGGCGGCCCAGCCCACAACCTTGTCGGCAGCGATCTCGTCGAGCGGCAAGACAGCGCCAGCCTCGGCGATTTTGCCGAGGACCGTGTTGTCGGCGGCAAGCACGTCGGGAAGGTTTCCGGCTATCGTCGCCGTCGAAATTCCCTGCGCGCGCGTTTCCCAGTCCTGCGATTCCCAGGTTACCTTCCCTCCCGGGAAACCCTCGTTGATCTTGGTGAAATAGTCCCGCTCGGCCTTCGGGCTACCGTACTTCCAGACCTGGAGCTCCTGGGTCTGTGCGGACGAGCCCAGGGTCGCAAGGCCGAAAAGAACGGCGCCCCCCAATCCTAGCATCATCGATCTGGTTGCGTTGAAACGAGTCATTACTTCCTCCCTTACAATGCGCGCGCCTGAGTCTTAAAGCTGTTGCCGTTCAATCGGCGGCCGAACCTCGCCGGGCGGCGCGCAGGATTCCCTGACGACGAGTTCCGTTGGAATGTTGTGGACCGCGCCGGCCAGCTCCGAGTGGCCCGACAGGAGGGCGACAATGGCCTCGGCGGCTAAGCGTCCGACCCGCGCGATGTCGCGACGCACGACCGTTATCGGCGGACGGTAGAGCTGGGTGATGTCGATGTCGTCGCAGCAGATGATCGAAAGATCGTCCGGTATTGAAAGGGCGCAGGAATTGATCACCGGGAGGAGGCCTAAAAGCAGCGGCGTGCCGCCGGTGATGATCGCGGTGGGGCGATTATCGCGCCGCAGCAACGCGGTGCCAGCTTTCTCTCCATATTCGCGGCTGAACGAGCCGTGGAAGACCAAGTTCCTGTTCACCGGGATGTGCCTGGCTTCGAAAGCCCGTTCGTATCCCGCCACGCGGGCCCGTCCTGCGGAAACATTCTGGCTTCCCGTGATTATCGCGATGTCGCGGTGCCCGAGATCCAGGAGATATTTTGTGGCTTGCTCCACGCCGGTCACGTGATCCGTCATGACCCGAACGCTCGGCGCCGGCGATTCACGATCGAGCACGGCGACAGGGACACCGCGCGCGGCCGCCATCTCGACGATATGTGCGCCGCTGTCGATGCTCGGGCTCAGGATCAGGCCGTCCACATCCTGTTCAAGAAACGAGCGAACGATTTTGAGCTCGCGTTCGGGATGGTCGAAACTGTTGCGGATGAGCAGCGAAAGCCCTTCCGCGTCCAGCACGCGCTCGATGGCGACGGCTGCAGTAGAGAACAGCGGATTGGAAATATCGCGAACGCAATAGCCGATGTTCCGCGAACGGCCGGTCCTGAGATTTCGCGCCCACGCATTGGGCTGATAGTTCAGCTCCTCGATCGCCTTGAGGACCTTGCGCCGGGCTTCCTCGCTGACATTGCCCTGATTGTTGAGGACGCGCGAAACCGTGCCCACGGCGACGCCAGCCCTTGCCGCAACGTCCTTGATCCTCGGCTGGGTGGACATCGCCGCTTCCCGCCTACGGTCGCAGGGATGCGCCGCCGTCGACGGTCAGCACCGCGCCGTTGACGAAGGAAGCGAGATCGCTGAGCAGGAAGAGAACGCCGTTGGCGATCTCGACCGGCTCCGCGAGGCGGCCCATCGGCACGCCGCGCAGATGCGTGCCAAGCTGCTCGTCGCTCAAGGCGCCGATGATCATCGGCGTCGCGGTGGTTCCGGGGCAAAGCACATTCGCTCGAATTCCCTCGGAACCGAACTGGACCGCGAGACCGCGCGTCAGCGTGATCACGCCGGCCTTGGCGGCGCCGTAATGGACCGCGCCGACGCGGCCGCCGGTGAACGCCGACGGGCTGGTGAAATTCACGAACGCGCCGGTCCCGGCTTTCAGCATGACCGGTACCGCGGCCTGACAGATGCGGAAGATGCTTGCGAGGTTCACGTTCAGCGACTCGCTCAGCACCGCGTCCTCGACATCCAGGAACTCCGTCCGCCTCAGGACCGCCCCCGCATTGACGACCGCGTCGACGCGCCCGAAACGCGCCAGCGTCGCCTCCACGAGCGTATGGCCGACTTTCGGATCGCCGAGATCCGCCGCATGGCTGCCGACGGAAGCCTTTTGAGTCTCCGGTACCCCGGCCAGAGAGGCGGCGGCGCGCTCCAAGCCGGACTGATCGAGGTCGGTGAGCAGCAGCGACGCCCCTGCCGCTGCCAGGCGCGCGCAAATTGCGCGGCCGATCCCGCCTGCGGCGCCCGTGACAACAACGACCTTGTCCTTGAGATCGATCTGGACAGTCAATGACATCTCCTGTTGGAATGCATTCCAACCACTATCCTGAATTTAGAAATCATGGCAAGCCTGAAATTGCGGAAAACCATATTGCTACTGACCGAAGCCCATGATAGGGCTCGGGAAAATTTGGAATGCATTCCAAGTGGATGGAGGGTTGCTTGTCCGATTCACGCGACGATCAAAAGAAGAAGCCGAACATCGTGTGGTTCTGTACCGACCAGCAACGCTTCGATACGATCGCGTCGCTGGGAAATCCTCATATTCGGACGCCCGCCATCGACCGCCTCGTTCGAGGCGGCGTGGCCTTCACGAGGCATTATGTCAACGGCGGAGTAAAATCAGGCCACGCGGCGGCGTAAAAGTCGGCCACTTCGGCGCGCGCATGAGACGTCCGGGAGGGCGTAGCCCGAGCGGGGGTCTTATGCGTGCGCGGCGATTTTTGGAGGGTAGTTCAGCCGGCCTTTCGGGCGCGACTTTGCGCGAGGCGATAGCTGTCGCCATTCATCTCGAGAATGTTGACGTGGTGGGTGATGCGGTCGAGCAGCGCGCCGGTCAAACGCTCGGACCCCAGGATTTCCGTCCATTCGTCAAACGGAAGATTGCTGGTGATCAGCGTGGCACCCCGTTCGTAGCGTTGCGAGATCAGCTCGAACAGCAATTCCGCGCCGGTCTTGGAGAGCGGCACGAAGCCCAGCTCATCGATGATGAGAAGCTGGTAGGCGGCCATCTGTTTCTGGAACCGTAGCAGACGCCGCTCGTCGCGCGCTTCCATCATCTCGCTGACCAGCGCAGCGGCTGTCGTGAAGCCGACGGACAGGCCCTTCTGGCATGCAGCCAAGCCGAGGCCGAGCGCCACATGGGTCTTTCCCGTGCCGCTGGGACCAAGCGCAATGACATTCTCGCGCCGCTCGATCCATTCGCAACGCGCCAGTTCCAACACCTGCATCTTGTTGAGCTTCGGGATGGCGGTGAAGTCGAAGCTGTCCAGGCTTTTGACGACCGGGAACTTTGCCGCCTTGATGCGGCGCTCGACCTTGCGGCGATCCCGTTCGATCATCTCCCTTTCGGAAAGCCGGGTGAGGTATCCGACATGATCGACGCCCTCGGTGGCGCATAGCCGAGCCAGCTTCTGGTATTCGCGCTGGAAGGTCGGAAGCTTGAGGGCTTTGAGATAATGGGAGAGCAGGATCTCGGGCACGTCAGTGCTCATGCCGCTTCCTCCCCATGCGCGGAAAGCAGTCGCATATACGCCTTCGCCGATGTCGTCTCGACCGTCGCCCTCGGCAGGTATGGGTAGATGGACAGGTCCAGTCTCGGCGGCCGGCGCTCCACCCGACACAGGATCAGATGCTTGACGGCGTCGAAGCCGATTGCTCCGAGTTGAAGGGCCTGCTTCACTGCCGTATGCAGGTCCGCAAGCTCGAAGCTCTCCAGCAGGCGAAGAACCTGCACGTACTCACGCCGGCCATGTTTTGCCATACGGCCTTCCATCAAGCGGCGCAGCGTGGCGAACTCTTCGGGCAGGTTCCAGCCCTGGAGAGGTGCAGCCTGATCCAGCGAATTGATCTTCTGTTCGATCAGCGGCAGGTAATGCAGTGGGTCGAAGACGACGTCTTCCCGCTCCCAGCTTCGGGGATGGCGAGCGATGATCTCGCCGCGGCAGCCGATCACCACCTCGTCGACATAGCCCCGGACCCAGACATCCTGATGGCCATAGGCGACCGGGACGGAATAGTCGTTGGTCTTGTAGCGGACAAGCGACTGGGCCGTTACCTTGGCGCTGGCCTGATCACAGGCATCGAAGGGCGAGGCCGGCAACGCGCGCATCGCGGCCAGATCGCGCTGTAGCCGTTCCCCGATTGTCTCGTTCTCGCCGCGCAGCCTGTCGCGCTGGCGCTTGCGGCATTGCTCTTCAAGCCAGGCGTTGAACATCTCCCATGTCGCAAACTGCGGGATCGGCACCATGAAGTTGCGACGGGCATAGCCGACGAGACCCTCGACGTTCCCCTTGTCGTTGCCTTTGCCAGGCCGGCCGTAACGATCCCGGATCAGGTAGTGGGACAGAAACCCGCTGAATAGAGTAGCGCGCTTGCGGGTGCCGTCGGGCAGGATCTTGGCCACGAGGCAGCGGTCGTTATCGTAGACGATCGATTGCGGTACTGCGCCGAAGAAGGCGAACGCATGGATATGGCCGTCCACCCATGCCTCCGACACAGCCGCCGGATAGGCCCGCACATAGCAGCCGTCGCTATGCGGCAGGTCGAGCACGAAGAAGTGCGCCTTCCGCTCCACACCGCCAATGACGACCATCGCCTCGCCAAAATCGGCCTGCGCATGCCCTGGCGGATGCGACAGCGGCACGAACACTTCCTGGCGACGCTGCTCCCGCTCGCGCATGTAGTCCTTGATGATAGTATAGCCGCCGGTGAAGCGACACTCGCCACGAAGCCGGTCGAACACCCGCTTGGCCGTATGGCGCTGCTTGCGCGGCACCTTCATGTCCTCATCAAGCCAGTGATCGATCGTCGAAACAAACGCATCCAGCTTAGGCCGCCGGATCGGTGACTGACGCTGATAGCCCGGCGGCGTCGAATACGACATCATCTTGGCCACGCTATCGCGCGATATGTTGAAATGCTTTGCAGCCTGACGCCGGCTCATTCCTTCCGAGCAAGCCAGACGGACCTTCAGATATAATTCCACGGTGTAGATCCCCAACCCTCCTGCATTCGTCGCAGAAGGAAAATAGGTGGCCGGCTTTTACGCCGCCCGAAGCGGGACGATCCCGCCGCTACCGTGGACTAATTTTGCACCGCCGCTCTCA
>NZ_MDET01000043.1 GCF_002075885.1 Manganibacter manganicus
ATGGATCGAGCGCCGCGAGAACGTCATCGCGCTCGGTCCCAGCGGCACGGGCAAGACCCATGTCGCGCTCGGCCTCGGCCTGGCGGCGTGTCAGAAGGGCCTTCCCGTCGGCTTCATTACCGCTGCCGCCCTGGTCAGCGAGATGATGGAGGCCCGCGACGAACGGCGTCTGCTACGCTTCCAGAAGCAGACGGCTGGCTACAAGCTCCTCATCATCGATGAGCTCGGCTTCGTGCCGCTCTCCAAGACCGGGGCAGAATTGCTGTTCGAGCTGATCTCGCAACGCTACGAGCGCGGTGCGACCCTGATCACCAGCAATCTTCCTTTTGACGAATGGACGGAAACGCTGGGGTCGGAACGCCTGACCGGCGCTCTGCTCGACCGCATCACCCACCACGTCAACATTCTCGAGATGAACGGCGATAGCTACCGTCTCGCTCAAAGCCGCGCCCGAAAGGCTGGCTGAAACCCTCACAAAAATCGCCGACGCCGCAAGCGGGAAACTCTGGTCGGGCTACGCCCTCCCGACGTTCCCCACTTGCGGCGCGAAGTGGCCTACTTTTGCGCCGCCCAATGGCCTGATTTTGCTCCGCCGTTGACATTTCGCATCATTTCTCTTTCCGTCTGTGCTTGAGGGCTATGTAAAGTTTTGGCTTTGCTGTCAATTTCCTGTCTCTCTTGCCGCGTCAATCCCCAAAATCTGCGACAACTCCTGCCATCTTAGGGTCAGCTTCAAGGAAAGTAATTCTTACCGACAAACGGCCGCAATGGTCGGAAGGGCCGTTCCCGCGCTGTGGCTCGGAATGCCTCTGTCGCAGACTGCCGCGTCATGGAGATACCGCCAACCTGGGAAGAGTGAAGTGGACCGCCTAGCGTACCGAAAGAAATCGGTCACCCATTCTCGCTAGAGTATTCCCCACGCGCGGTAGCGGCCTCGCCCGGTCAGTTCCCGAACACCGAGATCCGCGATGAGATCAAGTGCCCCGCGCTGCGTTACCTTCGCCGCCTTGGCAATGGTCGCGGCCGATACGACCGGACGCGACAGGACCAAGTCGATCGCTGTCGGCAATCTGCTCGATGATCGCCTGTTTTTGGGCCTTCGCACCATCTGCTCCCGCGCTTGTGTCAGCCGGGCAATTTCCTTCATTCCATTCTCGGCGGAGGCCGCCATCGCATCGAGGAACGCGATGAGGCGGGTCGTTCGGTTTGACGACCGTCGCTGTTCCCTCGGCACCACCTTCAGTCCGACATTGAAGCTGAACAGGTGCGAAGTGACTTTCCCCCTACCCCGCAGGTTGGCGCTGACCAACTGACTGCCGAGCCAATGCTGTCGTTGAAGAGGTTCCAGGTCTTCCCACGCATCCCACAGCACGGCAGATGCGAGTGTAGCCGGGATCGCCGCGGTATCCCGGAGAACCCGCGTCCACTGTGCCAAACGGTCTTCTTCGTCCCAATCTGGATCTCGGATCATGAGCTCCCCCACTACCAAAGGGTTCCCGGCCTGCTTTTGCTGTCCTTTGGAAATCCGGTCGAGGACCTCCTGTGATTGATCGAGGACTGCATCGAAGCTTGCCAGCTCCTTCGCAAACGCATCGTCGTTATCTGTGAAATCGAGGTCAGTCGGCTCATCCGATGGCGCTACCTCTTCTTCGGCCGGCAGTTCCGGCGCCGGATCGGCGAACCCCGTCAACGAGGCCATACCGGCGTTGCTCGTCGCCCAGTCGGCTTTACCACTCGCAATGCGACGGCGAACTCGCAGAATCTGATGTGCTATTGTCAGCTCATGGGTCGGCGCGCGTACAAGCGGCCGGCTACCTGGAATGGGCAGCAACCATGCGGGCTGCGTCTCCTCTGGCTGTGTATCGCGGCGCAAAGTCGCTAGTTGAAGGTAGCTCTCCTGACTGGCGTTCTCGATTTCTCCGTCATCCGGCCCAAAAGACGTTTATCTTTGGAGCGCGCAACCTTCCAAACCCGGACGCCGAAATCTTGCCGCTTCACGATATTCGGGTGCTCGTGGTGCCAGATGCTGGGCATGGGATGTGTGTGGAAAATCCGCGCGGGCTTGCGACCGCAATCGCTGAAGCTTCCTTAGACGGCGCCAAACTCTAAATCGCTCACGTTTGAGGGTCTGGCCTCCCCCCGGAAAGTTGGTCCTTTGAGAGTTAGAGTTTCGGCTATTTTGGGCTTTGAAAGGAGCACGGAAGAATTACACGGCCGAACAGATTGATCATCGGAATGTTGCGAGAAGCGGAGGTCCGGCTTTCGCAGGGAGAGAAGACAAATGCGATCTGCCGGGGCCGAGCGGTTTGGTGCCGACGTTTTAGCCCCGTTATCGCGGAGAACCGGATGCCTTGAGATGTCGTTGACGGTCACCACGATATAGTTACCCTCGCGATCGTTGAGCCCGCGGTTTAGAAGCGTGGTCTTGCCTGATCCGAGAGAGGCCCGACAATACGGTGACGGGCAAGCCTTATGGACAAGCGGGACGTGAAAGACGGGAGAGTTTCTCAGGTCCTATAAGAGCATCATGCCGGATCTGGTTTCATCGGAGGCCGCGTTGCTCTTTCCGTTACCGATTATACGCGCAGGCGACGCAGCGATCTATATAAATAGGTGCTCACGTCGCCTGTCCGCGATAAAGCATACTGTATTTTAAACCAGCATCGCCGGCTTGAGCAGATCGGCAAGGCCGAGGCGGTGAAGCATTTCAGCTTTGACGCGATCCATCACCGCGAAGGTGACGTTCGCACCGTCCTGTGCCGGATCGTAATGAACGCGGAAGGGGCGCTCACCAAACGGCGCATCGACAACGTCGACGATCGCACGCGACACACCTTCAGGATCGGCATCGTCCGGCACGGTCGCTGCCAGCTTGGGCTGAAGTTCCTCGGTAAAGTTTCTGTATGGACCAGCCTCGTATTCCGCCACGCGCTGCTCGTCGGCCGGCCGGCCGGAATGGGCAAAATGATTGGTGCCCTTGGTGAAAGCCCCCGGCGCGATGATCGTGGTTTCAATGCCCCAGCGGGACAACTCGCGGGCATATTGAATCGCCAGCGCATCCATACCCGCCTTTGCGGCGAAGTAAGGCGCAAGGTAGGGCGGTGTGCCGCCGGCCGCGCTGCTGCTCGACACCCAGACTAACAGACCCTGTTTGGCGGCGCGCATGTGCGGTAGCGCGGCGCGGTTCACCCGCTGCGTGCCGAGCACGTTCACGTCATATTGCTGGGCATATTGCTCGGGCGTGAAGGCTTCGGCCGGGCCGAACACCATATGACCGGCATTGTGGATGAGCACGTCGATCCGCCCGCTTTTTGCGATGACCTCCTCGACCGCTGCATTGACCGAGGGCTCCGACTGCACATCGAGTTCGACGGAGCGAAGGTCCACGCCTTCGCGCTCCGATAATTCTGCCATTTCGGTCGCGTTCTTCGCGTTGCGACCGGCGATGTCGCGCATCGAGGCATAGACGGTGTGGCCGGCGCGGGCGAGCGCTTCCGCTGTCAGGCGGCCGAAGCCGCTTGAAGCACCGGTGATGAGGATGATCTTCTTGGACATGACTGTATTCCTTTCAATTTATTGCGCTCTTGGGCGCGTGACTGAGGCGATGATGGATCAGACTATGCCGCCATTGGCGCGCAGCACCTGACCGTTGATCCAGGCGCCATCGGGGCCCGCGAGAAAGGCGACGGCCGCCGCAATGTCCTCGGGCGTACCGAGCCGTTCGAGCGGGTTCATCTTCGACGTGTGCTCGATCAATTCCGGCGACTTGCCGTCGAGGAAGAGCGCTGTCGCGGTTGGTCCGGGCGCAACGGCATTGACGGTTATGTTGCGGCCGCGCAGTTCCTTGGCGAGGATGCCAGTCAACCCTTCAACAGCCGCCTTTGTGGCGACATAGACGCCATAAGTCTCGAGCTTGAGCCCGACGACGCTGGTCGAGAAATTGACGATCCGGCCACCATCGCGCAGACGCCGTGCGGCCTCGCGCAGGGTGTAGATGCTCCCCTTGAGATTGGTGGCAATCTGGCTATCGATGAGGGCGTCGTCACCGTCGGCAATCGTCGCCAGCCGCATGATGCCGGCGTTATTGACCAGGACGTCGATACCGCCGAAAGCCGCTTCGGTCTTGTCGAACAGACGCGCCACCGCCGCCGCATCGCTAACATCGGCTTGCGCGGTGAGGGCCTTGCCGCCGGCAGCCTCGATCTTGCCTGCCAGTTGCTCGGCCTCGCCGGCATTGCTGGCGTAGTTCACGACGACCGTGAAGCCGTCCTTGGCGAGGCGTTGGGCAATCGCTGCACCGATGCCACGCGAGGCTCCGGTGACGATTGCGACCTTGTTGGTGTTCGTTGTCATTCGAGTTCTCCTTTGTGAGTGCGTTGCTGACAAAGGAGAGTATGTGCTTTTCAAAACCTCGGATAATCATCTATGATCTGGCATCACTATCCGAAAATCGCGAACAAATAATATGGACCGCTTCGATGCCATGCGCATCTTCACCCGTGTCGCCGAGCGGCGTAGCTTCACATTGGCGGCCGACGATCTGGGAGTGCCGCGCTCGACCGTCACCGATGCCGTCAAGCATCTGGAACGGCGGCTGGGTGTACGCCTGCTTGAAAGAACAACGCGCGTCGTAAGGCCTACGCTGGACGGCGAAGCCTATTACCAGCGGTGCATTCGCCTGATTGCCGATCTTGAGGATGCGGAGGCAGGATTCAGCGGAGCCAAGCCTTCGGGTCTGCTGCGCGTCGATGTGCACGGTACGCAGGCACGTTATTTCCTGCTGCCTGGCCTGCCGGACTTTCTTGCGCGCTATCCCGGCATCCGCTTGCATCTAAGCGAAATTCACCAGCCGCTCGACATGGTGCGGGAAGGCTTCGACTGCATCGTGCGCGCCGGCACGCTGACGGATTCTTCGCTCTATTACCGCAAGCTAGCCGAGTTTAAGTGCGGCACCTTCGCCAGTCCGGACTATCTTGCTCGCTTCGGAACGCCGCGCACGCTCGATGATCTCGCCAATGGCCATAGAATGATGGGTCTGCTGGCTCCTGACACACCGTCCATCACTCCGCTCGCATTTACCGTTGCGGGGAAAGTTCAGGAATTGATGCTGCCCATGGTTGTTACGGTCACCGGACCGGACACGAACCTTGCGTCGGCCTGCGCCGGTCTCGGCATCGTTCAGGTACCGCGCTACAGGGTGGTTTCCGAGCTTGCCAAGGGTACTCTTGTCGAATTGCTGGCGGATTGCCCACCGCCTCTCACGCCGGTGCATGCGCTCTATTCCCATACACGTCAGCTTTCGCCGCGCCTGCGCGTCTTCATCGACTGGCTGGAGCAGCAATATCGAACACGTGACGCCCCTTGAGAATGGCAATTAGCTGCGGACTGGCGAAAAGCTGGGCACGGTCTCATACATGCCGGCTCGAAGCGTGCGATGGAAAAAGGCCTCTTCGAGGAACCGCAAAGGACCGGGGTCATGGCGCATGGCCTGAGAACCCGCGCCGCTGCGCCATTGCGCGCACATGATAAGCCGACGCAGAAATCAGACATCTTCGCCTTGCTTCAACAGCGTCTGCAGGTTGCGGATCAAGGCCGAAGCGCCCAGCCCGGGTAGCTTTCCGCTCAGTCGAACGGCTTGCAACGGCAGCTGGAAGCCCGTCTGCTCGCGGATTTCAAGCTGGACGAGCCGTCCATCAGCGAGTGCCGGGGAGATGAGGTGGCGCGGCATGTTACACCATCCGAAGCCTGCAAGCAGGAACTCAAGCCTGACGTAGACATCGGCAAACCGCCAGATCTTCTGACTGACCAATCCCCGCTGCCATCCGGCGGGCCCAGTGTCGCTCAGCACGAGTTGAACGTGCCGAGTGAGATCTTCGCGACCGATCGGACCGTGGAGACGAGCCAATGGATGACCTGCCGCAACGACCGGGACCATATCGATGGTGACAAGGAACGTTGCATCTAGATCGTCGGCGCCCGTGGTTTCGAGCGAATAAACTGCCACCGCCACCGCTCCTTCACGCAGATGCCGTTCAGGCACGCCCAGGCCGGCTGTGACCAGCCGGATAGGAAGAGTTGGGAATTCCGTTTCAAGCTCCCGGAGCGCGCGCATCAGAACCTCGTTGGGAAACAGCGGGTCCACGGCCAGGCCCAGTTCCGGCTCGAGCCCCTCAGCCATGCCCCGGGCGCGGGATTTCAGAACATCGGCATCGCGTAATAACTTGCGTGCATCATCCACTAGAGCGGATCCGGCAGGTGTCAGCACAGGATATTTGCCTGCCCGATCGAAAACCTGGATCGATAGCGCATCTTCCAGGGTTCGTATCGATTTGCTGATCGCAGACTGGACGCGTTGCAGACGGCGTGAAGCGCCTGAGAAGCTGCCAACGTCTGCGACCATAACGAGAACGCGCAGTTGATCAAGGGTGAGAGTATCGAGCATATATCACCAAAAGCGATAGGAACAAGCACCTTTATAGCACTTCAAGGAATGCCATGAAAGCCCTAGCTATTGGTCACGAGACAAATCACCCGACTTGTTTCGAATTAGTGACCAACAATAGGAGCTTCTTATGAAAAAGATTATTATGACCATTGCCACTCTCGCTGCATTCACCGGTACGGCTGGTGCCGCCCAAATTAGCGGCACGGTGCATTCCGTCGACAGGGGCACCCGCGTGATCGTTCTTGACGATGGTTCGACCGCCGCTGTCCCCCTGTATGTTGCCATCCCGGCGGATCTTGAAGCGGGCTCTCATGTCAATGCCCTGATCAACGACAACCGCGGTGACGTCACAGCAGTGTTCAGTGACACGCTTCTAGCGCGTTGACTTTTAAGGAAAGTCCGCCGCCTTGCCAATGGCGGCGGGCCTCCGGCCGACAGGGCGGCCAGAGGGTCAGTAGCATTTAAGCCTGAAAGCCTTGGAAGGACAAACAGTGAGCAAACTCAAAGTAGCTGTGATCGTCGGCAGCAATCGGCGTGAATCGATCAACCGAATGCTGGCCGAGGCGCTGGTGCGCCTCGCGGGCGACCGAGTGGACGCCCATTTCATCCAGATCGACGACCTGCCGATTTACAACGCCGACCTGGAGACGGAGCGCCCCGCCAACGTGCACCGCTTCACGAACGAGATCGCGGATAGCGATGCGGTCCTGGTTGCCATGCCGGAACACAACCGCTCGCTCCCGGCAGTTCTGAAGAACGCTATCGACTGGGGGTCGAAACCGATGACGGACAATGTCTGGAAGGGCAAGGTGACCGCCATCACGGGCACATCGCCCGGAGCAATTGGAACGGCCGTCGGTCAGCAGCATCTACGCCAGATCCTGGGCATTCTTGGAGCTCTGGTTGTCGGCGGGGAGGCCTACATCTCATACCGGCCCGACCTTATCGACGAAGCAGGCGCGATTACCAATCAGGGCACCCGGTCTTTCCTCCAGCAATATCTGGATACCTTCCTTGTCATTGCAATGAAGTTGAACGAAGCGGACAGAACACAAAGAAAGCCGCCAAGGAGCCGCGCCGCATGAGCGGGTCTAAAGAGAGGCAATTGAGAAGGCTGAAAGGGTCGGTCATGACCTGCAAGATTATAGCCATTCTCGCCGCTGAGAGGATCGGTTACTCCACCGATGAACGGCCTGAAGGGGGGAGTTCATATACTTCGTTTGTGCTCGGCTTTCGTGCTCAGGTCTCTTTCCCGGAGCAACACGAAGTCCCAAGGAGTAGAAAATGACCATCCTGCCGGGACCCGCCCCCTCGAGGGGAGTCCCTCGTAGGGGCGTCTTTCCGTTGAAGGCCTCGTGCGGTCGACGAAGTTGTACAGCACGACGACAGAACGACCACGGGTGCTAAAAATACAATCCGAAATGCCGAGACGATGACACATATTGTCACCTATAATGTTATGATATAGGCGTTGCGTTGGCAGGTTCATCAAGGAGCAATCGATGATGACGACGGTGGATACGGTGGTAGTGGGTGCGGGGGTCGCCGGTCTGAGTGCGGCTTTGTTCCTGGCACGGGCCGGTCGATCAACGGTCGTGTTTGATGGAGGTCCATCGCGCATTCACGCTGTGGAAGAAGTGCGCGAGTATATAGGCTTTGATGGGGCTTCCCCAACTACCGTGCTGCGCCAAGCCCGTGACGAGGCGGTTTGCTTCGGTGCGGAGATCAGGTCCGAAATGGTCGATCGCATCGACCCGTTGGATGACGGACTGTTTTCTGTCCTTGCCGGCGGAAAGCCGCTTCTGGCCCGGACAATCGTCCTGGCGACGGGCCTCGTTGATGAGTTGCCTGCGATCGATGGCATTCGTGAAGCCTGGGGGACGGATCTTCGCGTCTGTCCGTGCTTCGATGGCCATGAGGTGCGAAATGGACGGTTCGTCGTGTTCGGCGTCGACGCGCGCCTGGCGCATATGGCGTCCTGGGTCAGAATGTGGTCGCCCGACGTGACGGTTGTCACTCGACACGCTTTCACCGATGTCGAGGCGGAGCGAATGGCGCTGCTCGGCATCCGGACGCTGGCGGACGAAGTGACAGGGCTGATCCATGAAGGTGATCGGCTCGTGGCGGTCATGACCGCAAGCGGCGATCCGATTGCAACCGACGCCGCATGGGTGTCACTTGAGTCACGCGCAGCATCTGATCTCGCTCGGTCGCTGTGTGAGGTTGATGAGCTTGGTTTTGCCAAGACGGATGCGGGAGGGGCGACCAGTCGACCGGGTGTGTTTGCGATCGGCAACGCCAATGAACCTTTGGCGCACCTAGTCCATGCTGCCGCATCGGGCACGACTGTTGGGCCGATCGTCACCATGTATCTATTGGAGCGCATGCTGAGTGAACGACGCACGGTCAAGGCTGCTTGAGCTGCGGATTCCGACATTATCCGGCCGGGCATTCCAACCTGAAGCCGGCCATCGTTCCGACGTGAAGCCGGCCACCATTCCGATCAATATCCGGCCGCTTTGAGGTCTGAGCAGGAGCACCAGGGTCAGCAACTTTGGCATGACGGTCCTTTTGAACAAGGGACGCGTAATGCCGGCAAAGAGAAGGCTGACCATGAGACAATTACGACAGATGCTGCGGCTTGCCGGTGATGGAACCAGCGCCCGCGAGATCGCACAGAGGCTGGGCGTCGCGCGCAGCACCGTGCAGGACAATCTGAAGCGCGCGACCGCGGCGGGACTGATCTGGCCGCTGCCAGGCGACCTGACCGACGACGCGCTGGAGAACCGGCTGTTCGCCCGCGCCGGGGTGAAGCAGGGCCTGCGCCGGCTGCCGGAGCCGAACTGGGCGGATCTTGCGCTGGAGTTGAAGAAGCCGGGCGTCACGCTGATGCTTCTGTGGGAAGAGTACCGCGCCGTCCATTCCGGCGGCTATGGCTACAGCCGTTTCTGCGACCTGTTCCGCGGCTTCGAGAAGCGTCTGTCGCCGACGATGCGCCAGGAGCATGTCGCCGGCGACAAGGTGTTTGTGGATTATTCCGGCAAGAAGATCGCCATCGTCGACCCGCTGACCGGCGAGATCCGCGAGGCGGAGATCTTTGTCGGCGTCCTGGGTGCATCCGGCTTCACCTATGCGGAAGCGACCTGGACGCAGGCGCTACCGGACTGGATCGGCGCGCATGTACGCATGTTCAGCTTCTTCGGCGGCGTCCCGCGCCTGATCGTGCCCGACAACCTGAAGTCCGGCGTCAATCATGCCTCCTTCTATGATCCGGAGATCAACCGCAGCTATGGCATGATGGCCTCGCACTATGGCGTCGGCGTGCTGCCGGCGCGGCCGCGTCGCCCGAAGGACAAGGCCAAGGTCGAGAACGGCGTGCGTTTCGCCCAGACCTGCATTCTCGGCCGGCTGCGACGACAGACCTTCTTCTCGCTGGCCGAGGCCAATGCCGCAATCGCCGGGGCGCTCGACCGCATCAATGACCATGTCATGCGCCGCCTTGGCGTCAGCCGCCGCCATTTGTTCGAGACGGTGGAACGGCCGACCCTGGCGAGCCTACCGGTGCAGAATTACGAGTTCGCCGAATGGCGCCTGGCTCGCGTCGCCACCGACTATCATGTCGAGTTCAAGACCTTCTTCTATTCCGTGCCGCACAGCCTCATCCGCCAGCAGGTCGATATCCGCGCGACCAGCAGGACGATCGAGATCTTCCACCGCGGCAAGCGCGTCGCCGTTCATCAGCGCCGCTATGGCGGACGCCGCTACGGCACCAACCCCGAGCACATGCCCAGTTCCCACCGTCGATATGCAGAGTGGACGCCGGCACGCTTCCGCCGCTGGGCGGCATCGATCGGGCCACAGACCGAGGGGCTGATCATCGCCATTCTGGCCAGCCGACCGCATCCGGAACAGGGGTTCCGCACATGCCTTGGCGTTTTGCGCCTCTACCGGGATCTCCGTCGTGAGCGTGCCGAGACCATATCAGCCCGCGCCGTCGAGATCGGCGGGCTGACCTGCAAGAGCATCGCCGCCCTCATCATCAACCACAAGGCCGCCCGGCCTGCCGGCAATCCCGGCGCCATCATCGACCACGCCAATCTGCGTGGTCCCGGCTACTTCCATTGAGGAGATAAAGATCATGCTGACCCATCCCACCCTCGACATGTTGCGCGACCTCGGACTGCACGGCATGGCCAAAGGCTTCCAGGATCTCGACGCGCAGCCGGAAGCACGCGCCCTCGACCATGGCGAATGGCTTGCCATCCTGCTCGAGAACGAAGCGACGCTGCGCCGTCAGAAGCGCTTCGAGGCGCGTGCCCGCGCTGCCAGGCTGCGCCATGATGCGCAGGTCGAAGATGCCGACTTCCGTGCCGAACGCGGGCTCGACCGCTCCCTGTACCTCAAGCTCGCAGGCTGCGACTGGATTCGCCAGCGTCACGGGCTCCTGATCACGGGCCCGGCCGGTGTCGGCAAGAGCTGGCTCGCCTGCGCTCTCGGGCACAAGGCCTGTCGCGAGGACTTCTCCGTCGTCTATCACCGCGCCCCACGGCTCTTCGCCACGCTCGCTCTCGCAAGGGGAGACGGTCGCTATGCCAGGATGCTCAAGGCGCTGGCCCGAACCGACCTGCTCATCCTCGACGATTGGGGACCCGAAAAGCTCAACGACGAACAGCGCCGCGATCTCCTCGAGATCGTCGAGGACCGCTATGAGCGGCGATCGACCATCGTCACCAGCCAGGTGCCCGTCGACCACTGGTACGAGATCATCGGCAATCCCACCATCGCCGACGCCATCCTCGACCGCCTCGTGCACAACGCCTATCGCATCGAACTGACCGGCGAAAGCATGCGAAAACGGCGCGCGCCACAAAACCCGGAAACAGCTCAGGCTTGACCAGAAACGAAACTCGAACCAAATCTCAACAACGACCCAGGTGATCCAAAAAAGTGGCCGGCTTCAAATCGGAATCCCGGCCGGAATGAAATTGGAATGGGTGGCCGGTAATTGATCGGAATCACTGGCCGGCTTCGTCGGAATGCGCA
>NZ_MDET01000044.1 GCF_002075885.1 Manganibacter manganicus
TGGCCTGCTGCCGGTTTTTCGGACACCAGGTTAAGCTAACATAGCTTGCTCCTCGAACTCGACGGGGCTGAGATAGCCCAGTGTCGAGTGCCGTCGCCGAGGGTTGTAGAAGCGTTCGATGTAATCGAACACATCCGCCCTGGCGTCGTCCCTCCTCCTGTAGACCTTGCGGGCCGTCCGCTCTGTCTTGAGCGACGAGAAGAAGCTCTCCATCGCAGCATTGTCCCAGACGTTGCCCGACCGGCTCATCGAACAGGTGATGCCGTGGTCAGCCATCAGGCGCTGGAACTGCTCACTGGTGTATTGCGATCCCTGGTCCGAATGATGAAGCAGGCTATCGGGTTTTCCTCTGCGCCAGATCGCCATGATGAGGGCGTCGGTGACGAGTTGGGCCGTCATCTCCGCCTTCATCGCCCAGCCGACGACGCGCCGGGAGAACAGGTCGACGACGGCGGCAACGTAGAGCCAACCTTCGGCGGTCCAGATGTAGGTGAAGTCGGCGATCCACTTCTGGTTCGGAGCCGATGCCTCGAAGGCGCGGTCGAGGAGGTTGTCCGAGACGGCGGTCCGCTCGCCGGCGTCCTTCGGCAGCCCACGGCGGCGCGGCCGGGCACGCAACCCGTTCTCCCGCATGAGCCTCTCGACGCGATGCAGGCCGCAGGACAGACCCTCGGCCAGGACGTCATGCCAGACACGACGGGCGCCATAGGTGCGGTCACTGCTCTTGAAGCTGCGGTCGATCCGGGAGACGAGTATCTCGTCGTGCCGCGAGCGGACGCTGGGGCTACGGTTGAGCCAGGCATGGAAGCCTGAGCGGGATACATCCAGTGCACTGCACAGCCATGCCACCGGCCAGATGCCCCGGTGCCTCGCGATGAAAGCGAACCTCATATCGCTTCCCTCGCGAAGTAGGCTGCGGCCTTTTTTAGGATGTCGCGCTCCGCCTTCAGTTTGGCGACTTCCTTGCGCAGCCGGTCGATCTCGAGCTGCTCCGGCTTCATCTGGCCATGACCGGGAAAGGCATGCTGCGGATCGGCAGCAAGATCCCTGATCCATTTGCGCAGCACGTTCTCATGGAGATCCAGATCACGGGCGGCCTGCGCAACCGCAACGCCCCGATCCTTCACCAGTCTCACTGCCTCAAGCTTGAACTCGCGGCTGAACTTCCTTCTCTGCATTCCCTCTCTCCAGTTCCGTTAAACACCTTATCTCGGTGTCCACGAAACCGGCAGCAGGCCAGCATGAACCCGCGAGCACCTAAATGGACTTTCTCGACACCTATTCGATCAAGGCCCGGCTTTTCCCTGCGCTTGTCGCTATGGCGCCGGCGCTGTCCCTGTTCCTCATGGCCGGCAGCTGGACTGACCCGGGCTTCCCGGAGGCGATCACCGCCATGACCATCGGCGTGCTGTTCTTCGCTGCCGCTGATCTGGCGAGGCGTGCCGGCAAGCACGTCGAAGCCCGCATGCTCAAGGCGACCGGAGGGCGGCATGAGAACCGTGAACTGACCTTTGAAGACACGACGATCGAGCAGGCCACCAAAGCCCGCTACCGTGAGTTTCTAGCAGCACAGGTTGGAATTGCCGCTCCAACCCGCGAAAGCGAAACACAGGATTCCGCAGCAGCACGGAGTTTCTATGCGGCATGCTACGACTACCTCAGGCTCAACACCTACGACACCGAGAAATTCCGGATCCTTTTCAACGAGAACATTGCATATGGCTATCTCCGGAATCTCCTCGGGCTGAAGCCTTACGCTATCGGCATCAACATCGCGGCCGCACTTGCGGCATGGGCGCTCTACAAATACCCGCCGCCGTTCGCCTCCATGACGGACGGAAAGCTGATGATCCAGGCAGGGCTTGCCGTTTGGCACGTTCTTTACCTCTCACTAGGCGTCACGGAACGCTCCGTCCTGGCAGCGTCCAAGCGCTATGCGCGCCAGCTGACATTTAGCTGTGAGACGCTCATCCTCAACCGAAAGGTCTAGCTTAGCCGCGTCCGATAACAGTGTTCCGTGTAGGTGTAAGCTGAGTTGATGATGCACTTGGGCCAACCGACAGCAGATCCGTAATTCACGATCCGGGAAAATGCAGGTTATCGAACGTCTTGTTTACTCAGTACTTTAGTGCGCTTGATTATAAGGTAGTGGTGATAGACTGCGAAAACTCGATCTAAGGACTTAGAAAATGAAGCGCTTAGCATTGTTCTTAGACGGCACGTGGAACGACGTCAGTTCCAACACGAACGTTTGGAGAATGAAGGCTCTTTGCAACCGCAAAGACGGCAACGATATCGAGCAGCGCCTGTACTATGACGAAGGCGTCGCAGGAGTGAGGGGTGGCGGATTCGGAAAGGGGTTAGGGAAAAACATACTGCAGGCCTACCAGTGGGTCGTAGAGAATTTTGAGGCGGGCGATGAAATATTCATCTTCGGATTTAGTCGCGGTGCTTTTACCGCAAGATCCGTTGCTGGTTTTATCGCAAAGTACGGCGTAGTAAGTGCCGGCGGCCCATTAGGGATCGGCCAGCTGTACGCGCGCTATCAGCAGCAAAAGAGTCCGACCCTCTATGAACTCGACCGACTCGCAGCGAACGGACAGGCTAATCTCACTTTGGAAGACCAGTGGATTAGACAGTTTTGCGTACATTCCCATATCAAGATGGTGGGCGTGTGGGATACCGTTGGGGCGCTTGGTATTCCAGTAGGCTCGTTTGAGGGCGTAAGCACCAATACTGTCAAGCGAAGCGAGGATTTGACCCCTTTGGCGAAGTGAGGAACTGACCCCCTTCATTGGTTTGTGGTTTCGCTGGTTTCGAGCGCCGGTCCGGTCTTCTGCAGAAGGCCGGACCGGCGCTTTTCGCGGAGGCGATAGCTGTCGCCGCGGATGGTGATCACGGTGGAGTGGTGAAGCAGACGGTCCAGGATCGCCGTGGCCACAACGGGATCTCCAAAAACGCTTCCCCATTCGCCCACGGAGCGGTTGGAGGTGATCAGGATCGATCCTTTCTCGTAGCGACGAGACACGAGTTGGAAGAACAGGTGGGCGGCGTTGGCCTCGAAGGGTAGATAGCCCAGTTCGTCGATGATCAGCAGCTTCGGTCGCGACAAGGTCGTCAACTGTTTGTCGAGCAAGCCGTCGGCGTGTGCCTTGGCCAGCATCGCCACCAACGTCGCCGCCGTGACGAACTGCACGTTGTAATTCTGGCGGATCGCCTCGCGGCCGAGGCTGACGGCCAGATGCGTCTTGCCCGTTCCCGGCGGCCCGAGGAACAGGACCGTATCGCCATGGGCGATCCAGCGGCAGGTTGCCAGTTCCCTGATCTGCTCCTGATCCAGCGAGGGCTGCGCCTCGTAGTCGAAGCCGTCCAGTTCGCGCACGAACGGGAACTGGGCGAGCTTGCTCGACATGGAGATGCGCCTCTCGTCACGGCGAGCGATCTCGCGCGAGACAAGGAAGGCCAGCGCTTCGCGTAAGTTCATTTTCGAGCGGGCCGCTTCATCCAGCAGCGTGTCGAGCTGGTCGCGGATCGCCGTCAGCTTCAGCCGATCGAGCGTTGCGATGAGCACATCGTGATCTACGTTCGTCATCACCAGCCCCCTCCGACAACCGCTTCGTATTCCGCAAGCGGCCGTAGCAAGGTGGTTGGAGCGACCTCGATGGGATCTGCGCGCACCGGCCCTTCGAAGCCGGCGACGCCGACAAAATGAGCACGATCCACGATCCGTTGTCGTCGCCCCCGGCACAGGGCATGATCGGCTACCACCTGGCCCGCATGACGGATGATCACCCGGCCGGCCAGAACCACGACCTGGACGCTCTCGCCGATCAGGCGCCAGGGGACGGAGTAGCTGTTCGTGTCCAGATCGATCGCGCAGTCGGCCTGGACCTTGCGGACCAGATCCCGCAACTGACCGAATGGAGCGCGGTCGGCCAGAGGACGTAGCGCCCTGGCTTCAGCGGCAAAACGCTCCGCCGGCGCGACGCCGGTGGTGCCATGTTCACGCTGGTCGGCGACCTCACGCGTCCACCGGTCCAGATGCGCCTCGAACGCCGCCCAGCTCTCGAACCGGCGGCCGGCGATCGCGTTCTTCTTGACGTAACCGACCCCGCGTTCGTCCTTTCCTTTCGTGCGCGCCCGATAGGGAGCACAGGCCCGCGGCGTGAACCCCCAGTACCGGGCGAAGGCATGCAGCCGCGCATTGAACCTCACCTCGCGCGTCACCGCGTCATGGTGCTCGACCAGCGCTTTCGCATTGTCGATCAGGACTTCCGCCGGGACGCCGCCGAACCGCAGGAATGCGCCTTCCATCCCCTCAAACCAGTCGGTCTGGCGCTCTCGAAGTGAGGCACGGATATGCATCCGGCGGGAATAGCCAAGTGTGGCGACAAACACATGGACCCGCACGCGCTCGCCCCCGATCCACACCTTCGTGTCGCCGAAGTCGATCTGCATCTGGTGACCGGGCGCCGTCTCAAAGCGAACCGTCGCCCGCTTCTGTGCTTTCAATTCCCGGCGCCAGCACTTCACCCTCAGCTCCACCGAGCGCAAGCCAATGACGATGCCATGCTCGCTCGCCAGCTCCTGACGAATGACGTCCGCGTTGCCGTCATGACGGAAAAAACGCTCTCGAAGCCAGTCATCCAGACCATCAAAGGCCGTCCGGCGCACAGGCTGGCGATATGGCACAACGCCGCCTTCCCGGAGATAGCGGCGAACAGTATTGCGCGCGCAGCCGAACTCCTGCGCAATCCGCTTCGCTCCCCAGCCAACCTCATGCAGTCGAACCATTGCTGAAATCTCTTCCCCCGACCGCATCTCCTCAACTCGCACTGTTTTCGACAATGCGAGGTTCGATGGAAATTCATCGTGCATCTACTGATCCTCTCAAAAACGAGGGGTCAGTTCTTCGTTTCGTTCGGGGGTCAATTTCTCATTTCGCCTGACAAATACTTTTAGCTGGATGCATACAGGGCTACGCGAACCAATACAGAATGCGTATCACGCGGTTGCTGTGGACGAATTACGGAAGAAATTTGCACCGACGTTGTGGACAATCAAAACTACGACGAAAAACAAGCGCACTCTTGAGAACGTTGAACAACGGTGGTTCCCAGGTGCCCATGCAAACGTCGGAGGAGGGTACTTCAGCGACCTGTTGGCACAGCGACCGCTACGTTGGATCATGAGCAAGGCAGAAAGCCTTGGTCTAGAGTTTAGGCGCATACCTGATCAGTTGGATGACGTTCATGAAGCCGCAATTTCTGACTCACATGGCGAGTTCCTAAGCGGGATTTACCGCTGGGTATCACCGCATTTCTCCCGACAGATCGGTGGTGGCAAGGTGCTGGTGGACGGAGCTGAAAGCCGTAACCTTTTTGAAACTATCGATCGCTCGGTGTTCGAACGGATGCAAGGGAACGGCAGCTACAGACCCCCGAATGTTCTCGAATGGTCTGCCCGGCATGGGTTTGACTGGGAAAAGTGTGACGCGACGACCGATGCCCATACAGCGAATCCAATCGGCTGCACATTCTAAAGTCGGGGGGTACTCGCAGGCCGGCCTAGTTCGGTCACGGTCTTTCTCGTCGTCCGTCACCTACCGTCTTCGCGGTTTGTTCGCAGAAATTGCAGTCTGGAACCAAGGCTCGCAGCCCGATGTCGATTGCGCAAGACGAAGGGGCTGGCTCGACGTAGCCAGCGGCGCCAGTCTGGCGCTTGTGACTTATTCCTAGTTGCCGCGGCCGACCTGCCTTACCGGCCAATACCGCTACGCCCTGGCGTCCTGCCTCGGGCCGACGACCAGTTCCCCTTCGGGCAGCGGCTCGCCCGTGAGGAAGCGCTCGGCGTTGCGCACGCCGCGGCGGAAAACCACCTCGAAATTCTCGATGGTCGCGCCGGCTAGGTGCGGCGTCGCCACGATCCCGGCCTGGTGCAGGAGCGGCGAGTTCGCGGGCGGCTCGGCGCTGAAGGTGTCGAGCGCGGCGGCCGCCACGTGGCCGCGCGACAGGGCGTCGTCGAGGGCCTGCTCGTCGATCAGACCGCCGCGTGCGCAATTGACGACGGTGACGCCGCGCTTCATCAGCCCGATCCGCCTGCCGTCGAGCAGATGGCGGGTCTGCGCGCTGAGCGGCAGATGGAGTGAGACGACGTCCGACCGGGAGATCAGCTCGTCCAGCTCGCTTCGCACGATCCCAAGTTCACGCTCCAGTTCGGCCGGCGCCGGCGCCGGGTCGTAATAGGCAAGCTCGACATCGAAGCCGGCCAGCCGCTTCGCCACGGCGCGGCCGATGGCGCCGAACCCGAGCAGGCCGACCATCTTGCCGGCGAGCTGGCGCTGCGTGCCGCGACCCTCTTCCTTCAGCCAGGCGCCCTCGCGCGTGCGGCGGTCGAAATAGGGCAGCTTTCGGAGTGCCGCCAGGATCATCAGCACCGTGTGCTCGGCCACTTGCGCGGCATTGCTGGCCTGCAGCCGCGCCACGGTCGTGCCGTGGCGAAGGCAGGCGGCGCTGTCGATCCGGTCGACGCCCGATCCGAGTTTCTGGACGAAGGCGAGGCGGGGTGCCGCGGCCAGCAGTTCGGCGTCGACGCCGGTGCCGATGATGAAGGCGATGTCGGTCCCGGCCGCGGCCCGGCGCCTGTCTGCCTCGCGGGCCGATCGCGTGAAGGTCATCTCCCACCCTTCCGGCAGGTGGGCCTCCACCAGCGCCTTTACCCCCGGATGCACGTCGTCCAGAAAGCTCGCCCTTATCGTCATCGCGGCGCTCCGCTCAGACCGGCCGCCTGTCCCGCCACGGCGTGGCGGTTTCCAAGAGGTGCGCCACCTGGAACAGCGTCGCCTCGTCGAACGCCCGGCCGCCGAGCTGGATGGAGATCGGCAGGCCGCCGTCGCCAAATCCCATGCAGACCGCGATGGCAGGGTAGCCGGTCAGGTTCCACGGTACGGCCAGGCTCGGCTTGTCCAGGCCGTCCCAGAGGCCGATCCCGTCGAGCAACGGCGCTTCGCCGGGCGCGGTGGCGGTGAGCAGGACGTCGACCGACCTCATGGCTTTGCCCATCTCCCGGCCGAGCTCGCGGCGCCGCAGCTGCGCCTCGATGTAGTCGTCGCCGGTCAGCATGGCGCCCAGCATCAGCCGGTAGCGCAGGCGTTCGCCATAGTCGCGCAAACGCGTCTTCAGGGTCTGCCCGTGCAGCGCCGCCGCTTCGCAGTTCATGATGACCTTGTTGGCCGACGAATAGTCCGGAAGCGGCGACAGAACGACGTCGCGGATGTCGGCCCCTTCGCCCCGCAGGATGGCGACGGTCTCGTCAAGCGCGCGCAGCACCGGCTGCGAGACCGGGAGGTCCGTCTCGTGGAAATGCCGCACGAGGCCGACGCGCAGGCCGCGGATGCCCTTGCCGATCCGGGCCGAAAAGTCCGGCACCGGCACGTTCGCGCTGGCGCGGTCGGTCGGGTCGTACCCGGCCATCTCCTGCAGCAGCAGCGCGCAGTCTTGCGCCGTCCAAGCCATGGGTCCGACCTGGTCGAGCGACGGCGCCAGCGGGATCACGCCCGTGCGGCTGCACCGGCCATAGGTCGGCTTGATGCCGGACGTGCCGCAGGCGGCGGCCGGCGCGCGGATCGAGCCGCCCGTGTCGGAGCCGGTGCCCCCGAGGATCATTCCGGCCGCGATGGCCGCCGCCGTGCCGCTGCTCGACCCGGCCGTGAAGTGGCGCGCGCTCCAGGGGTTCTTCGCCGGCGGCCAGGGCAGGTCGAAGGACGGACCGGCCAGGGCGAATTCCAGCGTGGCGAGCTTGCCCAGCATCACCGTCCCGGCCAGCGCCAGCCGCGCCACGACGGTCGCGTCGCGCGTCGGCACGTTGTGCTGCAGGGTTTTCGAGTGGGCTGTCGTCGCGATGCCGGCCGTATCGAGCATGTCCTTGTGCGCGATCGGAATGCCGTCGAGCGGGGTTTTGGGACCGCTTCTCAGGATCCTCGCCTCCGCCGCCCGGGCGTCGTCGCGCGCGCGATCCGCCGTGACCGTTATGAAGGCCGATAGGGCGGGATCGAGCTCCTCGATCCGGTCGAGGCAGAGTTGGGGACCATGAGGATTTGTGTGGCGGTGCCGTCCCTGGGGTAAAATCGGTATAGGGTGGGCGGTGATTTTCACCGAGGCCAGCCATCTTGAAACCACCGCGTCGGTCGAGCCGGCGTTCCGAGGGTGCCCAGACGCCGGACACGACGCCGACGGTCCTGCAATTCCGCATCTGGCTGAAGGGACTGAGCCCGATGGTTTGGCGGCGGGTGCAGGTGCCGGCGACCATGACCTTGCGCGAGTTTCACGGCGTTCTTCAGGTCGCGATGGGCTGGGAAGGCATCCATCTCTACCAGTTTGTCGTGCACACGGTCCGCTATGGCTCATGGGAATTGACTGCGGAACCGCCGGACATCGGACTTGACGCATTGAAGCTGCGCACCGGAAGCCGGTTCCTGTACGAATACGATCTCAATGTTCCGTGGGAGCATGAGGTGCGGCTGGAACATCAGTGCGCCGCCAAGCCGCAAATCCATTATCCCTGCTGCATCGGCGGTGCCGGAACTTGCCCGCCGGAGGATAGCGACGGGCCTGAGGCCTGGATCCTGCAGGAAGATGAAGCGCTCGGACTTGGACTGGATGAGGACCTCGCCAGTGCGCTGGAGTTCTTCGCGGACATCAGCGAGACCAGATCCTTCGCGATCCTCGATGATCCCGACCGGGCTGAGGAATTCCGGGAACTGCTTCTCCGCATCGACAGGCGCAACGCTCTTTTGGGCAGGACGTTCGAGCGGCAGACGGTGAACAAGCGCCTGCGGCAGGAGGAGCATCTCACCCTCATGCATCAGCAGATATGACTTCACCGTTTGAACCGCGATTGTTCGCCAGCAGATTGGCGGCGAGAAGGGCAACGTCGTCACCACGCTCATGCCGGATGCCGGAGAGCAACGACCGTGCCGCTGGCGCGGTGACCTGATCGAACTTTCGGCGCAGGGTCGCGGCGGTCGTTTCCGCATAGTGCCGTGTCGTGGTGATGTTTTCGTGGCCGAGGAAGCGCTGGACGTCGGTGATGTCCATGCCGAGCGCCAACAGCTTTGTCGCCATCGTGTGCCGCAAAAGATGCGGATAGACCCGCTTTGTGATCCCGGCCTTGCGAGCGACTTGCCGGACGATCTGACCGATGCGCTGGCGGCTGTAGGTATAGGGCAGCGATCCTTTGCCCCGTTCCCGGCTCTGGAACAGGGGGCCGGCACGCCTTGTGCCGATATGAAGCCGCAGCATCTGTGTCAGTTCCCGCCGGATGGGGACTTCCCGGTGCTTCGATCCCTTTCCGCGCACGACGACGATCACGCGCTCTGCCAGGCTGACATCCTCGATGCGCAGGCGGGTGAATTCGGAAACGCGCAAGCCGGTTTCCAAAAGGGTCTGAAGCAGCAGGCCCGTCGCGCCGCTCGCCTCGTAGGCCTGGTCAATGAAAGCCAGTTCTTCCTCGATCGTGAGCCGGTTGATTGACGTTCTCTTTTCCGGCGGCGCGGAAAGACCGGCCTGCGCGCGGGCCCGTTTGATCACCGCTTTGCTCTGCAGGTAGTCGATCCCTTCCCGGATCAGGATTGTGGCGACGGCGTTGGCGGCACGCTCGATCGAGGTCATGATGGTTTACCAGATGATTTTCGGATTGCTAACTGGTGAGAGATATCACCGTTGCCGGCGAAAGCGGAGGGCAGAAATACGCGGATCGGACGCGATGAGCTTTCCACTTCGCCCGTTCTGGAAAACCCGGCAAGGAGATGCAGCATGCAGGTTCGGATCGTCATGGAACTCATCGGTGACGACGGCGAGGAGATCGGTCGGGAGATCATCGCCGACATGACAAAGATCACAACGGGTGCGGAGGATCTCGGCCTATCGCTCGCCGAGGGCAAAGCCCTGCTTGCCGGGCTTCAGCAGAAGATGGTGGAGACGCAGGTGAACCTATGGCTAGCGGAAAACCGTGAGACGGACGGCCGCCGGTTGCGGCACAAGGGATACTATCCCGTCACCTTCCACACTCTGTTCGGCGATGTCCGGCTCAGGAGTCCGCGATACGCGCTGCCGGAAAGTGAAGGACGCAATGGGCCGGGCACGGTGTCGCCGTTGCGGCAACTGATCCCCGATCACATTGCACCCGAGCGGCTGTATCTCGAGACGCGCTGGGCTTCGCTCGTGCCATATGCCGCTGCAGCCGAGTTGTTGGCCGATGTGTTGCCGATCGACTGCGGGATCAACGCCACGACGGTGCGGCAGCATGCGCTGAAAACGGCTGCCCGAATTGAGCGGGAGCTGACGGAAGAGCGCGTCTCTTTCATGCAGGATTCGTGTCCGCAAGACTGGACGAACCTGCCCATTCCCGACGGCCGCATTGTCATTGGCCTTGATGGTGGCTACATCCGGGATCGTGACGACCGGAAGAAGAATTTCGAGCTGATCGTCGGCCGCTCCCTGCCCGAGGACGGTGAGCCGCGCTATATCGGCTTCGTTCATGGTTACGACCGCAAGCCGCAGCGCCGAATCCTCGACCATCTTAAAAAGCAGGGCGTGCAGGCCAATCAGGATATTACCTTCATCACCGACGGCGGCGAGGAAGTTCGCTCGCTCGCCGAAATGATCGCCCCGGCCAGCGAGCATGTCCTGGATTGGTTCCACATCACCATGCGCATCACTGTGCTTCGCCAGTTCGCCCAAGGCCTTCGCCATCATGACAAGGAAGCCGGCAACGGCCTGCTGGACATGCTGACCCGGATCAAATGGTATCTGTGGCATGGCAACACCTACCGGGCGCGTGAGGAGATCGATTGGCTGCTCGACGATGCCGAAGCCACGGAAACCGACTACCCGAACATGAAAAAGTTTCTGACAGTGATTGGCGAATTCCGATTCTATATCGGATCAAACCACGCCAGCCTGATCAACTATGGCGAACGCTACCGGTCCGGAGAGCGGATATCATCCGCTTTCGTCGAGGCGACCGTCAACGCCGTTGTCAGCAAGCGTTTCGCCAAGAAGCAGCAGATGCAATGGAGCCGGACAGGCGCGCATCTTCTGCTGCAAACGCGAACGCAGACCCTCGACGGCTCGCTACGGTCGACCTTCGAGAAGTGGTATCCTGGCATGGCAAACGATAATCACCGAAATTCCGACAACCAGTCCGCAGCGTAGCTGCCACACAAATCCTCATGGTCCCC
>NZ_MDET01000045.1 GCF_002075885.1 Manganibacter manganicus
CCCTTGATGAGGTGGAACGGCCCGCTCCGACAGCATCGAAGTGCTAAAAGGTGGTCGTTGTCGCAAACGCCACAAGGAGGGACCGTTCCGTGAAAGATGTTACCACTATTGGACTGGACTTGGCGAAGCACGTTTTCCAGGCTTTTGGCGCGGATGCCGAGGGCACTCCGCTATTCAACCGGAAGCTTCGTCGCGCCGAGGTGCTGCGTTTCTTCGAGAGATTGCCACGGTGCCTGGTCGGGATGGAAGCCTGCGCCAGTGCGCACTACTGGGCGCGTGAGATCTCGGCCTTCGGCCACGATGTCAGGCTGCTACCGCCTCAATACGTCAAGCCGTTCGTCAAGCGCGGCAAGACCGACGCCGCCGACGCAGAAGCCATCGCTGAGGCGGTGACGCGAAAGACGATGCGGTTCGTCCCGGTTAAGACGGCTGAGCAGCAGGCTGCGGTGATGGTGCTCAAAACGCGGGCCCTACTGGTGCGTCAGAGGACACAAGCGATCAATGCATTGCGCGCCCATTTGGGAGAGCTGGGTATCATCGCTCCGACCGGCATCGCCAACGTCAAAGCATTGGCGCCAATCATCCGGGATGAGGAAGACACCCGACTTCCTCCGGCTGCGCGCTTTGCCCTGACCGAAATCATCAATCAGATCGAGATGCTCGCCACACAGATCGACAAACTCGAACGTGAGATCGTCATCCAGGCCAAGCAGGATGATGAGATGCGGCGCCTCGCGACCATCCCTGGCGTTGGCGCCATTATCGCCATGGCCGTAAAGGCATTCGTTCCCGATCCCGCCGGCTTCAAATCCGCTCGCCACTTTGCAGCCTGGATCGGGCTCACCCCGAAAGCGCATTCCAGCGGCGGCAAAGAACGGTTAGGGCGAATATCGAAGATGGGCAATCCGGTGCTGCGATCATTGCTGACGACGGGGGCGGCATCGGTGCTACGTCATGTGCAGTATCGCGACCGAGTTTGGCCGTGGCTGAAGAACATGCTCACGCGGCGACCCTTCAAGGTCGTGGCGGTGGCGCTCGCCAATAAGATCGCCCGGATGATCTGGGTATTGCTGACCAGAGGTGGAATCTACCGAGATCCAACAGGAATCGAGGCAGGACCTGTCGCCGCATAAGCGCAGGACCGCCGAGACGAGCTGCCCGGCGACCCCCGGCAGGTGAGGTGCACAACAGACGATGAACCACGGGACGAAATCCCGAAACAGGACAGGCCGAAACCCGTGACGCGCACAAAGCGCGCCCCCTTGATCCAGCCACCTGCTTCGCGGACTTCATCGAGGCCAGCGGTCATGACCGCACCAGTAGGCCGGACATATGACCGCACCGTCCTCATGTGGTGAAATCGACTGAAAAGCATCCTTGCACCGCGGGCCGTTCCACATATTACGGGTTGATGGCGTCAGGCCCGCGGCCGGACCAAGGATCAGCGCAATGGGGTGTGGTCGTTTTCGCTTCAGGAGCCGTGGGCGTCCTGACGTGCATGATCAAAGACCGTTTGAGCGAGTTCACGCACAATGTCGCAGGCATCATCCGCAAATCCCGCCGGCCAGGCTCGCGGACCGCCGCGCTGAAATCCGCCGCGCTGAAAATACGGATGAAGCTGATCGACAACGAGCGCGAGTCGGGATGGCAGGTTCAGACCGGCGCGTTCGGCGTATCGGGCTGCCCGATCGAGATTGTGACCGATCTGCGCACGGTTCCAGGCGTCGGTGCTTGCGGTGCGGAGCAGATGAGATTTGAGCAACAACTCGGTGGCGATGGCGATCGAGTGAAGGGCTAGGCTATCGATGGATTTCTTGGCCGCCCAGACGGCGCAGTCGAGTTGAGACATGGCGTTTCGCCGGAACGTCTCGGAGAGATGAAGGTCCGGCGCGAAGTCATCTGGGAATGGTAGAAGGTCCGGCATCGCGCCAAGATGCCAAGATATCAGAAATATCCAACCCGGTTGCTGCGCCTGATTTGCATTGATTTACACGAGGCATGGCGGAGTTCCGACCTTCGGGCACGTCGACGTCGGTTGGAGGCAACAGCCGAGGGCGGCGCTTACGCGCCGCCCGATCCGAACCGATAGACCGGAATACCCAGCTTGCGGGCCTTGTCGGCGAGATTGTCCTGAATGCCCGTTCCGGGGAAGATCACGACGCCGATCGGCATGACGGTCAGCATCTGATCGTTGCGCTTGAAGGGCGCGGCCTTGCCGTGCTTCGTCCAGTCGGGCTTGAAGGCGATCTGCGGCACTTTGCGGCTGTCGGCCCAGCGGGCGGCGATCTTCTCGGCGCCTTTGGGCGTACCGCCGTGCATCAGCACCATGTCGGGGTGCTTGGCGTGGATCTGGTCGAGCTTGGTCCAGATGGCCTGGTGGTCGGTGGTGTCGCCGCCGGAGAAGGCGATCTTCGGCCCGGCCGGAACCAGCAGCTCGGTTTCCGCGCGTCGCTTGGCGGCGAGGAAGTCGCGGCTGTCGATCATCGCGGCGGTGAGATGGCGATGGTTGACCCGTGATCCGGTCCGGGGCGACCACGGCGAGCCGGTGACGCGAAGGTAATGCTCGGCGGCGCTTTCGCGGAAGACTTCCAGGCTGTCGCGGCGTTCGATCAGGCTCTTGCCCATGTCGATCAGGTTCTCGAGCTGCAGCGACTTGACCTCGGATCCGTCCTGTTCGCGCTGGAGGCGCTTCTGGCCCTGTTCGTTGTCGTCGAGCGTATCTTCGACGCGGCTGACGGCGCGGTGGAACATATTGACGGTCGACCAGAGCAGTTCGTTGAGGTCGTGATCGAGGCTGGTGTCGGCCAGGGTGGCGATGAGGGCGTCGAAGATGTCTGCGACGGCTCCTTCGATGACGCGGTCTTCCGGAACCGGGCGGGGATCGGGTTCGTCCTCGGAGGGGCGGTAGCCGTAGAGCTGGAGTTCCTGCAGCATGTCGTTGGTGGGAGACGAGTCGTGGTGCGGTTCGAAGTCGTCGTGCTCGTTCATGGGATGCTCCGTCGGTTGGACCGCGACCGTCGCGGCCTTCATGGCGACGAAGCCGTCGGGCGGGTCGGACCTGCACCCGGAGCAAGGCGCAGGGCCGAAGCGTCAGCGGAGGATCGCGTAGGCCGCCGATTTTGTTTCGCGATGGAAAGGCGCGGGTTCGGGGTCCCCGCGCGGCCTGCCGCGTGGGGTGGACATGCGCCGCCGGAAAATCGTCGGCCGCAGCCATTGCCGATCCGGCCCGGCTGACGGCCGATCGCCCTCTCGAAGGCCGAGGCGTGATCCCTCTGACGGGTCCAGCAGCCAGGGAGCAAGGCGGCGCCGGGCCGCCTCGCTTTCAGATACCGGCTATGCTGCGATCGCCATGAAGCGAGCGACGTCCTGGGGGGCGAGCTGCACGCGGATTCCCGACCGGAGCGCATCGAGTCCAAGCAGGCGCAGATCTTCGTTGCAGTCCCCGAGCACCGGCGAAAGCACGATCGCTTCGATCCCGGCCGCATTGGCGCGTTCGATCAGATTGTCCCGCGCGCCGTCTCCTGCCGGATCGTTGTCGCGGACGATGTAGAGCCTGCGAAGCGTCAACGGGAACAGGATGGCGGCAAGGTGCGCCGCCGAGAGCGCGGGCGCGATCGCCATGTCGGGCATGACCTGACGCAACGACAGCATGGTTTCGATGCCTTCGCCGGCCGCCATCACATCGCCGGGCACGCCGATGCGGACGGCATGACCGAGCAGATCGCCCATTGCCTTGCGCTGCGTGTCGATCGGCGCCTTGTCGGAGCCGTCGGGCGAGAGCCAGGTACGATGGGCTCCGGTGATCGTGCCGCCCAGATCGGTGACCGCGGCGATCATCGCCGGCCAGGTTTCGGTCGGGCCGTCATCCTCGGGCCGGTAATAGCATCTCGGATGAAAGCGCAGGCTGCCGGTTCCGTGCAAAGCCGTAATCCCGCGTTTACGGAGATACGTTTCCACGATGGTGCCCGCGATCGGCTGCGACATGGCGAAGAGGCGGCGCGCCGCCTCAGACGATCCCGATGGGGCTGGCGCTCTGCCCTGTCGTGATGGCGCCGGTCGTGGTTCGGGTTGCGGCATGCTGAGGAAGCTGCGCGCTTCTTCGACGACATCGGTGAAGTCGATGAGGCCGAGCGATTCCCGGATCACGTCGAGCAGGTCGCCATGCTCGTCCGTGGCCGCATCGTTCCATTTGCCCGCTGGGCCCTTCGGCGTATCGCGGAGCCGCACGAACATCGAGCGGCCCTTGGCGTTGCGAACGTCGCCAACCTGCCAATAGCCGCCCTGACGGCGACCGTTGGAAAGGTAGTGGCGGCAGACCGCCTCGGCCTGCCGGCCGAGACGGTGCGCCAGATCGGAGGCGTCGATCCGTGCCATCATGCCGCCTCCCGCTCGGAGATGCGCGACAGCGGATAGGTGTCGAGCAGCTTTCCGAGGATGGTCGGGCCGGTAGCGTCGACGGGCACGAAGAAGCGCAGCTTCCACGAGATGATCTCGCTATACAGCCCGTAGCTCCGCAGCCGGTCGCGCATCGCGTCCGTGAATCCGGAGAGTTCGATGCGGTTCGCGCCCATGACACGGGCACGGCGAAGCTGAAGGCCTTCGGCAAGGTCGAGAATGGTGCGGCCGTCGATCAGGGCCGCATGGGCGTCCTCCACGCCGAGGTTGGTCGCGCCGGTCGAGGCAGCGTTGGCGGCCCAGGCCGGTGAGACGCGTCGGCCGATGATGCGCTCGCCGTCATCGGTCTGAAGGCGATAGACGCGCGTCGACTCGTTGGGCAGGCGCTTCCAGACGGGCAGCAACAGGCCGCTGACCATATGGATCGTGCTCTCGGCGAAAGTCGGGACCTCCGACACCTCGCGCTGCCAGATGGCGGCGAAGGCCTCGCGATCGACCTCCCGCCAGTGGCTGTCGGCCATCATTTTCAGCGAGGCGTGATGCTGCTCCATCGGCCGGATCAGCCGCACGCGGCTTTCAATCTCGCCATCATCGAGCATGAGCGACGGCGCCGGAATCTGTACGGCGGCTCGGCCAGAGCGCTCATTCACGAGCAGCCGGGCATGCGGATCGTCCAGCCAAGCCAGCGCGCTCTCCGTCGACGTCGGCCGATTGCGGCGGCGCTCGACAAGGCTGAGAAGACGCGCTTCCGCCCCCGTCGCGGGATGGGTGTAGATGGTGGTCCGCTTGGTGACGACGAAGCTCTCCGCCGTCAGCGTCTCCAGTCCGATGTCATAGACACCACTGGCGATCGCGCCCGCCACCTTCGCCTCGAGCAGAAGTTCGAAGGCGGTGAACAGGATGCCTTGCAGCTCGATGGTGAGGGCGAGCAGCCGGTTGAGGAAGGTCGTAATCGGCGGCAACTCATCCTTGATGCCGTTGGCATCCATCAGTTTCAGGCCGGTGGCGTCCTCGAAACGCTGGAGCGAGCAGCCCTCGACCTTGCCCCGCACGATCTGGAGATAGAGCTGGCGAAGGGCATCGCGCGCGTAGGTCGATTCCAGATTGTCCTCGGGCCGGAACAGGCCCTGTCCGCCGGTCTGGCGCTGGCCGCGCGTGATCGCGCCCAGCGTGTCGAGGCGGCGGGCGATAGTGGAGAGGAAGCGCTTCTCCGCTTGCACATCCGTGGCGATCGGTCGGAACAGCGGTGGCTGCGCCTGGTTGGTGCGGTTGGTGCGACCGAGGCCCTGAATGGCGGCGTCCGCCTTCCAGCCCGGTTCCAATAGATAGTGAACGCGCAGGCGCTGATTCCGCGCGGAGAGTGCGGCGTGATAGCTACGCCCGGTGCCGCCCGCGTCCGAGAAGACGAGGATGCGCTTCTGATCGTCCATGAAGGCGCTGGTCTCGGCGAGGTTCGCCGATGGCGCGCGGTTCTCGACGACGAGGCGATGGCCCTTGCGCACGATGCGCCGCGATCGGCCCGTCACCTCCGCGACCGTCTCCGTTCCGAAACGCTGCACGATCTGGTCGAGCGCGCCAGGGACTGGCGGGAGCGATGCGAGCCGTTCGATCAGATCGTTGCGACGGGCGACGGCTTCCCTGCTCTCGACAGGCTGGCCATCCCGATAGACGGGACGCGACGACAGATTGCCCTCCGAGTCGGTGAAGGGCTCGTAGAGCTGCACCGGGAAGGAATGGGCGAGATAGTCCAGGACGTATTCCCGCGGCGTGATGTCCACGCGCACGTCGTTCCATTCATCGGTCGGAATCTCCGCCAGCCGACGTTCCATCAAGGCTTCGCCGGTCGAGACGATCTGAATGACGGCAGCATGGCCCGCATCGAGATCGCCTTCGATCGAACGGATTAGCGTCGGCGTCTTCATCGACGTGAGCAGATGGCCGAAGAAGCGCTGCTTGGCGGACTCGAATGCCGAGCGAGCGGCGGACTTGGCCTGCTTGTTCAGCGTGCCGTCGCTGCCGGTGATGTTGGCGGCCTGCATCGCCGCATCGAGATTGTTATGGATGACCGCGAAGGCTCCGGCGTAGGCGTCGTAGATGCCGCGCTGTTCGCCGGTGAGCTGGTGTTCGATCAGCTCGTATTCGACGCCGTCATAGGAGAGCGACCGGGCGGTGTAGAGCCCGAGTGAACGCAGATCGCGCGCGAGCACCTCCATGGCCGCCACGCCGCCGTCCTCGATGGCTTCGACGAATTCGGCGCGGGTGGCGAAGGGGAAGTCCTCGCCGCCCCAGAGGCCGAGGCGCTGCGCATAGGCGAGGTTGTGGACCGTGGTGGCGCCGGTGGCGGAGACATAGGTCACGCGCGCGTTCGGCAAGGCGTGCTGGAGGCGCAAGCCTGCGCGGCCCTGCTGCGAGGCGGCGACATCGCCGCGTTCTCCCTTGCCGCCAGCGGCGTTCTGCATGGCGTGCGCCTCGTCGAAGATGATGGCTCCATCGAAATCGGAGCCCAACCAATCGACGATCTGCCGGACGCGCGAAACCTTCTCGCCGCGGTCGTCGGAGCGTAGCGTGGCGTAGGTCGTAAATAGGATGCCTTCCGACAGGGTGATGGGCTTGCCCTGCGGGAAGCGCGAGAGGGGCGTGACCAGCAGCCGTTCCATGCCGAGCGCTGACCAGTCGCGCTGCGCGTCCTCGATCAGCTTGTCCGATTTCGAGACCCAGACCGCCTTGCGGCGGCCGCGCAGCCAGTTGTCGAGGATGATGCCCGCTGATTGGCGGCCCTTACCGGCGCCGGTCCCGTCGCCGAGCATGTAGCCGCGCCGGAAGCGCAAGGCGTTTTCGGCGTCGGGGGGAGCAGCCTTCACCAGATCGAAGGTCTCATCGACCGTCCATGATCCGGCGAGGAAGTCGGAATGGGCTTCGCCGGCGAAGATGACGGTTTCGAGCTGGGCGTCGGACAGGAGATCGCAGATGTTCGCCGGCAGCATCGGCCGGTAGCTCGGCTTGGGCGGCGCGATGCTGGCCATGGCCGCCGACTGCACGAGCTTGGTCGGATGCGCCTGTGCGCCGGGGATGCGGATCGACTGCAACCCGTATTCTTCGTAGATCGCCTCGGTGAGACGCGCGCCCTCGGGCGGCGTCCAGTCGACGGTCTCATAGGCGAGTTCGGCCCCCTCCGGCTCAATGGCGAGCGACGCGGCTGGGCGAGCCGCCGAGGCGCGCGCGAGATAGCCGCGCACAATGCGCGGTGGAGCGGCCGGACCGGCAGGCGGGGCTGACGGCGTAGCGGCAGCGAGGCGTGAGGGGACCTGAGCCTCGACCCAGCCGAGCAGAGTCGCGACATCGGGCGCAACGCCCGCAGAGGCCGGGAAGACGGCCGGATCGTCAGCCGGGAGCTTGTCGATGACGGTCAGCCGGGTCTCGATCGTCGTGCCGTGCCGAGCGTAGACCGAGCCGTCGATCGCTGCGGTGAAGACGACGCGGCCACACTTCTGGAGCCGCCTGAAAGCGTCGGTCCAGGCCGGGATTTCGGGCCCGAAGTTCGCGCCGGTGATGGCGACCAGCCGGCCGCCGTCGGCGAGACGCGCCAGGGCCGAGGCGACATGCCGATAGGCGGCATCACTCATGCGGCCGGAGACATGGGCCATGGCCGAGAACGGCGGGTTCATGATGACGACGGCGGGCGCGTGGGTCGGCGGGAGATGATCGTCGATCTGGGCCGCGTCGAAACGCGAGACGGCGATGGCTGGGAAGAGAGCGGCGAGCAGATTGGCGCGGGCGTCGGACAGCTCGTTGAGGAGAAGTTCGCCGCCGCTGATCTGGGCGAGGATTGCGAGCAGCCCGGTGCCGGCCGACGGCTCAAGCACGAGGTCGCCCGGCGCAATGGCGGCCGCGGTCACGGCGGCGAGCCCAAGCGGCGTCGGCGTCGAAAATTGCTGCAATGCCTGACTTTCCTCGGAGCGGCGCGTGTGCGTCGGCAGGAGGCCGGTGATTTTCGTGATGGCGGAAAGCCGTGCAGCCGGAGAAGCGGCTTTGCGGAAAAGCGCCTTGCCGTATTTCTGAAGGAAGAGGACGGTCGCAGCCTCGCAGGCGTCATAAGCCGTCTTCCAGATCCAGGCGCCGGTCGTGTCCGACGCGCCGAACGCTGCTTCCATCGCGCTGCGTAGCGCAGCGGCGTCGATGCGCTCGCCTCGCTCGAGGTGGGTCAGAAGACGCAGGGCCGCGCCGAACGCGGCGACCTCTGCTGCAGGAACGGGAACGACAGGAGGGGATGCGGCGGCGTCGGCCGCCGCTGATGTCAAAGCCAGGGTCATGGGAAATGCCTCGGGAGAGCGGATACGGGAAGCCCGCGCGGCGCTCTCTCTCAACCGCCCGGACTCGCCCCGTTCCGGCCGCCCTCTTCCTCTCAAGGGACTCGCAATGGCTGACATGAAAAAAGCGCCCAACCGCGAAGGCTGGGCGCTTTGGGTATCAACCGAACCGGCGACCGGCCTCGGTGAAGGTGTAGTCGTTGGCGGCGATGGATTCGTCGATCGCCTCGTCGGAGGTCAGATGCTCATACTCGCGTTCGAGCTGGCGATAGAGCCACCGGGCGAGATCGCGCAGCGCCTCGGTGACGGCGTCTTCCGCGCCGTCGGTCAGGGGCTGCCAGGTCGGACTGTCGCGCTCCACGGAAACCGACATGCAGTATTCATGGTAGTAGCGCCCGTGATGCGTGGTTTCGGCGCGGAGCTGGAAGAAATTGCGCTGTTGCACGGCTTGCAGCGCGTCGGCGATGCGATGCAGGGTCTCGTCCTGAGGGGCGTAATCGCACAGCGCCTTCGGCGCGCCCTTGCGATAGCGATAATAGGCCTCGAAACAGGCGCCGTCGCCCTGGCTCCAGAAACCGGAAAACCAGATGCGAGGCTCCTGACGGTTGCCGCCACCATAGAGCCGGACCGGCCGGGTCTTGAAGGACAGGCCGAGCAGCTCCCCGATGCGGACGAAATCGTCATAGACGCACTCGAACCAATCGTGCTCGACGCCGTTCTCGCGATACCATGATCGCGCTGTCTCCTTGGCCGGTTCGGAGAGTTCGCCGAGCCGATAGACGGTGGTTTCGATGACCTCAGGCATCGGGATCGCCTCCGTCGAGCACGTCGGCGAGCCAGCCGCTGGTGTAGGTCCAGGCCACCGTCTCGCCGGTGGCGAGGTCGAGCACATGCGCGCCACCGCCGAAGGCGTCGACGCGCGGTCTTGAGCAGGTGTTGGCGTATTGGAAGCCCCAGCGCCCGGTCAGTGTGAACTCGGCGGCGCAGCGCTTCACGAACTGGATCAGGCGTTCGGGATCGCCGGTGACGTCGTCGCGCATCCAGAGCTTGCTCCCGCCATGCTCGGGCTGGATCGAGAGCAGGAAGCCATCGGACGGGGGCTCCTCCGACGCGCCCTCTTCGGAGAGCGTGTTGTAGAGGTCGAGTGCCCGCGCGGCATTGTCGGGGGTGCCGACGTCGAGCAGGCAGGAAAAATGTGTGAAAAAGTCGGCCATGGCAGGCTCCTGAAACGACAAAGCCCGGCGCGAGGCCGGGCTGATTGAAGGAATGGGACGGGGTCAGGCCGCCTGCGGCAGCCGGAGAAGATCGGTGGCGATTTCGCGCCACAGCGGATCGACCAGACGCGCTTCAAGGCGGGAGGCTTGGTAGCGAAGGTCGCGCGCCGATCCGTGATCGCCGCGTCCGGAGGCGGCGAAGGCCAGGCCCCGAATCCGGCTCGCTTCGGCGACGATGCGGCAGGCTTCGCGGTCGCTGGCGACGGGGTGCTGCCAGAGGATGACGCCGGCGCGGATGTCACCGGCGAGGACCAGGCCCAGCGCGTTATCCTGCACGACGATCAACCGTGGCCGGAAATGAAGCGTGTCATCCGGGCCGATAAGGATGTCGTTGCGCGCGACGCGCATGGCGGCAAAGGTCATGGCGTCTTCAGGGGACGCCGCGTCGCCGAGCGGAATGGTCCGGTCACGGCAGTCGGCGTCGGTGGCCCCGGCATAGCTGATCGTGCCGAGGCAGGAGACGCGTAGCGGGAGTTTCTGCGCGCGGTGAAGTGGCGGCAGCACCTTCTCCGCGAGGATCTGACCGATCGAGACAAAGGGGGCAGTACTGGCATGGGTCATCGGGAATACTCCGCGACGGGCGACGGAGGCCTCTCCTCCACCTGCTATCCCGTCACGGCAGACCGGCCCAAACTCTCCCTCTCATCGCCGGTGCTGAAGCCGATCCCGTCAGTAGCCGAAGGACCAGGAGGGCCACGCCTGACCGTCGTCGGAGGCAATGACCGCCGCGGCCAGATAGGTCGCGTCCCCTTCGACGACGGCGGGATCGCGCACCGGGGTTTCGTCGATCACGGTGACGCGGGTGACAAGGCCGTCCTCCACCTCGACATGGACGGGGACGAGATACTGGAACACGACGCGGCGCGTCGTCAGCGCGTTGATAACGGGCATGATGATCTCCTTGAAGAAATACGGGGAGCGGCCGAGACCGCTCCCCGTTGTCGTGTTCACTCGGCTGCGACCAGGCCGGCTTCCTCGTCCTCGGCATCGGCGCCATCGTCCTCCTCGCCATCCTCGGCGAGGAAGTCCGGCAGCGCCGTGTCATCGCCGCCGTCCGTCTGCTCCCCGGCATCGTTGGCCTGTTCGCCGTCGAGCGAGGCGAGCCGCAACGGCTCGGGCAACCAGCCGGTGTCGGCCAGCAGGCGCTCGGCTTCCTTGGCCATGTCGCCCTTCTTCAGGTGGTCGATGAGCTGCGCGGCCCTCTCGCCGGCGCCTTCGCGAACGGCTTCGAGGATACGCGGCTTGGTGACACGGCCGAGATAGTTGCCCACGGTCGGCCGCCAGCCCGCCGCGACCATGTCGAGGCCGGTTTCGCGAGCGAGCCGGTCCGCCTGCGCCATTCGCACGTCGAGGCCATGGCGGCTCACGCCCGAACCTGAATGCGGATTCGGCCGCTCGAAGAGCGCGTTGACGCCGTAGCTGACACACAGGGCCAGCAGGTCCATACGTGATCCATCGTCGAGATGGGTCAGCCAGGCCCACAGCGCCTCGTCGTCGGCCGGGACGTGATCGCCCCAGCGTTCATGCCGCTCGTTGACCGCGCGGGCGGAGTCGCTCTCCTTCAACTCGTCGGATTGAGCCGGAAAGAAGATGTGCCGGACACTGGCCTCGAGGCAGCCCGTTGGCGCGGTGTGGCGGAAGGTGTCGCTGACCAGCTTGTGCAGCAACATGGTCATGGCGACCTGCGGATTTTCCGCCACCGCATTGCGCAGCGCCACCGTGCGATGGGCCGTCAGCTCGATCACGAGGCGTTCGGGCAAGGGTTTGAGGCTGTCGTCGTCGTCCTCCTCGGGCTCGGCGGGCTGGCCTCCGATGGTGATGACCGCGCGCTGGACAGCGGGCGCATTGCTGCCATCGGCGTCGGTCTGATCGTCATCGCCGTCGGACTCGACCGGCGCCTCGTCCTCAGGCCGCACATAGCCGCGCTCGACCAGCAGCGAGCCGTCGCTGTCGAGACTGACGAAAACGCCGGCGATGCGGATATCGGCCGGATCGTAGGTGACGGGCCGCCGTTCGAAGGCTTCCAGTGCCTGCTCGATCTCGCCAAGGCGCTGATCGATGTCGTCGGGCAGCTCGTCGGCCTCGGAATATTCCTCCTCGATCCGATCATACTCGGCTCGCAAGGCTTCGCGGGTTGCGCGCTCCTCTTCGGTCAGATCGACGATCGTGCCAGAAAGTTCGCGAAGGCCATGATCGTGGCCGTAGGGAAAGCTCATGGCCACATCGACCCATTTCCAGCCCTCAGCGGCGATCTCGTCGGCGCAGGTCTTGAGCTTCTCGGCGACGAGTCGATCGAGCAGAACGGGGTCCTGAAGCCAGCCGCCGTCGTCGTCCTGGAACAGGTCGCGCAGGATGCAGCCGCCTGCGGCCTGGTAGGCGTCGATACTGACGAAGACCGCGCGCTTGTCGGAGGCGCGGACCGTGGTCTCGGTCAGCATGCGGCGGATCTGATAGGGTTCCTTCGACCAGCTATGGCTGATCGCTTCCCACACCTGCTCCTGACGCGCGTGGTCTTCCGAGATCGAGAAGGCCATGAGCTGTTCGAGGGTCATGCCGTCTTCGGCATAGACGTCGAGGAGCGCGGGCGAGACGGTGACGAGCCGCAGGCGCTGCTTCACCACCTGGAGCGGGACGAAGAAGGCGGCCGCGATGGCCTCGTCGGTCATGCCCTTGTCGCGCATGGCTTGGAAGGCGCGGAACTGATCGAGCGGATGCAACGGCGCACGCTCGATATTCTCGGCCAACGACACCTCGTCGATCAACACATCGGCCTTGGAGTCAGAGACGACGCAGGGGACCGGTGCGGTTTTGGCGAGGCGCTTCTGCTTCACGAGCAATTCGAGGGCGCGGTAGCGGCGGCCGCCGGCGGGGACTTCGAACATGCCGGTCTCCGCACCTTCGGCGTTCACCACGGGACGGACATGGATGCTCTGGATGAGGCCGCGGCGGACGATGGACTCCGCCAGTTCGTCGATGGAGACGCCGGCTTTCACGCGCCGGACGTTGGACTGACTCAGCACCAGCTTGTTGAAGGGGATGTCGCGTGAGGACGACAAGGTGATCTTCTGAACGGCAGTAGCCATCGGGATGTACTCCGCGACGGGCGGCCGAAAGCCTCTCTCTCGGCCTCCAACCCGTCACGAAAATCCCGTTCCCCCTCTTACTCTCTCACCCCGAACCGCGAACGCTTCAGGAAAGCCTATCGCCGCGTGGAAGCGCAAAGCCTCAAAGCCGACTTCACGCCTTCACGTATTTGCGCGTCAATGGCCGCCGTGCCGTGACCGAGCGGCCTGATAGAGAATGCGCTCTGCCGCCCGGATGCTGCCGGCCTGCCGCGCGGCTTCCACCCAAACGGAGAGCGGGAAATCCCCCGTGAAGAGGATGTCCCGTTCGATCCCCATGCCGAACGGCAGGCGGAGCGACGACATCTCCTGCAGCGAGAAGGAGCCAAGCTCAGGGTTACCGAGATCGGCCAGCCCGAAGAACGTGTCGCCATCCTCGTCCAGTTCGGTGGCGAGCCAGACGCCTTCACCCAGCGGGTTGAAGAATTTTACGAGCGGCACATGGTCGGTATCGCGCCGGCGGCCATTGGCGAGTAGCGGCTTACGCAGTTCGTCGGTCAGGAGGATCATGCCGCCCTCCTGTCGCAATCGGGAATGCTCGCCTCGAGGCGATCTCCGGCGTCCGCTTCGGGAAGGTGTGCGAGCAGCCAGTCGGCGGCCTTGCTCGCCTGACTTGCGGCGCGCACGATGGCGCGATTGTCCTCGCGCAGAACCTCGAGCCAGGAGCCTATATAATCGGCGTGGCGGACGGTCGGGACGATGCCGAGTGAGGCGCAGCAAAAGGCGGCGTTCATCTCGGCGATATATCCTGACAGTCCAGCCTAAAATTCAACGCTGCGTGAATTTATGGACGGTGGAAACTACCTGTTCGGCGGCTCGAACAGTTCGATGGGGTTTCCTGCCGGGTCGTCGACGAGGATTTGTTTGCCACCCACGCCAGTCACGATGTCATTGCGAAATCTGACGCCGGCAGTCCGCAAGCGTTCGACCTGATCTTCAAGGTTGGCGACCTCGATCTGGATGCGATTCCACCCGCCGGGTTCAGGCTTGCGACCATCCGGCATGGGCTGCGACGCTCCGCCTGGTCCCGTCGTTCCGTTGAGCAGAAGGCGCAGATCGCCTCTGGCCAGCATTGCGAAACTCGGAGCCGGATGCATAGAGACGGTGAATCCGAGGGACCGTGTGTAGAATGCAATCGCCGCATCAACATCATCGACGATGTAACGAACGCTGACAGTAGCCATATCAATTCCTCCTTCAGATCAGGCTGAGTGCGGTGGCAGTAGCGGCCAACAGCACGACAACGATCCATGGTGGGGTCTTCCACACGGTGAGCAGCAAGAAGCCGGCAAGCGCGAGCGCGAAGTCGCGCGGTGCGAGGACGGCACTGGTCCACACCGGACTGTAGAGGGCGGCTCCAAGGATACCGACAACAGCCGCGTTAGCTCCCCGCATTGCTGCTTGTGCTACCGGTCGCATGCGGAACATGTCCCAGAAGGGCAATGCGCCGATCAGAAGGAGGAAGCCGGGCAGGAAAATCGCAACGAGCGCGATCGCAGCACCGGCGACGCCGTTCGGTTGCGGCCCCATTACCGTTCCGAGGTATGCAGCAAAGGTGAAAAGCGGCCCCGGCACGGCCTGTGCCGCACCATATCCGGCCAGGAAAGCGTTGTCGCCGACCCAGCCTGAAGGGACGACTTCGGCCTGCAACAGCGGCAGCACGACATGACCTCCGCCGAAAACGAGAGAACCGGCGCGGAAGAATGAATCGAACAGTGCAACCCCTTGCGACGTGCCCGCGAGAATCGGCAGCATCACAAGCAGCACGAAAAACAGCGCAAGCGCAGCGACACCGACAGATTTGGACACTCTGAAACGCAAATGCCCGCCTGTGGGGACGGTTCCTCCTTTGCACAGCCATAATCCGGCGACCCCGCCGGCAACGATCGCCGCAATCTGCCCGATCGAGCCTGCTGCAAAGATCACGATCAGCACCGCCGCCAGAGCGATGCTGGCGCGTTCACGATCGGGCGTAAGTGTTCTTGCCATGCCCCAGACCGCCTGAGCGACGACGGCAACGGCAACTACTTTGAGGCCGTGAAGAAGCCCCGCTCCGGCTGGTCCCGCGAAGGCGGTCGCACCAAACGCGAACAAGACGAGAAGGGCGGCCGACGGTAACGTGAAAGCAGACCATGCCGCGAGCGCTCCGAGTGGACCGCCACGCAGCAGCCCGAGTGCAAACCCAACTTGGCTGCTTGCGGGTCCGGGAAGGAACTGGCAGAGCGCAACGAGATCGGCGTAACCTTCCTCATCGATCCATTTGCGGCGGATGACGAGCTCATCTCGAAAATAGCCAAGATGGGCGATCGGCCCACCAAATGATGTCACGCCGAGTTTGAGAAAGGCGCGAAAGACTTCGCCCGCGGTTCCGCGATGCGCATTCTCATCGACCGTCATCTGCGGATACGACCTCACGAAACAACTCCCGAATCTTGTCTTGCGCAATGGCTAGGGCTTCGACCCCAAAGGCTGTGGCGCGATAGACGCGACGATGCGATCGGCCGGCGCGCTCCGTGCGCGATTCGAGATAGCCCTTGCGCTCCATGGCATGGAGCATCGGATAAAGCGTGCCTGGGCTGACGCGATAACCGTGCCGCGCCAGTTCTTCGATCATCCATTGCCCGTAAAGATCGCCTTCGGCGGCATGATGCAGGACATGCAGTCGTATGAATCCCGACAACAGTTCCTGATGTTCCATGTTCTGGCTGTCCCAAAATCATCTCAAACTCGAACTTCGATATCGGGAACCGATTATATGGTTCATTGGTTAGGTTCACAACCCGCGCCCGATGACGGGCGGGTGAATCGCAACCCAACCAATGGAGCATTCTCATGATCAGTGAACAGGACCGCGATCCCCGCCATCACACCCAGAACATGCAAGCTCGACTTCAGGAAACGATGGACCATCTGCGGGAGGACATTGAAAAAGTGGACGAGCCACAGCTCAAGGCGATGTTCGAAACTGCAGCCGAGGTGTTGGGCGGCCTGAAGAAGGCGTTTGGCGACTACGAAAAGAAAAACGAGGCCGCATGGCAGTAAAGCATCTCGAACGGGGGGATGCTGGTACCCACGAGCAACCCCGCCAACACAAGCGGCACGACGGCTGATCGCTGACTGGATAAGTATCGAGCGCGCTTCCAACTGCCCGAAGAAGCTAGGCGCAGGATGCTGGTCATGCTGCGATCTCCTCACTCTGGGGCTGCTGGGCATGCATCCAGTCGGCTGCCTGTTGTGCTTTGCTGGCGGCGGTAAAGATGGCCTTGGGGTCGTCCTTCAGGACCTTGAGCCACGAGGCGACATACGCGGCATGATCGGGACGCGGATGGTGGGCGATACCCAGATCAGCCAGGACCAGACCGCTAAGAATCTCAACGGAGCATTCTTCGGCGGCATAGGCCGCCGATCCGAAGCGTCCGGAAAGATCGCGGTCGAGCCTGTGCTTGGCGCCACTGGCGTGACCGGTCTCGTGCAGCCAGACACCGTAGAATGACGCAGCGTCGCGGAACAAGGTGAACGGCGGCATGGACACGGTGTCGGTCGACGGGCGGTAATAGGCTTCCGACCCGGCGAACTCAGTCTTGATGCCCAGGTTCGCGATGAAAGCCTCTGCATGAGCGAGGCGTTCGGCCTCGGGCAGCATCGGAGTTACCGGGCGCTCGTAGCCATCAACCTGAGCAACGTTGAAGACGCAAAATGCGCGGGCGAACATCCGCCGATGCCCGTCATCATCGTCTTCGTTGTCGGCTTGCCGGGAAACCTGAATCTCCCTCCACAACACCACTGTGGTGGAGCGTTCTCCTTCACGCACCTGCGCGCCGGCATCCTGCCATTGCTTGTAGGTGCCCCAGAGGCCGTCGCCATATCCGGCTGCGAAGCCCGCGGCCCAGAGCGCCAGCGTGTTTATGCCGCGATAGCGCTTGCCGGATGAGACGTTGGTCGGACGCGCGACGCTGGTGCCGTTGTGGAACCAGGGTGCACGCCATTCGCCGGCGCCTTGCTCGATCGCGGAAATGATCTCGGCCGTGACGCGGGAATAGACGTCGGCGCGCTGGACAGATGTAGATGTGCTGGACATTGGGGAATCTCCGTTGCCGGCGGCGCGAGCTTCTCTCGCCCCTTCAACCGACCCCCCGACTCCAGCCGTCCCCTTCCTCTCCTGCCGCCCGCTCGGGCGGCTGTTGCTGATTTTTTGTCTTGTCATGATCATTGCTCCTTCTCCGCCGGGGCCTGTCCCGGCGTCGGAGCAGCGGATTGCGATGCCTCAGGTGCGGTCGCGCACTCGCAGAGCCGAAGCGTAAGCGGAGGACGGCGATCAGCCGTTGCGCGGATGCGCCGGGCATCGCGCGCTCCGACCACGCCGGGCGGGCCACCGGCGCAGGAGCACACCAGGCTCCCCTCAGGAGCCGCGGGAGGATTGGTCCTTGTCTATGCTGTTGAGGACCTTCCTCGCCCGCTCAAGGTCCTGCTGAAGGATGCTTCGTTGTAGCTGGGACAACCGCTTCTCCTTCAACAGGCTTGCGGCTTCCTGCGCGGAACGAGCCCATGCTGGCCGGTGTCTCGCGGTGATGCAGGCATTTGGACAAAGGGTCGGCTGGCAGAGCGCGGTCAGCGGGCCTTTGGCTCCGGTGGCCCGCTTCAGGCAGGCAGCCGTGCCGGGATCGAAGAAGCAATCGGCCAGCACCCCGACATGGAATGTCCGCGCGAGGCTCGCGAGCATCGTGCGGAGCCGGGCACGATCAGCGATCATGGCCGGAAGCGGACCGAAATCGTCCGATATGTTGTCGAGCGTCTTCGCTATACGCGCCGCTGCAGGTCCGGACAGCGTGGCTCCGGTCTGGCGCTCGTCGAAATAGGTCAACAGATCATCGAGTTGGCCGAGACTACGCTGGTTCTCGACTTCCGCCCGGAAGCCGGACCGGCTGGAGCCGGCATAGCCTTCGAAAGCGGCGACGGAGGCATGCTTGTACTGGATCATACCGGCGATGGTGCCGAAGGGACGGTTGGCGATGTGCCATGCGATCGTGCGTCTGAACTGCCGCGTCGTGATCCGCCAGGGACGGTCACCAGGTCCGTTCGGGATCGCCGGCCTGTCCGGTGTGCCGAACAGGTCGTTGAGATGATCACGGAAGCGGTTGATCTGACGGACGATCTCGGCCGAGAGATGGTCCTTACAATATGACTTCGCTGCCAATACCGGCCAAAGGGTCGTGAGAGCACGAGCCGATGCCGAGGGAAATGACAGGCGTTCCAGAACCTCGACAGCTCTGGCGACGGGCTCGATGGTGATCCACTCGGCAGGTTCACCCTGGGCGGATTTGCCTTTATAGGCGACGGACCGAACGCGATGGCGCATGATCATGCCGTCTTCGCTGCGCGTCAGGGAAAGACACCCACGCTGCATCGCCTGGACTTCGCAGTCCCGCATGCCGGTCAGATAGGCGCACAGGATATAGGCCGCTGATTGCAGCATGCGCTCTTCCGCCGCGAGGGTCTTGGCGTCGAAGCGGGGTCGCCAGGGCTTACCGGTCTCGGGCAGAATGGAGATGGATGTATCCATGCCTCCGGTCTCGACACCGAGTTCGAGCACCGCACCTCTGATCTGGCGTGGAGCGCCGTCCGTGAGTTGAATGTGCATCTTCGGCTCGACGAGCGTGTTGATGCCGATGTGCAGATGAAGCAAGTGGGAATTGACGGGTGGCGATAGGTCTCCTGTCTCGGGGTGCCGGAGGAATATGCCGTTATGCGCGGTGCCCCAGATCGGCACCCCGCGACCTTCATTGCGAAGCCGCCCGAAATAGTCCTCAAGCCGGTTACGCTGCTGGCGCCGTCGGTCTTGACGTTCGAGGACACTGTCCTGCTCGATGAGCATGGCGCAATGAGCTTCGAGACAATCCATCTCCTCGCGGGCTGCGAAGATATCGGCGGCAAACTCGGTGACATACCGGATCGACCAGGCCAGCAGCGGCGATATGATCGCCTCGGGAATGCGCGGTGTCCGGTTCTCGTGAACCTGACGATAACCCGCGACGTGCGCTGGAGGTCTTCCGGCCCATGGCTGGAATGATAACCCTCCGGAAGGAAGATCATCGCGATAGGCATAGAGATCGAACGGGACCTCCAGCAGCTGGGTGACAATGACCGGCCGACGAGCACGGTCGGCCTTGAGGTGGCGGGCATACCGGTCAAGAAGTGGCTGGTCGACACGGCGGAGATCGACCACACCGAGTTCATCACGCACGAACTCGAAGAAGCGTCGTGCGCGGTTGAAGACCTGTCGGACACTACCGGGAGAAAGAATCTTGCGGTGACCCGGCAGGTCGACGTTCAGCCGGGCATAGAGAAGTTCGCGCAACGCCTCGCGGACACTCACATCCTCGACGCCCCCGAAATGTACGGTGACATGACAGCGGCGGGCGCTCTCGCGAAACACGGCCGGTCCAAGATCCCAGCTCGGATCGCTGTAGCGCGAAAGTGCTTCCCGCGAGAACCCCGGCTTTAACGGGGCGGACGCAAGAACCGGGCGCAGATCGAGTTGCCGGGAGGTGGAAGCTGCTGGCGACAATCCCCTCATTGCCGGGCCTCGGGCGGCAGATAAAGGGTATGCGCTTCCGCCTCATGGCGGGCTGCGGCAACCATACTCTCGGGAAATGCAGGCAGAACCTGCCCGGCGATGCGAGCATGGGCGCGGCCAAACTTCATCGCCCAGTCTGAGGCGGAGAGACTGGCCCGCTGCTCCTCGATAAAGTGCTGGAACGCGATGATCGCCGGCAGTTTGCGCGCGGTGATGACAGCATTGCGGCATTCGAGACAGCCCCAGAACGGTTGCGGGCAAGGCGCTCCTGGCTCTCCGAACGGGCTGCGGTCAAAACCAGAGCATGCCGCCAGCCAAACGTCCTGTTCACCACGCAGGATACTGTCGCGGTCCTCGCATCCTTCGGCCGGGCCATCGCGTTGCCGCCAGGAATCTTCATCAGCAGGCGCCAAGACGATCGGACCGGCGGCGGCCGCGACTTCGGAAAATGCCTCAGCAACGGTGGCTTCGTGCAGCGGTCGCAGCGAGGGGATGTCAGCGTAGTGGCGCGCGGCGATCTCAGGCGTATGCCCAACGGCGAAACGGGCCATATGACCCTCGGTCTTCAGATACCAGAGTGCCTTGTGGGTCTTGCGCAAGCGGGAAAGGACGAGGCGGAGCGGCTCACCATCGTCATCGACGAGATTATGCCCCTTTATCCATCTGGCCACGAGTTCCTGCTGATGCTCCAAGCCTGCACGAAGCTGCTTCCGCCCGGTGTAATAATAAAGCCAAAGGTTCTCGCTTGGGACAAACTGCCGTGTGAATGCAGTCGCCTCGATCAGCTTGCGTATCAGACCGCCCGGTGTTCCGATCCCGCCGTCACGGACGCGAATGTGCTTGTGCTCGGCGCCGCGGGCACGCCGCTTGACATACGCGATCTCGATCGTGCCGGGTCCGGGGTTCTGAAGGCAGTCGATCGTCAACGCCTTGCAGCATTCGAGCTCCAGGCCGGTCTCCAGAGATAGGAAGGTCAGAAGTGGTGGGATATCCATTGCACGTAGATGGAAACGTGCGTGTAGATCTTCAGCCAGGTCTGAAACGGGCAGATTGCGCCGCAGCCTCATGAAATAGAGGCGATGGAAGGCGCGATCGCCGGAGCTGACTCTGCCGGAGGCGACAATCCGTGCATTGGCTTCATCGGTCACCCGGCAGAGATTGGCATCGCCATCGTCACTCTCGAGCGGCTTCCCGATCCGCCGGAATATCCTGGCGATGTCGCCACGGGCAGCGTCCCGAAGCTGCCGTGCGACGAAGGGGCTATAAGCGTCACGTGGTCGGGATCGGCCAACGGATTGTCTGCTGGTGTAGCTCAGGCGTCGACGGACGCCCTCATGCAGAAGGCCGGGCTGGTTGGCGTCGATCGAGCGCAATGCGAGGATGGCTTTGGCGAAAACAGTGTGCCGGTGGATCGGGGTCATCCCGCCGGCTTCGAGGAAATCCTCATAACCATCGATGTCATCAGCACGCAGATTGGCGGGCGTCTTTGCCGTGGAGTGCTCGCGCAGATATGCGAAAAACCGGAGGTAAGCCTGAAAGTGCTGTTTAATGGTGCCTCGCGCACCTAGCGGACCACCAAGCTCGGACTGCCGGCGCAGAGCCCCTGCAAAAGCGATGGCGAAGGGTCGCGGATGCACAGCGGTGAGGTCAACCTCAAGCGTCCCGCCATAGCGCGCCTCGATATTGAAGCGCAGACCGAGCACCCGATCGCTGGCGTGCGGGGGAACAACGCCATCGGCTGGCGCAAAACGCACCGCGGTTCCCTTGCGTGGGCGTCCCGTCACAGGGTGGTCTCCGAGGGGAGCAATCCCAGGAGCTCCTCGACGGCCGCATCGACAGTATCGGCGCGCGTCGCGATATGGTCGAGGTAGATGTATGTCGTCGTCAGGCTGGCATGGCCGAGAAGCCGTTGCACCTGCTGGAGAGGATCACCAAGCACCTGCCGGTATCCCTCCATCGGCCCGGCAGGCAAAGCAGCATCGCGGAGACGGTGCTGAATGAGCATCGCCAGCATGTGAACGGCGAAGGTGTGACGGAGCTGGTGCGGACTGATGCTGATATCGAAACCGAAGGATCTGCACCGGCTGGAGGCACGGGCGAAAACGACTTCCCAGGAGTTCGGCTGCACCGGCATGCCGATCTCCGAAAGCCACAATACCGCCGGTTCGCTCGGTGTGCCGTCGCTGTCGCAGACAATGATCCGGCCGCGTTCTTCCGGGTTGAGCCGGTCAAGCGCGACATCGCCGCCATCAAGCAATCGCAGCCGGGCAGCGTGCCGCTCCGGGTGAACGAAGATCGGTCGGTCGATCGATTGCCACGCCGAGCGCTGCTGGAGCTTCGCGACGGCATGAGCACGTTCGACATCGACATAGGCGCGCACCTGTTCAAGCAGTCGAGCGGGAACGAGAATCTGGCGGCCACGATCGCCCTTGGTCTGGGCATCCGGCAAATCCAGCCAGACCTGACGGCCCTGACGCTGATCGGCGAAAACGAGATCGGAGGTGAAGAGAGATGACGCTTCTTCCAGCCGAAGCCCTGTGGTCACCAGGAGATCGGAGAACAGCGCATTGCGAATGCCGTTGCGATCTCGGGCGCCCGGGCGTGTTCGGCCGTCAGGAAGGAGCCCTCTAAGGCCGATATCTCGAAACCGCCGATAGTCGTCGAGCGTGACGAAACTGACGTCCGCTCGACGCGCGGCGGGTTCATAGGCATCGTTCCGTGCCGCAATCTGCGCTCGCCGCCCAGCGTACCCCTGCCTCCAGACCGAGCGATGCGTGAAGGGTGCTTCCGCAATCAGTCCTTCCTGCACACCCCAGCGATATAGCCGATCGAGGCAGGCGACCGCGCGATTCCAGGAAGCAGCGGAGATGCGTTGTCCGGCGTCGGCGCGGCGGCGGATGCGGTGATAGACAAGGACATCATGCCGGTCGGCTTGCCATATCGTCTTCGCGCAGGCTTCCGAAAGAAAACGAGCCCAGACGAGAACGTCGTAGCCATAAGCACGAAGGGAATGGCGGGAGCGAACGCCGTTGAGAGGAAGGTCGCGGAAAAAGCGATCCAGATCAGGATCGTATAGCGCCCCGTCCCGGAGGATCATTGGGACATGGGCGTCAAGGCCCTCCGCTGATCTGCGCTCCTGAATGGTGATGCTTGAAGCTGCGATTACATTGTCCACAAGTTGTTCAACCTTCCCCCGGACCCCCATCCGGGGAGCCAGCTTCAACGAAGGAGTTCAACTTGCCCGGCGCTATCCAGGCCGGCCTCCGCCAGCTATGTGGGAGCGCTGCGGCCGGCCTGGATAACGCCTCCGTCAGTCCTGTTGCATCGACGTCAGCAGGACACTGGGAGTCGGTGCAGACTGTCAAGATAAGGCCACCAATTCCTCGAACGCGTACTTTTTCGTTCCGAACGCGCCGGAGAAATCACGTCCGAGGCGGGAAGCATGGCCTGTGGCGTGGCCGAGTTCATGCAGCGCGGTCCGGTGCCAATTGATCGGCTCGAAATAGGCCTGGGGCGGCGGCACCTGCACATAGTTGTGGGCGGGAACGTAGAAGGCACGGCTCCCGCCGATGCGGAAGTCGATTCCCGTTGCCCGGATCAGCGCCTCGACCCTTGGCTCGATCATGCCCGACGCCGGGGGCGGCGCTTCGACGGCAAGATTCTCGGGCAGCCCCTCGCACTGCGCCGCATTGAAGACCGTGAACCGCTTCAGAAATGGAATGGCGGTCGCCTCTTCGCCGGCCTCGCGCGCGCGGCGCTTTTCATCGTCAGGCACAAAGCGGTCGGCGTAGACGACGGTCGTGCCATGCTCGCCCTTCCGGACGTTCCCGCCGAGCGAGAGCGCCTGGCGAAAGGTGAGCCACTGCTGGGAAGGAAAACCGTGCTGGATGACGGCGCCCCAGAGGATCAGGACGTTGATGCCGGAATACTGGCGCGAGGTCGCCGCGTTCCTCGGCATGGCGAGCGGCGCCTTGGCCGCGGCCGTGCCCCAAGGCTGGACCCAGGGAAGCCGACCATCCTCCAGCTCGGCGATGATCTTGTTGGTGACGTCGTCATAGAAATTGGTGCGGTCGCCGGTACGACGCGCGGCGCGATCCATTCTGGCCATCGGGATAAACTCCACGACGGGCGCCGGGAGCCTCTCTCCCAGCCCTCAACCCGTCACGGAAGATCCGTCCGCACTCTCACTCTCGGGGCGTTGCGGGGTGTCCCCGCAGAAGGGGTCGGCCGAGACCGTGGCTCGGCCGCAGGGGAAGGCTTTCCCCCTTCAATCGATCCCTCGTGGCGACCGGAGCTACGAAGGACGGTTGGGTTGAGTTTGAAAGCTTTGTGGCCGTTGAAAAATGTCAGAAACTCGCATATATTTCTGACAGGAGAATGATGGTGCAACGTCTGACCGAACAGATCCTGGCGCTCGCCGAGACGCTGCCGGAAGGAACGCCGCTGGCGGCAAAGAGCCTTCTCCACCTCGGCAGCCGCGCTGGGGTGGACCAGGCTTTGTCGCGTCTTGCAGAACGAGGGCATCTGATCCGTGCCGGGCGCGGCGTGTATCTGCGTCCGATCAAGAGCCGGTTTGGAGCACGCGCGCCTTCGGTGGAACAGGCCATCGAGGCGCTGGCGGTGCAGCGCGGGGAAGTCATCGTGCCGAACGGCGCGGCTGCCGCAAATGCGCTGGGGCTGACGACGCAGGTGCCGGTTCGCTCTGTTTATCTGACGTCGGGCCGGAGCCGCACTATGACCTTGGGCAAGCAGCTCGTGGAATTGCGCCATGCGCCACGCTGGCAGCTTGCGCTCGCCGATCGCCCCTCAGGCCAAGCGGTTCGCGCTCTAGCCTGGCTTGGGCCGGAGAAAGCGGAATCGGCGCTGAAGGCTCTGAAACGAAAGCTCCCACCGTCGGCGTTCGGCGAACTGGTGGCCGCCGCGCCGCAGTTTCCGACCTGGCTTGCCCGAAGCGTCGGCAAGGCGGCCCATGGCTGATCCCTTTCTGTCCCTGTCGGCGGCGGACCGTCGTGACGCGCTGGGCGTGGCCGCCGATCGTTCAGGGCGGCCCGCCCATCTGCTCGAGAAGGACGTTTGGGTCGTCTGGGCCCTTCAAACCGTTTTCGGCTCCGCGCTCGGCGACCATCTCGTTTTCAAGGGCGGGACATCGCTTTCAAAAGCCTACGGCGTCATTCAGCGCTTCTCGGAAGATGTCGATCTGACCTACGACATCCGAGCGATCGCGCCCGATCTGGTGGGCGACAATGGCGAGGCCCTGCCGGCAACGCGCAGCGAAGAGAAGCGCTGGTCGAAAGCGGTGCGCCACCGCCTGCCGGAGTGGATTTCGGGCACGGTGCAGCCCCTGCTCATCGACGCCATTGGAGCGCAGGGCGTGTCGGCCGCGACCCGGGTCGACGGCGAGAAACTCTTCATCGACTATGAAGCGACCTCTACCGGCTCCGGTTATGTCGCGCCAAGCGTCATGCTGGAATTCGGCGCCCGCTCGACCGGCGAACCGGCCAGCGTGCGTGATGTGGTCTGCGATGCGACGGGCCTGGTCGAGGGCGTGACGTTCCCCGCGGCGTCGCCGCGCGTGATGCACGCCGAGCGGACCTTTTGGGAAAAGGCAACCGCGATCCACGTCTTCTGCTTGCAGGAACGGCTTCGCGGGGAGCGGTTCGCTCGCCATTGGCATGACGTGGTCCGCCTGGATGACGCCGGGATTGCCGACGCGGCCGCGGCTGATCGAGATCTCGCCCTGGCGGTAGCACGGCACAAAAGCATGTTCTTCGCGGAGAAGGCGGCGGACGGCGCGCCCGTCGACTATGAGGCCGCCGTCAACGGATTGTTGCGGCTCGTGCCGAGCGGCGAGGCGCGCACGGCGCTGGCCTCGGATTACGAACATATGGTGGAAGACGGGCTGCTACTTAAGGACGCCGAGCCCTTTGAGAGGCTGATCGAGCGATGCGCAGACATCGCCGACCGGGTAAATCGCGCAGCAAAATAAAGAAGTGGGGGGAAGCATGGGGCTGTATGAGCGGTGGTGCGAATCCACCAAGGAAAAAGACAAGCGCAAACACTACTGGACCTATGTCGAGAAGGATGGCGGCCGCGACGAGATCAGCGGCGACCTCGCCGAGACCATTCGTTCCCACTATGATCGTCTCGAGCGTATCGCCGAGGATGTCGAGCGCCTCGGATACACGGTTGCCGCCAAGATTCTGAGCGAGGCGATGCCTCAGACGGCCAAGGGCCGCTCCGGAGACCTGGGGGAGATTCTCGCGACCGAGCTGGTGGAGGAAGAGATCGGCCTGCGCGTCCCCGTGCGCCGGCTTCGCTACAAGGACGGCCGCAACATGGCCATGCGCGGCGATGATTTCATCGGCGCCGGCTATGGCGGCCAGGACGAGAAATTGTGGCTTCTGAAGGGGGAAGCCAAAAGCAACATGAAGCTCGGCAAATCCACCGTGACAAGCGCTCGCAAGGTGCTTGATCGCGACAATGGCCGCTGCACGCCGGACTCGCTGCTGTTCGTCGCCAACCGTCTCCTGGAGAGCAACGATCCCGACGAAAACGCGCTGGGCCGCGACCTCCGCGATGAGGTGGGTTTGAGGTCGCTGCGCGCCGATCGCATCGACCACATGCTTTTCACCGTTTCCGGCAACGGCCCCCATGCCTCGCTGAAGGAAGATCTCGAGACCGCCGGGACCAATCGCGACCACTACGTCGTGAACATCCACGTCGAAGATCATCAGGACTTCATCGCGGCCATGTACGAAGGGGCGCACGATCTTGGAGACGCCTGATGAACTGACCGCCTTCCTAGCCACCGCGACCGTCGACGGCATCCTTGGCCGATTGCTCTATCGTGGCGCTGCATGGTCGCTGATGCGGGAAGCGGGCGTATTGCCTCAGACTTCCCCGCCCTTGGGCGCCACAATCGAAACCGACCTCGCCGAACACGGCTTTGCCTTGCTTCGGGGCGCCATGGCCTTGCGTGCCCAGACCGGCGCGTCAGACCTGACGAACAAGGCTTTCGAACGGGCGGCCAACGCCTTTGAGGCGCTGGTGAGAAACGGTGATCCCGAGGCACCCGATCGCGGCTTCCGCCGCACCATCGCGGCTGCCGCCTATCACCTGGCCGGCTTCTCGGCCGTCGCCTATTCGCTGTTCAACGAGACGGTTGAAGATCTCAACGCATCGCCCGGCGAAACGGCGATCCGTCATCTCATCCTGCGCGATCTCGATCAGTTGCGCGGCTTCGTTCGCGACTGGCTTGGCGACGAGGCCCACGGCGACGAGCAGATGGGCGAAGCGCTGGGCGGCGATGAGCCCGACATCGACGACGTATTGTCGACCATTCTGAATACGACGATTTGTCGGGCTCTGGCCTACTTCGACTTCGCGCTGGAAACAGGGGAAGAGGAGCCGATCGACGCCGCGCGCGATCTACTGGCCACTGCGGTCAGCCTAGCCGGCAACGCCGGGAATGTACCGTTGTGGTGGATCTCGAATCTTTGCCGCCATCTGATCGACGACCTCTGGCAGCATTCATTGCACCGGAGCCTGCCGACGGAGCCACCCGCTGGAACGGAGGAGCGATACCCCGACCTCCGGCGGCTGTTCATCGGTTCGCTGTACGCGCGCAAAACCTCCGAAGTGGAGCTATGGCCTTCTCAGCGCGAGGCCGCGCAGCGGTCGACCGATGTCACCGACGACCTGGTCGTGGCGCTCCCCACGAGCGCGGGGAAGACGCGCGTTGCGGAAATCGCCGCGTTGATGACCTTGTCATCGGCGCGTCGGGTATTGATTGTCACGCCGCTGCGCGCGTTGTCGGCCCAGACAGAACGCTCTTTCCGCAAGACCTTCGCGCCCCTCGGGTTCAGCGTCTCCTCGCTTTACGGCGCCAGCGGCCTTTCGGCAGGCGACGAGGATGCCCTGCGCACCCGCGAGATCATCATCGCCACACCAGAGAAGCTCGACTTCGCGCTTCGAAGCGACGCTTCCCTGATCGATGATGTCGGGCTGATCGTTCTCGACGAAGGGCATATGATCGGGCCCAGCGAGCGTGAGATCCGCTACGAGACGCTAGTGCAGCGTCTGCTGCGCCGCCCCGACGCGGCCAACCGCCGGATCGTCTGCCTCTCCGCGATCCTGCCGAGCGGCGACGAGTTGGATGACCTCACCGCCTGGATACGTTCCGACGAACCCGGCGAGCCCGTGCGTTCCGACTGGCGCCCCACGGGTCAGAGGTTCGGCGCCCTAACCTGGCGCGGCAAGGATGCGCTGCTGCGGCTCGACCTCGACGATGGCGGTCCCTTCCTCGACAAGTTCGTCGAGGAGAAGCCTGCACGCGGAAGGGAAAAGAAGCCGTACCCGCGCAAGAACTCACACCTGGCCCTCTTCGCGGCGTGGGAATTCGCCGGCCAGGGGAAGCGCACCCTGATCTTCTCCACCCAGGCCAACTGGGTCGAGAGCTATGGCAAGCAGGTCGTTGATTTATGCAAGCGCGGCTATCTCAGCTCTCTGCTGGACGACGAGGCGCCGATCGCGCGGGCGCTGGAGGTCGGCAAGGAATGGCTGGGAGAGGACCATCCGGCGGTCGCTAGCCTTAAGGCCGGCGTCGCCATCCACCACGGCCGTCTGCCGAGCCCGTTCCTGCGCGAGCTGGAGGTACTGCTCTCGGAGGGCGTTCTCAAAGTGATCGTCGCCTCGCCGACGCTCTCCCAAGGGCTCAACCTGAACGCCGCTGTCCTGCTCGTGCCCGCGCTCTATCGCGCCGGTGAGAAGATCAAGGGCGAGGAGTTTGCGAATGTCGCAGGCCGGGCCGGGCGCGCCTTCGTCGATGTCGAGGGCCTGATCGTCCATGTCATGTTCGACAAGACCGATTGGCGAAAGAAGGAGTGGAGGAAGCTGGTTGCCTCCGCCAAGGCCCGCACGTTGAAAAGCGGCCTCATCCAGATCGTCGCCGAGATCCTCGAGCGCCTGTCGCGAGAGGGTGTGCTCGATCGCGATGACGCCTGGGAGTATCTCGCCAATTCCCGGGAGGCGTGGCGATCGCCCGACGAGGAGGCCGAAGTGGCTGAACGCCTTGCCGCCGCCGTGGAATACGACGCCGACGGCGACGAGAACGATGACGAGGACGAGAGCGAGGCTGACGAAGAGGAAACGATCGACGAAGAGCCGTTGTCGCAGATTGTCGAGCGCCTCGATGCGACCGTGTTCGGCCTGATCGAAGCGCTGGATGCGGATCGCGCCGATCTCCCGAAGTTGCTGGACGAGGCCCTCAAGGGATCACTCTGGGCTCGTCAGATTGCGCGCGAGGAAGAGGACGTCGCACCCCTGCACAAGAAGGTCTTCGAAGCACGCGCCGACCTTATTTGGAAGACCACGACCGAGCAGGCGCGCCGCGGTCATTTCGCAATGGGCGTTGGGCTCGAAGCGGGGCTCTCCATCGACGCGATGGCCGACGTGCTGGCCGAGCTGGTCGACCGGGCCGATGGCGCTGCCCTGAGCGGCGACGTCGACGAACTCGCCGACGCTCTCGGCGGTCTGGGCGAACGTCTGCTGTTCATGCGCCCCTTCATCCCCGACAAGAAGAACGCGCTGCCAGCCAATTGGAAAGCCATCCTGCGCGCCTGGATTTCCGGGGAGGAAGTCTCCAAGATCGGGCCACAGAATATGCGGGCGGTCGAAGAGGCCTTCACTTATCGCCTGGTTTGGGCGCTCGAAGCCATTCGCACCCGGCGAATGTCTCTCGGCTGGTCGCCGGAGACGGTGGCGGGCGGCGCGGCGGCAGTAGTCGAAACGGGCGTACCGCAATTCATGATGGCGATGCTGATTCGCGCCGGTCTACCTTCGAGGACAGCAGCCATGGCCTCCATCAACGAAACCAAGCCAATGTTTGTGACTCCGGCGGAAATGCGCGCATGGCTTGAATCCGATGAAATCACAGCCTTCACGGATTTGGGCGATTGGCCAACGCCCGAAACGGCGGCATTGTGGGCCCGTTTCAGGACTGAGGCGCTCAGTGGTGGGATTCAGAAATGGTCAATCTATCGCAACCGACGTTTGCTCGATGTTCCCGTTGAATCAGCACCTCGCGCAGGGCTTTACCGAATTATCACTGATGAAGGAGATGGGAGGACTTGGCTAGCGACGCCCGACTATCAGCGGCTCGCTGCGTTTAGGAAGCATGCTGTTGATCCGAAGCCTAGCTTGCTTTCAGGTAGGCTTCCAGAGGGCGTCAATCTTGTCGACGTCTTGCGCGTTGGCCGGGGTAAAATGCGATGGCCACCCGCGAATGCTTGAGGTGGTGAATTGCTCTGGTGCAAACAGGCAAGAGAAAAATGCGGGATCTGTGGGTCAGTAGCCAAAGAAACGCCCGCCGCAACAGAAGAGTAGCAAGACATTCCGGACGCATTCGATAAAAAATAGTCTAGAGGACGCCGGAATGTGAAGGCATTATAAAAGTGGGGGCGGCATGATGAAACATTGGGAGGAAGCCGTCGATGCGCAGGAAACGACAGCTTCGAACCGATCAGGAGTAGTAATAAACGGACTGCGCAAACGACGCCTTAGCGGCGAACTTTACGAACGCGACCCAAAGATAGAAGCGCTCATCGCCGAATTGGCGGTCCTGCCGCGCGACGAGTTGATCGCCAGGGCAGGAATCATGAAGCGCTCGGACCCGACCTACGTCCCTAGCGAATGTCTCGTGTACTTCATTCGCGCGAGCCGTCGCGACAACAACGAGGCGTGGTTCGAGCGCCTCTATCGGATTCTGATTGAACGGGTGCTACGCTGTTTACCCAGGCCGGAAAGCTCCGACGGCAAAACTGAATCGCTGACGCGCGGGGTTGTGCGAGACAAGGTTTTCAGCAGGTTCGTCGAGCTCCTTTCAGCGGATCGCGCCACCTATATCGACAAGCTCGACTACTTCGAGGTGCGCTTTGACGGCGCGGTTGCCAGCCTGCGGCGCGACGCGCAGGAGCAGGCTTGGCGCGACGAGAACCGTTCTCAGGCCCTCGAATATGACGACAGCGGTGAGCTATCCCCCGAAGTCGAGGCGGCCGCAGGGGCACACGACCCCTTCGCCGCGTCGGATTTGGACGATGCGGCTTACCGGTTGCGCCTGGATGCAGCGATTGAGGCTCTACCGACAGAACAAAGCAGGATCATTCAGATGATGAGACAGGGCTTCCCCATCGACTCCAAGGAGCCGGACGTCATGACCATCTCCAAAGTCTTAGGCCGCTCCGAAAAGACCGTCCGAACCTACCGCGACAAGGCCTTCGCCGCCCTTCGCGCCGCCATGGGCGACGGAGAAGAACGGTGAACCCCGCCGGCGAACGTCCATCACGCGAGTCCGTGCTCGACGCGTTTGCGGTCGAGAACGACCCTGGCCGGTCGACCCTTGAACGCTATTTGGGACTTTACCCGGAATATGCCGGGGAGCTCATAGACCTGTCGCGCGAACTCAGCCGCGAAGTATTTGACGACACAGCTCCGCTTTCCGATGCCGATCAGGCCTTGATCGATGCTGCTTGGTTGCAACACTCAAAGGCGGTGCCGGGAGCGACAGCCGACCCTTTCGCGGCACTGACGGTCGATGACTGGCGCACCGTCGCCCAGCGTCTGGACCTGCCCCGGCAGGTTGTGACTGCGCTGCGCGAGAGACGGATTTCTCTCGCTAGTATCCCGCGACGCTTCCTGGCGATGTTGGCAGAGGCGATGCGCAGCTCTGTCGCGCAGTTGGAGTCGTCCTGGGGCTCGGCCCAGTTGGCCGGGGCGCGCAGCTATAAGGCTGACGATAAGCCGACCGCCGGCGGGCAGGTCACCTTCGAGGAAGTGTTAATCGACGCCGGCGTCCCGGCCGACAAGCGCGCCCGGCTGTTGGCGGAGGCAGACTGACATGGACGGGGTGGAGCTCGCCAGGCAGGTCGCCGCCGAGCTTCATGCTCGTCTCGTCGCCTCGGGTGCCGATCCTTGGTCGCCCTATGACTTTGCTGTCGCCGAAGCCAAGCGGCGTGGGATCGATGTCGAACCGACGGCCGTCGGCGCGGCCGTCCTCAACGGCGGCCGCGCGACCTTCGTCGCCGCCGACGATCTGATCCTTCACGAGAGTGCGGGGTCTCGCTTCGAGCAGGCCTTCCTCGTGGCGCACGAGATCGGACATGTCGAGCTCGGCGACGATCCCGATAGCGAGGCGGCGCCAATGATCGATCTGGCCCGCGCGGCCGAGCCATCGCCGGTTGGCATGGATCGGGTGGTCGATTACGGACGCCGGCAGCGTCGCGAGGTCCAGATGGACCTGTTCGCGCGCGAGCTCTTGCTTCCCCGCAACGTCGCGCGAGCGCTGCATGTCGACCAAGGGTTATCCGCCTCGGCGATCGCCGCGAAGCTCGGCGCGCCGTTCGAGGTTGTCGCCCAGCAGATGTTTGACGCCCTGCTCCTCCCAATCGTGCCGCCCGTCACGGCCGCGACGCATGCAGAGCGGCCGCTCAACCCACTCCAAGCCGCGGCCGCGGCGCACCGCGGCGAAGCCTATCTGCTCGAGGCGGGCCCCGGCACCGGCAAGACGCAGACGCTGATCGCGCGTGTCGAAGGCCTTCTGGAGGAGGGTGTCGACCCGCGGCGCATCCTGCTGTTGACTTTCTCGAACAAGGCGGCGGGTGAGATGGCTGAGCGGATTGCGCGCAAGCGGCCCGAGGCCGCGGCTGCAATGTGGATCGGCACCTTCCACGCCTTCGGCCTCGACATTATCCGTCGTTTCCATGCGGAGCTCGGCTTGCCGAAAGACCCGCGGATGATGGATCGAACCGAGGCCGTCGAGCTCCTCGAGGAGGAGTTCCCGCGCCTGAGGCTCGCCCACTACCGTAATCTCTACGATCCGACTCAGATCATCGCCGAGATGCTGGCCGCCGTCTCGCGGGCGAAGGACGAGGTGGTCAACGCCGAAACCTACGCAGCGCTTGCCGACGCCATGCTTGCCAAGGGGGCGGACTCCGGTACACGCGAGGCCGCCGAACGTGCCGGAGAGGTGTCCCGCGTCTATGCCGCCTATGAACAGCTCAAGCGCAACGCGCATTGCGTCGACTTCGGAGATCTTGTCGCCTTGCCCGTCAAGCTGCTTGAGGCTGAGGCGGCCATCCGCGCAACGCTGCAGGCGCAGTATGACCACGTCCTGGTCGATGAGTACCAGGACGTGAACCGCAGCAGCGTGCGCTTGCTGAGCGCGCTGCGGCCAGACGGGCGCAATCTCTGGATGGTCGGCGACGCCAAGCAGTCGATCTATCGGTTTCGGGGTGCGTCATCTTTTAATATGACCCGGTTCGGGAAGGAGGACTTTCCCGGCGGTAAGCGTGGGCGATTGAAGCGCAACTATCGCTCGGTGCCGGAGATCGTCGCCAACTTTTCCAGTTTCGCGACCACGATGCGCGCGGGCGACGCGGACAGCGGTCTTGAAGCCGATCGCAACGGCAATGGCCAGAAGCCCGAGCTGCGCACGGTGCAGCGCGCCGAGCAGCAGCAAGTGGCCCTGGCCGACGCGATCGAGGCGCTTCGCCGCGAGGGACATGCCTATCGTGACCAGGCGGTGCTCTGCACCGGCAATGAGAAGCTTTCGACCATCGGGCAGGACCTCGAACGGCTCGGCGTGCCCGTGCTGTTTCTGGGCAGCCTGTTTGAGCGGGCTGAGGTCAAGGATCTCCTGGCGTTGCTCTCCGTCCTTGTCGATCGGCGCGCCATGGGCCTAGTGCGCATCGCCTGCTGGCCCGATTTCAGGATGTCCTTCGCGGACGTAGCGACGATCTTCGAGTATCTGCGGGCGGCCGACCAACCTTCAGGCGGTTGGCTCCAGCACATCGAGTCGATCCCCGGCGTCAGCGACGCCGGGCGCCAGGCCCTCGTCAAGCTCGCGGCCGCACTCAGCGGCTTCGACCAAACGGCGTCGCCCTGGACCGTGCTCGCGACACTGCTGCTTGATCGCACCCGTGTCGCAGCGCGCCTTGGCGTGTCGGAGGATCTCGCCGATCGCACGCGCGGCATCGCGATCTGGCTGTTCCTCAACTTCCTGCGGGTCCAGCCGGCCGGCCGCGGCCTGCCGATCACGCGTGTGCTCGATCGCGTGCGCAGGCTTGTCCGTCTCGGCGATGATCGCGACCTGCGCCAGTTGCCCGCGGCCGCCCAGCATCTCGACGCCGTGCGTTTGATGACGATCCATGGCGCCAAGGGCCTGGAGTTCGGCGGCGTCCATCTTCCAGGGCTCAACAGCGACACCATCCCGCGCACGCCGCCGGCGCCACCCTGTCCGGCGCCCGATGGCATGATCGCGGGCGCCGGAGGCAGTGCGCTGGAGGCCTTTCGCGCGGGCCAAGCCGAGGAGCAGGAGTGCCTGTTCTATGTGGCTCAGTCTCGCGCCCGCGACCGCCTGATCCTTTATGCGCCGACCGAGAAGAGCAACGGCCACAATCGACCGCTGTCGCCCTTCCTCGACCGTCTCGGAGCCACCCTGACGCGGGGCTCGGTCGTGCCGGCGCGGCCGCTTCCGATGGCGGCGGAAGCCCACGGCATCGAGTTGATCGTCGACGGACGGCTGCAGTTCGGGGCACCACAGATCGCCCTTTATGAGTCCTGCCCGCGCCGCTTCTTCTACACGCATGTCTTGCAGGTCGGCGGGCGCCGGACCGCGACCGCCTTCATGCACCTGCACGAGGCGGTTCGCGTGATGGTCGAAGGGGTGATCGCCTCTGATAGCCCCGTAACCGAGCGGGACCTGGAGGATCGCACCGACGTGGCGCTTGCCGGTCAGGGGCTCGGCGACCATGGCTATCGCGCGGAATTCCGCGATCTGGCCCTGGCGATGCTGCGCTTCCTCCTGGCCAATCGCGCCGACGCGGTCGCCGAGGCGCCGGTCGCGCTCAGCCTCAATTTCGGCGGCGAAGAGATCATCGTTCGGCCGGATGAGGTGCTGGTGCGGCCGGACGGGGTCCGGACCGTCCGCCGTATCCGCACGGGCCATAGGCGGTCGGCCGAGAGCAAGGATGTCGGCGCGGCGGCGCTGATGCTGGCGGTCCAGCAGGCCTTTCCAGGCGCCGTCGCGGAGCTCGTCCATCTTTCCGATGGCGAGACGCATGCGCTCGCCTTGTCGGATCGGGAGTTGAAGGGGCGCAAGGACAAGCTCGCCAAGTTTCTCGGCGACATCCGCGCTGGGCGGTTTCCGGCAGAGGTGTCGTCGCGCACCTGCCCGAATTGCCCGGCCTTCTTCATCTGCGGGCAGACCCCCGACGGCCCTCTGCGAAAAAAGTTCGCCTGACCTTACCGGTCGGCGGATCTCGCCCCGATTGGACCCTTAGAGCCGCTGCATCGCCGCGGCAGAACCTAAGGACCCAATCTTATGAACACCGAAGAGCTTCTTGAATACGACGACCTCGGCGACGCCCTGCGCGAAGGCCGGGCGCTGCGTCCGGCGCGGGGGTATCGCTTCCTCCTCGCGCAGGGCGACCTCAACTTCCAGTCCCGTCAGGTGAGCGACCCCATGCCGCTCGGCCGTCAGTTGCTCGAGGCCGGCGCCCTGGACCCGCGGGAAGGCTACAGCCTGTTCGCGATCCTGCCCTCGGGCGACTTCGAGGACGTGCGGCTGAACGAGCCCTTCGACCTGCGCGAGCACGGCGCCGAGCGGTTCGTCGCCTTCCTGACGGATCGCGACTTCAAGCTCACCTTGAACGACGGCGAGTTGCGCTGGGGCAAGCCGGTCATCAGCGGCGCGGTGCTCTACGGGCTCGCCAAGGCGGGCGAGGGGGAAGGCGTTTTCCTCGAGGTCCCCGGCGGCGAAGATCGCCTGATCGAGCATGGCGAGCTGATCGATCTGGCCGAGCCCGGCATCGAGCGGTTTATCACCGCGCGGCTGACGTTCGAGATTATCGTCAATTCGCGGCCGCGCACGGTGAACGCCCGCACGGTCACGTTCGAGCAGATCGTCCAGCTCGCCTTCCCGGGCCAGCATGAGCCGAACGTCGTCTTCTCGATGACCTATCGGCATGCGGCTTCGACGCCGCACGCGGGCGAACTCGGTGCCGGCGGCTCGGTCGACGTCAAGAAGAAAGGCACGGTGTTCAATGTCACGCGAACTGTTCAGTCGTAATCCCGACCTCAAGCGGCTGCGGGACGAAGGCTATTTCGTCCTGCGGCAGGGCGGGCATCTCGTCATGCGGGAGGTGCCCTATGTCGATGCGCGTCGCGAGGTGCGCATCGGCACCCTCATCTCGAGCCTCACGCTGGCCGGCGATGCGACGCGCAGGCCCGACACCCATGTTGTCCATTGGGACGGCGACTTTCCGTGCCGCGCCGATGGGACGCCTATCCAGGGGATCTCGCATCAGGCCGGCGCCTTCGACCTCGGTCACGGTTTGAAAGCCACGCACAGCTTCTCGAGCAAGCCGGATGGCGGCTACACGGACTACCACCACAAGATGACGAGCTACGCGAACATCATCGCGGGCCCGGCCGCGGTGCTGAAGCCCGGCATGACCCCCCGCACCTTCCGCGAGCCGGAAGAGGAGGAGGACAGCGTCTTCAACTATGTTGAGACCGCCTCCGACCGTGTCGGTATCGGCATCCTGACCGAGCGGCTCGTCAACGAGCGGGTCGCCATCATCGGCTGTGGTGGCACCGGCGGTTACATCCTGGACTTCGTCGCCAAGACGCCGGTCCGCGAGATTCGGCTCTTCGACAGCGACGAGTTCCTGACCCACAACGCCTTTCGGGCGCCGGGCGCGCCGACCCTGGAGGGGCTGCGCGAGGCACCGAAGAAGGTTGACTATCTGAAGCGCATCTACAGCCGGATGCACCGCAACATCGTGGCGCACGATGTCGAGCTCGGGGCCGACAACCTGCACCTTCTCGAGGGCGTCACCTTCGCGTTCCTGTCGCTCGACGCCGGCGAAGCGAAGCGGTTGATCGTCGAGAAGCTCGAGGCGAGCGGCGCCGCATTCGTCGATGTCGGCATGGGCCTCGAACTCGACGAGGGATCGCTCGGCGGTATCCTGCGGGTGACCGCCAGCACGCCGGAGAAACGGGATCATGCGCGCCAGCGCATCTCCTTCGTCGGCGGTGGCGCCAAGGACATTTACGCATCCAACATACAGGTCGCGGATCTCAACGCTTTGAATGCTGTCCTCGCGGTCGTGAAGTGGAAGAAGATTCGTGGCTTCTACCGTGACCTCGAGCGCGAGCATCACTGCACCTACACCACCGACGGCAACATGCTCATCAATGGGGACCTCGCGTGATGAGGCACAAGCGACTCGATCATCGTTTCGTCGAACACATCCCTGAGCGCCTGGACCCAGGCATTCTCTATGTTTCGATGGAATATGCGACATCAGCCCATAGCTGCTGCTGTGGTTGCGGCGAGGAGGTTGTCGCGCCCTTCACGCCGACGGATTGGAAGATGACGTTCGATGGCGAAACTATCTCGCTTCGGCCGTCGATCGGCAATTGGACCTTGCAGTGCCGGTCACACTACTTGATCGACCGCGGCAAGGTGATCGAAGCCGGCCCTTGGAGCGACGAGCAGGTTGAAGCTGAGCGTCGTCGTGATCGCGTTGCCAAAGCGCGATATTATGGACAGTCGCCGACGGTCGAGCCTCCTATTCAGGCCGCTCCGACCAGCGCAACACCAAACTTCTGGCGCCGTGTCCGGGACTGGTTGTCTCGTAAGTTATAGCGCCAAGCCCGGCGGCGGACATGCCGTCGGGCTTAGCGCGTTTCTGGTGTTAAGCTTGCCCCGGCCGATGGCACGAGCCGGAAAAGTAACTAGGGTTTGGAGGTCGGATGCGGTGATTGCGAACGCTAGGCAGCTAAGGGAATGTCCTCTCGTTGCATTTCCGCGCCCTTGGCCGCATTGTTCAGGAAGCGTGCAAGTGCTTGCTTCCGAGAATCTCGATCAAGAGCGTACGCGGTCTGCTTGAACTCGACTCCATCAAGCAAGCCTTGAATGTAGCCGGAGATCGTATCAGCTGCCATGATCAGAGCCGTGTCGAGCGTATGTATGTACTTGCTCGTGACCGAGCCTTTCGCGTGTCCGACGAGTGCCGCGATGGTCACCTCGGTGAAGCCCAGATCGTTGGCGATGCTCGCGAAGCTATGGCGCAGGACATGCGGCGTAACGTCGGCGAGCGGCGAGTCCTTGAATAGCTGCTCCCAATGGTTCGGAAAGCTGCCGAAGGCATTGTCCTCGCCTTGGCCGGGGAAGACGTAGGTGCCCTTCGCATTCTCGCGGCGCTGCTCCAGATACTCGACCACGGGAAGACCGATGGGTCGGATGGATTCACCCTCTTTGCTATCCTCCAGTCGCAGGCAACTCGCCTCAGTATCGGCCTCGGACCACATAAGCGAGATCATCTCCGACCGGCGACAGCCGGTCAGGGCGATCTGGCGAACGATCTCGACGGTCATCGCATATTTCTCGTTCTCTGCCGCTTCGCGCAGCATGTTGCCAAGAGTGTGATACTCCGCCTCGGAAAGCCTGCGCTTGCGGACATTGTCCTTCGGTTTCTTGATGCCGTGCGCCGGGTTGCGATCGATGATGCCGGCATCGACGGCGTAGGTGAGGATGCCGCCGAGGAGGCCTACCGTGCGTGTCGCCGTGCCGGCGCCGCCGCGCACGATGGCTTTGCCCCTTAGCTTCTTCGTCTTGACCGACACTCGCGTCTTGCCGGCCATGATGTCCTTGAGCACCTTGTTGATGTCGGCTTTTGTCAGGTCCTTCACCCGCCGCGCGCCGATCAACGGAATGATATGGCGTTCGATGCGGCCAGTGTCGGTAACGATGGTGGTCGCCTTCTTGGGGCGACCGCCTTTGCCGAGGATCAGGCCTGCCTTGAGGTCTTTGAGATAGAGCGTGCATAGCTCCTTGACCGTCATGGCCTGGTGATCGAGCTGGCGTTCCTCAGACGGGTTGTCGCCGCGAGCGACGCGCCCGAGCTGGGCCTTCGCTTCCTGTCGTGCGGTTTCTGGCGTCCAGATTCCGTGCAGGCCGATGGTGTAGCGACGGGTTCGACCGAGCGCGCGATATTGGATGAGATAGCTGCGCTTGCCTGATGCGAAGACGCGGAGGCCGAAGCCAGGAAGCTCATCGTCCCAGATAAAGTAGTCCTTTTCCCGGACGTCGGCGGCGTCGACCACTCGTTTCGTGAGCTTTGTCATCAGGCGATCCCCCCGTGATGGAGGGGCTGTTTCCGCGGAAGCACCACGGAAGCAGCCGGGCGAATATTGGAGCGAACTTGCGGATATGGATTTCGGCGGAAAAATCCGAATAGTCTAGCGGTTTCAGTAGGTTGTAGTGTCATGGCGTGCCCTAGCGTGCTTTTAGGACGGGGTGCCTAAATTGCTCCGAAGGCAGAGGTCACAGGTTCGAATCCTGTCGGGTGCGCCATTCTCGAACAAAAGAAAGAACGGCAGGTGGGGTTCCACAGCCCGACAAGGCGCTCACGCATGGCTGGATCGTCAGCATCCATCAGGCCCTTCTCGACCAGGGCAAGAAGTCGAGCAATTCCAGCCTCTGCCTCCTTGTGATCCTGGCGCATCCGGCTGATGTGTTCCCGGTCCCGATCAGCGCGCTGACCAGCAAACTTGAGATAGGCTTCCAGGAGTTGGTACAAGCGGCCCGGCTGCAGGACATGCGCTGTGACCTCACTGATCACGATCTCATCAAGTTTGTCCATGCGGATTCCGCAGCACCTGCCCCTCGATCTCGAGATCGGAGTCATCGCGAGTGCGACCCGGCGCCGGCTATAGGAATCATCGTCATGCGCCCGCAACTCGAAAGGCCACGAATCCGCCAGCCACAGCGCCGCGCTGAAGCATGTTTTGCTCGCCCGCCTGGAGTCAGGCGCAGTAGCCCGGCTGATCGAGGTCGACGACTAGGCTTGGGCCTGTCGGCTCCCAGACCAGGACCGAACGGGTGTGAGCACTGGAGGCGGATAGTTCCGCGCCCGCAAAGTGAGCGAACCAGCCGAAGTGGTCGCGATCTCTCGGCTCGACCGGCAGTCCGAAGTGACGGCCGATCAGTTCCGCGATCTGCTTGAATGGCACGGCTTCATCCGCGACCGCATGATAGACGGGTTCGGTCACACCCTGCTCAAGAGCAAGCCGATAAACTTTCGCAGCGTCCAGCCTATGGACACCCGACCAGTTGTTCTGAAGACCGGCGATATAGGCGGATACGCCCGTCTCGCGGGCCATGCGGACGAGAATCGGCACAAAGCCCCAATCGCCTATCCCGTGGACGGACGATGCAAGGCGTACCGTCGCGGCCCTGACGCCACGTTCGGCAAGTGCTCGTGCCGTCGGTTCCGATTTGCGCGGCCCCGGACCGGGAGCGTCCTTCTCGGTCGCGCCAGGCGGTAGCCCCAACAAGCCGGAGGTAACGAGCAAAGGTCGGTCAGATCCCTCTAAGGCGCTCCCAAGCATCTCGATCGCATGCTGGTCTTGCGCGGCAGCTTCCATGAACTTCGAAAAATCGTGGTTGAAGGCGGTGTGAATCACGGCATCGGCGGACGATGCCGCCTGGCGCAAAACATCGAGGTCGTCGAGCGTGCCTTCGACAGCCCGCGCGCCGGCTGCAGCGAGCGCAGCCGCCTTGTTCCGGTCTCGGGCGAGGCCCGTGACCTCATGGCCAGCTTTCAAGAGCTCGTCGGTGACGGCTGAGCCCACCCAGCCGGTGGCTCCCGTTATGAATACGTGCATGGTTTTCTCCCAAAGGGTTCGATGTCGAGGTCTGGCGCGTGGCTTGGCCGTTCAACCCGCCCGCATGGACAGTTCGACGTCCTCCGCGAACGGCACGGACGTGTAGCCGCCGCCCGGCGCACGCACGCGCTCCAGATATTCCGGGCAATAATCCGCATTGTCCGCGACGATGAGCGCCCCGGGCCTGAGACGGCTTTCCACCAGGTCGAGAATCTCGGGATAGAGAGCCTTTGCGCCGTCGAGCAACAGCAGATCAATCGTATCGGGGAGATCGGCACTCAGCGTCCTGAGAGCATCGCCTTCCCGAACCTCGACCAGATCGATGAGCCCGCCTTCGGTCAGGTGCGCGCGTGCTCGCGCAACCTTGAAAGGCTCGAACTCGCTGGTGATCAGGTGTCCGCCGCCATTGTCGCGAAGTGCGGCCGCCAGATGCAAGGTCGAGATGCCGAACGAAGTGCCGAACTCGATAATGCTACGCGCACCTGTGCTGCGGGCCAATATATAGAGCAACAGGCCAGTCTCTCGCGAGACCGGCAGCCACAGGTCCTTCATGCGTTGGTAGAGATCGAGATACTCCGTCTTGCTGCGCATCAGCCGATTGCGTTCTTCGTGAGAGAGCGCAGCCACGTCAGGGCTGGTGGCTGCATCGGCCTCCGCAAACAGGCGATCCAGAAGAGGCGCGAGCGGTGCACTGGTCAGAGTGGTCATGAATAGGTCCAATCGAAAGCGTTGCTTCGTCTTGGAGTATGAAATACGACGAATTCGTCGCATTTTGTATTCGCATTGGCGGAACACCTGATGACCAATCAGCCAACACCCCTGATTTCCTCACGAAAACGACCCAAACAGGCCCGCTCTACCGAGCTCGTTTCGGCGATATTGGAAGCGGCTGTTCAGGTTTTGGCGATGGAAGGGGCGCAGCGCTTCACAACGGCACGCGTGGCGGAGAAGGCCGGCGTCAGCGTCGGGTCGCTCTACCAGTATTTCCCGAACAAGGCGGCCATCCTGTTTCGGCTGCAAAGCGACGAATGGCGGCAGACAACCGGACAGTGGGGCGCGATCCTCGGCGACGTCACGAAGCCGCCTCCCGAACGATTGCGAAACCTCGTCCACGCCTTCATCCGCTCCGAGATCGAGGAAGCGGCCGTTCGTATGGCCCTTGACGATGCAGCGCCACTCTATCGTGATGCCCCGGAAGCACGGGAGATCCATGCCGAAGGTGACCGCATCATCGAGAGGTTCATGCGCGAAGCGCTTCCGTCAGCCTCGGATGCCACCCGCGAACTGGTCGGCGATCTGATCAGCACCACAATCACCGCAGTTGGAAAGGAGCTCTCGGAGGCGCCCGGAACGGAAGCCGAGATCAACGCCTATGCTGACGCGATGGCCGATATGATCTGCGCCTATCTATCCAAATGCAGTCTGGATGCCCGTGGCAAGGGGGTGTTCTGAGATGCTTCATGGGATGGTGTCGGTCATCGAAACTGCTGATTTCTGACTTCCATGGCACCGACACTGTCGCTTCATTCTGGAGGGATATGCTCGCACTATATCTCCCGCCCTCGATCATTAGCAGAGTGTTTTCTAGTGCCTTGCCAGCGAGACTGATGTCGTGATCGAATATTTCGCTCTCGCGTTTTAGTTCTCGGTTGGAAAGATCGACAAAATCGGGGTAAGAAGGGTCCAGCTTAAAGTGCTTGAGCTTGTTGAAGCACCGCTCGATGGTGTTGCGGACCTTGGGGCAGGAAGTTCGGCCCCGCCTATGCGTGCGGCCTGGCCGCAAGCAGCCATCCCGCAATGATGGCGTGACAAGCCCGGTCTTCGACGTCGCGCAGGCTCAGCGCAATCGATAATAAAGCCACACCGCGTGGGCGATGACCTAGGCCGGAGAACGATGGCGTGGGTAGCGGCGCATCCGGTCGGCGATTGAAGCTTTGTCATCGCCGCCGGGATACCCCCCCCCCCCGATCAATTCAAATTCGTTAAGGCGACGCCACCACTCAACGGCCAAGTGTCCAAATCCAGGATCGTGCTCGATCGCCTTCCAGAAACCGGAGAGCAACAAGGTCAGCGGGGTTTATCGTCATCCGAAGAGTCCATCCGTGCACGCCCTCGTGCGGAAAGATGCGCGATAGGCAAATGCCAATCGTATCTGATCGCCATGAAGCGGAGACCGAAGCACACAATCCCCCCGGCCAGTGCCGAGATGCCATAAGATACACCCAGCAGATGGCCGATGACGACGATTGATGCCGCGGCCAGGGCTGCGACGGCATAGAGATCCGAGCGCAGCACCTGCGGGATTTCAGTGAGGAGAACGTCGCGCATCATGCCGCCGCCGATGCCGGTCAACATGCCAAGAAGCGCCGACATTACCGGGCTCAACCCGAACGCGATGGCTTTCTCGGCACCGGCAACTGCAAAAAACGACAGTCCGACTGCATCGAACATCAGCACGGGCGCGTGCAGCTTGTTGACACCGGCATAAAGGAAGAAGGTGACGAGCCCGGCCAGAACGGAAACCAGCAGGTATCGACCATCGGTCAAGGCGGCCGGCGGCACCGCGCCGATCAGCATGTCGCGGGTGATCCCGCCGAAATTGCCGGCGACGAAGGACAGGACGAGAATACCGAAAATGTCGAGCCGGCGATTGACTGCGGCAACCGCTCCGCTGATCGCGAAAACGAAGGTGCCGCCCGGGTCAAGAATATGCACGAAGGTTTCAATGGCGATCATGACGGCTCCGCCCGCGTGATCTTACCCGATTGGGCCGGAAGGGGTAACCGGGGTTGACCCGTGCCGGCTGAATGAACGCCATCCACAACACACAGATAGACGCAGTCTCGACGTCAGCTTGCGCGAAGCCATGCCAGCGCCCCGACAACCAGCGCCTCGACACCGGTTTCCAGCGTGGGATGCAGGACCGGCGCGAATTGCGGGCTGTGGTTGACCGGCAACTCATTCAGCTTGCCCGCGGCCTTGGCCTCGGCATAGGCCTTAGGATCGTTGCCGCCGACGAACCAGAACACAGACGGCGCCTGCCATGCCCGTGCCGAAGCAGCCGAAATCCTCGCTGGCCGGCGCCGGGCCGGTGTGCTTGACCCGCTCGGGCGAGAAATAGCCGCGAAACGCCTCGGCTATGCGGTTGCTCGCGGTCTCGTCGTTCACGTTGAGCGGATAGCGGTCGAGCGGCGTGATCTCCGGCTTGCGCGGGGCGCCCGAGGCTTCGGCCTCGGCATTGACGATCCGCTCGATGGCTGCAAGCACATGCTTGCGCACGCCGGCATCGAATGTCCGCACATTGAGCTTGATGACGGCGTCGTCGGGAATGACGTTTTCCTTGGTGCCGGCCTGCAACACCCCGACCGTCACCACGGCGGCGTCGGTTGCCGCGACCTCGCGGGACACGATGGTTTGCAGCCGCAGCACGACGGATGCCGCCATGACGACGGGATCGACGCTTGCCTGCGGCATTGAGCCATGCGCGCCACGCCCGAACAGACGGATCTGTAGACTGTCCGCTGCAGACGTGATCGGCCCGGCACTGCCGGCGACAGTGCCTGCGGGACCGACCATGACGTGCTGGCCCAACACGACATCAGGCGTGGGGAAGCGTTTGAGGAGGCCGTCGTCGATCATGGCCTGCGCGCCTTGCGCGGTTTCCTCGCCCGGCTGGAAGACGGCCATCAAGGTGCCCTTCCAGCCATCACGCGCCTTCGATAGCAATGTCGCAGCACCTACCAGCCAGGCGACGTGCATGTCGTGACCGCACATATGGCCTACCGGCACAGTGTTGCCCTCAGCATCCTTCGCCGTGACCTTGCTGGCATAGGCGAGCCCGGTGCTCTCTTCGATGGGCAACGCGTCCATGTCGGCGCGCAGCATCACAGTCGCTCCCTCGCCGTTGCGAAGCAGTCCCACCACGCCCGTCTTGCCGACGCCGGTCGTCACCTCGAAGCCGGCTTTTTCGAGCCTGTCGGCGGCAATGCCTGCCGTCCGCGTTTCCTGCATCGACAGTTCGGGATGGGCGTGAACGTCCTTATAGAGCGCTTCAAGTTCGGGCAGCAGTTTGCCGATATCCCGCAGTACCGCAGCCGCGTCCTTGGTAAGGGGATGTGCAGCCATAACCGAAACTCTCCTGTCGCAGTTTCGAAAGCCGCTTGTGGCGAGCGACGCCTACCGAGTGGCCGGGCCACAAACAAATCGTCGGCCTTGTGGTATACCCGGCAGGCGACAGTCACAATCGTCGTCATTCACCGCGGCGGCAGTAAGGCCGGCCAGAGCCATCAATTGAACGTGAGTTCGCCCGCATCGGCTGCTTCTCCATACAATCCAGGTGACAATCGGCTTCTACAGGCAAACAATGTACCGGCGGTGGTGGCTTTGAACCGGACGACCGCCGAGTATTCAGGAGGAACCCATGACCACGCACAAGGTTGGCTACCTCATTGGCAGCCTCGCCAAGGGATCGATCAATCGCAAGCTCGCCAAGGCATTGGTGCGGCTCGCCCCGCCGGAACTTGCAATGTCGGAGATATCCTTCAAGGACCTGCCGCTCTACAGCTACGACTATGACGCCGACTACCCGCCGGCCGGCAAGGCATTCAAGGCGGCGATCGCGGCCGTCGACGCCGTTCTCTTCGTCACGCCTGAGTATAACCGTTCGATCCCGGGCGGATTGAAGAATGCGATCGACTGGGCGAGCCGCCCTTACGGCACCAACTCGTTCACGCGCAAGCCTTCGGCGGTGATCGGCACGTCGCCGGGCGCGATCGGCACCGCCGTTGCCCAGCAGAACCTGCGCAGCGTGCTCGGCTTCTGCAACTCGCCACAGATGAACGCCCCGGAAGCCTATATCCAGTTCACGCCGGGGCTGATCACCGATGACGGCGAAGTCACCAATGACGGCACCGCCGAGTTCCTGCGTACCTTCATGCAGGACTTCCATGTCTTCGTTGCCAGGGTGCGCTCGGTGCTGCCGAAGGATGCGTAGGGCACGCCCGTCGCGTGATTTTGTAACCCGGACATACAACGGGAAAGATTTGAAATTCAGGCTCACGGGCGAATGATTGCAGCGGCCCAAGCGGCCGCTGCATCTCCAGGGCTCTATTCACAATCTTCAAGGGAGCAACAATGTCCAACGCGGAACGGTATGATGCCGTTGTCATCGGCAGCGGCGAAGGTGGCAAATATCTCGCATGGCATCTTGCCCAGGCGGGAGAGAAGACCGCGGTGGTCGAACGCCGCTGGATTGGCGGTTCCTGCCCCAACATCAACTGCCTTCCCAGCAAGAACGAAATCTGGAGCGCTGGGGTCGCCAGGATCGCAGCCCGCGCCGGAGAGTTCGGCGTGACCACCGGCCCTGTGTCGGTCGAGATGAGACAAGTCCTCCAGCGTAAACGGGACATGGTCGACGGCCTCGTCGCCTTTCACCTAGACCGGTACAAGGCAACCGGGGCGGAACTTATCATGGGAACCGCTCGCCTCGTTGAGCCCCAAACGGTCGAAGTATCGCTGAACGGCGGCGGAACGCGGCGGCTGGTCGCCGACAAGCTGTTTCTCAATCTGGGCACGCAAGCGAGCGTGCCTCCCGTTCCCGGCCTTGCCGAGGCTAAGCCGCTCACCCACATCGAGGCGCTCGAACTCGACCGGCTTCCGGACCATCTGGTCGTTCTCGGCGGCGGGTATGTCGGTCTGGAATTCGCGCAGGCCTACCGACGCTTCGGCAGCCGCATCACCATCATCGAACGTGGGCCGCGCCTGGCCAAGCGCGAGGATGAGGACGTCTCCAGGGAGATTCAGCGCATTCTGGAGGCGGAAGGCATCGAGTTGCTACTCTCTACCGAAGTCGAGCGGGTGGAAGGGCAGTCCGTCGATGATGTGCGTGTCCTGATTGACACTCCGGATGGCCGCAAGACGATCGAAGGCACGGATATACTGGTCGCCGCCGGCCGTACGCCCAACACCCGAGGAATCGGCCTGGAAGAGGCAGGCATTGAGCTAACGGGTCGCGGCTATATCCGCGTCAACGATCGACTCGAGACAACCGCGCCGAACACCTGGGCAATCGGAGAGTGCGCGGGAAGTCCGCAATTCACCCATATGTCTCTCGATGATTTCCGCGTGATCCGCGACAATCTAAGCGGCGGCAACCGATCGACCAAAGATCGGATGACGCCCTATTGCATGTTCATCGACCCGCCGCTTGCCCGGATCGGGATGAGTGAGGAACAGGCGCGCGCCAAGGGAGTGACGGCGCGTGTGGCGAAGCTGCCGACGAAGGCGGTCCTGCGGACGCGGACGACGTCGGAGTCCGCGGGGTTCATGAAGGCGCTTGTCGATGCCGACGACCGGATCCTCGGCTTCACCATGATCGGCTCGGAAGCCGGCGAGGTCATGGCCGTCGTGCAGACGGCGATGCTCGCCGGGCTTCCCTACATGGCGCTCCGAGACGCCATTCTCGCCCATCCTACAATGGCGGAAGGCTTGAACGCGCTGTTCAGCAACGTTCCGGCCAAGAGCGGATGACGACGTCGAAGAGACGACGGCATTGACGCCTGAGCAGCCTCCCTGGCTAGGCACCGGCGCATCGTGTCAGGGCCGGCGGTTGGGTTCGCCCAGAGAGGTCTGGATGTTTTGTGCCGAAATGGCCGCCGTCACATCCTCGGGCGTGATGCCGAGCGAGGCCATGCGCTCGGAACTCATCCAGACGCACATGGAATATTTGGAAGTGCCGAGCGCCGACGCTTCATCGGCGCCAGGGGCACGGGGAATGCCGGTTGGAACCGATTGTTCTGCCGACCATGGAACGGAAGCCGTCGCCGGCTGTTGTGTTCAGGCTTGCAAGTCGTGCGGTGATCCTGCACCTTATGCGGAGAACTCTGCGATCGCTGCCTTAGCAACAAACAAGGAGCTGGCGATGAGAGAAATCATCCTTGCGGGGGCATTTGCGCTCTCGACCGCAACCTGCCTCGCCCAGACCAACCAGCCATCACAGCAGGTGCCTTCCGAAGCCACGTCGGGCGCCGGTCAGCCAGCCGCCTCGCAACAAGGCGCGGCCAATCTGTGCCGGGACCTCCTCGGTTTCATGAAGGCACCTCCACCGGAAGCGGCGGGGGCACCCGCCGCAGCGAAACCGGCCATGGCCGAAAAACAGGCGGCGCCCGCAAAGCCGGCGTCGGACCAGCAGGGCTCGTCCACGTCGGCAGGCACGTCGGCTGCCGACAAGAATGCCTCGGGAGACAGCGCTACGGGTTCGGCGCAGGCGGTCACCGGACAGGACGGTGTCGCCACCGACGCCCCCGACCCGGCCAAGGACAAGGCCGCTTCCGGCTCCGTCGCAAACGCGCCCCAGAAAGAATCGAGGGCCGCGCCGGTCCCGCCTGCGGACGTGACCAGCACACCGAAGGAAGCGGTGCTGACCATCGATGCGGCCCAGAAGCTTGCCGACGCCAACGATATCGCGCAATGCCAGAAAGCGGCCCGTGAAATGAGAGTGGCCGGTGTCGCCATGCCGCCCCCGCTCATCGCACTGGCGGCGTTGGATCTACAATATCAGCAGAAATCGGGCGCGGCGGCCGCACCCGCTGGTTCGGCAGCAGATCAGTAGGCGCCGGCATCGCGCCATGAAGGACAATTCGGCGACAAACCGGTCAAGGTCTGCCCCGATAGGCAACAGAAACGAAGGAGGCCGGGATGGGCATGATCTTGACGGGAATCGTCGTTACGGGCGCCATTGCGTTTGGCGCCGGCTTCTACCTTTTGAATGTTCAGCCGGAGCCGCCGGCCTGGCAGGTCTTCAGCACCGAAAGCACGAGAGTGGGCGATCCGGGCCACAATCTCGTCGGGCAGAACTGGTCGGGCAATCCCGGCAACGTTTCTGCGGAGAGCGGCGAGAAGGCGGCTTCCTGAAGCGTCCCCGCGTCCTTCGAACGGGTATGAGGGGTGCTCGGCACTCTTTGGATTGACACTATAGAGCCGGTGTGAGGTTGGCTTGGAAACGACAGCCATCGGCCAAGACCGGCCACGCCAAGTCGGATGACCGCGTTGAAAAACGGCCGCACCGGCAAGTTGTGGCCGTTTTCGGACCTATGGCACTCTACAGCCTGACGCGTAGGTTATTACCTGCGCCCGCGCTGACACAGCGGCTGTTCCGGCGAGCACGATCGCGCGCTCGAATTCTGTTTTCTCAGCCGCGCTCTTACGGAGCCAGACGGAGCGGCTATTCCGCCGGCTCGGCCGCGGCATGGGACGGCGGCCGGCCGTCGATCTTGCCTTTGGCCTGCTGTTTATCCACCCATGCGCTGTGGTGTTCCCTGGCCCAGTTCAGGTCCACCGAACCGGAGCCCATGGCTTCGTAGGCGCCCTCCATGCCGAGCGTGCCGATATAGATATGCGCTATGATGACCGCGACCATGAGGACGCCGATGATGGCATGGACATATTGCGCCGTCTGCATGCCGCTAACGTCGGTGAAGGCGAACGGAAACAGCATGTAGATGCCGGAAACGGAGAGCAGGCCACCGCCCAGCACGACCGACCAGAAGACGAGCTTTTGCCCTGTGTTGAAGCGCCCGGCCGGCGGATGCGTCCTGTTCGATTTGTCTAAAAGCCCGCCAGCCGACTTTATCCAGTTCGCATCGTAGCGGTCCGGGAGATTGTGCCAGACCCACACCACCAGCATCACCAGTATGCCGAGCATGAACACCCAGGATACGAAGTGATGCGCGTATTTACCCCAGCTCGACCAGGTCGAAAATGCCTCCGGTCCGATCAGCGGCAGCAGCAGACGCCGCCCGAAGATAAGGTTCAGGCCGGTGATCGCAAGGACGATGAAAGCCGTTGCGGTCGTCCAATGCATGAGGCGTTCGAATGCATTGAACCGGAGGATCTTTTGCCCCGATTCCCCCGCCTGTGTCCGCACCCGGCCCCTGATGAAGAAGAAAAGCGCAATTGCCAGCAGCATGCCGATGATGGCGATGGCGCCCACCCACGGCAACGTGCTTCGCTGGAAGCTCTGGTAGTCACGGCCCTGGGGCTGTTGCAGGGTCGCGGCTTTCTGGTCCGGTATAGTGATGCGGCCCTTTATCTTGCCGAACTCATCCAGAAGCTGCTGTTCGCTCACCGCCTGCTGGGCGGGGTCGTTGGCCGTCGTGGTCTGCGCCCACGCAGGAGCCGCCAGCAAGCCAAAAACCAGAATGAAGGCCGCGACAACCGGCGAAATCAGTCGATCAACGCTCCAGATCCGCATTTGCTCCGTCCTCCCGAACTTGTTTCGCTGCGGACCGATCAATGCCCGCTTTCCCGATGAAACGGCGCACGGCCTCCTACACGCCGACCGTTTCCCGATAGGCCGTCTGCCAACCCCACGCACCGGAGCCGTAGCCGCGTTGCGTTACCCGCTCCTTGTAAATCGCGGCGATGATCTCGCCGTCGCCGGCAAGCAGCGATTTGGTCGAGCACATCTCGGCGCAAAGCGGCAGCTTGCCTTCGGCCAGCCGGTTGGCGCCGTATTTGTCATATTCGACCTCGGTTGAATCGGTGTCCGGTCCGCCCGAGCAGAACGTGCATTTGTCCATCTTGCCGCGCGAGCCGAAATTGCCGGTGCGCGGATATTGCGGCGCGCCGAACGGGCAGGCGTAGAAGCAGTAGCCGCAGCCAATGCACAAATCCTTTGAATGCAGCACCACCGCGTCTTCCGTGGTATAGAAACAGTCGACGGGGCACACCGCCGCGCAGGGCGCGTCGGTGCAGTGCATGCAGGCCATCGAGACGGAGCGCTCGCCCGGCTTGCCGTCGTTAATAGTGACGACGCGGCGCCGGTTGATGCCCCACGGCACGTCGTTCTCGTTCTTGCAGGCGGTGACACAGGCGTTGCACTCGATGCAGCGCTCGGCGTCGCACAGGAATTTCATCCGGGCCATTGTCGTTCCTCCCCTACACCGCCGCGATCTGGCAAAGCGTCACCTTCGGCTCCTGCATGCCCGTCGCCGGATCGTAGCCATAGGTGGTAATGCTGTTAGCGCTTTCGCCAAGAACGTAGGGATCGGCCCCTTGGGGATAATTGGCCCGCAGGTCCTCACCCTGGAACCAGCCGCCGAAGTGGAAGGGCATGAACGCCACCCCCTTGCCAACCCTCTCGGTGACCAGCGCCTTTACCTTGGCCTTGACGTTGTTTTCCGCACCGCTGACCCAGACCCAGCGCCCGTCGCTGATGCCGCGTTGGGCGGCGTCGTCGGGGTTGATTTCGACGAACATGTCCTGCTGCAGTTCGGCCAGCCACCGGTTGGAGCGGGTTTCCTCGCCGCCGCCTTCATATTCGACGAGGCGGCCGGTCGTCAGGATGATCGGGAACGACTTGGCGATGCCCTTGTCCACGGCCGCCTTCTGAACGCTAAAGCCGATATTCGGCAGGCGGAACTGTTTGGCGTCCGGATAGGTCGGATACTTGGCCACGAGGTCCACCTTGGGCGTGTAGATCGGCTCGCGGTGGACCGGGACGGGGTCTGGCAGGTTCCAGGCCAGCGCCCTTGCCTTGCCGTTGCCGTAGGGATGGCAGCCATGGCTGAGCGCCACGCGCTGAATGCCGCCGGACAGGTCGGTCGACCACGACACTTTGCCGATGTCGCCCATGTCGTCGCCGATCGTCTGGATGATGCCGTGTTCCTCCGGCGTCAGGTCCCGGTCCCAGCCGAGCTTCTGGAGCACCGCCATGGTGAATTCCGGATAGCCGTCGGTAAGTTCGGAGCCTTTCGTATAGGAGCCTTCCGCCAGAAGCGTTTCGCCGTTGCGTTCGACGCCGAAGCGGGCGCGGAACGGGCTGCCGCCGTCCATCACGTGCAGCCCGGTGCTGTAGAGGTTCGAGGTTCCGGGGTGGCGGATCTCCGGCTTGCCCCAGCAGGGCCAGGGCAGGCCGTAATAATCGCCGCCGACTTCCGGGTCGTCCTTGGGTGCGCGCAGGGTGACCAGGTCGAACTTCGCCTGGTTCTTCATATGCGCCTTGAGCCGTTCGGGCGACTGGCCGCAATAGCCGGTCGACCAGCTGCCGCGGTTCATCTCGCGCAGCACGTCCTCCGGCACGGGCCGGTCGCCTTCGACCTTGATGTTCTTGAACATCCAGTCGGCAAGGCCGAGCTTCTTCGAAAGCAGGTAGAGGACCTGGTAGTCGTCCTTCTGCTCGAAGCTAGGCGGTACGATCTGCTCGCCCCACTGGAGAGCGCGGTTGGAGGCAACCCGCGACCCCGAGGTCTCGAATTGCGTGCAGACCGGCAACAGATAAGTGTTGTCCTTGCGCCCCGCCTTGACCGCGAGCGAGGCCCAAGTCGTGGGATGGGGATCGGCCACGACGAGCAGTTCGAGCCCGGCGAGCCCCTTGATCGATTCCGGTATGCGCGTGATCGAGTTGCTGGCGTGGCCCTGCACGAACATCGAGCGCATGATGTCGGGCTGCGCGATGTCTTCCTTCGGCAGTGAAACCGCATCGAACCAGCGTGTCAGCGGGATGCCGGGCGTTTCCATCAGTTCCTTGGAAGAGAACTGGCCCACCAGGTCGTTATAGGGAATCTCCCAGACGCGGCCCCAGTGTTTCCAGGCGCCTTCCGTCAGCCCGTAGTAGAAAGGCAGGGTAACCACGTCGAGCCCGATGTCGGTCGCGCCCTGAACGTTGTCGTGGCCGCGGAAAATATTGGCGCCGGTGCCCGGCTTGCCGACATTGCCGGTGGCGAGGCACAGGATGCAACTCGCGCGCGTATTGGCCGTCCCGACCGTGTGGTGTGTCTGGCCCATGCACCAGATGATCGTCGACGGCTTCTGGGTCGCGAAGGTCTGGGCGATGCGCTTCAGCTGCTCGCCCGGCACGCCGGTGATCGTTTCCACCTCATCCGGAGTGTACTTGGCGACCTCCTTGCGGACGTCGTCCATCCCATAGACGCGCTGGGCGATGAATTCCTTGTCTTCCCAGCCATTCTCGAAAATGTGCCAAAGCATCCCCCACAAAAGCGCGATGTCGGTGCCGGAGCGGAAACGGGCGTATTCCGTGGCATGGGCGGCCGTGCGGGTGAAGCGCGGGTCCATGACGATCAGGTTGCCGTTGTTGAGCTCCTTGCCCTCGAGCAGGTGCTGCATGGCGACCGGATGCGCCTCGGCGGGGTTTCCGCCCAGGACAAGCATCGTCTTGGAGTTTCGGATATCGTTGTAGGAGTTGGTCATCGCCCCGTAGCCCCAGGTGTTGGCTACGCCGGCAACCGTCGTCGAATGGCAGATGCGCGCCTGGTGATCCTGGTTATTCGTCCCCCACAGGGCGGCAAGTTTTCGGAACAGATAGGTGCCTTCGTTGGAGAATTTCGCCGATCCCATCCAATAGGTGGATTCCGGCCCGGACTTCTTGCGGATTTCGAGAAGCTTGTCGCCGATGCTGTTTATCGCCTCGTCCCAGGTGGTGCGCTCCCATTGGCCGTCGACGAGCTTCATGGGGTATTTCAGGCGACGGTCGCTGTGCACGAGTTCGCGCACGCTGGCGCCCTTGGCGCAATGCGAGCCACGGTTGAAGGGGCTGTCCCAGGAGGGCTCCTGGCCTGTCCATACGCCGTTCTGGACCTCAGCGGTTACCGTGCAGCCCACCGAGCAATGAGTGCAGATGCTCTTCTTGAGTTCGATCGGCGCGCCCGGCTCCGGATGGCTGATCGCGGTGGCCTTCCTGACCGTGCCGAGTTGGAAGGTGCCCAATGCCGCCAGCCCGCCGGCCACCAGTCCGGAACGGCGCAGGAACGTGCGCCGGTCCACGGGGGCTGCAGCCAGGCCCCCGGCGAGAGCCTGTAGTCGCGTGCGGCTTGCCTGTCCACTCTTGCGCTTCGTCAGCATGGCAACCTCACTTGTGCTCGGGATAACGATTGACGCGATAGAAGGCCTTGATGTGCTCCGTTTCCTTGTAACGGGCACGCATCTCCTCCGTGCCGGGGTCGTAAGCCAGCGCCTCGGTGGGGGTGAGTGCGACGGTCGCGGCGGCAGCGGTGGAGGCGCCGCCGAATGCCCGAAGGAAGTTGCGGCGGCTCAGTGCCGTCTGTTTTTCGTCCTGCATCTTCCGTCCTCCTCCTTGCTGGGCACTGCGTTCCTGGCATGCGTCCAGGGTCAGGACCCATCAATCTGGTCGAAATGGTGTGAGGCCATCTGTTCGGATAGGCGGAGCGAAGGGGCAGGAAACCGTTCGGTTTTCAAGCCCTTCGCGACAATGTAGCCGGGCAGATGGACCACATCCTGTGGACGCCAAAACGGCTGTGATCTGCTGCGTCGAACCGCTCGACCGGGGGAACAACCCCGCTCTTCGCGTCTCTCCTTGCATCTCTTTGCCGTTTCCGGCGCCATTTCGATCATATTAATGAGTCCTGACCCTAGGCGCTTCGCCGCGCCTCCATAGCGAAGGCCTCGCTTTCGATGTCGATGAAAAGCCGCCCGATCGTGCCGACCGACCGGTAGAACCTGGCCGCCTTCGCGTCCTCCAGATCGCGGAAGAAACGCCCGGCCCACGGTTCGACATGACGTTCGAAGAAATCCTGTTCCTCGCCGCCGGAAACCGTGAAATGCTTGCCGGCGAAGCCGCTCATCATTTCGCACAGGCTGCCGAGATGATCCTCGGGCTCGCAATGGCCTGCGGCGCGCTCGATGCCAAAACGGATCATGTCGGCGCGCAGGCGCGCCAGCGGCCGTTCGTTGAGGAACCCGGTGAGATAATAGGACGCATAGGGAAGAAGCTCGCCGCGCCCCACGCCGATGAACAGCTCGAAATATTCGCGCTGGACCGCATCGGCGGTGCTTGATGCCGCTGCGCGCGCAAGAGCAGCGTGCGCGCGCCCAAGCGGCGTGTCACTGCTGTCCTGCAAGCGTGAAAGCCGGCCAAGCAAATCGCCGTCGGGCGGCGCGACCAGCAACGAGGCAAGAAGTGCGTATTCGTCCGCCCGGGCCTGATCGATCTCGTCGAGTAGAGCGGTTCCTGCGCCGAAGATTGCAGCGTCCGCTTCATCTGGCCTTTCTCGTGCCTGACCTGGAGGCAAGTCTGGGTTCATTAACTGACCTTGACCGCGTTGCCTGAGATTGGGTGAACCCATAGTAGCCCCGCAGCGAATGAATGCAAGAGTCTATCCTGCAGCTTATTGCATATGGCTGCATTTGACGTTTCTTTTCCATTCTTGGCTTAAGGGAGGTTTCGGCGCGCGGATTAGCGTGGCATCGCCCCGCCATGACGGGGCCGGGCGACGGCCTCGACGGGCCGGGAAGAATTGCTATCATCGGGCGAAGCCGAATGCGCTCTGCCTTCTGCCGGCGGGCTTGTCTTCGTTTCCGCGGCGAGGGTTGGCGTGTCGGCCCCGGACGACTCGTCTGCGGGCTTTTGCGGCGACGGAGCTTCCGTCTCCTCGCCGGCGGGCGTCGTATCCGCCGAGGCATCGGCGGATTGTTCCGGTGGCGGTTCGGCTGGCTGGCCAGCTTCCGCCGGCTCCGTAGCAATATCGACGGCGCGCACCGCTTTCGACAGGAAGCCGACGACAGCTTCCTTTGCCTCGATCGGTCCGAACCCGGTCATCGCGCCCGGCTGGTTGAAGTCCCAGGCATATTCCGAAGGGCCGACATAGTCGCGGATTCCGGGGTCGATCGACCATACCCTGCGCAGCGCCGCGCGCTTCAACACCGCCGGGACGCCTTTCTTCAGGAAGGCGGAGATGTCGCTTTCGGCGGTCAGTTCTTCGATCCGCGGAAGCGACGCCACCACTTCCGCCTCGTCAGACTCCGCTGCGTCCTCTTCGGATGCATCGGGTTCCGGCACCGAAGCGTCGCCATCGTCGGCAATCTCGTCGGGCGCTTGTTCTTTTTCTCGGTCGCTTTCGGCAACGGCAGGCGCTTCCGAACGCGCCGCCAGCTTGCGGCGCGACCATCGGGCGAGAATATTGTCACCGTTGCCGCTCATCCCTCTTCGTCCCTGCGGTCCACGTGAGGACCCCGCCAGGCCATCGCTTCCGGGTCCGCCCGGTCGCGCTTGCGCTTGACAAACGGATGTTCGACGTGATGGGCTGCCACGAATGCCGCAAGCTGTTTCTGTATCTCTACCGGCATCGGGACGGCGTCTATGATGTCCGTATCGGTCTCCGTCAGAGCTTCGGCTTCGGACGAATCCGCCGTCACCAGATGCACCACGACCCCGGGCGCCGCATCCGTGGGCCGCAGCACGACCCAGAGGCTGGGCTGCCCAGAACGCAGGTTTTCCCTGTACATCGTCGTATCCGTCCCGAAGAACTCGACCTCGAACGATCCTGCATAATACCGCACGAGCTTAGCTGTCTGTTTCAGGACCGTCCACGGCGTCGCGGCCGGCTCCCCAGCCAGCACGGCGACAGGCACCCAGGCGTGATCGACCCACGAACTGTTCAGGACTCGCCGTTCCACGACAACACCGATTTCAGCCGTTTCCCGCACCATCGCAGCGCTCCTGGCCCTAGCTCGCCGGGGCCGTGGCGCGGAGCGGCAGACCGGCGATGAGGTTTTGCGGTTTCATGCGGATCGTTTTATCCGGCGTCATCGCCAGAATCAGCCAGATCGGATGCGCTCCTACTTCCGGCCTGACTTCACCCATGTCGGAAAAACCGAGCCGGAACAGGGCGACGATCCGTTCCGCCGCCTCGGGGTCGAGGTCCTCGCCCCGCCACAGCGCATTGCCGATGCGCGTCGCCTCCGCGTCGAGACCGACGAACCACGCCCAACTGTCGTCCTCGATCCGCTCGACCGGCTCGATCGTCACCCTGACGGCAAGCAAATGGCGTATCCAGGCTTCCATCGTGGTGGCGAGGCCGCGTCTTGCGGCGCTGTCGGCGCCGCCGAGGCGCAGCACCATGTCGAAGGCGTCGCTTCTCTCGAAATACGCATCGGCGTTTTCGGCCTCGAGGATATCCAGTTCGGTGACGGCCGGTCCGCCGAGCATGGCGAGCAGCGGCGAGGCGTGGCGGTTCTGCTCATGGATCTCGATGGTTTCGGCGTCGGCGAGCAGCAGCGTTTCCTCATGGAAGCTTACCCGCTGCGGGCGATAGAACAGTTCGGCCGCGCGCAGCACGGCGGGATCGCTCCCGCCGTCGAGTGCGTTGCGCAGCACCACCTGTGCCAACTGGTTCATGAACAGCGGCGGCGTGTCGGCAAACGAGCCGCGCGCCAGTTGCAGGTAGGCGGCCTCGAGCGAGGGCGCGGCGAGAAGCCGGTCGCGGAAGGCGATCATGAACGCCCAGTTCTCGCGCGCATCCGCATCGTCAATCGCGGCGATCTCGTCCTGTCCGACGGGACGGCGCGGATGATGCATCAGAAGTTCGTGATGCAGCCGCAGTTCCGCCTCGCAGGCTTCCTGCGGCGGAAGCAGTTCGGGACGCGCGAGATAGGCCTTGAGGAAGGCGTCGGTTACCGTAAGCCGGCCTGCCGCATCCCGGTCGAGAAGATGGTGGCCCGATGAAACCCAGAAATCCTTCACTGATGCTTTCCCCCCAACGCCCGGATATCGAATTCCTCCACGGGGCCATCCTCCTCGTCGACCTCTATGATGCGGAATGCCGTTGCCATATCGAGCCGGCTCACCTTCTGGTGGAGGGTGCGAAACGATTCCCGGATGCCAGTCCGCTCGCCGGCGCGGTGGAGGGCAAGCAGTGTGTTCGGCGGGTGGCTGCAAAGCGATTGCGCGAACGCAATCTCTTCTTCGGCGGCCGGGCGTGCGGTTTCGAGGTCGGGCGCCCCGCAATGCGCGACAAGCTGTTCGGCCAGATGCTCGACGGCTGTCACGCGTTCTTCGGCGCTCGCCTCCGTCACGACAGCGAGGGTGGACCAGCCGAAGCTGCCGATGCCGAGGAAGCCGGCGCGGAAAGCCTGCCGTTCCTTGCCGGCGAGGGTGTCGGGATCGGTGCCGAAGAACAGGAAAGTGCCAGTCACTGCCCATTCGCCCGGCTCGGCGGCGCGCAAATAGACGAACGTGTCGGAAGGATCGAGGCGAATGGTACGCGGTAGTTTCAAAGCCATGGCATTTCCGTTGCGGGATCGAGCCAGGACGAGGACGCAAGCGCCTCCGCCAGATTTTGCCTCGCGGAAGGAGCCTGGCCGGGTTTCGCCTGAACCAGCAGATCCCCGTTATCGGCGATCAGCGCATCATGGCCCCCCGGCGACACGCGGTCCAGCCATCGTTTGGCCAGCGGCGCAAAGCCGGTTTCCTTCCATTCGTCGAACCCGACCATCAGGTGGCGCGAAAAGCTGGCGACGATCTCGCCGATATCCACGGCTTGGAAGCCCAACTCGTCGAGTGCGCCGAACAACGGCCGCAGTCCGGGCTCGTCGGTGCGAGCGGCCGACGTGCGGAGCATGACCGAGAAGACCAGCCAGGCCGGAGTCTCGGTTTCGTGCGTTCCCTCGGGCCAGTTCAGGCGCCCACCGCCGACCAGAACCCCGTCGACGCGAAGCGCGTCCGGCCAGTCGAAAGTGACGGGGCGTGAGGGCGGCGCAAGCGTGGCCAGTGCATCAGCCAGCGCGTTCATGCCGGCATAGATCGCCAGACGCGCTTGCGCGAGCGCGACTTCCGGCTCCAGCACGACCGCGAATTCCGCCACGTCCTGCCGCCTCACCCAGACCAGCGTTCCTGCCCCCTCCTCCGCTGCGACGGCGCTGGCATGCGCGAAGGCGTCGCAGGATTCCCGCAACATGACGAGGCTGTAGGGCGGGGGCAGATCGAGGGCGTACCCTGTCGCCGACGCTTGCTGAGGCATTATGTCGGTCCATTTGTGGTGACGGCGAGCTTATTGTCCATATAATACTTCTAAAGTGGAGGCGCTACCGCAGGTGGCGGTGCCACGGTGCGGGGAGAAGAGCCATGAATCCCGAAAGGCCACGCACGGTCTTCGTTTGCTCCTGCGAGCGGAGCATGCCGGGCTTCGGCGACAGCGTCGCCCGCGGCTGTGCGGGCGTCGATGTCCAGTCCGGGAACCAGTTCTGCGGTGCCGAACTTGAGCGGGTCCGAAGTGCATTGGGCAGAGGCGAAGCCGTCACCATAGCCTGCACACAGCAGGCGCCGCTTTTCCTCGGGGTCGCGCAGGATGCAGGCTTTGCCGGCGAGCTTGCCTTTGCCAACATTCGCGAGACGGCAGGCTGGTCGAAACAAGGCATCTCGGCCGGCCCGAAGGCGGCGGCGCTGGTGGCGATGGCGGCCGAACCGATCACTCCGTCTGAACGGGTCACGCTGACCAGCAATGGCGTCGTGCTGGTCTACGGACGGGACGAAGCGGCCATTGAAGCCGGGCGGCAGCTTGCCGGCGAAATGGACGTCACCGTGCTTTTGACGCGGCCGGGCGAGGTCGCGCCCGCGCCCGTGTGGGAATTCCCGGTCGTACGAGGTACGATCCGCAACGCACTGGGCCATCTCGGCGCTTTCGAACTGATGGTCGACGATTTCGCCCTCCCCTCGCCGTCATCGCGCGAGCGCCTGCGCTTCGGCACGCCCCGCGACGGCGCCCTGTCGGAAGCGGACGTCATTCTCGACCTATCCGGCGGCGCTCCGCTGTTTCCCGCTCATGAACTGCGGGAAGGCTACGTCAGGGCCGATCCGGCAGACCGCGCCGGGCTCGCTCCCGCGATCTCCAGGGCGGCCGATCTTGTCGGGGAATTCGACAAGCCGCGCTACGTCGATTTTTCCGCCGATCTGTGCGCCCATTCGCGCTCGCACATCACCGGCTGCACGCGTTGCCTTGACCTGTGTCCGACGGGCGCCATAACGCCGGCCGGCGATCATGTCGCGATCGACGCGGATATCTGCGCCGGCTGCGGTAATTGCGCGGCCGCCTGCCCGACCGGCGCGGCGGCGTATGCCTTCCCGGATGTGCAGGCCCTGCTTCGGCGGCTGCGCACGCTGTTGTTCACCTATGGCAAGGCTGGCGGGACCCATCCGGTCATCCTGTTTCACGATGGCGACCATGGCGAGCCGCTGATCGACGCGACCGCGCGTTTCGGCCGGGGGCTGCCCCCGAACGTGCTGCCGGTGACGCTGAACGAAATCACCCAGTTGGGGGTCGAGGCGTGGGTAGCACCGGTCGCCTGGGGTGCGGTTGCGGTCCGGGCGCTTGCTTCGGCGAGAGCGAAGCACGACCTGACCGGCTTCGCCAGGAACGTCACCATCGCCAACCTTTTGGGAACGTCGCTGGGTTATGGCGAAGATGTCTGCGGCGTGATCGAAGCGGACGATCCCGACAGCCTGGAAACGGCACTGGCCCGCATCACGCCGCAAGCGCACGTACGAAAGCCGGCTACCTTCCTGCCGCTCGGCGACAAGCGCAGTCTCATGAAAAGCTCGGTCGTCGGCCTGTACGATGCGGCGCCGGCCCCTGTCGCACGCACGCAATTGCCGGCGGCAGCGCCCTTTGGCGGGCTCGACGTCAATGTCGATGCCTGCACGCTGTGCCTTTCCTGCGTATCGGCCTGTCCGACCGGCGCGCTTTCCGACAGCGAGGAGCGGCCGGCCCTCTATTTTGCCGAAAGCGCCTGTGTCCAGTGCGGACTCTGCGCCGCGACCTGCCCCGAAAATGCGATCACGCTTGCCCCGCAACTGGATTTCGAAGCCTGGAAAGCGCCGCGCCGGTTGCTCAAGCAGGAGGAGCCGTTCCGATGCATACGCTGCGACACGCCGTTCGGAACGAAAAGCACCGTCGAGCGCATCGTCGCCAAGCTGGAGGGTAAGCACTGGATGTTCGCCGGCGAAAATGCAAGACGGCTCGACGTCGTGCGCATGTGCGACAAGTGCCGGGTCGAAACCGTCCTGAACGAAGGCTTCGACCCCTATGAAGCGCCCGCCCGCCCGGCTCCGCGAACGACGGAGGATTATTTGCGCGAACGCGCGGCCTCGGCCCACAAGCCGACCTGAAACCGGCCGCGACCGGTGCCTGGCGGTCTATCCGGCAAGCGACGGCCCCATCGTTAACGTGATAAATTCATTCGACCTCCTGTCTCGACGCTTCCTGTTACGTTCTCAATTCATCCACCTTACCGAAGCGGCGGGGTCTGGCTTTTGCCGTCAGGTCGCCGTCATTTTCGGCCAGCCCCTCGATGATCGGGCAGTCTGGCCGATCATCGCCATGACAACGTTTGGCGAGATTTTCCAGCGTTGCGATCATGGCCGCGATCTCGGCCTGCTTCTGCTTCAGCGCGTCGACATGACCGAGCGCCAGCGCCTTCACATCGGCGCTGGCGCGTTCACGATCGCTCCACAAAGCGAGGAGTTCACCGATCTGCTCGACGGTAAAACCAAGATCGCGCGCGCTGCGGATGAAGCGCAGGCGATGGATGTCGGCCTCGTCATAATCGCGATAGCCGCTGTCCTGTCGGGCCGCCTTCGGGATGAGGCCCGTCTGCTCATAATAGCGGATCATCTTGGAACTGACCCCTGAGGCACGGGATGCCTGTCCGATATTCATGAGCCGTTCCCTTCCTGATTTTCCGCTGTCAAGCCGAGCGCGGCCGCGATCTTCGGCCGCTGGCTTGCGAACGTTCCGTAAAAGAATTCGCCAGAGCCCGCGAAGGTGATGGGCGCGACGCGCACGCCGGTCCTTGCCCTGACCTCCTCCATGATTGTCACGTCGGTCAGGTCACGTTCTTCATATGGGACGCCTGACGCCTCCAGCCAATGCTTGAGCGCATGGCAATCGGGGCAGGTTGGCGTGGTATAGATGACGACATCCATCGGATGATGCTCCATTTTTGACAGAACCGGGGCGAGATTTCCGCCCCGGCTGTTGAGGTGGACCTTACGCTGCGGCCAGCCGGACTTGAGTCTCTGTTCTGCCTTCGGCAGTTTCCGCCTCGCCCGCGAGTACGGGCCTGAAGGCCTTGAGACGCAGGGCGTTGGACAGAACGAAGACGCTCGACAGCGCCATCGCGCCCGCCGCCAGAACCGGCGAAAGCAGTGTGCCCGACACCGGATAGAGGACGCCGGCGGCGACCGGGATCAGCGCGGCATTATAGGCGAAGGCCCAGAACAGGTTCTGCTTGATGTTACGGATCGTCGCCTTCGAGAGCGCGATCGCGTTCACCACGCCGCGCAGGTCGCCCGACATCAGCACCACATCGGCCGACTCGATCGCTACGTCCGTTCCCGTGCCGATCGCCAGGCCCACATCGGCTTCCGCCAGCGCCGGCGCGTCATTGATGCCATCGCCGACGAACGCCACCTTGCGGTCGCCGGAACGAAGCGCGTGGATCGCTGTCACCTTGCCGTCCGGCAGCACTTCGGGAACCACCTCGTCGATCCCGAGCTGACGCGCGACGGCTTGCGCCGTGGCGCGGTTGTCGCCGGTGATCATGGCAACCTTGAGCCCCAGATCGTGAAGCGCACGGATTGCCTCTGGCGTCGTTTCCTTGATCGGATCGGCGACAGCAATCACCGCCGCGAGCCTGCCGTCGATCGCTGCATAGAGCGGCGACTTGCCTTCGCCGCCGAGCCGGGCGGCCTCGCCGGCAAACGCCGCCACGTCATGGCCGAGTTTTTCCATGTAACGGTCCGCGCCCACGGCCACATGGCGACCGCCGACAGTAGCGGCAACCCCATAGCCCGGCACCGCGTCGAAGCTCTCGGGCGTGCCGATCTGCAAGCCGCGTTCTTCCGCCGCGGCAACGGTTGCCGTCGCAATGGGATGCTCGGACTTTGCTTCCACGGCCGCCACAAGCGCCAGCACCTCGTCGTGCTCGAACCCGGCGGAGGGGGTGAGGTCGGTCAGTTCCGGCCTTCCCTTGGTCAACGTACCGGTCTTGTCGAGCGCGACCATCGCCACATCGCGCAATGACTGCAACGCTTCGCCCTTGCGGAACAGCACGCCGAGTTCAGCCGCCCGGCCCGTACCGACCATGATCGAGGTCGGCGTCGCCAGCCCCATTGCGCAGGGGCAGGCAATGATGAGCACGGCCACCGCATTGACCAGCGCGAAGGTGAGCGCGGGCGACGGACCGAAGACCAGCCAGACAAGGAAGGTGATCGCCGCGACCGCCATCACGGCCGGCACGAACCACGCCGTCACCTTGTCGACCTGCGCCTGGATCGGCAGTTTGGAGCCTTGCGCCTCTTCGACCATGCGGATGATCTGCGCAAGCATGGTATCCGCGCCGACCTTGGTCGCCCGGAACGAGAAGGCGCCGGTCTTGTTGATCGTGCCGCCCACGACTTCCGCCCCGGCCTGCTTGGCGACCGGCACCGGCTCGCCGGTGATCATCGATTCATCGACGTAAGAACTGCCCTCGACCACTTCGCCATCGACGGGCACCTGCTCGCCGGGCCGGGCCTGGACGATATCGCCGGTGCGTACCTCCGACAGCGACACTTCGATCGTCTGGCCATCACGCTCGACGCGCGCGGTTTTTGGCTGCAAGCGGACCAGCCGCTTGATCGCCTCGGAGGTACGGCCCTTCGCCTTCGCTTCCAGATAGCGGCCGAGCAGAATCAGCGTGACGATGACCGCCGCGGCCTCGTAATAGACATTGGCCGTGCCTGCGGGCAGCACCTGCGGCGCGAAGGTCGCGACCACCGAATAGCCCCAGGCTGCGGACGTGCCTACCATCACCAGCGCGTTCATGTCCGGGGTGCCGCGCAGCATCGCCGGCACGCCCCGCTTGAAGAACAGGCGTCCCGGTCCAAACAGCACGGCTGTCGTGAGAACGAACTGGATCAACCAGCTCGTCTGCGTCCCGATCGTGTTCATCACCAGATCATGGATCGCCGGCACGAGGTGCGAGCCCATTTCGATGACGAAGACCGGCAGCGTCAGCACCGCTGCGATAAGAAGCGAGCGACGAAGGCCGTTCATCTCACGCTCGCGGGCCTCCCGCTCCCGGTCGGTAGAGGCTTTGCCTTCGATCCGGTGCGGCTCATAGCCGGCGCCGCGGATCGCTGCCTCGATATCTTCCAGCGAGGCGACGCCGGCGCGGTAGCGCACGCTCACCCGCTCGGTCGCGAGGTTGACCGTGGCGGTCTCGACACCCGGCACGGCGTTGACGGCCTTTTCGACATGGGCGACGCAGGACGCGCAGGTCATGCCGGCCACGCCCAGTTCGACCGTCGTTTCCCGTACGCCATAGCCCGCGCCTTCGATAGCGCGGACGATTACAGCCGCATCGGGCTTGCCCGTGAAAGCGACATCGGCGCGCTCCGTGGCCAGATTGACGCTCACTTTCGCCACATCCGGCAGTTTGGCGATCGCCTTTTCCACATGGGAAACGCACGACGCACACGTCATTCCCTCAACGGGAATGCTGAGCGTGGAACTGGCACCGGCTCCTTTCTGCAATGGAACGACATTGGTCATGGCAGTCTTCCTTCTCAAATCCATTGCACCCCAGATAAGGCTTCCAACAATGGGAAGGTCAAGGCTTGCGAACAAGATCTTTTTTCTGGCGGCCACGCTTGACCTTGCCATCGTGGCAACGTCCATATCAGGCAGCGGACACACCATCGAGGAGAGTTCGCATGTTCCAGTTCACCATCCCCGGCATGACCTGCGGCGGCTGCGCCCGCAGGGTTACGAATGCGATCCTGAGCGTCGATCCGCAGGCGCAGGTCGTCACCGATCCACCGTCGCGCGATGTAAAGGTCATCTCAAAGGCAAACGAGCAGGCGCTGCTCGCCGCGCTCGGCGAAGCCGGCTATCCAGCGGAGCAGCCAGCAGCCGCATGATCAGACTGGCCGCGCCCCTCAGCAGGCGTGGCCGAAACGCTGGCGGTATTCGCCGGGCGTCAGCCCGATGAACCTTGCGAAGATCTTGCGGAAGGCCCCCGGATCAGCATAGCCCGTTTCCCAGGCGATCAGCTCGACGGCGAGCGCGCTGAACCTCAACCAATCCGCCACGGTGGCGCACAGTCACCGTGGCGTTATATCCCTACGATAGACATGCCCGGCCAAAGCGCTTTCTCAAACCAACGCTATAGCCAGGGATAGAGACTATGGACCATACGCAGGTCGAGGCTGAGTTCCGTACCAGCCTCCTTGAAGAAAATGACGGACCGGGAACCAATCCCACCGACAATCGCACGATGGGCGAAGTCATCGCCGCCCGCTTTTCCCGCCGGGGCTTCCTGAAGGGCTCCCTCGCCGTTTCCGCCATCGCCGCGACCGTCAGCCCCGTGGCACTCCTGACCGCGGAGAAGGCGCATGCTGCCGGAGCGTCCGCCTTCGTGTTCGACGAGGTGGAAACAGGTATCGACGACAGGCATCATGTCGCCGCCGGCTACGACGCCGACGTGCTGCTGCGCTGGGGCGATCCGATCTTCGCCAACGCGCCGGAGTTCGATCCGGCCAACCAGTCGGCCGCCGCCCAGGCGAAGCAGTTCGGCTACAACAACGACTATGTCGGCTATATCCCGCTCGAGGGCTCGTCGGAGCATGGCCTTCTCGTCGTCAACCACGAATACACCAACCCGCACCTGATGTTCGCCGGCCTGGTCACCATCGGCGAGAAGGACGGCAAAAAGATGCTCCAGCAGGCCCCGCTCAGCAAGGAGCAGGTCGACATCGAGATCGCCGCCCATGGCGGCGCCGTCGTCGAGATCCGAAAGGTTGACGGCAAGTGGCAGGTCGTGCGCGACGGCAAGCTCAATCGCCGCATCACTGCCGGCACCGAGATGCAGCTTTCCGGACCGGTCGCCGGCCATGATCGCGTCAAGACCAATGCCGATCCGTCCGGCCTCAAGGTTCTCGGCACCGTCAACAACTGCGCCGGCGGCGTGACTCCCTGGGGCACCTACATCATGGCCGAAGAGAATATCCACGGCTATTTCTCTGGCGAGCTGCCGGCCGATCACCCGGAAGCGGCAAACTACAAGCGCATGGGTATCCCCGAGGGCGCCTATGAGTGGGCGGCCCATTACGACCGCTATGACCTCGCCAAGGAGCCGAACGAGCCCAACCGCTTCGGCTGGATCGTCGAGGTCGACGTCGATGATCCCACCTCGACGCCGAAGAAGCGCACCGCTTTGGGCCGCTTCAAGCACGAGGGCGCGGAATCGATCGTGGCGAAGGACGGGCGCGTCGTCTTCTATCTCGGCGACGACGAGCGCTTCGACTATGTCTACAAATTCGTCACCGCCGGCGCGTTCAACCCAGACGACCGTGCGGCCAATATGGACCTGCTCGACGAGGGCACGCTCTACACCGCCCGCTTCGACGAGGACGGCTCGGTCGAATGGCTGCCGCTGACCTTCGGCGAAGGCCCGCTGACGGCCGAAAACAGCTTCAGTTCGCAGGCCGACGTGCTGATCGAGACCCGCCGCGCCGCCGACCTTCTCGGCGCGACCAAGATGGACCGCCCCGAAGACATCCAGCCCAACGGAGTCAACGGCAAGGTCTATGTCATGTTGACCAACAACACGCGCCGCACCGACGAGCAGGTCGACGCCGCCAACCCGCGCGCCAAAAACGCCTTCGGCCACATCATCGAGATCATCGAGGACGAGGCCGATTTCACCGCCACCAGCGGCAAGTGGGAAGTGCTGCTGAAGTGTGGCGATCCGTCGGTGGCGGAAATCGGCGCCTCATTCTCGACCTCGACCACGGAAAACGGCTGGTTCGGCATGCCCGACAACTGCGCCGTCGACACGGCCGGCCGGCTGTGGGTCTCGACCGACGGCAACAACGCCAAGGACACCGGCCGCACCGACGGTCTGTGGGCGGTGGACACGGAAGGCGAGGCGCGCGCAACCTCGAAGCTGTTCTTCCGCGTGCCGGTGGGCGCCGAAATGTGCGGCCCGCTGTTCACGCCGGATGACGAGACGGCTTTCGTCGCCGTGCAGCATCCGGGCGATGGCGGCGAGGAATGGGAAGGCTTCGGCCGCCCGTCCTATTACGAGGACCTGTCGACCCGCTGGCCCGATTTCCAGCCCGACATGCCGGTGCGTCCGGCAGTCGTGGTGATCACGAAGCAGGGCGGCGGCAAAATCGCGGTCTGACACCCGCAAGGCCTGCGGAGACGGCTGCTCGGCCGTCCCCGAGACCCGCAACGCTGAGAACACACGGACGAGCATTGCCGCGACGATACTGTCGCGGCTCCCCCGAGAACGTCGCTAACATAATGCGTTCCGATATAGACACGGGAGATCGTCACGAGGACGGCAGCGGCGAGGAACCACGGTCCCGTTCGCCGGCACAAGCAGCAGAAACGCCGCGGTAATGGCGAAGGTCGCAGTGGCATGATCGGAGGGGAAGATGGATCAGCGCTGCGGTGGATCAGCAGATGCGTGACGCCGCCGTCATAGGGGCTGCATGCGATGAACGAACAGGAGGATCAACTGGTTGAGGTCAAGGCCCGGCGACGCCCCGAGGAATCAGCTCACAAGCAGATCTGTCGGCTCGAACCGCGTTACGTCGATCAGGCCAATGTCGGAAATGCGGAGTTCGGGGATGACGACCAGTGCCAAAAGCGAATGCTGCATATAGGCGTTGTTGAGCGTGCAGCCGCAGTCGCGCATCGCCGTGATCAACGCGTCCGCTTCTTCCGCCACGATCTCGGCACGTTGATCCGACATCAGCCCGGCGATCGGCAGGCGGACCAGCGCCAACTCGCGGCCCTCGCTATAGACGACGACACCGCCGCCGACCTCCGCCAACCGATTTGCGGCGAGCGCCATGTCCTTTTTGTCGGTCCCGACCACGATCATGTGGTGGCTATCATGCGCCACGGTGCTGGCGACGGCGCAAGGCTTGTCGTAGCCGAAGCCGGAGACGAAGCCGTTGGTGACGCCGCCGGTGGCGCGATGGCGTTCGACCAGCGCGATCTGGCAGACATCGCCCTCGCGGTCCATGCCGACCAGCCCATCCTGGACCGGCAATTCGCATTCCAGCGCCCTGGTCGGCGCCTGGTTTTCGATGACACCGATAACACGCGCCGTCACCTCATTAGCGCCTTCCAGCGCCGGTATGTCGAAATTCTCCGCCGTCAGCGACTTGCCAAGGCGGACCGTGTTCCTGGCGCTATCGGGATAGCCATAGGGGGGAATATCGGCAGTCAGCCGGCCGTCCTTGGCCATGACCTTGCCGCGCGCGATGACGAGCTCGACGGCCAGCGATGGCAGGTCGGAGGTCAGGATCAGGTCGGCGCGGCGGCCAGGCGTGATCGAGCCCAGTTCGCGCTCCAGCCCGAAATGCGAAGCCGTGTTGATGGTGGCCATCTGGATGGCCGTAACCGGGTTCAACCCCTGCGCGATGGCGTGGCGCACCACGCGGTTCATGTGGCCTTCATGCACCAGCGTGCCGGAATGGCTGTCGTCGGTGCACAACACGAAATGACGCGAGTCGAGTCCGCGCTCCGTCACCGCCTTCACCTGCGCGGCGACATCGTACCAGGCCGAGCCAAGCCTCAGCATGGCGCGCATGCCCTGGCGCACACGCGCGATAGCATCATCGAGCGTGGTGCCCTCATGGTCGTCCGCCGGCCCGCCGGCGACATAGCCGTGGAAAGGCAGGCCGAGATCCTTCGAGGCGTAGTGGCCGCCGACGGTCTTGCCGGCCGCTTGGGTGGCGGCGATCTCGGCCAGCATGTTTGCGTCGCCTGCCGCGACGCCGGGGAAATTCATCATCTCGCCGAGGCCGATAATGTTCGGCCATGCCATCGCCTCGCGCACCTCGTTCGGCCCGAGGCTCGCGCCGGCATGCTCCAGTCCGGGCGCGCTCGGCACGCAACTCGGCATCTGCACGAAAACGTTGATCGGCAGGCCGGCGGCCTCGTCATGCATCAGCTTGACGCCCGCCATGCCGAGCACATTGGCGATCTCGTGCGGGTCGATGAACATGGAGGTCGTGCCGTGTGGGATGACGGCGCGGGCGAACTCCGTCACCGTGATCATCCCGCTCTCGACATGCATATGCGCGTCGCACAGGCCCGGCAGCGCATAGCGGCCGGCGCCGTCGATCACCTCGGTTCCGTCACCGATCGCATGCGAGGCATCCGGCCCGACAAAAGCAAAACGGCCGGCGGAAATCGCCACGTCCGTGCCGGAAATGATCTCGCCCGAATGGACATTCACCCAGCGCACATTTCGCACCACCATGTCGGCGGGCGCCCTGCCCGTCGCCACGTCCACCAGTTTCGGCGCTCTCTCGGCCCAGCTTTTCATCATCTCTCCTCTCTCAAAACGGAAGCTTCCGCCGGCGGGCGGACGATCTCGACGCAATAGCGCGGCACATTGTTGGCCTCCCGCCGCCGGTAATAGTCGAGGCAGAAATCGAGGAAGGCGGCGAATTTGCGCGAGACGTAGCGCCGGCGCATGTAGAGAAGGTTGATGGCCGTCGGCGGCGACTGCCACTCAGGCATCACAGGCACCAGATCGCCGTTCATACATTCGATCTCGGTGAAGAAGGCTGGCAGGTAGACGATGCCTTCGCCGGCAACGGCGAAATATTTCAGCATCCAGTAGTCGTTCGCCATGCACAGCGCCGAGGGCTCGTGGCGTACGCTCTGGCCCTCGCGCTGCAGCAGCCAAGGCTCCAGCCCGTTCGGCTGGCGGAAGGCGACGGCATTATGGCGTGCCAGATCGACCGGAATCTTGGGGCTGCCGTGCCGCTCCAGATAGCGCGGGCTCGCATAGAGGCCGGAGGAGGCTTGGCCAAGCTTGCGCGCGATATAATCGGTGTTCGGCGGATCGCCCCAATAGAAAATGCCGTCGAAGCTCTGCTGCCGCTCCGGCGCCAGGAAATAGCCGAGCGACAGGAAGATTACCTCGACCCGGATCTGCGGATATTGCCGTCGAAAGGCGTAGAGCAGCTCGGAGGTGAAGGAGGTGCCGAACTCACCCGTCGAGGCAATGGTGAGCATGCCGGCGATGTCGTGGCGCGCCTCCACGATCGCCGCCTGCGCCCCTTCGCAGCTTTCTCGGATACGATAGGCATGCTCCAGGAACTCCGCGCCGGCGTCGCTGAGCAACAGGTCACGGCCATCGCGGACGAAGAGTTCGGCACCCAGCGAATCCTCGAGCTTGCGGACCTTATGGCTGAGGCTCGACTTGGGCAGGCCGAAGAGCTTCGACGCGCGCGACAGCGACTGCGCTTCCGCCACCTTCAGGAAATAGTCTATCGCTTCGAGGTCCATTCGCTTCGTCCAATATCTTGGACAAATCGTCCAAGAATTAATCGAAACCGCGTATTGCCTGAACGATGCTAATCCGACATTCTCTTCCGAGACAAGAGGCAATCGCGCCGGGACCACAGGGAGCAGCGGCTCCCCGGCGAAGGGACAGGGGGAGCCGTGACCGATATCCGCGATTTCATCCGCGCCGGCCGCGCCGAACTCAAGGCGACGCTGATCGTCAGCGGCGGGACGCTTGTCAATGTCACCTCGGAGGAAATCTATCCGGCGGATGTCGCAATCTACCAGGATCGTATCGTTGCCGTCGGCGACGTGTCCGATTATCGCGGACCTGAGACCGAGATCGTCGACGCTACCGACCATTACCTTTGCCCCGGCATGATCGACGGCCATCTGCATGTCGAATGCTCGAAGATGTCGGTCACCAGCTTCGCCAAGGCGGTGGTGCCGCTCGGCACAACCTCGATCATCTCCGGACTCGACCAGATCCTCGTGGTGTCGGGGCTCGAAGGCGCGCGCGAATTCCTTGACGAGGCGAAAGCCTCGCCCCTGAAGATATTCTGGGGCGCACCCTGCAAGACGCCCTACACGCTGCCGCGCTCCAATGTCGGCTATTATTTCGGCCCCGACGACCATCTCGCCACCCATTCCTGGCCCGAATGCGTCGGTATATGGGAGACGGTGCGCGAATTCGTCGACACGATGGACGATGACGTGCTGGCCGCGATTGAGCTTGCGGAGAAGACCAGGCTCCCGATCCTCGGCTGCTCGCCCATGTGCCGAGGCCACAAGCTCAACAGCTATCTGCAGGCTGGCGTGCGCGCCGACCACGAGAGCTACGACGCCGAGGAGATGCTGGAGAAGCTGCGCAAGGGCATGCATGTCGTGGTGCGCGAATCCTCGATCTCGCATTTCCTGACCGAGAATCTGCGCATCGTCACGGAAATGGGCATCACCGCCACCGGCCGCATCAGCTTCTGCACCGACGACGTCGTTGCCAGTGACATCCTCGAGCGCGGCCATCTCGACAACATGGTGCGCATGGCGATCCGCATGGGTGTGCCGCCGCTCACCGCGATCCAGATGGCGACGATCAACGGCGCCGAGGCGCTGAAGATCGCAAACAAGGTCGGCTCGATCTCGCCAGGGCTTGCGGCCGACATATTGCTGGTCAAGGACCTCGATGATTTCCGCGTCTCGACGGTCATCGCCAAGGGCAAGCTGGCCGCCCGGAAGGGCGCGCTGGTCGCCGACCTGCCGCCACCACCGCGCAGCACGGCAATCACAAAGACCTTCAAGGTCGATCGCGTGACGCGCGACGACTTGGTCGTGCGCGCCGATACTGCGGATGCCGAAATCCCGGTGCTGACGCTTGCCGTAACGCCTGACAAGATCTTCGTGCGCAAGCGCCGCGACGTCACGCTTCCCGTCCGCGACGGCATTGTCGAGGCCGATCCGGCAAAGGACGTGCAATATGTCTGCGTGGTCGAGCGCTACGGGAAAACGCGTAACCGACCGGTCGCCTTCACCTCCGGCTTCGGCCTGCGCTCCGGTGCATTGGCGACCTCGACCGCGCCCGACGACAACAACATCGTCTGCGTCGGCACCAATCCGGACGACATGGCGGCTGCCATCAATCACATCATCGACAATCAGGGCGGCCAGGTGGTCGTCGATGGCGGCAAGGTCATTTCCTTCCTGCCGCTGCCCATAGGCGGCATCGTCTCCGATATCGAGCCACGGGAGATGGCCGGGAAGGAAAAGGCGCTGGACGAAGCTGCCAGGACCCTCGGCTGCGCCCTGCCCTGGCCCTTCATGTACATGTTCGTCCTGCAGATCACCGCAATTCCCGACTACGCCATAACCGATCTCGGGGCGATCGATTGCGTGCGGCTCAAGGTCGTGGACCCGCTAAAGCCTGCCGCCTGAGCCGTAGCAACAAAGGGAGGAACGACATGCTGAAGACAGTGGGACTTGCCCTCGCCATGCTGGCGGGACTGTCATTCGCGGCCGGCGATGCTTTCGCCGAAGAGCCGACGAAGCTGAAGATTGCCGGTATCCTTTCGGCCGGCAAGGAGGCGCCTTGGGAGACCTCCTTCGTCAACTCGATGAACCGCGTCATAGCGGCCAAGCCGCATGGGCTCGACATCGAGGTGAACTACACCGAAAACGTCTACGACAATGCCGAGCAGGTCTTTCGCACCTATGCCCAGACCGGCGAATACGATATTCTTTTCGGCGATACCGCCTATGTCGACGCGATCGAGGCGTTGAAGGACGAATTTCCCGAAACCATGTTCGTGATGTCCGGCTCCGGCAATCACGGGCTCGGCGGCAATGCCTACTGGATCTTCATCCATGCGCACGAGCCGGCCTATGTCATGGGCCAGTTCGCAGGCAAGCTGACCAAGTCGAACGTCATCGGCGCCATATCGACCTTCCCGGCGGAGGACACGAACGACCAGATCAACGCCTTCTTCCAGGGTGCGCGCGACGTAAACCCGGAGGTCAAGGCGAAGATGACCTTCATCCAGTCGTGGTTCGATCCGACCAAGTCCAACGAGGCGACGTCAGCCCAGATTGCCGCCGGCGCCGACATGATCTACCAGATGTCGGGCGCCTTCGAAGTCTGCGAGGAACGGCAGATCGGCTGCTTCGGCAATTATGTCGACATGTCGAAGGTGGCGCCGAAATCGATCGTCGCGTCCACGATCGTCAAATGGGATCCGCACATCAACTGGATCATCGACCAATGGTGGAAGGCCAAGACCACCGATGCCGAGTTCGACGCGCCGATGAAGCCGAAATGGTTTCCCTGGTCCGAAGGCTCCGGCGACCTGGTCGTCAATCCGGCCTGGAAGGACAAGATTCCGGCAGACGTGCTCGCGCTTGCCAAAAAGACCGAAGAGGCGATCAAGAACGGCGAGAAGAAGATCGAACTCGACATGAGTGAGCCCAAGGCCGAATAGCCGGGCAGCGAGCGGGGTTCCGATGGATACGACCACGCCGGCGAGGCTCTCCGTCCGCCACCTGACCAAGAGCTTCGGCCAGATGGTGGCAAACCAGGATATCTCACTTGATATCCTGGCGGGCGAGTTGCACTGCCTGCTCGGTGAAAACGGGGCCGGCAAGTCGACCCTTTCCTCCTGTCTTTACGGCCTCTACCAGCCGGATGAAGGCGAGATCCGGATCGACGGCGCGCCCGTCGATCTCAACTCGCCGGGAGACGCGATCCGTGCCGGCATCGGCATGGTGCATCAGCATTTCGTGCTCGTGCCGACTTTCACGGTGCTGGAGAACATCGCCGTCGGCACCGGTTCCGGGCTTTCGCTCGACCGCCGCAGCGCACTGCGGCGCATCGCTGTGATCTGCGAAGAATACGATATCCCGCTTGCCCCCGACCGGTTGGCGGGCGACCTGTCGGTCGGCGAGCAGCAATGGGTGGAAATCGTCAAGGCGCTCTATACGGGCGCGCGGCTCCTGATCCTCGACGAGCCGACGGCGGTACTGACGCCCGACGAGTCGCGCAAGCTTTTCGCCGTCATCCGCCGTCTGATCGATGACGGCATCTCGGTCATGCTCATCAGCCACAAGATGACGGAGGTCATGCAGTCCGACCGCGTCAGCGTGTTGCGCAAGGGTCGGCTGGTTGCGACCGTCAAAACCGCGGAGGTGACGCGCGACAAGCTGACTGCCATGATGATCGGCGGCCAGCCGCCTTCCGCCGCACGCGCCCAACGCGACACGGTAGGCAGCGGACAGGTCTTGTCTGTGCGCGATCTCACCCTCTCGCGCGACGGCAGACCGGCGCTCGGCGAGGTTTCCTTCGATCTCGCGGCAGGCGAGATTCTCGGCATAGCCGGCGTATCCGGCAATGGACAGGACGATATCTTCGAATGCCTGGCTGGCCTGACGACGCCGGATTCCGGCTCGATCGCCATCGAGGGCAAGGCGCTTCTGCACGCCTCCCCCGCCGAGATGGCGGGGCGCGGCGTCGGCTACGTCCCAAGCGACCGCTTCCGCGACGGGCTGGTTTCGGATTTGACCATTGCGGAGAACCTGACGCTCGGCCAGCAATGGAGTTCGCGCTGGCGTAAGGGTCCTCTGCTCGACCGAACCGCACTCGATACAAACGCCGAAACCGCTATCGCCGATTACGCGATCGCCGCGCCCGGTCCCTCGGCGCGCTGCGGCAAGCTTTCCGGGGGCAACGCGCAGAAGGTGATACTGGCGCGCGAATTCGCCAAGGCGCGGCGCATCCTTCTCTGCAACCAGCCGACGCGCGGCCTCGATGTCGGCGCGGTCGGCTTCGTGCACCGTGAATTACAGCGCAAGCGCGACGAGGGCTGCGCCATCCTGCTCGCCAGCGAGGAACTCGACGACCTTTTCCAGCTCGCCGATCGCATTATGGTCATGTTCCGCGGCCGCGTGATGGCTACGCTCGACACACAGGCGGCGACCTATGAACAGGTCGGGCATCTAATGGCCGGGCAAGAAAAGCAGGCGGCCGCCGCATGAGCGCCATCACGCTCGCCGCATGGCGCCTGGAACGCCGCCGCGAGCAACGGCCGGGCGCCCGCTTCGTCGGGCTTGCGGTGGCGCTTGCCGGCGCCCTTATCCTTTGCAGCCTGCTTTTCGTCGCGGCGGGCGCCAGTCCGCTGCACGCTTTCTCCGCTCTCCTGAAAGGCAGCTTCGGTTCGCTGCGAGCCACCGGCGAGACGCTGGTCAAGGCGACGCCGCTGATCTTCACCGGACTTGCCGCATGCGTCGCCTTCCGTGCCCGCATCTGGAACATCGGCGCCGAAGGCCAGGTCTTCGCCGGCGCCATGTGCGCATTCTGGATCCAGCACAATCTCGCCGGCTTCCCGGCGGCAGTTCAACTCCCGGTGATCGTGATCGCCAGCATCGTCGGCGGCGCGCTCTATGCCGGGATCGCCGCGGTGTTGAAGACACGCTTCTCTGTCGACGAGGTGATCTCGACGGTGATGCTCAACTACATCATCGTCTATGTGCTCTCGCTCCTGCTGCTCAACGGTCCATGGAGCGAGGCCGGCGGCTTCTTCGAGCAGACGGCAAGGATAGACAAGAGCGCCTGGCTGCCGGTGCTCCTTTCCGGCACGCGGCTGCATGCCGGCTTCCTGCTGGCGCTGGCGGCCGCGGTGCTCGTGCAGATCCTGCTTTCGCGAACGCCGCTAGGCTATGAGATCAAGGCCGCCGGTTCCAATCTGCGCGCACTCGAGGTGCAGGGCACGAATGTCCGCCGCGTCATCCTCGTCGTGCTGCTGGTTTCCGGCGCGCTTGCCGGGCTCGCCGGCATCACCGAGGTCTATGGCGTACATCACCGGCTGAAGGCCGGCGCCATCATGGGATACGGCTATACCGGCATCATCGTCGCTATCCTCGGCCAGCTCCACCCGGCAGGCATCGTCGTGGCGGCGATCCTGTTCGGCGCGCTGGTCAACGGGGGGACTCTGATGCAGATCGAGACCGGCGTCCCCTCCGCCTTGATCTATGCCATCGAGGCGATCCTGCTGCTCTTCTTCCTCGGCGGCTGGTCGGCCTGCAATTTCCGCCTCAGGAGGGTGCGCCATGCTTGACCAGCTCCTGCAGGCCTCGATTCTGGCCAGTATCGCCGCCGCCACCATCCGCATAGCCACGCCATTGCTTCTTGCCGCAATCGGCGAGCTCGTCGCAGAACGCAGCGGCGTCTACAATATGGGCGTTGAAGGCATGATGCTGATGGGCGCCTTCATCGGCTATCTGGCGGCCTATGAGAGCGGCTCGCTCTGGTTCGGCGTCTTCGCCGCTGCTCTCACCGGCGGCCTCATGGCCCTGGTCTTCGCGATCATGACAATCACGCTCAAAGTCGAGCAGATCGTAACGGGCCTTGCGCTCAACCTGCTCGGCGCCGGCCTTTCCAATTATTGGCTGCGCGCTGCCTTCGCCGGCGAGGGCAAGACGCCCGTAATCCCCCATTTCTCCGATGTGCCGATTCCGGGTCTGAGCGAGTTGCCGCTCGTCGGTCCGATCCTGTTCGACCAGCGCGTGCTCACCTATCTTGCCTTCCTGCTCGTCCCTGTGGTCTGGTTCTTCCTGTTCCGGACCCGCTACGGGCTGATCGTGCGCTGCGCCGGCGAGAACCCGAAGGCACTCGACGTAAAAGGCGTTGGGGTCGCTCCGGTGCAATATGCCGCCGTGATCTTCGGTGGGATCATGGCCGGAATCGGCGGCGCATTCCTGTCGGTCGGCTCCGCCGCCCGTTTCGTGCCGGACATGACCAACGGGCGCGGCTGGCTCGTGATCATCATCGTCATCGCCGGCCTGTGGCGGCCATGGCCGGTGCTTGTCGCGACGCTGGCCTTTTCGCTGCTCGATGCATTGCAACTCCAGATCCAGGGCATCGGCCTAGACGTCCCCTATCAGTTACTGCTGATGATGCCCTATGTGGTGGCGATCGTCGCACTTGCGATCCGCCCCTCGCGCGGCGGTGCCCCCGCTACCCTCGGTGTGCCTTATCTGCGCGAGTGACGGCTTCGGAATGAACCGTCAGCCGGCCCAGGCGTTACAGCACCGTTGGGAGACTGCCGGCGGAGCGACCGACATTGGGCGCGCAATAGCCAGGCGACTTCGTGTTCGGCTCCGGTTCAGCCGATGTCCAGCCGAGGCCTGATCGTCTCGATCAGCCAATCGACGAACACGCGCACGCGCGGGGAAAGCTGACGGTTGCTCGGGTAAAGCACCGACAAGGGTGTCGGCGTCGGCGCAAAATCGGCGAGTACCTCGACCAGCGCGCCACTCGCCAGGTCGTCGGCAAAACGATAACCGGGCGCTTGGGAGAGCCCCAGGCCGAACCGCGCGGCCGCCGCGCTGGTATCAGCGCCACCGACCAGCACGCGCGCCGGCAAGGCTATCTCGATAACGCCGCCATCGCGCGTAAACTCGAGCGGAAGCGGCTGGCCCGTGCGTGACGAGACGAAGCCGATCATCCGATGGCCATCCAGTTCGTCCGGGGTAAGCGGTGTCCCGTGTTTTGCGAGATAGGCAGGACTCGCGACGGTGATCTCCTCCATCATGCCCAGTCGCCGGACCACCATGTCGCTATCGACCAACTCGCCGGCACGTACGACGCAATCCACGCCCTCGCGCACCAGATCGACGAAGCGCTCACCTTCGCCGAGATGGACGGTCAACTTTGGATGTCGCGCCAGGAAATCGGGCAGTGCCGGCAGCAATACCGTGCGGGCGAGGTGGCCGACGACATCGACACGGACCACCCCGGCAACCGCGCCGCCGGCACCTCGATCCGCATCCTCGAGATCGGCGAGGATGGCGACGCAGCGATGGTAATAGGCTTCACCCTCGACCGTAGGCTGAACGTGGCGGGTGGAACGCTGCAGAAGCCGTGTGCCGAGCCGCGCCTCCAGAGCCTTGATGGCGGCGGTCGCGACCGGCCGCGAAACGCCGCAATCCGCCGCGGCCGCGCTGAAGCTGCTTCGTTCGACGATGCGGACGAAAAGATTGAGCGTAGCGAGCCGATCCATGCGGATTATTCTATCCTGCAAAACAATGCTGACGGGAAGCGCGATCTAATCATGGTTGGCATGAATATTACATTAGGATCCTGACAGAATGGAGATTCCCATGCCAACATTCCCAATCGCGCTGGTCACCGGTGGCAGCCGCGGTCTCGGCCGCTCGACCGTGGAGGCGCTCGCGCGCCGCGGCGTATCGTCGATCCTGACCTACAACAGCAACCGAGCCGCCGCCGATGAGGTGGTGGCGGCAGTCCAGCAAGCCGGCGCACGCGCGGTCGCGTTGCAACTCGACACCGGCGACACGGGCGCGTTTCCCGGTTTCGCCGACAAAGTTCGGAGCGTTCTCGACGAATGGGTGGCGGAACGCTTCGACTTCCTCGTCAACATGGCCGGCACATCGCATAGCGGCCTGATCAACGAGGTGAATGAAGAGGATTTCGATGCGGCCTACCGCATCCACCTCAAGGGCCCGTTCTTCCTGACGCAGACATTGCTGCCGCTGATCGCGGATGGAGGCAGGATCGTGAACATCTCCTCCGGCCTGACCCGCATCATCTATCCCGGCCGCATCGCCTATGGCTCGATGAAGGGCGCGGTCGAGGTGATGACCCGCTACATGGCCAAGGAACTCGGACCGCGCCGCATCGCCGTCAATACCGTCGCGCCGGGCGCCATCCAGACCGACTTCTCAGGTGGCGCGGTGCGCGACAACCCGGAGGTGGCCCGGCACATTGCCGAGGCGACCGCGCTCGGTCGCCCTGGCCTCCCCGACGACATCGGTCCGATGATCGCGTCGCTTCTTTCGGAAGACAATCGCTGGGTGAACGCTCAACGTATCGAGGTCTCGGGCGGGCAGGCGATCTAGGGTCAGGACCATCAATATGATCGAAATGGCGCCTGAAACGGCAAAGAGATGCAAGAAGAAGCGCGAAGAGCGGGGGAGCTATCTCCGCTTCGAGCGGCTTCGGGCGGTGTTCAGGGCCAGCGCTTCGCGGATAAGCGCCGTCAATGCCGGCTCGTCGATGTCGTCGCCTTCATGAAGATCGATGGCGCGCCTTGTGTTCCCCTCAAGGCTGGAATTGAACAGACCTGAAGGATCCGGCAGCGAGGCGCCCTTGGCGAAGGTGAGTTTGACGGCGGTCTTGTAGGTTTCGCCGGTGCAGATGATGCCGGCATGCTCCCACACCGGAACCCCTCGCCATTTCCACTCCTCGACCACTTCGGGGTCGGCCCGCCGGATGACGGCGCGAACCCGTGAAAGCATCTCGCCGCGCCAGTCGCCCAGTTCCCGAATCCTGCCGTCTATGCGTTTCGATGGGGAGATGTCATCGTCGCCGCCGCTCTTGCTCATGCTCTCTGTTCTCCGTTGATGACAAACCGTCAGGCTTTTGCACCGTATTGCAGCACCTGCAGCTTTTCCAGCGTCACCAGCCCGCTCGACATGATGCCTTCCAGAACCGGGAGGAAGGCGTTGATCCTTTCCTCGCTGTCGACGATCTCGACAATCAGCGGAAGGTCTTCCGACAGCCGCAGGATCTTGGCGGTGTGAAGCCGGCTCGAATGACCGAAACCCATGCCGCCGCGCAGTACCGTCGCGCCGGCAAGCTGCATTTCGCGAGCCTTGAGCACGATCGACTCGTAAAGCGGACGGCCATCATCGCGGTCGTTCTCGCCAATGAATATCCGAAGAAGAACAGCTTGACGCGGGATCTGCATGGTCAAAATCCTCCGAGACGATTGAAACGTGAGCCGAGCGCGTGGCCGAGCCAGACCGACAACAGCCATGCAGCAATCGAAACACCGACATAAAGGCCAGACAAGGCAAGATCGCCGGCGTTCAAGAATCTGAATGCCTCAAGGCTGAAGACCGAAAAGGTGGTGAAGCCGCCGCATATGCCCGTCATCACGAACTGACGCTGGTACACACTGGCGAAAATCCGCCCGTTCGGCCCGGTGATCGCCGCATAGAAGCCGATGATCAACGAGCCGGCAACATTGACGAACAGCGTGCCCCACGGAAATGCCGCTCCGATCCAGGCAAGCGCGGCCAGCGACGCCAGGGCGCGCAGCACGCTGCCGATGACCGAGCCGATCGCGACGACAGCATAGAGGGACAATATTTCGCGCGAGCCGCTCATCAAAGGCCGGCTCCCGGCAGGACGATGCCCGCGCCATAGCCGAGCGCCACGCCCGCGAGGCACAGGAGCAAAGACAGCGCAATATTGCCGCCGGCCTTGAGGAATTCACCGTCAAGCGCGAGCGCCATGGTTTGCAGGCTGAACGAGGAAACCGTGGTGTAGGCGCCGAGGAAGCCGGTGACGGCGAATTGCCATCCGGCCGGCATGGGCATCAATCCCTCAATCGTCGCGGCGGCAGCGAGAAGCCCGACGGCGAATGCGCCGCTGACATTGACCGCCATCGTGCCCCAAGGAAAGGTTTCGCCGACATGCCGCCCGATCAAGCCCGACACGAAGTAGCGCGCCGGGCCGCCGAGGGCGCTGCCGAGCGCCACCCAGATCATGACATGAAGCATGCTCTGCATATGATCCAACCCTTCCCGGCAGGGCGCAAATCCCTTTTGCAACCCTGCCGCTCATCGTCTCGACCGACCCCATGGCATCACCTCGCGGTAATGCCATGGCGCGCTTTCATGTGGTGGAACAGGCCGGGACAACCCGCAACACTGTGGATGATTGCCAGACGACAAGACCCGACAGTGTGTTTCCACACAGCAGGAGTCATCAGCCCTTGTCGGGCGGTTTTGGGGAACCCCATCCCCTTGTTTCCACCATAAGCAGGGACCGGCGGATCGGCAAGATCGCCTCAGCGGCCGGCAGCGCCCGCTTTTGCCTCTTGCGGCCGACAGAACTTCTTGCTTCAGTGAGTTGACCCAAGCGGAGGAACGGTCATGGCCAAAGGTGCGATGAAGCCGGGCAGAGAAGCCCGCAAGCCGAAAAAGGACGCCAAGAAGCCGCCGGCGGCCGCTGCGCCCAAGCCGGCTCCGGTTGCCGCGATCCGCATCAAGGATAAATAGCCGGGCTGGATCGAACGGCCGGTTGATCGGAAGGCCGGCCGTTGCTACATAGCCGGCGCGGGGACGACCCTGCATTTTTGTCAAAAAGGACGGGACGACCCGCCACCGACGGAGCGTTCAATGTCCTGGATATTCCTGTTCTTCGCCGGCCTGCTCGAAATCGGCTGGGCGATCGGCCTTAAATACACCGACGGCTTCACCCGGCCCGTACCGACAGTTCTCACCGTGTTCTCGATGATCGCCAGCATGATTCTGCTGGGTATTGCGCTCAAGGGATTGCCGGTAGGAACGGCTTATGCCGTATGGACCGGCATCGGCACAGTCGGCACCGCGCTGCTCGGCATCTGGCTTCTTGGCGAACCGGCGAGCGCGGTGCGGCTCGGTTGCATCGCCCTTATCGTATGCGGCATTCTCGGCTTGAAACTGGCGGCCTGACAACAGCATTTGAAGCAGAAGCGGGCCGGCTTCCGGCCCGCTCCCTGAAATCGCAATGCGTTTGCGCCGGATAGCGTCAGCGAGCGGTGAAGCCCGGAGGTGTGCGGCCGACACGTGCCTTGCGCGCGGCATAGCGAGCGTCCCGCTTCGCCTTGCGTTCAGCCTCATCGGCAAGCACACGGGCGATGCGTTCGTTCTCTTCAGCCTCGCGAATCTTGGCCTCAGCCGCGGCCTTGGCTTCCGCCTCGATCCGCGCGGCCTCTTCCGCTGCCTCACGCGCAGCCTTCTCGGCGGCCTCGCGGGCAAGCTTCTCCTGCTTCAGCCGCGCTTTCTCGGCGTCGCGAATCTTGCGTGCTTCGAGAATTTTCTGCCGTTCGGCCTTGCGCGCCAGAACCTGGGGGTCGTCTTCCGCCGGTCTTGCCTTGAAGCGCTCCAGAAGCGCCTTCTTTGCCTCGTTTGCGGCGTTGCGCCGCTCGAAAATATCTTTTTCCCTGTAAATAGCCAAGTCTGTGTCTCTATATCCTTGCAGTCATTCGCGACGCTTACATACCCCTGCAAAGCCAGAGTTCAAGTACCAAATCGGTATGCCAGCCATGAAAATCCGCAGCGTTGCGGCGTGGAGACAGTATTCGAGGCTGGAGTGCGGCTAAGGAACTTTACCGAAAGGTATGCGTTGCCTTGGGCGATAGTTTGCCGATTGATGATCGCCACGATCGAGAGAGGGGGAGGCCGATGACGACGAACTCCGGAAGTCGGCGTGAAATCGATGTCGTCCGACAGGAACCGGACGGGAACCTGACTCGCATTTCCCTGCCTCCGATCGTCTCTCTCATCGGCGTTACCGCGGTGCTCTATCTGGGCAGGGACGTGCTGCTGCCGCTGGCGATCGCGCTGCTGCTGACCTTCGCGCTGGCGCCGATCGTCTCGGCCTTGCGCAAGATGTCCATCCCCAAGGTGCTCGCCGTCGTCATGACGGTCCTGATGGCCTTCATCGTCATTGCGTGTTTCACCTTTCTGGTGGCGAGCCAGATCTCCAACCTGGCGCAGAACATTCCGACCTATCAGGCCAACATCATCGAAAAAATCCATTCCCTGCGCGAACTGGGCACCGGCGGCGGCATCATAGAGCGCCTGACGGGAGCGGCCGAACGTGTCGGCCAGGAATTGCAGGCAGGCACGCAGGTTGCCGAAATATCCACCCAGAAGCCGCTTCCCGTGGAGGTCGTCTCGCATGAGAGTCCGATCGACATACTTCGCAATATCGTCGTTCCGCTGATCAGCCCGTTCTCGACGGCGGGCCTGATCATCGTCGTTGTGGTGTTCATGCTTCTGGAGCGGGAAGACCTGCGCGACAGGTTCATACGGCTGGTCGGCCATGGCGATCTTCACAAGACCACGGAGGCGCTTCAGGACGCCGGCAGCCGCGTCGGCCGCTACCTGCTGATGCAACTGGTCATCAACACGATCTATGCGATCCCGATCACCATCGGCCTGTGGCTGCTCGGCATCCCCAACGCATTGTTGTGGGGAGGATTGACCCTGATCCTGCGCTTCGTGCCGTATATCGGCCCGGCAATCGGCATGATGATGCCGCTGCTTCTGACGCTGGCGGTCTCTCCGGGCTGGATGCCGCTGATATGGACGGCGGCGCTGTTCCTGGTCATGGAACTGATCTCCGGCAATGTGCTGGAGCCCTGGCTTTATGGCTCCGAGACCGGGCTTTCGTCACTGGCCATCATCATCGCGGCGATCTTCTGGGCGTGGCTGTGGGGGCCGCTCGGCCTGGTCCTGTCGACACCGCTGACCGTTTGCCTGGTCGTGCTCGGCCGGCACGTCTCGCAGTTCGAATTCCTGGACGTCCTGCTCGGCAACGAACCGGTACTGGAGCCGCATGCGCGCGTTTACCAGCGATTGCTGGCCGGCGACCCCTACGAAGCAGCGGATTTCGCCGAGGATTACCTGGAGGACGAATATCTCGTCGATTTCTACGACGCGGTGGCGATGCCGGCGCTGGCTCTCGGGGAAACAGACCGGCAACGCGGTGTCATGACCAACGAACAGCGCGTGCGTTTTGCTTCCGCCGCCAACACGCTGGTGCAGGAACTGGCCGATCTTGCCGAAGACGAGGAAGAGGAAAACGGCAACTCCGACGAACTCTCAAGGGATAGCGAGGCATCCGGCAGCGAGGACAGCGAGCCGGCCTTGCCCGGCGGCGAAGGCCGCAGGCTGATCTGCACCGGCGGACGCGGCGAAATCGACGACGCGGCCGCCGCCATGGTGGCGCAGGTGCTGGAAATCCAGGGCGCGGAGGCCATCGTCGGCAGCCACCAATCCTTCACGCCGGTGGGGCTCGCGGCATTGGACCTCGACGGGGTCGATACGATGGTCCTCGCCTATCTCAATCCAACTTCCCTGTCACAGGCCCGCCACGCCGTGCGCCGGCTCAAACGACGCAAGGCCGGCTTGCGTGTCGGCCTGCTGGTGCCGATGCTGCCGGACGGGCGCGGGCGCAATGCAATCACGGAAGACGGCGCGGGCGCCGATTTCATCACCACGACGGTGGCCGAGACGGTGCGCCGGGCACTGGCCGATGAAAGCGCCAAACCGTTGAAAGCCCTGCCCAAGCGCCATCCGGTGCGCCGCCGGCCGGCGCCGAAGGCGGTTGGCAAAAAAGCCGCTCCCAAAAAGCCGGGCAGGCGGAAGGCGCAGGAAGAGGCGCCGGCCTGACATCGCTGCTTGCAGGGCCGGTGCCGTAAACCCATATGGGCGGGAGCACTGGAGATCCTGGCATGCCTGTTCTTTCCGTCCTCGACCTGTCGCCCATAGTCGAAGGCGGCAGCGCCGCGCAATCGCTGGCCAATTCGCTCGATCTTGCGCGGCATGCCGAGCGACTCGGCTATCACCGCTACTGGATGGCCGAGCATCACAACATGCAGGGCATCGCCAGCGCGGCAACGGCGGTGGTCATCGCCCATGTCGCGGCGGGCACGAAAACGATCCGCGTCGGCGCCGGCGGCATCATGCTGCCCAATCATGCGCCGCTGGTCATCGCCGAACAGTTCGGCACGCTGGCGGCCCTTCATCCCGGCCGCATCGACCTCGGCCTTGGCCGCGCGCCCGGCACCGACATGCTGACGGCGCGGGCGCTGCGCCGCAATCTGGACGCCAGCGTCGACACATTCCCGCAGGATGTCGTGGAACTGATGGGTTATTTCCAACCCGCGAAAGAAGGCCAGCGCGTCCACGCCGTGCCGGGAGAAGGCGAAACCGTGCCGGTGTGGATTCTCGGCTCCAGCCTGTATGGCGCGCAACTGGCCGCGATGCTCGGCCTGCCCTATGCCTTCGCCTCGCATTTCGCGCCGGCGGAACTGGATCGGGCGCTCGATGTCTACCGCTCGCGATTCCAGCCCTCCGAACACCTCGACAAGCCCCATGCCATGCTGGGGCTGAACGTGGTCGCGGCGCCAACCGACGAGGAGGCAAAGCTCCTGTTCACCTCATTGCAGCAGGCTTTCGTCAATTTGCGCAGCGGCCGCCCCGGCCGGTTGCCGCCGCCGGTCGAAAACTACGAGGCCGATCTCGACCCGATGGCGCGAGCCACGCTGGCGCAGGCGCTGTCGTGCGCGGTGGTCGGCTCGCCCGAAACCGTCAGGCGCGGCCTGGAAGCCTTCGTCGCCCGCACCGGCGCGGACGAACTGATGGTCACCGCGCAAGTATTCGACCATGCCGCGCGGGTGCGTTCGTTCGAGATTCTGGCCGACATACGCAAAGAGCTGGATCAGGCGGCGTAAAGCCGAACATCGAAGCGGCAGAGTGTTCTTTGCGCGTTCAAGTGAACGCACGGCACTCTATCGCAGCGCCCGCACCAGTTCCTTGTCAGGAAAACAGGTGGCGGCGCGGCCGTTCCTCGCCTGCCAATCGCCGATCGAGCGGCGCGTCTTGAAGCCGGGCAGGCCGTCTGCCGAGCCGACGTCGTAGCCCTTCTTCTCCAGCGCGCGCTGCATGGCGGCGATATCCGAGCGGTAAAGCCTGTCCACCTTCTGCCAGCCATGGCTGAACCGGCTGTCGCCATAGGCGATCCGGTCGGCGGCATGGCCGATGAACAGCGCATAGAGATCGCTCATATTGTAGTCTTTCAGCACGTAGAAATTGGGCGTGGCGATGAAGGCCGGCCCCAATCTGCCAGCCGGCATCAGCAGAAAACCTTCCCGGCCCGCCTCATGCGAGGGGAACGGCTTGCCGCTGACACGGGCGATGCCCATGCGCTCCCATCGGGAAATTTCCCGGCCGCGATCCGGCCCCTCCAAAGCGCAGGAAACATTTGCCGGCACCGTGACCTCAAACCCCCAGTCGCGGCCGCGCTGCCAGCCATAATGGGCCAGATAACTGGCGATGGACGCCAGGGCGTCGGGGGCGGAATTCCAGATATCGGCGCGCCCGTCGCCGTCGCCATCGACGGCATGCTTGAGAAACGAGGTCGGCATGAATTGCGGCTGGCCGAGCGCCCCGGCCCATGACGATTTCATCGCGCCGACCGGAGCCAGCCCGCGCTGAACCATTTCCAGCGCCGCCAGCAATTCGGTGCGGAACATTGCCTTGCGGTTCGACATGAAGGCTTTCGTGCCCAGAACCGTAAAGGCGTCATAGGGCAATTTGACCCGGCCGAAACCGGTTTCCCGCCCCCAGATCGCCAGAACGACGGAACCCGGCACGCCGTAGCGTTTCTCGATGGCGGCGAGCGTGGCGGCGTATTTGCCGGCACGCGCGCGCCCGCCGGCGGTGACGGCGCCCATCGTCTTTTCGGAGAAATAGGCGCCCGGCGCGCCAAATTCGGCCTGATGCTGGGCCTTCGGCACTTTCGGCTTCTCGCCGGGCATGACGAGGCCCGGCAGTTCGAGATTCGGCGTCACGCCATCGAAGGCGGCATTGAACGTCGTTTGCGAAATCCCTTTCGCTTTCGCCTCCGGCCACAGATCATTGGCGAGCCAGGCACGGAACTGGTCGTCGATCCGCGCTGCGGAAGCGGGACGTGCCGAAGCGAAGCAGCCCAGCACCAATACAAGCAATGTCGCAAAGACGCCGAACAGCCAGGATTTCTTCGCTAGATTCCGAATCATGAATGCCTTGCAATCAAAACGCCGTCCGCGATTTCAGCGCCGCAGCCAGCGTGCCGTCATCGAGATAATCGAGTTCGCCGCCCACCGGCACGCCATGCGCCAGCCGTGTCACCTTGATGTCGAAGCCGGAAAGCTGGTCGGTGAGATAATGCGCCGTGGTCTGGCCTTCCACCGTGGCATTGACCGCCAGAATCACTTCCTTCACCTCGCCCGCCGCTATGCGATCCACCAGCGGACGGATGTTGAGCTGATCCGGACCAACGCCGTCGAGCGGCGACAGCGTGCCGCCGAGCACATGATAGCGCACGCTCATCGCCGCGGCGCGCTCCAGCGCCCAAAGGTCCGACACGTCCTCGACCACGATCAGCGTCGCCGGGTCGCGGCGCGGATCGGTGCAGATCATGCATGGGTCCGACGTATCGACATTGCCGCAGGTGGAGCACACGCGCACCTTGTCGACCGCATCGGTCATGGCGCCGGCCAGCGGCGCCAGCAATTGCTCTTTCTTCTTGATGAGATGAAGCGCGGCGCGGCGCGCCGAGCGCGGCCCGAGGCCCGGCACCTTGGCCAGAAGCTGAATGAGACGTTCGATCTCGGGGCCGGCGATTCGCTTGGACATAACGCCGATATAAAGCGATTGGCGTCCGGCGGGTAGAGCGCAGGAGCGCCGATGCCTACGCCTATTCGCTCACCGGACGGCTTTCCGCCGCAATCAGCGCGCCGATGGAAGACGTATTTTCAGGCGTCTGCTCGAAAGCCATGACCGGCTGGTCGGAGGGCTCCGAATAGGATGCCTCGGTGACGCGGGCCGCCGTGACCGTTCCGAAGCGGGCGGGGTCGGGCTGGTTCACCTTTGCCGAAGCGACGCGATCGCCGTCAGGCCGCGCCTTGGGCGTCGGGATGCCGGAAACCGCGGCGGTCGTCATCGTGTCGGTCTCTGCAGAAGCCAGTACCACCGGTTCGCTCCGCTCCACGCCGGGCAGAGCCTTGGCCTTTGTGGCCGGTGCGGCGTCGGCGACCATCACCGTCGATTCGGGCGGCAGGGGTTTCCAGTTGCGGGTGCGCTTTTCATAAAAGGCATTGCCGCCGGCAACCGCCACGTAATGCATGTTCTTGTAGGGGAATTTTAGGCCGGCCGTGTGGAAGAACATGGCGCTGCGCATCTTGGCATGCCGCTCGCCCTTGAGCACTGCTTTGGCAGCTTCCTGAACGTCGGGCATGGCCTTGGAATTCATCTTGCGTGTCATCACGCCGGGCGCGAACTGGCCCTTTTCGCCGACGACGGCGCAAATCGAATCGCCATGCTTGCCCGAGCGAAGCCGGTTCATCACCACCGTTCCAACGGCGATCATGCCGTCGCGGCTCGAGCGGTTGGATTCGAAGAACATCACCCGCTCCATGCATTCCCGGTCCCGCGCGGTGTAGCGGTAAGGGCGCACCTTGGTGGAACCGAGCGAGTCGGTCAAAGCGGCGACCGACATTCCGTGTGAGGTGGTCTGGCTGCATCCAGCCAGCATGAAGGGAGTGAGAATGGCGCCAAGCACAAGCGGCACCCTCCATCGCGCGGCGATCAACGAAAAACCCTCATCCTGTTGCTGCCGCCCCTGTCCCCGTTTATGGCCAGAATGAGAGGCTTTAGGGCAAAAAGATGGCTAAAGGCTTAGCAATTTCAACACGATGATTTAACGGGTTGAAACAATTGGTGAGGAAGGCTTTCGCGCGCCGGCCTCGCAGCCTGTTAGAACGGCAGCTTCATTCCGGGCGGCAGCGGCATGCCGGCGGTCAGTTCGCGGGTCTTGTCCTGCATGATCTGCTCGACCTTGACCTTGGCGTCGTTATGGGCGGCGAGGATCAGATCCTCGAGAATCTCGACCTCGTTTTCCTTGAACAGCGAGGGGTCGATCTTCAATGCCTTCATCTCGAACTTGCCGCTCAAGGTGACGCTGACCATGCCGCCGCCGGCCTGGCCGGAGGCCTCAAGATCGGCGATTTCCTCCTGCATGGCCTGAAACTTGGCCTGCATTTCCTTTGCCTTGCCCATCAGGCCGAGAAGATCCTTCATCGCGCAATCCTTTATCGTGTGTGAGTTCTAATCGTCAGCGTCAGCGGACGGATCGAGCGGCATTTCGCCATCGACCTCGGTTTCCGCGTCCGGCGCATCCGGAATGCGCACGTCGATGATCCTGGAGCCCGGAAAGCGCGACAGGACGGCAGCCACCGTCGGGTCGTTGCGGGCATCGAGAATGGCCGTTTCGCGGCGCGCCGTCTCCTGTTCGGCCAGCGTCGTGCCGCCCTCCTCCTTCGACAACGAGACCAGCCATGTCCGCCCGGTCCAGGCGCGCAGCCTGGTCGTCATGTCGTTGAGCAGCATTTTCGGTGCGTCGTCGGTCAGATTGACGTCGATACGGCCGGGCTCGAAGCGCACCGGGCGCACGCAGCGCTTCAACAGCACCTTGAAGGTCATGTCGCGATGCGCATCGGCAAGCGCGACGATGTCGGCCAGCGATTCGACCGGCACTTCGGGCGCGACCTGCTGGGCCGGCGCGGGCGAAGCGGCGAGGTTTTCCGGTTCGGCTTCAACCAGCCGCATGGTCTGCCCGCCGCCCGGCGTCACGGGCATGCGAGCCTGCGCCTGCGCGGTCGCCGCCCCGCCATTGCCGCCGCCGGATGCGGCCGAGGGCGCGGAAGGCCGCTTCCCGCCGGGCATGGCAGGCGCCGCACCGTCCTCCAGCGCCTTCAGCGCCTCGTCCAGCGTCGGCAGGTCGGCGGCATGGGCAAGCCTGATCAACACCATCTCGGCGGCGCTTACCGGGCGGTTCGATGTCTGCACCTCGGGTATGCCCTTCAACAGCATCTGCCAGGCGCGCGACAGCACCTTGACCGAAAGCTTTTCGGCGAACGCGCCGCCGCGCCGGCGCTCTTCCTCCGACAACGACGCGTCGTCCGCCGCCGAAGGCACAAACCGCAGACGCGTCACCAGATGGGTGAATTCGGCAAGGTCGGTCAGCACGGTGGCAGGGTCGGCGCCGGTGTCGTACTGGGCGCCGAACTCGGCAAGGGCGGCGGCCACATCGCCCTTCATGATGTGCTCGAACAGGTCGACGATGCGCGCGCGGTCGGCAAGGCCGAGCATGGCGCGCACGGTGGCGGGATCGACGCGGTCGCCGCCATGGGCGATCGCCTGATCGAGAATGGAAAGCGAATCGCGCGCCGAGCCTTCCGCCGCGCGCGCGATCATCGCCAGAGCGTCGTCGTCCACCGCGATGCCCTCGCTGGCGGAGATGGACGCGAGGTGCGAAACCAGCAGTCCGGCGTCGATGCGGCGCAAATCGAAGCGCTGGCAGCGCGACAGGACCGTGATCGGCACCTTGCGGATTTCGGTGGTGGCGAAGATGAATTTCACATGCGGCGGCGGTTCTTCAAGCGTCTTCAGCAGGCCGTTGAAGGCCTGTGTGGAGAGCATGTGAACCTCGTCGATGATATAGACCTTGTAGCGCGCCGAGACCGGCGCGTAGCGCACCCGCTCGATGATGTCGCGAATGTCGTCGATGCCGGTGTGCGAGGCGGCGTCCATCTCGATGACGTCGACATGGCGGCCTTCCATGATCGCCTGGCAATGCTCGCCCGGCACCGAAAGATCGATGCTCGGCCGGTCCGTCTCGGCGGTCTTGTAATTGAGCGCCCGCGCCAGGATGCGCGCGGTGGTGGTCTTGCCGACGCCGCGCACGCCGGTCAGCATCCAGGCCTGGGCGATGCGCCCGGTGGCGAACGCGTTGGTCAGCGTGCGCACCATCGGCTCCTGGCCGATCAGTTCGGAGAAGTTCGACGGCCGGTATTTGCGCGCCAGCACGCGATAGGCGCCAGAGGCCGCGCTGGAGCCGATCTTGTCCGTCCCGATATTTGCGGATTCGTTCATCGGCCCTTCAATATCCTCGTGGACCGCGATGCGGCCGTTTGCCCAAAGCCAGTTTCCCCGCCGCGCGTGGCACCGTCAATGTCGGTGAGCGCAAGGAGGGTCGGGAAAGGCAAGGAGGCGGGAGGCTGGAACAATGACCCGTTCCGGGCTCGTTAGGGCTGCTTCCTTCCGGACCTGACCCGGTTGGCGAGTGGATCGTCCACCACCAACCTCCCGCTCCCCATATCGGCAATTCGCGACAAAAATGCAAGAGCGGCGGTGCAATCGGCAATGAATCGCTTGCAGCGGGTGGATCGGCGAAATAGCCTTCATCAAACTGCCATAAATGCCTCGAAACCGAGAGAACCCCCATGCTGCCGAGCCTGAAGGCCGGATTTACGCTCGACTCCCGGCTGGAGGCGGACACCGAGCCCTTGATGTGGCTCGGCCTGTGCGAGTTGCGCATCATGAACGATCGGCGCTGGCCGTGGCTGATCCTGGTGCCGCAGCGGCCCGACATCGAGGAGATCCACGATTTGACGCCGCTCGACCAGACGATGCTGACCTTTGAGGCCAACATGGTGGCGCAGGCCCTGAAACGCACCAGCGACTGCACCAAGATCAACAGCGGCGCGCTCGGCAATATCGTGCGCCAGCTTCACGTCCACGTCGTCGCCCGCTCCGACGGCGACCCCGGCTGGCCCGGCCCGGTCTGGGGCCATGGCCTGCGGGAGCCCTACCGGCCCGCCGACCTTCGCCTGTTTGCGCAACGGATCAAGGCGGCGTTATAAGCATCCGGTTCATTCGCGTCCGCCCGGTTTTCCCATGAGCTTCCGCCTTTTCGACTCGCCATTGCGCGAACCCAGCCAGCTTGTCGGCTTTTCCGGCAATCGGCTCGACCGGCAATCGGAAAACCGCGCCGACGATTGCGTCGAAATCGCGCTGGCCGATCCGCAAACCCGGCTGATGGCAATGCATGACGGCCGCCTCTATCTGCGGCAAATCGGCGACGGCGCCTTCGGTCCATGGTTCGACCTTGCCGGCAGCACCATCCTGGAGCCTCTGCTCGACCAGGCGATCCTGCTTGGCGTCTCGGCGACGGGGCCGGTGCTGGCCGTGCCGGCCGGCCTGCTGCCGGAGGATCTGCCGGAGACCATCCACGCCATCGACCTTCGCTCGGTCTACAGCCAGGGCCTGATCGACGACGCGGCGCTCGGCGCGCTGGCGCAAGGCGCCGCCCTGCTGTCGTGGAATGCAACCCATCGTTTCTGCGGCCGCTGCGGCACGCGGAACGAAATGCGCGCCGGCGGCTATCGGCGGCACTGTCCGGCCTGCGGCGCCGACCACTTTCCGCGCACCGACCCAGTGGCGATCATGCTGACGGTGACGAAGGAAAAATGCCTGCTCGGCCGCAGCCCGCACTTCGCGCCGGGCATGTATTCCGCCCTTGCCGGATTCATCGAGCCGGGCGAGACGATCGAAAATGCGGTGCGCCGCGAAACGCTGGAGGAAGCCGGCATTCGCCTGGGCCGCGTCGTCTATCACGCCAGCCAGCCATGGCCCTTTCCCTATTCGCTGATGATCGGCTGCTTCGGCGAGCCGCTCAACGAGGACATCCAGTCCGATCTCAACGAACTGGAAGATTGCCGCTGGTTCGGGCGCGACGAAGTGCGGCAGATGCTGGAGCGCACGCATGCCGAGGGATTGATGACGCCGCCGAAAGGCGCCATCGCCCATCATCTCATCCGGGCATGGGTGGAAAGCGAGGACCAAAGCCCTGACGTTTGAGCCATTGTCGCTACAGTGCGTCCTTCGAGGCTCGCCCTGTAGGCGAGCACCTCAGGATGAGGACCGCTGGCGCAAGCTTCCCTTATCCTGAGTGCCCGCGAACCGTCCACAACAGGGGGAAGAGGGCCTCGAAGGACGCACCCAACGCAAGAGTTGGCGCTCTACTCCGCCGCGTTCCATTCTTCACGCGCGTCGCTGCGCGGGTAGACGCCGAGAATGCGCACCTCTCGCGAGAAGAAGCGCAGTTCCTCGATGGCCAGCTTGACGTTCGGATCCTCCGGATGGCCCTCGATGTCGGCATAAAACTGCGTGGCGGTGAACGCGCCGAGCTGATAGCTCTCCAGCTTGGTCATGTTGACGCCGTTTGTGGCGAAGCCGCCCATCGCCTTGTAGAGCGCCGCCGGCACGTTGCGCACCCGAAAGACGAAGGTCGTCATCATCCGGGCATCCGGCGCGGGACGTTCCGCCCACTGCTTGCTCCTGGTCAGGACGACGAAGCGGGTAATGTTCGAATCGGTATCCTCGACATTGCTCTCGATGATGTCGAGACCGTAGAGGCCGGCCGCGAGCTTCGGCGCCAGCGCCGCCATCGAGCGGTTCTTTTCCTCGGCGACCAGCTTGGCGGCCCCGGCCGTATCGCCGGCGACGACCGGCTTCCAGCCATTCCTGCGGATATATTTGCGGCACTGGCCAAGCCCGTGGATATGGCTGTGAACGGTCTTGATTTCCTCGCGCTTCACCCCCGGCAGCACCATCAGCTCGAAATGGATGGGCAGGAAATACTCGTCGATGATGTGCAGCTTCGATTCGGGCAGCAGATAGTGAATGTCGGCGACGCGGCCCGCGATCGTGTTCTCGATCGGGATCATGGCGAGATCGGCCTTGCCGGTCTCGACCGCATTGAAGGCATCCTCGAATGTCGGGCACGGCAGAGGCTGCATCGAGGGAAAGACATTGCGGCAGGCGGTGTCGGAATTGGCGCCGGGTTCGCCCTGGAATGAGATTTTATTGGTCTTGTCCGCCATTTGCCTGGTCCTGCTGTCTGGAAAGTATCTCTCTGGCGCGCTCGAGGTCCTGAGGCGTATCGACGCCCAGCGGCACCGAGCGCACGATCTCGGCATCGATGCGCATGCCGGCCTCCAGCGCGCGCAATTGTTCAAGCCGCTCGCGCTGCTCCAGCGGCGAGGGTTTCATCGAAACGAACCGCTCGAGCGCGGCGCGTCGATAGGCGTAAAGCCCGACATGATGGTAGAGCGGCCCATCGCCATAGGGGGCGGTGGCACGGGTGAAATAGAGCGCCCTGAGACGATGTGGCGAAAGCGGCGAGCCGACGATCTTGACCACATTGGGATTGGTCTTTTCTTCCTCGCGTTCGATCTCGACGCCGAGCGTGGCGATATCGACGGATTCATTCTCGAACGGCCGCAGCGCGGCGCCGATCAGCGCCGGATCGATGGTCGGCAGGTCGCCCTGCACATTGACGATGGTTTCCACGTCGCGCTTCGGGTCCAGCGCAGACAGCGCCTCGAAAATGCGATCGGAGCCGCTTGCATGGTCGGCGCGCGTCATCAATGCCTCGAAACCACGCGCACGCACCGCCACGGCCACTTCCTCCGTATCGGTGGCGACGACGACGCGGCCGAGTTTCGCCTCGCTGGCGCGGGCGGCGACATGCGCGATCATCGGCATGCCGGCTATATCGGCCAGCGGTTTTCCCGGCAGGCGGGTGGAGGCCATGCGGGCCGGTATGAGGATGAGCGTTGACATGAAGATGGGCCAAGAATTGAAAACGGATGCGCAAAAGTGTCAAAAAGTCTCACTGGCTGCGCACTTATAGGTGTTGCAAGGCCGGAGCAAAAGACCTAGTTTCCGCGCGATTTGACGCCCTGCGAGGCGCATGACTATACCAACGGACAGATGGACGGATCCGGCCGCTGGAAAAGGGAGTTGGGGCGTATGGACTCATTCGAAATCAACAAGGTCCTCGGCGGCCTGCTCGGCACCTGCTTTATCGTCTTCTCGATCGGCATCGTGTCCGACGCGCTGTTCGCCTCGCCCGCTCCCGAAAAGCCGGGCTTCATCATCGAGGCGACGGAACCGGCCGAAGGCGGTGAAGCCGCCGCCAAGCCGGAAGCCAAGCCGATTGCCGAACTTCTGGCAACCGCCGACCCCAAGAAGGGCGAGGCCATCTTCAAGAAGTGCCAGGCTTGCCACTCCGGCGAGAAGGGCGGCCCCAACAAGGTCGGTCCCGACCTGTGGAGCGTCGTCGACCGCCCGGTGGCCGAGCATGAAGGCTTCTCCTATTCGGCCGGCATGAAGGAATTCTCCAATGGCGGCAAGGAGCATTGGACCTACGACAACCTCAACCATTTCCTGACCTCGCCGAAGGATTTCGTGAAGGGCACGGCAATGGGCTTCGCAGGCTTGAAGAAGGACGACGAGCGCGCCGACCTGATCGCCTTCCTGCGCACGCTTTCGGACAATCCGGTGCCGCTGCCCAAGGCCGAGCCGGCCGCCGACAAGCCCGCTGAAGGTGCCGCCCCGGCGGAAGGTGAAAAGCCTGCGGAAGGTGCCGCGTCAGCCGAAGACGCCAAGCCAGCCGAAGGTGCAAAGCCGGAAGAAGCAAAGCCGGCGGACAGCAAGCCCGCGGAAGCGGCGCCGGCACCTGCCGAGGACAAGCCAGCCGAGCCGGCCGCCGACAAGCCCGCTGAAGACGCGGCCCCGGCGGAGGGTGAAAAGCCTGCGGAAGGTGCCGCGCCAGCCGAAGACGCAAAGCCGATCGAGCCGGCACCGGCCCAGTAACGATTTCCCCATCGTCTTCCTTGAAAAAGCCGGGTTCGCCCCGGCTTTTTTGTTGTGCCGGCCCATTTGCCGGTTCTCACCGCCGAAGAATGCGGTAGGGTCAGGACCCATTAATCTGGTCGAAATGGTGTGAGGCCATCTGTTCGGATAGGCGGAGCGGAGGCGCAGGAAACCGTTCGGTTTTCAAGTCCTTCGCGACAAAGTAGCCGGGCAGATGGACCACATCCTGTGGACGCCAAAACGGCTGTGATCTGCTGCGTCGAACCGCTCGACCGGGGGAACTACCCCGCTCTTCGCGCTTCTTCTTGCATCTCTTTGCCGTTTCAGGCGCCATTTCGATCATATTAATGGGTCCTGACCCTAGAGCGCCGTGCGTTCAATTGAAGGCACAAAGGACGCTCTACACTTTGATGGAGCATCGGAATAACCCGAAAACCGGATTCCACTTTTCGGCTCGATGCTCTAGGGTCGAGCGGCCAAACGCTCAAGGAGTTCGCATGCGGGTTTTCCGGGCAACGGGACTGCTGAAACCGATCATTGCCGTCATCCTGCTTGCCGCGGGGCTGCACGGCGCTTCGGCGGACGAATGGCTCACCTCCTCCTCGCTGACCGGCGAATCGAAATACGGTCAGGACTTCCAGCATTATGATTACGTCAATCCCGACGCGCCGAAGGGCGGCACGCTGAACTCGACCGTGCTCGGCACCTTCGACAGCTTCAACCCGTATATCGTGCAGGGTACACCGGCTGCCGGCTTCGCCGGATTCGGCGGCGGCCTGCTCTATGACACGCTGATGGAGCAGGCGACCGACGAGGGCAGCGTCAGTCACCCGCTGATCGCCGACGCCTACAAGTTCGCGCCCGACTATTCGTCGGCGACCTACCGGATCGACCCGCGCGCCAGATGGCATGACGGCAAGCCGATCACCGTCGACGACGTGGTCTGGTCGTTCAACGTGCTGAAGAAAAACAGCCCCCGCTACAATCGCTATTTCGAGAATGTCACCGAGGCAAAGGCGATTTCCAACCATCAGGTCGAATTCAGCTTCAACCAGAAGGGCAATCGCGAACTGCCGAAAATCCTCGGCGATCTTCCGGTGTTGCCGAAGCACTGGTGGGAAGGCACGGACAAGAACGGCAAGAAGCGCGACGTCACCAGGCCGACGCTGGAACCGCCCTTGGGCTCGGCCGCCTACCGCATCAAGAGCTTCAAGCCGGGGACGGAGATCGTGTGGGAGCGCATGCCGGATTATTGGGCGGCGAAACTGCCGGTGAAGGTCGGCCGCGAGAATTTCGACATCCGCCACTACACCTACATTCTCGACGACAACGCCGCGTGGCTCGCCTTCACCAAGGGCGGGTTGCAGGACATCAAGCCGGAAAACAGTTCGCGGCGCTGGGCAACCGCCTATGATTTCCCGGCGGTCAAGGCCGGCGATGTCATCAAGAAGGAATTCAAGACGACGTCGCCCGACCCGATGCAGGCTTTCGTGCTCAACACGCGCCGGCCCTTGTTCAAGGATCGGCTGGTGCGCGAAGCCCTGACCTGGGCATTCGATTTCGAGACGATGAACCGCACGCTGTTCTACGGCTACAACACCCGCACCAAAAGCTATTTCCAGGGCACGGAACTGGCATCGAGCGGCCTGCCGCAAGGCAAGGAGCTGGAAATCCTCGAACAGTACAAGGACAAGCTGCCGCCGGAACTGTTTACCGAAGCCTACACCCTGCCGGTCTATGGAACCCCGCAGGCCGAACGCAAGAATTTGCGGCACGCCGTCGAACTGTTCGCCAAGGCCGGCTGGGTGATCAAGGGTGGCAGGATGGTCAACGCCGAGACCGGCGAGCCGTTCAGTTTCGAGATTCTGGGCTGGAACGACACCGACCAGATCATCGCCACGCCCTATATCAACAATCTGCGCAAGATCGGCGTCGATGCCAGGCTGCGCATCATCGACCAGACCCAATATATCAACCGGCTGAACAATTTCGATTTCGACGTCACCACCTCGCTGTTCCAGCAGTCCGATTCGCCCGGTAACGAGCAGCGCGATTTCTGGAGTTCGAAGGCCGCCGGCACGCCCGGCTCGCGCAACCTGATGGGCATCGAGAACCCGGTGGTCGATGCGCTGATCGATCGCGTCATCTACGCCACCGACCGCGACGACCTGGTGGCCGCCACCCATGCGCTCGACCGGGTGCTTTTGTGGAATTTCTACGTGGTGCCGCAATATTACCGCGCCGTGGTGTGGCTGGCCTACTGGAACAAGTTCGGCATGCCCGACAAGCAGCCGTCCTATATCGGTGCGGACATCGATTCCTGGTGGATCGATCCCGAAAAGGAAAAGGCGCTGGCGGCGAAATACAAGAGCGTCGATTGATGGCGATGACCGATCCCGGCCAGCCGTTGCTTCACCGCCGCGATTTCCTGGCGCTCAGTGCGGCTGCGGCGAGCGCGGCGCTGATGCCCGGCCGCGCCTTCGCCGCCAGCCCGACAGCGGTGAAGCTGCACGGGCTTTCGGTGTTCGGCGAACTGAAATACGGAGCCGATTTTTCCCGTTTCGATTATGTGAACCCACAGGCGCCGAAGGGCGGCACGTTCAATTTCCAGCCGCCCAACTGGGGCTACAACCAGAACCCGACCACCTTCAACACGCTGAATTCCTTTGCCCTGAAAGGCGATGCGCCGCCGCGCATGGAACTGTGCTTCGACAGCCTGATGACGCGCGCGCTCGACGAGCCGGACGCGGTCTATGGGCTGCTTGCCGAGAGCGTGACGATCTCGGACGACCGCAACAGCTTCGACTTCGCCCTGCGGCCGCAAGCGCGCTGGCACGACGGCTCGAAACTCAACATTGAGGACGTCGTTTTCTCGCTTATGCTTTTCAAGGAAAAAGGCCATCCCGACCTGCTGTTTCCGTTGCGGGAGCTGGAATCCGCGGCCGCCCTCGACGCCGGGACGCTGCGGCTGACCTTTAGCGGCCAACAATCGGCACAGACGATTCTCAACATTGTCACCATGCCCATTGTTTCAAAAAACTACTATGCCGCCCATGATTTCGATGCCTCGACCATGGCGCCGCCGCTCGGCTCCGGTCCCTACGAGGTCGGGCGGGTTTCGGCCGGACAATCCATAGAATTCAACCGCTTGGGAGATTATTGGGGCGCGGATTTGCCGGTCAATCGCGGCCATTACAATTTCGGGCGCATCCGCATCGACTTCTACCGCAACCGCCAGGCGGCGTTCGAAGCCTTCAAGAAAGGCAACACAACATTCCGCGAGGAATTCACCGCCCGCATCTGGGCGACGGGTTACGATTTTCCCGCCCTGGACGCGGGCAAGGTGGTGCGGCGTGAGTTTCCCGGTGAGAAAACGCCCGCCATGCAGGCCATGGCCATCAACCAGCGGCGCGCGCGCTTTCGCGACATCCATGTGCGGCGCGCCATCGACCTGTGCTTCGATTTCGAATGGATGAAGCGGACGCTGTTTTCCGGTTCCTATGACCGTTCGCAGTCAAACTTCGAACATTCGGATTTCCGTGCCAACGGACTACCGTCGCCAGCGGAACTGGCGCTGCTGGAGCCGTTTCGCGCCGAATTGCCCCCGGAAGTCTTCGGCGAGGCGGTGATACAGCCAATGTCCGACGGCTCGGGGCGCGACCGCAAGCTGCTCGGTCAGGCTGCCCGCCTGCTTAGCGGCGCAGGTTGGAAGCGTTCGGGAGATTTTCTCGTCAACGGCAAGGGCGAGCGCCTTAGTGCCGAGTTGCTTGCCAATGACGATGCGCTGACCCGTATCTTCCTACCCTGGGCAGAGAACATGAAGGCCATCGGCATCGATGCGTCCGTCAGGGTGGTCGATTCGGCGCAATATGCGCGGCGGCAGGACGAATTCGATTTCGACATGATCCTGACGGCAGTCAATATCGGCGCGACGCCGACAATAGACAGCCTGGAGATGCTGTATCATTCGCACGCGGCGGACAGACCCGGCACGCGTAACTATCCCGGCACGAAAAGCTCTGCCATCGACGCTTTGGTGGCGGCTGCGGGCCGCGCCACAAGCCGCGCCGAACTTGTCACCGCGCTTAATGCGCTCGACCGGGTCTTGCGCGCGCGTCTCGACTGGATTCCAACATATTATCTTGCGAATCACCGGGTCGCCTATTGGGATATGTTCGGCTTCGTGGAGCCCAAGCCCGATTTCGGCTTTCCGGTGGAGACGTTGTGGTGGTTCGACAGGAACAGGGCGAGAAAGATTGATAAAGCCTGACAGGCAAAATGCGCAAATGCGGGGCAATGCCTGATGGGCGCCTATATCCTTCGCCGCATCCTGCTGATGATCCCAACCCTGTTCGGCATCATGGCGATTTCCTTCGTCGTCGTGCAGTTCGCGCCCGGAGGCCCGGTCGAGCAGGTGATCGCCAAGCTCACCAATCAGGGCGGCGACGCCAGCGATCGGCTTGGTGGCGGCGGTGGCGGCGACATGAGCGGTGGTGGCCTCGACGTCGGGACTGGCGGCGATTCGAAATATCGCGGCGCGCAGGGGCTTGATCCGGAATTCATCAAGAAGCTGGAAAAGCAGTTCGGCTTCGACAAGCCGCCGCTGGAACGCTTCGGCCTGATGTTGTGGAATTATGCCCGCTTCGATTTCGGCAACAGCTATTTCCGCGACATTTCCGTCGTCGATCTCATCCTCGAAAAAATGCCGGTATCGATCTCGCTCGGCCTATGGATCACGTTTCTTTCCTACCTGATCTCCATTCCCCTCGGCATCCGCAAGGCGGTCAAGGATGGTTCGGGCTTCGATATGTGGACCAGCGCCATCGTCATTGTCGGTTATGCCATTCCAGGCTTCCTGTTTGCCATCCTGCTGATGATTCTGTTTGCCGGCGGCTCGTTCTATAACTGGTTTCCGCTGCGCGGCCTCATTTCCGACAATTGGTGGGATCTGCCATGGCCGCAGCGCATCCTCGACTATTTCTGGCACCTGGTATTGCCGCTGACGGCGATGACGCTTTCGGCCTTTGCCACCACTACCCTGCTCACCAAGAACTCCTTCCTCGATGAAATCCGCAAGCAATATGTAGTGACGGCGCGCGCCAAGGGGCTTTCGGAACGGCAGGTGCTCTATGGCCACGTCTTTCGCAACGCCATGCTGATCGTCATCGCGGGCTTCCCCGGCGCCTTCATCTCATCTTTCTTCACCGGTTCGCTCTTAATCGAAAACATCTTCTCGCTCGACGGCCTCGGTCTCCTCGGCTTCCGCTCGGTGGTCGAGCGCGACTATCCGGTGGTGTTCGCCAACCTTTACATCTTCTCGCTGATCGGCCTGTTCGTCAGTCTGATCTCCGATCTCACCTACACCTGGATCGATCCGCGCATCGATTTCGAGCGCAGGGACGTGTGATGTCGGATATCCAGATGAAAGCTGGGGTAGAAACCAGCATGGAAGCGCGCAGGCCCTTCCTGTCGCCACTCAACCAGCGCCGCTGGCAGAACTTCAAGGCCAACCGCCGCGGCTACTGGTCGCTGTGGATTTTTCTTATTCTGTTCGTTCTGTCGCTGTTTGCCGAATTCATCGCCAACGACAAGCCGATCGTCGTTTCCTACAAGGGTGAAATCTTGTTTCCCGTGCTGGTGGATTATCCGGAGGAGAAATTCGGCGGCTTCTATGCCGTCACCGACTATCGCGACCCAGTGATCCGCGACGAGATCGAGGCGCATGGCTGGATGATCTGGCCGCCCGTCCGCTATTCCTACCGCACCGTCAACAATGCGATCCCGGAAGCCGCGCCAGCCAAGCCGTCCTGGGAATACGACGAAAAAACACGCTGCAGCCAATATCCGAAGGGCGCCGACGATCCCGATTGCATTGTCGGCAACTGGAACTGGCTGGGCACCGACGATCAAGCGCGCGACGTGCTCGCGCGCGCCATATACGGTTTCCGCATCTCGGTTCTGTTCGGCCTGATCCTGACCCTTGGTTCAGCCATTCTCGGCGTTTCGGCCGGCGCCGTGCAGGGCTATTTCGGCGGCTGGACCGACCTTCTGTTCCAGCGTTTCATCGAAGTCTGGTCGGCGATCCCGGTTCTCTATTTGCTGCTCATCATTGCAGCGGTTTTGCCGCCGGGGTTCTGGATCCTGCTCGGGCTGATGCTGCTGTTTTCGTGGGTGGCGTTCGTCGGCGTGGTGCGGGCGGAGTTTCTGCGCGCCCGCAATTTCGAATATGTCAACGCCGCGCGCGCGCTCGGCGTGCCCAACCGCACCATCATTTTCCGACATCTTTTGCCCAACGCCATGGTGGCGACGCTGACGTTCCTGCCCTTCATTCTCAACGGGTCGATCTCGACGCTGACCTCGCTCGATTTTCTCGGTTTCGGCCTGCCGCCCGGTTCGCCCTCGCTTGGCGAATTGCTGAAACAGGGCCAGCGTAACCTCAACGCGCCGTGGCTCGGCATTACCGGCTTCCTTACCTTGTCCATCATGCTGTCGCTGCTGATCTTCATCGGCGAGGCGACGCGCGATGCCTTCGACCCAAGGAAAACGTTTCGGTGAGTGCGCCCTTGCTTTCCGTCCATGATCTCTCTGTCGCATTCACGCAAGGCGGCCAGGTTTCGATCGCCGTTGACCGTATCTCCTTCGATATCGCCAAGGGCGAAACGATGGCGCTGGTTGGCGAATCCGGCTCCGGCAAGTCCGTCTCGGCGCTCTCGGTGCTGAAACTTCTGCCCTACCCACCCGCCAGCCATCCGTCAGGCAGCATAAATTTTGACGGCAAGGACCTGCTGTCGCTGGACGAAAAGGCGCTGCGGCAGGTGCGCGGCAACAAGATCACCATGATCTTTCAGGAGCCGATGACATCGCTCAACCCACTGCATACGATCGAGCAGCAGATTGTCGAGGTGCTTTCCCTGCATCAGGGCATGGGCGATGCTCAGGCCCGCGCCCGCACGCTCGATCTTTTCAGGGAAGTCGGCATACGCGATCCGGAAAAGCGGCTTGGGGCCTATCCGCATCAACTTTCAGGCGGCCAGCGCCAGCGCGTCATGATCGCCATGGCGCTGGCTAACGAACCGCAACTCCTGATCGCCGATGAGCCGACGACCGCGCTCGACGTTACGGTGCAGGCGCAGATTCTCGAATTGCTGGCGAAGCTCAAGCAAAAGAACGGCATGTCGATGCTGTTCATCACTCACGATCTCGGCATCGTGCGCAAGATTGCCGACCGCGTCTGCGTGATGACCAAGGGCAAAATCGTGGAGACAGGGCCGACCGGTGCGATCTTCGACAACCCGCAGCACGAATACACCCGTCATCTGCTCGCCGCCGAACCCAAGGGCAAGCCACCGCAAGCCGACCCAGCCGCCAAGCCGGTGATGACAGGCAAGGACATCAAGGTCTGGTTCCCGATCAAGCAAGGCTTCTTCCGCAAGACCGTCGATCATGTGAAAGCGGTGGACGGCATCGACGTGACGGTGCGCGCCGGGCAGACGCTGGGCGTGGTCGGCGAATCAGGCTCGGGAAAGACGACTCTCGGTCTGGCACTCTCCCGTATGATTTCCTCGCAGGGCGCAATTCGCTTCGAGGGACGCGAGATTGATACGCTCTCCTTCAGCGCCATGCGCCCGTTCCGGCGCGAATTGCAGATCGTCTTCCAAGATCCTTATGGCTCGCTCAGCCCGCGCATGTCGGTGTCGGAGATTGTCGAGGAGGGATTGAAGATCCACGAGCCGAAGCTTTCAGCCGGGCAGCGCGACCAGCGCATTGTCGCCGTTCTGAAGGAAGTCGGTCTCGATCCGCAAACCCGCTTCCGCTATCCACATGAATTCTCCGGCGGCCAGCGCCAACGCATCGCCATTGCCCGCGCGATGGTGCTCAATCCGCGCTTCGTCATGCTCGACGAGCCGACCTCGGCGCTCGACATGAGCGTGCAGGCGCAGGTGGTGGACCTTTTACGCACGCTGCAGGCAAAGCACGATCTCGCCTATCTGTTCATCAGTCACGACCTCAAGGTGGTGCGCGCGCTTGCCAACGACGTCATCGTCATGCGCAATGGCCGCATCGTCGAAGCCGGGCCGTCGGAACAGATTTTCGAAAATCCGCAAACCGACTATACTCGGGCGCTGATCTCGGCCGCCTTCCGTATCGAGACCGCGCCCGCGGGCGTCGTCAGCCAGTAACGTTCAGGGGGAAAGATGACCGAAATGGACAAGGGCCGCATCCTGCTTGCCGTCACTGCCTTTCATCCGCAGCACTGGCACGAACTGCTGTCGGCCGATCGCACGGTGGTGAGCGAGCCGGACGGGCCGACTGATCCTTCCATCACCTATGCGGTGGTGTGGAAGCAGCGGCCTAACCTGCTGAGCAGACTGCCCAATCTGCGCGCCATCTTCTCCATCGGCGCAGGCGTCGATCACATCTTCGCCGACCGGACCATCCCCGACGTACCGATCGTCAAGATAGTGGCCGACAACCTCACGCAACACATGACCGAATATGTGGTCTGGCGCGTTCTCGACCATCACCGGCAAGGTTCGTTGCTTCGTGCCCAGCAAAACAAGAAAACCTGGCGCGACCCACCGCAGCGGCCTGCCAACGACATTTCCGTCGGCATTATGGGGCTGGGCACGCTGGGCAAGGCGGCGGCAACTGCACTTCTTTCGCTCGGCTTTCATGTCAATGGCTGGTCGCGCCGGGAAAAGACACTCGCCGGCGTCTCAACCTTTGCCGGCGAAGCCGAACTGATCCCCTTCCTCAACGCGACCGACATATTGGTGGTGCTGTTGCCGCTGACCCCGGCCACAACCGGTGTCATCAATTACGGCCTGTTGAAAGAACTTCGCCGCCGCAACGGGCTTGGTGGCGCAGTGCTGATCAATGCCGGGCGCGGGCGGCTGCAAAAGGACGCCGATATTGTGCGCACGCTCGACGACGGCACGTTGAAGGAGGCCAGTCTCGACGTGTTCGAGGTCGAGCCGCTGCCCAGAACCAGCCCGCTTTGGAACCATCCGAAGGTCTTTGTCACGCCGCATGCGGCCGCGACCTCGGACCCGAACCACCTCGTGCCGATCATGCTCAAGCAGATGGACGCCTTTGAACGCGGCGAACCGCTACAGAATGTAGTGGACCGCGAAGCAGGCTATTGAAGCCATGTTGGAAAGGGTTCAGCCCTTTTTCGCCGGTTGCTCGCACTGCCTGCGAGTGATCGAATTGTTCATCGCGGCAATCTCGCCAGTGGCATGGGCGATCTCGCGCTGTCGCTGCGAGCGAATATCGGGCAGCACCGGCCCAAGTCCGAATGGCGTATTGGAGAAGGTCGGCGTGGCATCCTTGGACAGGCCATAGCGCCGCATGAGATCGTTGCGCTGGGTAATAAGGCTCGTGCAGGATACGGCATCATATTGCAGCGAGGACTGTACGTCCTGATCTTCCCGCACGGCCAGGGAACTCGCGCAGCCCGCAACCGTCGCGCAGACGGCCAGCAACATCATTCCTCGCATCATCTCGAACACTCCTTACCGCCGCGATTTGAGCGAGCATAGCCCCGATCCAAGCTTATCCGCATCCCGTCTCGGCCGCAACTGGCCCGCGAAATCGGACTGGAAGGAATCAAGGCCGGTGAGGCCGCGCTCTCGACAAGCAGCGCCCAGGACAGTACGCATCACAACAGATCGAGCTATCGGAAAGACTGCCATGAGCAACAAGACCCTGATCGCGCCATCCGTCCTTTCCGCGGATTTTTCCAGACTGGGCGATGAGGTGGAGGCGGTGGTGACCGCCGGCGCTGACTGGATCCATCTCGACGTGATGGACGGCCATTTCGTGCCCAACATTACCTTCGGGCCGCCGATCATCAAGACAATCCGCAGCCGCACCAAGGCGTTTTTCGACTGTCATCTGATGATTTCGCCAGCCGATCCCTATCTCGCCGCCTTCGCCGAGGCCGGCTGCGACGGCATGACTGTTCATGCCGAGGCCGGCCCGCATCTGGATCGCTCGTTGCAGACCATACGCAATCTCGGCAAGAAGGCCGGCGTGGCGATCAATCCCGGAACGCCGGAAAGCGCCATCGAATATGTGCTCGACCGGGTCGATCTCATCCTGGTCATGACCGTCAATCCCGGCTTCGGCGGGCAGGCGTTCATTCCGGCGATGGTGGATAAGGTGCGGCGCGTCAAGGCGATGATCGGCAACCGGCCGATCAATATCCAGATCGACGGTGGCGCGTCACCCGAAACAGCACCGCTTGTAACGGCAGCCGGCGCCAACGTGCTGGTGGCGGGCGCGGCAGTATTCAAGGGCGGCAGCGCAGAAGCCTATCGCGCCAACATCGAGGCAATCCGCGCGGCCGGCGATGCGGCGAATAAGGATTAAGCTGCACCGAAAACCGGCCGGCCGGCGATCCACACGCCTTCCACATCGAGACCGTCGGAAAGTGCCACAATGTCGGCGGCGGTTCCCTTGGCAAGATGGCCGAGCCGGTGTGCCTGGCCGACCGTCTCGGCCGGATAGAGCGACGCCATACGCAACGCCTCGCCGAGATCAAGGCCGAGCACGCCATGAACGAATCGGACGGCCGAGATCATGTCGAGATCGGCGCCCGCAAGCGTGCCGTCGGCCAATCTCAGACTGCCGTCGCGCCGGTAGATGGTGCGGCCGTTCAGCGTAAACGAGGTCATGTCGGTGCCGATGGTCGCCATGGCGTCAGTGACCAACACAATGCGCCCCGGCCCCTTTTTGGCGCGCAGAGCGACACCCATCGCAGCGGGATCGACATGGATTCCGTCGGCAATGAGCCCGGCATGGAGCATGCTGCTATCCAGCACCGCCCCGACAAGGCCAGGCTCACGATGGCCGAGCGGGCTCATGGCGTTGAACAGATGCGTCGCCATGGAAGCACCGGCAGCGCCATAGGCAAGCGCCGTGGCGTAGGTCGCGTCGGTATGGCCGAGACTGACGACGATGCCGGCCTGAGCCAGTACCGAGACGCGCGCCGCCTCGGCCGATTCGGGTGCAATGGTGGTGAGCAGCACAGGCAATTGGCCGCGCAAGGCAACCAGCGCCGCCTGGTCGGCATCCGTCATTGGCCGGATCAGCTTCGGATCATGCGCACCCTTGCGCGCGAGCGAAAGATGCGGCCCTTCCAGATGCAGACCGAGGAAGCCCGGCACCGCTTCGCGCGCGGCGGCAATGCCGGCGGCGTGCGCGGCCGCCGTGACCTGCGGCGTATCGGTAATCAGCGTCGGCAAAAGCGCCGTGGTGCCGAAGCGCGCATGCGCGGCACAGATGGTGCGGATCGAGCCGACATCGGGATGGTCGTTCAGCATCACCCCGCCGCCGCCATTGACCTGAAGGTCGATGAAACCGGGGGCCAAAATGCCTTCCGTTTGCACGACCGGCACATCGGACGGAACACCAGCGGCGGGAACAAGCGCCTCGATATGGCCATTGGCGACGATGAGCGCTGTGTGCTCATGCCATAGATCACCGTCGAAGATGCGGGTGGCGCCGAGGGCGAAACGATCGCTCATAGGGTTTCCGTGACCTTGCGCAGATTGCGCGGCGCGTCCGGGTTCAGCCCGCGACAGCGAGCAAAGGCCTCAACGAATGCATAGAAGGAAACAACCAGCACCAGCGCATCGGTCAGCGGATGGCCGGTGGCGACATGCGGCAGCGTCGCGGCATGGCGAACCTCATCGGTGGTGGCAAAGACCGGCGCGTCTTTTTGCGCCAGGGAATCGGCCGACTGGATAACTGAGCGTAACGCGGCGTCACGTGCGGCCAGCACCAGGATCGGGAAATCGGGACCGACCAGCGCCAGCGGGCCGTGCATCACCTCCGCCGCGCTATAGGCTTCGGCGTGCAGGCCGCATGTTTCCTTGAATTTCAGCGCCGCCTCACTGGCAATGGCCAAGGCCGGGCCACGGCCGAGGATAAACAATGATTTGTGCCCCTCCAGCGCCCCGGCCAGCGACGCCCAGTCGCAATCGATGGCGGCGCGCAAATGATCGGGCAGCCGGCCGAGCGCCTCAAGCAGCCCGGCATCGTCGGTGCAATGCGCCATCAGTGCCAGCCCGGCGACCGCGGAATTGACGAAGCTCTTGGTTGCGGCAACTGCGCGCTCAGGTCCGGCTAGAATGTCGATGGCAAAGTCACAAGCCTGCGCGAGCGGCGAGGCGGCCGTATTGGTAAGCGCAATGGTCAGCGAGCCGCGAGCCCGCGCCATTTCAGCCATAGAGACGATGTCCGGGCTTTTGCCCGATTGCGAGATGGCGAGACAGGCCGAGCCGTTGAGCCTGAGCTTTGCGCCATAGATCGAGGCAACCGAGGGGCCGACCGATGCGACGGCAAGGCCAGCCGTCAGTTCAACGGCATATTTCATGAAGGTGGCGGCGTGATCCGAGGAGCCACGCGCCACGGTGACGAGGAAATGCGGGTCGCGGTCGCGGATGCCGCGTCCAGCCTCGGTCAGCACCGCGCCGGAATGCTCCAGCAGGCGGGCAACGGCTTGGGGCGTCTCCTCGATTTCGCGCCGCATGAAAGTCTTTTCGCTCAAACCCCGGTCTCCAAATCTTCGTCCGGTCCCGTCAGGCGCAGTTCCGCGACGAAATCATAGGCGTCGCCGCGATAGACGGACCGCGTGAACTCCACGACCCTGCCCCCGGCAAGGTAGGAAATACGTTCGATATGCAGGCCGGCAACCCCAGCCGGCACGTCGAGCAGTTTCGCATCAGCCGTACCGAGATTGGTGGCCGAGATGCGCTGCACCGCTCGCACCGGGCGCTTGCCCGCCGCCTCGAGCACCGCATAAAGCGACGTGGTGACGGCAAGAGGATCAGGCAGCACGCTGGCCGACAACGTGGCACGCTCGATCGCCAGCGGCCTGTCATCGGCAATGCGCAGGCGGGCAATGCGCGCCACCAGTTCCTTGGCGGACAGACCAAGCACCATCATCTCGTCCGGCGATGGCGCAAAGACGCCACGCTCCAGCAAGGTGGAGCGCGCGCTCATGCCACGCCGCGCCATGTCCTCAGTGAAGGAAGTCAGCCGCGACAGCGACTGCTCGACGCGCTCAATGCGAGGCGCAACGAAGGTGCCAGACCCATGGCGCTGGACAAGGATGCCGCCCTTGACCAGTTCCTGCACCGCCTTGCGCACGGTCACGCGCGAGATATCGGCCTTGATAGCAATGTCGCGTTCCGACGGCAGGGCATCGCCGGGCGCAATCCGACCCCGATTGATCGCGTCCTCGATGCTGCGGCGCAAGCGCACATAAAGCGGCGCGGCACTCTGCCCGGATTCCCGCAAGCCGGCAAAGATCAGGTCGGCGCCGCCGCTCATCGCGCTTGCTCCGCGATTTGCGTAAACAGGCGCATGGCCATGCGTACCGCACCGCCGAGCGCATCGTCCAGCGCCGGGCGCAACATGGCTCGGTGACGCTCGGAAAGGCGCGGTGCATAGAGCGGTGCCAGGCCGCCAAGCAGGCACAGCGGGTCTTGTGAAACCAGATTGAGCGCAGCAAGTGCGGCTTCGACATCGGCAACCGCCTTGTCGATGATCCACAGCGCCACCGCGTCCCCATCGGCGGCATATTCAAACACTTTCGGAGCGAAGCCACCGAAATCGCCGGGCACGGCGCGCGTGGTGAATTCCACCACGTCCTGCGGGTTGTAGCGGAATACCGCCAGCATTGCCTGGGTAAGCGGGGAGCCTTCGCGCACACCGTCATGGGCCAGCAGGGTTTGTTCCAGCAGGTCACGACCGATGCGCGCGCCGCTGCCTTGGTCGCCGACCTGAAAGCCCCAGCCGCCGATGGCGCGGGCCTTGCCGTTCTTGCGCGCCATATAGGCGGTACCGGTGCCCAGCACCGCAATCGCTCCATCACCGGGACCGACCGCGCCTTCAAGCGCGATACCAGCGTCGCTCTCGACGCGGCTCGCGGCGAAAGGCAGGATCGCTTCGAGCTGTTGTGCATAGGTGCCGACATTGGCCCCTGCGAGGCCGAGTATGGCGGGCGTCACCGCCATCAGGGCCGGATCATGACCGGCTTCGACGAAGGCAAGCCGGGCTGCCTCAACGATATTGTTGCGGGCGCCGGTCAGGTCGGTGCGGATATTGGCTGCGCCGCTCACGCTGCGCGCCAACACGACGCCATCCGCAGTTGCAAGGGCTGCCCTGCAACTGGTGCCGCCGCCATCGATGCCGAGCACGAAATTCAAGGGAAATCCTCCTCGACGCCAATGATACCAATAAAATACCATTAGCCAAGAGTTTAATTTGCACGAGGCGTGGTCAGCGCGGTTTCGATTGAAATTTACTGGTATTCCAAGAGCTTCGGTGGAAAATTCAATCAAACGTTAATGCGTGTGGACAAGTGGTATTTTTTTGGTATTGTTTCATAAGTGGAGGATCTCAGATGCAGGAATGCGCACCGACATGCCGATCCTTTCATGCATTGAAGGGAGCGGGAGGTGCAGGCCTCCCATCTCGTCAAAACCGAGCCTGACAAAGCTCAACAGGGAGACTGAGCATGACCACCAAACTTCTCACGGCATTGCTTCTGGGCGCCAGTGTTCTGGGTTACGCCGGCGCGGCCTATGCCGACGACGTGACGCTGACCATCGAGAGCTGGCGAAATGACGATACGCAGATCTGGCAGGAACAGATCATTCCGGCTTTCGAAAAGGCCAATCCGGGCATCAAGGTAACGTTTGCAGCAGCCGCGCCCACTGAATACAACGCCGCCCTCAATGCCAAGCTGGCGGCTGGCTCGGCCGGCGACCTCATCACCTGCCGGCCTTTCGACGCCTCGCTCGACCTTTATGACAAAGGCTATCTCTCACCCCTCAACGATCTGAAAGGCATGGCCAATTTCTCCGAGGTCGCCAAGGTCGCGTGGCAGACGGACGACGGCAAGACGACCTTCTGCGTGCCGATGGCATCGGTCATCCACGGCTTTATCTATAACACCGAAGCTTTCGACCAACTCGGCATCAAACCGCCGAAGACGCATGACGAATTCATGGCGGCGCTGAAGAAGATCAAGGATGACGGCACATTTATTCCGCTGGCCATGGGTACCAAGGACCAGTGGGAAGCCGCCACCATGGGCTGGGAGAATATCGGCCCTAACTACTGGCATGGCGAGGAAGGCCGCAAAGCGCTGATCGCTGGCACGGCCAAGTTGAGCGATCCGGAATTCGTCGAGCCGTTCAAGATTCTTGCCGGTTGGGCACCCTATATGGGCGACGGATTCCAAGCTCAGTCATACCCTGATAGCCAGAACCTGTTCACGCTTGGCCGCGCCGCCATCTATCCGTCCGGTTCGTGGGAAATCTCGGTGTTCAACAAACAGGCTCAGTTCAAGATGGGCGCCTTCCCGCCGCCGCTGCCCAACGAGGGCGACAAGTGTTACCTTTCCGACCAGCCGGACCACGCAATCGGCATGAACGCCAAGACCAAGCATCCCGAGGAGGCCAAGAAGTTCCTGGAATGGGTCGCTTCCCAGCAGTTCGCCGAGCTTTACGGCAACGCACTGCCCGGCTTCTTCCCGCTGACCAATGAAAAAGTCGAGCTCAAGGACCCGCTGGCCAAGGAATTTTTGAGCTGGCGCCAAAACTGCGAGCCAACGCTACGCGCGACCTATCAGATCCTGTCGCGCGGAACGCCGAACCTCGAAAACGAGGTCTGGGTGGAATCGGCCAATGTCATCAACGGGATCGACACGCCTGAAGCAGCCGGCAAGAAACTGCAGGACGGCCTGGATAGCTGGTACAAGCCGGCGAAATAGGACGCGGCCTGCCTGCTCCCTTTGAAGAATTGTGAAAGAATGAACGGGGCGGGGTCGGTGCCTCTCGACATTGACCTCCGCCCCGTTCGCAACAACACTGTATCGGGTCGTATTCTCTCTCCTTGAAGGAGGTGGACAGGGCAGCGCCAAGCCGCCGGGATACGGCAAGACCTGATCGGCCGGGAACCAAGATCATGGCTACAGAAGCGACAATGAAAAAGCCGCCCCGCCGGTGGCATATCGGCGTCTTCCTTCTGCCTGCCTTCCTGATCTATACGGCGATCATGATCCTGCCGCTGGCCGGCACGCTGCAGTTCTCGTTGTTCCGCAACATCGACCAGCACCAGACTTTTGTCGGGCTGGAAAATTTCCGCACGCTGTTCGGCGACCCGCGATGGGCCGACGGTTTCTGGAACGCGCTCTACAACAATGTCATCTTCTTCATCATCAACATGCTGGTGCAGAACCCGGTCGGCATCCTTTTAGCGGCGCTGCTGTCGAGCTCGAAGCTCCGCTTCTCGGCGTTCTACCGCACGGCGATCTTCGTGCCGACGATACTGTCCTTCGTCATTGTCGGGTTCGCGTGGAAACTCATTCTTTCACCCCTATGGGGCGTGGCGCCGGACCTGCTCAACATGATTGGCCTGAAAAGCCTGTTCTCCCCATGGCTCGGCATGGAAAAATCCGCGCTGGTTACGATCAGCCTGATTTCGGTCTGGCAGTTTATCGGCATCCCGATGATGTTGATCTATGCGGCGCTGCTGACCATTCCCGACGAGGTGATCGAGGCGGCCGAATGTGACGGCATTACCGGCATGTCGCAATTCTGGAAGATCAAACTGCCGCTGATCCTGCCTTCAATCGGCATCATCTCGATCCTCACCTTCGTCGGCAATTTCAACGCCTTCGACCTGATCTACACCGCGCAAGGCGCGCTCGCCGGGCCGAATTATTCGACCGACATACTGGGCACCTTCCTCTACCGCGCCTTCTTCGGCTTCCAGTTGCAGATCGGCGATCCGAACATGGGGGCGGCGATTGCCACCATGATGTTCCTCATCATCCTCGTCGGCGTCGGCATCTATCTGTTCTTCGTCCAGACGCGGCTGCGCCGCTACCAGTTCTGAGGGTCGAGATGACGGCACTGCATCAACATTGCGAAGACGCCCCATGAGCCGTGCGACCTCCTCCCTGCCGCGCACGGTGGCGGCACATGCCGTTCTCATCGCCTATACGGTGATTGCGCTGTTCCCGGTGCTGGTGATCGTCATCAACTCGTTCAAGTCGCGCGGCGCCATCTTCCGCACGCCACTGGCCTTGCCGGGACCGCAGACCTTCGACCTGATCGGCTATGCGACCGTGCTGTCGCAGGGCAATTTCCCGCTCTATTTCTGGAACAGCCTGGTGGTGACGGTCGTCTCGCTGTTCCTGGTGCTTTTGTTCGGCGCGATGGCGGCCTTCGCGCTGTCGGAGTATCGCTTCCGAGGCAACACACTAATGGGCCTTTATCTAGCGCTCGGCATCATGATCCCGATCCGGCTCGGCACCGTCGCCATCCTGCAACTCATGGTCGCCAGCGGCCTGGTCAACACGCTGACGGCGCTGATCCTGGTCTATACCGCGCAGGGCCTGCCGCTCGCCATCTTCATCCTGTCGGAATTCATGAAACTGGTCTCGGCTGACCTGAAAGACGCCGGGCGCATCGATGGGCTATCGGAATATACGATCTTCTTCAGGCTGGTGCTGCCACTTGTAAGGCCATCCATGGCGACCGTCGCCGTCTTCACCATGATCCCGATCTGGAACGATCTGTGGTTCCCGCTGATCCTGGCGCCGGCAGAAAATACCAAGACGGTCACGCTCGGCGCACAGTTGTTCCTCGGCCAGTTCGTGACCAACTGGAATGCCGTGCTGGCCGCGCTTTCACTGGCGATCCTGCCGGTGCTGATCCTCTATCTCATCTTCTCGCGACAACTTATCCGCGGCATCACCTCAGGAGCCGTCAAGTGACCGGCAACCAAGGCCAGATGCGCACAACACCGCGCCATGCCGCCACCGATCCCGCGAATGGATCATGGTCGCGTCATCAAACTATGGGAAACATGCCGTGGGCTCACTGAAAATCGAAAACGTCAAGAAGTCGTTCGGCCCGGTCGATGTGCTGAAAGGCATTGACCTTGACGTTTCCGACGGCGAATTCGTCGTCTTCGTCGGCCCGTCCGGATGTGGGAAATCGACGCTGCTGCGCGTCATCGCCGGGCTTGAGGATGCCAGTTCCGGGCGCGTGCTGATCGATGGCGACGACGTCAGCACAACACCGCCCGCCAAACGCGGCATCGCCATGGTGTTCCAGACCTACGCGCTCTACCCGCATTTGACGGTGAAGAACAATATGGGACTCGGCCTCAAGCAGGCGGCAACGCCGGCAGCCGAGATCGACAGGCGTATTTCAGCCGCCTCGGCCATGCTATCGCTAGAGCCCTATCTGGCGCGCCGGCCGGCCGAACTCTCCGGCGGCCAGCGCCAGCGCGTCGCCATAGGTCGCGCGGTGGTGCGTGAGCCGAAGCTTTTCCTGTTCGACGAACCACTGTCCAATCTCGACGCGGCACTGCGCGTCAACACCCGCATCGAGATCGCGCAACTGCACCGCCGCCTCAAGGCGACGATGGTTTATGTCACCCACGACCAAGTCGAAGCGATGACGCTGGCCGACAAGATCGTCGTTCTGAACGCCGGACGCATCGAGCAGATCGGCGCGCCGATGGAGCTTTACAACTCGCCAGCCAACGAATTCGTCGCCGGTTTCATCGGTTCGCCGAAGATGAACTTCATCGACGGCGCGCGGCTGGGCGAAAGCGTCAAGACCATCGGCATTCGTCCGGAGCATCTTACGGTCGACACAAAAAAAGGCGCATGGAAGGGTACCGTCGTCCATGTCGAGCATCTGGGCGCCGACACCAATCTCTATCTCGACTGCGAGCAAGCCGGCCTGATCACCGTGCGGCTGTTCGGCGCCTTTGAAGCTGCACCCGATGCCATGCTTTATGTTACGCCGACACCCGGCAAGACCTACCGCTTCGGCGAAGATGGCAAGGCGCTGACGTGAACCGTGTCGCGGCTTAAAGTTTCGAGCCGCGCCGCATGTTGCGGCGGATCATGGCGAGATCGGCGCCGCCAATGGCGAAGGCCAACACAAAATAGATGACAGCCCCCGCGCCGCAGAGCAGGGCGAGCGCCGCACCCTTTGTCAGCAACCTTGCCGAAGACGACAATTCGGGCGCAAACCATTGCGCGCCGAAATAAAGCGCGGCCGCCATCACCGCCGTTGCCAGGAAAAGGCGCGGGATGCGCTTCATCAGTGCCGCATCGCGCTGCCAATGGCCACGCTTCACCAAACCGGCGAGCAGCATGGCCGCGTTGATCCAGCCGGCTAGCGCCGAAGCCACCGCAATACCCGGCGCCCCCATCGACGGAAACAGTATCAGCGCGGTGGCGAGATTCACCGCCACCGAAATCGCGGCGAAGATCATCGGCGTCTTCGTATCCTCACGCGCGAAATAGCCGGGCGTAAACGCCTTGATGAGAACGAAGGCCGGCAGGCCGATGCCGAAAATGGCGAGGATCGACGCCACCACTGGCGTCGAATTGTTGGCAGCGAAGGCGCCGCGCTCATAAAGCAGGCGCACGATCGGCTCCGAAATCACCAGCAGGGCCGCAGCCGCCGGCAGAGTGAGAAACAAAGTGAATTCCACGGAGCGGTTTTGAAGATTGTCGGCCTCGACGCGGTTTCCGGCCTTCAGCGCCCGCGCCAGTTCCGGCAACAGCACGATCGCCACGGCAATGCCGACCACGCCGAGCGGAAGCTGATAGACCCGGTCGGCGAGCGCTAGCGAGGAAACGGCGCTTGCTTGCGTCGAGGCGATGGCGGTACCAACCACCTGATTGATCTGGGTAATGCCGCCGGTGACGGCCGCCGGCAGCGCCAGCAGCAGCAAGCGCCGCACATTGGGTGTTATGCGCGGCCTTCGAAAGCCGATGCGCACGCCGGCATGGCGCACGGCGACCCAAAGGATGGCAAGTTGCACGACACCGGCCGCCAGCACGCCCCATGCCATGGCATGCCCTACCTCTAGCCCCTTGGCGCCGTTGCGCCAGGCATTATAGAGTACACCGATAAGAATCACATTGAGGAACACCGGCGCGATGGCCGCGGCGAAATAGCGGCGGAGCGAATTCAGCATGCCGGCCATCATGGCTCCCAGCGACATGCACACCAGATAGGGAAACATGATCGTCGCCAGCCGCACGGTCAGATCATATTTCTGGGGGTCGTTGGCGAATCCCGGCGCGATGATGGTGCTGACCAGGAGCGGCATGGCCAATTCCATGATGAGGGTCAGCCCCAGAAGCACGGTGAACAAGACGCCAAACACTTCTTCGGAAAAGCGCCGCGCGCCATCCAGCCCGCCGGCCTCGATTTCCTTGGCGAACAGCGGCACGAAAGCGGTATTGAAAGCGCCTTCGGCAAACAGGCGACGGAAGGTGTTGGGAAACTGGAAAGCAGCATAAAAAGCATCGGCGATCGGCCCGGTGCCAAGTGCCGCCGCCATCAACATCTCGCGAGTAAATCCGAGGATGCGGCTTGCCAGCGTGCCCGAGGCAACCGTGGCGAATTTCTTGATAAGGCTCATGGAGCGACGTTTTCCGCTGTCTTCGTTTTGGTGGTCCGCTCGGCTGCCGCGCCTTCCAGCGTGGCGAGCAGGCGTTTGCGGATAGCCGAGATGCGCGTCGGATTCTCGATCTTCTGGCCAGTCAGATCGGTGACGTAGAACGTATCGATGATCTTCTCGCCAAATGTGGTGATGTGCGCCGAGGCGATGTCGAGTGAAAGATCGGACAGCACGCCGGTAATTTCAGATAACAGGCCGGTCCGATCCAACCCTTCGACCTCGATGACCGAAAAGCGATTGGACAGCGTGTTGCGGATCTCGGCAACAGGCTGGATGCGGAAGGCCCGCGTGCCGCGCTTCGGCCGGGCGCGCTTCTCGATCATCTCCGGCAGCGAACTCTTGCCCGAAAGAACGCTTTCGATCAGCGTGCCAATCCGCTCGGCGCGGCGGCGCTCATCCTCGTCGCGGTCGAACTCCCGGCTAATCAGGATCGTGTCGAGCGCGCGGCCGTCCGCGGTGGTGAAGATTTGCGCATCGACGATATTGGCGCTGGCTGCGGCGCAGGCACCGGCAATGATCGACAACAGGCGCGGATGATCCGGCGCAAGCACGGTGATCTCGGTGACGGCCTCGAATTCATGCGGGCGGACCATGGTGGCAAGCGCGCGGTCGGCCTTGTCGGTGTCGCGAATGAAGCCGGCATGACGAAGCTGGTCGGGGAGTTCGACGGTCAGCAGATAATTCTCGTAATGCAGTGCAACCAGCCGTTCGCGCTCGTCACCCGGCCAACCGGCAAGCGCATCGCCAAGCTGATTGCGCGCCTCGATCGCGCGCTGGCCACGCGACATCTCCGAAAAGCCGCCGGTCAGCAGAAGCTCCGTCTCGAAATAAAGATTGCGGAGGAGCTGGCCCTTCCAGCCGTTCCATACGCCCGGCCCGACGCCGCGTATGTCGCAGACAGTGAGAATAAGCAGCAGTTTCAGCCGCTCGACCGACTGCACGACATCGGCGAAATCCTCGATGGTCTTGCGGTCGTTGAGGTCGCGCGTCTGCGCCGTCATCGACATCACCAGATGGTTCTCGATGAGCCAGGCGATCAGCCGTGTATCGGCAGCGGAAAAACCCATATGCGGGCAGACGCGCCGGGCGATGCGCGCGCCGGCCACGGAATGATCCTCCGGGCGTCCCTTGGCAATGTCATGCAGGAGCACGGCGACATAGAGCGCGTCGCGATGTTTCCTCAGGCTTGGCATCAGCGAATGCGACAGCGGATGCACCTTTGCATCGTCGCCGCGCTCCAGTTCCGCCAATATGCCGACGCAGCGGATGAGATGCTCGTCCACCGTATAGTGATGGTACATGTTGAACTGCATCATGGCGACGATCTTGCCGAAATCGGTAATCAGCCTGCCGAGCAGCCCGGCCTCGTTCATGCGCCTGAGATTATGCTCGGCGAATCGGTCGGAGGTTAAGATGTCGAGAAACAGCCGGTTGGCCTCGGCATTGCGTCTGAGCGTCTTGTCCACCAGCCGCAGCGAGCGGGTCAGCAGCTTCAGCGCGTCGGGATGGAACTCCAACCCGTGCCGGTCGGCAAACCAGAACAGGCGAAGAAGATTGACCGGGTCACGCTCAAAAACCTGACCATCGGCAACGTTGATCCGATGATTGTCGATAACGAAATCCGATGTTCCGGCCAGCTTGCGGCGGCGGCGCTGGAAGGTGAGGAAAATGCGGTTGAAGCCCGGAACGTGCTTGGCCTGCTCTTCTTCCAGTGCGGCGCAGAAGATGCGCGTCAGATTGCCGACATCCTTGGCGACGAGGAAATAGTGTTTCATGAAGCGTTCGACCGCCGAAAGGCCGGGATGGCTGGTGTAGCCCAGCCGGTCGGCGATATCGCGCTGAATGTCGAAATGCAGCCGCTCCTCGGCCTTGCCGGTGAGGAAATGCAAATGACAGCGCACCGCCCATAAAAAGTCTTCGGCCTTGCGAAACTGACGATACTCGCCGGCCGTGAACACGCCCTTGCCGACCAGTTCCTCGGCAGTGGGAACCCGATAGAAATATTTGCCGATCCAGAACAGCGTGTGCAGATCGCGCAACCCCCCCTTGCCGTCCTTGACGTTGGGCTCGACCAGATAGCGACTCTCGCCGCCCTTGGCGTGGCGGGCATCGCGTTCGGCCAGCTTCGCCTGGACATATTCGGGCCCGGTCTCGCTCACCACTTCCTGATCGAAGCGCGCGACCAGTTCGTCATAAAGCACTTCATCGCCCCAGACATAGCGCGCTTCCAGCACCGCCGTGCGGATGGTGATGTCGTCGCGGGCAAGACGCAGGCATTCGCCGATGTTTCGGGTGGCGTGGCCGACCTTCAGCTTCATGTCCCACAACATATAGAGCATGTACTCGACGATCTGCTCGCCCCAGGGCGTCTGCTTGTAGGGCAACAGGAACAGGAGATCGATGTCGGACCCCGGCGCCAGTGTGCCACGGCCATAGCCGCCGACCGCCACCACCGCCATGCGCTCGGCGGCGGACGGGTTGCGCGCCGGATAAACATGAGCGACGGCGAAATCGTAGAGCGCACGAATGATCTCGTCCATGACGTGGGAGAGGCGCGCGGCACAGGCGCTGCCGCTGCCATCCTGTCCAAGCAGGGCTTGCGCCGCCTTCATGCCGGCAGCGCGATAATCCTTGAGGATATTCAGCACGCCGGCCCTGACGCCGGAAGACCCCGCCGCGTCCTTCACGCCGGGCAAGGCGGCAAGCGCGGCGCGCAAGGCCGCGCCGTCGATTATCTCATCCAGCTTGAGTGCGATCCTTGCCATTCCTGCCTTTCGCCCGTTCCAGTCTTAGAACCCGGCGCGCCGGCGGCGTCTATAGCCTGTTTTCATCGTGCTGTGTATGACCCCCTCCCGCGTGAATTCATCCGATGGCGGGCCTGCACGCTTTGCCCCTTGACCTTCCAGTTACTGGAAGCCCTATCTCTGCCCCAACACGAGATTCGAGGCATCAAATGGCACGCAACGAACCACACACCCACGACCATTCGCATCATCATCATGAGCATCATGGCCATTCCGGCTCCTGCTGCGCGGCACATGACAGTGGGTCGGCGACCGACGCGGTGGTCCGCGATCCCGTCTGCGGCATGACAGTCGATCCTGGCGCCGGCAAGCCAAACCTGGAGCATGACGGTCGTACATTTCATTTCTGCTCCGAGAACTGCCGCACGAAATTCGAGGCGGCACCGCAAGACTATATCAGCGCCACCGACCCGGTTTGCGGCATGCAGGTCGATCGTGCCACGACGAAACATTTCGCGCGGCGTGAGGGCCAGGGCTTCTATTTCTGCTCGACAGGCTGCAAGGAGAAATTCGAGGCAGATCCTGAAAAATATCTTGGCGACAGGCCGGTACCCGCGCCCATGCCGAAGGGCACACAATATACCTGTCCGATGCACCCCGAAATCATAAGCGACAAGCCCGGCGCCTGCCCGCTCTGCGGCATGGCGCTGGAGCCAATGGGCATACCGACGGGCGATGAAGGCCCCAATCCCGAACTGGTCGATTTCACCCATCGCTTCTGGGTGAGCGCGGCACTGTCCTTGCCACTGCTGGTGCTGACCATGGGTTCCATGCTCGGCCTGCCTGTTCGACAATGGATGGGCGAACAGACGGCGATCTGGCTCGAACTCGTTCTGGCGACGCCGGTGGTGCTGTGGGCGGCCTTGCCCTTCTTCGAGCGCGGCTGGCATTCGATCCTCAACCGCAGCCCGAACATGTGGACGCTGATCTCGCTCGGCGTCGGCGCGGCTTTCATCTACAGCGTTATCGCCACGCTGTTTCCGGGCATCTTTCCGCATCAGTTCCGCGGCCATGACGGCACGGTGCCGGTCTATTTCGAGGCTTCGGCGGTAATCGTCGCGCTAGTCTTTCTCGGCCAGGTGCTTGAATTGCGCGCCCGAGAAAAGACCGGCTCGGCAATCCGTGCCCTGCTCGACCTCGCGCCGAAGACCGGGCGCTTGATCGGCGAGGACGGCACGGAGAGAGACGTACCGCTGGACGAGGTGAAGGCCGGCGATCGGCTGCGCATCCGCCCCGGCGAGAAGGTGCCGGTGGATGGCGTTGTGTTGGAAGGCCGCTCCTCAATCGATGAATCGATGATCACCGGCGAACCGCTGCCGGTAGAAAAGGACGAAGGCGCGGCGCTGACCGGCGGCACGCTGAACGGGAACGGCTCGCTCATCATGCGCGCCGAAAAGGTCGGCTCAGAGACGACGCTGTCGCGCATTGTCGAGATGGTCGCCAGAGCGCAGCGCAGTCGCGCACCGATCCAGGGGCTGGCCGATCGTGTTTCATACTATTTTGTGCCGGCGGTGGTACTGGTCGCCATTGCTGCCTTCATCGCATGGTCGATCTTCGGGCCTGAGCCCAGTCTTGTCTTCGCCATCGTCTCGGCCGTCTCGGTGCTGATCATCGCCTGCCCTTGCGCGCTGGGGCTGGCAACGCCAATGTCGATCATGACGGCCACCGGGCGCGGCGCGCATGCCGGCGTCCTGGTCAAGGATGCTGCCGCACTGGAGCGTCTGGCCGCCGTCGATACGCTGGTTATCGACAAGACCGGCACGTTGACCGAAGGCAAGCCGAAACTGACGGACGTGATAGCGGACGGCATCGAGGAGAACGAACTGCTCACCCTCGCCTCCGGACTTGAAAAAGGCTCGGAACATCCGCTGGCCGAAGCCATCGTGGACGGCGCCAAGGCGCGCGGCATTGCCGTCCCCGGCAGCGCCGATTTCGAAGCTGTAACCGGCAAGGGCGTCAGCGGCACCGTATCCGGAAAAAAGGTCGCTCTGGGCAATACGGCGATGATGGCCGATCTCGGCCTTGATCCGGCAGCACTGGAGGACAGAACCGAAGCACTGCAAAACGAAGGCAAGACGGCGATGTTCGTTGCCGTCGAGGGCAGGATCGCCGGCATCGTCGCCGTCGCCGACCCGGTCAAGGAGACGGCTGCCGAGGCGATCCGGGGATTGCAGGCCATGGGCATCACCATCGTGCTTGCCACCGGCGACACTGAGCGCACCGCAAAGGCAATCGCGAAAAAGCTGGGCATCGACCGTTTGCGCGCAGGGCAATTGCCGCAAGACAAGGGCGGTTTCGTGGAGGATTTGCGTCGGCGAGGCGCGGTGGTGGCGATGGCCGGCGATGGCGTCAACGACGCACCGGCGCTGGCGGCAGCCGATGTCGGTATCGCCATGGGAACGGGCGCCGACGTGGCGATGGAAAGTGCCGGCATCACGCTGGTCAAGGGCAACCTCACCGGCATCGTGAGGGCGCGGCGGCTGGCTGAAGGAACGCTGTCCAACATCCGCCAGAACCTGTTCTTCGCTTTCCTCTACAATGTGATCGGCGTGCCGGTCGCGGCTGGCGTGCTGTATCCGATCACCGGCATGCTTTTGTCACCGATGCTCGCGGCGGCGGCGATGAGCCTGTCATCGGTTTCGGTCATCGGCAACGCTCTCAGGCTACGCACGTTGAAACTCTGAATTTGTAGCCGGACCCCGCTTAACCCAAAGGAGATACCAATGACTCATATCCGCAAAACCACACTGGCGTTGGCCGCCTCGGCCCTGCTCGCCGCTCCTCTACTGGGGAGCCTTTCCGCGCAGGCGGAGGAGATGAACCACGACATGAGCACAATGAGCATGAGCGCCGAAAGCCCAGCGACCAAGGGCTATATGGCGGCCATGGACAAGATGCATCAGGAGATGATGGGCATCGATTATAGCGGCGACGCCGACAGGGATTTCGTGCTCGGCATGATTCCGCATCATCAGGCCGCAGTCGATATGGCCAAGGTACTGCTCGAAAACGGCAAGGATCCGGAACTGCGCAAGATGGCGCAAGACATCATCGCCGCGCAGGAAAAGGAAATCGCCGTGATGGAGAACTGGCTCGCCGCCCACCCGGCGAAGTAACCGGGCTCCTGTTTACAGTATCAGTCGTCCGCAATCCGACCGCGCAGCTTCTTGACCGTTGCACGGCCAGCCTTTGCCTTCAGCCGCCGTTCGACCGCACCCTTGGAAGGCCTCGTCTTCTTGCGCGGCTTGGGCGGTGGCTCCGCTGCTCTAGCCAGCAGCGCCGTCAACCGGGCGCGCGCATCGGCGCGGTTCTGTTCCTGGGTACGAAAGCGCGCGGCCTCAATGACGATGACGCCGTCCTTGGTGGCGCGCTGGCCGGCCAACCGGATCACCCGCTCGCGCACACGCTCGGACAGGCCTTCGGCATTGGCGGCGTCGAAGCGCAACTGGACCGCCGTCGCCACCTTGTTGACGTTCTGGCCACCCGGCCCGGAGGCGCGGATGAAATCCTCGCGCAGGTCACCCGGCCGAACGATCGCCTCTGCGCTCACTGTGATGATGTCTTCCGCTGCCATGGCGCAGTCATGCCGCGCGCGGGGCCAAAAGAAAAGACCCGGCAAGAGCCGGGCCTTTCAGAAGGCAGTTCTGGAAGCACCTACTCGGCAGCCTGCCGCAGATGCGGGGCGGCATTGCGCACCCTGGCGTCGACATGGTTTTCGAACTTCCCGAAATTCTCGATGAACATGCCGACGAGCCTGGCCGCCTGCCGGTCGTAGGCAGCGGGATCGGCCCAGGTCGCCCTTGGATCCAGGATCGTCGGATCGAGGGTGACGCTGTCCATGCCCGCCACCGCAACCGGCACCTCGAAGCCGAAATGCGGGTCGGTGCGAAACTCGACCTGTCGCAACGTTCCGTCAAGCGCGGCAGCAAGCAGAGCGCGCGTCGCCTTGATCGGCATGCGCGTGCCGGTGCCATAGGCGCCGCCGGTCCAGCCGGTATTGACCAGCCAGCAATCGACGCCGTGCTCGGCGATCAGCTGGCGCAGCAGATTGCCATATTCCGACGGATGACGCGGCATGAAGGGCTCGCCGAAGCAGGTCGAGAAGGTTGCTTCCGGCTCGGTGACGCCTTTTTCGGTACCGGCTACCTTGGCGGTATAGCCGGACAGGAAATGATACATGGCCTGCGCCGGGGTAAGCCGCGCGATCGGCGGCATGACGCCAAAAGCGTCCGCCGTCAGCATGACAATGTTCTTTGGATGGCCGGCGCGGCCGCTGCCGCTGGCATTGGCGATATAATCGAGCGGATAGGCACAGCGGGTGTTTTCCGTCAGCCGCGCATCGTCGAAGTCGGGCGCACCGTGTTCATCGATGACGACATTTTCCAGCACCGTTCCGAAACGCTGCGTGGTGGCGAAAATCTCCGGCTCATGCTCTGCCGAAAGCCGGATCGTCTTGGCATAGCAGCCGCCCTCGAAATTAAAGACACCCTGCGGTCCCCAGCCGTGCTCGTCGTCTCCGATCAGCGTGCGCGCGGGATCCGCCGAGAGCGTCGTCTTGCCGGTGCCCGACAGCCCGAAGAAGATCGCCGTGTCGCCCTCGGGACCCTCATTGGCCGAGCAATGCATTGGCATGACGTTCTTTTCAGGCAGGAGATAATTGAGCACGCTGAACACGGACTTCTTCATCTCGCCGGCATAGGAAGTGCCGCCGATCAGCACGATCATACGTGTCAGATCGACCGCAATCACCGTCTCGCTGCGACAACCGTGCCGGACCGGATCGGCGCGAAAGGTCGGCAGGTCGATTATGGTGAGTTTCGGTACGAAGCTCTCCAGCGCCTTGGCGTCCGGACGGATCAGGAGATTACGGATGAACAGCGAGTGCCAGGCAAGTTCATTGACGATCCGCACCGGCAGGTGGTGCTCGGGATCGGCGCCACCGACCAGATCCTGCACATAAAGGTCCTTGTCGGCGGCGTGAGCCAGGAAATCAGCCAGCAACGTGTCGAAATGCTCGACCGACATCGCCCTGTTGGCCTCCCACCAGACATGCGGGCGAGTGTGTTCATCATTGACGACAAATTTGTCCTTGGCCGAACGCCCGGTATGCCGGCCGGTTTCGGCAACAAGGGCCCCCTGCGCAGTCAGCCGTGCCTCGCCGCGCCGGATCGCCTCTTCGGCGAGCGCAGCGGCACGCAGATTATAGCGCACAAAACCTATCGTCCCGAGACCGATGCGGTCGATTCCATAGGAAGAATTGCGTTTGCCGAGTTCCGACATGGTGCTCCCTTTTACGATCCTGCTGTGTCTGCCGGTAATATTGAGGTCTCTCTTTTTGGCAGGACTTGGGCGCTCAGAAACAGAAAAGATGAAAGATATCAAATCATTAATCGATTTAAAAAATTTGAAAGTTGTTTAAATCGTTTATATGTGCAAAAACCCGCCAGTGGCCAAGGATTGGCGGACCTGTTGCGTCCCGGTCATTCCAGATGGGCGATGCAGGGTCGCCTTCGGGCGGTTGCGGAGCCGCGCCACATTTTGTACCTAATTTGTCCTGCAAAGCCCTTCTTCGAAGAACGAAGGGATACCCGCTCATGAGGGAGCCGCTGGAAATGGCGACAATCGCGCTAGTCGACGACGACCGCAACATTCTGACATCGGTTTCAATCGCACTGGAATCGGAAGGCTACCGCGTAGAAACTTACACGGACGGTGCCTCGGCGCTGGAGGGGCTGACGGCGCGGCCGCCGAATCTTGCCATTCTCGACATCAAGATGCCGCGTATGGACGGAATGGAGCTTCTGCGCCGCCTGCGACAGAAAACCGATCTGCCGGTGATTTTTCTGACCTCGAAGGACGAGGAAATCGACGAGCTGTTCGGCCTCAAGATGGGCGCGGACGATTTCATCAAGAAGCCGTTCTCACAGCGCCTACTGGTCGAGCGCGTGCGTGCGGTGCTGCGCCGCGCCAATGCCCGCGAAGCGGCGGCCAAGCAGCCGAACCAGCAGTCGCGCTCGCTGGAGCGCGGTCAATTGGTTATGGATCAGGAGCGCCACACCTGCACCTGGAAAGGCGAGCCGGTGACGCTCACCGTCACCGAGTTCCTGATCCTGCATTCGCTGGCGCAGCGGCCAGGCGTAGTGAAAAGCCGTGATGCGCTGATGGACTCGGCTTATGACGAGCAGGTCTATGTCGATGACCGCACCATCGACAGCCATATCAAGCGCTTGCGCAAGAAGTTCAAGCAGGTCGATGATGAATTCGAGATGATCGAGACGCTTTACGGGGTAGGCTACCGCTTCCGCGAGATTTAAGCTTCGCGGGCAGGACCTGTCGATCGATGGCAACAGAGGCAGAACGGCGAAGGCCGGCAACGGCCGCAAGGCGGGTTTCCCGCAGGCCCGGACTTCTTTCCCGGATCACGGTGCCGTTACGCCGTTTTCTCGGCCATCACATCTTCTCCAGTCTGACCCGGCGAATCCTGTTTCTGAACCTTGCCGGCTTGGCGGTGCTGGTCAGCGGCATCCTTTATCTCAATACCTTCCGCGCCGGGTTGATCGACGCGCGCGTGGAAAGCCTGATGACGCAGGGCGAGATTATCGCCGGCGCCATCGCCGCTTCCGCCACTGTCGAGACAGATTCGATCTCCATCGATCCGGAGAAACTGCTCGAACTTCAGGCCGGCGAAAGTGTCGGCCCTAGCAGTGACCAACTCGACAATCTCGATTTTCCGATTAATCCCGAGCGCGTCGCCCCGGTATTGCGCCGATTGATTACCCCGACGCGCACGCGCGCACGCATTTACGACCGCGACACCAATCTGTTGCTCGATTCGCGCCACCTGTATTCGCGCGGCCAGATTCTGCGTTATGATCTGCCGCCGGTGGACGAAGAAGAGCCAAACCTGCTGGAACGGTTTGATCGCTATATTTTCTATTTGTTCCGAAATCGAGACTTGCCGATCTATCACGAACAGCCCGGCGGCAGCGGGTCAGCCTATCCCGAAGTGATCCGGGCGCTGACCGGCAGCCCTTCGACGATCGTACGTATCAGCGAGCAGGGCGAGCAGATCGTCTCCGTCGCAGTGCCGATCCAGCGCTTCCGTGCCGTGCTCGGCGTGCTGCTGCTTTCCACCGAAGGTGGCGACATCGACAAGATCGTCACTGCCGAGCGCAAGGCGATCCTGCGCGTCTTCGGCGTGGCGGCGCTTGTGACGGCGCTTTTGTCTCTGCTGCTCGCCTCGACCATTGCCAATCCGTTGCGCCGCCTCGCGGCCGCGGCTGTTCGGGTGCGCCGCGGCCTCAAGGATCGCGAGCAGATCCCCGACTTTTCCAATCGTCAGGACGAGATCGGCAATCTTTCCATTGCCGTACGCGACATGACCAATGCGCTTTACGATCGCATCGAGGCGATCGAAAGTTTCGCCGCCGATGTCAGCCATGAGTTGAAGAATCCGCTGACCTCGCTGCGCAGCGCGGTTGAAACACTGCCTCTGGCAAAGAACGATGCTTCGCGCGCCAGATTGATGGAGGTGATCCAACATGACGTCAGGCGCCTTGACCGGCTGATTACCGACATTTCGGATGCCTCACGGCTGGACGCCGAATTGGCGCGCGATGACGCCGGCCGGGTGGACCTGGCCAAATTCATTACCGATCTCGTCACCATTTCGCAGGAGGCTTCCCACCACAAGAAACGCGTCGAGATCGAATTCAAGGCAGCCAAGCTGCCACAGGGCGCGAAGGGTTACTTCGTGCAAGGACACGATCTGAGACTTGGCCAGGTCATTACCAACCTGATCGAAAATGCGCGCTCCTTCGTGCCGGAAGGGCATGGCAGGATCTCTGTATCGCTCACGCGATCGGGCAAGTTCAACATCATCACCATCGATGATAACGGCCCAGGGATCAGGACGGACGCCATCGAGCGTATATTCGAGCGCTTCTATACCGACCGTCCCGCAAGCGAGGCATTCGGGCAGAATTCCGGTCTCGGCCTCTCTATCAGTCGCCAGATCGTCGAAGCACATGGCGGCACCCTGACAGCGGAAAACATTCCTGGCACCAAGCCCGGCGAGATCAAGGGCGCACGGTTTACCATGACGCTGCCGGCGGAAAGCTAGGTTGTAGTGACGAATCTTCACGGCACCGCAATTATCATCGGCGAACGCGGCCTGCTGATTACCGGCCCTTCCGGTTCCGGCAAGACGACGCTGGCACTGGCGCTTATCGAGCAATTTGCTGGCCGGGGCCTGCTTTGCCGGCTGATCGGTGATGACCAGCTTCTGACCGCGAACCATAGCGGCCGTCTGGTCTGTACGGTGCCGGAAACCCTCGCCGGGCTGGTCGAGGTGCCGGGTATCGGCCCGCAGTCGCTTGCATACGAACCGGCAGCGGTGATCGACCTGCTTGTGCGGCTGGTGCCGGCTTCCGTCATGGCACGCTTTCAGGAGCCCGGCATGGAGATGGTCGCAGGCTGCCGAATATCGCAGCTCGATCTGGCTGCGCGCAATGTCACCGCGGCTGTTCCAGCAATCGCCGCCCGCCTTGCTCTGGATCATTTTGGAATAGAATAGCCGGCATATGGCGTGCCGCGACCGTCTCGTTTTTGCTGCAATGCGTCAAAATGGCCCGGCTTTGACTAAATTGGGGCTTGTCAACGGGTTTTGGCTCGACAAGATAGCGCTCCCGCCGTCCGCATGGCCGGCGGGAAGAAAATGTGCCTGCAACAGGCCATGACGGGAGCCGCCGAAGAATGATTGGACTCGTGCTCGTGACGCACGGTCAACTGGCCAGTGAGTTCCGCCTTGCGGTGGAACATGTGGTGGGGCCGCAAGAAAATTTCGCCACTGTCGCCATCGGCGCCGATGACGATATGGAGCAACGCCGGCGCGACATTGTCGATGCCGTTGCCCGCGTCGATACCGGAACCGGCGTCATCGTGCTGACCGACATGTTCGGCGGCACGCCCTCCAATCTCGCGATATCGGTGATGGAGCCCGGCCGCGTCGAAGTCATTGCCGGCATGAACCTGCCGATGCTGATCAAGCTTTCCGGCGTGCGCAAGGCCGACAACATGACGAACGCGCTCGACGAGGCGCAAGCGGCAGGGCGTAAGTACATCAATGTCGCGAGCCAATTGCTGAGCAGCAAATGAGCATCGAGCCGACCGAAAGCGAAACCATCGTCCGCGACTTCCAGATCGTCAATCAACGCGGGCTGCATGCCCGTGCCTCGGCCAAGTTCGTTCAGGTGGCGAGCGGCTTCGAAGCTACGGTCGATGTCGAAAAGGATGGGGTCAGGGTTGGCGGCACCTCGATCATGGGGCTGATGATGCTGGCGGCAAGCCCCGGCTGCTCGATCCGGGTGATTGCCAGCGGACGCCAGGCGGCGGACGCCATCGCCGCGCTCGACAGCCTGATCGCCTCGCGTTTCGGCGAGGAAATCTAAGCCTGTCGCGGCTTTGCAACTATCGATCCGCATATGTACGGATAATGATTTCTTTATGTCCCATTGTCGTTAAGCGCGTGATCTGATAGGCAAATCGCCAATCAAAGCGCCATGAACCAGCCAATGGCATCGGCGCACCAAGACAAATCATACCGGAGCATGCCATGACCGACAGCAAGGACTTTCTGGTCGCCGATATTTCGCTCGCCGAATGGGGACGCAAGGAAATCGAAATCGCCGAGACGGAAATGCCGGGCCTGATCGCCTGTCGCGAAGAATTCGCCAAGGCGCAGCCGCTCAAAGGCGCGCGCATTTCCGGCTCGCTGCACATGACCATCCAGACGGCAGTGCTGATCGAGACGCTGAAGGCGCTCGGCGCGGATTTGCGCTGGGCCTCATGCAATATCTTCTCCACCCAGGACCAGGCAGCGGCGGCCATTGCCGCAACCGGCACACCGGTCTTCGCCGTCAAGGGCGAGACGCTGGAGGAATACTGGACCTATACCGACCGGATCTTCCAGTGGCCGGATGGCGGCTTCTCCAACATGATCCTCGACGATGGCGGCGATGCCACCATGTATATCCTGCTTGGCGCCCGCGCCGAAGCCGGCGAGGACGTTCTTTCCAAGCCGGGCAGCGAGGAGGAAGAAGTCCTGTTCGCCCAGATCAAGAAGCGCATGAAGGCAACGCCGGGCTTCTTCACCAAACAGCGCGAGGCGATCCGCGGCGTCACCGAGGAGACGACCACCGGCGTCAACCGCCTGTACCAACTCCAGAAGCAGGGCTTGCTGCCCTTCCCGGCGATCAACGTCAACGACTCAGTCACCAAATCGAAGTTCGACAACAAATATGGCTGCAAGGAATCGCTGGTCGACGGCATCCGCCGCGGCACCGACGTGATGATGGCCGGCAAGGTCGCGGTGGTCTGCGGCTATGGCGATGTCGGCAAGGGTTCGGCCGCCTCGCTCAGCGGCGCCGGCGCCCGCGTCAAGGTCACTGAAGTCGATCCGATCTGTGCGCTGCAAGCAGCCATGGACGGCTTCGAGGTGGTGACGCTGGAAGACGCGGCACCGACAGCCGACATCGTCATCACCACCACCGGCAACAAGGATGTCATCACGCTCGACCATATGCGGGCGATGAAGGACATGGTGATTGTCGGCAATATCGGCCACTTCGACAACGAGATTCAGGTCGCGGCATTGCGCAATCTGAAATGGACCAACGTCAAGCCGCAGGTGGACATGATTTCCTTCCCCGATGGCAAGCGCATGATCCTGCTGTCGGAAGGCCGCCTGCTCAATCTCGGCAACGCCACCGGCCACCCGAGCTTCGTCATGTCGGCGTCCTTCACCAACCAGACGCTGGCGCAGATCGAACTCTTCACGAAGCCCGGTCAGTACAAGAACCAGGTTTATGTTCTGCCCAAGCACCTCGATGAAAAAGTGGCGCGGCTGCATCTCGCCAAGCTCGGCGCCAACCTCACGACGCTCAGCGACGAGCAGGCCGCCTATATTGGCGTGACGCCAAAGGGGCCGTTCAAACCGGAGCACTACCGCTATTAACCATAGCGAAATTAATCACAACATATAGTGGCTGGGCGATTGACATTTCGCCCGGCCTTTATTTTTGCGCGGCACATGCCTTCACGGCGATTCGCCAAGGGGTTATTGTCGAATGATTCGCGGCGTATCCGGCAGGTCGGGGCAATGGATTCGCCGAGGCGGTCTTGTTTTAGGTCGTAGTGACGAAATCGGGCGGCGGAGAGGTTCAAGACATGCCGGGGGACAACCCGCTTCACGCGGGAGAGGCCGTTTCCGGCGGCCAGGACGATTCCAGTATGAAAAGCGGCGCGATTGCGACCGCACGCCGGCTACTGCGCCACTGGCGCATGGGTTGGCTAGCCGGATCCACATTCGCCTTGCCTTTGTTGGCAGGAACCGCGCAGGCGCAGGAAATAGCCCCGCGCGCTGGGTTCTCGGTCAGCACGGTGGATGTCATCCAGCTTGCCGTTACCGTCGGCATTATGAGCGCCGCGCTGGTGTCTGCGATCGTGCTGATCCGTGAGCGGCAGCGCACGGCTGCCGAGAATGTCGAATTGCGCACGCGCATCGCCGATGCCAATGCGGCCCTGCAACGTTCGGAAGCCTTGCTCAATCTGCGTGACCAGCGCATCGTGATCTGGCCGTCCGAAAACCGCAAGGCCGAACTGGTCGGCGCGCTGCCGCTGGAAAGCGGCGCGCCGGACGAGCGCTCCGCCTTCCTGGCCTTCGGACGCTGGCTTATGCCGCGCTCGGCGGCGGCACTGGAGCACGCCATCGCCGCGTTGCGCGAAAAGGGCACGGGTTTTGATCTCGTCGCGGAATCGCAGGCCGGCGCGCCGCTCGAAATCCAGGGCCGCAAGAGCGCGACGCATGCACTGGTACGGTTTTCCTCGCTGTCCGAAACAAAACGCGGCGAAGCGCGGCTCAGGCTCGAAAACCAGCGGCTGGCCGCCGATCATGACACGCTGTTCGGCCTGCTCGACGCCTTGAAAATGCCGCTGTGGCTGCGCGCTGCGGACGGCCGCCTCAAATGGGCCAACCGCGCCTATGCCGAAGCTGTCGAGGCCACGGATGCCGAGGCGGCGGTTAGCGATGGCAAGGAGTTTCTCGGAGGTCAGTCACGCCAGACGATTACCGAACGACATCGGACAAACCCAGTCTTCGAGGAGACGCTCTCCACCGTGGTCAACGGCGACCGGCAGATGTTTTCCGTTACCGACTTCGCCGGGCCGGCAGGATCGGCGGGGATCGCCTGCGACGTCAGCGCCGCGGAAACGATTCGCGAGGAATATCAGCGCATGGTGCGCAGCCATGCCGACACGCTCGACCAGCTCAACACGGCGGTGGCGATCTTCGACGAACGGCAGAAGCTGCGCTTCTTCAACCAGGCCTTCCAGAAGCTGTGGGGCCTCGATGGCGGCTTCCTGCACAGCGCGCCCGACAATGCGCTGCTGCTCGACCGATTGCGCAGCGAGGGCAAGATCGCCGAGCAGCCCGAATGGCGCCGCTGGAAAGACGGCCTGCTTGCCGCTTACCGCGCGGTGGAACCGCAAGAACACTGGTGGCACCTGCCGGACGGCAAGACCATCCGCGTCGTTGCCAATCCGCAGCCCAGAGGCGACGTGACCTGGGTGTTCGAGAATCTGACCGAGAAGATCAATCTTGAAAGCCGCTACCAGACGGCGGTGCGGGTGCAGGGCGAGACGCTCGACAATCTCGTCGAGGGCGTGGCGGTTTTCGGACCAGATGGGCGATTGCGCCTCTCCAACCCGGCCCTTGCCAAATTGTGGGATCTGGAGCCCGAGGCCGTGCAGCCTACAGTGCATGTGTCGGTCATCCGCGATATTTGCGATCAGCGCGCCAAGGACAGCCCATGGGTCAACTTTGTCGCGGCCGTGACCGGGTTTGACGAAGAACGCCGCGACCGGCATGGCCAGTGCGAACTCGTCAACGGCACGGTGCTGCGCCATGCCGTCATCCACCTGCCCAACGGACAGACGATGATCACATTCGTGGACGTCACCGACAGCGTCAATGTCGAACGTGCGCTGAAAGAGAAGAACGAGGCGCTGCTGAAATCAGATCAGTTGAAGAACGATTTCGTCCAGCACGTTTCCTATGAATTGCGCTCGCCGCTCACCAACATCATCGGCTTCACCGAATTGCTGGCGCTGCCGGCCACTGGCCTGCTGACGCCGAAACAGCGCGAATATGTCGGCCATATCGGCTCGTCTTCGGCGGTGCTGCTCACCGTCGTCAACGACATACTCGATCTTGCCACCGTCGATGCCGGCATCATGCAGCTCGACATTTCCGAGGTCCGCATCGCAGCCACAATCGACGCGGCGGCCGAGCTTGTAGCCGAGCGGCTGGACGAGCACGCCATCAAGCTCAAGATCGAAGCCGAGGGCGCGCCGGAAAGCCTCCATGGCGACGAGACGCGCATCAAACAGGTCCTCTACAACCTGCTCAGCAATGCCGCCAATTACGCACCCGAAGGCAGCACCGTGACGCTGACCTGCCGCCAGCAGGCCGAAGGCGTGGAATTTGCCGTTCATGACGACGGGCCGGGCATGGCGCAGGACGTGCTGGACTCGGTGTTCAGCCGCTTCGAATCGCGGATCAATGGCGGGCGGCGACGCGGCGCCGGACTGGGTCTCTCCATCGTCAAGAGCTTCGTCGAACTGCATGGCGGCAGCGTCGCCATCGAAACGGGCGCGGGGCGCGGCACGACCGTGATCTGTACCTTCCCAGCTTCGCCCGCGACAGTGCGCGCAGCGGCAGAGTAAAGGCAGGCATGGAGGACGGTTTGCTGCCGGCGCTTTTCCTGGCCGACGAGGCCGCCACCGCCCGGCTCGGCGAAGACATCGCCATGGCGCTGAAACCGGGAGACGCGATTGCGCTCAAGGGCGACCTCGGTGCCGGAAAATCGACGCTGGCGCGCGCGCTGATTCGGGCGCTGGCGGACGATGCGGCGCTCGAAGTGCCGAGCCCTACCTTCACGCTGCTGCAAAGCTATGCGGCGCGCTTTCCCGTCCATCATTTCGACCTCTACCGGCTCGGCTCGCCGCACGAACTGGACGAACTGGGCTTCGAGGAGATACTCGGCGATGGCGCGGCGCTGATCGAATGGCCGGAACAGGCCGGCAACAGGCTGCCTGCTGAAACGGTCCAGATCGAACTCACCCACGAGGGCGAACGGCGCTCAGCTCAGATTTCCGGCAACGGCCCGCTTTTGGAGCGTATCGCCCGCTCGCTTGCGATGCGCGCCTTTCTCGGAGACGCCGGCTGGGGCGATGCCGTGCGCCGCGCCTTCGCCGGCGACGCCTCGGCGCGCGGCTATGAAATCGTGACGCGCGCGAGTGAAGTGCCGCGCGTCTTGATGAATTCGCCACCGCTGGTGATGGGGCCGCCGGTGCGCGACGGCAGGCCCTATGCCGAGATCGCCCATACGGCGAAAACGGTCGCGGCGTTCGTGGCCATCGACCGGGCGCTTTCAGACGGCGGCGTCACTGTGCCGCAAATCCATGCGCAAGACCTCGACCACGGCTTCGTGCTGATGCAGCATCTGGGCAGCGAAGGCTTTCTCGACACCGAAGGAAAGCCGATAAAGGCGCGTTACGAAGCAGCGGCGCTCCTGCTGGCCATGATGCACGGACAGGAATGGGCATGTCGTCTGGAGGCTGCGCCGGGCATCCTCCACACCGTTCCGCCCTTCGACCGCGACGCGATGATGATCGAGGCCGATCTGCTGGTCGATTGGTATGTGCCGGCCATCACCGGCGCGCTGGCAGTCGAACAGATCCGCGCCGATTATCGCCGCCACTGGAACGCGCTGCTCGACCGGCTGGAAGGCCGTGAAACCACCTTGATGCTGCGCGATTTCCATTCGCCCAACATTGTGTGGCGCGCTGAGCGCAAAGGTCATGACCGGCTCGGCATTCTCGACTTTCAGGATGCGCTGGTCGGCCCGCCGGCCTATGATGTCGCCTCGCTGGCCATGGACGCGCGCGTCAGCGTGCCGCCGAAAATCGAGAGGGCGACCTACGACGCCTATATCGCGGCGCGCAATGCGGCGGGCGACTTCGATACCGGCGCCTTCGCCGAGGCCTATGCAATCATGGCAGCCCAACGCAACTCCAAAATTCTCGGCATTTTCGTGCGGCTCGACCGGCGCGACGGCAAGCCCGCCTATCTGAAGCATCTGCCGCGTATTCGCGACTATCTGAGACGGGCGCTGGCGCATCCGGCGCTGACAGAATTGCGCACCTTCTACGAGGAGCAGGGCTTTCTTGAGGAGCGCCCGCTATGACGGATAAGCCCAAGATAGCGATGGTGTTGGCCGCCGGGCTCGGCAAGCGCATGCGCCCGATCACCGACACGCTACCCAAGCCGCTGGTGAAGATCGCCGGCAAGCCGCTGCTCGACTGGGGATTGGACAGTCTGGCCGCCTCTGGCGTGGAAAAGGCGATCGTCAACGTACATTATCTTCCAGAGCCAATCCTTGCCCATGTCGCAGGCCGCACGGCACCACGCGTCGTCATTTCCGATGAGCGCGCGAAACTGCTCGAATCGGCCGGCGGTATCGTCAAGGCCCTGCCCGAACTTGGCTCTGCGCCCTTCTATGTCATCAATTCCGATACGTTCTGGATTGAGGAGGGCTGGATCGAGAGGGGAAAATCCAATCTCGACCGCCTCGCCCTTGCATGGGACGGCGCGCGCATGGATATTCTGCTGATGCTTGCCAATCTCGATCAGGCGACCGGCCATTCGGGCAGCACCGATTTCCTGATGGCGCCGGACAGCGTGCTCAGCCGCGCCAGGGGCGACCCGACCGGGCTGATCTATGCCGGCGCGGCCATCATCCATCCACGCATCTTTGCAGGTGTCGCAGCGACCTCGCATTCGCTCAACATCTATTTTGACCGCGCCATCGCCGCCGGCCGCCTGTTCGGCATGAAAATGCACGGCCACTGGATCACCGTCGGCACGCCGGACGCCATCCCGAAGGCCGAGGCGGCGGTCGAAAAGGCGCTGGCAGACGCGCCATGACCAGGCGGGACGCGCGCCACGTCTTCACCATTCCGCCCGGCGCGCCGTTTTTGCCGACGCTGGCGCAAGCCCTGCTTTCCGGCACACTCGTGCCCGACTTTCGCTTCCATGGCGACCCGCTGGCGCTGGCCGCCGTCACCATCTATGTGCCGACACGGCGCGCCGCGCGCGCGCTGCGCAGCGTCTTTGCAGAAGTGCTGGGCGGCGGATCGGCCATTCTGCCGACAATCCGCCCGCTCGGCGAATTCGACGAGGACGAGGCGGCATTCGAGGCGGATACGCCCGAAAGCCCCGCCGCGCTCGACCTTGCCCCGCCGATGGCGGGAATCGAGCGCCTGCTTTTGCTCAGCCCGCTGGTGCGCGCATGGAAACGGCGCTTGCCGGCACATGTTGCGGCACTGTTCAACGAGGAGGTTGTCGTGCCGGCCTCGACGGCGGATTCGCTGTGGCTGGCGCGTGACCTCTGCGGCCTGATGGACGAGATCGAGACCGAAGGTTCGGACTGGGCGAAGCTTTCGGGCCTTGTTTCCGGCAATCTCGCCGGCTGGTGGCAGGTGACGCTGGATTTCCTGCAGATCGTCACCGAAGCTTGGCCAGTCCTGCTTGCCGAGCGCGGCCTTTCCAACCCGGCCGCGCATCGCAGTGAGCTGATCCGGCTGGAGGCCGCGCGACTCAAGCGAAACCCGCCGCCCGGCCCGGTAATCGCCGCCGGATCGACCGGGTCGATTCCCGCCACCGCCGAACTCCTTTCCGTAATCGCGTCGCTTCCGCAAGGTGCCGTGGTGCTGCCGGGTCTTGACCGGGCGTTGGACGAGGCCTCTTTTGCCGCCATCACCGCCCCAGGCGCCGCGCCGGCGCTGCTTGGCCATCCGCAATATGGCCTTGCCCGCTTGATCGGCCAGATCGGTATCGCGCGCCGTGACGTCGATGAACTCGGCGCAACCACGCCCGCGCTTGCCCTGCGGGCAAGACTGGTCGGCGAGGCGTTACGACCGGCCGAGACCACCGAATTGTGGCGCGAGACGCGCAACGGCTTCAGCGATGCCGACATCGAACAGGCGCTGGACGGCGTGACCCTGATCGAAGCCGCCACCGAGCGCGACGAGGCGGCGGCCATCGCCATTGCGCTGAGGCTCGCCGTCGAGCAACCGGGCCAGCGCGCCGCGCTTGTCACCGGTGATCGCGCACTGGCGCGGCGCGTGGCGGGCGAGCTTCTGCGTTTCGGTATTGTCGCCGACGATTCCGGCGGCATGCCTCTGGCCGAGACGCCGCCCGCCACATTGCTCAAACTGCTGCTCGAAACCGTTTTCCATCCCGGTGATCCGGTGGCGCTGCTTTCGCTGCTCAAACATCCACTTCTGGCGCTCGGCATGGAGCGCTCGACTGTCCGCCACGTCGCCGAGACTATCGAACTGGTGGCGTTGCGCGGCGGCACCGGTAGGCCGGACATTGCCGAACTCAGCGCGCACTTCGAAACGCGGCTGACGGCGCTCGGCGGCGACAGTCGGCCGCCCTTCTGGCTACCACGGCTTTCGACATCCCGCATTGAGGCCACGCGTTCGGTGTTGGCGCGGCTTGGTGAAGCGCTGGCACCTCTCATTGACCTGCGCACTGTGAGCGAAGCCGATTTTCGGGCCCTGACCGAGGCAAGCGTCACCGTGCTGGAGGCGTTGGCACGCACAGCCGACAACGGCCTTACTGCGCTCTATGAGGGCGATGCGGGCGCAAAACTGGCCGAACTGCTGCGTTCGCTGGTTTCGGCAGAGGCCTCGCTGCCGCTGGAACCCGCCGAATGGCCGGACGTGATGAATGCGCTGATCGCGCCTGAAACGGTCAAGCCGGCGCGAGGCGCCGACAGGTCGGTGGCCATATGGGGCGCGCTGGAGGCGCGGCTCCAGCATGTCGACACGCTGGTGATCGGCGGGCTGAACGAGGGCGTGTGGCCGCGCAAGGCCGAGAGCGACCGTTTCATGTCGCGACTGATGAAGACCGGCATCGGTCTTGAGCCGCCGGAGCGGCGCATCGGCCTTGCCGCACATGATTTCCAGATGACGATGGGTGCGCCCAAAGTGGTGCTGGCGCGCGCGGGCCGCACTGGGGATGCGCCGGCGGTGCCGTCGCGCTGGCTGCAGCGGCTTACCACTTTCATCGGCAAGACGCCGACCGACGGGCTGCGCCAGCGCGGCAATGAACTGATTGCATGGGCGCAGGCGCTGGATGTCGGCGAGCGCAAGGATTTTGCTCCGCGCCCGCAACCGAAGCCGCCGCTGGCAGCACGGCCGCATCATTTCTCCGTTACGGAGATCGAAACGCTGCGCCGTGACCCGTATGCCATCTATGCACGGCGCATCCTGGCGCTTTCACCACTCGATCCGCTGATCCGCGACCCGAACGCTGCCGAGCGCGGCACGCTGTTCCACGCCATATTGCATCGCTTTTCCGGCCTCGGCATTGATCCACGCGACGGCGGCGCGCTGGCTGCATTGCTCGAAGCCGGCCGCGCCTGCTTCACTGAAGCCGCTTTGCCCGCCGATGTCGAGGCGGTGTGGTGGCCGCGCTTTGAAAAACTCGCGCCCAACATCATCGAATGGGAGCGCCGGCGCGCAGGCGATGTGGCACAGCGCTACGCCGAAGAACGCGCCGTCAAGAGCGTAGTGGGGAAATCCGGCGTCACGCTTTCCGGTTATGCCGACCGCATCGACCTTCTGGCCGGCGGCATGGCCGACATACTCGACTACAAGACCGGCTCCTCGCCCTCCAAGGCGCAGGCGCACACCCTGTTGTCGCCGCAACTGGCGCTGGAAGGCGCGCTGCTGAGGCGCGGCGCTTTTTCCGCACTGGGGCGGCGCGACCCTTCGCAACTGGCCTTCGTGCGGCTGAAACCCAATGGCGAGGTGTTTCAGGAATCGATTCTCGAATATAACCGCCAACCGCGCAGCGCTAACGATCTTTCGGAAGAGGCCTGGGCGCGACTGGAAAAGCTGCTCATCCACTATGCCGATCCCCTAATCGGCTATCTGTCGCGGGCGCTGCCCTTCCGCGAGGGCGAGAGCGGCGACTACGACCATCTGGCGCGCGTACTGGAATGGTCGGCTGGCGGCGATACCGATGGTGAGGGAAGCGAGGAATGAAGCGCCGCTACCCTGTTCCCTCCGATACCGCCACCAGCCAGGCAGCCGCCTCAGATCCGGCAAATTCCGCCTGGGTGTCGGCCAATGCCGGCTCCGGCAAGACGCATGTTCTGGCGCAGCGGGTCATTCGCTTGCTGCTGAAAGGTACCGATCCGTCAAAAATCCTGTGCCTGACCTATACCCGTGCAGCCGCCGCCAATATGTCGAACCGCGTGTTCTCCACCCTGTCGGAATGGACGGCGCTGGCCGACGCCGGGCTTGCCGCGACGATTGAGACGGTAGAAGGGCGCAAGCCGGACGATGCCGCGCTACGGCGAGCGCGGCGGCTTTTTGCCGAGGCGCTGGAAACGCCGGGCGGGCTGAAGATCCAGACCATCCACGCCTTTTGCGAATCGATGCTGCACCAGTTCCCGCTGGAGGCCAACATCGCCGCGCATTTCGAGATGATCGATCCGCAGATGGAGGCGAACCTGTTCGCTGCCGCCCGGCGCGACATCATCACCGGAGCGGGCGCTCCAGGCGAAGGACAAGACGGCACCGGGCTGGCGGAAGCTTTCGCCACCGTGCTTGAGCGCGGCGGCGAGACCGGCCTCGATGCACTGCTCGGTGAAATCCTGCGCAAGCGCGACGGCCTGCGGGGATTTATCCAGAAGATCGGCGGCGACGGAGATAAATTCCAGCCGCTGTTTGACGAGTTCGGCTTTGCCGAAGGCGAAACGAGTGCCGGCATAGCTGCCTCGATGTGGCCCTTGCCGGGGTTCGAATCGGGCTATTTTGCCGAGTTGCAAGGCGCATGTAGCCGGCTCGCTGCCGCCCGTGCCTCGGAACATCTCGTTTCTCAAGCCGAACCGGCCTTTGCCGAAGCGGATCCCGAACATCGGATCGTTCTGCTCAAGAACGCATTTCTTAGCGGCAAAGGTGAGCCGTACAAACCCGGATGGCTGTTTTCCAAGGCACTCGTCAACGCCCTGCCCGACCTGCCTGAACGTTATCTCGAAGCGGCCAACGCGCTTATCGAGACCTGCGAAAAGCTGGCGCTTCATCGCATGCTGCAAGGAACGAAGGCGGCGCTGACCGTCGCCGACCGGCTGATTTCCCGCTACGAGCAATTGAAGCGCGGGCGCGGCCTGCTCGACTTCAACGACCTGATTACCCGCACGGTCAGTCTTCTGGCGCGGCCCGATGCCGGGCCATGGGTACAATACAAGCTCGATCGGGGCATCGACCATATCCTGCTCGACGAGGCGCAGGACACCAGCCCTGACCAATGGGAGGTGGTGCGGCGGCTGGCGGACGAATTCTTCGCCGGCGAAGGCGCGCGCGGCCATGTCGAGCGCACCATTTTTGCCGTCGGCGATGAAAAACAGTCGATCTATTCGTTTCAGGGCGCGGCGCCCGATTCCTTCCACGAAAGCCGGCAATTGTTTTCGGCCAAAGCAGGCGGAGCCGAAGCACGCTTCGCCGATCTGAGGCTGACGCTCTCTTTCCGCTCGACACAGGATGTGCTTACCGCTGTTGACCGCGTATTCGCGGACGAGGCGGTGCGACGCGGCATCGGCCACGACGCCGATCCGGTTCTGCACAACGCCATCCGCTATGACGCGCCGGGTTATGTCGAAATCTGGCCGTCTGTCGGCGCTGAAGCGGTGGAGGAGGAAGACGACTGGACTAGGCCCGTCAATCATATAAGCGCCCCTGCGGTGCGAGTGGCCGAGCAGGTGGCTGCGACGATCCAGAAATGGCTCGCCTCCGGTGAGATCATCGAAGGTCAAGGCCGGCCGCTCAGCGCCGGCGACGTGCTGGTGCTGGTGCGCAAGCGCGATCGTTTCGTGCACGCCTTGTCGCGTAGCCTGAAGAACCGTGGCATTCCGGCGGCGGGCGCCGACCGGCTGAGCCTGCCCAGCCATATCGCGGTGAAGGATCTGACCGCCCTCGGCCGTTTCCTCATCCAGCCGGAAGACGATCTTTCTCTCGCCGCCGTGCTGCGCAGCCCGATCTTCGATGTCGCGGAAGAAAGCCTGTTTGCGCTGGCGCACGGCCGCGGCTCCGGCATATCGCTGGCTGCGGCGCTGCGCCGGCAGGCGGGCAGCGATGGCGCACTCGCCGCCATCTCCGAACAACTCGAAAAATGGACCAACGAAGCCGCATTCGGCCGGGTGTTCGAATTCTATGCAGCCCTTCTTTCGCGCGACGGCGTGCGCGCAAAAATGATGGCAAGGCTGGGGCCGGAGGCCGGCGAAATCCTCGACGAATTTTTGAGCTTCTGCCTCGCGGAGGAACGCACCGGGCTACCGGGATTGGAGGCTTTTCTCTCGACGCTGGAAAATGCCGGCCCCGAGATCAAGCGCGAGATGGATCAGGGGCGCGACGAGGTGCGGGTGATGACCGTGCATGCCGCCAAGGGGCTTGAAGCGCCGGTGGTGTTCCTGATCGACAGCGGCGCGGCGCCCTTCAGCGACCAGCATCTGCCGCGCCTGATGCGTTTCAAAAGCTCCGGCGCGCACTGGCAGGGCGAGGCCTATCTATGGCGCGCCGGCGCCGACGTCGCCAACGGCTTTTCCAAAACCGAAAGCGAACGGTTGAGGGCGCTTGCCGACGACGAATATCGCCGCCTGCTCTATGTCGGCATGACGCGCGCCGAGGACCGGCTGATCGTGGCCGGCTATCACGGCAAGCGGCCGCCTGGCGAAGGCACCTGGCATGCCATCGTCAGCCGAGCATTGGTCTGCGCGCCGGAAACGACGGAGCATCCGCATCCAGCCGGCGATGGAATTGTTCATCGCTTTCGCGCCAACAATCTCGCGCCGTTGTCGGGTGAAGCCACTGACACATCGCGGCAGGCGGAGTTTGATCCTCCGCCGCCGCTCCTTTTCCAGCGGCTTCCGCCTTTCGAGGATTTGCCGCGACCTCTCTCGCCCTCCGGCGCCTCGGCGCTGATCGAGGACGACAGGGGAACCGCGCTCGACACCCGTTCGCCGGTGCTGGACACAGATGCCGAACCCGGCTTGGCCGTGCGGCGCGGGCTTGCCATGCACAAGCTTTTGCAAATGCTGCCGGATATCACCGAGGCCGACCGAAGCGCTGCCGCCCACCGCTACCTGGCGCGAACCAGCGCCGGCTGGCCTGCAGGGGAGGCGGACGTGGCATGGGCGGCAGTGGAAGCCATTCTCGCCGATCCCGGCTTTGCGCCGCTATTCGCGAAGGGATCGCGCGCGGAAGTCGCTATCATGGGCAACCTCGACGTCAAGGGAAAGATGCGCACCGTCTCGGGCAAGATCGACCGGCTGGCAGTGACTGATCACGAAGTGCTGATCGTCGATTACAAGACCAACCGCCCGGCACCCGCCAGCCTCGCAAACGTGCCGCCGGCCTATCTGTTGCAGCTTGCACTCTATCGTGCGCTGCTCCAGCCGCTTTATCCGGGCCGCGCCGTGAATGCCGCGCTGCTGTTCACCGAAGCGCCGCGCCTGATCGCGCTTCCGCAATCGGTGATGGACGAAGCCCTTGCCCGACTCACAAGGCCGTGACACAAATTCTGCCTGAATGGCTTTTGCTGGAACAGCTTTGCTTGAACGGCTGAGCCCGCGCCACCACATTTAGCCGGAATATTGGATCAGAAAGGATTTCACATGGCCACCGTCAAGGTTGACAACAGCAACTTCCAGGCCGACGTGCTTGGCGCGAAAGAACCGGTCGTGGTGGATTTCTGGGCGGAATGGTGCGGTCCGTGCAAGATGATCGGCCCGTCGCTGGAAGAGATCGCCGCCGAACTCGGCGACAAGATCAAGATCGCCAAACTCAACATCGACGAGAACCCGGAGCTTGCCGCGCAATATGGCGTGCGTTCGATCCCGACCCTGATGATCTTCAAGGGCGGCGAAGTTGCCGATATGAAGGTGGGCGCTGCACCGAAGACCGCGCTGTCGCACTGGATCAACGGCGCCGTCGCCTGATTTTTTTCCAGGATCAAAAGCCGGCCGATGTTTTTGAAAATCGGCCGGCTTTTTGTTTTGGAGCACAGGCTTTCGCCACGTCGTTGTCAATGCTCGAAGACAAGCGCGGTCGGATCGGCGCCAAGCTCCTTGAGCGCGGTGTTGATATCGGCAACCATGGCGTCAGGGCCGCAGATATAGAAGTTCTGGCTGAAATCCGTCACATGTTCCCTGAGAAAATCCTTATTGACGGGACCGGCGGGGAAACGGCCTGTCTTTTCGCCGGTCACCACGAAAAGCCGGTCAAGCCCGCCCATTGCCTCCCAGGTCTGGCGCAGGATGATGTCCTGCTCCGTTCTGTTGGAAAAGATCAGCCGATGGCCGGCGATTTCGCCCTTGTCGGCAAGGTCGCGCAAAATGGCTATGAAGGGCGTGACGCCGGCGCCGCCGGCAATGAAGGTGCCCTTGCCCTTGTATTGGATGGTGCCCCAGGGCGATCCGATCAGCAGTGCATCGCCCTTTTTCAGCGTGCTCAGCCGGTTTGTCACGCCGTCATGGTCTGAATAGATCTTGATGGTGAATTCCAGATGCGGTTCGCGCCGCAACCCGGTGAAGGTGAAGGGCCGCTTTTTTTTCGACCAGTCTTCGTGGTCGATCGACACGTTGGTCGCCTGACCGGGAACGAATTCATAGCCTTCCGGCCGCTCAAAACGGAACCGCCTTACATTATGGGTGACATTTTCGATGTCGAGGATCTGGACCCTGTGCGCCATGGCGGTTCTCCTTGATTACACTCATTAGTTTAGACGATCCTGAGCCTTGCAGGTTCCCGTTTCGCGCCGAATTGCCACAGCCCTCTGCGTTCAGGTGCCCGCCGAATAGGCGGCAATCGCCGCCATATTGACGATGTCGCTGTCCTTGGCGTTGAGCGATACGATCTGCACCGGCTTGTTCAGACCCACCAGCAACGGCCCGATGACGGTGGAGCCGCCGAGTTCCTGCAGCATGCGCGTCGAGATCGAGGCCGAGTGGAAGGCCGGCATGACCAGCACGTTGGCCGGGCCGGTCAGCCGGATGAACGGATATTGCGCCATCGCGCGCGGGTTGAGCGCGACATCGGCGGCCATTTCGCCGTCATACTCGAAATCGACGCGTCTTTTGTCCAGGATTTTCACGGCTTCCTGTATGCGCTCCGAGCGCTCGCCCTGCGGATGGCCGAATGTGGAATAGGCCAGCATCGCCACGCGTGGTTCATAGCCCATGCGCCGCGCAAAGTTCGCCGCCTCCTCGGCAATGTCGGCGATCTGCTCGGCGTTCGGCATGTCGTGAACGGCGGTGTCGGCAACGATTACGGTACGCCCCCTGGCCAGCACGATCGAAGCGCCGATGACGCAATGGCCCGGCCTCGCATCGATGGCGCGGCGGATATCCTCAAGCGCGGTGGAATAGTTGCGCGTCACGCCGGTGACGATGCCATCGGCATCGCCCAACGCCACCATACAGGCGGCGAAATGATTGCGGTCATTGTTGATCAGCCGCTGACAATCGCGAAACAAAAAGCCCTTCCGCTGCATGCGTTCATAGAGATAGTCGGTATAGACACCGTTGCGACGCGACAGGCGGGCGTTGATGATTTCAAGACCCGGCTTGTCGAGATCGATACCGACATTGCGAGCGTTCTCCCTGATAATGTCGTCGCGGCCGAGCAGGATGGCGGTGCCGAGCCTCTGGTTCACATAGGCCACCGCCGCGCGCATGACCTGTTGCTCCTCGCCCTCGGCGAAGACGATGCGCTTGGGCTGGCGGCGCACGCGGTCGTAGATGCGTTGCAAGGTGGAGGCGATCGGGTCGCGCCTGGCCGACAGTTCATTGGCGTATTTGTCGAGATCGATGATCGGGCGGCGCGCAACGCCCGAGTCCATCGCCGCCCTGGCGACGGCAAGCGGCACGGCCGAAATCAGGCGTGGATCGAACGGCACCGGAATTATGTAGGATGGGCCGAAGCGCGGGCGATTGCCCTGATAAGCGGCCGCGACGTCGTCCGGCACGTCCTTGCGGGCAAGCTCGGCCAGCGCGCGTGCGGCGGCGATCTTCATGTCGTCATTGATGGTCGTGGCCCTCACGTCGAGCGCGCCGCGAAAGATATAGGGAAAGCCCAACACATTGTTGACCTGGTTCGGGTAGTCGGAACGCCCCGTCGCCATGATGGCGTCGGCGCGGATTTCCGCCACCTCTTCCGGCGTGATCTCGGGATCGGGATTGGCCATGGCGAAGATGATCGGGTTTTCCGCCATAGAACGCACCATGTCGGGCGTCAGCGCGCCTTTGGCCGAGAGGCCGAAAAACACATCCGCACCGTCCAAGGCATCAGTCAGCGTGCGAGCCTCGGTCTTGACTGCATGCGCCGACTTCCACTGATTCATGCCTTCGGTACGACCCTGCCAGACAACCCCCTTGGTGTCGCACAGGGTAATATTCTGTGGCGCAAAGCCCATCGCCTTGATCAGTTCGATGCAGGCGATGCCGGCTGAACCGGCGCCGTTGCACACCAGCTTCGTCGTCTTCATGTCGCGGCCGGTGATTTCCAGTGCATTGATCAGGCCGGCCGTGGCGATGATGGCGGTGCCGTGCTGATCATCATGAAAGACGGGAATGTCCATCAATTCGCGCAGACGCTGCTCGATGATGAAGCATTCGGGCGCCTTGATGTCTTCCAGATTGATGCCGCCGAAGGAGGGACCGAGATAGCGCACGCAATTGATGAACTCGTCGGCGTCCTCGGTGTCGACCTCGAGGTCGATGGCGTCGACGTCGGCGAAGCGCTTGAACAGCACCGCCTTGCCTTCCATGACCGGCTTGGAGGCGAGCGCGCCGAGATTGCCCATGCCGAGGATGGCGGTACCGTTGGAGATGACCGCCACCATATTGCCGCGGCTGGTATAGTCGAAGGCGCGGCTCGGATCCTCGGCAATCGCCCTTACCGGCACGGCGACACCCGGCGAATAAGCAAGGCTCAGATCGCGCTGCGTTGTCATTGGCTTGGTGGGCATGATCTCCAGCTTGCCGGGCCGGCCCATGGCATGAAATTCCAGCGCCTCTTCGGGACTGACGGAGGGGCTGTTGTTTTCCGGTTTTCTGGCCATGGATCGACGGTTTTCCTCACGCATGCCGCATGGCCGGTAGCAGGCCGCGGCTTTCTTTTGTGGACCATTCGGCGTTAAGGCTACACTTCGGCGCTGTAAATCGCCAAGCATAAGCGGAACACATCGAAAATTTTGGAAACAGTTTCTTGAACGACGAAACGCCCATCCGTGCACAAGGCGTGCCCGCTGCCACAGGCGGCGCAACACCCATGATGGAGCAGTTCCTCGAAATCAAGGCGGCGAACCCGGATTCGTTGCTGTTTTACCGCATGGGCGATTTCTACGAACTGTTTTTCGACGACGCGGAAAAGGCGAGCGCCGCGCTCGGCATCGTCCTGACCAAGCGCGGCAAACATCGGGGCGCCGACATCCCGATGTGCGGCGTGCCGGTACATGCCGCCGACGACTATCTGCAAAAGCTGATCGCGCAAGGCTTCCGCGTCGCGGTCTGCGAGCAGATCGAAGATCCGGCAGAGGCGAAGAAGCGCGGCTCCAAGTCGGTGGTCCGGCGCGACGTGATCCGGCTGGTGACACCCGGCACCATCACCGAGGACAAGCTGCTGGCGCCGGCCGAGGCCAATTATCTGATGGCGCTGGGGCGGGTGAAGGGGGCGGGCGACGCGACGGGGAACAAGGGCAGCTTCGCGCTCGCCTGGATCGACATTTCCACCGGCGCCTTCCATGTCTGCGAGACGACCGCCGAAAGGCTTCTCGCCGATATCGCCCGCGTCGATCCGCGCGAATTGCTCGTCGCCGAGCCGGTGTTCTTCGATCCCGACCTCAAGCCGGTGTTCGATCTTCTTGGCCGCGTCACCAGTCCGCAGCCGGCGAACCTGTTCGATTCAGCCGCGGCGCCGCAGCGCATTGCGCGCTTCTTCGAGGTGGCGACACCGGACAGTTTCGGCACATTCTCACGCGCCGAATTGGCGGCGATCTCCGCGACCATCGCCTATGTCGAGAAGACGCAGAAGGCCGAACGGCCGCCGCTGTCGCACCCGCAGCGCGAGGAAAACGGCGCGAGCCTGTTCATCGACCCGGCAACGCGCGCCAATCTCGAACTGCTGCGCACCTTGTCGGGCAACCGCGACGGTTCGCTGGTCAAGGCGATCGACCGCACCGTGACCGGCGGCGGCGCGCGGCTTCTGGCCGAGCGGCTGACAGCGCCGCTGACCGATCCGGCGGCCATCGCCGAGCGGCTCGATTCGGTGTCCTTTTTCAGAACTGAACCGAGACTGTGCGAGGCCCTACGGCTGGCGCTGAAGGGCGTCGCCGACATGCCGCGCGCGCTTTCGCGGCTGGCGCTCAACCGCGGCGGCCCGCGCGATCTCGGTGCATTGCGTGCCGGCTTCCAGGCGGCACGAGAGATTGCCGGGCTTTTCACCGACAAAAGCGCGCCGAAGGAACTGGCGTCGGCCATCGCGGCCATTCGCTCCCTGCCTTCTGCGCTCGCCGATCATCTGGGCCAGGCGCTGGCCGACGAATTGCCGCTGCTCAAGCGCGACGGCGGCTTCCTGCGCGCCGCCTATCATACCGAGCTGGACGAAATGCGGGCGCTGCGCGACAGCACGCGCAAGGTCGTTGCCGCCATGGAGCGCGACCTTGCCGAGGAAACCGGCATCAGATCGCTAAAGATCCGGCACAACAATGTGCTGGGCTATTATATCGAGGTGACCGCCAACCATGCCGGCACAATGAACGGCACGGACGACGCCAAGGCGCGATTCATCCATCGCCAAACCATGGCCAACGCCATGCGCTTCACCACCACCGAACTGGCGGGGCTGGAAACGAAGATCGCCAATGCCGCCGACCGCGTATTGGCCATCGAACTTGCCGCCTTCGAGACGCTCGTCGCGGAGGCCGTGGCCGAGGCGGAAAAGATTCGCGCAGGCGCGCAGGCACTTGCGGTGCTCGACGTGTCGGCGGCGCTGGCGCTGCTCTCGGAGGCTGAGAACTGGTGCCGACCGCAGGTGGATGCCAGCCTCGCCTTTACGATCGACGGCGGACGGCATCCGGTGGTGGAACAGGCGCTGCGCCGCTCGGGCGAAGGGCCGTTTGTCGCCAATGATTGCGACCTCTCACCCGAAGGGGACGGTCTGGCTGGCGTCATCTGGCTGCTTACCGGCCCCAATATGGGCGGCAAATCGACTTTCCTGCGCCAGAATGCCCTTGTCGCCATTCTCGCGCAGATGGGCTCCTTCGTGCCCGCGCAAAGCGCGCATATCGGCGTGGTGGACCGGCTGTTCTCCCGCGTCGGCGCCTCCGACGATCTGGCGCGCGGACGTTCCACCTTCATGGTCGAGATGGTGGAGACGGCGGCCATCTTGAATCAGGCCGGCGAGCGGGCGCTGGTGATCCTCGATGAGATCGGCCGCGGTACCGCCACGTTCGACGGGCTGTCCATCGCCTGGGCGGCGGTGGAATATCTGCATGAGAAAAACCGCTGTCGGGCGATTTTCGCCACGCATTTCCATGAGATGACGGCGCTTTCCGGCAAGCTGTCGCGCCTGCACAATGTCACCATGCGGGTGAAGGAGTGGGAGGGCGATGTCGTCTTCCTGCACGAGGTCGGCATGGGCGCGGCCGACCGCAGCTACGGCGTGCAGGTGGCGCGCCTCGCCGGGCTGCCGGAAGCGGTGGTGGCGCGCGCCCGCGAGGTGCTGCACCAGCTTGAGGAAGGCGAGATCGCCGGCAAGGCCGACCGGTTGGTGGACGATCTGCCGCTGTTTTCGGTCGCGGTAAAGCGCGAGACGGCCAAACCTGCAAAGCATGACAACGCGTTGGGCGGCGCACTGGCCGCGCTCCACCCCGACGAGATGACGCCGCGCGAAGCGCTGGAGGCGCTGTATCGCTTGAAAGGGATGTCGAGCGGCTAATAGAGCACGGCCCATGACAACAGGACGTTACGGAAGGCCCACTTGCGATCATGGCCATCCACACCGAAGGCGAGATTATGCCGCCTTGTGGCCGCTGCCGAAATTCATTTCCGGCATTGTCGGTTTCCGTGCTCCCCGCCCGTCCTAGGTATGTGCAAGCGAAGGAGAACTGTCATGCAGAACCTTACCCCTGCAACGGAGCTGGCCGAACGAAACGCCTATCGCGTTCCTCATGAGAGCGCAGAATACCGCAAAGCGCGCACGGCGCTTTTGGCCGAGGAGATCGAACTCAGGCGTCATATCGAACGCGTTGCCAAGCAGCGTCGCGCCCTGCCGCCCGGCGCCGAAATCAAGAAGGACTACGTGTTCAAGGGCGAAAACGGGCCGGTGCATTTCGCAGAACTTTTCGGCAGTCACGATACGCTGGCGATCTATACCTATATGTTCGGGCCGGAGCGGCAACGGCCATGCCCCATGTGCACAGCCATGCTGGGCGGGCTCGCCGGCAATGCCGCCGATATTCGACAGCGCATGGCGCTCGCCGTCGTGGCCCGCGCGCCGATCGACCGATTGCTCGCCTTCAAGCAGGAACGTGGATGGACGAATCTTCCGCTCTATACCGACGCGGACGAGGCGTTCGGTCGCGATTTCGGCAACTGGACCGATGAGGGTGACTGGCCGGGCTATCACGTATTTAGCAAGCGCGACGGCTCTATCCGGCATTTCTGGAGCGGCGAGATGGGCGGGGAAACCGCCGATCCCGGCCAGGACCCGCGCGGGGCGCCGGACTTCACACCGCTGTGGAACGTGCTGGACACCGCGCCCGAGGGCCGCGACCCGCATTGGTATCCGAAGGTCGATTACGCCTGAGATTCTGTCTTGTGCGCCAGCGTTTTGCGGATTTCCGCCGTGAGCGCCTTGAGGTCGGCCTCGTCCAGCCGGCCGATATTCTCGGCAAGCAGATTGGCAAGTTCGGTGGCGGCTGGCGGCAGGCCGGCGGTAACCAGCTTGACGCGCGGATGCGAGCTTTCGGCGAGGCGCTGCAATTCCTCGGCGTCATCCCAGATGACATTGAAATAGCCGATAATCTTCTGGATCAGCGTCCAGCTCGGCACGCCGCGTCGCCCGTGCTCAAGCGCCGAAAGATAGGCGGCGCTGACGCCGATGGCGGCTGCCATCTCCTTCTGGTTCAGACCGCGCTCCTGCCGGAGCGCGCGGATGCGTTCGCCAAGCGGGGTCATGGCTTTCCAACACGGCGCAGACGGACATAGAGCGCGCCGCCGCCGCCGTGATGGCGCGCCGCGTGATCATGGCTCGACACCAGATGCCGGAAAGCCGGCGTCGAGAGCCAGGCCGGCACGGCGCGGCGCAACACACCATCGCCGCCCGATGACGATCCCTTCCCGGTGATGACCAGCACATAGCGGACGCCGCCAGCATGGGCGCGACTAAGGAAGGTATAGAGCAGCGAATAGGCCTCGCTTTGCGTCAGCCCGTGCAGATCGACACGGCCTTCGATGGGCAGCCGGCCTTTCGACAGCTTGTCGTGCGTCGGCACGTCCAATGCATGAAGGGCCGGCATGGGCTTCGGCTTGGCTGCGGGTGTCGCGGGTGCGGCGACGCGCGACTGCTCAACGGGAGCCGATTCGGGCGGCGGTGCAACGACTGGAACCTCAACGGCCCGCCTGCCCTTGAGCGGCATGGCGCTGCGGGCCACAAGGCTCCACAAGACGCGATCCTCCTCGCTCAATAGGTTTGCACTTCGGCTCATCGCACGGCCTCGGGCATGAGCGAACGCGGCACCAGAGCGAAGAAACCGGCCGAACTGCGCACCACGCCGGCAATCTCACCCGCCGCATCGCCCGAACCGGCAAAAAGATCGCCGCGCGCCGGGCCGGTGATGGCCGAACCGGTATCCTGCGCAATCATCAGCCGCCGGAAAGGTACGCCGCCGAACGCGGTCAGTGTCGGGGCGTCGACATAAAATGGCGTGCCGAATGTGTGCAGCAGGCGATCGACGGCAAGCGAGCGGCCGGGCGTCAGCGGCACCTTGGCGGCAGCCACCGGCCCCAATGCCGGACCGTCCACCGCGGCCTCGCGAAAGAAGATATAGGAGCGGTTCTGCCAAAGGATTTCGTCGATGCGTTCGGGATGGGTGCGAAACCAGCCGCGGATCGACTGCATGGTGACATCGGCCAGCGGAATCTCGCCGAGACCGGCGAGCACGCCGCCCGGCCCGGTGAAACGCTGGCCGGATTTGGCCGCATAGGTGACGCGCACCAATCGTCCGTCGGTCATCTTCAGCCGCGCGGCACCTTGCACATGAACGAAAAAGGCGTCCACTTTTTCGGCCAGCCAGGCGATTTCCAACCCCCTGCCCGCCAACGCACCGCTCTCGATGGCCGCGCGGTCGAAATATTCGACCAAGCCTGCCGGCGTCGCGCGGGCAAAAGCGAGATAGGGGTCCATGCCGGCCGGGCGATCGGCATCATCGACAGAAACGAGATCATGCGGCCGCGCCAGAAGCGGGACGGTAAATTTCCCGGTGCGAATCGGGGACGCTTCCACCTCCGGTTCGTAGAAGCCGGTCACGAAACCGTCACCGGCTATGCGTGCGGCCAGGAAGTGCCGTTCAAAGAAGGCGCGCGCGATATTTCGATTCGATACCGAAACAGCCCTTGCTTCAGCGTAGGCCGGTGCGAAAGCCTCGAAGGCGATGCCGAGCGCGCCACTACGATAAGGTTTTTCAAGTATATGGAAGGCGGAGCGGCGAAAGGCGGCAAACGTCGCCGCATGATCGTCTTCCTCCCAGCCGGGCAGATCCGCAAAGCGCGCCGGTTGAAAAAGGGGCGACAGCACCGCAGGGCCTCCAGTATCAGGCCTAGTCTTCCGCCTCGGTGGCGACCAGCTTCCAGTTGGGATCGCGCGAGCGGGTGTCGCGGGCAAAAGTCCACACATCCTTGACCTCGGCAACCGTCTCGGGGTCGCCGTCGATCACCGTACCCGCCTTGTCCAGCGTCGCGGAAATCAGTTCGCTGACGATACGCAGGGTGACATGCGCCTCGCCGCCCTTCATCTCGGCAGCGACGATGTCGGCCTTGTCGATACCAACAAAGGAGGACTGAACCTTTTCGCCCTTGCCCTCGCGGTCGGCGATGGCGGCAACGAAACCGTCATAAACTTCGCGCGACAGGAGATTTTTCAGCGTCTTGCGATCGCCCTCGGCATAGGCCATCACGATCATCTCATAGGCCATCTTGGCGCCATCGACGAACCCCTTGGGATCGAAGGCGGCGTCATTGTCCTTCACGGCGCGCAGGCCCTTGTTGAGATCGGTGTCCGCCTTAGCAATGGCGTCGATCGCCGCATAAGGGTCCGGCGCCGGTTCGCCGGCCGGGTTCTTGCGCGGCAGCGATACGACATTGTCCGCAGCCTTGCCGCTATCGGCATCGCCGGCGCGGGCGGTGCGATAGGGATCGAAGGGTGGCTTCTCGTTGCCGGTGCGCCGGCCCAGTACATTGCGCAACTGGAAAAAGATCACCACGGCGGCAACCAGGAAGAAGATCGTCCCGAAGTCGAAAAAGCCCATATCGTATGCCATTCAGTCCTTTCCCGACCGTTCATCCTGGCCACGCCGCCCTTGAGCATGCGATCATTGAAAAACATATAGATCGCGCTAGGGTATCATTCAAATCAAAGCCAGCCATACCTATGTGAAGAAGCCAATGCCAGCGGCGAATCGTCCGATGGCGCGCGATCGTGCGAACAGGATCACAATTTGCGGATATCCATTCTTCCTTTCCTCCTCCTGGCGTTCCCTTTGCTGGAGATTGCCGGTTTTGTTGTCGTCGGGCAACAGATCGGTGCGCTGGCGACGATCGGGCTGGTGATCGCCTCATCGATTGCCGGCAGCCTGCTGCTGCGCCATCAGGGGTTCGGCGTGATGGCGCGGGCGCGCCAGGAAATCGATGCGGGGCGTGATCCCAGCCGGCATCTCGCCCATGGCGTCATGGTCCTGCTGGCGGCGGTGCTGCTCATTATCCCCGGCTTCATCACCGATATTTTCGGCCTGCTGCTTTTCCTCCCGCCGGTGCGCGATCTCGCATGGCGGCTGTTTAAGAAGCGGATCGTGACCGTGACCAGCTTCGGCGCCGATTTCAGCACCGGCGGTTTCCGCTCGCGGGGCGGCAATCGCACGATAGACCTCGATGACGACGATTTCTCGCGCGACGACGACACAAATCCGCATGGCCGCGATCCCAACTCGCCATGGCGGCGGCTCGGCGGCGATTGATCCGCGAAAACCTTGTCTTGCCGGGCCGGCCATGATAGCCAAACCCCGATTTCAATCGGGGCCTGAAAGGTCCGAATAAGGGATAGGGCTCATGGCCGAAGACAAGAACGAGCAGCCGAAGGCCGCAGCAGGTAACGGCAATGGCAACGACGCCCAGCCGACACTCAACATCCTGGCGCAATATGTGAAGGATCTCTCCTTCGAGAATCCCGGCGCGCCGAACTCGCTGCGCGGCCGTGACCAGGCGCCCGGCATCGCCATCAACGTCAATGTCAACGCCAACCCGCTTTCCGACAACCAGTTCGACGTCGTGCTGACGCTAAACGCCAAGGCATCCGTCGAGAAGGACGTGCTGTTCAATGTCGAACTGGTCTATGGCGGCGTCTTCACCATCAGCGGCTTCCCGCAGGAGCACATGCTGCCGGTGTTGTTCATCGAATGCCCGCGCCTGCTGTTTCCCTTTGCGCGCCAGATCATCGCCGAGGCGACCCGCAATGGCGGTTTCCCGCCGCTGATGCTCGATCCGATCGATTTCGCACAGATGTTTCAGCAGAGAATGGCCGAGGATCAGGCGGCATCCAAGGTCAAGGTGAGCTGACCTCCCTCGGCATTGAAAATTCCGAAGAAGCCCGGCCACGCGCCGGGCTTTTGTTATGAAGTTCTATTCCGTGGAAAATGTCCGCCATAGCGCCTTTTCGCCGAGCGTTTCGACCATGGCGGCATGAGCGGCACGCTCGGCCTCGCTGAGACGCGGCGGCAAGGGCGTGGGCCTTGCAATGACGGTGATGTGGGCGGCTTCAACCGCATCGCCGTTTTGGCCGCCGGCACTTGCCGTATCCAATATGAGCGCGGCCTGCTTTCCGCCGACCAGTTCGATGTAAACTTCCGCGAGCAGCTCGGAGTCGAGCAACGCGCCATGCTTGGTGCGGTGCGCATTGTCGATGCCGTAGCGCCGGCACAATGCATCCAGCGAATTCGGCCCCATCGGGTGTTTGCGGCGCGCCAGCGCCAGCGTGTCCACGACCCATTCCTGCCCGACCGCCGGATGGCCAAGGCGGGCGAACTCGGCGTTGATGAAGCCCATGTCGAAGCCGGCATTATGGGCAACCAGCTTGGCGCCATCGATGAAGGCGAGAAATTCCTCGGCGATCTCCGCGAAGCCCGGCTTCCCGACCAGATGTTCGGCACTGATGCCATGCACGGCCTGAGCATCGACATTGATCGCGCGGCCCTGCGGGTTGATGTAATGGTGGAAGGTGCGGCCGGTGGGGAAACGGTTGACCATCTCGATACAGCCAAGCTCGATGATGCGATCTTCGCGCGCATCGAGGCCGGTGGTTTCAGTATCGAAAATGATTTCACGCATCGATTCGCTCCGTTCTGCGAAAGTGGCGGTTTGCGCCTCCATCGGCAAGGCTTTCCAGATCAAACATCTGGCTGCTCAGGCGCTCTGCGGCGATTCGGCCAGCCCTTGAAGAAACGGCTCTGGCGTCGGCCCTGATTTCTGGAAACTCAGGCCGTCCGGCATGTGAACGGTAGAAGTCGGGACGGCCAGTTCGCCACCATGCGCGCGCACAATGTTGCCGATCTTCAAAAGAATATCCTCCTTGATCGACATGTACTCATTGTAATCCGTGGTTTGCGTGAAGGCATACAGGAACATTTTCAGCGCGAAATCGCCATAGGAATCCATCTGGAAGACAAAGAAGTCGTGCTCGATACCCGGATGCTCGGAAAGCAGTTTGTTGGCGTCGGCAACGATGGCCGGCACCTTGTCGATATCGCGATAGCGCAGGTGCAGATATTCCTGAATGCGGCGCGCGGTCATGCGCGAATGGTTAATCAGGACCGCGGTATTGAACATCGCGTTCGGCACGTAGAACGGCCGGCGATCGAATCCCATAACGCGGGTGGCGCGCCAGCCGATCGACTGCACCTCGCCCATGACCTCCGTGCCGGGCATGATGATCCACTCCCCGACCTTGAAAGGCCGGCTGGCGTAGATCGTCAAGCCGCCGAACAGATTGGCGACGAGCCCCTGGGCGGCGAAACCGATCGCGATGCCGCCAATGCCGCCGAACGCGAGAAGACCGGAAATCGAAAACCCAAGCGACTGCATGGCCACCAGAATTGCCGTGATGATGATGGCGGCGCGTATAAGCTTGCCAATCGCGTCGATGGCGGTCGGGTCGATATCCTGGCCCTTGTTCTTGGCGCGGGCCTGAAATCCAATCTCCATCCTGCCGACGGCGCGCAACAGGAACCATACGACCAATGCAATAACCGCCAGATCGCGCGCAGGGGGGAAAAAACCAGACAGCAGCGTGAAACCGCCATCGCGGGTCAGAAAGCCGACCGCCAGCGTCAGGCCAACAATCCAGATAACGCCGTGAACGGGTGGGTTAAGCGATTCCAGAATGGCGTTTCGCCATATATTCCCAGCCGATGCTTCCCTATTGATGAAGGGAACAAGAATCCTGTCCACGATCTTGTTAAGTATAAGGACCGCCAGAATAACCAGAAAAGCGAATCCAATATTTGTCCATAGGGCGTAATGGTCTCCCATCCATGCTTGCAGATCAGTTAAATTCATCTGGAACGCGTCTCTTGTCTATCTTCTCAAAAGGCATGACTGAAGCATCGGCTCGGATGGGTCAAGAGCGGCCTTCCATGCCGAACTTTCGATGATCGCATGAAACCGGTTCCGTTTTGCAATAGAACGTGTGAGGCGTCACCGCGCCGACTAGGCCTTCGACAGCTTCGCAATGACGCGGCTGACGGCAGCGCGCGTCTCGTCAAAACTGCCGCTTGTGTCGATGACGAAATCGGCCTGCCGGCGCTTTTCGGCATCCGGCACTTGGCACGCCAGAATGTGTTGGAATTTTTCTTCCGTCATGCCCGGCCGGGCGAGAACACGCTGACGCTGGATTTCCGCCGGGGCGCTGACCACGACAATCTTGTCAACGCGGTCGCGTCCGCCGGTTTCAAACAGGAGCGGGATATCCAGAACCGCCAGTGCCGTGCCGGCTGCGCGTTGCGCTGCCAAAAACGCATCGGCATCGGCGCGCACCAGAGGATGAACGATGGCTTCCAGTCTTTTCAGAGCCGCCGGGTCACCGAGCACGGAACGGGCAAGTGCCTGACGGTCCACCACCCCGTCTGTGACAGTGCCCGGAAACGCCGCCTCGATCAGCGGTGCGGCCTTTTCGGCATAGAGCCGGTGTACCGCCTCGTCGGAATCATGCACCGGCACGCCGGCATCGGCAAACATCGTACCGACGGTGGATTTGCCCATGCCGATCGAGCCGGTGAGGCCAATCACGATCATGCGGCACCGCCAAGATCGGCAACGATCAGGGCGCGCAATTCTGCCGTGACCTGAGGCCGGTGGCCAAACCAGCGCTCAAAACCGGGAACGGCCTGATGCAGCAGCATGCCGAGCCCGTCCACCGTCTTCAGGCCACGACGGCGAGCAGCAGCGAGCAGCGGCGTTTCGAGCGGCACATAGACGATGTCGGTGACCAGCGCGTGAGCCGGCAGGAGCGCCGGATCGGCAGGCAAGTCTCCGCCTCCCTCCTTGCCCTGCATACCGAGCGAGGTGGTGTTGACGAGCAGGCCGGCATCCCCGAGCAGGTCGGCAAGCGCGCCTGACGCATGTGCGGAGATGCCCGCGCCGAAGCGCGCGGCCAGGCTTTCGGCGCGGGCAAGCGTGCGGTTGGCGATGCGGATGTCGGCCACGCCGCGTGCTTTCAGCGCATGCACGACGGCGCGCGCCGCACCGCCGGCGCCAAGCACCACGGCAGGGCCGTTGGCCGCCCAACCGGGTGCCCGCGCATCGAGATTGGCGGCGAACCCATAGGCGTCGGTGTTGCCGCCGCACAGGATACCATCCTCGAACCACAGCGTATTGATCGCGCCGATGGCCTCGGCCGCTTCATCGCAACGGCCGACAGCGGCAAACGCCGCTTCCTTGTGAGGGATAGTGACATTGCCGCCGGCAAAGCCACATTCGGCAAGACTCGACAGGAACGCGCCAAGGTCCTGCGGCGCGACGTCGATGGCCCGGTAGGAACCGTCGAGCCCAAGGGTTTTCAGCCAATGGCCATGGATCATCGGCGAACGCGAATGCGCGATCGGATGACCGATGACAAAAGCTCTCCTCGCAACCTCAGCCATCGATGGCCCCACACCGTCGCAGTTCTACAAGCAACGGCAGCAGCGGCAGGCCGACAATGGTAAAATAGTCGCCTTCGATTTTCTCGAAGAGCTGGATACCCTCACCCTCGATCTGATACGCGCCGACGCTTTGCAGGGCTCGTTCGCCGACCCGTGCCAGATGGCGCCCGATGAAGGCGGGATCGAGCTTGCGCATGGTGAGGTTTGCGATGCCGACATGACGCCACAACACCTTGCCGTCGCGCGCCAGCACGGCCGCGCTGTTCAACTGATGCGTTTTGCCCGACAGCGCCAGCAGATGGCGGCGCGCACCCTCCATATCGGCGGGCTTGTGAAAGATTTCGTCGCCGAGAGACAATGTCTGGTCGCAGCCGAGAACCAGTGCGCCGGGCTTGCGTGTGCTGACATTTACGGCTTTGGCTTCGGCCAGCACCAAGGCGACATCCTCCGGCGAGGCGCCGCTATTCTTGAGCGGCGCTTCCAGTGTTCGCTCATCGAGTTCGGCCGGAACCGTCTCCACGGCAATACCGGCATCGATCAGGATCGCCTTGCGGAACGGACTGGCGGAGGCAAGAATAATTTTTTCGGTCATTGTCCAATCCCTCTTTCTCGTCGCTATAGCATGATGCGGGATGGCGGAAAGGGAAAGCGTCCTACCTTCCCTTACCGCGCAAGGCCAGGATCGCGGCAGCCGTCTCCTCGATCGAACGGCGGCTGACATCGATCATCGGCCAACCGTAACGCGTGCAGATCTGGCGGGCATAGGCGAGTTCCTCGGTGATCGTCGCCCGATCCACATAGTCGGCGGATTCGTAATTCGTCGTTGCGCCCAGAATGCGGTTCTGGCGGACATGCGAAATCCGCTCGATCGTCGCGATCAGACCGACGATCAATGGTGCTTTGGCATCGACCAGCACCTGTGGTACCGGCACACCGAGTACGATCGGGATATTGGCGGTCTTGATGCCGCGATTGGCAAGATAGATGCTGGTCGGCGTCTTGGAGGTGCGTGAAATGCCGATCAGCACGATATCGGCATCATCCATATTGGCGGGCAACTGGCCGTCATCATGCTCCATGGTGAAATTCAGCGCATCGATGCGGCGGAAATAATCGGCATCCAGCACATGCTGCGCGCCAACACGCCGGCCGGCCGGCGTGCCGAGATAGGATTGGAACACGCCAAGCACCGGCTCCAGAACCGAGACGCAAGGCAGGCCCATGGCCGCGCTGCGCTCGTCGATGCTGCGCGCCAATTGCTGATCGACCACCGTGTAGAGGATGATGCCAGGCTCTTCCTCGATGTCCTCGAACACCTTCATGAGTTGTTTGTCGTTACGCACCAGCGGATACATATGCTCGATCGCGCGTGCATCCTTGTATTGGGCTGCGGCAGCCCTTCCGGCCGCCAGCAGGGTCTCGCCAGTGGCATCCGAAATCAGGTGCAGATGAAAGAAGCTCTGGGGTTTGTTCACAGGATCTGTGGGCTTTCTGTGGGTAAATGTGGGCAGCCGGACTGGAAGCGGTTACCGGTTCGGCACGACTGTATCAGATGCCGACTTGTCCACAATTCATGCCGCTGTCCGTTTGTTTTCCAACTTGGGGAAAAGAACGGGGAAGACATAGATCATTATGCCAAAACCCACAGGCGAGGTTTTCTCGGTTCGATCTGAAATCATTGAATCGGCAAAGTGAATTCCATCCATCCACAAATTCCCGAACAGGGTTCACCGCTATACGCGACATTATGGTGGCTGGCCTTTTCCGGCACAGCATTGGACAAACGACAATCACCGATTCCAACAGACTCTTAGAATCAAAAGACTCTTTTCTAAAAGATATTTGATTATTTATAGTTGTTCGAAGGCGAGAAAAAATGGCTGAAACGCAATCCATGCTGAGGGCGCTGAGAGGCGAAGCGGTGTTTCCACCCCCGCTCTGGATGATGCGCCAGGCGGGGCGTTATCTGCCTGAATATCGCGAGTTGCGCCGCAAAGCGGGCAGTTTCCTGGACCTTTGCTACAATCCGGATTTCGCGACTGAAGTGACTATGCAGCCGATCAGGCGGTTCGGCTTCGACGCTTCCATCCTGTTTTCCGATATTCTGGTCGTGCCGCATGCGCTTGGCCGCGACCTGAACTTCGAGGAGGGCCGTGGCCCGGTCCTTACGCCCATCACGGCAAGCGAAATAGCGGCACTGAACACGGAAACGTTTCACGTGAATCTGGCGTCGGTTTATGAAACCGTGCGCCGGCTGCGCGAAAAACTGCCGGCCGAAACCACGCTGATCGGCTTTTGCGGCGCGCCCTGGACGGTGGCAACCTACATGATTGCCGGCCATGGCACGCCCGATCAGGCGCCAGCGCGGCTGTTTGCGTACCGCGAGCCGGAAGCGTTTCGCAAACTGCTCAGTATTCTGGCCGAGCAATCGGCGGCCTATCTGATCCGGCAGATCGAGGCCGGTGCCGATGTGGTGCAGATTTTCGATAGCTGGTCCGGTGTGCTGGACGAGGCTTCCTTTCAGGCCTATTGCGTCGAACCGGTCGCCGAGATCGTGCGGCGCGTGCATGCGGCGCATCCAGGGGTGCCGGTCATCGGCTTTCCGAAAGGCGCCGGCGCCAATTACGCCAGCTATCGCGAGCGGACCGGGGTGCAGGGGCTGGGGCTCGATTGGTCCGTGCCGCTTTCGCAGGTGCTTGCCTTGCAGCAGGGTGGCGCGGTGCAGGGTAATCTCGATCCGCTGCGACTCGTTGCCGGCGGCAAGGCGCTACACGAGGGCGTGGACAGGATTTTGAGGACGCTGGGCCAAGGCCCGCTGGTGTTCAATCTAGGGCATGGCATTATTCCGGAAACGCCGATCGCCCATGTCGAGGAAATGGTCAGACTGGTGAGGAACGCGGCATGACGGCGACGGGAAACGCCAACCAGAACAGCGGCGCGATCGCTATGAAGCGCGCGGCCATCGCCATTGGCGTCTTTCTCGTTCTGACGGCGCTGCTGTTTTTGTTCGGCACGGATAGTTTCTATCCCTGGGCCAAGGCGATCCATGTGATCGCTGTCATCTCATGGATGGCCGGCATGCTCTATCTGCCGCGGCTGTTCGTCTATCATGTCGAGGCCGAAAAAGGGTCGGTTCAGTCCGAGACGTTCAAGGTGATGGAGCGGCGGCTTTTGCGCGGCATCATCAACCCGGCGATGATCGTCACCTGGGTTTTCGGGCTATGGCTTGCCTGGAAAGGCTTCGGCTTCCAGGGTGGTTGGCTGCACGCCAAGATCGCGCTGGTCATCGTCATGTCGGCGATTCATGGCTATCTGTCGGCTTCAGTGCGGAAGTTTTCCGAAGATCGCAATGAAAAGCCCGCACGACACTGGCGCATCGTCAATGAAATTCCCACATTGCTGATGATCGCGATCGTCATTCTGGTCATCGTCAAGCCGTTCTGATCCTGAAATCGTCGCTTGCGCTTTCGATGAGCCGGCGCTACACAACGGGTCTTCCTTTCGCCATGCGCCGCCTATCTTGTTTCGGCCGCGCGGGCATTCATCGCATTCAGTCGATTATTTTTCCCCCGCTCATGCCCAGAGTCCATCCATGCAGGAAATGAAGCTTACAGAATTCAAGAACAAGAAGCCGCCGGAGCTGATCGCCTATGCGGAAACGCTTGAGGTCGAAAACGCCAGCGTGATGCGCAAGCAGGAGCTGATGTTCGCGATCCTGAAGAAACTGGCGGCGCAGGATATCGAGATCATCGGCGACGGCGTGGTCGAAGTGCTGCAGGACGGTTTCGGGTTCCTGCGCTCGGCCAACGCCAACTATTTGCCCGGTCCTGACGATATCTACATCTCGCCCTCGCAGATCCGCCGCTTTTCGCTCAAGACCGGCGATACGGTGGAAGGGCCGATCCGCAGCCCGAAGGAAGGCGAACGTTATTTCGCGCTTCTCAAGGTCAACACCATCAATTTCGACGATCCGGAAAAGATCCGCCACAAGATCCATTTCGACAATCTGACGCCGCTTTACCCGACCGAGCGGCTGAAGATGGAAATGGATGTTCCGACCGGCAAGGACATCTCGGCGCGCGTCATCGATCTGGTGGCGCCACTGGGGAAAGGTCAGCGCGCATTGATCATCGCGCCACCGCGTACCGGCAAGACGGTGCTGATGCAAAACATTGCCCATTCGATCACCACCAACCATCCCGAATGCTACCTGATCGTGCTGTTGATCGACGAGCGGCCGGAGGAGGTCACCGACATGCAGCGCTCGGTGAAGGGCGAGGTGGTGTCCTCGACCTTCGACGAGCCGGCCTCGCGTCACGTTCAGGTTGCCGAAATGGTGATCGAAAAGGCCAAGCGCCTGGTCGAGCACGGTCGCGACGTGGTCATTCTGCTCGATTCCATCACGCGTCTCGGCCGCGCCTACAACACCGTCGTGCCGTCATCTGGCAAGGTGCTGACCGGCGGTGTCGACGCCAACGCCCTTCAGCGGCCGAAGCGTTTTTTCGGGGCCGCACGCAACATCGAAGAAGGTGGATCGCTGACCATTATCGCGACCGGGCTGATCGACACCGGCAGCCGCATGGACGAAGTGATCTTCGAGGAATTCAAGGGAACCGGCAACTCGGAAATCCATCTCGACCGGAAGGTATCCGACAAGCGCATCTATCCGGCGATGGATATTCTCAAATCCGGCACGCGCAAGGAGGATCTGCTCATCCCACGCGCGGACCTGCAGAAGATTTTCGTGCTGCGCCGTATTCTAGCGCCAATGGGGACAACCGACGCGATCGAGTTCCTCATCGACAAGCTCAAGCAGACCAAGACAAACGCGGATTTCTTCGATTCGATGAATACCTGATCAGGTCTCGCGCAGCGCCGCTTCAAGCTTCACCGGGTCGGTGATAACGGGAAGACAGACAGGCCCGGTGCAAAGATAGGCACCGGGCTTTTTCGTGGGCGGCTCACCGGCGCCGGGCAGAAGAGGCAGGTCGGTTGTTGCGCCGATGGGAACGAAATGATCGACCCGGCGTGGGTCGGGTATCCGATTCGCCACCGAAACGAGCTTCGAGTCTTCAGTCTCATCTACGACGACCAGTTTCAACGGCTTGATGACAAGCGCGCACGCATTGACGATGCCGGCCTGGCCATAGGATTGGTGCCGCGCACGCCCGGCGGCATGTTCTGCGACCGCCCAGGCCTTTGCGTGCAGTTCGATATCGCCTGTGACATTGGCAAGCCGGGCCAAAGCTTCGACGATCTGTGCGGTTGCTGACGGGATCGCTTCATCGACATCGCCGCGGATCCTGAGTGGAACGTCCTCGGCATCGGATGTCGAAAGATAATAGCCGGTACCAGCGTCGTCGCCGTGCCAGCGGTCGAGCTGGGCGCATAAATCGCGCGCCTGTTTGATATATCTGGTTTGATGTGTGGCCTCATAGAGCGCGATCGCCGCATTGATCATCGCGGCATAATCGCTGGACAAGGCCGGGAACAGCGCTGCATCCTTGAGCCGGGAATGTGGCAGACGCCCTGCCCGCGCGCTGCCTGTGATAGAGTTGAACGCCGCGGCGGCCACATCGACCCAATCGCTGCGCGCGAACAGACGTCCGCCGTCGGCAAGAGCGGTAATGGCAAGGCCGTTCCAGTCGGTCAGCACCTTTTCGTCGCGCCCCGGCCGGACACGCTCTTCGCGTGCAGAGCGCAGCCGTTGTTTCAGCGGTGTGAACGTGTCGCTGTCGGCGATAGAGTCCGCCTGCTGCTGCAATGTCTGACGCAGTATCGGCTTTCCTTCCCAATTCTCAGGGTTGGACAATGTGATATATCTGTTGAATATATCAATGTCTGATCCGAGAACGGCTGCCAGCTCGTCCCGATCCCAGGTGTAGAACAGGCCTTCGTGTCCCTCGCTGTCGGCGTCGAGGCTGGACGCGAAGGCGCCGTCATCAACCAGCATTTCCCGCAACAGCCAGGCGATGCTTTCCTCGATTCGGACCCGGAACAGTTCGTTGCCGGTTTCCGCATAGACCCAGTTGCCCAGGCGAAGCAGTTGCGCATTGTCATAGAGCATCTTTTCGAAATGCGGCACCAGCCATTCGGCGTCGGTGGAATAGCGCGCAAGCCCACCGCCTATATGATCGTAGATTCCGCCTGCCAGCATGGTTTCTAGGCTGTGCAGAACCCTATCGCGATGCTCCCGGTTGCGGGTTTCCAGCCAAGATAGCCACAGCGTGGTCATGAAGGGTGTGTTCGGGAATTTCGGTGCTCCGCGCAGGCCGCCGAGCGTCCTGTCCATCATGCCGTCAATGCTTTCGGCAAGCGTCGTGAGCGTGTCTATGTCGAGAGAAGCCCTGTCGCGCGAGGCGGCTAGCCGTTCGCCGACATGGACAGTCAGTCCGTCCGCACTTTGGGTCAGGCTTTGCCGCTTTTCCCGCCACGCCTTGTCCACGGCCTCCAGAACCTGAATGAAGCCGGGCCGGCCATAGCGTGCTTCGGGAGGGAAATAGGTGCCACCCCAGAACGGCTTGCCATCGGGCGTCAGGAACATGGTGAGGGGCCAACCGCCCTGCTCGCCCATGGCAGCAAGTGCGGCCATATAGATCTGGTCGAGGTCCGGCCGCTCCTCGCGATCGACCTTGATATTGACGAACAGCCGGTTCATGACGGCCGCGACGTCTTCGTTCTCGAAGCTTTCATGCGCCATGACATGACACCAATGGCAGGCGGCATAGCCGATGGAGAGCAGGATAGGACGATCAAGCTCTTGCGCTTCGCGCAACGCGGCAGCCGACCAGGCGCGCCAGTGGACAGGATTGGCGCTGTGCTGCCGTAGATATGGGCTGGATTCGGCGGCAAGTAGGTTTTCGGGCGGTAAGGGCACTTTGATATCGACTTTCTCGTCTATGATAAGAAAGCTAGGGCGGTTCCGGTAAAGGTACAAATGATTTTCAGCGATTCCATTGTGGCGCTTTCGAGCGGTCGCCTTCCGGCCGGTGTTGCTGTAATTCGCATCTCTGGCCCGCATAGTCGATTCGCCATCGAAACGATCTCTGGAAGCATCCCTGCGGATCGGGTCGCGGCGTATCGGTCGCTACGCGCGTCCGACGGGCGCCTCCTCGATCGTGCCTTGGTACTGTTCTTTGCGGCTCCACGCAGCTTTACCGGCGAGGATGTTGCGGAACTTCACGTTCATGGCGGGCGCGCTGTTGTGGCAGCCGTGCTTGCGGCACTGACTGCTTTGGATGGCGTCCGCAGCGCCGAAGCCGGTGAGTTCACCCAGCGCGCCTTTCTCAATGGCAAGATCGATCTTACAGAAGCGGAGGCGCTGGCTGACCTGATTAATGCCGAGACGGAAGCACAGCGGCGCTTTGCAAGCCTGAACGCCGGCGGTGCGCAAAGCCGACTTTATCAGGAATGGCGGCGGCGGTTGATCCATGCGCGTGCGATGATCGAAGCCGAGATCGATTTCACCGATGAGGAGGATATTCCAGGTTCCATCGCGGAGACGATATGGGCCGACATGGAGATGCTGGCGTCGGATATCACACGCCATATGGATGGATTTGCTGCCGCTGAAATCCTGCGTGAAGGTTTCGACGTTGTCATCCTAGGCGCGCCGAACGCTGGAAAGTCCAGCCTGTTCAATGCGCTGGCGCGTCGGGACGCGGCCATCGTTACAGACGAACCGGGCACGACGCGGGACCTGCTCGAGGTCGTGCTTGACCTGCATGGGTTGCGCGTCAGGGTTACTGACACGGCTGGGCTAAGGGAGACCACAGGTAAGGTCGAGGCTCTTGGGATCGAAAAGGCCAAGGCGCGAGCACGCGAAGCCGATTTGGTTCTGGCGCTGGAGGACTTGGCTCAACCGGTTTCCGTCGATGTCGATGGGATTGCGACACTGCGCGTTGGCACGAAGCCCGACCTGCTGGGGCCGATGTCTACTGATGTATCAGGCAGGTATGATCTTTGCGTCTCCGCAGTGACAGGCGCCGGCCTTGACGCCCTTCTTGGAGAGATTGGCCGCCGCGCGGAAGCCAGGATAGATTCGGCCGGCGAAATACTGCCGTCGCGGCAACGACATGTGGAACTATTGCGCGAATCCGTGCGGCATATTCATGCGTCGCTCGGTGCGGATCAAGCATTGGAACTGCGTGCTGAGGAATTGCGTCTCGCAGCCGATCGACTAGGGCGGATCGTCGGCGCCGTCGATGTCGAAGATCTTTTCGACGTGATCTTTTCACAGTTTTGCATTGGCAAGTGACTCACGTGAAACAACAAGCGCCGCCTGATTCACGTGAAACGCTGCATCCAGGCCCGTGTCATTGTTTCACGTGAAACGGTCCGCTTGACAGGAGTCGAGTGAGAGCCGAAGAGATGCGGATGATAGATAGTCAGGACAGGTTTGATGTGATCGTCGTTGGCGGCGGGCACGCCGGCTGCGAGGCTGCGAGCGCTTCGGCACGGGCAGGCGCTCGGACTGGGCTTGTCACATTGCGGCTTGATACAATCGGCGTGATGTCTTGCAATCCGGCCATCGGCGGTCTGGGCAAAGGGCATCTTGTGCGCGAGATCGACGCCATGGATGGTCTCATGGGCCGTATTGCCGACGCCGCAGGCATCCAGTTTCGCTTGCTCAATCGCCGCAAGGGTCCGGCAGTGCGCGGGCCGCGCACCCAGGCGGACAGAAAGCTCTACCGGCTCGCCATGCAGCGGGTCATCACGGCGCAGCCCAATCTTGAGGTGATCGAAGCCGAGGTGCATGACCTTGAGATCCAGGACGGCCGCCTTATCGCTGTTGTTCTGACTGACGGCCGCCGTCTCACCTGCGGTGCGGCTGTGTTGACCACCGGCACATTCCTGGGCGGATTGATCCATATCGGTGATAAGAAGATTGTCGCCGGACGCATGAACGAACAGGCATCGCATGGGCTATCGGCAACCATGGCGCGTGCCGGCTTTCGTCTCGGGCGCCTGAAAACCGGTACACCGCCTCGGCTTGATGGAAGGACGATCGACTGGGCTTCGCTCGATCGCCAGAAGGCGGATGAGGAACCAATCCCGTTCTCGCTGATGACGGAGCGGATCAGCAATCTACAGATCGAATGCGGTATCACGCGCACGACACCGGCGACCCACCAGGTTATCCGCGAAAATCTCAACCGCTCGGCCATGTATTCCGGATCGATCCAAGGAATAGGCCCGCGCTACTGCCCGTCCATCGAGGATAAGATAGTCAAGTTCGGTGATCGTGACGGGCATCAGATTTTTCTCGAACCGGAAGGATTGGATGACGATACGGTCTACCCCAACGGTATATCGACCTCCTTGCCCGAAGATGCCCAGCTTGCATTGCTGAAGACCATACCGGGGCTGGAGCGCGCGACCATGCTGCAACCCGGTTACGCGATTGAGTACGACCATATCGATCCGCGCGAGCTGAAGGCAACCCTCGAGACCCGACGTATGGGTGGTTTATTTCTCGCCGGTCAGATCAACGGCACGACGGGCTATGAGGAAGCTGGCGCGCAAGGTCTGCTTGCCGGTCTGAATGCGGCGCGGCGTGCCGCAGGTGCGGAACCCACCGTGCTGAGTCGCACAGAGGCCTATATCGGCGTGATGATCGACGATCTCACCAGTCGCGGCATCGTGGAGCCCTATCGCATGTTCACGTCGCGGGCAGAATTTCGGCTTGCGCTGCGGGCCGACAATGCCGACGAGCGGCTGACACCAAAGGCGCTGGATTTTGGCATCGTGTCGCGCGAACGCTCGCAACGGTTCCAAAGTGTCCGCGCCAAGATCGACGCCGCCCGGCGATTGGCGCGGTCCGTGTCGCTGACGCCGAACGAAGCGGCGCGTCACGGCCTGGAGATCAACAGGGACGGGGTGCGGCGAACGGCCTATGACCTTTTGACTTATTCTGGCGTCGATGTGGCATGGCTGGCAAGGATAGATCCGGCTTTCGGCGAACTGGATCACGGTACTGCGGAAGCTCTTGAAATCGAAGCAAAATATTCCGTCTATGTGGAACGGCAGCGCGCCGATGTGGAGCGGATGCGGCATGAGGAATCGGTGCTCATTCCCGATCACATCGATTTTTCCAACGTGCCGGGCCTATCCAACGAACTGAAATTGAAGATGCGTGAGCGGCGGCCGCGGTCGATCGCGGATGCCCAGCGCATGGAAGGCATGACACCTGCCGCGCTGGCGGTGATCGTAGCGCACGTCCGTAAAGACGGCGCCGCCTCCCGGAGGAGCGTGGCTTGAGCGCAGACCTGTTCAACCGGCTTTGTGACGTTGCCGGCCCTGTTTCACGTGAAACTTTCGTACGACTCGAGCGCTTTGAAAGCCAGTTCCTGAAATGGAATCGAAGCATCAATCTCGCGGCCCCCTCGACATTGGGCAATGTGTGGCAAAGGCATATACTGGACAGCGCCCAGTTGATGCCCCTTGCATCGAACGCATTGCGCTGGCTCGATCTTGGCTCGGGCGGTGGTTTCCCAGGGCTTGTTGTGGCCTGTCTGCTCAAGGAGCGGGGCGGGTCCATCGATCTGGTGGAAAGCAACCGTAAAAAGGCCGGGTTCCTGCAATCCATGATCGGCGAGTTCGAGCTGCCCGCCCATGTCGTCGCACGGAGAATCGAGGAAGTCGCTACATTGGTGACGAGTCCGCAGATCGTTACGGCTCGGGCGCTTGCGCCATTGCCGGTTCTGCTGGACCTTACGGCACCCTGGTTGACGACCGGAAGTCGCGCTCTGTTTCATAAAGGTCGGGATTACCGTACCGAAGTGGAAGAAAGCACTCACCGCTGGGCCTTCGATCTGGTAGAACACCAAAGCAAGGTCGATCCACAAAGCGTAATTCTCGAAATCGGCGGCCTCAAACGCGTTTGATCGAACGAAGGCGATGTGAATCGGCATGAATTTCTGGCATGGAACGATGAACAAGACCGGACCCCGTATTATCACCGTTGCCAATCAGAAGGGCGGCGTCGGCAAAACCACCACGGCCATCAATCTGGCGACGGCGTTGGCCGCCATTGGCGAGCAGGTGTTGATCGTCGATCTTGATCCGCAAGGTAATGCCAGCACGGGGCTGGGCATCGACCGGCGCGATCGCAATGTTTCTTCCTATGATGTGCTCACTGGCAGCCTCGAAATCGAGGATGCCGCAGTGGCAACTGCCGTTCCCGGTCTGTCCATCGTGCCCTCGACTCTTGATCTACTGGGCATAGAAATGGAGATTTCCTCGGCGCCGGATCGGGTTTTGCGCCTGCGCAATGCCGTGAGGGCGGCCAGCGAGCGGTCTCAATCCTTCGATTATGTGTTGGTCGATTGCCCGCCATCGCTCAATCTGCTGACGCTCAATGCAATGGCGGCGGCCGATTCGGTGCTGGTGCCGCTGCAATGCGAATTCTTCGCGCTTGAGGGCCTCAGCCAATTGCTGGAAACGGTGGAGCAGGTGCGCGCTTCGATCAATCCGGCGCTTGAAATCCAGGGCATCGTGTTGACCATGTTCGATGGCCGCAACAATCTCGCCAATCAGGTGGTACAGGATGTTCGTGCCCATATGGGGGACAAGGTCTATGAGACGGTGATCCCGCGCAATGTGCGCATATCGGAAGCACCGTCCTACGGCAAGCCGGCGATACTCTACGATTTGAAATGCTCCGGCAGCCAGGCCTATCTGCAACTGGCATCCGAGGTTATTCGCCGCGAGCGTCATCAACGCGCTGCATGACCGACCAATACGCCTACGAAACGATTTGAGACGGACCATGAACGACGATCCTTCAAGAAAGCGACTGGGCCGCGGACTTGCCGCCCTGATCGGGGATATGGACCGCCCCGCGGCGCCCGAACGGACGGCTGCTCGTGCCGATGGCAAGGCTCCAATCGAGTTCCTTTCGCCCAATCCGAAAAATCCTCGTCGCCATTTCGGCGATGCCGAATTGACCGATCTCGCGCAGTCCATCCGCGAGCACGGCGTCGTGCAACCGGTCGTGGTGCGGCCTTCGCCCGCTCAGGCTGGACGCTATGAGATCATTGCCGGCGAGCGCCGTTGGCGCGCGGCACAGCGGGCCGGGTTGACCGAGATCCCGGTCATCGTCCGCGACGTCAACGATCGCACGGCGCTTGAACTGGCGATCATCGAGAACGTTCAGCGTGCCGACCTCAATCCGCTTGAGGAGGCGCTTGGCTATCAGCAGTTGATAGACGAGCATAATTACAGCCAGTCCGATCTTGGGCAGGTGATCGGCAAGAGCCGCAGCCATGTCGCCAACACGCTGCGCCTTCTCAAGCTGCCGGATGTGATCCGCGACATGCTGGTCGAGGGCGCATTGTCCGCCGGTCATGCGCGCACTCTGGTGACGGCGCAGGATCCGGCCGGCCTGGCCAAGCGTATCGTCGAAGAGGGGCTTTCCGTGCGTCAGGCCGAGGCGTTGGCGCAGATGCCGGCCGGCGCGCCGACGCAAAGGAGGCCATCCGTGTCGGCGGAAAAAGACCCGGACACGCTGGCGCTGGAGCGGCTGCTGACTGATACGATCGGCATGAAGGTGACGATCGCGCATAAGGAGCGGGGCGGTGAGGTGAAGATCGCCTATCGTACCTTGGAGCAACTGGACGATCTGTGTCGCCGGCTGAAGCAGGATGGCGGTTCCGCCGGGTCCGGCGAGCCACGCATCCGTTACTGACTTGGCAACAGCGCAGCCTTGAACGATATTAGCCGGCAAATAAACTAACGCCGGGAATCGGCGTTGCGACCGAGGCGCGCGCCTTCTACCGCAATGCCGAGCAGAGCCTGCCGTGCGACCGCGACGGCAAGGTCCGGCCGGCGCCGCGTTTCCAGAACCGCCGCCTGCAGGCGTGCGAGCCCGCGGTTCAAGGCTGCCGCGCTCCAACGTTGCAGGGCCCGTTCGACCAGTTTACGGCGGGCGTAGAAGATGGGCGGCCGGTGGGCGCCGACAACCGATGCGGCATTGCCGCCGCCGCCATCCATGATGCCGCGCATGGAATGCAACGACTGCAGCAGGCGCATTGCCGAACCCAGAGCCTGGAACGGGTGGCTGCCGGCCTGGCACTGGCGGGTGAAAACCGTGTCGAACGTGTCGATCCGCCCTTCGATTGCCGCATCGACGGCGTCATCAAAGGATTGCCCGGACACATCGCCGGTCATCATCCGGACATCGTCCAGCGTGATCTCGGCCTTGCCGTGGGCATAAAGTGCGAGTTTTTGGATCTCGGCGCGTGAGGCGAGTCGGTCGCCGCCGAGATTGCGGCGCAGCGCCTGGCGCGCATCGAGCGCCATAGTCATGCCGGCCTTGGCCAGTTCGTCGTCGATAACGGCCTCGATGCTGCGGTCTTCATCCGCATAACAGGGCAGGGCCATGGCGCCGGAACCCGCCTCGACCGCGGTTCGCAGGGGCGCGCCCTTCTTAAGCTCGCCGGCTTCGATCAGCACGACGGCATCGGCGGCGGGCGCGGCGATCAGGGACTTGACGTCATTGGCAAGCGTCTTCTGCGCGCCGGCGTTGCGGATCCACAGCAGGCGGCGGTCGGAAAACATCGGCACCGTGCGGGCTTCGTCGAGCAGGCGACCTTCGCCACGGTCGATCTCGGCGGCGTCGAGCTTTACCACGGAGAACGGATCGTCGAGGGGCAGTCCGGTGTTTCTGGCGAACGCGGCGGCGCGTTCCGCCACCAGCCCGCGATCGGGGCCGTAAAGGAGAACAACGGAAACCCCGGCGTCGGGCCGGGCCAGCCAGGAATCGACCTCGTTCGTTTTCTTCTGCGCCATGGCCTGTCTTAGTGCATCGGCTCGAAAAGTGGAATCCGGTTTTCGGATCGCTCCGATGCGTCATCAAGGTGCAGGATGGATCCCGATGAGCGGATGGGATGGCAGTGGCTGCTCCCGTGGCCCGTTATTCGTCACCCGGCACGCCATAGCTCGGGGCGTCCGAGGGGTTGATGGCGCGCGTTACATAAGCGTCGAGCTGGGGCTTGTAGAGTTCCCACAACGCAGCCAGCTCCTCAATCGGGCAGGCTTCGGTCCAGTCGCAACGCAAATCGGCTACCGGCCAGACGACATCGCGCACCAGCTTCATACCGGCCGAACGGACCGGGCCGGCCTCGCCACCGGCCGTCAGCGCGGCCCGCATGGTGGCTATGATGCGGTCGCCGAGATGGCCTTCGGAAGCGAGGAAGGCGTCAACCATGGCTTGCGGCACGCCGTCATGGGCGAGCAGGTTGCCGCCGCAGGCGACATCTTGAGCCCGCGCCTCGGCCCAGGTGCCGAGCGCCTTCGGGCCGGAATGGATGGCGCTGACGCCGTTCGCGTCGACGGCCAGCACCTGCCGGTATTCGGGATAGGCGCCGGTGCGTTTCAGGATGGCGACGGCCTCGGTGGCGGACGCGCCGCGCGCCATCAGCTCCAGCCCGCGCGTGCCCAGTGTCGGGTCGGTGACGTTCTGGCAGGCGACGGCGCCGACGCCGGCCTGTGCATAGGCACAGCGCGCCGCAACGGCCGGCGAGGAGGAGGAAACGGCAACCCCGAACATGCCCGTTTTCGCGCAGCGCGCGACGATGGAGAAGGTCATGGCGTTCAGTCCGGAATAACGGCGGTGCCGTCGATCTCGACCAGCCAATCCGGCCGGGCCAGCGCCGACACGACCAGGCCGGTCGAAACAGGATGCACGCCTTTGATGTATTCGCCCATGGTGCGGTAGACCGCCTCGCGATGGCGGACATCGGTGATGTAGACCACCACCTTGACGAGGTGCTCCATCTTGCCGCCGGCTTCCTCGATGAGTTGCCTGATGTTCTGCATGACCTTGTGGGTCTGCTCGACCGGATCGTGGCTGCCGATGTCCTTGGCGGTGTCGAGGTCCTGCGGGCACTGGCCGCGCAGGTAGACGGTCCTGCCGCCTCGCGTGACGACGGCCTGACACAGATCATTGTCGAGCCTTTGTTCGGGATAGGTATCTTTGGTGTTGAACGGGCGAATTCTCGTATGCGCCATTGTGGTCTCCCTTGGGTCGGACATGCTGTTCCGAGAAATTGGCTATTGCTCCTCGGCCTGATGCTTCATGGAAGCATGATAGGCCATATATTTGCGCCGCGTCGCAATACGATCCGCCACATGCATGGCGTCGTGCCAGACGCCCCAGATGAAGCTGGAGCCTCTGCGGGCCTGCCATGGCAAGCCCAGGAAATAGATGCCGGGCTCGACCGATACGCCGCGCTGATGCCTTGGCCTGCCCTTCTCGTCGAAGGCATCGATCTTTAGCCAGCTATAGTCGACATCATAGCCTGTCGCCCAGATGATCGAGGTGATCCCGGCCCCGGCTACATCCAGTTCGAGGATGGGATGGGTCATGCATTGCGGGTCCGCATCGATTTTGCGCGCATCGGGCTCTTCGGGAAGGTCGAGGCCGTTGCTGGTGATATAAGCGTCAGCTTCGTCCAGCAGTGACATCAGATTGGCGTCGCCGCGCCTGATATTATCGCCAAGATCGGACGCGAAGGTCATCAGACCATTGCGGAACGATTCCGTGCGACCGACAAGCGTCATTCCCTGCATGGCCAGACGCCGGAAATCGATCGTTTCGCCGCCACGCGCGCCGCTTACCGCAATGGTGACATGCTCGGTGCCAGGCCCCGGCGTCTCGGCGTCCCATTTGCCCAGAACCCCCAGCCACCAGCAGAAATCACGGCCTCGATAAGAGCGGGGAGGGCGATCGTGCGGGCCGACCGACAGGTATACGCGCTTGCCCGAACGCAAGAGTTCATCCGCGATCTGCACCCCGGATGACCCCGCGCCAATCACCAGCACCGCGCCTTGCGGTAGCTGGCTCGGATTGCGGTAGGCATTGGAATGCATCTGCAACAGCCCTGCGCTCTCGGGCACGATGGAAGGCGTGATCGGGCGTTGGAAAGGCCCGGTTGCGGCGACCACGCTATCGGCTTCGATCACTCCTTCCGACGTTTCGACACGGAAGCCGGATCGGCCGACATGCCTTTCCACCTTTTCCACCGCCACGCCGCAGCGGATCGGGGCGGCGATCATTTTGGCATAGGCGACGAAATAGTCCGCGACCTCCTCCTTCGGCGGGAAGCCGTCGGGGCCTGTGCCGGAAAATTCCATGCCAGGAAATCGGTCGTGCCAGGCGGGGCCGTTGGCGACCAGCGAGTCCCATCGTTCGGAGCGCCAGCGTTCGGCAATGCGGTTCCGTTCAAGGACGAGGTGAGGCACGCCGCTTCGGGTCAGGTGCTCGCTCATCGCCACCCCCGCCTGACCCGCACCGACAACCAGCGTGTCCACTTTTTCGACCGGCATTTGCAGCACCTTTTCTGGCGATTACGGATCGCCGTTTGCGGAACCCGGCATGTCGCCGACTAAACTCCCGCCTTTTCCAATGACCGGATTCAGATGGTAAAAGTCTTCAGATCGGTTCATGCGCCGGCTCAAGGCCGAACAATCGCCGATTTTGGTTACCCCCACCTGGCCCATGACGCCTCTGAGTTCAGCCTCGAACATTCTGGCCAGATGAGCTGGCCCTCTCTGCCCCAGCGCGGCGGTGGCGGCAAGGAACGGCCGTCCCGCAAAAGTGAAATCGGCACCGCATGTGAGTGCCTTCAGGATATCCAGTCCCGAATGGATCGAGCCATCCAGCATGATCGCGGCACGCCCCGCCACGCGGCGCTTCATTGTCTGCACGAGGTCGATCGCGGCCGGCGCCGCATCGAATTGCCGTCCGCCGTGGTTCGATACGATAATTCCGTCGATGCCGAGCTTCACCGCGTGTTCGGCATCGTCCGGATGCTGGATTCCCTTGAGCACAAGAGGTCCTTGCCACTTCTGGCGAATGCGCTCGATCAGATCCCAGGTGACCGCCCCGGATATATGTCGGTCGACATAGCCGGCAACGTCAGCAGGTCGGCGGCTTCCCTTCACATAAGGAATGAAATTGGCGAAGCGGGGCTGCCGGTGGCGAAGCGTGGAAAACGCCCAGACCGGTGCACGCGCCACATCGTAGATTGTCTTCCAGGTCGGTCGGAACGGCACGGTCAAACCGTTGCGCAGATCACGCAGGCGTTTTTGCCGCATGGGCGTATCCAGGGTGAGAACGAGAGCATGGACGCCGGCGCGTGTCGCTCTATCGACCATGTCCAATGTTACGCGGTAGTCGTCTTCGGGCACCGCGTAGAGCTGCAGCCACACGACGCTCGGGGCGATGCGGGCGATCGTTTCGATATCGGTGTTGGAAACCATCGACAGCACGAACGGGATCCCCGCCTTTTCCGCGGCTGCAGCCATGGCGTCATCCGCGTTCGGCCATACCAAACCCGACAATCCCATCGGGGCAATCCCGAGAGGCAGCGCATAATTCCGCCCGAACAGGGACGCGGTGAGATGCGGCGCGCTTGTATCGAAACCATAGCGGGGAATGATTTCGATGGCATCCAATGCCCGGCGGTTGCGTTCGATGCAGATTTCATCGCCGACACCGCCTTCGAGATAATCGAAGGCGAATCTCGGGGTCCGCCGTTTCGCACGCTTCATGAGGGCCTGAAGGCCGGGATACCGGCGAAGGCGAGTTGCGTCGGCGCTGGCGGAAGCACCAGCGCCCCATCCCGTCCCGCCTCCGGCTTGCGCTTGCTTCGAACTCGCCATGCCAGCCTCCCCAGGCAAAGATCAGGACGGCATTGGATGATGGACGCAGAAGTTCTTGATCTGCTGATAGGCAGCCAGTGCTTCCAGCCCTTTCTCACGACCGTACCCAGACAGTTTGTAGCCGCCGAACGGGAACTCCACGTCGAGGCCGACGCCAAAGGAATTGACCCACACCTGGCCGACACGCAGCTTTTCACCAACCGAAAGGGCGGCGGCGATATTGCTGGTGTGGACGCCGGCAACGAGGCCGAAGGGCGAGTCGTTTGCCATGCGTACGGCATCTTCCGCGGAGTCGAAGGGAATGACGGTCAGCACCGGCCCAAAAATTTCCTCGCGGGCAATGCGGGTGTCGTTACCGGCGCCGACCACGAGCGCCGGGCGGACGAACGCGCCCCCGGCCAGGGCCGGCGCGTTCGGCTTCTCCGCTCCCATGAGAAGATCACCGTCCTGGCGCGCAACGTCGAAATAGCGCTCGACGTCCTGCATGTGCCTGGTGCTGATCAGCGGCCCCATGTCGGGGTCGTCGACACCCGCGCCGAGCGTCATGGCGCTGATGTGAGAATGCAGCCGTGAAACGACTTCGTCATACGCCGAGCGCTGGACGAAAAGGCGTGTCCCGGCATTGCAGACCTGTCCGCAATGGGTCAGGAAGCCGCCGGCGATGATCGGCAAAACCTTGTCCATGTCGGCATCGGCGAACAGGATCTGCGCCGACTTGCCGCCGAGTTCCATATTGCAGGGGACGGCATGGGAGGCCGCTGCCACCAGCACGCGCTCACCGGTCTCCACCGACCCGGTAAAGGTGATCTGGTCGACGCCCTTGTGGCGCGCCAGCAGATCACCGACCAACGAGCCGCGCCCGTTGACGAGATTGACGAGGCCGTCGGGCAAGCCGGCTTCCTGGCAGATTTTCATGAATTCGTAAGCCGTCACCGGTGTTTCCGCCGACGGCTTGATGATGACCGAGCAGCCGGCGGCAAGTGCCGGGGCCACGCCGCGCGCGATAAGCTGAAGAGGATAGTTCCACGGAATGATGTGGAGGCTGACGCCGATCGGTTCCTTCACCGTCCAGTCGGACCAATCCGGGCCGAGCGGAATGGAATTGCCGTGCATCTTGTCGGCAGCGCCACCGTAGAACTCGAAGAAACGGGCGGAGCAATCGACTTCCCAATAAGCGTCGCGCAGCGGCTTGCCGCTGTCCGTGCTCTCCAGCCGGGCAATTTCATCCCGTCGTTCCAGCAGCAGGGCAGCGATCCGCTGCATGGCGCGGCCCCGTTCAAAAGGTCGTAAGCGTCGCCAGGGGCCGTTGTCGAAGGCTTGGCATGCTGCGGCAACGGCGGCTTCGACTTCGGCCGCTCCGGCACGGGCGAATTCAGCTATGACCGCGCCCGTCGATGGATCGACGCTCTGGCCGACGCCATCGGACCCCTCGTTGAGAACCTTGTTGCCGTAGACGAGCGGAATGAAGCGAGGATGAGCGGTCATAAATTCTCCCTTGGCCAATGCTGGCCCGCGCTGGCTGATATTGCGCAATACACTCCTATTGTGTATACAATCAATCAATATTTGTCGACATGATTTGACAGCATGTCCGCAGAATGTTAGGCGTCCGTCGTCAGGACGGTCAGTAATTGGGGGAGTCCATGGACCTCGGATTGAAGGGAAAATGTGCTCTCGTAACCGCCGCGTCGCGAGGTCTCGGGCGGGCTTCGGCGCTTGCGCTGGCAGCCGAAGGCGCGAAGGTGGCCGTGGCCGGGCGCAATGTCGGAGCCTTGGACGAACTGGTACGGGAACTGCTCGCCGCGGGCGCGTCGGATGCGATGGCCGTTCAGATGGACCTTGCCCGGCACGAGACGCTGCGCCCTGGCGTCGATGCGGTGGCGCATAAATTCGGTAGCCTGGACATCTTTCTCGGCAATACGGGCGGCCCGGCTTCCGGACCATTCCTCAGCGTTTCGAGCGAAGCGTGGCAAGCGGCGATCAATGAAATCCTGCTGCCGCTCGTGGATCTTTCCCGTGCCGTGCTTCCGCACATGCAGGCAGCGGGTGGCGGGCGCATCATGTTCGTGACGACCGTCGGCGTGAAAATGGTGCAGCCCAACATGGTTCTTTCGGATTCGCTGCGGCTGGCCGTTGTCGGCCTGGCCAAATCGCTGTCGATCGAGTTTGCGCATGAAAACATCATGGTGAACTGCCTGTGCCCCGGTCCGTTCGCCACCGACCGCATGGAAGATTTGATTGTCGCCAGCATGGAGCGCGATGGCCTTTCGCGCGCCGACGCCGAAGCGGTGTGGCTGGACGAGGTGCCGGCGCGCAAATTCGGCGATCCGGGCGATTTCGGGGCCATCGTTGCGACGCTGGCCTCGTCGCGCGGCGGCTTTATCACCGGCACCGCCATCGCGCTCGACGGCGGCAAGTCGCGTGCTTATTGAGCGCCTCGCCGGCGCCGGGAAGATTGCAGCGGAGATCGACATGACAATGCAGATGGATGGTGGTGGCTCGATCGTCGCGTGGCTCAAGGCGGCCGGGGTGGAGAACGTGTTTTCCGTCTCCGGCGGGCCGATCAATTCGATCTACCGCGCCTGCGCGAAGCAGGGCCTGCCGCTGATCCATGCGCGTCACGAGGCAGCGGCGTGCTTCATGGCCGAATCGGCATCGCGCGTCACCGGCAAGGCTGGCTGCGCTGTGGTCACGCTCGGACCCGGCGTCACCAACGCGGTCACGCCGTCCCTGGTGGCGACGATGGCGGGGACACCGATGATCATCATCGGCGCGCATTCGGGCACGCGCAGCTTCGAAAGGGGTGCGGGCATGTCCTATGACGTGCTGCCCGTCATGAAGGGCGTGACCAAATGGGCGGCGCGCTGCATCGACGCGAACCGCCTGGCAGAGTATCTGGACATTGCCTGGCGCAAGATGTGGGCCGGTCGGCCGGGACCGGTTTTCCTCGAAGTGCCGACCGATATCCTGTCCGGTGCGGTTGATGCCGCTTCCGGCTTGCCGACGCTTTCCGCGCCGCCTGCGCCGAGCAGGCCGGGCGTCTCCGTCTCCGATGCCGAGGCCATACGCGCGGCGTGCAAGGCCGCCAGACGTCCCCTGTTGCTGCTTGGCGACGAGACGTTCTGGGACCGCTCAGGCCGTATCCAGGAAGTTGTGGACAAGCACGGCCTGCCTTTCTCGACGCTCCGGCTGGCGCGCGGCATTGTCGATGAAACACAGGAGAGGTATGCCGGTCCTGGCTACGCGGCCTGCAACGGGACATTGCGGCGTGCGCTGGCGGAAGCCGATTGTATCCTGCTGGTCGGCCATCATTTCGAATTCGATCTCGAATTCGGCGACAGCCTCGGCGCCGGGACCAGGGTGATCCAGGTCGCTTCCGACACCGAACTCCTGCATCGCAACCACCGCGCGGATCTGGCGATCGCCGCTTCGCCGTCCAGCTTCTTCGCCGTGCTTGCCGACGCGCCGGCAATGCAGCCGGACGAGGCGTGGGTTTCCTCTATCCTTGCCGACTGGGCGGCGGAATGGGAGAGCCAACGCGGTGAAGGAGATAATACCGGCATCCATCCCATCGCCGCCGTCGATGCGGTCACAGACGCTGCCCCGGATACGACGATCTTCGTGTCGTCGCACGGCAATGTCGACTTCTGGGCCGATGCCCGCCTGAAATTCTCCAGGCCCGGACGCTATCTGCGCGCCGGTCAATCCGGATCGCTGGGCGCCGAGGTGCCCTATGGCGCCGGCGCGAGCTTTGCCGATCCGCAAGCGCCGGTGATCGTGTTCGTCGGCGACGGTGGCGTGGGTTTCCACGTTTCGGAACTGGATACCGCCGAACGCTATGGCCGGGCCTTCATCATCGTCGTGCTCGACGACCAGAAATGGGGGGCGATTTCGCTGCCGCAGCACCAGAGTTTTGGCGAAACCTACCAGATGGACCTGCCGCGGCGCGACTGGACGAAAGTCGCCGAAGGACTCGGCGGCAACGGTTATTTTTGCCGCGACCCGCAATCGATCGGCGAGGCCATCAAGGCGGCGATTGCCGCCGGCAAGCCGGCCATCGTGCAGGTGCCGGTGCGCAGCGTCATCAGCCCCTACATGGCCTATATCTCCTGAAAATGCGGACAACGAGGACAACACGATGAAAGTCTGGAAAAACGGCGACACTGCCGGAATCACCCCTCCCAATCATTTCGGTGGCCTGACCGTGCTCGATGTCGTTCCGTTTTCCGGCAGCAACTTCTCGGTGCAGGTTTCGAAGGCGCCGAAGGGCGGTGGCGGCGAACTGCATCATCACGACGACTGGTCCCAGGTTTTTTACATGATCAGCGGCGAGATGACCTTCGACACGGGAAAGGAGCGTTTTAAGCTGTCAGCAGGACAGGCGGTGCTTTTCGAGCCGCATGACCCGCACTATACGATCAATGAGGCCGATGAAGAGAGCACCTACCTCGTCATCACGGTCAAACAATAAAAAAGGAGCGTTACCCGAAGGTCGAACAACCATATCGGCGGCAAGCATATGTATGGTTAAAGTCTTTGTGGTTTCGTTCTTGAGAATCGGAGTGTCGTCGTGATTGAAGCCGTCGCAGAGGAAAAAGAGCCCCGGCTGTCGTCCGACAGCCTGATCCGGATTCTCGAAGGCGATATACTCGACAGCAAGCTGAAGCCCGGCGACCGGCTCGACGAGCAATCGCTTGCCCGGCGCTTCGAGGTATCACGTACGCCAGTGCGCGAGGCCTTGCGGCACCTGGCATCCAGCGGCCTTGTCGAAATCCGCAAGAACCAGGGTGCGGCGGTGCGCCGCCTGACGACGACCGAACTGATCGAGATGTTCCAGGTGATGGCGGAATTCGAAGGGCTGTCGGCGCGCCTTAGTGCGCGGCGCATGTCGATCGCCGAAATCGACGAGATGCGCCGTCGCCACGAGGAATGCACCGGCCTTGCCGAGGGGCGCGACTACGAGGGTTTTTTCGCCGCCAACAATCTGTTTCACGAGACGATCTTCCTCGGTTCGAAGAACGAGTTCCTGCATGCGGAGGCGCGCAAGCTGCGCAACCGCGTCAATGTCTACCGCAGGCACATAACGGGGCCGCGGCTGATGCACAAATCGGTCGAGGAACACGCCGGCATCGTCGCGGCGATCGAGGCCGGTGACGAGGAAGGCGCACACAGGTTGATGCGCGAGCATGTCGATCTTCTGGCCGGCTCGGCGGCCGACATAGTGCTCGCGCTTCAGGCGCAAAACGGCGAAGCCTAGGGTCAGGACCCTAGCCCTGCTCATTGCCGACGCAGGACTGCTGTAGCGGAGATCGTCTTTGCGTACGATTTCCGGCGACGGCGCACTGCGCCTGATCGAATGCAAAAATCGCGGCGCTCATTTGCGCCCGCGCCAGAGGAAAGGGAGTAGAAAATGCTGGTCGAGAACAATTCCGCCAACCACGGACAGGCGCTCAGCGAGAGCGAGGCGGCGATCGTCGGCAAGGCCGCTCCCGAGGAGGTGCGGCGTTATCTGCCGGCGTTCCCGATCTACAAGGAGACGCCGCTGGTCGAACTGCCGGATCTGGCGCGGGCGCTCGGCCTTGCCGGCATCGCCGTCAAGGACGAAGGCCAACGCTACGGCCTGTTCAGTTTCAAGGCGCTGGGCGGTGCCTACGCGGTGGCGCGGCTTGTGCTCGAACATGCACAAAAACAGCTTGGCCGCGACGTGCAACCGGCCGAACTGCTCAGCGACGAAGTCAAGGCGACGGCGCGCGGCATGACGGTGTGCTGCGCCACAGACGGCAATCACGGCCGATCCGTCGCGGCGGGGGCCGAGATGTTCGGTTGCCGCTGCGTGATCTTCCTGCACAGCGGCGTCTCGGCCGGCCGGGAAGCAGCCATTGCCGCCTTCGGCGCGGAAATCCGGCGTACCGACGGCAATTACGACCAGTCGGTCGCGGAAGCCAGCGCCACCGGCAAAGCCGAGGGCTGGACGGTCGTCTCCGACTTCTCTTCCGAGGGTTACACGGAGATTCCCGGCGCGGTCATGCAGGGCTATGCGATCATGCTGGACGAGATCGTCCGGCAATCCACCGCGCCCTACAGCCATGTTTTCGTGCAGGGCGGCGTCGGTGGGTTGGCGGCGGTCGTTGCCGGCCACTTCCTCGATCGGTTCGGCGCCGGGCGGCCGCGCATCGTCGTGGTCGAGCCGTCGCGGGCGAACTGCCTGCAACTGAGCGCACAGGCGAACCGCCGCCTGGCGATGGAAGGTGGCGACGCCACGGTGATGGCGATGCTCGAATGCTACGAGCCTTCGCTGATCGCGTGGGACATTCTGGAAAAGAGCGCGGATTTCTATCTCGATGTCGATGACGATCAGGCAGTGGAGGCGTTACGGCGCTTCGCCAGGCCGGTCGGCGTCGATCCGGCGCTACGGATCGGCGAATCCGGTGCAGCGGGCCTTGCCGGCCTGTTGGCGGCGGTTGGCGACACCGCCATCCGCGACAAGCTCGAGCTGAACGCCAAGTCGCGGGTGCTTCTGATCGGCACCGAGGGCGCCACCGATCCGGAGCTTTACGAGCGCCTGCTGAAGGACGGCACCGCCGCCTTCGCCGCCGGGCACTGAGCCCGCTCTAGCGGCGGCGGAAAACGTCATTGCCCGTCCGCCGCACCGACATAAGGATCGGGTAACCCCAGATGTTATTCGCCGCGCAGTGCCGCGGAAAGCCTCCAGACCGCATTGCCGTTCAGCGGAGTCGAGGTGACCTGTACGTCAAGTGCGTCGGCGACCGCATTGGCGATGGCCGCGGCCGGGCCGATGGCGCCGCCTTCGCCCATGCCCTTGGCGCCTAGCGGCGTCAGCGATGTCGGGGTCACGATGTGGTGGACCTCGATGTTGGGGATTTCCGGTGCCTGCGGCATCAGATAGTCGGCGAAGCTCGTCGTCAGCGGCTGACATTCGGCATCGTAGACAAAATGCTCCAGCATGGCCGAGCCGATGCCCTGCACGACGCCACCACGAACCTGGCCATCGGCGATCATCGGGTTGAGCACCACGCCGCAATCCTCGACCACGACGAAGCGGCGCAGTTTCATCTTGCCGGTCGGCACGTCGATTTCGACGACCGCTGCATGCACGGCGTTGGAATAGGTGCCATCCGCCGGTCCGTCCTGGCTGAAGGAAGCCTCGAGACCGGGCGTCATGCCTTCCGGCATCTGGTCGGCGTTGCGCAGGGCGATGCGTGCCAGCTTGCGGATTTCGACGAAGCGTCCTGCGTCGGCCTTGAGGCTGGCCTTGCCGCCGCCAAGCACGATGTCCTCCGCCTTGGCTTGCAACAGGTGCGCGGCGATCGCGCGCAGCTTGTCGGCCAGTTGGGTGGCGGCGGTGTGAACCGCGCCGCCGCCGAGTGCTGCTCCGCGGCTGCCCCATGTGCCGACCGAATAGGGCGTCATCAGCGTGTCGCCGTGGCGCACGAACACGTCTTTCGGATCGATGCCGAGCGCGTCGGCGGCCACCTGCGCCATCGTCGTTTCGAGGCCCTGGCCATGGTTCTGCATGCCGAGGTCGACAATCGCCTGCCCGTCCGGCTCCATTTCGACGCGCGCCGCGATATAGCCTGTCTCGATGGGAACACGGCGGCGGATGAAGTCGGGCGTTCCGTGCGCCGTCTGCTCGATGAAGCAGGCGATACCGACGCCGACGCGCCTGGTGGTCGACACCTTGGAAGCCTCCGCTTCGGTGCGATCCGCAGCCAGTAACTCGCGCATCTTCTCCAGCGACTCGGCATAGGAGCCCTTGTCGTAGCTGAAGCCGAGCACATTCTTGTAGGGGAATTCACGAATGATGTTCTTCAGCCGGAATTCGATCGGATCGAGGCCCAGTTCCTCGGCAATATCGTCCATCAGCCGTTCCTGGGAAAAGACCGCGGACGGCCGGGCAACACCGCGATAGGTGCCGATCGAGCATTTGTTGGTGGCCACCGCCCGGTAGACGGCGTGGTAGGCCTGGAAATCGTAAGGGCCGGGCAACACCTTGCCGACCATGCCGGGCTCGCCGGCCGAGGTGAACGGGTAGGTCGAATAGGCGCCGTTATCGACGGTGACATCGGCCTTGAGGCCAAGCAGCCGGCCTTCCGCCGACACATAGGCCTCAAGCACATGGCGGTGGTCGCGGGCGTGGATGCTGGCCATCAGATGTTCACGCCGGTCCTCGACCCACTTCACCGGCCGGCCGGTTTTCACCGCCAGCCACGGAACGAGGATTTCTTCCGGATAAACCTGGCCCTTGACACCGAAGCCGCCGCCGACGTCCGGCGCGATGACGCGCAGCCGCGATTCCGGCCAGTTGAGGACTTCCGAAAGACAGGTTCGCACGATATGCGGAAACTGCGTGGATGACCAAACGGTCAGAACCCGGTCGGCGGGATTGTATTCGGCAACGACGCCACGCCCTTCCATCGGCACGCCGGCTTGACGCTGGGTGCTGTAGGTGCGGCGAATGATGTGCGCCGCCTCGGCGCGCGCCTTGTCAAGGTCGCCGCCCTTCATTTCGCGCTCGACGATGACGTTGCTTTTCCAGCCGTCGAACAGGGTCGGCAGGGAGGCGTCGCGCGCCTGGTCCATGGTGCCGACGACCGGCAGCGGATCGTAGTCGACAAATACCAGCTCGGAGGCGTCCTCGGCCTTGTACGGGTCGTCGGCCAGTACCGCCGCCACCGGCTCGCCGACAAAGCGCATCTTGCCCGAGGCAAGGATGGGCTGCTCGGAATATTGCATCTGCGGATAGTCCTGATGCGCTTTGATCGACAGACTGCCGAGATCATCCGCGGTGAAGACCTGCGTCGGGAAACCGGCATCGGCCAGCGCCGAACTGTCGATGCCGAGGATGGTCGCATGCGCCACCTGGGCCCGCACCATCGACATATGCAACATGTTCGGTCGGGTGATGTCGTCAAGGTAGCGCGCCGCGCCGGAGAGCAGCCGCACATCCTCGAAACGAAGCACCCGCGCGCCAATGTGCCTCGGATTTTCAGCCCGTGTCATGATCGGTTACTCCCCCCGGCGATCTGGTCGCCGATCGCCTTGCGCACCGCCGCGACGATGCCGTGATAGCCGGTGCAGCGGCAGATATTGCCGCTCATGGCTTCCCTGATCTCGTCGTCTTCGGGCATGCGCCTTTGCGACGTCATCGCTTCCACGAAGGGGATGAGCGCCATGACGAAGCCCGGTGTGCAATAGCCGCATTGCAGGCCGTGCTCGCTCTTGAAGGCTTGCTGCAATGCATGCTCGGCGTTCGGACCGCCGACGCTTTCCACAGTGGCTATCGCCTTGCCCTCACACTGCACCGCAAATGTCAGGCACGACAGCTTGGGCACGCCGTCGATATGCACCGTGCAGCAGCCGCAGGCACCATGGGCGCAGCCGATATGAACACCGGAGAGGCCGAATTCATGGCGCAGTACGTCCGCCAGCAGGCGGCGCGGCTCGACCGCCAGCGACTTTTCTGTTCCGTTTACCTCAAGCGTGATGTCGGTCATTTGCTTTCTATTGCCCTTGCGCAGGCCGCTTCGACCGCGCGCCGCGTCAGTTCGCCGATCAAGGCCCGCTTGTAGTCGGCGCTGGCTATGTGATCACCGGAAGGATCGACCATAGCGGCGAACCGCCTGCCCACCTCTACGGCTTGCGGCGCATCAAGCGTTTTCCCGACAAGGAAAGCCTCTATTTCCGGGGCGCGGATCGCAACCAGATCGGCACCACAGCAGACCAGCGCCGCCCTGGTAATCGTCGCTTGCTCGAATTCCAGATGAGCGCCGACCGACGCGATGGCAAAGTCGCCGACCCGCTCGCCAATCTCCATGAAGCTGCCTGCCGAAGACCGGGGTGGTATCGGAAACTCCACCGCAACCAGCAATTCGCCGGGCTCAAGTGTGGTGACGTAGGCGCTTTCGAAGAAATCCACGGCGGCGATACGGCGTTCACCGCCAAGCGAGCGCACGACCATGGAGGCATCGTAGAGGATGGCCGCTGCCGGCAGTTCGGCCGTCGGATCCGCATGCGAAAGGCTGCCGCCGATCGAGCCGTGACGCCGGATCGTCGGATGTCCGATCCAGTGGACCGCATCGAGAAGGGCTGGAAAGTGCTTCCCGATCCTCGGGTCGCGCCCATACTCTTCGTGCCGCACGAGCGCACCGATGCGCATGGTTCTGTCGTCGAACTCGATATCGGTCATCGGCAGCGCATTGATATCGACCAGATGACCGGGACGCGCCAGACGCAGATTCATCATCGGCACGAGACTCTGCCCGCCTGCGATGGGCCTCCCCTCTTCCCCGAATTCGGCAAGCAGACGCACGGCGTCCTCAATATCGACAGCCTTGTGATACTCGAAAGAAGCGGGCCTCATTACATTCCTCTGGACAGGTAAGGGAACAAGCGGTCGTCGCCCGCAACGCAGCCTACCGCAATGGACGTTTCGAAACTGCATTAAAGCCGGTGGCTTATCGCTTCGAAGCCTAAGCCAACCCAAACTTGTATGCAATACCAAAAAGATTGTAGACAAGATTGCCGGTGGTGCGTATGCTCACATGACATTCAGGCTTCGCCCGAGACCCTTTTTGCGGTCTCCGGAAGACACGGCCGGTGCATGACAGCATGGAGTTTGGCGAATGAGCAGCGCAAGCCGGCAAGCCGTCCTTGATACGATCGACAGAAACAAGGACAAGGCGATCGAACTCCTGCGCAAGATGGTCTCGATCCCGAGCGTCACGGGCGACGAAGCTGCCATCCAGGCTTTCGTAGCCGACTACATGAAGGGCATCGGCCTCGATGTCGACATGTGGGAGACTGATTGGGAAGAACTCAAGAAGCATCCCGGCTATCGCCCTGTCGAGCGCGGCTATGAGGGGCGGCCGAACATTGTCGGCACGCGCAAGGGCAAGGGCGGCGGCCGCTCGCTGCTGCTCAACGGCCATACCGACGTGATCCCGGTCGGCAGCGGCGAAGGTTGGAGCGACGATCCATGGTCCGCCGCGATCAAGGACGGCCGCATCTACGGCCGCGGTTCATGCGACATGAAAAGCGGTGTCGCCGCCCATATTCTCGCCGTGCAGTTCCTCAAGGAGGCCGGCGTCGAATTGAAGGGCGACGTCCACATTAACGTCGTCATCGACGAAGAAGTAAGCGGCCATGGGACGCTCGATACCGTCATGCGCGGCTACAAGGCCGATGCCGGCATCTCCGGCGAAACCAGCGATCTTCATGTGCAGCCCGCCTGTATCGGCCGCATCTGGTTCCAGATCGACGTCGAAGGCAAGCCGGCCGGCATCCAGCAGCGCTATCTCGGCATCAGCGCCATCGAACTTGGCAACAAGATCGTCAACGCCGTTCAGGAACTCGAAGACCATCGGGTCGCCACGGTCAGGCATCCGCTTTATCCGAGTGCAATCGATTCACTGCCCTGCATCATCGGCAGCTTCCAGGCCGGCAACTATCCGAGCGCCTTTCCCGCAAGCGCGGTGCTCAAGGGCAGTATCGGCACCGTGCCGGGCGAGGATCACGAAGGCGTCAAGCAGAGCCTGGTGGACAAGATCGCCGAGGTCGCCGCAGCCGACCCGTGGATGAAGGACCACCCGCCGGTCGTTCGCTTCGTCGGCTATGATGCGCAGGCCTCCGAAATTCCCACGGATCATCCCATCGTCACCACGCTGTCGAACACCTACAAGGAATTGACCGGCCGCGATCCGGTGATCAGCGGCCGGCAAGGTGCCGCCGACACCCGCTTCCTCAACCAGTACGCGGCGACGCCGACCGTCATCTTCGGCCCCGGCTCGACGGCGGTGATGCACGCCAACGACGAATATGTCTCGATCGAGGATTATCTCACCGCCATCAAGGTGATGGCGCTTTGCATTCATGACTGGTGCGAGCCGGCCGAGTAGCGAGGGCTGCACAAACGACGACGGGCGGACGGCATTTGTGCTCGCGCATCTGCCGCCCTGGACGAAGCTCAGGAGCAATGCGTGCCCCAGATCAAGCAGACCTTCACCGTCAACCATCCGAGAGCCATCGTTTGGGCCAGGTTCCAGGATCTGCCGCAGGTGGCGGACTGCCTGCCCGGCGCATCTCTTGCCGATCCTGTATCGGCAAAGCATGCCGGCGGGCGCATGACGGTCAAGCTTGGCCCCGTGCGGGCCGATTTCACCGGCACCGTCGATATCGACGCTGACGAGGCGAGCTATTCCGGCAAGATCACCGGCAGCGGAATAGACAAGAGACACGGTTCGCGGGCCAAGGGCGACATTGTCTATTCGCTCAAGGAAACCGCAAACGGCGCCGCTACCCAGGTGGGGGTGGTCGTGGACTACACCCTCGCTGGCTCCCTGGCGCAATTCGCCCGAGGCGGCATCGTCGATGCCGTCGCCGACCAGATTTGTCGCGATTTCGCGACAAATCTGGAAGCGCAGTTAAATGCGGAGCGAGAACGGGCGGTGGAGTCTGCAAAAGATGAGCGCCGAATGGACCCTGCAGGCACCGCAGTGAAACCTGCTCCGCGCCGATCGAACGAACTCAACGCTCTGGGATTGATCGTGTCGATCCTCCGGCGAAAGATGCAGGTTCTGTTGGGCCGAGCCTGAGCTTTCGGGAGGGCATATTGGAGCGCGTTCTTCAAAGCCGTATGGGTATGCAATCAATCGAACTTAGTATGCATAATATCTTGACTTGAATACAAAGGTGACAAAAGCTAAGGTCTGTTACCATCGGAGTTGCTGGAGGTAGGGCAAGTTCCGGGGCCGGAAATCAAATAGGGAGGAAATAATGGCAATTCGTATGAAAGGTCTGCTAGCCGCCGCCATATTGTTGGCGGGGACAGGTATCGCCCCCGCGCAGGAGGAACTGGTCGTCAGCATTTGGGGCGGAAACTGGCGGGACGGCGCCCAGGAGGCGATCGCAACCGAATTTACCAAGCGAACCGGCGTCGAAGTCAAGTTCGTGACCGGCGGCACAATGGACCGTCTGACCAAGGCCAAGCTCTCGGCAGGCGCTCCTCAGGCCGATGTCACGCTTACCACCAGCCATGTGGCGTATCTCTACTCTGCCAGCGATCTTTTCGAGAAGCTGGACGTATCCAAGATTCCAAATCTGAAGGAAGCCTACCCGATCGCGTTGCGCAGCCCCTACGCTATCGGCTTGTATTCCTACGTCTATGCGCCTGCATACCGCACGGATCTGATGCCCGACGATTTCAAGATCACCAGTTGGAAGGATCTGTGGGGCGATCAGGTCAAGGACAAACTCGGCCTGCCCGATTTCGATCCCAGCCATATCATCATCGCCGCCGCCAAGCTGTCCGGCGCCGATGCCAAGGATTGGAAGAAGGGCATCCCGCTTCTCGAGAAGCTGAAGCCGAACATCAAGGCGCTCTACCAGTCCGATGCGACCTCGCAGGAACTGATGAAGACCGGCGAGACCCCGGTGCAGGTCCTGCTGTCGATCAACGCCTATCATCAGATGAGCCAAGGCATCCCGATCAAGCTTGTCATTCCTGAGGAAGGCGGGGTCGTCGGCATCGATGCGGTCGGCATCAGCGCCGGCACGAAGATGGCCGACGCGGCGTATCAATTCGTCAACACGGCGCTCGATCCCAAGGTTCAGGAAAAGCTCTGCGAGCTCTACAAGTGCTCGCCGATGAACGCCAAAGCGCATGTCAGCGACGAGATGGCCAAGCTTCCCGGTATCTTCACCTCCGACGAGCAGTTGGAAAAGCAAATACTCGTGGACGATGAAACACGCGCCAAGCTGCTCCCCGAATGGAAGTCCTGGTTCACCGAGAACATGACGCGCTAACCGTCCCGTTCTGCGACTGCTGTATCGAACCGGACAGAAGGATCGATTTCGATCGGTACGATGCAGAATATGCCGGGTGTTAGAGCGTTTTGCGCATCAAAAGCGCCGGCGCTCTAACCGCTTCCCGGCCAGGAAAGCGGCGGAACGAAGACTTTTCACGGAATTGGAGTGGAGCCTGCGGTGAATGATCGTCGGATATGGTGGTTCTTTATAGTGCCCTGCATGCTGGTGGCACTCGCCGTCGTCATGTCGCTGGCCGCCGTTTTCCAGTACAGCTTTCGTGAATTCATCCCCGGATCCCTCGATACCGGCGGCTTCACGCTCGAAAATTTCTACAATATCGGCCGGCCGCTCTATTTCCTGGTGATCCTCGACACGCTGCTCATCAGCCTGTTGACCGCGATCTTCTGTCTCCTGCTCAGCTATCCCGTCGCCTACGCTCTGGTGCGCACCGAGGCGGAGTGGCTGCGCGCCCTGCTGGTCATCCTGTCGATAACGCCGCTGTTCACCGGCGAAATCGTGCGCACCTACGCATGGATGCTGGTCCTCGGCAGCGACGGTTTCGTAAATTCGATCCTGATGGCGCTCGGTATCGTCAGCGCGCCGGTGCAATTCATGTACACGAAGTTCGGCGTCATCGTCGCGCTCGTCCATTTCTCGATGCCGGTCATGATCATCCTGCTCGCCACCGCCATCAGCCATGTCAACCGCGATTACGAGAAGGCGGCGGCCAATCTCGGCGCGGCGCCTCTGGTCGTCTTCTGGCGAGTTACCGTGCCTTTGACCATGCCGGGCATCGTCGCCAGCACGGTCGTCATCTTCGCCTGGACCATGAGCGCCTTCGCGACGCCTCAGTTGATCGGTGGCGGCAAGGTCCTGATGATCTCCAATCTCGTCTATTTGCAGGGACTGTCCTCGTTCAACTTCCCGGTCGCGGCCGTGCTTAGCGCAGTTGCCTTCATCGCCGCTGTCGGAAGCCTGGCCCTCGTTCAACCATTCGTCACGCGGCTCGAGCGCCGCGTCGCGCAGCAATAGGCAATAGCCATGGGCAAGTTCCTGTTCTGGACGCTGGTAGTCGCCATCCTCATATTCCTGACGATCCCGGCGGTCGTCGTCATCATGAGTTCGGTCAATCCGACCGAAACACTGGCGTTTCCGCCGAAGGGCTTTTCGCTCCATTGGTATGCGCGCGCCTTCAGCTACGACGATTTCAGGACCTCTTTCTACAGCGGCCTTATCGTGACGTTCTTCGCCTCGACCATCGCCTCCGTAATAGGGGTGGCGGCGGCCTATGTGACGCATCGCTATGCCTTCAGGGGAAGGCGCCTGCTGGAATTCCTGCTGGCGGCCCCGCTGATCATTCCGCGCTTCACCACCGGCTTCGGCTTCCTGCTCGTCGGCGCCGGCCTCGGCATCAATAACGGCTACACGATCGTGATCGTGACGCATGTCGTCCTGGTGCTGCCATTCGTCACCCGCAGCGTCTATGTCAGCCTGGTCAATGTCGACCGGTCGCTGGAGCGCTCGGCAGCCAATCTCGGCGCTTCGCCGATAAACGTCCTGCTGCGCATCACGCTGCCGCTTTTGACGCCAGGCATCGTCGGCGGCTGGATCATCGCCGCGATCCTTTCCTTCACCGAGTTCACCGCCTCGCTCTACGTCACCAGCTATGCCACGCAGACGTTGCCGGTGGCCATGTACACATATGTTCGCGAATATACCGATCCGACGATCGCGGCGATTTCGGCCTTGCTCATCATCACCACGACGCTGGGGATGTTCATCGTCGACCGAACGTTGGGCCTGAAGCGCGTCCTCGCCATCGAATCGCACTAGTCCAGGCCAATCATCTTCAGCGCATGACGCTCAGGGAGAAAAAATGAACACTCAACCGGCAGCCGGACACAATGGCGACGTTGCCGTCGACATCGCCAATGTCGCCAAGAATTATGGCGCGGTGGTCGCCGTCAAGCAGGTTTCGCTGCCGATCAGGCGGGGCGAATTCCTTACCCTGCTCGGCCCCAGCGGCTGCGGGAAGACGACACTGCTCAACATGATCGCCGGCTTCGAGGCGCCGACCGCCGGAACCGTCAGCATCGACGGGCGCGACGTCACCAACGTGCCGCCGCACCTGCGTGACACCGGCATGGTGTTCCAGAACTATGCGCTGTTCCCGCATATGAACGTGTTCGACAACGTCGCCTTCGGCCTGCGCATGCGCAAGGTGGAAAAGCAGAAGATCGCGCACGACGTGGAAGCCGCGCTCGACATGGTCAAGCTTTCAGGCATGGGCGGACGGCGGGTCAAGCAATTGTCGGGCGGCCAGCAGCAGCGCGTGGCGCTGGCGCGGGCCATCGTGTTTGGGCCGAGCGTGCTTTTGCTGGACGAACCGCTGTCGGCGCTGGACAAGAATTTGCGTACCCAGATGCAGTTCGAACTCAAGGATCTGCACCGCAAGACCGGGCTGACCACCGTTTTCGTCACCCACGACCAGGGCGAGGCGCTCAGCATGTCCGACCGCATCGTAGTGATGAGCAAGGGCGAAATCCAGCAGATCTCGAAGCCGCTCGAACTGTATAGCCGCCCGGTCAACAGTTTCGTGGCTTCCTTTATCGGCGAGATCAACCAGCTTCCCGTGGCGCGCCTCAAGCGCAGCGGCAAGGCGGTTGCGTTCGCGTTTCAGGACGGGCTGGCCCTCGATGCCGGCAATGACGGCGCCGCGCTGCCGGAAGACGACGCCGACGTCAGCATTTTCGTGCGGCCTGAAAGCATCGCCATCGCCGATGCAAGCGGGAGGGCCGGCAATGTGGTCAACGCCAAGGTGGTTTCGCACATCTACCAGGGAACGCATACGGTGACTCGCATCGAGGCGGCCGGGCTCGGCCTGCTCGACATGCGTGTCGGCGGCGGCCAGATCATCGACCAGAAGCCGGCCGGCTCGGCGATCGACGTCCATGTTTCGCTCGACAACGCCGTCGTCCTCAAGGCGGTACCGGAGACCAAATAGACCTCTCTCCGGTGAGTTCTGGGTCCTGGCCCTAACCAGCGGGCGCTACATCTGGTCGTTGTAGGGCTCTTTGGTCTGCCCGACCATCCTCGCCAGTTCAGAAAATGAAGGGAATTCAGCCTCGCCCTGGGTATTGTTAGCTGCCAGCAGGAGCCGGATCGGAAAACAGACCGCGTCCCTGTTGGCGGGCGACAGTTCTTCGTGCATTCGCTCGTCGCCGGTCAACGACGCCTCCACCTGGCGGAGCGCGAGGTCGATATCGTCCGCCGAGACGAGCCCTTTGCGGATAAGGGTGTTGTTGATTGCGGCCAAGGCCATCAACAGGCCCTCAAGCTGAAGGTTGGCGACATTCATCCTGGCTTGCTCCTTCACGCAGGCTCCGGGTTGTCTGCCTGCCCTCGCAACTTTGCATCCCGGGGATGCATAAGGACGCTGCGGGCCGGACGGGATAAGGTGCTCGCCTGCCAATTCGTTGGCCAGGAGGAGAAACCGGGAAAACCCTCCTGTTCACCGTACCGTTCATGCCCGGTTGACACGACCCGCAGCAGTGCAGGAACGCGGCGTTGTGGAAAAAGTTCAGATGTCCTTGACGGTTATTGGGCAGGCCTACCTTGAAAGCTTCACAACGCTGATTTTCATCGTCGATGCCTTCCCGCCGCAAAGCCTCCGAGAGATCGGATTCGGAAATCATCGCGTTCTTTCTGGGCGCGCGCTCGGTTGGGCCCGGTTGGCCGGTTGGGGATGTCCTCGGCCACTTTCGATGAGGCGTCGCCTTCGCACCCGGCCTGTGTCGCTTTCATGACTTTGCCGGCCGCCTTTCTGTGTTCTGATCCGCTCGTTCAAGGTGCTCGCTGGGGAATTTCTTCAGCGGGATAATTGGGAAGCCGGTTTGATGCCGGCGCTGCCCCCGCAACGGTAGCGGAGCTGAACCCCGACAAATGCCACCGGATCGATCAATCCGGGAAGGTGTCGGGACGGCCTGAAATGGCCAGCTCCGGAGTCCGGAAACCAGCCTCGAACGGTTTTAACCTGACTGATCGCGGTGGGCGGTCAAGAGGCAGAGCACTGCTGGCGACATTCGCCTGCGGCCATCTACCCCTGAAATCACCACCAGTTCAGTCCTTGGCACATGCGAGGACGGACATGGCTATACGTACCGGTGACACACGCAACGAGATGCTCAGGCTGATCCGCGAGCGGCGCGGCGGCTTTTCGCTTGAGCAACCTTTCTATATCGATCCGGATTTCTATCAGTTGGACCTGGAACTGATCTGGTATCGCGACTGGCTGTTTGTCGGCCATGACTGCGAGATCGCCAAGCCCGGAAGCTACTTCACCTTGCAGGTGGGAGATTATCCGGTGGTGGTGGTGCGCGGCCGCGACGGTATCATCCGCGCTTTGCACAACACATGTCGCCACCGCGGCAGCCGGGTGTGCACGGCGCACAAGGGCACATCCGCCAAGCTGGTCTGCCCCTATCATCAGTGGACCTATGACCTCGACGGCTCGCTGCTCTTCGCGCGCCAGATGGCGGACGGCTTCTGCAAGGAAGACTTCGGCATGAAACCGGTCGCTTGCGAGAGCGTCGCCGGCTACATCTTCATTTGCCTGGCGGATGAACCCGCCGATTTCGCACCCTTCCGCACTCTGATGGAGCCCTATTTCGCGCCGCATAATCTGGCTGACGCCAAGGTCGCGCATGAGACAACCATCATCGAGAAGGGCAACTGGAAGCTGGTGTGGGAAAACAATCGCGAGTGCTATCACTGTGCGGCCAACCACCCCGAACTTTGCAAGACTTTTCCCGAAGCACCGACCATCACCGGCACGCCGAGCGTGGACAGCGACCCGGAGATGCTGGCGCATTGGGCCCATTGCGAGGCGGCCGGTTTGCCGTCGCGCTTCCGCATCGACGACGCCGGGCAGTATCGCGCGACGCGCGCACCGCTCCTGCGCGATGCCGCCAGCTACACGATGACGGGCAAGCCGGCGGTGCGGAAGAACCTGTCGGATGCCGTTTCGGCCGATCGCATCGGCACGCTCATGCTCTATCATTATCCGGCGACCTGGAACCATATCCTGATCGACCACGCGACCACCTTCCGGGTAATCCCCATCAGTGCGACCGAGACGGCGGTGACGACCAAATGGCTGGTCCACAAGGATGCGGTCGAGGGTGTCGATTATACCGTGGAGGAACTCACCCATGTGTGGGCCATGACCAACGACGAGGATCGCCGCATCGTCGAGGAGAACGCGTTCGGCATCAAGTCGCCCGCCTACGAGCCCGGTCCCTATTCGGAGCTTCACGAAGGCGGCGTGATCCAGTTCGTCGACTGGTATGCCGGGTTCATGGCGCCGCGCCTTGTCGAGGACGACAAGCCGGCGCTGCGCAGCGTGGCATGAGGAGGGGGCCGTGAACGCGATGACCGACCTTGATCTCTATCGTCATCTCGACGAGATGACGCCTTGGGACGACCGTCTGCAGGTTCTGGAGGTGATCGGTGTTTCCGATGAAGCGCCGGACGTGAAGACCTTCACCTTCCGCTCGGACAACCAGACCTGGTTTCGCTACAAGCCGGGCCAGTTCATTACGCTGGAACTGCCTGTCGGCGACGAACCGGTCATGCGCACCTACACACTGTCTTCGTCGCCGTCACGGCCGTTCGCCATCGCGGTCACGGTGAAGGCGCAACCCGGCAGCATCGGCACCCGCTGGATGTTCGAGAGCCTGAAAACCGGTGCCCATATCAAGGCCTATGGCCCTGCCGGCGACTTTTCCCATCACAGCCACCCTGCAGCGAAATATCTGTTCATCTCGGCCGGATCCGGCATCACGCCGATGATGTCGATGCTGCGCTGGCTGAACGATTGTGCGCCGTGGACCGACGTTGCTTTCGTCAACTGCGCCCGGCGGCCGGAAGAAATCATCTTCCGCAAGGAACTGGAACTGCTCGGCAGCCGCATGCCCGGCCTGTCGCTCGGTTTCCTGATCGAGGAACGGTCGAGCCGCGAAAGCTGGTTCGGCCATATGGGCCGTATCGATGCGGTGCGCCTGCCGCTGCTTGCGCCCGATTTCCGGGAACGGGAAGTGTTTTGCTGCGGCCCCGAGCCGTTCATGCGGGCCGTACGCCAAATGCTCGAAGCCGCGGGGTTCGACATGGCGTGTTATCACGAAGAAAGCTTCGGCAAGCCCGCCATCGCGCCGGTGCCCGCGCCATTCTCCGATGCCCCGCCTGCGGAACAACCTTCCGCGGACATGGCTGTCGCCATCCGCTTTGCCGGCTCCGATGTTGAAACCATGTGTGTTCCCGATCAGACCGTGCTGCAGGCCGCCCGTGCCGCGGGCGTGCGCATTTCGGCTGCCTGCGAGTTCGGCCTGTGCGGCACCTGCAAGGTCAAGAAGCTCTCCGGTGAGGTGGAGATGAGCCACAATGGCGGCATTCTCGATGAGGAAATCGCCGAGGGCTACATCCTGTGCTGCTGCTCAAAACCGCTCTCGGCGCTGGAGATCGTGGCATGACGGTGCGCGACGACGACAACACCGTCGCGGCGAAACCCCCGCTCGATCACAGGGCGATGCGGGCTATCTCGCCACTTCCGCCACCTGAAGAGGTATTTATCGATTGGCTGATGTCGGTGCCTATGTCGGCCGATCTGGCAGCCGCCGCAAGGCGGCAGATCGCCCTCATCGACCGGCGAATGCCATACCATCCCGATGTGCAATGCCTGCGCATGCTGCTGCTCGCCATCGTCGGCGGCGGAGATTGGCGGTCGCCTTTGCGGAATCTCTGAAAAGGAACCGTCAATCTCATTGCTCGAGCGCCGCGACCGGCAAGTGCTTCAGTTGATCGCGTCGATGCTGCCCAGCCGCAGGAACAGCGTCTCGCCTGAAGAGTCATCCACGCCGTCATTGTCGGTCACGACATAGGCGTCGCCGCTGGCGTCGATGGCAAAGCCCTCGACCTTGTCGACCACATAGCCATTGGTGGCGGCCTTCAGGTCGGGGATCAGATCGCGCACCAGCGTCTTCTTCACCAGAGGCAGATCGCCGCCCAGCCCGGCCGGCTTGAAATCGTCCAGCGCCACGGCGTAGATCGCCTTGAGCCTGGCGTCCGTCCCGATCTGGTTGTCGCGCTCGACGATATAGAGCTTGTCTTTCCAGGCGGTGATTTCCGACAGGCCGACCCAGCCCTTTTCAGCTTTTTCAAGCGGGTAGCGCACCGCCGACCACTCTTTTGCTTTCGGCTTGTAGGCCAGCAGCTTAACCTCGCCCTTGGCATCGTCGGTCCATTCGCGCTGCACGGCCATGACCAGCGTCAGGTCGTCGCCCTCGCCCAGAGTGGTGATGCCTTCATAGCCGAAGCGGCCATCCTGGCCGAGAAGCTCGGCCGGCAGTGCGATTTCCTGGCCGATCTCGCCCTCGGCATCCACATGATAGATGGCATTGGCCGTCAGCTTGGCGGCGTTGCCTTCCGAGGCCAGCCAGAAACCGTCCTTGCCGTCGGAGGCGATGCCTTCGAGGTCGAGTTTCTGCGCCGGCTGACCATCGCGCGTGACGACCAGTTTCTTCACGATCTCGGCCGGTGTCCTGGTGGCGTCGATGGTGAAGATTGAAGGCTGCGAGCGATAGAAGGAGTCGGATACGGCATAGAGCTTGCCCGCGTCCGTCGGATCGGCAGCGAGTCCTGAAAGCGCACCCCAGCCGATCGGCTTACCCGCCCCGTCATCTACAGAGACGACCATCGGGTAGGCGGCCGGGCCGTCGCCAAGCTCATAGAGCATGACATGCGGGCGCGCGCCGCCCTCTTCCACCAGGTCGGTTTCGTTGGCCGTGGCGAGCAGGTTGCGGGATGGGATGGCGACCAGGCCCTCCGGGCCAATGCCCGAGGGCAGCAACTGGATGAATTCGGGCGCAGCGCCGGTATCCCTGTAGACGCCTATGATCGAGGCGCGCTCGCTGGCGACCAGGATATATTGCGTGTCGCCGAATCCCGCGACTTCGAGGCCTTCGAGTTCGACGCCCTTCTTGTTGCGCTTGTCTGGATAATGACCGGCGGCGGCGATCTTCATTTCCAGCGACGGACCGGATTCGTAGAGCGCCTTGCCGGTCTTGTCGAAGATGGTGAAGGAACGCGAGCCGCCCTTATAGTCACCTTCATTGGCAATGACGAAGCGGTCATTGTCGAGCCATTTGATCGCGTCGGGTTCGCGCGCCACGCCCGTCATCGAACCCGTGAAGTCCAGCGCGCCGTCCTTCCCGATGTCGATGCCGTAGAGATCGACCGAGCCGGCGGAAAAATGCGCCGTGACCTTACCGGTCGCCGCATCGATGACGGCGATGTGGTTGTTTTCCTGAAGCGTGACGGCAATTTCATTGGCGGTGTTGAAATCGACGAATTCGGGCTCCGGGTCTTCCGGCGAAATTTCCGCCAGCCCGGTCAGATCGACGGTCTTCATGGTGGCGCAGTCCGGCACGCCGCCGGTCAGGCCGAATATCTTCAAGTCGCCGGCGGGCATCTGCGGCAACTCGCCGTCGTTCAGTTCCTCGTCGCGCTCGTTCTCGATGGCGATGGCTGCGAACTTGCCGTCGGCGCTCACTGCCACGGAATCGGGCTGGCCACCGAGGTCACAGGTGGCTTCGATCTTCTTGGTGGCGAGATCGATGACGGTCAGGTTGCCGGAAGGATTCTTGAAGCTTTCCGAGGTGTTGACGCCGGCCAGCACCTTGCCGCCGACCACGGCGACGGAGGTCGGCTCACCGTCGATCTTGACGATGCCGCCCGGCTTCGGCGTCTTCGGGTCGGAAATGTCGACGAAGCCGACAGCGCCCAGGGGGCTGTCGGAATAGACCAGTATATTGCCGTCTTCGCTTGCTTTGATGATTTCCGACGAGGTCGGCGTCCCGGCGTCGGTGCCCGCCGGCAGGTTTTCGGCAACCGGAAAGGTGGCGATCCGGTTGAAGGCGCTGTCGGCATGGGCGGGCAGCGCCACCGAAGCGGCAAGAACGGTGCTCAAAACAAGAAGGCGCGACTGGCTGGTCATGTGGGTTCTCTCTGATCTTCGAGTTCCCAGCGGTTTGCAGGATCGATATTTCAACGCGATGACTTCCAGATGACAGCAAGATGACATCGGCCATATGAGGCCGTTCCTGGCGAGGTCAGCGATTTCGAATGATCGAAATCCAGGCAAAGCCGCGATAAAGCCGCTTCGCCTCCATTGTCGCGTCTCGGCCAGCGGCGATCTCGGCACTGACCGCGAAAAGGTCGCTGCGCGGTGTCACGTGATACCATCGCAACCAGGTGCGCAGCGCCGATCGGAACCAGCGTGGCAGGCCATGTTGGTCGCCGAAGTCGACGACATGCAGTTCGCCGCCGGGGCCGAGATGGCCGAGCGCCTCACGCATCACCGACTGCCAGCCGGGAATCATGGAAACTGCATAGGAAATGAAAATCCGGTCGAAGCTCTGGCGTCCGAACACCTTGCCGGGATTGAAGCGCGCCGCATCGGCATGGGCCAACCTGATCCGGCCCTGCAGCCCGGCGGCGACCACCGAGGCGCCGGCCGTCTCCAGCATCGAACCGGAAATGTCGACACCGTGGAAAAGCGCCTGCGGATAGATCCGCGCCGCCCGGATCAGGTTGCGGCCGGTGCCGCAGCCGATCTCAAGCACCGTCGCGCCAGCTCCGGGCTTGAGCCCGTCGATCATCGGATCGCGGCCAAGCAGGTAATATTTGCGGGTAGCGTCATAGATGTGCCGTTGCCGGGCATAGACGCGCTCCATCAGGTCGCCATGGTCGAAAGCGGCCGTCATGCCGGTTCCCCGCCCAACACATAGAGATGGAAGCCACCATAAATCGACGAACGGTCGCGCGCGTGCAATTCCCGCGACTGCTGCTGCCGATATTCCCAGCGCTTCAGCATCGCATCGTCAAGCCGTCCGGGCAGCAGGCTTTGCGCGCCGGCCGTGCGGAAGATGACACGGGCGCTGGGCGCCGCGGTTCGGCCGATCTCGCGCCAGAGACCGTTCAATTGCGTATCGGACATCCAGTCCTGCGCATCGAGCAGGACGAAGCGATCGACCGATGCGGGCGGCTTGGCGGCAAGGAATTCGGTATAGGAAGCATTGCTCACCGTCATGCGGTCGGCGCGGGCACGCACTTTGTCGAAATTGACGCGCGACAGATAAGGCGGCAGCGGGCCGCCGTCCGCCGCGCTGTAGCCCCGCCCGAACGCCTGCCACGCGAAATAATTGTCGGTCAGGGGAAAACCGCAGGCCAATTTTTCAAGCCGCGCGCGCAGCACCGAAGCCATGTCGCCATCCGGGCCGGCCAGCGCGTCATATTGCTGCGGTGGGATGCCGAGACCGAAGAGCGAGGATTTGCGGCGGATCGCCCAGCGGATCACGCGCCTGTCGAACAGCGGCGATATTTCTTCATTGAAGAATCGGCGCTGGTCTTCGAGAGAGCCGGCTTCGAGCAGGCGGCGCGGGTCGATGCCGTATATGCGTGCCACGCGATGGCCGATGCCGATGAACGCGCCAAGCAGGCCGTGCCGATACAGGTTGCGCGAAAAGATCGAGATGCGCCGCCGGCCCAAAAGCTTGCGCTTTTCCCAATAGGCCCGGCTGCCCGCATCCAGATGCGGCCGGATGAACCGCCCGTAAGCCTCGATATTTTCCTTTTCGTCGCCGGCTCCATAGAAGCGATAGAAAGCCTCGTAGTCCGGCAGGTTGGCCAGCGCCGCCAATTTGAGGCGGTTGAAGGCGACATGCGCCCGGTTGAGATCGACCGCTTCGATGCGGGCGGGATCCGCCAGAAGATAGGAGAGCGCGTTGCAGCCGCCCGAGGCGATGGTGACGATTCGATGGCCGGGGCAGATTTCGAGCGCCGCCATGTCGACGTCGGGATCTTCCCAGATCTGCGGGTAGACGAGCCCGCTGAACAATTGCGCGAACAGGCGCTCGGACAGGCCTTTTCGTGAAAATGCCGAATTGTGGCGCACCGCGCCGTGCAGCCGCTTGCGCGCCTGCTTGCGGCTGACGGGTTCAGGCTCTGCTCGATACGTCTCGATGGCGGACATCTTGTGCTTTCTCCTGCCCGACCGGCGGCCTGCCGCCGGCTGGCCGCAGATGATCGAGGAACTGGCGGGCGCATTCGGGCCAGCTATAGGCGAGCGCCCTGACGCGGGCCGACTCGCGCGGCACTTCGAGCGCCGCGAGCGCCGCCTGGTGCAGATCGTCGGACAGAACCCCGCCATCGCCGACGATGTCGCTTGGCCCGGTCACCGGAAACGCGGCGACGGGGCACCCGCTCGCCATGGCCTCCAGAAGCACATTGCCGAAGGTGTCGGTCCGGCTCGGAAAGACGAACACGTCGGCCGACGCGTAAATCCGCGCCAGTTCTTCATTGGAGCAGGCGCCGAGAAAGTGGGCCTCGGGATAGCGTTCTTTCAGGCCCGGCAGGTCCGGCCCATCGCCGACGATGACCTTGCTTCCCGGCAGGTCGAGATCAAGGAAGGCGGGGAGGTTTTTTTCCACCGCCACCCTGCCGACGCAGAGGAAGACCGGCCCCGGCAAAGCCAGGTCGTCTTTCCACTTCGGATGGAAGAATTCGGCGTCCACGCCGCGCGTCCACGGCCGGATATTGGTATAGCCGCGCCGCGCAAGGTCGGCGCCGAGCGATGGCGTCGCCACCATGACGCCCTGCCCCGCATTGTGAAATTTTCGCAGCAAGGCGTAGCTCCAGCTTTCCGGTACCGGAACACGCGCGCGCAGATATTCCGGAAACTTGGTGTGGTAGCTGGTGGTGAAGGCAAGGCCCTCACCCATGCACACCCGCCGCGCCAGCCAGCCGAGCGGCCCCTCTGTCGCGATGTGTACGCTCCGCGGCGCGATTTCGGCGATCCGCCGTGCGACCTGACGCGGCGAAGCCAGCGCAAAGCGGATATCGAGATAGAATGGCAATGGTAGCGTGCGAAAGCCGTCCGGCGTCAGGAAACGGACATCGATGCCCTGTTCGGCAAGCTCCTGCGCCAGGCGGGTCAAGGTACGTACGACGCCATTCACTTGCGGGTGCCAGGCATCGGTGACGATGAGGACGCGTTCCGTCATTTCACGCCGCGTGCCGCCGCCAGGGAGCCGGAAGCGGCCGCTGGGCGTTGAGCGCACGGCTCCGGACCGCCCAATGGATCAGCTCCATGCGTCCGTCATGGTGCTCGACGACCGCCGTGCAGCTTTCGACCCAGTCGCCGGTGTTGATGTAGGCAAGGCCGGCCATATCGCGCATGGCGGCGCAATGGATATGGCCGCAGATGACGCCGTCGGCGCCCTGGCGGCGCGCCTCGGCAGCCAGCGTATCCTCGAACCGGCCGATGAAATTGACCGCGTTCTTGACCTTGAGCTTGGCCCATGCCGACAACGACCAGTAGGTGAAGCCGAGCCAGCGCCGCACGGCATTGATGTGCCTGGAAAGCACGAGCGCCGTCGCATAGGCCCAGTCGCCGAAGAAGGCGAGCCATTTGGCGTGGCGCACCACCACGTCGAAAATATCGCCATGAATGACGAGATAGCGCTTGCCGTCAGCGGCTTCGTGCACCGCCGTTTCGCAAACCTCGATGCCGCCGAAATGCGTGCCGTAGAATTCGCGCAGGAATTCGTCGTGATTGCCCGGCACATAGACGATGCGCGTCCCCTTGCGCGCCTTTCGCAGCAGCTTCTGCACCACGTCGTTATGGGTTTGCGGCCAGTACCAGCCGGATCGCAACCGCCAACCGTCAACAATATCGCCAACCAGATAGATCGTTTCGGCGTCGTGATGTTTCAGGAATTCCAGCAGCGAATCGACCTGGGACCCCTTAGTCCCGAGATGAATGTCGGACAGGAAAAGCGTCCGATACCGGCAAGGATCGAAAGCATTGGTCGAATCATCTGCTGCGTCACGGGTCATGGCAGGCATGACAGCCCATCTCCGTGACAGGCGAATGACGGTATCGATTCGCATTGGCCGGCAAGAGGGCGCGCAGCAATGCATTGCGAAAGGCCGCTCCATCATTGCGTTTGTTGCCGGCATACGGCTTTCAACAAGCGGATATTACCGGACTTTCCTGCCAACATGCCGTTTCCTGGGAGACGGTGCGCAGAGGCCGTCCGATCTCGCGGGTTTGATGCTGGCTTGATCGGCCATATGTGCCAATATCGAGCCTGCAACGCTGGAGGATGAGATCATGGCCGATGGAAAGTTGCACTTCCACGTTCCGGAGCCCGAAGTGCGGCCGGGCGGGACGCCGGATTTCTCCGCTGTGCCGATCCCCAAGGCCGGATCGGTGCCGCGCCCGCCCATCGACGTCGATCCGCGCGAAATCCGCGATCTCGCCTTTTCGATCATTCGCGTGCTGAACCGCACCGGCGAGGCGGTCGGGCCATGGGCCGGCCTGCTTTCCGACGAGGAACTGCTGCAAGGCTTGCGCCACATGATGACGCTGCGCGCCTTCGACGCGCGCATGCAGATGGCGCAGCGACAGGGCAAGACCTCGTTCTACATGCAGCATCTGGGCGAAGAGGCGGTGGCCTGCGCCTTCCGCAAGGCGCTGTCGCCGGGCGACATGAATTTCCCGACCTACCGGCAGGCCGGCCTGCTCATCGCCGACGACTATCCGATGGTCACGATGATGAACCAGATCTATTCCAACGAGGCCGATCCGCTGAAAGGCCGGCAATTGCCGATCATGTATTCCTCCAAGGAGCACGGCTTCTTCTCGATCTCCGGCAATCTGGCGACGCAATATATCCAGGCCGTCGGCTGGGCGATGGCCTCGGCGATCAGCGGCGACACGAAGATCGCTGCCGGCTGGATCGGCGACGGCTCGACCGCCGAGAGCGATTTCCATTCGGCGCTGGTCTTCGCCTCAACCTACAAGGCGCCGGTCATTCTCAATGTCGTCAACAATCAGTGGGCGATCTCGACCTTCCAGGGCATCGCGCGCGGCGGGTCGGGCACGTTCGCGGCGCGCGGGCTGGGCTTCGGCATTCCGGCGCTGCGCGTCGACGGCAATGATTATCTCGCCGTGCATGCGGTGGCGAAATGGGCGGTGGCGCGTGCCCGCGCCAATCTCGGGCCGACGCTGATCGAATATGTCACCTACCGTGCCGGCGCCCATTCGACATCGGACGACCCGTCCGCCTATAGGCCCAAGGCGGAATCGGATGCCTGGCCGCTCGGCGATCCGGTCATCCGGCTGAAGAACCATCTCATCCTGCGCGGCGCGTGGTCCGGCGAGCGCCACGAACAGGCCGAGGCCGAGATCCTCGACACGGTGATCGCAGCGCAGAAACAGGCCGAGACGCACGGCACGCTGCATAGCGGCAACAAGCCCTCGACACGCGACATGTTCGAGGGCGTTTACGAGACGATGCCGCAGCACATCCGGCGCCAGCGCCAGCAGGCGGGAGTGTAGCCCATGCCGCGCAGAACCATGATCGAGGCGATCCGCGACGCCATGGACGTGTCCATGGGGCTGGACGAGCGGGTCGTCGTCTTCGGCGAGGATGTCGGCTTTTTCGGCGGCGTGTTCCGCTGCACGCAGGGCTTGCAGGCGAAATACGGCAAGACGCGCTGTTTCGATTCCCCTATCAGTGAATCCGGCATTGTCGGCGCCGCCATCGGCATGGCCGCCTACGGCTTGCGCCCTTGTGTCGAGGTTCAGTTCGCGGACTATGTTTATCCAGCTTACGACCAGATCGTTTCGGAAGCGGCACGGCTGCGTTACCGCTCGAATGGCGATTTCACCTGTCCGCTGGTGGTGCGCATGCCGACCGGCGGCGGCATTTTCGGCGGCCAGACGCATAGCCAAAGCCCGGAGGCGCTGTTCACCCATGTGTCGGGGCTGAAGGTCGTGGTGCCGTCCAACCCGCACGATGCCAAGGGCCTGTTGATCGCGGCCATCGAAGACCCGGACCCGGTGATCTTCCTGGAGCCGAAGCGGCTTTATAACGGCCCGTTCGACGGCCATCACGACCGGCCGGTGACGCCTTGGTCGAAGCATGAGTTGGGCGAAGTGCCGGACGGGCATTTTTCCACGCCGCTCGGCAAGGCGGCGACCCGCCGCGATGGCGGCGCGCTTACCGTGCTGGCCTATGGCACGATGGTCTATGTCGCGGAAGCGGCGGTGCAGGAAACGGGCATCGATGCCGATATCATCGATTTGCGCACGCTTCTGCCGCTCGATCTCGACGCCGTCGTCGCCTCGGTCAAGAAGACCGGGCGCTGCGTGGTGGTGCATGAGGCGACGCTGACCTCCGGTTTCGGCGCGGAGCTTGCGGCGCTGGTGCAGGAACATTGCTTCTATCATCTCGAAGCGCCCGTGGCGCGCGTGGCGGGTTGGGACACGCCCTATCCGCATGCGCAGGAATGGGACTACTTCCCCGGCCCGGCCCGCGTCGGGCGCGCATTGGTCGAGACGATGGAAGCGTAGGGGCGGAGGCGTAGAGGCCGGTTATGGGTGAATATGTCATAAAGCTTCCCGATGTCGGCGAGGGCGTGGCCGAGGCTGAACTGGTGGAGTGGCACGTCAAGATCGGCGATCCGGTGCGCGAGGACATGGTGCTGGCCGCCGTGATGACCGACAAGGCGACGGTGGAAATTCCCGCGCCGGTTCATGGCACGGTGGCATGGCTCGGCGCCGAGATCGGTGAGGTGGTCGCGGTCGGTTCGCCGATCGTGCGGCTCGAGGTGGCGGGCGAGGGGAATGTGAAGGAGGGCGAGGCCGCATCGAAGGCGCAGGCCAGGCCCGCTGACGCCGCGGCGGCAAAAGACATGCCCCCCCCGCAGCAGGGGCGAGGGGAACGCGCTTTGAAATCCAAGGCCGCTGCCAAATCCGAGATGCCATCCTCGCATAAGGAAGCGGTTGACGAGGGTGCATCGCAGACGGAGTCCCCCTCCTCATTGCAGGGAGGGGCCAGGGGTGAGGGTAAACCCATTTCCGCGCCTCGGCCGGAAGGCGAAAAGCCGCTGGCCTCGCCGGCGGTGCGGCTGCGCGCAAAAGAAGCCGGCATCGATCTCAGGCAGGTTCCGGGCAGCGGGCCGGCCGCGCGGATCACGCATGAGGATCTGGATGCGTTTGTCAGGCATGGCGCGCCGGCGGTCCGGCGGACCGGCGGGCTGGAGCCGAGCGATGCGGTCGAGGAGATCAGGATCGTCGGTCTGCGCCGCAAGATCGCGGAGAAGATGCAGCTTGCCAAGGCGCGCATTCCTCACATCACCTATGTCGAGGAGGTGGATGTCACCGCGCTCGAGGATTTGCGCGCCTCGCTCAACAAGGGCAAGCGTGCCGAGCAGCCGAAGCTGACGCTGTTGCCCTTCCTGATGCGGGCGATGGTCAGGGCGATCGCCGAGCAGCCGCAACTGAACGCGCTGTTCGACGACGAAGCCGGCGTCGTCCGGCGGCATGGCGCGGTCAATATCGGCATCGCGGCTCAGACGCCGAACGGGCTGGTCGTGCCGGTGGTCAAACATGCCGAGGCGCGCAATCTCTGGGAAAGCGCTGCCGAGGTCAACCGGCTGGCGGAGGCGGCCAAGGCGGGCACCGCGACGCGCGAAGAGCTTTCCGGCTCGACCATCACCATTACCTCGCTCGGCGCCATGGGCGGGGTGGTGACGACGCCGGTCATCAACCACCCGGAAGTGGCGATCATCGGCGTCAACAAGATGATGGTGCGCCCCGTCTGGGACGGCACGCAGTTCATTCCGCGCAAGATGATGAACCTGTCGTCCTCCTTCGATCACCGGGTCATCGACGGCTGGGACGCCGCCGTCTTCATCCAGCGCATCAAGACGCTCATGGAAACGCCGGCGCTGATCTTCGTGGAGGGATGACTGGCATGAAAGACATCTCCTGCAAGCTTCTGGTCATCGGCGCCGGGCCGGGCGGTTATGTCTGCGCCATTCGCGCCGGGCAGCTTGGGCTCGATACGGTCATCGTCGAGGCGGGCAAGCCGGGTGGCACCTGTCTCAATGTCGGCTGCATTCCGTCCAAGGCCCTGATCCATGCCGCGGAAGAGTTCGAAAAGGTCATGCACATGACCGCGCGGGGCAGCCCGCTCGGCATTTCGGTCGGCGAGCCGTCCTTCGATCTGGAAAAGACCGTCGCCTGGAAAGACGGCATCGTTAGCCGGCTTAACGGTGGTGTCGCCGGCCTGCTTAAAAAGGCAAAAGTCAAGACCGTGCAGGGTTGGGCGAAATTCCGCGACGGCAAGACAGTGGTGGTGGAGACGGAAATCGGCGAGCAGGTCATTCGCACGGAGGCGGTGGTGATCGCTACCGGGTCAGCGCCGGTCGAACTGCCTTTCCTGCCGTTTGGCGGGCCGGTCATCTCGTCCACCGAGGCGCTGGCGCTTTCCGAAGTGCCGCAAAGGCTGGCGGTGGTCGGCGGCGGGTATATCGGGCTGGAACTCGGTATGGCTTTCGCCAAGCTCGGTTCCAAGGTCACGGTGGTGGAGGCGCTGCCGCGCCTGCTGGCGCAGTACGATGCCGAGCTTGTCCGGCCGGTGATGAAACGCCTTGCCGCGCTCGGCGTCGAGGTTCTGACCGAGGCAAAGGCCAAGGGCCTGTCGTCCAAGGGCGATGCGCTGCTGGTGGAAACCACCGAGGGCAAGGATAAAAAGATCGCCGCCGATCGGGTTCTGGTCACGGTCGGCCGCAGGCCGGTCACCGAAGGCTGGGGGCTGGAGGAGATCGACCTCGACATGAGCGGAAAATACATCCGCATCGACGGCGAATGCCGCACCTCCATGCGCGGCATTTATGCCATCGGCGACGTGACCGGCGAGCCGATGCTGGCGCATCGCGCCATGGCGCAGGGGGAAATGGTTGCCGAGATCGTCGCCGGCCACAAGCGAAGCTGGGACAAGCGCGCGATCCCCGCCGTCTGTTTTACCGATCCCGAACTGGTTACGGCGGGGCTTTCCCCGGATGAAGCGAAGGCAATCTGCGAGATCAAGATCGGCCTGTTTCCGTTCAGTGCCAATGGCCGCGCCATGACATTGCAGGGCGAGGACGGTTTTGTGCGCGTGGTGGCGCGGGCGGATAATCATCTGGTGCTGGGTATCCAGGCGGTCGGGCAAGGCGTGTCGGAACTGTCGGCGGCGTTTTCGCTGGTGCTGGAAATGGGCGCGCGGCTGGAAGACATCGCCGGCACCATCCATGCGCACCCGACGCAGAGCGAAGCTTTTGCAGAGGCCGGGCTGAAGGCGCTGGGGCACGCGCTGCATATTTAAACTTTTGCGGCGTGCGTCCTTCGAGGCTCGCCCCCTTCGACAAGCTCAGGAGCTCACACCTCAGGATGAGGGGCGGTGCTGGATTGTCGTGGCTTCAGGGAGGCTGGCGCTACACGAGCCCTCATGGTGAGGTGCGCAGCGAAGCGGAGCCTCGAACCACGAGGGCGGCTCCAATTTGCGCTGTGCGTGCTTCGAGACGCCGGCGTGGCCGGCTCCTCAGCATGAGAAAGGTGGGTGCGGCTGCATCTTCTGAACCTCAGGAACCCGGCCCCGCTTCCGCCCATATTTCAGGGAGAGGGACGGTTGCAGTTGGGAACAGTGTGCGTCGTTCGAGACGGCAGCTCACGCTGCCTCCTCACGATGAGGGAAGTTTGTGTGACGATGCCTCAAAGCAATGACACGGGCGCTACATCAGCCCTCATGGTGAGGTGCGCAGCGAAGCGGAGCCTCGAACCACGAGGGCGGCTCCAGTTCGCGTGGATGGAAATTTGTCGTCTGCCGCAGCCGATAAGAATAGATCCGTTGCCAATCAGGCGCTTGCCCCGTTAACGACGATTTTCTTCTCCCGCTTTATCCACACCCGCCATCCTTCCCGCATAATCCGTCTCAGCAGCTTGCCAGCGGGAACGGGTGTGCACACTCGAGCATCCAGGCAAGTGTGGCGCCTGGTGTGTTATCCGTAACAGTGAACGGAACCGCCCGGCCCGAACCGGACCTGCGTTGCTCGCGC
>NZ_MDET01000046.1 GCF_002075885.1 Manganibacter manganicus
CGTGAAGAGTTTCGGGCGCCGGCAGGCGTACGAAAGTCCCCGAGGAAGGAACCCGCGGGGCACAGTCGACGGCTATGGGGATTTCGATCTGCGGCCGATGTCGGTGATGATGCTAATGCCGCGGGAAAGCGCTGAGGTGGATGCAGACAGGCCGCTTCGTTGCTCCTTCGCGCGGTATTGGCGGCCCGGAACTGGTTCGGACGGAGCCATGTCGGCGGCGAGATTGGCGATAGACGCGGGCGGGTCCGTTACCGGAGGCGGGGCGCCTGCGGCTGAAGGATCGACCATGCCATGCCGGATCATGGAGCTTTCTCCCGGTTCGTGGCGGTTGTATCGGGCGGCCCGCGTGGCTGCCTAAAGCGTTCGAACGTCTCGATGATGATCATGCGCCCGCCACAGCAGCGGCATGGCGGCCGGAAGTCGTCCGGCACGCCTGATGTGTCGTCGTCAGGCGGCGCGGCGACATCCAGGAGTTCGCGGGCGAGCGCGAGACTGGCCTTGCGGGCGGAGCCAGCGAGCAGGCCGTAGTGCCGGATGCGGTGGAAGCCGCGCGGCAGGACATGGATCAGGAAGCGGCGGATGAACTCATCAGCCGCGAGCGTCATCACCTGCTGCCGGTCCGCGCCATTGCGGCGATAGTCCTTGTATCGGAAGGTGACGCCTCTCTCATCGATGGCGATGAGGCGGCTGTTCGAGATCGCCACACGGTGGGTGTAGCGCGACAGGTAGGCGAGCACCGCCTCCGGGCCGGCGAACGGCGCCTTGGCATAGACGACCCAGCGCTTATTCCTGACAGGAGCAAGGTGGCGCAGGAAGGCTCGGCGCTGGGCCAGGTGCGCCAGCGATCCGAAGACGGCGAGCCGGCCAGCGTCGTGCAGCGCGACCAACCGGGAGAGGAATAGGCGGCGGAACAGCTTGCCGAGCACGCGCACCGGAAGCAGGAAGGCCGGACGTGAGTTGATCCATCGGCTTCCGTCCGGCGCGATGCCCCCGCCCGGCACGATCATGTGCACGTGCGGATGGTGCGTCATCGCCGAGCCCCATGTGTGGAGCACGGCGGTGATGCCGATGCGCGCGCCGAGGTGTTTTGGATCGGCGGCAATCGTCAGCATCGTCTCCGACGCCGCCTTGAACAGCAGGTCATAGACAGCCGTCTTGTTCTGGAAGGCGATGTCGGCGACTTCGGCCGGCAGCGTGAACACGACGTGGAAGTAACCGACAGGCAACAGATCGGTCTCGCGCTCGGCGAGCCATGCCCGCGCAGCAGCGCCCTGGCACTTCGGGCAGTGCCGGTTACGGCAGGAGTTGTAGGCAATCCGCCACTGGCCGCAGTCCTCGCAGGCTTCGACATGCCCACCAAGGGCCGCGGTGCGGCAGTTCTCGATCGCCGACATCACCTTCAACTGGTCGAGGCTCAGATGTCCGGCATGGGAGATCCGATAGGCAGGACCAGCAGCATGGAAGATATCGGCGACCTCAAGCGAGGCCCGCACGGCTCAGCTGTCGGGCGCAGACTCTTCCATTTTGAACAAGCCAAGCCGATCGAGCGGACTTGTCACCGAGCGCACGGTACGTGTCGCAACCTTGGTGTAGAGAGCCGTGTTGTTCAGCTTGGCGTGACCGAGTAGCACCTGAATGACGCGGATATCGACGCCGTCTTCCAGAAGGTGGGTGGCAAACGAATGGCGCAGCGTATGCAATCCGACCCGCTTGTCGACGTCGGCCTTCCTTGCGGCTTCGACCACGACGCGGTGAAGTTGGCGTGTGCTGATGGGCCTCAGCGTGTTGATGCCCGGAAAGAGCCAGCCGTCCCGCCGCATGACGCCCTGCCGGTGGCCGACTTGCCACCATTGACGCAAAAGCGTGAGCAGATCCTCTGACAGCATGGCGTTGCGTCCACGCCCGCCCTTGCCGCGCTCCACTCGCAGGAGCATGCGCTCGCTGTCGACGTCAGCGACCTTGAGCGAAGCGACCTCGGAGACGCGCAGTCCCGAGCCATAGGCAACGGCCAGCGCCGCCTGATGCTTGAGACAGGTCGTGGCGTCGAGCAGGCGCGTCACTTCCTGACGGCTCAGAACCACCGGCAGTTTGCGCGGCTGCGCCAGCCGCACGAGGCGGCGGGCAAGATCAGGGCGATCAACCGTGGTATTGAAGAAGAACCGCAGCGCTGACACAACGCTGTTCATCGTCGGCACCGGGACACCCTCGCTTTGCTGCCATATCTGGAAGCGGCGCAGATCATCCGCTGACGCCGTATCGGGAGACCGCCCGAGAAAGCTGGCAAGCCGTCCGATGTCGCGGAGATAGTTGCGTTGGGTCTCGTGCCCGAAGTGGCGCAGGTTCATGTCGTCGATCAGGCGTTGACGAAGCGGGCTGATCGTGGGCGAGTTCGGTTGGTTGTGCATGGTCAGGCTCCTTGTTGAAGAAGCCCGTCATGCTCTGCCCGCGCCGAGCGACGCTCAATGCAGAGCGCGATGGTCGCCCTGTACCTTCTACCTCAGTCGCACGCGCCTTCCCGCGCAGCGGGTTCGTTCATCGACCCCTAAACGGCCAAAATGAATCCTCGCCAATCCAGGGGACCTAATTTGACGCGAAGGAGCGGGTTGGGGGTGGATTCCTGCCTGTCCGCTTCTGGGCTGGCAGATTTGGAAGCAGACGTCGCTGTCTGGACATGCTCCCCAGTGTGCATCGCTCCACCCTGTACCGTATGTTGGGTCGTCACCCAATCTTCTAGCAATTACCAGGATCATATCTCTCGCAATCATTTATCCGGGTGCGTGGAGAGGATAAAATCGGGCAATTGTTCCGATCACGCCGGGAGCAAGCGATAATCCGGGATCGCCAGAGGTCGCGATATTGACAGCCCAGTCGGGGGATCGACTTCCTTCAGGACCTGATTTGCGTCCCGCAACAAGACTTGAGTCCATTGCGGACAGTCGCAAACCTCGGGCTCTTCCCGCTATCGTGATTTTCCGATCTGGCCGAGATGCGTAAACGAAAAGCCTTCAGGTGGTTTAAGCCCGTATCCGAGTAGTCGTCAAATCCGGAATGTGCAAGCCAGAGTGCGCCCAAGGCCGCAAGGAAAGGGGCCGCGAAAACTAGCCCCAAGGCGATGAAAACTGCCCCGAATGCATAGATGTGGACGGTATTATAGGCAAACGCCCCCGACCCTTGGCCCCAACCCATAGCCGCCAAACGTTGCCAAATTACTGCTCTGACCATTTCAGCCTCGTAAGATATGCAAGAGACTCAGTTTAACTGGGAATTTGGACTCATGTTCGGGTTTGGCACCAGTGCAAGAGATCAAGATACCAAAAGAGAACACCCAAGCGGCCTGACCCGATTTATAGGCCCAAAAGCGTCATCGCGACCAAGCGCCAGCGGGTCGGGCGAACGGCCAGGCAAAGCCTGCTGGCCTGCGTCAGTTGCAAAACTTGAGTAGCTGCCGGCTTCGTACCTGGGGTGAGGCATACGCGATACCACGGTGTTGTGCGGCTGCGGATACCTCAGGATTTTATTACACTTTTCAGCCAGCCGCCGCATTCGCTGGAATGCCGTCCAGTGCGGCGAGTGTATCGTCCGACAGATCGAGTTCGGTCGCGGCGATGTTCTCGTGCAGATGTGTGATCGACGTTGTGCCGGGGATCAGAAGGATGTTCGGTGCGCGATGAAGCAGCCAGGCGAGCGCGACCTGCGTCGGCGTGGCGCCGAGACGCTGCGCGACGTCGGAAAGCGCGGATGACTGAACTGGCGTGAACCCACCGAGCGGGAAGAAGGGCACATAGGCGATACCGTCTCGTGCGAGATCGTCGATCAGTACGTCATCAACTCGATGTACGAGATTGTAGTGGTTCTGTACGCAGGCGATGTTGCAGATTAGGCGCCCTTCGGCGACCTGAGCAGGCGTGACATTGCTGAGCCCGATATGACGCACCAGGCCTTTCTGCTGGAGCTCGGCCAGAGCGGTGAGCGGTGCCTCGATCGACCCTTCAGCTGGGCCGTGCGCATCGAACATGATGCGAAGGTTCACAACTTCCAGTATGTCGAGCCCAAGATTGCGCAAATTGTCATGCACCGCCTGCGTAAGCTCCTCCTTGGATGAGGCAGGAAGCCATGCTCCGACCTCGCCGCGCCGGGTACCGATCTTCGTGGAAATGAGGAGATCGTCAGGATATGGCGCGAGCGCCTCGCGGATCAACCGATTGGTGACGTGGGGACCATAGAAGTCGCTGGTGTCGATGTGGTTGACACCGGCTGTCACGGCCGCGCGCAGTACCGCCACTGCGGCATCAGGATCCTTGGGTGGGCCGAATACGCCGGGCCCGGCAAGCTGCATGGCGCCGTAGCCGAGACGCCTGACGCTGCGCCCGCCAAGCACAAAGAGTCCTGATTGCTCGATGTTGGTCATGATCTTTCTCCTTGTTTGAAGCAATACCGATAAACCTTGCCGGAATGTGTGATAAGCCAATACAATCCGTACACGCTGTGCTAATCTTCGAACAATGAAGACGGACCTCGGTGACCTGAATGCGTTTGTAGCGGTGGCGCGCACCCGCGGCTTTCGCGACGCCGCGCGCCAAAGCGGGGCGAGCCCGTCCGGTCTGAGCGAGGCGGTGCGGCGCCTGGAAGGCCGGCTTGGCGTCAGGCTCCTCAACCGCACCACCCGCAGCGTTGTGCCGACCGAAGCCGGAATGCGCCTTCTCGAACAACTCTCCCCCGCCCTGCGAGAGGTGGAAGCGGCACTCGACGTGGTGAACAGCTTTCGTGACAGGCCGGCCGGTACGCTGAGGCTCAATGTTCCGGTCAGCGCGGCGCGGCTGGTACTGCCGCGCATCGTTTCCCCCTTTCTTACCGCCTTCCCCGATATCCGGTTGGAAGTGGTGACCGAGGAAGGCTTCGTCGACGTGTTGGCAGCCGGGTGTGATGCGGGGATCCGTTACGAAGAGCGGCTGGAACAGGACATGATCGCGGTGCCGATCGGTCCTCGTATGCAGCGCTTTGCCGTCGCCGCTTCTCCCACCTATCTGGACCGACACGGCAGGCCCAAGCACCCGCGCGATTTGCTGGGTCACGCTTGCGTGCGTCACCGCTTTCCAAGCGGCGTGACACCATCGTGGGAATTCGAATACGACGGCGAGGAGGTGCTGGTCGATCCGACAGGACCGTTGATCGTGACGGCCGGCGGCGCCAGCGACCTCGCCGTCGATGCAGCAATCGCCGGTCTCGGCATCGTAGGCCTGTTTGAAGACTGGCTGCGCCCCTATTTTGACAGCCGCGTCCTCGAACCCGTCCTCGAACCATGGTGGGGGCACTTTTCCGGGCCGTTCCTGTACTATCCAGGACGACGCCTCGTGCCTGCTCCGCTACGGGCGTTTATCGATTTTATCAAGGCAACGGCTGAACAAGCCTGACATTCCCGCTCCAGATCAAGCCCTTCCGGTTTCCAGCTATCATCCCGAACACTTTCTTGAACTGGCGACTGAAACGGCTTTGATCGGCAAAGCCTGTCGTCAGCACAGCCTTCCATCCCACAAGATATTCACCAAGAGGGTCACCAATCGCCGACAGACCGAGCCCAAAAGCGGACGCCCTAGCCCTGGGGCATGTCTATCGGAGAGCCTCCGATCTCCTGGCTCCAAGCATGAGGTCCCAGGGCGGCGTATCTCCGAAGCTGGCACTCAAATGTTCAATGAACCGACGAAGCTTCAAGGATACGTGTCGTTTCGTGGGATAGACCGCATGGATAGCCAGTTCCGATGCCCAGTAGTCCGACATCAAAACAACCAGATCCCCGCGAGCAACTGACTCCCCGAATACGAAGCTTGGGCCATAAGCGACGCCGGTCCCCGCGACCGCAGCAGCCAGCAACATCTGCATATTATTCGTACTGAGCCTCACCGGACCATCGATCGTGTGGGCGCTGCCGTCAGGCTCCATGAGGGTCCAGTCCCCGGGCGAAACCGCTTCGCTAAACGCGAGCCGGGGCATCTGGCAGAGATCTTCCACGGTTTTTGGCGCACCATGCCGCGCAAGAAACGACGGCGCCGCGCAAAATATCATTCGGCATGGCGCGAGCCGCCGGGTTATGAGATCGGAATCCTTTAGCCGCCCGATGCGAATGGCTACATCAATGCCATCGGCCAATAGGTCGACATAGCGGTCGCCAAGCATGATCTCGACAGCGACATCAGGATGCGCGGACAGATAATTCGCTACGACGCCGCCAAGATGCATTGCGCCAAAGGTTGTCGGCGCGGCAACGCTCAGAACGCCACGCGCGGTCTGTTGGGCGTCCTGGGCTTCTCTCGTCGCCTCCTCGACGTCCTCCAGTATATGCTTGCATCGCGTATAATAGGCTTGCCCCACCTCGGTCAGCTTCAGCATCCGTGTGCTGCGCTGGAGCAATCGCGCTTTCAGTTGCTCCTCCAGCGCCGAAACATGCTTCCCGGCCATTGAAGGTGATAGGCCAAACCGCCGAGCCGCGCCGACAAGGCTGCCCTCCTCGACCGCGGCGACGAACACCGCCATGCTGGTCAATCGGTCCATATTCACCTCAACATGATAATCTCATTATCAGATGCCGATATTATAAAGCCAATTATCCACCGTATCGACAAGAGCTATCTCCCTATCATCCAACCAATCCGAGTTGGTTCCGAGAAAGGAGACTTGCAATGAAAGTCGCGTCGAATGGCATATCCATCCATATCGAAGAACAGGGCGATGGCGATCTGTCGCTTGTTTTCCTGCATTACTGGGGAGGATCATCGCGCACCTGGAGACACGTTACTGCCGGGCTGGCACCTCGCTTCCATACCATTGCCATCGATCATCGTGGCTGGGGAGAGTCCGATGCCCCTGGAGATGGTTATGGTCTAGGGGATCTCGCGGCTGACGCTGAAGGGGTGATCAAGGCGCGGAACCTGCAGCGCTATGTGCTGGTTGGCCATTCAATGGGCGGCAAAGTCGCCCAGCTTATGGCGTCGCGCCGCCCCGACGGGCTCGTTGGCCTTGTTCTCGTCGCACCTTCTCCGCCCACGCCCATGGCCATACCGGAAGAGGCGCGGGCGATGATGGCAAGCTCCTATGACGACCGGCAAATGATTGAGGCGACCATCGACAAGGTACTGACAGCCAAGGCACTTGCCACGGAAGACCGCGAACAGGTCATCGCCGACAGCCTGCGCGGAGCGCTTTCTGCAAAGCAGGCCTGGCCACGAGCCACCAGCCAGGAAGACATCACGGCACAGGTTGAGGCCATCAATGTGCCCACCCTCGTCATTGCGGGTGAATTGGACGGTGTTGATTCCCCTGCGGTATTACAAGCCGAATTGCTTACCCGCGTCCCGCAAGCCGTAATGCATGTGCTGCCAGACACGGGGCACCTGTCTATGCTGGAGTCGGCTGAAGAACTGGTCCCGCTCATCGAGCGCTTCTGTCGTCCGCTGAGCTATTTGTCGTGTGGCGATTGAAGCAGAGTTTGTAACCGTCACGCTTTGCAGCCACCTGCTTGCAAAACAGACTGGCCGCGCCCGACGCCAAGTCGCTGCTGCCGGCGAGCGCGTGCCTTGACGGATCAGAGCTTGGAGCACGCCTCCCTCTCAGAGGCGCGCCAGTGCTTGGCCACCTCTACGGTGTATGCAGCCCTGGCAGCACGGTCGCCGCGGCTAGCCAATTCCACAAGCACACCGAGTGAGTGCCAGGTTTCTCTGTACACCGATCCCGTCATTCGTTGCGACAAATCTGATCGAACCGTTCGGCCAACATGGCCAACGATACTTGCCCCAGACGGTGCATGAGAAGCGCCTCGGCTTCGCGCATGGCACTGTCTAGCGTCTGGTTGACCGCTCGTTCTACCGCACACACCGGATGAAGGTTTCCGCTGCTCAAACTGAACAGCGTCGAGGAAGCGACGGCTCTGTGAATGTCCAATAGCGTTACGGCGTCGAGATCGACTGCGATGCTCCAGCCTCCACCCCGGCCATTGACGGATCGGACATAGCCCACCTCCCTCAAACCTGACATCGTTCGTCGAACGACGACAGCGTTCGTTCCAAGCATCTTGGCGATCTGCTCGGATGTAAACGGCGCATCATGCCTCGCCATATGGAGCAAGACGTGAAGCATCCGGGACAGGCGGCTATCGGGTCTCATGAGTTTCCTTTGAGATTGGCCGCAATGGCTCAAGCTGCGCATTCCGACGAAGCCGGCCAGTGATTCCGATCAATTACCGGCCACCCATTCCAATTTCATTCCGGCCGGGATTCCGATTTGAAGCCGGCCACTTTTTTGGATCACCTGGGTCGTTGTTGAGATTTGGTTCGAGTTTCGTTTCTGGTCAAGCCTGAGCTGTTTCCGGGTTTTGTGGCGCGCGCCGTTTTCGCATGCTTTCGCCGGTCAGTTCGATGCGATAGGCGTTGTGCACGAGGCGGTCGAGGATGGCGTCGGCGATGGTGGGATTGCCGATGATCTCGTACCAGTGGTCGACGGGCACCTGGCTGGTGACGATGGTCGATCGCCGCTCATAGCGGTCCTCGACGATCTCGAGGAGATCGCGGCGCTGTTCGTCGTTGAGCTTTTCGGGTCCCCAATCGTCGAGGATGAGCAGGTCGGTTCGGGCCAGCGCCTTGAGCATCCTGGCATAGCGACCGTCTCCCCTTGCGAGAGCGAGCGTGGCGAAGAGCCGTGGGGCGCGGTGATAGACGACGGAGAAGTCCTCGCGACAGGCCTTGTGCCCGAGAGCGCAGGCGAGCCAGCTCTTGCCGACACCGGCCGGGCCCGTGATCAGGAGCCCGTGACGCTGGCGAATCCAGTCGCAGCCTGCGAGCTTGAGGTACAGGGAGCGGTCGAGCCCGCGTTCGGCACGGAAGTCGGCATCTTCGACCTGCGCATCATGGCGCAGCCTGGCAGCGCGGGCACGCGCCTCGAAGCGCTTCTGACGGCGCAGCGTCGCTTCGTTCTCGAGCAGGATGGCAAGCCATTCGCCATGGTCGAGGGCGCGTGCTTCCGGCTGCGCGTCGAGATCCTGGAAGCCTTTGGCCATGCCGTGCAGTCCGAGGTCGCGCAACATGTCGAGGGTGGGATGGGTCAGCATGATCTTTATCTCCTCAATGGAAGTAGCCGGGACCACGCAGATTGGCGTGGTCGATGATGGCGCCGGGATTGCCGGCAGGCCGGGCGGCCTTGTGGTTGATGATGAGGGCGGCGATGCTCTTGCAGGTCAGCCCGCCGATCTCGACGGCGCGGGCTGATATGGTCTCGGCACGCTCACGACGGAGATCCCGGTAGAGGCGCAAAACGCCAAGGCATGTGCGGAACCCCTGTTCCGGATGCGGTCGGCTGGCCAGAATGGCGATGATCAGCCCCTCGGTCTGTGGCCCGATCGATGCCGCCCAGCGGCGGAAGCGTGCCGGCGTCCACTCTGCATATCGACGGTGGGAACTGGGCATGTGCTCGGGGTTGGTGCCGTAGCGGCGTCCGCCATAGCGGCGCTGATGAACGGCGACGCGCTTGCCGCGGTGGAAGATCTCGATCGTCCTGCTGGTCGCGCGGATATCGACCTGCTGGCGGATGAGGCTGTGCGGCACGGAATAGAAGAAGGTCTTGAACTCGACATGATAGTCGGTGGCGACGCGAGCCAGGCGCCATTCGGCGAACTCGTAATTCTGCACCGGTAGGCTCGCCAGGGTCGGCCGTTCCACCGTCTCGAACAAATGGCGGCGGCTGACGCCAAGGCGGCGCATGACATGGTCATTGATGCGGTCGAGCGCCCCGGCGATTGCGGCATTGGCCTCGGCCAGCGAGAAGAAGGTCTGTCGTCGCAGCCGGCCGAGAATGCAGGTCTGGGCGAAACGCACGCCGTTCTCGACCTTGGCCTTGTCCTTCGGGCGACGCGGCCGCGCCGGCAGCACGCCGACGCCATAGTGCGAGGCCATCATGCCATAGCTGCGGTTGATCTCCGGATCATAGAAGGAGGCATGATTGACGCCGGACTTCAGGTTGTCGGGCACGATCAGGCGCGGGACGCCGCCGAAGAAGCTGAACATGCGTACATGCGCGCCGATCCAGTCCGGTAGCGCCTGCGTCCAGGTCGCTTCCGCATAGGTGAAGCCGGATGCACCCAGGACGCCGACAAAGATCTCCGCCTCGCGGATCTCGCCGGTCAGCGGGTCGACGATGGCGATCTTCTTGCCGGAATAATCCACAAACACCTTGTCGCCGGCGACATGCTCCTGGCGCATCGTCGGCGACAGACGCTTCTCGAAGCCGCGGAACAGGTCGCAGAAACGGCTGTAGCCATAGCCGCCGGAATGGACGGCGCGGTACTCTTCCCACAGAAGCATCAGCGTGACGCCCGGCTTCTTCAACTCCAGCGCAAGATCCGCCCAGTTCGGCTCCGGCAGCCGGCGCAGGCCCTGCTTCACCCCGGCGCGGGCGAACAGCCGGTTCTCCAGCGCGTCGTCGGTCAGGTCGCCTGGCAGCGGCCAGATCAGTCCCGCCGCGGTCGCGCGCTTCAGATTGTCCTGCACGGTGCTGCGCGCGACGCCCAGCCTCTGTGCGATCTCGCGGGCGCTGGTTCCATCACCGGCAAGCCGCAGCATCTGTCGTAATTGTCTCATGGTCAGCCTTCTCTTTGCCGGCATTACGCGTCCCTTGTTCAAAAGGACCGTCATGCCAAAGTTGCTGACCCTGGTGCTCCTGCTCAGACCTCAAAGCGGCCGGATATTGATCGGAATGGTGGCCGGCTTCACGTCGGAACGATGGCCGGCTTCAGGTTGGAATGCCCGGCCGGATAATGTCGGAATCCGCA
>NZ_MDET01000047.1 GCF_002075885.1 Manganibacter manganicus
GGGGACCATGAGGATTTGTGTGGCGGTGCCGTCCCTGGGGTAAAATCGGTATAGGGTGGGCGGTGATTTTCACCGAGGCCAGCCATCTTGAAACCACCGCGTCGGTCGAGCCGGCGTTCCGAGGGTGCCCAGACGCCGGACACGACGCCGACGGTCCTGCAATTCCGCATCTGGCTGAAGGGACTGAGCCCGATGGTTTGGCGGCGGGTGCAGGTGCCGGCGACCATGACCTTGCGCGAGTTTCACGGCGTTCTTCAGGTCGCGATGGGCTGGGAAGGCATCCATCTCTACCAGTTTGTCGTGCACACGGTCCGCTATGGCTCATGGGAATTGACTGCGGAACCGCCGGACATCGGACTTGACGCATTGAAGCTGCGCACCGGAAGCCGGTTCCTGTACGAATACGATCTCAATGTTCCGTGGGAGCATGAGGTGCGGCTGGAACATCAGTGCGCCGCCAAGCCGCAAATCCATTATCCCTGCTGCATCGGCGGTGCCGGAACTTGCCCGCCGGAGGATAGCGACGGGCCTGAGGCCTGGATCCTGCAGGAAGATGAAGCGCTCGGACTTGGACTGGATGAGGACCTCGCCAGTGCGCTGGAGTTCTTCGCGGACATCAGCGAGACCAGATCCTTCGCGATCCTCGATGATCCCGACCGGGCTGAGGAATTCCGGGAACTGCTTCTCCGCATCGACAGGCGCAACGCTCTTTTGGGCAGGACGTTCGAGCGGCAGACGGTGAACAAGCGCCTGCGGCAGGAGGAGCATCTCACCCTCATGCATCAGCAGATATGACTTCACCGTTTGAACCGCGATTGTTCGCCAGCAGATTGGCGGCGAGAAGGGCAACGTCGTCACCACGCTCATGCCGGATGCCGGAGAGCAACGACCGTGCCGCTGGCGCGGTGACCTGATCGAACTTTCGGCGCAGGGTCGCGGCGGTCGTTTCCGCATAGTGCCGTGTCGTGGTGATGTTTTCGTGGCCGAGGAAGCGCTGGACGTCGGTGATGTCCATGCCGAGCGCCAACAGCTTTGTCGCCATCGTGTGCCGCAAAAGATGCGGATAGACCCGCTTTGTGATCCCGGCCTTGCGAGCGACTTGCCGGACGATCTGACCGATGCGCTGGCGGCTGTAGGTATAGGGCAGCGATCCTTTGCCCCGTTCCCGGCTCTGGAACAGGGGGCCGGCACGCCTTGTGCCGATATGAAGCCGCAGCATCTGTGTCAGTTCCCGCCGGATGGGGACTTCCCGGTGCTTCGATCCCTTTCCGCGCACGACGACGATCACGCGCTCTGCCAGGCTGACATCCTCGATGCGCAGGCGGGTGAATTCGGAAACGCGCAAGCCGGTTTCCAAAAGGGTCTGAAGCAGCAGGCCCGTCGCGCCGCTCGCCTCGTAGGCCTGGTCAATGAAAGCCAGTTCTTCCTCGATCGTGAGCCGGTTGATTGACGTTCTCTTTTCCGGCGGCGCGGAAAGACCGGCCTGCGCGCGGGCCCGTTTGATCACCGCTTTGCTCTGCAGGTAGTCGATCCCTTCCCGGATCAGGATTGTGGCGACGGCGTTGGCGGCACGCTCGATCGAGGTCATGATGGTTTACCAGATGATTTTCGGATTGCTAACTGGTGAGAGATATCACCGTTGCCGGCGAAAGCGGAGGGCAGAAATACGCGGATCGGACGCGATGAGCTTTCCACTTCGCCCGTTCTGGAAAACCCGGCAAGGAGATGCAGCATGCAGGTTCGGATCGTCATGGAACTCATCGGTGACGACGGCGAGGAGATCGGTCGGGAGATCATCGCCGACATGACAAAGATCACAACGGGTGCGGAGGATCTCGGCCTATCGCTCGCCGAGGGCAAAGCCCTGCTTGCCGGGCTTCAGCAGAAGATGGTGGAGACGCAGGTGAACCTATGGCTAGCGGAAAACCGTGAGACGGACGGCCGCCGGTTGCGGCACAAGGGATACTATCCCGTCACCTTCCACACTCTGTTCGGCGATGTCCGGCTCAGGAGTCCGCGATACGCGCTGCCGGAAAGTGAAGGACGCAATGGGCCGGGCACGGTGTCGCCGTTGCGGCAACTGATCCCCGATCACATTGCACCCGAGCGGCTGTATCTCGAGACGCGCTGGGCTTCGCTCGTGCCATATGCCGCTGCAGCCGAGTTGTTGGCCGATGTGTTGCCGATCGACTGCGGGATCAACGCCACGACGGTGCGGCAGCATGCGCTGAAAACGGCTGCCCGAATTGAGCGGGAGCTGACGGAAGAGCGCGTCTCTTTCATGCAGGATTCGTGTCCGCAAGACTGGACGAACCTGCCCATTCCCGACGGCCGCATTGTCATTGGCCTTGATGGTGGCTACATCCGGGATCGTGACGACCGGAAGAAGAATTTCGAGCTGATCGTCGGCCGCTCCCTGCCCGAGGACGGTGAGCCGCGCTATATCGGCTTCGTTCATGGTTACGACCGCAAGCCGCAGCGCCGAATCCTCGACCATCTTAAAAAGCAGGGCGTGCAGGCCAATCAGGATATTACCTTCATCACCGACGGCGGCGAGGAAGTTCGCTCGCTCGCCGAAATGATCGCCCCGGCCAGCGAGCATGTCCTGGATTGGTTCCACATCACCATGCGCATCACTGTGCTTCGCCAGTTCGCCCAAGGCCTTCGCCATCATGACAAGGAAGCCGGCAACGGCCTGCTGGACATGCTGACCCGGATCAAATGGTATCTGTGGCATGGCAACACCTACCGGGCGCGTGAGGAGATCGATTGGCTGCTCGACGATGCCGAAGCCACGGAAACCGACTACCCGAACATGAAAAAGTTTCTGACAGTGATTGGCGAATTCCGATTCTATATCGGATCAAACCACGCCAGCCTGATCAACTATGGCGAACGCTACCGGTCCGGAGAGCGGATATCATCCGCTTTCGTCGAGGCGACCGTCAACGCCGTTGTCAGCAAGCGTTTCGCCAAGAAGCAGCAGATGCAATGGAGCCGGACAGGCGCGCATCTTCTGCTGCAAACGCGAACGCAGACCCTCGACGGCTCGCTACGGTCGACCTTCGAGAAGTGGTATCCTGGCATGGCAAACGATAATCACCGAAATTCCGACAACCAGTCCGCAGCGTAGCTGCCACACAAATCCTCATGGTCCCCTACATGGCAGGCAGTACCTTGAATTCTCTCGACAATCTCTTTCCCTCCGATGCGCCATGGCTCGGCGCCTGGCGGCAGCGGCTCGCCCTGAAGGCCGCCGCGGCGGCCATCAAGCTGATGCGCCGCACCGAGGACGAATCCGCCCTGCGCGATGCCTGGTATCTGCGCCAGGATGAGGACGATCCCGGGCCTGCCGGCAACGTGCTTTTGGCTTGGCGCAAGCTTGCCGGTCGGTCGCTGCCGCCATCGTCTGAGAATCTGCAATCGGTCGCCGATCTGCTTGGCATCATCTGGTCGAATGATTTCGATGAGCTCGTCGCTCGCATCGAGGAAGATGTGCGCACCGGCGCGCCGGCCCCGCTGGTTGCCGCGCGTGCCGGGACGGAGGTCATGCGGGAGAACCCGAATGCTGAAGCTCTGGCTTGGTGGGTGGCCGATCTCGCTTTGTCCTGGCGCATGGGATGGAGCCCTGCCGTGCCGCTACTTGGCCTCCAGATCCATGCACCGCTGCTGCGCACCGGTCCCGATCGCCGGCGTGGCCGTCCCGGCGATCCGTTCTTCGAGCGGGCTGCATGCCTTGCCGCAGCTCTCGGCGCGGCCGAGGCCTGCCGGCTTGCCGTCGGCATTTCGCAGCGGGCCGAGCGCCTGCGGGCGGTGGAGCTGAAACTGCGCTCGAAGGCCGCCGGCGGAGTCATCGCCCTGTTGATGACTGATGACGCCGTCTCCGGATCGTTAACGACCGGGACGATGACACGGTGGGCCAGCCGCCGCCTGTTCGAGCGGCTGCATCAGTTCGAGGCCGTGCGCGAATTGTCGGGCCGCGCCACCTTCCGGCTCTACGGGCTTTAGCCATGGCAAGGCCCGCGCGCGAAACGGCTGGCCTGCTCGATACCGAGCTCGACGGCCTGCCGCCGGAACTGCGCTGGCGCGAATGGATGACGCGTGTCGAGGCCATCATCTTCGCCGCGCCCGAACCGGTGACGCGGGAATTGCTGTCACAGATCGTCGGCCGCGATTGCAGCATCGATCTGCTGATCGAGGACATTGCCAACGAACTGGCCGCTCGTCCTTACGAGATCGTCGCCGTGGCCGGCGGCTGGCAGTTCCGCACCCGGCGGCGGCAGGCCGAGGTGCTCAAGGCCGCCTTTGGCGGCACCACCACCGGCGCCGACCTCACCGAGGGCGAGATGCTGGTGCTGGCCTCGATCGCCTACCACCAGCCGGTCACGCGCGCGGCGCTCTCCGGCGTGCTCGGGCGCGAGGTGTCGCGCGATGTCATCGGCCATCTGCGTAGGCTCGACATGATTGCGTCTGGGCCGCGATCGCCGCAGCCCGGCGCGCCTTACACCTATGTGACGACACGGAGATTCCTGGAGCACTTTGGGCTCGATACGTTGCGCGATCTGCCCGACCTCGAAACGCTTGAGGATGCGGGACTGTTTAGCCGGGCTACCGTTGGTCCTGAATATGCGATGGCCGACGAAGAGGAAAACGTTGATCTGTCCGGCTAAGTTGGTGCGGGTTGGGACCCAGTTCTGGTCCCTTCGGGGAAGGGGTCGAGTTGGTGTCGATTGCGGATCGCAGGTATGTGTCATCATGCTAGCCGTTGAACAGAGCTACTGCCGTTCCCAATAGCTGACGACCGTATTTTTTGAACTGTGCCGGGGCGCATCGATCGAAACTTCGCTTTAATGCGGAGGGCGATCAAGCTAGAAGCAAAAGACTAGGACACGGGCTGCTTCATATGGATCCAACAATCGACGACAATTTCGAAGAGCCGGAGGGTGTCGACGATCCATTCGACGCCGGCTGGGGAGACTATCCGCTCGATGCTGTCTTCGTACGTACGGAGCCGCGGACGGTAGGCGATGTCGTCGATCGTATCGATCGCCAGCGCTATATTCTCGATCCGGACTTCCAGCGTGATTTCGTCTGGCAAGTTCCCAAGCAGTCGAAGCTCATTGAGAGCTGTATCATGCGCATCCCGCTGCCGGTCTTCTATGTGGCGGAGGCGCCAGACGGTCGAATCATCGTGGTCGATGGGCTGCAGCGCTTAACGACATTCTATCGATTCATGCGTAATCAGTTTCGACTAACCGGACTTGGCTCGAGTGATCTCGGCGCCAAGCACCCACTCGATGGCAAATTGTTCAAAGACCTGTCGGTAACGCTTCAGGAGCGCGTCTCCGACACGCCACTTACGATGTATATTCTCGACGCCAAGGCTCCCGAACGTGCGCGGTTGGATATTTTTGAGCGGGTTAACAGTGGCGAGCCGCTGACCCGCCAGCAAATGCGTAACGCGCTCTATAATGGGCCCGCGACTAACTGGCTTAAGGAAGCAGCCGCAAATCCGATTTTCCGCAACGCGACTGGGCGTTCTCTTAACGCGCGGACGATGCGTGATCGCGAAGCGATCAACCGATTCTGCGCGTTCAAGCTGCGTACGCCAGAGGCCTATCGGGGCGACATGGATACATTCCTAGCGCAGGGCCTGACGGCACTGGCCAGCAGCAGTGATGCCGAGCGCAGCGAATTACGAAAGCAATTCGAAGATGCCATGACCCTCAATGCGGAGTTGTTCGGCGAACATGCCTTCCGCAAATCACTGGCAAATGGCCCTTCGGCGACGCGAAGCGTCATCAACATCTCGTTGTTCGAGGTCTGCGCGGTTGCGATGGCCGGTCTCAGCCCACTTAACGCGCAGCAGAAAACGTATCTGCGCAAAGCGGTCATCGAATTGCTCAACGAAGCGACCTTTGTCAATGCGATTACCTATTCGACCAACAGCACGAGGCAGGTGCGTGCGAGGTTCGGCATGATGGACGCAGTGACCGTCGAGCTGCAGAGAGTCGAACCATGAGCATATGCGTAGTTCGTGCGGTGGCGATGGAGGGCTTCAAGTGCTTTGACGACTTGCGCCTCGAGCTCGGCCAGCTGACGCTGGTGACTGGTTTCAATGGCGGCGGTAAGTCGACCGCGCTGCAGCCGCTTCTGCTACTCGCCCAAGCGCTCCGTTTTGGTACATTGGATGCGCTGCCGTTGAACGGTCCGCTGGTACGGCTTGGCACTGCGGGCGATATCGCACCGATACGGTCGGAGCGTCCGATGCTGCTCAAGGTCGAGGGCGATGACGGTAGCTTTGGTGTGCAGCCTACCTTGCAGGCGGGCGTTCGCGTTCTGGCGATAGCAGCGACGCCGGAGAGACAACCAAGCCCTCGTCTACGACGCGCGCTCGAAACCCTGTCGTTCCTTGGCGCAGTCCGTATGGGCGCTGAAGACGCGTTTCCGATTCCCGAGCGTGTCAACGTTCGCGATGTCGGGCACGATGGCCGGTTCGCGCCTTACTGGTTCGATCAACTGGCTGATGAGGATGTTGATCCGCGTCGGCGCTATCCCGGGACGGAAGCGGCAATCTTCCGCAGACAGTTTGATTCTTGGCTCTCCAGCTTGTTTCCGGGTGCTGAAGCCAATGTACAGAATGTGACCGCCATGTCGCAAATGAACCTTCAGTTCCGGCTGGCAGAGCTCGGATCGTGGAGGAGACCGTCAAATATCGGCTACGGCCTGACCTACGCCTTTCCGATCCTGGTTGCGCTGCTGGCCGCCGCCCCGGATCAGCTGATCGTGATTGACAGCCCGGAATCGCATCTCCATCCGTCGGCGCAGTCTCAGATGGGGAGGCTCCTCGCGACGTTGGCGAGCGCGGGTGTGCAGATTGTTGTCGAGACGCACAGCGACCATCTCCTCAATGGGGTCAGGCTGGCGGTACGCGACGGCACGCTGCCCCCGGAGGATTTGCGCCTTCATTTCTTCAAGGGACCGAACGGCAAGGAACATGGCGTGACGACCCCAGGGATTGGGGAGGGGGGCGAGATCTACGAATGGCCAGAAGGCTTCTTCGACCAAAACGAGAAAGATCTATCGCGGCTCGCCGGATGGAGCTGAGTGGGTGCGCTTCTATCTAAACGAGGCCTCTATACAGGGGCAGTTTGAGGATGAGTCTGATTTTCGGCCGCTGCTCGAGCAACTGCTGGCCGCGCGTGCACGCTCGCCGGTGCTGGCGGGGATGCGCACCACGCCGGCGCTAGGTGATCGGCCGGTCTCGCATGCACGGAACGTGCGGCAGGTCGTGCAAGGCTGGCGCGGATCGCCGATGGTCGGGGCCTTGCTCGCTTGGGTAGGCCGAAACGGACCGTTTATCGAAGAGGATCGCTTAGACGAAGCAGAGGACTTATTTCATTGTCTAGGCGTCGAGGTTACCGATGGCGGTCTTGGCGAGGCCGGCCGGCGCGTGAAGGCCGGTGAGATTGCAGCGACAGTGAGCTTCCCGGGTGGTGCGCCGGACTTCGCACAGTCACCTCTATCCGTTGTCCATGGCTTCGAGGATGAGCCGATTGGCGAGTATCCGGTCGAGAACTTTTGGGACATGGATGCGGCGGTCGCGCGAGTGCTCGGCGAGCAGGCACCGGCAACGAACTGGCAAGCGATGGTCGAAGCAGCGCGGCAGCGCTTTCCGAACCTTCTGTTTCCGAATGCGCTATACGAAGACGCACGCCTTGCGCGTGAGCCGTTCGATGCGATCATCCGCGATCGCTTCTATGCGCTGCTTGGATATCTTGATGCCTACATGCGCGGACGCGATGAGAGCGGCAACGAGGGCCGGGAGGCTCAGGAAATCCTGCGAGCCCATTTTCACGGCGAACGTGCGTTGTTCTCACCGGAGTCAGCAACCAATAGGCGCGATTTTCAAAGCGAGATGACTTTCCCTGATCCCGAGGGCGGCGCCGAGATCTTCGCGCATTTCCACGGTAAGATTAGCCACCGCTTCTTCCGCCTGCATTTTGATTGGCCGGTGCCGAGTACGGCGACCCGGCTCAAAGTTCTCTACATAGGCCCGAAGCTAACCAAATCCTGATTGCTGAAACGCTACCGCTGATTGGCAACCCGTACCAGACCACAGGCCGACGTCACGAGGCCCTCTCGTAGAGCGAGAACCCCGTGGGGAGAGGTGAGGTCCCCCAATCCATCGCGATGGCCACACTGTGGCGACCGCGCGTCAAAGCGACATAGAATTTCGCCCGACTCTGGGGCTTTAGGTTCGCCGCGTGATCGGAAAGCCAGAGTCGCATCGGCTCGGTGGGCAGGATCACCACATGGTCGAAGCCTCGGCCCTTCGACTCCCCAAAGTTCATGGCGGGCCACCGCTGATCTACGCCGAGGCTGGTGATCTTGTCACGCAGTTGCATCGGCCGGACCGTCGCCAGGTAGTGGGCGTAGTCGGCCGTCCGGAGGATGAAGGCGCCATTCCACGCCGCCGATCCGGTCCTACACCGGACGCAGTCACAGGCCTGGCTGGCGGGCAGGACCGGAAACAGTCGCGACGACACCGTGCAGATGTGAGAGCGGCGGTGCAAAATTAGTCCACGGTAGCGGCGGGATGGTCCCGTCACGGGCGGCGTAAAACCCGGCCACCTATTTCCCTTCTGCGACGAATGCAGGAGGGCTAGGGGATCTATACCGTGGAACTTTATCTGAAGGTGCGCCTTGCCTGCTCGGAAGGGATGACCCAGCGCCAGGCGGCGAAGCATTTCAACATATCGCGCGACAGCGTGGCCAAGATGCTGTCGTATTCGACGCCGCCGGGCTATCGGCGCCGATCACCGATCCGGAGGCCGAAGCTGGACGCGTTCGTTGCGACCATCGATCGATGGCTGGATGAGGACGTGAAGGTTCCGCGCAAGCAGCGGCACACGGCCAAGCGTGTGTTCGACCGGCTTCGTGACGAATGCGGGTTCACCGGCGGCTACACGATCATCAAGGATTACATGCGCGAGCGGGAACAACGCCGCCAAGAGGTGTTCGTGCCGCTGGCCCATCCGCCCGGCCATGCGCAGGCCGACTTTGGCGAGGCAATGGTGGTGATCGGCGGCGTAGAGCGCAAGGCCCGCTTCTTCGTGCTCGACCTGCCGCACAGCGACGGCTGCTATGTTCGAGCCTATCCGGCGGCGGTGTCGGAGGCATGGGTGGACGGCCACATCCATGCGTTCGCCTTCTTCGGGGCCGTTCCGCAATCGATCGTCTACGACAACGACCGCTGCCTGGTGGCGAAGATCCTGCCCGACGGCACGCGCAAGCGAGCGACGCTGTTCAGCGGGTTCCTGTCGCATTACCTGATCCGGGATCGGTATGGCCGCCCCGGCAAGGGCAACGACAAGGGAAGCGTCGAAGGGCTTGTCGGCTATGCGCGCCGCAACTTCATGGTGCCAATCCCGCGGTTTGCGACATGGGAGGCGTTCAACGCCTGGCTGGAAGAGCAATGCCGCAAGCGCCAGCATGACAGGCTGCGCGGCGAGAACGAGACGATCGGCGAACGGCTGCAGCGGGATCTTGCCGCCATGCGTCCATTGCCGGCGGCACCCTTCGATGCCTGCGACCAGGCCAGCGCCCGTGTCACGGCCCAGTCTTTGGTCCGCTACAAGACCAACGACTATTCCGTCCCGGTCGCCTTCGGCCATCAGGACGTTTGGGTTCGCGGCTACGTCGACGTGGTGGTGATCGGCTGCCGCGGCGAGATCATCGCCCGCCATCCGCGGTGCTGGGAACGCGAAGACGTCGTCTTCGATCCGCTGCATTACCTGCCGCTGATTGAGCAGAAGATCAATTCGCTGGATCAGGCTGCCCCTCTCCAGGGTTGGGACCTGCCCGGCGAGTTCGCCACGCTGCGCCGCCTGATGGAGGCGAGGATGAACAAGCACGGCCGGCGCGAGTATGTGCAGGTGCTGCGACTCTTGGAAAGCTTCGAGCTTGGCGATCTGCATGGGGCTGTGAAGCAGGCCCTCCAACTCGGTGCGATCGGCTTCGATGCGGTCAAGCACCTGATCCTGTGCCGGGTGGAGCG
>NZ_MDET01000048.1 GCF_002075885.1 Manganibacter manganicus
TGAGCTACCCCCCGAAATTCGGACACTGACATAAGCTATGATTTGCGGTCTGCTGATCTTCGACGAAAAGGAGATCAGAGATGTCGAAACGCAAGCAGCACGCGCCTGAGTTCAAGGCGAAGGTCGCCCTGGAAGCCTTGAAGGGCGAAGAGACCGCAGCCGAGCTGGCAAGCCGGTTCGGAGTTCATCCGACGATGGTTCACCAGTGGAAACGCGCTCTGCTCGAAGGCGCCTCGGGTGTGTTCGAACGCAATGGCCGGAAAAAGCCCGAGATCGACGAGGAGCAGGTGAAGGAGCTCCACGCCAAGATCGGGGAGCTGGCGGTGGCCAACTCTTTTTTGGAAAGAAAGCTGAAGCCCTGGGGCGGGAAGTGAGGCGCGGCATGGTTGAGCCGGATCATCCGGAATTGTCGATCACTCGGCAATGCAAGCTGCTGTCGATCTCACGCTCGTCCTTCTATTACACCCCGAAGGGGGAGACCGCGCAGAACCTGGCCCTCATGCGGCTGATCGACGAACAGTTCCTGGAAACGCCCTTTTTCGGTGTCCGGCAGATGACCTGGCATTTGCGCAACGACGGCCATCTGGTGAACGAGAAGCGGATACGCCGGCTGATGCGGCTCATGGGATTGATGCCGATCTACCAGAAACCCACTACCAGCAGACCGGCGAAGGGGCACAAGACCTATCCCTACCTGCTGAAGGGACTGCGCGTGGAGCGGCCCAACCAGGTCTGGTGCGCCGATATCACTTATGTGCCGATGCGGCGCGGGTTTCTCTACCTGGTTGCCATCATGGACTGGCACACCCGAAAGGTCCTAGCCTGGCGCATCTCGAACACGCTGGAGGCCGATTTCTGCGTCGAGGCGCTGAACGAGGCCATCTACAAGTTCGGGCTGCCGGAAATCATGAATACCGATCAGGGCAGCCAGTTCACCTCTTTCGCCTGGACCGATCGCCTGCGCCACACCGGCGTGCGCATCTCGATGGATGGAAAGGGTCGGTTCCTCGACAATATCTTCATCGAAAGGTTGTGGCGGACCCTGAAATACGAGTGCGTCTACCTGCATGCCTGGGAGACCGGATCAGAAGCGAGGGCGGGCATCCGGAAATGGATGACCTTCTACAACCACCAACGCCCACATTCAGCCCTTGGCGGCAGACCGCCCGCCGTGGTCTATTGGCTGAGAAAAGACGAAACCCAACCCGATCAGCAGGTGCAGAGAGTAGCTTAATTTATGCCAGATCCTGTCCAACGATCGGGGAGCAGCTCACAGTTCGCTCGCAACTATTGTCCCCAACTCGGTTGACGTGGTCGTTTCAGATGTAACGAAGAATGAGCCCGTTGCCGCTTACGGGCGGTCCAAACGTGAAGCGGAAGAGCATGTCGCGAAACTGGCAGAGCGTGGCGTGCTTGCCATCTCATTGCGTCCGCCGCTGGTCGTGGGTGCTGATGCAAAGGGGAATTGGGCCGGGTTGCAGAAACTTGCTGCAACTGGAATCCCGCTTCCATTCGGCGGCATCCATAACGAAAGAAGTTTTATCGGCGTGTGGTCATTAGCTGAAATGATTGCGCATCTTTGCCGTTCCGACTGGCATTCGGAACTGTCGGGTAACTATTGTGTAGCGGATCCGGGATTTTTGTCTCTGCCGGACATTGTCACTGAATTGCGGTCAGGCATGGGCATTCCCGCCCGATTGTTTTCAGTTCCCTCTGCCATCTTCGATTGGGCTGGTGCTCTATCCGGCCGGCGTCGGCAGTTCGCTGGGCTTACCGGGAACCTTCGTGTCGATCCATCCCGTTTTCTGGAACGTTTTGGTTTCAAACCTGCCCTGCCTGTACGCGAGGCTATCCGCCACTCGGGGGCCGATTATATCAGCGGCGCTAAAGGAGGCGCCAGGTGAATCGGATTATTGAGTTCGTTTTGGCGGGCGTCGGCGCGCTCATGGCAGCCCCTGTGATATTGGGTTGTGCTGCTGCCATCCGTCTCACGTCGTCCGGCTCGGCGATTTTCAGGCAAGTGCGCGTTGGCCTAAACGAGCAGCCGTTCACATGCCTTAAATTGCGAACGATGTATCTGAACACGGGAGACGCGCCGAGCCACGAAACAAAGGTTTCGGCCATAACCCCTGTCGGGCATTTTCTGCGGCGTACAAAACTCGATGAACTGCCCCAGCTTTGGAACATACTGAAAGGTGAGATGAGCTTTGTCGGTCCGCGCCCGTGCTTGCCTTCGCAAGTCGAACTGATTGCTGCACGACGCAAGCGAGGCGTTTATGCGATTCGCCCCGGTATCACCGGAGTCGCGCAGGTGGCTGGCGTCGATATGTCGGACCCTGAACGCTTGGCGAAACTGGACGCTGTTTATCTCGCCGAATACTCGCTTATGACCGATCTGAGGCTAATAATGGCCACACTCTTTGGAGCCGGGCGCGGGGATCGGGTTCGATCTTAAAATGGCTATCAGCAATGATCCATGGCTTCAACATAACGTCGGGCGATCCGATCGTAGTCGTATTCTCGCGCGATGTAGGCTTTCCCTTTTGCACCTAAGGCTTGCCGTTCAAATTGCGGCATGAGGAGGAGTTCTTCCAGCCCCTTCCGCACGGCTTCCGGCGTCTCGGCTTTCCGGGCGATACCGCCGCCGGATTCCGATACAGGGTCCCCACAAGGTTCTATCGGGAGGAACACAGGCAGGCCGGCCTGAAGGTAATCGGAGATTTTGTTTGGAGATATTCCATACTCAAAGAGAGAAGGTATATTCCTAAGGCCGGCATAGCCGATATCGGCTAAAGTGAGTAGAAATTCGGCGTTATCCTTTGGAATATGGCCGCAGAAATGCACGTTTCGAATTTGATGTTCATTTGTAATTCTTTGTAGATGCTCTAGCTGATCGCCTTTCCCAGCTATAATCAATCCGTAACCCGTACTGATATTCCCCCTAAATGCATTAATGATTAGATCGATACCGTTAGGACGTCCAATCGAACCAGTGTATACTATAATAAGTTTACCTTGTGATTTCCAACTTCGGACGGCTTCATAAGCTTTTGAAAATTCTTCCGTGGAATTTGTGGGGAATTTTGCTTCGTTTTTGATACCGATACCGTTGGGAACCCAGACAAAAGACTTGTTCCCGTAGCCCCTGGCGGACAGATAGCGGTTCGCGCGTGGTAAGACCGAGGCAACCAGATCGGCATTTTTCAGTGCAAAGCGCTCAGCAAATCCGCACATTTGTACGAATGGATGAAGGCGAGAGGTTCCGAGAATTTCGGTGATGCTCAATGGCCATATGTCCCGAATTTCGAAGACGAGTTTAGCCCCATAACCCTTGGCCAGACTGCGCGCAGGAAAAATCGTGAACGGATGCGGGGAGGAGGCCACAATAACATCGGGCGCGCGCGCTTGTGCTCTAATATCTCGACCGATCGAATAGAGATTTTTAGAGAAATCCCAAATGTTGCCGAGGCGTTCAATGCCGTTTTTGCCATAGGCACGCGCAGGAACAGCGATATAGCGAACGCCACCGACCGAGAAATCGGGTTCGGATATTTGATCTTTTTCAAGAAGATGATGGAAAGCCGCGATGAAGACGGTCACGGAATGGCCCTGCTGTTGCCAATATCGCCCCAGTTGGTAAGGGCGATCATAGGCTCCGATATTGGGTCAGCCTCCATAGTGGTGAATATACCAGATGTTCAATTCGATGACTCTGCAAACTTACGGATAGAACAGGTGCCAGGATCAGGTTGCCTGCAACGATGTTCGCATCGTGGCTAACCGGGCATTTATTCGTTCTGCGGTTATCGTGGCGGCATGAGCCCTTGTCACACCCCAGATTTATCCACGCCCTACACCACTGCTTCATAATCGTGCAAGGCATCTTGAACCGAGGTACGATTATGGAAAACAGTCCCAACCTTCATCTCCCTTATATCATGCCGAGCCAGGCGCAGAAGCATCTTACGCACAATGAGGCGCTCGATGTTCTCGATGCCACGGTGCAACTTACCGTCATTGACCGCGATCTGACCGAGCCGCCGGACACAAATGCGGAAGGCGACCGGTACATTGTTGCGCTTTCCGCCAGTGGTGAATGGCAAGGCCAGGATAGCCGGGTTGCGATATGGCGAGATGGAGCCTGGCAATTTCTGACGGCCGGCATCGGATGGCGGGCCTGGATCGTGGATGAGGAAGTGCTGGTTTACTGGTCTGGTTCCGCCTGGGAAACCTGCCAGAGCCGGATAACCGAACTTCAGAACCTGTCACGGCTCGGCATCGGTGCCAAGGCCGATGCGGTCAACCCGTTTTCTGCCAAGCTCAATACCGCGCTTTGGGGTGCACGGCCGGTGGCGGAAGGTGGCAATGGCGATCTGCGCTATACGATGAACAAGGAAGACACGCCCAATACCCTGTCTCTGTTGATGCAATCGCATTGGTCGGGACGCGCAGAGATCGGGCTGATTAGCGATGAGAACCTCACAATCAAGGTCAGTCCTGACGGAGCGACCTGGATGGAGGCATTGGCGATCGACCGCAATACCGCCAGGATTTCAGCGCCGGCGTCCAATTTCCTCACCGACTACGCTGTGAACCTGTTTGCGGACAGTGGGCGTTTCGCGGGCAATGACGCCCGCGATATTTCGGCTGCGAGTTTCGTGTCTCCGCCCTATCTCCAGTTTCTCAACGGCGCGAATGTCGCGGGCTTTGGCCGATACATCAACAACAGCAGCGACTATGGTGGCACAGCAGGCCCGCTCGTCCCGGAAATCAAGAATCTGATCGACGGGATCCGCGCGCCGAGTCAACGCCGCTACGGCGTGGAGTTTCAGGTCGCATGCGTCACGATGGGCGCGGGATCATCTTATGATCCGGTCATCAGTGGCGGTTCGACCTATTTCACTTGCATGACCCTGAGCTTCGGTCCGCGCGTCCCCAAGATGACGTTCCATTGCTATTTGCGCGCGCTCGACGCGCCGATTGCCTACCGGGCTTTTCCGGGGCAGGCGCTCATCAAGAATGGTGTGCGCAGCACTGGAAACATCTTGATCGATCCGGCGGATGGCTGGGTCTCGATGACTGTGGAAGACGCCCAGAACCCATACGAGAGCAACGGCTACAATCCTACGCCCATGACGGTTCATTCACGGGGCGAGGGCGACCGCCTCCTGCTGGCCTGTCCGGCGCTAATGGGAGGTATAACCAGCATCGACGACAATGTCGGCGTGATTGCCGGCATCAACAGATGGCTGGGTTGAGGCTACGGCGTGCCGAATCCTGATATCATGGTTCCATGAGCCGGAGGGTTTCACCTACACGCTCGTAGCGCTCTCCACTGCGGGGGCAAACAAGGCTATCATCGAGAATTTCACCGGCGCGCGAAACCCAGCCGATTCGACGCGCCGGCACACCGGCCATCAAGGCAAATGCCGGCACATTTTTGGTCACGACCGCGCCGGCTGCAATGAGGCAGTATTCGCCCAGTTCATGGCCGCATACGATGGTCGCGTTGGCGCCGATCGTCGCGCCCCGGCGAACGGGAGTTACGCGGAACTCGTCCTTTCGTTCGACCTCAGCGCGCGGATTGAGCACATTGGTGAAGACGCAGGACGGTCCGCAGAACACGCCTTGCTCGAGTTCCACGCCCTTATAGAGCGAAACATTGTTCTGAATCTTGCAGTTGTCGGCTACGGTGACATCCGGGCCGATCATCACATTCTGTCCGATCGAGCAGTTGGCGCCAATATGACTGCCTTGGAGGATATGGCTGAAATGCCAGATTTTGGTGCCGGCGCCAAGCGTGACGCCATCGTCCACGTAGGAACTTTCGTGAACGAAACTCTTGTTGCTCATCAACGCACGTCCTTCTGCTCTTGCTGATGCTCGAGGTTCTCGCGCAACGCCAATTCCGCCTTCTGAAGTGCGCGCAGCACGCCGAGCCCCTCTATGCCGTCTGTCAGGGGCTTTTGCCGCTGGTCGATGCAGGCGCAAAAATGCATGCATTCATTACGTAGCGGTTCGGAGCGCGGCACAGCCACAAGTTCCGGGTCCGTCTTTTGCGGCATCGGCACTGGCCCACTGGTATCAATCTCGTGACGGTAAAGTTTCAGTTTTGCATTCCAGTCCGGCTCGCTGTCTTCAAAAACGGCCATTGCCTTCTCGCCGATCACGACCAGGCGCTGTTCCTTGAAAGGATGCATCCAGCAAACCTGGATATGACCGCTGCCCCCGCCGGGAAAGTGCATTTGCACGGTAACCATGTCGGCTATGCCGGGGGTGTGCGAGACAGTGCCTTGGGCGCTGACATGAGACGGCTCGCTGCCGAAAAGGCCAAGAAGCATGGATATATCGTGCGGGGCGAATGACCAGAGTACGTTTTCCTCGCGGCGGAATTTTCCGAGGGACATGCGATTGGAATAAACGTAGAGCAGCCGGCCGAATTCACCATCCTCGACCATGGCCCGCAACTTCACATAGACGGGATGATATTGCAGCAGATGCCCGACCATGAGCGTCAAGCCTGAGCGAAGGGCCGTCTCGTGGAGGCTCTCCGCTTCGGCGACGTCGAGCGCCAGCGGCTTTTCGACATAGACATGTTTGCCGGCCTTGAGCGCAGCCATGGCATGGCCGAAATGCATTTCGGCGGGCGAGGCTATCGAGATACCGTCAATATGAGGGTCGGAAAGAACGTCTTCGAAGGCGGCTGCCTTGGCGCCCAGTGTAGCTGCTGCGGCCGCTGCGGCATCCGGGTCGGGATCGACAATTGTGTCGAGAACCCCCAATTCAGAAAAATTGCGGGCAAGATTTCGTCCCCAATAGCCGTAGCCGACATGCGCTATGGATGCCATGAACGTTCAATCCCTATTTCGACTCGGTTGATGTGCTGGCTGTAGCATGACCGTCATTTCAATGGGCCGCCAATACCTTGGCGATGGCCTGTGCCGACTGGCCGTCGCCGTAGGGTTGCGAGTTGGTTCCCTTGGTGCCTATCGCCGCCAGAATGCTGCCCGTGATATCGGCCTTTGCCGGAGAGGCCAGACGGTTCCAGCCCAGTTCGATCAATTCGACCCACTCGGTTTCATCCCGCAACGTGACGCACGGAACCTGATAGAAGAACGCTTCCTTCTGGACGCCTCCGGAATCGGTTGCGATCACCGCAGCCTGCGATTCCAGGGCCACCATGTCGAGATAACCGACCGGCGGGATCGTCTTGACTTTGCTGAAAGCCAATCCCTCTGTGTTCAGTCGCGCTGCCGTGCGGGGATGCAGAGGCAGTATCACGGGTACCTTTAGCGCCACTTGTTCAAGTGCGGTCACAATATTACGGAGGCGTTCCGTATTGTCGGTGTTTTCGGCCCGGTGAACCGTCGCCAGCGCATATCTGCCAGATTCGATGCTATTCGCTGCGAATATGTCTTTGCGCTCGGATGCCGATTGCGCGAACTGCAGCGCGGCGTCGTACATGACATCGCCAACCGGAAAAATGCGCGCATCGCTGATCCCTTCCTGCCGAAGATTGTTCACGGCGGCATCGGTCGAGGTGAACAGCAGATCGGAGAGCTGGTCGGCAATAATTCGATTGATCTCTTCCGGCATCGCCCGGTTGAAGGAGCGCAAGCCAGCCTCGACATGAGCAACAGGGATGTGCAGCTTGGCCGCAGCAAGTGCGCCGGCAAGCGTCGAGTTGGTATCGCCATAAATCAGAACGCGATCCGGCTTCAGCCGCTCCAGCAGCGGTTCCAATTTCTGCAGCATCGCGCCTGTCATGGCGCCGTGCCCGCCGCCATGTATGGCAAGCTGATGGTTTGGTTTGGCGATGCCGAGTTCGTCGAAGAACACGTCCGACATATCGGCATCGAAATGCTGGCCGGTATGAATCAACACCTCCTTTACCGCTCCTGACGCTGCCAGTGCCTTACTTACGGGTGCGACCTTGATGAACTGCGGCCGTGCTCCGACGACGGTGGCGATGGTTTTCATTGGAAAGTGAGGACTCCTGGGAAAATTTTGTCGCGTCAGGCGCGGCGAGCGCCGGATGTCAGTCCTTGGATAGCAGTTTTTCGTACAGATCAAGAAGCTTGCGTTCTTCAATCGACCAGTTGTAACGCCCTTCTACCGCGCGCCTGCCGTTTTCACCCATGCGTCGTGCAAGATCGGGATTTTCAACCAGTCGATCTATGGCGGCCGCGATGGCGGAGGTATCCGCTGGATCGACGCATATGCCACATTCATTGCCCTCTATGATCTCTCGCCACAATGGGAAATTCGAGGCGATGACAGGCAGGCCGGCAGACATATATTCAAACATTTTAATTGGGAGTGCGTCCAAATAGGCTGGTGTCGGATGCAAGGTGACCAATCCTGCCATGGATCGGCTCAAGACGCATTTAATCTCATGGCGAGACAGAAAGCCAAGTTCGTTGACGGCATCCCAACCGGCCAATGTTTCCACGAAAGCTCGCACATCAGCCTCCGAAAACGTACCGGCAAGATTCAACCGCGCGTCCGAACCGCACAAGGCCATGGCGGAAATGATTTCCTTGATACCGCGAGCGGCTGCAATGCCTCCCACATAGCAAACTTTGAGAGCGGCGGTGCAAAATTCGTCCACGGTAGCGGCGGGATAATCCCGCTGCGGGCGGCGTAAAACCCGGCCACCTATTTTCCTTCTGCAACGAGCGCAGGAGGGTTAGGGGATCTACACCGTGGAATTGTATCTGAAGGTTCGTCTGGCTTGCTCGGAAGGAATGAGCCGGCGTCAGGCTGCGAAGCATTTCAACATATCGCGCGACAGCGTGGCCAAGATGCTGTCGTATTCGACGCCGCCGGGCTATCGGCGCCGATCACCGATCCGGAGGCCGAAGCTGGACGCGTTCGTTGCGACCATCGATCGATGGCTGGATGAGGACGTGAAGGTTCCGCGCAAGCAGCGGCACACGGCCAAGCGTGTGTTCGACCGGCTTCGTGACGAATGCGGGTTCACCGGCGGCTACACGATC
>NZ_MDET01000049.1 GCF_002075885.1 Manganibacter manganicus
GTTGCTCGGTCAGCTGACGGGAATATTCGGGATCAAGGGTGCCCGCCAGGAAGGCGCGGATATCCGACGGCCGAGCATTGAGGTGCGTGACCAGAGCCGTCGCATCGTAACCATTTCGGGTCAACGTCGGTTCGAGATCGTCGATGGCGCGGGACAGGACCTGCTCGACGATTTCGGCGGTAACCGGCTTGGCGCCGAGGCGAAAGCCCTGCTCGAATGCGAGGGTGAGATGCATCTCGATCTGAAGCGGCGTGCGCAAACGTTCGGCGATGAGGTCGATGGCTTCTTCCTCGAGGAGTTCGCCAACCTTTACGCCTTCGGCCGCACAGGCGCCAAGCAGCCAGGCAACATAGTCGCGGCGCGCGGAGCCGATCCCCTCGTAGTCAAAAATGGTCGTGCGGTAGCCAATCTCCTCCATTTGCGGCCGGCGCAGATCATTGCGCAACCGGGGATGCCCGACAAGAAGTACGGAAAGGAGCACGCCGGCGTCGGCGACCACCTCCATCAGTCGCTTCAGGCCGGTTAAGGTCTTGTGGTGCAGGTCATGGGCCTCGTCGACCACGAGGACGATCGGCCGTTTGCCTTTTTTCATGATGTCGCGCAGGTCGCGCTCCCGGCGCTCGGCCTGCTTGGGGATCTTGACCTGCGCACGATCGCCGGGAGACAAGTCGTAGAACAGGGCTTCAATGAGCGATGGCAGCGAAGTGCGCCGCTTGTCGACCGCCAGCGATTTGGCGAGTGCGACCTTGCCGGCTTTGGTGAGTTCGGCCTCGATGCGGCGCAAAAGGTGGGTTTTCCCCGAACCGACCAGGCCGGAGACCACGACAAGCCGACCGGTCTGGACGGCCGCACACACCTCGCGGATGATCGTGCGCTGATGCTCGGTCTCAAAGTTGCCGGCCCCTTGGAAAGGCCGGTCGAGGCCGTAACTGGATTGAACGTCAGCGAGCATCATTCTTCCTTTCTTCGCGCCTGGAAGCGTTCGCGGATACGGGCCGCGATCATCTTTTTGTCGAGTGTTTCTCCAAGCAGTTCATTGATGAAGGCGCGGTCACCGGCATTCATCGCGCCGATCGGCCGGCCGAGCTGGTCGGCGATGGCCCCACGGGCTGCGAGGCCATTTGGATAAGCGGTCTCTATTGCGGGTTCCGGAAACGGTGTCCGCCGTACACTCAGCCCAGCCGTGGTCGGGGGCAGCGAAGGCAATGGACGATCCCCGCCGGTGACCGCGGCGCGGGGGAGCCCAAGTTGGTCTGCCAGGCGCACCACCTTGTCGAGCCGCTCTTCGAGCTTGCTCTTCTGGTATTTGCGATAGCGAAAGAGGGGAACCGCCCCGCGCGAAGGTTGGAATGGACCGAAGCGCTTGCCCTCATGCTCGACGAACAGTTCCTGATCGAACAGGCCCCAGAGCAAGGTCACCGTTTCGCCGGCAAGTTCGGGCTCGACCTCATAGGATGCGCCTTCGACCGATACGGTCGCGTCTCCAGCAACCGTCCGTCGTTCCGGTTCGCGCGCAAAGGCGCAGAACCGCTCCCAGGAGCACATCGCCCGCACCCCGTCAGGAGGAAGATGCCGCAGCCAATCCTCGATGCGTGCATGAGACTCTGTGCGATGGTCGCCGTTATTGTAGGTGACCAAGGCGCGCCTGAGCCAAAGGTTGGCTTCCTCTTCGTCCTTCGGCTTGTGGAAATGATAGAGGGTCTCGTGCACTTCCTTGATCGTGCGAAACGGCCGCTCGACCTTGCCTTTCGCTCGCGCCGGCGTGCGCCGCTCGCTGTCCGACGGGGGCATATGCGTGAGAACCCGGACACCAAGGCTACCCATGACGGACTGGAAAACGCGCGAGCGGCTCACCGGCCCGTTATCCATATGGATGGTCGTTGGAATCCCCTGAAGCGGCAGTTCCGGTTCAGGCTTGGCGGCGAAGGCATTGTAGAGAAAGCGCAAGGCGGACTCCGCGTCCTCGCCGTAGACGGAGCGGTATTCCTGATAGCTCGCGCCGGAGCGATCATCGACCACGGAGAACAGCATCAGCGTCGGCCGGCCGCGCCCTTCCTCGACCCAAAGCGGCGCTTCCACCTGCTTCAGGTCGGACGGGCTCATGTCGAAGTGCCAGAGTTCGTTGGAACGCCGCGCCTGGAATCGGACGGCAGCCACCGGGCGGGTGACGCGCGCATAATCCAGGCCGGAAACACGCAGCAGCCGATCGACCGTTGCGCGTTTCAAGATGCCGGGCGGTGCACGGACCAGGCCATCGGGCGTCACCACGCCGTCTTCCTCAAGCAGCTTGATGGCGCGCGCCGTGGAGATATGCCGCCCCTTCCGGTTCGCCGTTCTGATCTTCAGGGCCGCGATGATTTCGGCATAGGTTTCCATCTCCGGCTGCGGGGCGATCCGGGAGGTTCCGTGATCGGCGCGCCGTACGGATTTCGGGCGGTTCAACTCCCGCAGCGCCCGATACAGGGTCCAGATCGAGATGCCGTAGGCATCGGCGGCACGAGCAACAATCTCGGTACGGCCTGGATCACGGGGAGAAAGCAGCGACAATCGGCGTCGAAGATCGACAAGAGCCTCTCCGGGCGGCCGCTTTCTCCGCTCAGCCATGGACGTCCTCGGATTCCACTGTTTTGGGAGAGCCACCCTTCTTGCCGATATGACGATAGAGGGTTGCAACAGAAACCCCCATGCGCTGCGCAATATTGCGTACCGGTATGCTGCCTTCCTTCATCAGGGCGCGCGCCGCGGCAATATCGCCCGGGCGCATCGCGGGCGGGCGGCCACCCTTGCGGCCACGTTGCCGCGCCTCGACCAGTCCAGCCGTCGTGCGTTCGCGGATCAGAGCACGTTCGAACTGGGCGATCGCACCGAAGACATGGAAGGTCAGCATGCCGCCCGGCGTCGTCGTATCAATGCTCTCGGTCAAGGACACGAGCCCGATCTTCGCGCGCTCCAACTCTTCCGCCGTCGCGATGAGCTTCTTTAGCGATCGCGCCAACCGATCGAGTTTCCAGACAACGAGCGTGTCACCAGTGCGAAGCACGTCGGAGAGAATTCGGCCCAATTCCGGGCGGTCATCGCGAGCGCCTGACCCGCGCTCGGTAAACACCTTCTCGCAACCGGCGCGTCTCAGCGCCTCAAGCTGAAGCTCCGGATTTTGATCGATCGTGCTGACCCTGGCGTACCCGACCCGCATAGCCATCCAAATGTTCTTGAAAGTCGTTGGACACTTAGCATTTTGCGACAACCGTTTCTATAACAGTTTTGAGAAGATTCCATCGCGCCATTCAAGGGGCGTGACGGCATGCGCTATGGCATGCTCAAAAACCCTCGTTTATGACAAACGATCCATGGAAACCAACTATGTGTCTGACGGCCGAATATTCGCGACATGGAGCAGGGAACCTTACGCATCGAAAATCGGGCGGTCCCCGATCTTGTCCCCCTTGTATGGGATACTCCGGGAATTGAGGCGGCGATACCAAAGGATGCGGTCGGCCAGGCCGTTACCATGTTCGAGCCGCAGGAATGCGCCAACTACTTCAAATCTTGCGGATATGACCCCGAGTAATGTGGACGTGCTCTAGGTCACCCAGAGGGGCGCTCGCATCGAGTATAACCTTAAGCGCGATTGCTTCCGGTGAACCATCCTCCATATGTACGGGATGTACAGCCCACACAGACTTTTCGAGAACCACATTCTCAACAGAAACCTCATAAAGCCTACCCGACGCGAGCTCATCGAGGACAGTGCTCCTCATCACGATCGAAATGCCGAGACCAGCTCGAACTGCATGCTTCACAGCCTCAGTGCTCCCGACATTGAATGAGATTGGGAATTGCTCTGCCGCTTGGCCGAAGGCCTCGCGGAGCACGGATCCGGTACCGGTTCCACGTTCTCCGCCAATGAGGGACTCTTGAAATAACTCTGCCGCTTCAATTGTTTTTCGCGTCCTCCAATTATGCTGTGGGGATACGATTATTACCAGCTTTTCCTTCCGCCAAAGGCGGGCTTGATATCCTTTTCGATCGTCCCACCATTCGGTAAAGGCTAGATCAATCTCCTTCCTCAAGAGCTTTTCGATGATTTCAGGATTTGAGGCAACGGCCACCTCAGGTGGCCGGCCTTGAGCATCCTGTAAACGCTTCAAGTGGACTGGCAAAATATAGGTACCGATGTTAGTACTGGCACCCAACGTAATCCGGCCGCTGTGCAGGCGGTCCAGAGATCTCTTCGTGACGGTCAAAAGGCTGCGTGCGAATGGCAAGAATACGAGCCCTTGCCGAGTCGGCACACACTTGTCCTTCCTCCTCTCGACCAGCCGCACCCCTAGTATATCCTCCAATCGTTTCACATTATGTGAGACAGTCGGTTGGGATATCTGAAGCCGTCGCGACGCCTCGTGAAAGCTGCCAGTTTCGATTACCTCTATGAATGCTGCGACATGCGAAAGGCTAAACATTACTTTCTCTAATCAAGGAATTAGTTGAACCTCGTTAATTGCCGCACGAGGTCTTCGGCCTTGGACAAAATCTATAATGTTGTCAGCAGCCTCGTGCTCGATAGCCAAACGCGACTTCGCCACTGCTGAGCCTATGTGGGGTGTCAAGATCGAATCATGTTCGCGATTGAGGAGACCCCCGTGGACCTTGTCAGGCCGGTCGGGTCTGGCCCAGTCCTCCATCTCATAAACATCAGCGGCGTAGCCTCCCAAGCGCCCCGCCTGCAATGCAGCGACAACAGCCTCTTCATCAACCACGCTTCCGCGTGCAGGATTAATAAGAAGTGCTCCTTTGGGCATTTTGGCGAGTTGTTCAGCGCCGAGGAGATGCTTCGTTTCGGCCGAAAGCGGGAGTGCACACACAAGAAAGGTAGACGACGAGATCAACTGGTCAAATTCAAGAGGCTTTACGTTCAGTCTGATCTCATCGGCTTTGTCCAGGGATTGACGATCCCAGTACGACACAATGGCGCCGAAGGTACTTAGGCGCTGTGCTATAGCTTTTCCGATCGCTCCCATCCCTAAAATGCCGATTGCTGTGCCCTGCAGCCCAAGGCCGTAAAACCGAGGGCGCCAACCTTTGTAATCCCTCCTGACGCTCTTGTCGCCTGGCAGAATGTGCCGCCCAAGAGCAATCATCAGACCGATTGTAAGTTCGGCTGTCGGGTCAGTGAGAAGATCGGACACTATCGTGACGTGGACTCCAAGCTGCGTGCAGGCTTCGATGTCGAAGTTATCGAAGCCTTTCAGCGCACATGCCACAAGTTGAAGATCGGGAGCGTGCGCGAGTACAGACGCGTCGATCATGTCCGGCATGAACGCCATCATCGCCTTGGCGTCGCTCAATTCTGCGAGCAGTTTCTCGCGGGGCCATGTATCATCAGTATCGTTGCAAACTAAACGAGCGTGGGGAGATAGCTTTGAGATAATCTCCTCGTGGACGCGATGGGTGATTACTACCTTTGGGAGCATTTAATTTATCCTTCTATTGCAGCTGGCGGCGGAGGAGAGCGCCGACCTGGTCAACGATGGTGACCATCAGAAGGACAACGAGCATGATCGCAAGAACCTCCTGATAATTCATGATCCGGAGGGATGTCATCAACTCGAAACCGATACCACCAGCTCCCACAGTGCCCAGGATTGTCGAGGCGCGGAAGTTGTACTCCCACCGATAGATGGTCACATCGGCCAATTGCGGTAGAACTTGTGGCAAGATCGCCCGCGTCACGATCTGGAACGGCGACGCACCAGCTGCGCGTGCGGCTTCTATAGGCGCATTATCGCAATGCTCGATCGCCTCCGCAAAGAACTTGCCCACCATGCCAACCGAGTGAAGACCAAGAGCCAGCACGCCTGGGAGCGCTCCAAATCCCACTGCCGCCACGAAGACGATGCCCATAATCAGCTCCGGGATCGACCGTAGACCATTCAACAATCCACGCGAGATCATATAGATGACAGCGTTGGGTGCTGTTTTCCCTGAGGCGAAAAAGCCAACTGGAAGTGATATCAGTACCGCGATCGCAGTCCCAGCTATACTCATCGCCAGAGTGTCGATGAGAGGGCTGATCCACTCCAAGCCTCGGTTGAAATCCGGGGGAAACATTTCCGTACCGAGCTGCCAGAGCGCAGGAAACCCAGATCCCAGACGCTCCAGATCAAGAAGACCGGAGTGATAACTGCTAACAATGATCACACACGCAATTGCCAACGCGATCACGCCAGCTCTGGTCCAAGCTTTGTTTTGATGTTGAAGGATAGAGTCGTAGTCGGCCGACGGCTGTGTCATCACATATCCTGGAAGAAAGGACGCAGGCCAGCGCCTGCGTCGAAAGGTGAGAAACTGTCTCGAACGCGCCTTACTGACTCAGGTCCAAGTTCAGCACTTTACCGAGCTCACGGACGACGTCGTAGGCTTTGTCATCGATCGGAGCGAACCCATCGGCTTTGAAGGATGCCAATACCTTTTCGTCTTTAAGGTCGATGAAGGCTTTGGTGATCGCCTCTTTCAACGAAGTGTCAAGATCCGACCGCATGGTCCAGGGGTACTGCGGGAACGGATCGGACTCGGCGAGGGCGATAACTTTCTTAGGATCAATGGTGCCACGAGCGACCATTGAATTGTAGATGGGCAACGAAAGTCCGCCAATCTGAGCATTGCCATTCTGCACTGCAATAGCCACGGCATCATGCGACCCTACGAAGTTCTCGCTATAGTCTTTTCCAGCCTCAACTCCGGCCTTAAGCAGCATAGATTTCGGGATAAGGTGGCTTGAGGTGGAAGCCACGTCCCCAAACGCGACCTTTTTCCCTTTTGCATCTTCAAGGCTTTCGATGCCAGCCTCTGCATTGGCGACAACTACAGCGCGATAGGTAGTTTCGCCATCCTTCATAAGTGCTGCGAAAGGCTCGATATCAGCCTTGGTTTTCGCGAGCGTGTAAGAGAGCGGCCCGAAATAAGCCAACTCAAGCCGGCCGAAACGCATCGCTTCGATCATTGACGAGTAGTCGGTCGTTACGATCAGTTCAATCTCCCGACCGAGTGTCTTCTCAAGATACTCCTCGAGAGGACGATTGTTTTTGATGACAGTGGCGGCGTTCTCGTCCGGTAGCAACGCGACGCGCAATGTCTCTGGATTTGAGCCAGCATGCGCCAACGAACTCCAGCCAAGAACGGCGAGGAATGCGAGGGACAGAAGCTTCTTCATAATGCGGCCTCCATGGCAGCTAAAGGTTGATCATACTCGTAGTTGGACAAATCTTGTGTTGTGGTCGGATTTCTTGGGGCGCTGCGGTAGATCGACGCACACATTTGATCGGTCAGTTCGTCGACAGCGGCGTCCGCAACCACTTCCCCGTCGCGCATAGCAATGACCCGGTCGCCGAACCGGCGAGCTAGATCGATCTGATGAAGGCTGATCACAGCAGTGATGCCGTCGGCTGTGCATATTTCGCGAAGCTGCGACAGGACCTCGACAGCCGTTTCAGGGTCCAGACTTGCAACGGGCTCATCTGCAAGGACCAGTTGGGGCTTCTGGACCAGCGCGCGCGCAATGCCCACCCGTTGCTGCTGACCGCCGGATAGTTGATCCGCCCTGACGAGAGCCTTATCAAGAAGGCCTACGCGTTCAAGGCATTCCAACCCCAGCCTTCGATCCGAACGCGGCATAGGGAACAACGTACGCCAGCCAGAGTGGTAGCCCAGGCGGCCCGTCATGACGTTGTCGAGCGCGCTCAAGCGCCCTATGAGTTGGTGCTGCTGGAATATCATCCCAGTTCGCCTTCGGTGAATGCGAAGCTTAGTTTCCGCATCCAGAGCACCAATATCGTTAGAAGTGATCGAACCAGACGTCGGCGCAACCAAGCCGTTGAGTGTCCGGATGAGGGTAGATTTGCCTGCGCCGGATCTACCGAGGAGCACGACGAACTGACCCTGGTTGAACGTCAATGTCGTTGTCTTCAAAGCTTGGGTGCCGTTGGCATAGGTCACGGCAACTCCGTTCAGAGCCAGCATCACAATAATCCTGATCGTTAGTGGTGCATCGATTGAATATTTGCATCACTATGGGCGACATATGACGTCCGTTTATCAGGCTCGTGAAACTTCAATGACAGCACTTAAACTCAGCTCTACCTCCTCGCGTAGCTGCGATGGAGAAATTTCACCCAGAGCCGCCTGATCATGACGGCCCGGTCCCAATTCTACACCACCTTGACGGATGCTATCCCATATTCGGCCAGATAAACCGGCCCTTCTCCAGCCGCCGGGTAAAAAGGCAGGCGCCCAGACCATCATGCCAGATGATCTTCAAAATATCCGATCTGCGGCCCCTGAAGACGAAGAGATGCCCTGACAACGGATCATGCTGCAGAACCTCCTGCACCCGAAGCGCCAAGGAGGGAAAGCCACAGCGCATGTCCGTATATCCGCGCCTTCCTGGCGGGCACCCTTGATCCCGAATATTCCCGTCAGCTGACCGAGCAAC
>NZ_MDET01000050.1 GCF_002075885.1 Manganibacter manganicus
TGAGCTACCCCCCGAAATTCGGACACTGACATAAGCTATGATTTGCGGTCTGCTGATCTTCGACGAAAAGGAGATCAGAGATGTCGAAACGCAAGCAGCACGCGCCTGAGTTCAAGGCGAAGGTCGCCCTGGAAGCCTTGAAGGGCGAAGAGACCGCAGCCGAGCTGGCAAGCCGGTTCGGAGTTCATCCGACGATGGTTCACCAGTGGAAACGCGCTCTGCTCGAAGGCGCCTCGGGTGTGTTCGAACGCAATGGCCGGAAAAAGCCCGAGATCGACGAGGAGCAGGTGAAGGAGCTCCACGCCAAGATCGGGGAGCTGGCGGTGGCCAACTCTTTTTTGGAAAGAAAGCTGAAGCCCTGGGGCGGGAAGTGAGGCGCGGCATGGTTGAGCCGGATCATCCGGAATTGTCGATCACTCGGCAATGCAAGCTGCTGTCGATCTCACGCTCGTCCTTCTATTACACCCCGAAGGGGGAGACCGCGCAGAACCTGGCCCTCATGCGGCTGATCGACGAACAGTTCCTGGAAACGCCCTTTTTCGGTGTCCGGCAGATGACCTGGCATTTGCGCAACGACGGCCATCTGGTGAACGAGAAGCGGATACGCCGGCTGATGCGGCTCATGGGATTGATGCCGATCTACCAGAAACCCACTACCAGCAGACCGGCGAAGGGGCACAAGACCTATCCCTACCTGCTGAAGGGACTGCGCGTGGAGCGGCCCAACCAGGTCTGGTGCGCCGATATCACTTATGTGCCGATGCGGCGCGGGTTTCTCTACCTGGTTGCCATCATGGACTGGCACACCCGAAAGGTCCTAGCCTGGCGCATCTCGAACACGCTGGAGGCCGATTTCTGCGTCGAGGCGCTGAACGAGGCCATCTACAAGTTCGGGCTGCCGGAAATCATGAATACCGATCAGGGCAGCCAGTTCACCTCTTTCGCCTGGACCGATCGCCTGCGCCACACCGGCGTGCGCATCTCGATGGATGGAAAGGGTCGGTTCCTCGACAATATCTTCATCGAAAGGTTGTGGCGGACCCTGAAATACGAGTGCGTCTACCTGCATGCCTGGGAGACCGGATCAGAAGCGAGGGCGGGCATCCGGAAATGGATGACCTTCTACAACCACCAACGCCCACATTCAGCCCTTGGCGGCAGACCGCCCGCCGTGGTCTATTGGCTGAGAAAAGACGAAACCCAACCCGATCAGCAGGTGCAGAGAGTAGCTTAATTTATGCCAGATCCTGTCCAACGATCGGGGAGCAGCTCACGTTGCATACGGACGAACCAAACGTCTAATGTTGTTGTATGGTTGAAGCTGCTAATAGGGCAGCCGATTTCACGGCGCTCGCGCAGTGCAGGCAGCCGTTCTCAGGAGGAAGCTCGAAAATGTCCGATGCCCATGTCCACCCCGTCCAGCCGGCTTGGAAGAAGAACGCTCTGATCGACAACGAGACCTACCTGAAGTGGTATGCCGACAGCGTAGGCGACCCGGACAAATTCTGGGACGAGCATGGCAAGCGCATCGACTGGTTCAAGCCCTACACGAAAGTGAAGAACGCCTCCTTCGAGGGCGATGTATCGATCAAATGGTATGAGGACGGCCTCACCAATGTAGCTTATAATTGCATCGACCGGCATCTGGAAAGGCGCGGCGATCAGACTGCCATCATCTGGGAAGGCGATGATCCTTCTGACGACAAGACTGTCACCTATAAGGAGCTCTACGAACATGTCTGCCGCTTCGCCAATGTGCTGAAAAAGCATGGTGTCAAGAAGGGCGACCGGGTCACTATCTATATGCCGATGGTATTGGAAGCGGCCTACGCGATGTTCGCCTGCGCGCGTATCGGCGCCGTTCATTCGGTGGTGTTCGGCGGCTTCTCGCCCGACGCGCTGGCAGGTCGCATCACCGACTGCAAATCGAACTTCGTTATCACCGCTGATGAAGGCTTGCGCGCCGGCAAGCGCATTCCGCTGAAGGACAATACCGACAAGGCGATCGAGATCGCCGCCAAGGACGGCATCAAGGTCGACAAGGTCATCGTGACGCGCCGCACCGGCGGCAAGATTGATTGGGTCGAAGGCCGCGACTTCTGGCTACATGAAGAGGCCGCATCGGTCGAACCTGCCTGCGAACCTGAACATATGAGGGCGGAAGACCCGCTGTTCATCCTCTACACATCAGGTTCGACCGGCAAGCCGAAGGGTGTGCTGCACACCACGGGCGGTTATCTCGTCTATGTGTCGATGACCCACCAATATGTTTTCGACTACCATGATGGCGACATCTACTGGTGCACCGCCGATGTCGGCTGGGTGACGGGCCATTCCTACATTCTCTACGGACCGCTCGCCAACGGCGCCACCACGTTGATGTTCGAGGGCGTGCCCAATTATCCGACGCCGTCACGCATGTGGGAGGTGGTCGACAAGCACAAGGTCAACATCTTCTATACGGCACCGACAGCGATCCGCGCCCTGCGCGGCGTCGGAGACGAATGGGTTGAGAAAACCTCGCGCAAATCTCTGCGCATCCTTGGCTCGGTTGGCGAACCGATCAACCCGGAAGCCTGGGAATGGTACTTCAATGTCGTCGGCGAACAAAGATGCCCGGTGATCGACACATGGTGGCAGACCGAAACCGGCGGCATCATGATCGCCCCCCTTCCGGGAGCCATCGATTTGAAGGCAGGCTCCGCTACCCTGCCCTTTTTCGGCATTATTCCGGAGCTGCTGGATGGTGACGGCAATATCATCGAGGGCGAAGGCAGCGGCAATCTGTGCATGCGACAGGCGTGGCCCGGCATGACTCGCACCGTCTTCGGCGATCACGAGCGCTACGTGCAGACCTATTTCTCCACTTACAAGGGCAAATATTTCAGCGGCGACGGCTGCCGCCGCGATGCCGACGGCTATTACTGGATCACTGGCCGCGTCGACGATGTCATCAACGTCTCGGGCCACCGCATGGGCACGGCGGAAGTGGAGTCGGCGCTCGTCGCCCATGACAAGGTGGCGGAAGCCGCCGTCGTCGGCTATCCTCACGACATCAAGGGCCAGGGCATCTACTGCTATGTCACGCTGGCCGAGGGTGTGGCCGCGAACGACGATCTGCGTAAGGAATTGATCGCACATGTGCGCCACGAGATTGGCGCCATCGCCACGCCGGACAAAATCCAGTTCGCACCAGGCCTGCCGAAAACCCGCTCCGCCAAGATCATGCGCCGCATCCTGCGCAAGATCGCCGAGGACGAATTTTCGGCGCTCGGCGACACCTCGACACTCGCCGACCCAAGCGTCGTGGACGATCTGATCGCCAACCGGCAGAACAAGCGGGCATAGGGCTCGCATGGGCGCTGACGGCACGGTTGCGCACCTGTGGCGCTATCCGGTAAGTTCGCTTGCCGGGCAGCCAATGCCTGAGCTTTTGATCAGGCCCGATGGTGTGGAAGGCGATCGTATCTACGGGCTTTTCGACGTGGCGAGCGGCATCGTGGCCGCTCCCGACAGGAACCCGGCGAAATGGGGCCAGGCTCCCCGCATCCGCACGCGGCTGTCGGGTGAGGCCGGACTGGAAGTGGAGATTCCTGGCGGCGGCTGGCTTGCCGCGCCGGCCGCCCAAAGCGACAGGGCGATCAGCGACTATCTCGGCTTCGAGGTTTCTCTGCGACCTTACCTTGATGACGGGCCGCAACCGGCTGACGGTTCCACCACGGGCCCGCGCTATCAAAAGGCGCCGGTCCATCTCCTGACCACCGCTTCGCTGGCCCGCCTGAAAGCGCTGCACCCGGCGGCAGACTGCGATCCACGGCGGTTTCGCCCCGGCATACTGATCGATATGCCTGAAGTCGAAGGCGCGTTTCCCGAGTCGGAATGGCTCGGGCGGCGTATCGCCATTGGCGAGGTCGAACTTGCCGTCGCTGCGCCGTGCCGGCGCTGCGGCTTCACTATCATCGCGCAAGAGGGCATAGAGGAAGATGCCGAGATCCTGCGGACCGTGGTGCGGAACAACCGTCACAATTTCGGCGTCTATTGTACTGTCGAGCGCCCCGGCAAAGTCGCTCCCGGCGCGCAACTGCATTTTCTCTGACCGGTTCATGGCGAACAGAAGCGGATCGGCAGGCGGGAATCGGCTCGCCCGGTTTGCGCCTTGTATCGGCCGGCGTATGCCCCCACATTGGCCTCGTGTTCAACGAATTGAAAGGAGGTGATCCGATGTCGAGTGATTTCGTTTTCCAGAGCGTGGTTCCGGCGGATCGCCTTTGCGGGGAGCAGCCTCTCCGCTAAAGGATCGCTCCGCGCGGCTGCGGTGGTCTTGCCACCACGTACGAGCTGCGCCCTGAACGAAGACACGGGAAGGCCGCCGGCTTCGGGTAGAAGCGGCGGCCTTTTCCGTTGGCGCACGACCGCATGGAAAGCAGAATGCTCATCTTTATGCGAGCATGATCCTCCGAAAACCGGCGTCTATTTTTCCAGATCGTGCTAAAAATCGCTGGTGAGGCCCTTAACCTCCCAATCGCCATAGCGGCCCGGTTCATGGCCGCCACGCCCACCAATTTCCCTCGGCCTGGCGGCTTCCGCGGCGCGATAGGCTTCACGCCGCGCTTTAGCCTCGGCGAGCGCCCGGCGCGCCGCCGGCGACAAGTCCTTGGTCGACGCATCTGCAATGACGTCGCCGGTCGTTTCCTCTGCCATGTTCTCTCTGCTCGCGGATTGAAACGGGGCTTACTATACCCCATCATATAGCGGAGTTTGTGGCAATATAAGCCTATGGAAAGATGCCCGTCATAACCATACGGAGCAGACTATGAACACCCTTCGCACCGCCGTGCTTCTCGCTGCGATGACGGCGCTTTTCATGGGCGTCGGCTATCTGCTCGGCGGATCGGGCGGCATGATGATCGCACTGGTCATAGCTGCCGGCATGAATCTGTTCAGCTATTGGAATGCCGACAAGATGGTGCTGGCAATGAACCATGCCGTCCAGGTGGATGAAAAGAACGCGCCGGAATATTATGCCATCGTTCGCGATCTCGCTCGGCGAGCCGAGTTACCCATGCCGAAGGTCTATCTCATCGAAAACGACCAGCCCAACGCCTTCGCCACGGGCCGTAACCCGCGAAACGCCGCCGTCGCCGCCACAACCGGCCTGTTGCATCGGCTTTCCCATGAAGAGGTTGCGGCCGTGATGGCGCACGAACTGGCCCATGTACAGCATCACGACACCCTGACCATGACCATCGTCGCCACGCTGGCCGGCGCCATTTCCATGCTTGGCAATTTCGCCTTCTTCTTCGGTGGCAGCCGCAATGAAAACAATTCGTTCGGTTTTGTCGGTGTATTGGTGGCAATGATCGTGGCGCCTTTTGCCGCGATGATCGTGCAGATGGCGGTGAGCCGCACGCGTGAATATGAGGCAGACCGGCGCGGGGCCGAAATTTGCGGCCATCCCCTCTGGCTGGCCTCTGCGCTGAACAAGATCGCGCGCGGCGCCAAACAAATCCCCAATCCGGATGCCGAGCGCAACCCCGCGGCAGCCCATCTCTTCATCATCAACCCGCTTTCGGGCGAACGCATGGATAGTCTTTTTTCCACCCACCCGGCGACCGAAAACCGCATTGCCGCGCTTCAGGCGATGGCCGCGCAGATGGGTAGCGGCAATGACGGACCGGCATCCAACGAGCCGTCCGATGCGCCTTCCGGCCCGTGGAACCGTGCTGGACAGCGCCAAGTGCGGGCCGAAAGACCAGCACAGCGCAATCCATGGGTCGGCAATCCGACCGGCCCAAAAGGGCCTTGGTCATAGACAGGCCCTCGACAAGCGCTGCAGCCCGTGTGATTGCGGCGGCATGAGAAACCGTAACGTCCAGCGCGAAAATTTGTCTGCCATTCCCGGCCTTGCCGTCCGGATGGCTGGTACCCGCCTTCTGGCCGCGGTCGTGGATGCCGCAACGCCGCTCGACGGCCTGACCGATGCCGAGCATGGCCACCCTCAATACCGGGCACTCGACGTCCGCGACCGCGCGCTCGTGCGTGCCATCCTCATCACGGCACTGCGCCATCGCGGCACTATTGCAGCGCTGCTGGCATGCCGTTTGGAAAAGCCGCTACCGGCGAACGCAACCACGCTTTCGCATCTCCTGCATGTGGCTGCCGCACAGATTTTGTTTCTCGACGTGCCGGACAGCGCCGCCGTCGATCTCGCCGTTACCCATGCCAAGTCCGATCCGCGCACCCTGCGCTTCGCCGGCCTCGTCAATGGTGTGCTGCGGGCGCTGGCGAGAGCCAAGGCGGCGGAACTTCCGATTATGTTGGAAACCAGCCGTGATGCGCCGGACTGGCTTTCGGCCATGCTGGAGAAGACTTACGGACCAGATGAAACCGCCAAGATTCTGGCCGCGCACCGGCGCGAGGCACCGGTCGATTTCACGGTGAAGTCCAACCCTGAACTTTGGGCCGAACGGCTGAGCGGCATCGTTTTGCCGACCGGCTCAGTGCGTGTGGAAAAGCTGGTCGCGCCGATCCCGGATTTGCCAGGCTTTGTCGAGGGCGCATGGTGGGTGCAGGATGCGGCAGCCAGCCTGCCGGCACGGCTGTTCGGCGACATCAATGGTCTTCGTGTCGCCGATCTTTGCGCAGCGCCAGGCGGCAAGACGGCGCAACTCGTCTTGGCGGGAGCGGAGGTCACAGCTCTCGATACGTCAAAGAACAGGTTGGCTCGGCTTGAAGAAAATCTGGCGCGTCTCGGCCTATCGGCCGAAACCGTGCAGTCCGATTTGCTGGCTTTCGCGCCGCCTCGCCCGTTCGACGCCATTCTGCTTGATGCGCCCTGTTCCTCGACCGGTACAGTGCGACGCCATCCGGACATCCCATGGATCAAGACGCCGGCAGATGTCGCCAAGCTGGCAGCCTTACAGGCAAAGCTGCTGGCGCATGCCATAAAGCTGCTGAAACCGGGCGGACAGATCGTTTTTTCCAATTGCTCGCTCGATCCAAGCGAGGGCGAGGAACTGGTCGAGACTTTCCTCACAGAAAACCCCGCCATCGTGCTTGACCCAATCAAGCCTGATGAGATCGCCGGCGTTCAACCATTCATCACACCGGCAGGTGCGCTGCGTACTACACCGGCAGGGCTTGATATGGAAACACCAGCGCTGTCCGGCCTCGACGGGTTTTATGCCGCGCGTCTTCGTAAGGCCTATTAACCTTACGAGTACCCGTATCAGCCGAAGCTGAATAAGCCTCAGACCATGCCCAACGCCGTCATGTAGAGATCGAGGATCGACTCCTCCTCCTGGCGCTCGGCCTGATCCTTCTTGCGCAGCCGGACCAGCGTGCGTATCGCCTTGGTATCGAAGCCTTTTCCCCGGTGAGAGCGGCGGTGCAAAATTCGTCCACGGTAGCGGCGGGATAATCCCGCTGCGGGCGGCGTAAAACCCGGCCACCTATTTTCCTTCTGCAACGAGCGCAGGAGGGTTAGGGGATCTACACCGTGGAATTGTATCTGAAGGTTCGTCTGGCTTGCTCGGAAGGAATGAGCCGGCGTCAGGCTGCGAAGCATTTCAACATATCGCGCGACAGCGTGGCCAAGATGCTGTCGTATTCGACGCCGCCGGGCTATCGGCGCCGATCACCGATCCGGAGGCCGAAGCTGGACGCGTTCGTTGCGACCATCGATCGATGGCTGGATGAGGACGTGAAGGTTCCGCGCAAGCAGCGGCACACGGCCAAGCGTGTGTTCGACCGGCTTCGTGACGAATGCGGGTTCACCGGCGGCTACACGATC
>NZ_MDET01000051.1 GCF_002075885.1 Manganibacter manganicus
ACGCATGAGTTCGGCCATTAGCGGCAGATCTCCGGGATTGACTGTAGATGCAGCTCCGAACGGAGAAATGTCATGGCGTCTCTGTTCCGGCAGCCGAAAGCTACAAAAAGGTTTCGCTCCATTCTGGGTGACACCGCTTGCGACTGGACGAGCGCTTGGCCTGTTGCCACCAGGTCCTACGTATGATTACCTTTAAGCGTTTTCAAACATCAGGAGGGCCCACGATGGCGGACAATTTCAAGACGGAGATGTGGTCCGTCTGAAGTCAGGAGGCCCCAACATGACTGTCGGCGATGCTACAGCTGCCTCGGGCTCCGTCTTGTGCCATTGGTTCAATCGTGAAGGCGAAACTTGGACCCCGCAACACGCCGGATACAAACGGGAACAACTGGAAATGGCGAACTTGGTTAGTCCCTCTCAGGCGTAACAAGCTTTCGCGCAAGCCGCGCCGCCGCAGGGGCGCCCAGCGCCGCTATCTATGCCCGGCGCCGGCGCCAATCTCCGCGATGAACTCGACGCCGGCAACATCGCGGCATCGGGCGCGCTTACAGATTCAGCAGTGAAAATGGGCCGGCACCGCTGGGTGGAGATTTGCCTGAATAAGGGACCTAGAGCGTTTCCTATTTTGAGAGAATCGTAGGATTGAACGAAGCCGCTGACGCGGCATGGGTCGGTTTACAGATGAAGCTTCTGTTTTGAAGGATTGCGGCTGTTGAAGCGCAATCTTGAGAACAGGAGCAATGAGATGACCGAGTTGAGCCCGCTTCGCCGGCGCATGATCGAGGAGATGACGATCCGCAATCTGTCGCCGGCCACGCAACGATCGTACGTGCACGCGGTAGCGAAGTTCTCCCGGCATTTCGGCCGGTCACCGGACCGGCTTGGCCTCGAGGACGTTCGCGCCTTCCAGGTGCATCTGGTCTCTACCGGAATCTCGTGGCCGGCGCTGAACCAGACGGTGTGCGCATTGCGGTTCTTTTACGGCGTGACGTTGGGTCATGCCGAGATCCCTGAGCGGATCGCCTATGCCCGCGCGCCACGCACGCTGCCGGTGGTTCTCAGCGCCGACGAGGTTGTCCGCTTTCTCGAGGCAGTGCCGAGCCTGAAGACGCGCACCGCCTTGACAACGGCCTATGCCGCGGGCCTTCGCGCTTCGGAGACCGTCGGGCTGAAGGTCGGCGACATCGATAGCGAACGCGGCGTCATCCGGGTCGAGCACGGCAAGGGCGGCAAGGATCGCACCGTGATGCTGTCGGCGCAGCTTCTGCGCATCCTGCGGGTCTACTGGCAACTGGCGAAGCCGCAGGGCTGGCTGTTTCCGGGCCGGGATGCAAATCGCCCCATTGACGTGCAGGTGCTGTATTCGGCCTGCCGCTCGGCGCGTGCGGCCGCCGGCATAGATAAGCGTGTGACGGTCCACACGCTCAGGCACTATCTACCCCGCCCGACTAATGTCGAGTAGCTTTGACCGCAAAACGGTAAGTGTCTGAGGAATAGAGAGATTTCCTGCAGGAACGCCCGGGCCACCCGACATAGTCAGCTCGATCTACAGGCTGTTCAAGAATCCGAGCAAATGGTCATCGGCCCGGAAGCGGGATGACTTGCCGGAATATGGGGACGTCTTTGCCAATGCCGCCTCCTTCATCGCCAACGTCGCCTCGAGATAGATCTGTGTGGTCTCGACCGATTCATGGCCGAGCCACAGAGCGATGACGGCGCGATCGACGCCCGCCTGCAGGAGGTCCATGGCCATCGTGTGCCTCAAACGATGAACAGTGACGCGCTTTCCATTCAGCGACGGGCAAATGGCAGAAGCGGTCTGGCGGTGTTTGTTCAGCATATACTGAACGCCATGAACGCTCATCCCAAGCGCCGCGGACAAGAGGCGCTGGATGTCTTCCTTTGAGTAGAGATACGGCCGTGCCCGCTTCGGTCGAAAGGGTAGCAAGCCGTCTGGGGGAATCTGGGTTCGCGGATCAGCGGCTGCTTGATGACGGGCAAATCCGCGGACGTAGCCCAGCCGTCTCGCCCAATGCGAAGGCTGCGCGCGCGACGGTCGCTGAGCCCAGGCAAGGGCCAGTTCCGTCGTGACATATGGCGTATCATGGGCCTCCAGGAACGCGGCGAAATCGATCAATCCCCGTTCTGTCTCTCGCAGCTTGAACCCCAGCCCTCGCCGCATCTCGATGTACTCCTGAACAGCCTGTCGGAGTGTGCTCATTGGGCTTCTCCCGGCCATGGCAAAGCCAGTGTTCGCAACGCGTCGAGATCGACCTTGGCGTAGATCGCTGTTGTCTGCAGATGACGGTGTCCCAGAACTTCGCCGATCTCACCCAGCGAGGCGCCGCCACTCAGCATCTCTGAGGCGAGGCCGTGCCGGAACTGGTGGGCTCCCGTTGTGGGAGCGTCGATGCCGGCCCTCTTCAGGGAGCGTCGGACGACGCAACCAAGTCCACTCGGCCCCTTGAACCCGCGGATCGGAGCTTTGTCGCGCAAAAAGACACGACGGCTGGCATTGCGCGGGCGCCACTTCCGCAAGTAGTCGGCGATCGCCTCGCCAACATCCGCTGGCAACGGAAGGTCGTTGCGTTGACCGTTCTTGCCACGCACACGGATTCGTCCAGTTACCCAATCGATGTCACCGAGCTCGAGCGACACCACCTCGCTCGATCGTAATCCCAATCGCGCCAATGCGAGGATCATCGCATAAGGCAGGTAATGGGCGACGCCCATTCGCGACATCGCCGGTGACGATTCCAGTTGCATAAATGTATCCGGCCTCTCGCGAGTGGGCTGCTGTTGCAGTCCGGCCATGATGAGATCCGCGCACGCCGTTCCCAATAAATTGTTCGGGCACGAAGCCCGCTTTTTTGCACAGGGCTTACGGCATGCTGATCCACTGTTTCGTCATCGCTATTCCCGAGCCTTGCAATCGGAGCCGAGAGGGTCAGGCGAATGCAGGATTCCTGCCGTTCGTAGAGCGCTCCCGGCTTGGTCAGGACAACCCAGACAATGCGCGCCATCTCAGCGGCGAGTGCGACAACGGCCTTGTTCGGGTGCATCCGGGCTCTGCAGCCCATCAAGCCAGCTTCCAAGGCGATCCCGGGTTCGATCCAGGTGTCGGAAGCAGGACCGCGCGCCATGAACGAGGAGCTTGCGGACATAGCGGTTCCCGCGCTTGCTGATGCCGAGGAGCTTCTGCTTGCCCCCGGTTGAGGCTCCCGCGGGACAAGGCCCAGCCGAGCGGCCAGATCGCGGGCCTTCTGGAACTGGCACCCATTGCCGACGGCCGCAAGAAGGGCGGTAGCGCCCAGTGCTCCGATTCCGGGGATCGTCATAAGCCGGCGGGCAACATCTTCTCGATCTGCAATCCCCGCGATCTCCCTCGTCACGTCGCCGATGCGCTGCTCCAGCCGGCGTAGGTCGGTGAACAGGTCCGTGAGCAGTTTGCGCATCGCCGGTGAGAGGTCGTTCGACGCGTCATCCAGAACCAGTGGCAGGTCGAGTTTGAACAGGCCCGCTCCCTGTCTCAACGGGATTCCATAGACCGGGAACTCCGGGGCGAGCGTCGGCCGCAAAACCGCGATCTCGGGGAGCACAAGGATGCGCTCTACACAGCCGGCGATCTCGACAGCCGAAAGGCCCTTGGTGGGATTGTCCACGACGGGCCGGTGGAGCGACCGGATAAGAACTCGGCACGCTCAACCAGCACCCGAGTTTCATCCGCGGTTTCGCCGGTCAGGACTCCCTCGAGCTTGTGGGTGATTAGGCTGTTCGCGCCCGCCCTGGGGGGATCTCGGAGCGATGTCCTCGACCGGCTCGCCGTACGCGGGTGACGTCAAGATGTCGGCGGTTTCAGCTGAACGACGGCGGCTGTCGCGCTCTCGTCGCGGCTGGGAACAGCCAGACAGAACGATGGCGGTCAGCGATGTCGTTTGGCCGTTCGTGGGTGGCGTCCGCGCTCAACTGCGAGCCGGCGCTGCGGGATCGACCTCGCCTCCGAATCGATGGCTTCATCGTGTCGATTGAATACGTTTGCGCTCAGCTGATTCCGGTTTATGGAGTAGCACTCGGTTGCGGCCGGTTTGCTTGGCAAGATAGAGCGCAGCATCCGCCTGACGCTGTAATTGTTCCGGTGAGATGGCGCCATCAGCACTCTGAACCGCAACTCCAATGCTTAGGGTGACGCAGCGCGACACGCGGAATCCAGGGTTCGGAAAAGCGGCGGCCTCAACGCTTTTGCGGATTCGCTCTGCCACAGAGACGGCCTCTTCTTCATACACCCCGGGCAGCAGCACGAGGAACTCTTCGCCGCCGTAGCGGGCCACATGATCGCGATCGCGCCTTACGTTGTCATGGATAATCCGGGCGACCTCGACCAGACAGCGATCGCCCTCGGCATGCCCATGGTGATCATTCAGCTTCTTGAAGTGGTCGATGTCGCACATCAGCATCGCGGCACCGTCTGGGCAACGTCCGCCACCGCCCCACAGGTGGTCGAGCCTTTCCGTCATCCAGCGCCGGTTGGCGATGCCGGTGAGCGGATCGGTACTCGCCAGGAGTTCCAGCCGATCGTTCGCGTTCGCCAGTTCGGCGACCCTGTGTCTGTCGCGAAGCTCAAACAGGAAGGTCTTCTGCGCGAGAATTGTCATGATGCGGCGCGCGGCGACCGTTGCGAAAATACCGCTGGCGAAAAACAGCGTCGCAGCCACGGCACTGCCGAGTTCAATAGCCGGGTTCAGCAGCTGAAAAATGAGATAGAGACCCAGCGCCAAGGCGGCGATGGTCAGTGTCCAGGCCAACGGGATGCCGAAGATGATGATGGCTGTAATGGCTACGAACAGCATGACGTTCAAATGCCGTTCGTAGAACTCGCCACCAGCGAGTACGCCCACCAACGCGACCGACAATAAAATAAGAAACATGCCTGCTATCAGCGACGCCCCCTGCAACCAGGGCGCTCGCGGTTGTCGCCAAACAAGGACGATGCCGATAGCCACGGGCGGAATGATGGCGCCAGGCAGCAGCATGGGCACTGCGATCCCCCTTGGAAGGATCAGTATATTGAGCGCCAGGGTCAGCACATCCAAAAAAGCCACCCAGATCATCCAGGCACGGATGATCTTCGCCGTTTGCGACCAGATGCGTGCTCGAAACAGGTGTTTGATTTCGCCTTTGAGGCGGATATCGCGCGTGCGCCGCGCCAGATGTCAACGGCGGAGTAAAATCAGGCCACGCGGCGGCGTAAAAGTCGGCCACTTCGGCGCGCGCATGAGACGTCCGGGAGGGCGTAGCCCGAGCGGGGGTCTTATGCGTGCGCGGCGATTTTTGGAGGGTAGTTCAGCCGGCCTTTCGGGCGCGACTTTGCGCGAGGCGATAGCTGTCGCCATTCATCTCGAGAATGTTGACGTGGTGGGTGATGCGGTCGAGCAGCGCGCCGGTCAAACGCTCGGACCCCAGGATTTCCGTCCATTCGTCAAACGGAAGATTGCTGGTGATCAGCGTGGCACCCCGTTCGTAGCGTTGCGAGATCAGCTCGAACAGCAATTCCGCGCCGGTCTTGGAGAGCGGCACGAAGCCCAGCTCATCGATGATGAGAAGCTGGTAGGCGGCCATCTGTTTCTGGAACCGTAGCAGACGCCGCTCGTCGCGCGCTTCCATCATCTCGCTGACCAGCGCAGCGGCTGTCGTGAAGCCGACGGACAGGCCCTTCTGGCATGCAGCCAAGCCGAGGCCGAGCGCCACATGGGTCTTTCCCGTGCCGCTGGGACCAAGCGCAATGACATTCTCGCGCCGCTCGATCCATTCGCAACGCGCCAGTTCCAACACCTGCATCTTGTTGAGCTTCGGGATGGCGGTGAAGTCGAAGCTGTCCAGGCTTTTGACGACCGGGAACTTTGCCGCCTTGATGCGGCGCTCGACCTTGCGGCGATCCCGTTCGATCATCTCCCTTTCGGAAAGCCGGGTGAGGTATCCGACATGATCGACGCCCTCGGTGGCGCATAGCCGAGCCAGCTTCTGGTATTCGCGCTGGAAGGTCGGAAGCTTGAGGGCTTTGAGATAATGGGAGAGCAGGATCTCGGGCACGTCAGTGCTCATGCCGCTTCCTCCCCATGCGCGGAAAGCAGTCGCATATACGCCTTCGCCGATGTCGTCTCGACCGTCGCCCTCGGCAGGTATGGGTAGATGGACAGGTCCAGTCTCGGCGGCCGGCGCTCCACCCGACACAGGATCAGATGCTTGACGGCGTCGAAGCCGATTGCTCCGAGTTGAAGGGCCTGCTTCACTGCCGTATGCAGGTCCGCAAGCTCGAAGCTCTCCAGCAGGCGAAGAACCTGCACGTACTCACGCCGGCCATGTTTTGCCATACGGCCTTCCATCAAGCGGCGCAGCGTGGCGAACTCTTCGGGCAGGTTCCAGCCCTGGAGAGGTGCAGCCTGATCCAGCGAATTGATCTTCTGTTCGATCAGCGGCAGGTAATGCAGTGGGTCGAAGACGACGTCTTCCCGCTCCCAGCTTCGGGGATGGCGAGCGATGATCTCGCCGCGGCAGCCGATCACCACCTCGTCGACATAGCCCCGGACCCAGACATCCTGATGGCCATAGGCGACCGGGACGGAATAGTCGTTGGTCTTGTAGCGGACAAGCGACTGGGCCGTTACCTTGGCGCTGGCCTGATCACAGGCATCGAAGGGCGAGGCCGGCAACGCGCGCATCGCGGCCAGATCGCGCTGTAGCCGTTCCCCGATTGTCTCGTTCTCGCCGCGCAGCCTGTCGCGCTGGCGCTTGCGGCATTGCTCTTCAAGCCAGGCGTTGAACATCTCCCATGTCGCAAACTGCGGGATCGGCACCATGAAGTTGCGACGGGCATAGCCGACGAGACCCTCGACGTTCCCCTTGTCGTTGCCTTTGCCAGGCCGGCCGTAACGATCCCGGATCAGGTAGTGGGACAGAAACCCGCTGAATAGAGTAGCGCGCTTGCGGGTGCCGTCGGGCAGGATCTTGGCCACGAGGCAGCGGTCGTTATCGTAGACGATCGATTGCGGTACTGCGCCGAAGAAGGCGAACGCATGGATATGGCCGTCCACCCATGCCTCCGACACAGCCGCCGGATAGGCCCGCACATAGCAGCCGTCGCTATGCGGCAGGTCGAGCACGAAGAAGTGCGCCTTCCGCTCCACACCGCCAATGACGACCATCGCCTCGCCAAAATCGGCCTGCGCATGCCCTGGCGGATGCGACAGCGGCACGAACACTTCCTGGCGACGCTGCTCCCGCTCGCGCATGTAGTCCTTGATGATAGTATAGCCGCCGGTGAAGCGACACTCGCCACGAAGCCGGTCGAACACCCGCTTGGCCGTATGGCGCTGCTTGCGCGGCACCTTCATGTCCTCATCAAGCCAGTGATCGATCGTCGAAACAAACGCATCCAGCTTAGGCCGCCGGATCGGTGACTGACGCTGATAGCCCGGCGGCGTCGAATACGACATCATCTTGGCCACGCTATCGCGCGATATGTTGAAATGCTTTGCAGCCTGACGCCGGCTCATTCCTTCCGAGCAAGCCAGACGGACCTTCAGATATAATTCCACGGTGTAGATCCCCAACCCTCCTGCATTCGTCGCAGAAGGAAAATAGGTGGCCGGCTTTTACGCCGCCCGAAGCGGGACGATCCCGCCGCTACCGTGGACTAATTTTGCACCGCCGCTCTCA
>NZ_MDET01000052.1 GCF_002075885.1 Manganibacter manganicus
GGGGACCATGAGGATTTGTGTGGCAGCTACGCTGCGGACTGGTTGTCGGAATTTCGGTGATTATCGTTTGCCATGCCAGGATACCACTTCTCGAAGGTCGACCGTAGCGAGCCGTCGAGGGTCTGCGTTCGCGTTTGCAGCAGAAGATGCGCGCCTGTCCGGCTCCATTGCATCTGCTGCTTCTTGGCGAAACGCTTGCTGACAACGGCGTTGACGGTCGCCTCGACGAAAGCGGATGATATCCGCTCTCCGGACCGGTAGCGTTCGCCATAGTTGATCAGGCTGGCGTGGTTTGATCCGATATAGAATCGGAATTCGCCAATCACTGTCAGAAACTTTTTCATGTTCGGGTAGTCGGTTTCCGTGGCTTCGGCATCGTCGAGCAGCCAATCGATCTCCTCACGCGCCCGGTAGGTGTTGCCATGCCACAGATACCATTTGATCCGGGTCAGCATGTCCAGCAGGCCGTTGCCGGCTTCCTTGTCATGATGGCGAAGGCCTTGGGCGAACTGGCGAAGCACAGTGATGCGCATGGTGATGTGGAACCAATCCAGGACATGCTCGCTGGCCGGGGCGATCATTTCGGCGAGCGAGCGAACTTCCTCGCCGCCGTCGGTGATGAAGGTAATATCCTGATTGGCCTGCACGCCCTGCTTTTTAAGATGGTCGAGGATTCGGCGCTGCGGCTTGCGGTCGTAACCATGAACGAAGCCGATATAGCGCGGCTCACCGTCCTCGGGCAGGGAGCGGCCGACGATCAGCTCGAAATTCTTCTTCCGGTCGTCACGATCCCGGATGTAGCCACCATCAAGGCCAATGACAATGCGGCCGTCGGGAATGGGCAGGTTCGTCCAGTCTTGCGGACACGAATCCTGCATGAAAGAGACGCGCTCTTCCGTCAGCTCCCGCTCAATTCGGGCAGCCGTTTTCAGCGCATGCTGCCGCACCGTCGTGGCGTTGATCCCGCAGTCGATCGGCAACACATCGGCCAACAACTCGGCTGCAGCGGCATATGGCACGAGCGAAGCCCAGCGCGTCTCGAGATACAGCCGCTCGGGTGCAATGTGATCGGGGATCAGTTGCCGCAACGGCGACACCGTGCCCGGCCCATTGCGTCCTTCACTTTCCGGCAGCGCGTATCGCGGACTCCTGAGCCGGACATCGCCGAACAGAGTGTGGAAGGTGACGGGATAGTATCCCTTGTGCCGCAACCGGCGGCCGTCCGTCTCACGGTTTTCCGCTAGCCATAGGTTCACCTGCGTCTCCACCATCTTCTGCTGAAGCCCGGCAAGCAGGGCTTTGCCCTCGGCGAGCGATAGGCCGAGATCCTCCGCACCCGTTGTGATCTTTGTCATGTCGGCGATGATCTCCCGACCGATCTCCTCGCCGTCGTCACCGATGAGTTCCATGACGATCCGAACCTGCATGCTGCATCTCCTTGCCGGGTTTTCCAGAACGGGCGAAGTGGAAAGCTCATCGCGTCCGATCCGCGTATTTCTGCCCTCCGCTTTCGCCGGCAACGGTGATATCTCTCACCAGTTAGCAATCCGAAAATCATCTGGTAAACCATCATGACCTCGATCGAGCGTGCCGCCAACGCCGTCGCCACAATCCTGATCCGGGAAGGGATCGACTACCTGCAGAGCAAAGCGGTGATCAAACGGGCCCGCGCGCAGGCCGGTCTTTCCGCGCCGCCGGAAAAGAGAACGTCAATCAACCGGCTCACGATCGAGGAAGAACTGGCTTTCATTGACCAGGCCTACGAGGCGAGCGGCGCGACGGGCCTGCTGCTTCAGACCCTTTTGGAAACCGGCTTGCGCGTTTCCGAATTCACCCGCCTGCGCATCGAGGATGTCAGCCTGGCAGAGCGCGTGATCGTCGTCGTGCGCGGAAAGGGATCGAAGCACCGGGAAGTCCCCATCCGGCGGGAACTGACACAGATGCTGCGGCTTCATATCGGCACAAGGCGTGCCGGCCCCCTGTTCCAGAGCCGGGAACGGGGCAAAGGATCGCTGCCCTATACCTACAGCCGCCAGCGCATCGGTCAGATCGTCCGGCAAGTCGCTCGCAAGGCCGGGATCACAAAGCGGGTCTATCCGCATCTTTTGCGGCACACGATGGCGACAAAGCTGTTGGCGCTCGGCATGGACATCACCGACGTCCAGCGCTTCCTCGGCCACGAAAACATCACCACGACACGGCACTATGCGGAAACGACCGCCGCGACCCTGCGCCGAAAGTTCGATCAGGTCACCGCGCCAGCGGCACGGTCGTTGCTCTCCGGCATCCGGCATGAGCGTGGTGACGACGTTGCCCTTCTCGCCGCCAATCTGCTGGCGAACAATCGCGGTTCAAACGGTGAAGTCATATCTGCTGATGCATGAGGGTGAGATGCTCCTCCTGCCGCAGGCGCTTGTTCACCGTCTGCCGCTCGAACGTCCTGCCCAAAAGAGCGTTGCGCCTGTCGATGCGGAGAAGCAGTTCCCGGAATTCCTCAGCCCGGTCGGGATCATCGAGGATCGCGAAGGATCTGGTCTCGCTGATGTCCGCGAAGAACTCCAGCGCACTGGCGAGGTCCTCATCCAGTCCAAGTCCGAGCGCTTCATCTTCCTGCAGGATCCAGGCCTCAGGCCCGTCGCTATCCTCCGGCGGGCAAGTTCCGGCACCGCCGATGCAGCAGGGATAATGGATTTGCGGCTTGGCGGCGCACTGATGTTCCAGCCGCACCTCATGCTCCCACGGAACATTGAGATCGTATTCGTACAGGAACCGGCTTCCGGTGCGCAGCTTCAATGCGTCAAGTCCGATGTCCGGCGGTTCCGCAGTCAATTCCCATGAGCCATAGCGGACCGTGTGCACGACAAACTGGTAGAGATGGATGCCTTCCCAGCCCATCGCGACCTGAAGAACGCCGTGAAACTCGCGCAAGGTCATGGTCGCCGGCACCTGCACCCGCCGCCAAACCATCGGGCTCAGTCCCTTCAGCCAGATGCGGAATTGCAGGACCGTCGGCGTCGTGTCCGGCGTCTGGGCACCCTCGGAACGCCGGCTCGACCGACGCGGTGGTTTCAAGATGGCTGGCCTCGGTGAAAATCACCGCCCACCCTATACCGATTTTACCCCAGGGACGGCACCGCCACACAAATCCTCATGGTCCCCAAGGATGTGACGGCTGCGATCGTCTCGCCGGATTCCACCGAAAGGCTGACGCTCGAACTGACGCCGCCCGCCGACGCCGCCGCCGCTGGAGGTCATCCGATCGAGGTACGCGCCCGCACCGGCGCCGAGACCGTCACACTGCCGCTGACGGTGCGCCTGTCCGCCGAAGAGAGCAAGGCCGCGGGCATCAAGCTGGAGCCCAAGCTCCCAGCGCTGCGGGGCACGGCTCGTTCGACTTTCTCCTTCAAGGTCCAGGTGACCAATGAAGGCGAGGAGGAAGCACTCTTCAACCTTGCCGCCGATGTACCCGCCGGGTTCCAGACGCGCTTCAAAAAGGGGTACGGCTCCGAAGAGATCACCGGCCTGCCCATCGGACCGGACGCCAGTGAGACGATAACCATCGAGGTCGTGCCCTCGCGCGCCACGGCCGCCGGCCGCTATCCGGTCGCCTTTCAGGTGTCGGGCAATGGTCAGACGGGCACGACGGAACTCAGCCTCGAGGTGACAGGCGAGCCGCAGGTCCAGATCGTCGGACCTCAGGAGCGGCTGTCGGGCGAGGCGGAGGCGGGCAAGGAAACGAGCTTCACTTTCACGCTGGTCAACAGCGGCAGTGCGCCCGCGACCGATCTGGAGCTTTCCGCCACGCCACCTTCCGGCTGGAACGTGGACTTCGAGCCGAAGCAGGTGGCGCAGATTGCTCCCAACGGCACCAGCGAGGTCGCGGTGAAGATCACCCCGTCCGAACGGGCCGTTGCCGGTGACTACATGGTAACTCTGCGCGCCGCCGGAGGCCCGGTTTCGGAGGACGTGCAGTTCCGCACCACCGTGAGGACGTCGACGCTCTGGGGCGTTGCCGGCCTCGGCGCCATCGCTGCGGCGGTTCTGGTGCTGGGCGTCGCGGTGATGAGGTATGGACGGCGATGAGCAGCACCCCCGTCATAGAGGCGAAGGGCCTCGCCAAGCGCTACGGCGCCGCCGTGGCCGTGGCCGGCATCGATCTGTCCGTCTCGGCCGGCGAGGTGATCGGCCTGCTTGGTCCGAACGGCGCTGGCAAGACCACCTCCATCCTCATGCTGCTCGGGCTGACGGAGCCCAGCGAGGGCACCGTGCGCATCCTTGGCCGGGACCCGTTGCGCCAGCCGCTGGAGGTCAAGCGCGAGGTTGGCTACCTGCCGGACTCCGTGGGCTTCTACGACAGCATGACGGGACGTGAAAACCTCGCTTATACAGGGCGGCTGGCTGGCATGTCCCGCGATCTTGCAAGGGAGCGGATCGCCGCCGCGTTCGACAAGGTGCGACTGGCCGAAGCTGCCGATCAACCGGTAGCCACCTATTCGCGCGGGATGCGCCAGCGGCTGGGCATCGCCGAACTGCTCATGCGCGAGTGCCGCGTCGCGATCCTCGACGAACCGACTTCCGGTCTCGACCCGCAGTCGACGCAGGAATTGCTGGACCTGATCCAGCGCCTCAGCCGGGACGGCATGACCATCCTGCTTTCCTCGCACATGCTCGATGTCGTGCAGTCGATCTGCCACCGCGTTGCCCTCTTCAATAAGGGCCGGATCGGATTCGTCGGCACGGTCGATGAACTGGCGGCCAGGATCGGCGGCGGCGCCTTTATCGTCGACGTCGAGGCCGACGGGATCGATTTGGAGAAGGCGGCGTCCTCAACCGATGGGGTCAAGTCCGTCCGTTCGGCCGAAGTCGGCCGCTGGGAAGTTGAGGCCACACGCGACGTCCGTCCCGACCTTGCCCGACTCATCGTGCAGGGCGGCGGGTCACTCAGGAACCTTGATCTTCGCCGTGCGCGCCTCGACCAGGCCTACAACCGCTATTTCAGGGAGGTCGCCGATGCGGCGTGAAGGCTCTCCGCTCCGTGGTGTCGGTACGGTGGCCCTCAAGGAAGCTGCCGATCACATGACCAGCGCCCGCATGCATCTGATCATGCTGCTGGTGCTGTTGACCGCCATCGGCGCGGTCTATGGCGCCATCGGCCAGATCAGGGATACCACGGCCGAGGACGCCTATCTGTTCCTGAAACTGTTCACGGTGGCGCGCGAGCCGCTGCCGTCCTTCGCCGCCTTCCTCGGCTTCCTGCTGCCACTGGTGGCGATCGCACTCGGTTTCGACGCCATCAACGGCGAATACAACCGCCGCACCATGAGCCGGCTGCTTGCCCAACCGATCTATCGCGACGCCGTGCTGTTCGGGAAGTTCCTTGGCGGCCTTCTGGTTATCGTGATCGCGCTGCTGACGCTCTGGCTGCTCATGACCGGGCTCGGCATCCTGTTCCTCGGCCTGCCGCCTTCGGGCGCCGATATCGTGCGCGGCGTGTTCTGGCTTGCCGCCACGCTCGCCTATGCGGGAGTCTGGTTGGCGCTCGCTATCGCCTTTTCGACGGTCATCCGCTCGCCCGCTACCTCGGCGTTGGCCGCGCTATCGGTCTGGCTGGTCTTGACCGTCTTCTGGAGCATGATCGCGTCGCTGCTAGCGGGGGTTGTCGCGCCGTTCGATTCGTTCGATCCGATGTCGGTCCTGACTCAATTCGAGTGGCAGCAGGCCATCGGGCGCTTCTCGCCGCAGACGCTCTACGGCGAGGTTACCGGGCTGCTTCTCGATCCGGCGGCGCGCTCGGTCGGCCCGCTGTTCTACAATCAGCTTGAGGGCGCCGTCCTCGGCGCTCCGTTGCCTACCTTGCAGAGCTTGCTGATCGTTTGGCCGCAGATTTCCGGGCTCGTCGCGGCGATGCTTATCCTGTTCACGCTCGCCTATGTCGTCTTCCAGCGGCAGGAGATGCGGGCATGATGACGGGGCGCCTGAAGGAGTGCCTGAAGATGCTCCGGTGGTCTGAAGACGACTTGGCCGAGGAACTCGGTTGCCCGTCGTCGGAAGTGCAAACTTGGTTCAACGGACGGAAGCATCCGCCGCTCGCTGTCACGGCCTGGCTCGAGGCACTGGTGCAGGCACACTGGTCCGTGCCTGCGCCAAACCTCGACAGGAGTTCTTCCAGCAAGGAACCCGCGCTCGTAAGCAATGCGCGGATCGTTCTCCCGCACGAACCTCCCGAATATTCCGCATCACGTTCTGCGCAACGGCGTTCAAGGTGGTCGTTCGTTCCGAATTCCGTTTCGCCGTCGCCGGTTGCACCACTCCCACTTGTCGAGAAAGGATAAAGCCATGCTTCACGTCCGCTTCGAAGAACCCGTGACGGTCTTGGTCGGAATGGGTTTGCCCGTTCGGATTGAGACGGTAATGGAAGCCTACGCGCTACTCCAGGACTGGCCCGCTGCCAGCCGCAACGGTGCGCATGCCGTCGCGCTCAATGCCTGCAAGGCGGGGCTTGCCGGCGAGATCGATGCCGAAACCGTGCGCGCGACATTTGCCGCCTTTGCGCGCCGCAGTGACATCCTTGTTCCCGGGGCCGCGTCGCTCCCGACGTCGAATGGTGCCCGGCCGATCCTGCCGGCGAACAGCGGCATGTTTTAGCGGACAATCCCGCAGGACGGGCTCCGCTACGCGGGCCGTGCGGCCGGATAGCGCGGTTCCTGCCCAAGGATGATGCCGAAGCAGGCGGTGAGCTCACGAGCAGGTCATCCATCCAGCTTGCGATCACCTTGGGCGCTGTCATCGGAGACGTTCTTTACGACATGAACCGACACCCGATGATTTTTGCTGCCAAGCGCGCCCGATGCCGCGATGTTGCCGGCGTCGAGTTCATCGCGGAGATTGGCGCCGGCGCCGGGCATAGATAGCGGCGCTGGGCGCCCCTGCGGCGGCGCGGCTTGCGCGAAAGCTTGTTACGCCTGAGAGGGACTAACCAAGTTCGCCATTTCCAGTTGTTCCCGTTTGTATCCGGCGTGTTGCGGGGTCCAAGTTTCGCCTTCACGATTGAACCAATGGCACAAGACGGAGCCCGAGGCAGCTGTAGCATCGCCGACAGTCATGTTGGGGCCTCCTGACTTCAGACGGACCACATCTCCGTCTTGAAATTGTCCGCCATCGTGGGCCCTCCTGATGTTTGAAAACGCTTAAAGGTAATCATACGTAGGACCTGGTGGCAACAGGCCAAGCGCTCGTCCAGTCGCAAGCGGTGTCACCCAGAATGGAGCGAAACCTTTTTGTAGCTTTCGGCTGCCGGAACAGAGACGCCATGACATTTCTCCGTTCGGAGCTGCATCTACAGTCAATCCCGGAGATCTGCCGCTAATGGCCGAACTCATGCGT
>NZ_MDET01000053.1 GCF_002075885.1 Manganibacter manganicus
AGTTGAGTGATATCAGCAGGTTGTGATTCCGTCGGATTTGCGAAGATTCGATGGAGAGCACGATGCCGTGGACTGATATCACTCGGCGCGATTATGCCCGCGAGGCGGCGCGCTACGCAAGTGACCTGAGCGATGGGGAATGGGCGCTGATCGCGCCCTTGCTGCCTGGACCGAGGCCGGTTGGTCGGCCGCGTGTGGCAAACCTGCGCGAGGTGGTGAACGCAATCCTCTACATGGCGTCGACCGGCTGCCAATGGCGCATGTTGCCGAAGAACTTCCCACCCTTCACCACGGTGCAGAACTACTTCTATGCCTGGCGCGATATCGGCATCCTGCGCGCCGTCAACAACACACTGGTGATGGCGGCCCGGGAGCAGGAGGGCCGGGAGGCAAGTCCGTCCGCCGGCGTCATCGACAGCCAGTCCGTCAAGACCACTGAAAGCGGTGGTATCCGGGGCTTCGACGCAGGCAAGAAGATCAATGGCCGCAAGCGCCATATCGTGACCGACACCAGCGGGCTCCTGGTCGGCCTCGTCGTTCACAGCGCGGCGGTTCAGGATCGCGACGGCGCGGCGCAGGTGCTCAAGTCCATCGTGAAGCGCTGGCCATGGCTGCGCCACGTCTTCGCTGACGGTGGCTATGCGGGCCCGAAGCTGAAGGGCGCACTGAAAAGGAGCGGCTGCTTTGTGCTGGAGATCGTCAAGCGAACGGACAAGGCAAAGGGCTTTGAGCTGCTACCGCGCCGATGGGTAGTAGAACGGACCTTCGCCTGGCTCGGACGATGCCGTCGATTGGCCAGGGACTTCGAGAAAACGATCGCCTCGGCCGAGGCATGGATCTTCGTCGCCAGTATCCGACTACTCACCCGGCGGCTCGCAAAACCCCTGAAATCAAATCGATCTTTCTGAGTCAGGCTCTTAGAAGTGCAAGATACTTGACGTCACCATTGCGATTAGACAACCCCATCTGAGAATTCGCACGTGCCGCTGCGGAAACGAGAACGAATGATGCAAGGTTTTCGATCACCTGGAGGCCTGCAGCGCTTCGTCTCGATATTCTCGGCCGTGCGCAATCTCTTCGTTCCATCCCCTACAAACCGCTCCGCTTCCCAAATCCGAAAGCATCGCCTTCAAGCCATCGCCCAATGGAAAGCTGTGGCCCTGCAGATTGCCTGAAAAACGCGCCCAGCTTCCGCACGCCTACCGGTCAAACAATGTGACAGACCACGGCTGTCATGCGCCGGCGTCTGGAACAATGCCCGCCTTGAATAGTAAGCACGCTTATTGTATATCCCGCTCATGGTTTCTGAAGGCACAGACAGATTGGGATTTTTGATCCACGACGTGCAGCGCTTGATGCGCAAGCGTTTTGAGACGCGCGCCAGCGGCGTTGGCCTGTCCTCGGCACAATGGCGGCTGAGAGCGGCGGTGCAAAATTAGTCCACGGTAGCGGCGGGATCGTCCCGCTTCGGGCGGCGTAAAAGCCGGCCACCTATTTTCCTTCTGCGACGAATGCAGGAGGGTTGGGGATCTACACCGTGGAATTATATCTGAAGGTCCGTCTGGCTTGCTCGGAAGGAATGAGCCGGCGTCAGGCTGCAAAGCATTTCAACATATCGCGCGATAGCGTGGCCAAGATGATGTCGTATTCGACGCCGCCGGGCTATCAGCGTCAGTCACCGATCCGGCGGCCTAAGCTGGATGCGTTTGTTTCGACGATCGATCACTGGCTTGATGAGGACATGAAGGTGCCGCGCAAGCAGCGCCATACGGCCAAGCGGGTGTTCGACCGGCTTCGTGGCGAGTGTCGCTTCACCGGCGGCTATACTATCATCAAGGACTACATGCGCGAGCGGGAGCAGCGTCGCCAGGAAGTGTTCGTGCCGCTGTCGCATCCGCCAGGGCATGCGCAGGCCGATTTTGGCGAGGCGATGGTCGTCATTGGCGGTGTGGAGCGGAAGGCGCACTTCTTCGTGCTCGACCTGCCGCATAGCGACGGCTGCTATGTGCGGGCCTATCCGGCGGCTGTGTCGGAGGCATGGGTGGACGGCCATATCCATGCGTTCGCCTTCTTCGGCGCAGTACCGCAATCGATCGTCTACGATAACGACCGCTGCCTCGTGGCCAAGATCCTGCCCGACGGCACCCGCAAGCGCGCTACTCTATTCAGCGGGTTTCTGTCCCACTACCTGATCCGGGATCGTTACGGCCGGCCTGGCAAAGGCAACGACAAGGGGAACGTCGAGGGTCTCGTCGGCTATGCCCGTCGCAACTTCATGGTGCCGATCCCGCAGTTTGCGACATGGGAGATGTTCAACGCCTGGCTTGAAGAGCAATGCCGCAAGCGCCAGCGCGACAGGCTGCGCGGCGAGAACGAGACAATCGGGGAACGGCTACAGCGCGATCTGGCCGCGATGCGCGCGTTGCCGGCCTCGCCCTTCGATGCCTGTGATCAGGCCAGCGCCAAGGTAACGGCCCAGTCGCTTGTCCGCTACAAGACCAACGACTATTCCGTCCCGGTCGCCTATGGCCATCAGGATGTCTGGGTCCGGGGCTATGTCGACGAGGTGGTGATCGGCTGCCGCGGCGAGATCATCGCTCGCCATCCCCGAAGCTGGGAGCGGGAAGACGTCGTCTTCGACCCACTGCATTACCTGCCGCTGATCGAACAGAAGATCAATTCGCTGGATCAGGCTGCACCTCTCCAGGGCTGGAACCTGCCCGAAGAGTTCGCCACGCTGCGCCGCTTGATGGAAGGCCGTATGGCAAAACATGGCCGGCGTGAGTACGTGCAGGTTCTTCGCCTGCTGGAGAGCTTCGAGCTTGCGGACCTGCATACGGCAGTGAAGCAGGCCCTTCAACTCGGAGCAATCGGCTTCGACGCCGTCAAGCATCTGATCCTGTGTCGGGTGGAGCGCCGGCCGCCGAGACTGGACCTGTCCATCTACCCATACCTGCCGAGGGCGACGGTCGAGACGACATCGGCGAAGGCGTATATGCGACTGCTTTCCGCGCATGGGGAGGAAGCGGCATGAGCACTGACGTGCCCGAGATCCTGCTCTCCCATTATCTCAAAGCCCTCAAGCTTCCGACCTTCCAGCGCGAATACCAGAAGCTGGCTCGGCTATGCGCCACCGAGGGCGTCGATCATGTCGGATACCTCACCCGGCTTTCCGAAAGGGAGATGATCGAACGGGATCGCCGCAAGGTCGAGCGCCGCATCAAGGCGGCAAAGTTCCCGGTCGTCAAAAGCCTGGACAGCTTCGACTTCACCGCCATCCCGAAGCTCAACAAGATGCAGGTGTTGGAACTGGCGCGTTGCGAATGGATCGAGCGGCGCGAGAATGTCATTGCGCTTGGTCCCAGCGGCACGGGAAAGACCCATGTGGCGCTCGGCCTCGGCTTGGCTGCATGCCAGAAGGGCCTGTCCGTCGGCTTCACGACAGCCGCTGCGCTGGTCAGCGAGATGATGGAAGCGCGCGACGAGCGGCGTCTGCTACGGTTCCAGAAACAGATGGCCGCCTACCAGCTTCTCATCATCGATGAGCTGGGCTTCGTGCCGCTCTCCAAGACCGGCGCGGAATTGCTGTTCGAGCTGATCTCGCAACGCTACGAACGGGGTGCCACGCTGATCACCAGCAATCTTCCGTTTGACGAATGGACGGAAATCCTGGGGTCCGAGCGTTTGACCGGCGCGCTGCTCGACCGCATCACCCACCACGTCAACATTCTCGAGATGAATGGCGACAGCTATCGCCTCGCGCAAAGTCGCGCCCGAAAGGCCGGCTGAACTACCCTCCAAAAATCGCCGCGCACGCATAAGACCCCCGCTCGGGCTACGCCCTCCCGGACGTCTCATGCGCGCGCCGAAGTGGCCGACTTTTACGCCGCCGCGTGGCCTGATTTTACTCCGCCGTTGACAT
>NZ_MDET01000054.1 GCF_002075885.1 Manganibacter manganicus
TCTAAGAGCCTGACTCAGAAAGATCGATTTGATTTCAGGGGTTTTGCGAGCCGCCGGGTGAGTAGTCGGATACTGGCGACGAAGATCCATGCCTCGGCCGAGGCGATCGTTTTCTCGAAGTCCCTGGCCAATCGACGGCATCGTCCGAGCCAGGCGAAGGTCCGTTCTACTACCCATCGGCGCGGTAGCAGCTCAAAGCCCTTTGCCTTGTCCGTTCGCTTGACGATCTCCAGCACAAAGCAGCCGCTCCTTTTCAGTGCGCCCTTCAGCTTCGGGCCCGCATAGCCACCGTCAGCGAAGACGTGGCGCAGCCATGGCCAGCGCTTCACGATGGACTTGAGCACCTGCGCCGCGCCGTCGCGATCCTGAACCGCCGCGCTGTGAACGACGAGGCCGACCAGGAGCCCGCTGGTGTCGGTCACGATATGGCGCTTGCGGCCATTGATCTTCTTGCCTGCGTCGAAGCCCCGGATACCACCGCTTTCAGTGGTCTTGACGGACTGGCTGTCGATGACGCCGGCGGACGGACTTGCCTCCCGGCCCTCCTGCTCCCGGGCCGCCATCACCAGTGTGTTGTTGACGGCGCGCAGGATGCCGATATCGCGCCAGGCATAGAAGTAGTTCTGCACCGTGGTGAAGGGTGGGAAGTTCTTCGGCAACATGCGCCATTGGCAGCCGGTCGACGCCATGTAGAGGATTGCGTTCACCACCTCGCGCAGGTTTGCCACACGCGGCCGACCAACCGGCCTCGGTCCAGGCAGCAAGGGCGCGATCAGCGCCCATTCCCCATCGCTCAGGTCACTTGCGTAGCGCGCCGCCTCGCGGGCATAATCGCGCCGAGTGATATCAGTCCACGGCATCGTGCTCTCCATCGAATCTTCGCAAATCCGACGGAATCACAACCTGCTGATATCACTCAACTCTTTTTAGGTCAGGCTCTAACAGGCGTCGCGAACCGGCGCTGGATGACGGAAACACTCGACCTCTTATGGAACGACGGCAGTGCGGCTATGTTGATGTGCGACATCGACGACTTCAAGAAACTGAACGATCGCCTTGGTCATGCCGAGGGCGATCGCTGTCTGGTCAAGGTCGCGGGCATTATCCAGCAAAATGTGAGGCGCGATCGCGATCACGTGGCCCGCTACGGCGGCGAAGAGTTCCTCGTGCTCCTGCCCGGAGTGGATGAAAAGGAGGCCATCGCCGTGGCTGAACGAATTCGTGAGAGCGTTGAAGCTGCCGCTCTTCCCAATCCTGCATCTCGCGTGTCGCGCCGCGTCACTCTCAGCATCGGAGTTGCGGTTCAAGGGCAAGCTGGCGAGGCGGCGTCACCGGAGCAACTTCAGCGTCAGGCGGATGCGGCACTCTATCTTGCCAAGCAGAGTGGCCGCAACCGAGTGCTGCCTTATAGACCGGAGTCGCCCGTGCGCAAAAGCGTTCGGTCGATACGGTGAAACCTTCGAGACGGCCAGCAAGGCGAACAGAACCCTAGTCAGAGCATTTATCATCTCGCAGACTGTAAGTCAGTCGGTCGGATTGCCGCCTTCAGCGCGTGGTCTAGACCAGATGCCGGCCAGCGTATGGCGGCGTTGCTCTCACGGCCAACTGCGCAGCAATTCGGCATCCCAGTGGCAATCAAATTCCACGGAGGCCAGCACCTGCCTATGCAGCAGCGACTTCCCGATGGCGAACGAGGCCGGAAAGGCCGAAGGCTGTGGAAAGGCTGCCGAATGAGAAGAAGGGGGCTATTCTACAGCATCCGTCTGCATCGGCTTGCCCGGCGCGATGTAGTGCCATTCGCCCTTGTTCGACAGTCCAGGCGAGGATGGCGTTCGAGGTGAACTCGCTGCCATAGCACCTCGGCCTGCCGCGCTCAGCGATCAGCCGATCCAGCTCGCGGGCAACACGCATGAGTTCGGCCATTAGCGGCAGATCTCCGGGATTGACTGTAGATGCAGCTCCGAACGGAGAAATGTCATGGCGTCTCTGTTCCGGCAGCCGAAAGCTACAAAAAGGTTTCGCTCCATTCTGGGTGACACCGCTTGCGACTGGACGAGCGCTTGGCCTGTTGCCACCAGGTCCTACGTATGATTACCTTTAAGCGTTTTCAAACATCAGGAGGGCCCACGATGGCGGACAATTTCAAGACGGAGATGTGGTCCGTCTGAAGTCAGGAGGCCCCAACATGACTGTCGGCGATGCTACAGCTGCCTCGGGCTCCGTCTTGTGCCATTGGTTCAATCGTGAAGGCGAAACTTGGACCCCGCAACACGCCGGATACAAACGGGAACAACTGGAAATGGCGAACTTGGTTAGTCCCTCTCAGGCGTAACAAGCTTTCGCGCAAGCCGCGCCGCCGCAGGGGCGCCCAGCGCCGCTATCTATGCCCGGCGCCGGCGCCAATCTCCGCGATGAACTCGACGCCGGCAACATCGCGGCATCGGGCGCGCTT
>NZ_MDET01000055.1 GCF_002075885.1 Manganibacter manganicus
ACATGGGTCTTGCCCGTGCCGCTGGGACCGAGCGCGATGACGTTCTCGCGGCGCTCGATCCATTCGCAGCGCGCCAGTTCCAGCACCTGCATCTTGTTGAGCTTCGGGATGGCGGCGAAGTCGAAGCTGTCGAGACTTTTGACGACCGGGAACTTCGCCGCCTTGATGCGGCGCTCGACCTTGCGGCGGTCCCGCTCGATCATCTCCCGCTCGGCAAGCCGGGTCAGATATCCGACATGATCGACGCCTTCGGTGGCGCATAGCCGGGCCAGCTTCTGATATTCGCGCTGGAAGGTCGGCAGCTTCAGGGTTTTGAGATAATGGGCAAGCAGGATCTCGGGGGCCTCGGTGCTCATGCCGCTTCCTCCCCTTCAATGCTACCGAGCAGATGCATGTAGGCCTTGACCGAGGTCTTCTCGACATTCGCCCTCGGCAGGTATGGGTAGATGGACAGGTCCAGTCTCGGTGGCCGACGCTCCACCCGGCACAGGATCAGGTGCTTGACCGCATCGAAGCCGATCGCACCGAGTTGGAGGGCCTGCTTCACAGCCCCATGCAGATCGCCAAGCTCGAAGCTTTCCAAGAGTCGCAGCACCTGCACATACTCGCGCCGGCCGTGCTTGTTCATCCTCGCCTCCATCAGGCGGCGCAGCGTGGCGAACTCGCCGGGCAGGTCCCAACCCTGGAGAGGGGCAGCCTGATCCAGCGAATTGATCTTCTGCTCAATCAGCGGCAGGTAATGCAGCGGATCGAAGACGACGTCTTCGCGTTCCCAGCACCGCGGATGGCGGGCGATGATCTCGCCGCGGCAGCCGATCACCACCACGTCGACGTAGCCGCGAACCCAAACGTCCTGATGGCCGAAGGCGACCGGGACGGAATAGTCGTTGGTCTTGTAGCGGACCAAAGACTGGGCCGTGACACGGGCGCTGGCCTGGTCGCAGGCATCGAAGGGTGCCGCCGGCAATGGACGCATGGCGGCAAGATCCCGCTGCAGCCGTTCGCCGATCGTCTCGTTCTCGCCGCGCAGCCTGTCATGCTGGCGCTTGCGGCATTGCTCTTCCAGCCAGGCGTTGAACGCCTCCCATGTCGCAAACCGCGGGATTGGCACCATGAAGTTGCGGCGCGCATAG
>NZ_MDET01000056.1 GCF_002075885.1 Manganibacter manganicus
TGGCCTGCTGCCGGTTTCGTGGACACCGAGATAAGGTGTTTAACGGAACTGGAGAGAGGGAATGCAGAGAAGGAAGTTCAGCCGCGAGTTCAAGCTTGAGGCAGTGAGACTGGTGAAGGATCGGGGCGTTGCGGTTGCGCAGGCCGCCCGTGATCTGGATCTCCATGAGAACGTGCTGCGCAAATGGATCAGGGATCTTGCTGCCGATCCGCAGCATGCCTTTCCCGGTCATGGCCAGATGAAGCCGGAGCAGCTCGAGATCGACCGGCTGCGCAAGGAAGTCGCCAAACTGAAGGCGGAGCGCGACATCCTAAAAAAGGCCGCAGCCTACTTCGCGAGGGAAGCGATATGAGGTTCGCTTTCATCGCGAGGCACCGGGGCATCTGGCCGGTGGCATGGCTGTGCAGTGCACTGGATGTATCCCGCTCAGGCTTCCATGCCTGGCTCAACCGTAGCCCCAGCGTCCGCTCGCGGCACGACGAGATACTCGTCTCCCGGATCGACCGCAGCTTCAAGAGCAGTGACCGCACCTATGGCGCCCGTCGTGTCTGGCATGACGTCCTGGCCGAGGGTCTGTCCTGCGGCCTGCATCGCGTCGAGAGGCTCATGCGGGAGAACGGGTTGCGTGCCCGGCCGCGCCGCCGTGGGCTGCCGAAGGACGCCGGCGAGCGGACCGCCGTCTCGGACAACCTCCTCGACCGCGCCTTCGAGGCATCGGCTCCGAACCAGAAGTGGATCGCCGACTTCACCTACATCTGGACCGCCGAAGGTTGGCTCTACGTTGCCGCCGTCGTCGACCTGTTCTCCCGGCGCGTCGTCGGCTGGGCGATGAAGGCGGAGATGACGGCCCAACTCGTCACCGACGCCCTCATCATGGCGATCTGGCGCAGAGGAAAACCCGATAGCCTGCTTCATCATTCGGACCAGGGATCGCAATACACCAGTGAGCAGTTCCAGCGCCTGATGGCTGACCACGGCATCACCTGTTCGATGAGCCGGTCGGGCAACGTCTGGGACAATGCTGCGATGGAGAGCTTCTTCTCGTCGCTCAAGACAGAGCGGACGGCCCGCAAGGTCTACAGGAGGAGGGACGACGCCAGGGCGGATGTGTTCGATTACATCGAACGCTTCTACAACCCTCGGCGACGGCACTCGACACTGGGCTATCTCAGCCCCGTCGAGTTCGAGGAGCAAGCTATGTTAGCTTAACCTGGTGTCCGAAAAACCGGCAGCAGGCCACTATACGCGGGTTAGCACAGAGGATCAGGGGAGGAGCGGGCTAGGCCTAGAGGCCCAGAGGCGGGACATAGACATCTTCCTCTCCAACTTCTCGGAGGAGCCTTGGGAGGTCATAGGGGAGTTTCAGGACGTTCTCTCAGGCAAGAACGACGACAGGCCCCAATTAGCCGCCGCCTTGAAGATGGTGAGGGAAGCGGGAGCGGAACTCCTCATAGCCAAACTGGACCGTCTAAGCCGCAAGGTTTCCTTCATTGCAAACATCATGGAAGACAAGAAGGTCCGCCTCCGGGTTGCCTCCATGCCCTTTGCCGACAACTTCCAGCTTCACATCTATGCGGCCCTAGCGGAACAGGAACGGGAGTTTATCTCCAAGCGCACCAAAGCAGCCCTTCAGATTGCCAAAGAGAAAGGCGTGAAGTTGGGAGGCCTTCGGGACAAGACCATGAAGCGCAATGAGGCCATCCAGCAGAAAGCCAAGCGGGAAGCCGAGAAGGTGATGAAGATCATCGGCCCCTTACGTCAATCAGGCCAGACCCTCGCCACCATCGCCGGGACGCTCAATGACATGGAGGTGGCGACATCAAGGGGAGGCCAGTGGACCCCCATGCAAGTCAAGAGGGCCTTGGAACGGGCGGGAGGCTAAAAGCAGCAAGGCCGCCCAACCCTCGCGAAGGCAGGCGGCCTCATGGACGAATATCAACTCCCCAGAAGTATTCATCCAACGCCCGCCCCCAGGTTTCACAGTCTGAGAATTGACGACTGATTCTGATTATGCAAAAAAACAAATCTCGTGTCAACTCCCCCTCTCTTTGTCTCGTGTTTCTCACTTCGTTCAAAACACTCAACATCTCTCTCCCCCTCAAAAAATCAGATTGTCAAGCCATTGTCAATTCACTTTTGGAGCTCTTTTCATTAAGGACGCCACCCAGTGTCCATCACCGCAAATCTAGGCAGCTTGTTTATCTCTCGGTCCAGCACGGCAGGGGGCCATTCCCCATAGCCTTCCCTAGCATCCACCGGCCCGCTCCCCATCATGAAGTCCCGCGCCTCCTTGTCCATCCCGCAATGGCGACTCCTAGTCGTGAACAGGTGGCGCAACGCATGGAGGGGCCGACCTAGAGGAGCTTCCATCTTCAACTCCTCAGTAACCCACTGGCCTACCCGCTTCCCCACCTCAGTACCGCGATGCTTCCCTTTGAGCGCCTTTAGGTCAGTGTCCGCAGGATATGGCTCATAGAACAATGGCCCCTCGCCTATCTCCCTTATGAAATCCAGAAAGCCCAACTCGATGAGATGCTTGTGAATACCCACGGCCCACGCCTTGCCGCTCTTGGTGCTGCCATCGGAAGGAGTGATGAGAAGATAGGGAATTCCATCCTCCTCCTTTAAGTGCCGCCCTTGGAATTGTCCTATCTCAGCCGCCCGAAGTCCCGTATAGGCCAGCACCCACGGCATCCAGAACAGTGCCCGCTTGTGCGGCTCAGAGATGGCCTTGGATGTCCCACCAAACGTCGCCTTTAGTATCCTTGCCGCTTCCTCCTCAGTCCACCCCTTGGACCGCTTAGGAGCCACACCTTCCCGGTTATCCGCAATGCCCGACGCAGCATTGAACGGCAGGTCAAACTCCTTGACCCCATGAGTCAGCACCGCCCGAACTGCCGATAGGTATTTATCTGTTATGGTCTTGGGCGACAGGCCGGTTTCCATCAGACTATCCCGCCACCGCCGAACATCATCCTTTGCGACCTTCCGAGCATCATCATGCCCGATGAACGCAACGAACTTGGTGAGGTAGGCCCGATTGTCCGAAACAGTCTTGGCGCGGATGCTAGTGGTCTTGGCCTTGTGATCCAGAAGGCGCTCCAAGGTCAGGACGTTAGCAGGCCTAGAAGGCTCAGTGGAAGGCGAGGAGACGACGAAATCGGGAGCCGCTTCAAGTTCCTTCACCCGGCTATAATCGTTACCACGCCGCGCCTCTAGGCCCCGATGGACAGCCCCCATCATGGAAGCCATCTGGAGATTTAGAAGCCGTCGAGATTCAGCCGTGACGTGCAAGCGCCTATTCGCCAACGCCTCATCGCTATCAGCCCCATGGATTGCTTCAAGGGCAGCCGCTACGTCACGCCCAAGGATTGCCCGCAGGCCGGGATACTTGGAGAGTAGCCGGACGGTGAGCGACCGCTTTCGCTTCGCCCCTGCCCCGACATATTCCCGAATGTCCCGCTCGAAGTCTTTCCGCTTGTCCGGCTCCATGGCATCGACCATTGCCAGCATCGTCGTGTTGCCATCATCGGGAGGATTTGGGATGGGCGACTCAGGCGGGGCCTCAAAGGCGTCTTCCTCATGTTTGGCAAGGAACGCCCTGGCATGTTCCGCCGCCAGCGCCACAGTCTGTTTCGGAGATAGGTCTTGAGGGCCTTCCCGAAGCAATAGCCGCCAGCGGTCCCATTCCGCTTCAACTTCCCCTGAGACCTCTTTGTAAAGCCGCTCAGCCGGTTTCCTGTCACGAGTGCCTAGAGAACGCTGGACCTCCCGCGTCACCTTCACGCCAAGCTCAGCAAGCCGCCGCCGTTCAGCAAAAATATCGGGAGGAGTTACCTTCCTGTAATAGAGGATTCCGGTATTGGGATGGGGCCAAGGGCCGGTCATTACCCACCTTCGTCGTGCTGCCAATCGTGACATTCTTTGTAGCTCTTCCGTTGACGGAAGCCACAGAAATCACTAAGGTATTGGGGTTACAGACGATTTTCCTTGAAGGAAATGGTGCTGCCAGAGAGGATTGAACTCTCGACCTCTCCCTTACCAAGGGAGTGCTCTACCACTGAGCTACGGCAGCATCTTGAATGCGGCGGACTTCTGCCACATCACTTCCAAGAGCGCAAGTTATGTGTGCAAGGTTTTGCGCAAAGGATTTTGCAGGCCATGACGATGCCATAATCTTCGCTGATCGACGGAGCTTCTTGATGAATGACAAACTCCCACATACAGGTGGCAGCGACCGCAAAGCACGACTGGCGGAGGAACTGCGCGCCAATTTGCAAAAGCGCAAGGCGCAGGTGCGTGCCCGCCGCGCCGGCGAAGCTGACAAACGGCCGGCTGGCCTGGATGCAACGCGAACCCAAAGAGCGCAGGACAAGTAATAGGCGCTGTATGGAATGCTGTTTCTTGAACCCGCCCAGCCGATGGTCTAGAGCGGTCACGAAATACTAAACCGATTGAAGCCGGCCTTTTTATCTGGCCGAGGGGACACTTTATGGACCGAATCAGAATTGTCGGCGGCAATACGTTGACCGGCACCATTCCCATCTCCGGCGCCAAGAATGCGGCGCTGCCGCTGATGATCGCGGCTCTGCTGACCGACGAAACGCTGACGCTGACGAATGTGCCGCATCTGGCCGATGTGGAACAGCTTATCCGCATCCTCGGCAATCATGGTGTCGATTATTCGGTCAACGGCAAGCGCGACCACCAGAACGGCTCCAACGGCTATACCCGCACGTTGAATTTCACCGCGCGCGACATTGTCGACACGACGGCGCCTTACGACCTGGTGTCGAAGATGCGCGCGTCATTCTGGGTCGTCGGCCCGCTTCTCGCGCGCATGGGCGAGGCTCGCGTATCGCTTCCCGGCGGTTGCGCCATCGGCACCCGGCCGGTCGATCTGTTCATAGACGGCTTGCAGGCACTGGGCGCCGAGATCGATGTCGACAACGGCTATGTGCTCGCCAAGGCGAAGAACCGGCTCAGAGGCAATCGCTATGTTTTCCCCAAAGTCTCGGTCGGCGCCACCCATGTGCTGATGATGGCCGCGTCGCTGGCACGCGGCGAGACAGTGCTTGAGAACGCTGCGCGTGAGCCCGAAGTGGTCAATCTTGCCGAATGTCTGAATGCCATGGGCGCGAAAATTTCCGGCGCCGGCACCGGGACAATCACCATCGAAGGCGTTGAAAATCTTTACGGCGCAAATGTCGCCGTCATTCCTGACCGCATCGAAACAGGCACCTACGCAATGGCCGTCGCCATGACCGGTGGCGACGTATTGCTGGAAGGCGCCCGAGGCGATCTTCTGGAAAATGCGCTCGACGTGATCGGCCGTACCGGCGCCGAGATCACGCAAACCAATTCCGGGCTCCGCGTCAAGCGCAACGGCGCCGGCATCTCACCCGTCGATATCACCACCGAGCCCTTTCCCGGCTTCCCGACTGATCTGCAAGCCCAGTTCATGGGATTGATGACCATGGCCAAGGGCAAGTCGCATATCACCGAGACGATCTTCGAGAACCGCTTCATGCACGTGCAGGAACTGGCGCGGCTGGGTGCCCGCATCTCACTCTCCGGCCAGACGGCCATCGTGGACGGCGTATCCAGGCTGAAGGGCGCGCCGGTGATGGCAACGGACCTGCGCGCTTCGGTTTCTCTGGTTATCGCCGGACTGGCCGCCGAAGGCGAAACCACAGTCAATCGCGTCTATCATCTCGACCGTGGCTTCGAGCGCCTGGAGCAGAAACTTTCCGGCTGCGGCGCGCAGATCGAACGGATCAGTGCTTAGCCGGACTATATGGTTCGGCTCAGCGCCCAGGCCAGAGCTTGACCCATTTGCCAGCCGCCGACTGGTTGCACCTGCGCCAAAGACCGCCTAACAGATGAACGATGGCAACCTTCGCATCTGCGAGACCCGGCATGGATGCTCTGAAACTTATCGCGCTCGACAGTCAGGATCTTTCCGTCATCTCCGCTCATGTTCAGGATGCGGTGATGAAGGTCGGCGACCTTGAATACCTGCCCGCCGTCAAGCGCTTCGTCATGCCGATGAACCGCTTCGCATGGGAAAAAAAGCGCCGTTTCTTTCGTCCTCACAACGAGCGACGGCGCAGCGTTCTGCATTTCGACCGCGTGCTTGGCGTCAAAACAAGCGGTATCGCTCGCGACAAGCCGCAGGACGTGCTGTCGCTGCTGGCGGTCAGCTTCGTGCCGGTGGATGCGCCGGTCGGTCCGGCCGGCATTGTCGAACTGATCTTTTCAGGCAATGGCACCGTCATGCTCGATGTCGAATGCGTAGAGGCGCGGCTCGCCGACATTGGCGGGACCTGGCAAGCCGCCTCACGGCCGGCGCACAGGGCTTGATGTCATGGCTGTTACCTTGCGCCAGTCCGATGCTGATTTCGAGCAGAGCTTCGCCGCATTCCTGACCACGAAACGTGAAGTGTCGACCGATGTTGATGCCGCAGTGCGCGGCATCATTGCCGAGGTTCGCAACGAGGGCGATGCGGCACTTCTCGATTACAGTCTGAAATTCGACCGGACCGACCTTGCCGCGCTGGGTATTCTCATAACCCGCGCCGATGTGGATGCCGCCTATGCCACAGTCGACCAAGAGGCGGTCGAGGCGCTCAAATTCGCCCGCGAGCGCATCCGCGCCTATCACACTCGCCAATTGCCGGCCGACGAGCATTTCACCGATGCGGTCGGTGTCGAACTGGGCTGGCGCTGGAATGCGGTGGAATCGGCCGGCCTCTATGTTCCGGGCGGCACAGCCAGCTATCCAAGCTCGGTGCTGATGAATGCCATCCCCGCCAAGGTCGCCGGCGTCGAGCGGCTGGTCATGGCCGTTCCCGCCCCCGATGGCGTCATCAACCCGCTTGTGCTGGTCGCGGCCGATCTGGCCGGCGTCGAGGAAATATACCGGGTTGGCGGGGCTCAAGCCATCGCCGCGCTCGCCTATGGCACCGAAACGATCAGGCCGGTGGCCAAGATCGTCGGTCCTGGCAACGCCTATGTCGCAGCCGCCAAGCGTCAGGTCTTCGGCACAGTCGGCATCGACATGATCGCCGGCCCCTCCGAAGTGCTGGTGATCGCCGATGCGAGCAATAACCCGGACTGGATTGCGGCAGACCTTCTGGCGCAGGCTGAACATGACGGCTCGGCCCAGTCAATTCTCATCACCGACGATGCGGCCTTCGGCAAGGCCGTCGAGACGGCGATCGAAAATCAGTTGAAAACGCTTCCGCGCGCCAGCATTGCCGCCGCAAGCTGGCGCGACTTCGGCGCCGTCATTCTGGTCGAAAATTTCGAGGCCGCCCTGCCGCTCGCCAATCGCATTGCCGCCGAACATGTGGAACTGGCCATCGAGGATGCGAATGGTTTTCTTGCGCGATTGCGTAATGCCGGTTCGGTCTTCCTCGGCCGGCATACGCCGGAAGCCATCGGCGACTATGTCGGCGGGCCCAACCATGTGCTGCCAACGGCGCGGTCGGCGCGCTTCTCCTCCGGTCTTTCGGTGATGGATTTCGTCAAGCGAACCTCGACCATCAAGCTTGGCCCCGACCAGTTGCGGGCGCTCGGACCGGCAGCGATGACGCTGGCCGAAGCCGAGGGCCTGCACGCGCATGGCCGCTCCATCTCCATCCGGCTGAATATGTAGCGCGCGATGCCGGGAACCGATCAGAACCGCGCCAGGCTGGTCGACGTCGAACTCGACGAAACGATCGGTCGTTCGACGCCCGACGTCGAACACGAGCGGGCGGTGGCGATCTTCGACTTGATCGAAGAGAACAGCTTCCGCCCCGTCAATGACGAAGGCTGCGGCCCTTACCGGCTGAAACTGTCGCTGGCCGAATCGCGGCTGATCCTTGCCGTGAAGCGCGAGAACGACAGCGACGTGGTCACCCATATCCTGTCGCTGACGCCATTCAGGCGCATCGTCAAGGATTACTACATGATCTGCGAAAGCTATTATGAGGCGATCCGCTCCTCGACGCCGAGTCAGATCGAAGCCATCGACATGGGGCGGCGCGGCTTGCACAATGAAGGCTCGCAAACCCTGATGGACCGGCTGTCCGGCAAGATCGATGTCGATTTCGACACTGCACGCCGCCTGTTCACGCTGGTTTGCGTGCTGCACTGGCGAGGCTGACCTGAGCGCGATCGGCCGACCGCCCCCTTCGATCCTGTTCATGTGCGGCATGAATGCCGTGCGTTCGCCTATGGCCGAGGCGCTGGCGCGCAGCATGTTGCCACCGGCAACTTTCATTGCCTCGGCCGGTGTGCGCAGCGGCGAGCCTGATCCCTTCGTCGATGCCGTTCTTGCCGAGAAGGGACTCTCACTCGGCGAGCGCCATCCCCGAACCGTAGCCGACCTGGAAGACGCCTATTTCGACCTCATCATCACGTTGGCTCCGGAAGCGCATCACGCGGCGCTGGAATTCACCCGCTCGATGGCGGTGGAGGTGGAATACTGGCCAATGCCGGACCCGACAAACGCGACCGGCACTCGTGAGCAGATTATGGCGGCCTACCGCGACGTGCATGATCGGCTGCGCCAGCGGATCAGCGAGCGCTTTCCAACCATAAGCCCTCCGGAACGTGCGGAATAAGCGTGTTCACAAAAGACGGATAATCATATAGGTTCCGCGCCAATCCCGGCGGGCCGCCGGAAATCATCCAAGCAAAGGTATAGAATGCCGAAGGAAGAAGTCCTCGAGTTTCCGGGTGTCGTAACGGAATTGCTGCCCAATGCGATGTTCCGGGTAAAACTCGAAAACGAACATGAGATCATCGCCCACACTGCAGGGCGCATGCGCAAGAATCGTATCCGCGTGCTCACCGGCGACAAGGTTCTGGTCGAGATGACGCCCTACGACCTGACCAAGGGCCGCATCACCTATCGTTTCAAATAAATATCCGGGCTGTCTTTGGCTGTGACTGCGATGAGTGCTGCCAATCCTGTTCTGGTGCTTGCCTCGGGTTCGCCGCGCCGCATCGAACTGTTGCAGCAGGCCGGCGTCGAGCCCGATCGCGTCCTGCCAGCCGATATCGACGAGACACCGTTGAAGGCGGAGCACCCGCGCTCGCTGGCCAAGCGCCTGTCGAAGCAAAAGGCCGAAAAGGCACTTGCCTCCTTGCAAGCGGAGGCCGCCCATGCACCAGCCTATGTGCTGGCGGCTGACACGGTGGTCTCCGTCGGGCGGCGCATCCTGCCCAAGGCCGAGACGACCGATGATGTCTCGTTTTGCCTGCAATTGCTTTCAGGCCGCGCGCATCGGGTTTATTCCGGAATCTGCCTGATCACCCCGCGTGGCGCGCTGCGCCAGAAACTGGTAGAGACAAGGGTGCGCTTCAAGCGCCTTTCGCGTGTCGACATGGAAGCCTACGTCGCCTCCGGAGAGTGGCGGGGCAAGGCTGGCGGCTATGCCGTGCAAGGGCTCGCCGGCGCCTTCGTCATCAAGCTCACCGGCTCTTATACCAATGTCGTCGGGTTGCCGCTTTACGAGACGGTCTCGCTGCTTGCCGGCGAAGGTTTCGACGTCCGCCGCGTAATCCCCGACGCCAACCAGACATGAGCACAGACGATAAAGGCTCCGTGACGCCGCTGCGACCCAAGCGCCCCTGCCCCGAATGCGGCCGCCCTTCGGCACGCCAGACCTATCCGTTCTGTTCGCCTCGTTGCAAGGCGCTGGACCTCAACCGCTGGCTGAAAGGCGCCTATGCCATCCCTGTTCGCGAGGACGAGGAAGATGACGAGACATCGTCGGCTGATAAACCGGTTGGCCCGGGCTGACGGCGAGGGCGAATTCCAGCACGCCCTGATTTCCAACTGAACCGCCGTGTTCCTTTTCCACGAAGCCCTTGCCGCCTGCAGCTAACATCGAAAGGTCGACTTTAGACAGAGCGAAAGGGGCCTGTTTTTCTTTTCGCTGAAAACGGTTTGGCGGTGCTGGACAGGCCGGATTCTCATGCTATAACCCACCCGCTTCCGCCGTTGGCACCATGCTTTCGCGAAGCCTGGGCGCGGCGCATGCCACCCGCACTCCAGACAAGGCCCAGATAGCTCAGTTGGTAGAGCAGCGGACTGAAAATCCGCGTGTCGGTGGTTCGAATCCGCCTCTGGGCACCAGCAACCTTTCTCAAACCGTATCATCCGGTTCATCGCGTCTTAGCGAAATGGCGGAATCTATCGAAACCGGGAGGGGTTCGATAACGTGATGCAATCATCAATATCCTGACGACGATCACGACCCTGAAGGCGACTGTCTATCAGGGTTGCCGGGGCTACGCTCAACCCGCTCGGTGTAGATCTCGATCTTTCCGGATCTCAAAGAGACTGCCCACAATCCAAGACCGATTAAAGCGTGTCGCTATTTCAAGCTCGCTTCCGGCGCTTCAGTTCTTTGATTTACGCATGCCATTGTCCCCGAAACCGGTGTTCACTTTCGGGGTGCCTTATCAGGCATCAGGCCGGATCAGCCGGCCGTCTTATACAGGAGAGGCCTGCAATCTGCCTACTTCTGCTCGGATTCGTTATCCGCTTCTTCCGTTGCCTCAACATGCTTTTTAGCGGCCTTGAGTGCCAATTTCTCGGCCTTCTTGGCAGCCTTGAGGCAGTCCCGTTCCTTACGTTCAAAATTATAATTGGGTGTTCGCGGCATTGAGACTCCTTTTGACAGCAATCATACAAGCGTCGACCGCCTGGCGCAATCGCGGCATGACGCAGATGTTTGGCGAGCTTCGATTCTGCCCGAGAAACGATCCGCGAGCAGTGGCGAAGGCCTGTTCTGAGGACGTCGCGAAGCCGCGCTTGGCTGCCATGCAGCATAATGAACGGCCCAGCCGCCTTTCGACAGCCGCGCCGTCGCCTGAGACGCCTCCGCCGAAGCGGATGCGCTCTATCAATGGGCGCTGAAGGATTAAGTTCCGGCAGTGCGATGCCCCGGTAGAACCAATCACAGCCCGACTATTGTGGGAGCGGGATCGCCGCCCGCAGGCGGTGCGCTCATGCGGCTTCTTTTCAGCTTGGTACGGTTCTTGCAGCACGCTCATCGAAGAGGCGTGGCAGTTCCAGAATGAGACAGATCAGACGATATTGGGAGCGCTGGCGAAACAAGGCGTGGCTTTGGCTCGTCCTCGGCTACACGGCGACCATGATTCTCGGTTTCCTGATCCAATGGCTGGCTGGCTGAGAGCCTTGCTCTACAGGTTCGGTCCTGCCTGGACGAAACCGCCGTTCCGGCGGATCGAATCCGCCTCCGCCCAATTTTTTTCAATTAAAACAAAAGACTTGATGCGGTTTTGCCGCACCCGCCTGTTGCTTGACTTTAAGCAGGGCCGCTGAGACGATCGAAACTCATATATCGGCAATCAGATGGTTTGCGAGCATTGGAGGACAGATGTACAAGCACATTCTCTTGTCGACGGACGGATCCGATCTCGCCATGCGCGGGGTCGCCCACGGTTTGCGGTTGGCCAAGGATCAGGCGAGCAAGGTCACTTTGGTGACAGTGACACCGCCCTATCCACTGCAGAGCCCGACGACGCATGGTGCGTGGGACACCGCTCACAAACAGGATGCAGACAAGGCTCTCGATGCCGCACGTCAGGCGGCCGAGGCCGCGGGCGTCGAGATCAGTGCCATTCACGAGATCGCTGAATCACCTGCGGACGCAATTCTCGAAATTGCCCGGCGGCAGGGCTGCGACCTGATCGTCATGGCCTCGCATGGACGCCGTGGCGTGAAACGGCTGTTGCTCGGCAGCCAGACGGCAGAGGTGGTGCAATCCTCGACCGTGCCGATCCTGATCATACGTCAGTGACGCACGGCGCAGGCTCTCACGAAGCGACCTTTTCGTAGCGCACATTGCGGGCGAGCCAGCACCCGACGACAAGGCCGTTGACCTTGCCGTCGGGATTCCGCTCCACCTGTATCGTCCACGGTCCGGGCGCCGGCGCATCCATGGAACGCTGGCAAGAAAGCAAAAGCACATCTTCCCCCACCGGGTAGATCGGATGCACGGCGCCCGAGCCGAGCAATCCTTCAAAGCGGCCGGAAAGTGCGCCGCCACCAGCACCGACAGTCAGAAAACCGCCCAGTTCCGGCGCGTGATAACGGCCACTGATATCCGGCACAGCTTCATGATCGGAGATTCGCGCCGCTGTCGCCCGAAGATTTTCCCCAGACCGTTCCACTGCAACGACGTCGCGGTCGAACGACAAGCTCATCGACGCCGAACGCGCCACTCCATCCTCGCCGACGGCAAGGCGCTCCACCGACGTTGCGTAACGGGCGGCAATCAGGCTGCGGTCGGCCGCAACGCTCAGCACCAAGCCGTTTTCGCCATCGAGATAATGGCCGCTCCAGGCAGGGTCCGCCTTGGCCGCGCTGACAGGCGGCGGCGCATCCTGCCCCAGCACCGCCTGCATAACCAGACGGGCAGCTTCATGGGCGTCGGCCTCGTGGTTGAACATGACCACGACCGACAGGCGCTCGGCAGGCGCATAGAGGCGCTGGCAGCGGAAGCCGCGCAGCGCGCCGCCATGGCCGGTTGCCGCGACTTTGCCGATCATCTCGTGAGCAAGTCCGAAGCCGTAGCGCGCCGGCCTGCCATCCGAATAGGTTTGCGGTGTCGAAAGCCGCCGGTAAAGACTTGCCGGATCGTCGCGGGTCGCGTCGATATGACGTTCCCAGGCCAGCATGTCGTCGAGCGAGGCGCCGATGCCGGCGTCACCGCTCCAGTAGATGCGATTAACTGCCGGAAAGAAGCCAACGGCTTCGTTGCCTTCATAACCGGTCACGCCGTCAAGCGCGGCACTTGTGTCTGCCGACAGCCCGGCGCTTGTCATGCCAGCCGGCCCGAAAATCCTCTCGGCATACAGTTCGTCAAGCGAACGCCCGGCGTGGTTCTCCAAAATATCGGAAAGGATGCGGAAATTGCCGTTGGAATAGGAATAGCGGCTGCCGGGTTCGAAATGCGTCGTGCGCATGCGTGCAAGAAGAGGGCCCGCATCCTCGCGGCTAAAGACGCCCTCGGCATGGGCGCCGTGCAGCACGGTGAGCGCCCAGTAGTCTCTCAGGCCGGACTGCATGTGGCACATTTCGGCGATGGTCGGACGACGCCCTTCCAGCAAAGGCAGGAAAGCGGCGACGCGATCGTCCATCCGCGCCGGATCTCCGACCAGATCGAGCAACACGGCGCAGGTGAACTGCTTGCTGATGGAACAGATCGGCATGCGCAGGGCCGCCGTCATCGCCTTGCCCGCGGCAAGATCGGCAGATCCCCAGGCCTGACGGGCCAGCACCTCGCCATCCTTGACGACGCCGACAACTCCGCCCGGCCCACGAAAGCGTTGCGGCAGACCGGCAAGAACGCGTTCAAGCGCGGCGAGATCGGGAGTGGCGCTCATGGATGTCCTTCCGCATTCGCCCGCCGGGCGCGTTGCATGATTGGTTTCACCGCCAGGCCGGGAGCAACGAAATCAAATCGCGGCCTGCTGGCGAGCAGCGGCAATTTCCGGCCTGAGGCCAGTGGCAACCACCGAGACACGGAATTTGCCGGCAAGCGTCTTGTCGAAGATCGCGCCGACAATAATGTCGGCGTCGTCGTCCACCTCCTCACGGATGCGGGTGGCGGCCTCGTCAACCTCGAACAAAGTCATGTCCGCGCCGCCGGAAATGGAAACCAGCACGCCCTTCGCGCCCATCATCGAGGCCTCGTCCAAAAGCGGATTGGCGATCGCCGCCTCCGCCGCTTTTCTGGCACGATCGTCGCCCGTCGCCTCGCCGGTCCCCATCATGGCGCGGCCCATATCGCGCATCACGGATTTGACGTCGGCGAAATCGAGATTGATCAGGCCTTCCTTCACAATCAGGTCGGTAATGCAGCCGACGCCGGAATAAAGCACGCGATCGGCCATGATGAACGCATCGGCAAAGGTCGTCTTGGCATCGGCAACCCGAAAAAGGTTCTGGTTGGGAATGACGATAACCGTATCCGCCGCCTGGCGCAGAAGCTCGATGCCTTCTTCCGCCGCCTGCATGCGCCGCTTACCCTCAAAGGTGAACGGCTTGGTGACGACGGCAACCGTCAGGATGCCGGCCTGGCGCGCGGCATGTGCAATGACCGGGGCCGCGCCCGTTCCGGTTCCGCCACCCATGCCGCCAGTGACAAAGCACATATGCGTGCCTGACAGGTGGTCCATGATCTCATCGATGGATTCCTCGGCCGCCGCGCGGCCGACATCCGGCAGAGAGCCGGCGCCAAGCCCTTGCGTGACATGGGCTCCAAGCTGGATCAGGCGATCGGCCTTGGACATGGTAAGCGCCTGGGCGTCGGTGTTGGCGACCACGAATTCGGCACCCTGCAACTGCTCCGCAATCATGTTGTTGACCGCATTGCCGCCGCCGCCGCCAACGCCGATGACGGTGATCTTGGGCCGCATTTCGGAAATCTCCGGCTTGGCCTTCTCGTTCATTGCCATGTCTACCCTCTCTCCATCGAAAGCTCCGGATGCGCCGAGCAGGCAATACGACAGCGAGCCTGCCGCGTATCGCGAAACCGCGAATCAGGCAGCCCTCAGCCTCAGTCTAGAAAACAGAGGCCGAAGGCGGCTGCAAGCCCGCTATGCAGCCCAGTGCGCTGGCATCGGCACTTCCATCGAAAACCGGGCGGCTTCAGGGCGCCGCGAATCCTGCCGGCGGGTCGAACAGCGAGCCGCCACGCTTGACTTCCAGCGCGCGGCCAATGGCCAGCGCCAGCGGGTCATGGAATCGCCGTACGACGATCTGAAGGCCTGACGGCAGCCCATCGACAAGACCCACCGGAACGCTGAGAGCGGCCATGTCCATCAGATTGACCAGCCGGCTATAAGTGCCGAGCGTGGTCGTGCCCTCATCAAGGTCGGCGAGCGACGGCGCGGTAATCGGCGCGGTCGGCGTCAGGAACGCATCGGCGCCTTCCATATAGCGCGCGAACTCGGCCTGCCGTGCGCGCCGCGTCTCGATCAGTTCCTGATAGCGCGCGCCGTCAATCGTCTTGCCCTTCAAGGCCCGTGTGCGAATGGCAGGATCGACAACGCTGCCAGGTGCCTCCACATAGCGGCCGATATGGCGCCATGCCTCGGCGGCGAGGATATCGCCGGCATGCGTCATATAGGCCTCGGTCGATTGCGGCATCGGCCGTTGATCGATGGTCGCCCCAAGCGATTCCAGATCGGCAAGTGCAGCCTGGAACCTCTGGCGGATTCCAGGCGCCACCGAAGCCATATCGGCCTCGGCCGGGATGCGCAGGCGCATGCCGGCAACCCCGCGATCAAGCCCCGCCAGCGGGAAAGTAGGCGTCATGCGGGCGGTTGCAGAGTCATCCGCGTCGCGGCCTTCCATGGCGGCCAGCATGAGCGCGGCATCTTCGACCGAGCGCACCATCGGTCCGATGCTGTCGAATGTGGAAGCCAGCGGCAAAAGGCCGCCGCGCCCGACCAGCCCTGCGGTCGTCTTGAGGCCAACCACGCCACACATGCCGGACGGATTGCGGATCGAGCCGGTCGTGTCGGTGCCGAGCGCCGCGGGAACCAGCCCGGCGGCAACCGCGACGCCGGAACCGCTGGACGAGCCGCCCGGCGCACGCGGCACGGCACGGTCGTAGGGATTGAGCGGCGTGCCCGCGACCGCATTGGTGCCCCAACTGCCGAAGGCGAATTCCACGGTCTGCACCTTGCCGAGCAGGACCATGCCGACATCGGTCAGGCGACGGATCACCTGCGCGGTCACGGCTGCCGGCTTGCCGTCGAGCGCCCTGGAACCGGCCATGGTCGGATAGCCTTCTACGGCAAGCAGGTCTTTCGCCGCGAATGGGATGCCGTCCAAGAGGCCCTTCGCCGCGCCTTCCTGGCGTCTCCTGTCCGCAGCCTCAGCCGCCGCAAGCGCCTGTTCCGGAAAGGTCATGACGAAGGCATGCAATTCACCGTCATGGGCGGCGACGCGCGCCAGTGCGCGGCACACGATCTCCACTGAACTGGTTTTGCCGGCAGCCAGCGCACGGCCAAGTTCGGCAACGGTTGCAAAAGCGGAAAAATTGTCTTCGTCGGTCATCGCATCCTCTTCTCGAAGGCCCGAATGAAGCATGAAACGCTGCATCCTGGCAGGGCCAGCGGGCGAAAAGGAATAGCCTGCGATCGCTCAGTTTCGATAGATCAGCCCCGCCGGATCGATATCCGGCTTGCGGCCGGCAACAAGATCGGAAACGAATTTCCCCGAGCCGCACGCCATGGTCCAGCCGAGGTGGCCATGGCCGGTATCGAGAAAGAGATTGCGGTACTTTGCCTGCCCGAAAACGGGAACGGAATTCGGCATCATCGGCCGCAGGCCGGCCCATATCTCGGCTTTCTTCTGATCGAACGCACCGGGGAACAGATCATGAGCGGCCTTGAATATACCAGCGAAATCGTGCGGCCGGTGCGTGCGGTCGAAACCGGTGAACTCGGCGGTCGATGAAACACGCAGCCGATTGCCGAGCCGCGAATAGCCGATCAGGCTATCCTCGTCGGCGCCGCCCATGGTCGGTCCCTTCGCCTCGTCTTCCAGCGGTACGGTTATGGCATAGCCCTTGACCGGATAGACCGGCAGGTCGATGCCATAGCGACGGCCGAGCAGTCCACTTTCAGGGCCCATTGCAAGCACCACGGCGTCCGCCTCGATCCGCCCGACGGAGGTGCGGACGGCCCGGACCCTGTCGCCCTCGATCTCCAGCCCTTCTACGGTCGTTCCAAAGCGGAAGGAAACGCCGAACTTGCCGGCTGAATGGGCGTAAAGCCGTTCGGCGAACTGGCGGGAATCGCCCGTCTGGTCGATGGGTGAATAGATGCCCCCCGCGATCCTGTTCTTCGCCGCCGCCAATCCCGGCTCGACTTCTGCAATCCGGTCGCGGCCTACAATCTCGATCGGCAGACCATGTTCGCCGAGAAACGTGTAGGTCCGGGCGCCAGCGTCGAAACTCTCCTGCGTGCGCCAGAAATAGAAAATACCTTTCCGGCGCTGGTCGTAGGCAATGCCGGTTTCCTCGGAAAGAGCATTGATGCACTCAAGCGAATAGAGCGCCATGCGCAGTTTCACCAGCGTGTTGGCGCGCAGACGCTCCGTCGTGCACTGGCGCAGGAAGCGCAGGCTCCAGCGATAGAAATAGGGATCGGCCTGCAACCGGACACGGATGCCGAGTTCATGGTTGAAAATGCCGCGAAAGAAGGTTTTCAGCGCCGCTGGCGAGGCCCAGGCGGTGGCGTCGCCCGGCGAAACCAGCCCGGCATTGCAATAGCTGGTGCCGCGCGCCACCGTCTCGTGCCGCTCCAGCACCGTGACCTCATGGCCGTCCTTCGCCAGATAATAGGCAGCCGCAGTGCCGACCACGCCCGCGCCCAGAACCAGTACCTTCATTCCCGTCCTCTTGCCTTCGGCACATGCCGCATCGATGACTTCACATGCCACGCAATGCCGCCGCATGCGATGGGCCAGAGGCGGAAATCCGGTTCTTGCAAATTATTTCAGGCGTACATTCTTGGTCGAAAGAATACGCTCCCAATTGAGCGCATCGGCGACGATCTGGTCGAGATCGTCCCTCTTGGGGCGCCAACCGAGTTCGGCGCGGGCAATTTTCGAATCGGCAACGACGGCCGCCGCATCGCCGGGGCGGCGCTCGCCCATGGTGACTGCGAAGTCCCTACCGAACACCCGCTCCACGGCGGCAATCACCTCCAGCACCGAATAGCCATGGCTGTAGCCGCAATTGGCGACGAGATTGTCGCCGCCACCGCGCAGGCGCTGCAAAGCCAAGCGGTGCGCGGCAACCAGATCGCCGACATGGATATAATCGCGGATGCATGTGCCGTCGGGTGTCGGATAATCGGTGCCGAACACCTGCATCGCGGCGCGTTTGCCGAGCGCCGTTTCGCTGGCGACCTTGATAAGATGGGTTGCGCCCGGCGTCGATTGACCGGTGCGGCCCTTCGGGTCGGCACCGGCGACGTTGAAATAGCGCAGCGCCGTATAGCGCAAATCATGCGCGGCAGCGGCATCCTGCAGCATCCATTCGCTCATCAGCTTGGAGCGGCCATAGGGCGATTCGGGATAAAGGGGCGCGTCCTCGCGCACCGGCTCCATGCCGGCGCCACCATAGACGGCCGCGGTCGAGGAGAAGATGAAATTCTTCACCCCGCAACGCACCGCCGTTTCGATCAGGCTGCGCGTCTTGCAGGTGTTGTTGTCATAATAGGCAAGAGGGTCGACGACCGATTCCGGCACGACAATCGAACCGGCGAAATGAATGACGGCATCGACCTCATGATCGATCATGATTTTTGCCACCAGATCGCGATCGGCAATGTCGCCAACGATGAGGGCCGCCTCAGGCGCCACCGCCCAGTCGAAGCCAGTCGAAAGCCGGTCGAGCACGACCACCTTTTCGCCCGTATCCAGCAATTCCCAAACCATATGGCTGCCGATATAACCGGCGCCGCCTGTCACCAAGACCGCCATATTTCGTTACCCCGCAATTTGCCCCGTCGAACCGAACCTGCCGCAAAATTCTTAAAAAGCCATGGCCGGGCCGGTCGAATCGTGACCAAGGCGTGGCATTTTGACCAAATAGTGCAGGTGGACGACAGAAACGGTGACGATTATGATCCGCCGCAAAGTCAGGGGTACCCAGATGAACTACCAGCGGTTCTTCGAGGAAGCGATCGACCAACTCCACGCCGAGCGGCGATACCGCGTCTTTGCCGATCTTGAGCGCATCGTCGGGAAATTTCCGCGTGCTTTGTGGCGTTCGAACGGGCGAACCCAGGAAATCACTGTCTGGTGCTCCAACGACTATCTCGGCATGGGCCAGCATCCCGATGTCGTCGCCGCCTTTCAGGACGCGGCCGGGCGCATGGGTTCGGGCGCAGGCGGCACACGCAACATTTCCGGCACCAGCAACCCGCTCGTGCAACTGGAAGCGGAACTTGCCGATCTGCATGGCAAGGAGGCCGGGCTGGTCTTTACGTCCGGCTTCATCTCCAATGAGGCCGGGATTTCGACCATCGCGCGGCTATTGCCGAACTGCCTGATCCTGTCCGACGAACTCAACCATGCCTCGATGATCGAGGGCGTGCGCCGGTCGGGCGCTGAAAAGAAGATATTCCGCCACAACGATGTGGCGCATCTGGAAAGCATGTTGCAGGCGGCAGGCCGCGAGCGCGCCAAGCTGATCGTGTTCGAGAGCGTCTATTCCATGGACGGCGACATTTCGCCGATCAAGGAAATCGCTGACCTCGCCGACAAATACAACGCCATGACCTATATCGACGAGGTTCATGCGGTGGGCATGTACGGCCCGCGCGGCGGCGGCATCACCGAGCGTGAAGGCCTGGCCGACCGCATCGACATCATCGAAGGCACGCTGGCCAAGGCCTATGGCACGCTGGGCGGCTATATCACCGGCACCAGCGCCATTATCGATGCCGTGCGTTCCTATGCGCCGGGATTCATCTTCACCACCGCGTTGCCGCCGGCCCTAGCCGCCGCCGCCGCGACCTCGATCCGCCACCTCAAGAATTCGCAGGCCGAGCGCGACGCCCAGCAGCAACAGGCCACACGCACCAAGGAAATCCTTGCCGACGCCGGCCTACCGGTGATGGCTTCGCAGACCCATATCGTGCCTGTGCTGGTCGGCGATCCCGAGCTTTGCAAGATGGCCTCGGATCGGCTTCTCGGCGTGCATGGCCTTTATATCCAGCCGATCAACTACCCGACCGTGCCGCGCGGCACGGAGCGGCTGCGCATCACGCCGACGCCGTTCCACTCCGATGCGCTGATCGCCGAATTGCGCGATGCACTGGTCGAGACATGGGACGCGCTCGGCATTCCCTACGGCACCGCCGGCCAGCCCGCCGTCGCCGAGAGCGAACGCGTCATCCCGCTGCTTGTCCCCAAATCCGGCGGCTGAAAGGCACGGCAGGAAACGCTCCGTTCAGGGCGCTTCGGGAATTCCCGCTTTCATCATTCCACGCGATGCACCCAGCCGTGCCTGTCCTCGGCCGTGCCGCGCTGAATGCCGACGAGCGCATCACGCAGCCGTCCCGTAACCGGACCGTCGCCGCTGTTGCCGATGGTGAAAGAGCCGCCGTTGAAGCGCACTTCGCCGATGCCGGCGACGACAGCCGCAGTGCCGCAGGCAAACGCCTCGCGCAGTTTGCCGCTTTCGGCATCCGCCTTCCATTCCTCGAATGAGTAGGGTCTTTCCTCGATGCGCAGGCCGGCTTCACGCGCCAACAGCAAAACCGACGCACGGGTAATACCCGGCAGGATCGTGCCGCCAAGCGGCGGCGTCACCAGCCGTCCATCGTCCATGACGAAGCAGACATTCATCCCGCCCAGTTCCTCGACCCAGCGGTGTTCGGCCGCATCGAGGAAGACGACCTGGTCGCAATCGTTGCGGTTAGCCTCGGCCTGGGCGATCAGGCTCGCCGCATAATTGCCGCCGCATTTGGCGGCGCCCGTGCCGCCAGGCGCCGCGCGGGTATAGTCGTCCGAAACCCAGACCGTGACGGCCTTGTAGCCGCCCTTGAAATAGGCGCCGACCGGCGATGCAATGACGCAGAAAATGTATTGCAGGGCGGGACGCACCCCCAAAAATGCCTCGCTGGCGAAGATGAACGGCCTGAGGTAAAGGCTGCCGTCGCCTTCAGGCACCCAGTCCGCATCCGTGCGAACCAGCGTTTCGACCGCGTCGATGAACATGTCTTCCGGCACCGGCGGCATGGCCATGCGCTCGGCGGACTGTGCCATGCGGCGCGCGTTTTCTTCCGGCCGGAACAGCACGATGCCGTCCTTGGTGCGGTAGGCTTTCATCCCCTCGAATATCTCCTGCGCATAATGCAGGACCGCCGCCGCCGGGTCGATCGCGAATGGCGCCCGCGCCTTGACCTCGCCGTCGTGCCAGCCCTTTTCGGCATTCCAGGTAAACGTCACCATGTGATCGCTGAACACCTTGCCGAAACCGGGATTCTGCATCAGCGCCCGGCGCGCCTCGGCAGACGTCGGCGACGCATGAGGAACATGTCTTATGGAATCGGCATCTGTCATCGATAATGCTTTCGTAGATTGGGCGTGTCGTGACCTTGCATAATCCACAGTCACGCCCGTCTGCAATAAAAGGTTAGCGCTTTCGTATCCAGCCGGCCAAGCGTTCCGCAGCTTCCTCGACCTGATCAAGCCGGCGATGGAAGCAAATACGGAAATAGCTGTCCCAGCCCGCGCCGAAAGCCGTTCCAGGCGCCAGACCGACATTGGCCTGATCCACGATATCGAAGGCGGCCATGCGCGAATCCTTCACGCCATCGATGGAAAAGAACAGATAGAACGCGCCCTGCGGCACAGAAAAGCGTGCGCGGCCCGTATCGGCCAGCGCCGCGCAGAACAGATCGCGGGCCTGCCTTGCGCGCGCGACCTGTTCGATAATGAAGCCGTCGCCCTCGTCAAGTGCGGCCACCGCGCCGCGCTGCATGAATTGCGCGACGCCGGAATTCGAATACTGAATCAGATTCTCGAAAATCGCCTGTAGCGACGGGTGGACCTTGAGCCAGCCGACGCGCCATCCGGTCATCGCCCAGTTCTTGGAGAAACTGTTGACGAACAAGATGCGGTCTTCCGGCTCCATGATGTCGAGGAAGGACGGAGCCCGCGCGCCATCATAGTAGAACAGCGAATAGATTTCGTCGGCGATGATCCACAGCCCCTTGCGGCGCGCGAGATCGAGAATGGCAGCGAGCGTGGCGCGATCGGCAGTCCAGCCGCTGGGATTGGCGGGCGTGTTGACGAAGACCGCCTTCGTTGCGGGCGTGACAGCGGCGGCGATCTTTTCGACATCGCAGGTCCAGCCATTGCCGGACGGATCGAGGCGCACCGGTACGGCCCTTGCACCGGCGATGCCGGCCGCCGCCGCAAAATTCGGCCAGGCCGGCGACAGGTAAACCACCTCGTCGCCCTTGCCGGCGACGGCATCAAGCGCAAGCTGGATGGCATGCATGCCCGATCCGGTGACGATGAATTCTTCTTCAGGAAAAACCTTGCCGAAGTGCCGCCCGTAATAGCGGGCCAGCGCTTGTCGCAATTCGGGAATGCCCTTCTGCCAGGTATAGAAGGTTTCGCCCGCAGCCAGCGCACGGCTCGCCGCTCCGGTGATGAAGGCAGGCGTCGGCATATCGCCTTCCCCGGCCCAGAGCGGGATCAGGCCCTCACGCGTGCGACCATGATTCATCACCGCGACAATGCCGCTCTCCGGCGCACCGATCGCTTCCGCGCGCAATGTCTCGATCAGGCTCATCATTATCCGCCGTTTCAGGGCACCGGCGCCAATCGGCCGGTGAAACATCCTTATAGCGCCTCAAGTGCGAAAGAACCCGGCCGCTACAGCGCGCCGGGTCTTTCAGATTCGCTTGTCGCGCTGGTGCTCCTTATTGTGCGCATGCATCCCAAAACCGGAGACCGCTTTCGAGAGGCATGCCTGAGCGACCGGTTCTTGGTCCAGAATGGAACCGTTGGTTACTTCTTGGCGAGAATATCGCGGATTTCGGTGAGCAGTGCCACATCGGCCGGCGGCGGTGCGGCTTCCGGGGCGGGCTTCTCGCCCTCGAGCTTCTTGCGCATCGAATTTACGAATCTCACCATCAGGAAGATGATGAAGGCGAGGATGATGAAATTGAGCAGCACGGTGATGAAATTGCCATAGGCAAATACGGCGCCCTGTTTCTTGGCATCGGCCAGCGCGGGAGCCGTGACAGCCGACGACAGAGCCACGAAGTAGTTGCTGAAGTCCAGCCCACCGAGCAGGGCGCCAACGACCGGCATGATAATATCATCGACGAGCGAGGTGACGATCTTGCCAAAGGCAGCACCGATGATCACGGCGACAGCCAGATCCATCACATTTCCACGGGAAATGAATTCTTTAAATTCTTTCAGCATGTGTCCCTCCGAGACATTGCAGCGCCCTCTCGATTCGCCGCCCGGAGCGCCCGTTGACAACATAGCAAAAACTGCTGGTTGCAAAACAGAAAAAACTCGACCGCATCTCTGCACCCAAGGTCGCGATGGACTTGACCGGAAAGCTGTGATTGCTTTTTAGCCCATTTCGCGCTGCACAAAGCTGATGGGAGGACAATCCGGCGTGCATGGCTGGTTCATCGTCATTGTTGCCCTTGCCTATGTCACGATGCTTTTCGCCGTCGCCAGCATCGGCGACCGACATGCCGCGCGGCGCGGCCCGATTGCGTCGCGTCCCTATATCTATTCGCTGAGTCTTGCCGTCTATTGCACGTCATGGACCTTCTTCGGTTCGGTCGGGCTCGCCTCCGAACACGGGCTGGAATTTCTTTCCATCTATGTCGGGCCGATCTTCATCTTCATTTTCGGCTACCCGCTGCTTCGCCGTATTATCCGGCTGAGCAAGGCCGAGAAGATCACGTCCATCGCCGACTTTCTGGCCGCGCGCTATGGCAAGAGTTTTGCGGTGGCATCCATCGCCACCATCATCGCGACGGTCGGCACCGTTCCCTATATCGCCCTGCAACTCAAATCGATCGCGGGGTCGATCGGCCTGATGGTTTCCTTCTATTCGCCGGGCGCCATTGCCAACGATTTCGTCAATCGCGACATCGCATTGCTGGTCGCCCTGCTGCTGGCTGTGTTCGCGGTGCTTTTCGGCACGCGCCATTCCGACGCGACCGAACATCAGGACGGCCTTGTGCTGGCCATGGCGGTGGAATCGGTCATCAAGCTTACCGCTTTTCTTGCCGTCGGCGTCGCCATCAGCCTGTTCCTGTTTCACAGGCCTGCCGACCTGCTGCATGCGATGCAGGCCAACAATGGGGTGAAAGCCGCCATCGGTTATGCCACGTCGCCCTCGACCTGGGCCGTCACCACCATGCTTTCAACCTGCGCCATCCTGATGCTGCCGCGCCAGTTCTACATGACCATTGTGGAAAACCGCAGCGAAAAGGAATTGCGCACCGCGAGTTGGCTGTTCCCGCTCTATCTGGTGCTGATCAACCTGTTTGTCATCGTCATCGCCTTCGCCGGCCTCAGCGTCGTCGGCAACGAGGCCAGCGCAGACCTTTACGTGCTGGCGGTGCCGCTGTTCAACGGCCGCGACGTCCTTGCCATGATTGCCTTCGTCGGCGGTCTGTCAGCGGCGACGGCCATGGTGATCGTGGAAAGCGTGGCGCTTTCGATCATGATTTCCAACGACCTGATCCTGCCGCTTTTCCTGCGGCGATTGCTGAAGCCGGCGGCTGGCGAACGCGAAGACTGGTCGAAGGTGATCCTGGTCATCCGCCGCGCGGCCATCTTCGTGATCCTGCTGGCAGGCTACCTTTACTACCTCGGCATGTCCGACAATGTGCGGCTTGTGGCCTTCGGCCTGATCTCCTTTGCCGCCATTGCCCAGTTCGCACCGGCCTTTGTCGGCGGCCTCGTATGGCGTCGCGCCAATGCACGCGGCGCACTGCTCGGGCTTCTGGCCGGCATCCTGTTCTGGGCCTACACGCTGTTCATTCCTTCCATCCTGCCGCCCGAAACGTCCTTTCTGGTCAACGGCCCTCTCGGCATCACCGCGCTCCGGCCGCAGGCGCTGTTCGGCACGAGTGGAGACCCACTCAATCACGGCGTGCTTTGGAGCCTGGCGGTGAATGTGCTGTTTTATGTGCTGGGTTCGCTTTCGCGTTCCTCGAAACCGCGCGAACGCATCCAGGCGGCGATTTTCGCGCCGCGCGCGGCGAGCCCGATGCCAAGCCTGCGACGGTTCCGCACCAATGTTACCGTCAACGAAATCAAGGACACCATCTCACGCTATCTCGGCGTCGAACGCACCGAACGTTCCTTCCAGTCTTTCGAGCTGCAGCAGGGCGTCGCCATTTCCGGCAACGCGCCGGCCGGCGTGGAAACGATCCGCTTCAGCGAGCAATTGCTGGCCAGTGCCGTCGGCTCATCCTCCGCCCGGCTGGTGCTTTCTCTGCTCCTGCAACGCCATGATCGCGCCTCCTCCAAGGAGGCCTTTCGCCTCCTCGACGACGCCAGCGAGGCATTGCAGCACAATCGTGACCTGTTGCAGATCGCGCTCGATCAGATGGAACAGGGCATCACCGTCTTCGACAAGGATTTCCGCCTGATCTGCTGGAATCGCCAATACCGCGCGCTGTTCGAGCTGCCGGACGAGATGGGGCAGGTCGGGGTGTCGCTCGACCGCATACTCGGTCATCTCGCCGAGCGTGGCGACATCACACCGCAATCACGCGCGCTGGCCTTCGACCGTCTGACCGGTTTCGCCGGTCCCTGGCAATTGGAACTCAAGAGCAGCGGCCGCATCATGGAACTGCGCTCCAATCCGATGCCGGACGGCGGCATGGTGGCGACCTATGCCGACATATCGGCGCGCGTCGAACAGGATCAGGCGCTGAAGGCCGCCAATGAATCGCTGGAACAGCGCGTGCGCAGCCGCACGGCAGAGTTGACGCTCGTCAACGAGGAACTCGCACAGGCCCAGAAACTGGCCGAGGAGGCCAATCTCGGCAAGACCCGTTTTCTTGCGGCCGTCGGCCACGACATCCTGCAACCGCTGAATGCAGCGCGACTCTATTGCGCCTCGCTGATCGAGAAAGCCGGACGCGGATCGACGGGAAACGCGGCGGCCAATATCGAATCTTCCTTGGAATCGGTGGAAAATATCCTCGGTGCCGTTCTCGACATATCCCGTCTCGATGCCGGCGCGATGAAGCCGCAGGAAACCACCTTCCCGTTGGATGGGCTGCTGCGCCAGATCGACACCGATTTCCGGCCGCTGGCGGAGGAAAGAAAGCTCGACCTCAGGATCGTGCCGTCATCACTCAGCGTGCATACCGATCGTAATCTACTGCGGCGCCTGGTGCAGAACCTCGTTTCCAATGCGATAAAATACACGCGGCGCGGCCGTGTGCTGGTTGGTGTGCGCCGGCGCGGCGAGTTGCTGGAAATCCAGGTGATCGATTCCGGCATCGGCATTGCCGGCGACAAGCTCGACGCAGTGTTCGGGGAGTTCACCAGGCTTGCCGAAGGCGCCAGAGTGGCGGAGGGGCTGGGCCTCGGTCTCTCCATCGTGGACCGCATCGCCCGTGTCCTGCGGCTTGAAATCCGGATCTTTTCAGTGGCCGGAAAAGGCACGCGCTTTTCCGTGCTGACTCCGCCTGCTCAGGTGCATGCAGCAGGCCGCGAGACGAATTCTCCCCTTCCCTCTCGCCCTGGCGCCTCCCTCAACGGGCTGCGCGTCCTGTGCATCGACAACGATACCCGCATTCTGGACGGCATGCGCCTTCTGCTTGAAGGCTGGGGCTGCAAGGTCGAGACCTTTTCGGGATGGCATGGCTTCGAGGCGTCCCAAAACACGGTTTCAGCGCCGGCCCTCATCCTCGCCGACTATCATCTGGACGACGAGGACGGTCTCGGCGTGATTGCTAGGCTGCGCGAAATCTATGGGCAGGCAACGCCGGCGATCCTGGTCACCGCGGACCGCTCCAACGAGGTGCGCGCAGCCGCGGCCGAACAGGATGTGGTTGTCGTCAACAAGCCGCTGAAACCAGCCGTGCTGCGCTCGTTGATGGCGCGCATAAGGCCGCTGGCGCCGGCAGCGGAGTAGGCCTTGCGATCAACTCGCCGCCAAAGGATCGTTGCCGATCCTTGCAAGCCGGATCACGGCCTGCGTGCGGCTGTCGACGCCGAGCTTCTGCAAAATCGCTGATACATGCGCCTTGACGGTAGCTTCGGAGACGTTCAGTTCGAAGGCGATCTGCTTGTTGAGCAGCCCTTCCGCCAACATGCCCAGCACCCTTGTCTGTTGCGGCGTCAGCGTCTGCAAGCGCCCGATCAGATCGGAAACCTCGGGATCGCCTTCGGTGCCGAGATCGACCCCCACGGGCGCTGCGATATCTCCCGCCAGCACGGTTTGAACGGCGTGGCGTATTTCGTCCATGCTTGCCGATTTCGAAATGAAGCCGGCCGCGCCAAGTTCCAATGCCCGGCGAATCGTCGCCGCGTCGTCATGCGCCGAAACCACGACCATGGGCGCGGAGGGGTGCAGGCCTCGCAGCGAGATCAATCCCGACAGGCCGCTCGCACCCGGCATGGATAAATCCAGCAGCACGAGATCGACATCCTCATTGGCGGAAATCAACGCCTTGGCGCTCTCGAAATCGCCGGCCTCGTGAATTGCGGCAACATCGCCCATGCCGACGAGCGCTTCTTTCAACGCACCGCGAAAAAGCGGATGATCATCAGCTATTACGAAGGTCAAACCTCCCGGCACTCTTTCCCCTCCCTGACCCGTTTTTGCGTTCTGATTGGGCTGGTAGCCCGAAACTACGCAGCGACCGCCGGATTTTTCAAGCGCAAACACCATTTTAGGCGGCTTGCCAACATCATCCGGCGACGGCAGCATCTCAACAATGGCCGCCAACAATGTCACAACAATCGGTATTTACGGCTAACTCAATAAAAACTCACGGGAAAATAGCGCAGATAAAGCTCTGAGAACGTCCCCTTTGCCGTCAATGCCTGAAGCGCATAGTTCAGTGCATTTGCAAGGTCGGGATTGTCGGCCTTGACCGCGATTGCCATGCCCGTGCCAAGATATTCCGGCGCCAGATAGGGGCCTCCGGCAAAGCGGCAGCAGCCTTTGGCCTGATCGCCGGCAAGCCAGAAGGAAAGGCGCATGCCGTCGCCGAAAATCGCATCGGTCTTGCCGCTTTCAAGACTCTGGTAAAGCTCGTTCGCCTCAGCATAGGTGACAATATCGAAATTGGCGAAATAAGCCCGCAACATACGCTCATGCGCGGTATCGGCCTGCACACCGATTTTTTTGCCCTTCAATGCATCGAAGACCGGCTGCCTCGGCTGCCCGCCTTTACGGACGACAAAACGCGCCGGAAATTGCAGATATGAGCGGGAAAAGGCGTATTTCTCGCGCGACTTAGCGGTGACGGCCAGTCCAGCGATTACCGCCTCGCCTTCGCCCTCTTGCAGTGCGCTGTCGAGTTCATCCCAAGGCAGCGCCTGGATCTGGCATTTCCCGGCCAGCTCAAGTTCCGCGCAAATGGCGCGGGCGAGATCGACATGAAACCCGGTCAGCCGACCGGCAGAATCGAGAAAATTGAAAGGTGGGAAATCGGTCGTCGTCAAAAATCTGAGGCGAGGTAAAGCGGTCAGGTTCGGCTTAGGCAATCTTTCCGTGGCGTTCCAGAACAAAGGTATATCTGGCCCAGTACCGGACTTCGCCGCAGAAACTGCGGGCACGGTCAGAATCGCCGCGGCAAGCATGATGACAATCCACAAAGCCCGCAAACCGCCATTCCTTTCTCAAGCTTCGTTTTGTTACGAAACCGATGCAGGCACAATGCTTTTTGGTTTCAACGATGCAATTTCGCGTTATTGTTTGAGAACTGAACACGAAAAGGAGAGGTATCCCGCCAAAAGCAGGCGGTTCCATACCGAACTGATACCGCCGTCGACTCTTAAAAGCCGAAAGGGCAACCGGCAAGAGTCGATGGTCGACAACACAGGCAGTCCGGATCAGGCAATGCGGAATGCCGGCGCGAAGGGGTTCGCGTTCAAAATTGGGGCATTGGAATGCAACCATCTGACGGTGGCAATGGGCTTGCGTTGCCAGAGATAGAATGGCGCGCATCTGGACGAGTGGCGCGCCCCGACAGGCACGAATATGCGACCGGCCTGACCGAAATATTCTTTCCGGAACTCGCGGAATGGGGATCAGTCCTGCTCAGGCTTGCCGTTCCCTATAGTGTGGCGCTCGACATCGCCATGCAGGCGCGTGAACAACAATGTTCTTATCAATACATGCTTGTCGCTTCGGGTCTTCTGACCTCAGCGAACCTTACCCGCGCCATTGCCGAAGACCTTGGCCTCGCATTCATAGATGTGATCGACCCTGAGCGACTGGTGATCGGTGAAGATCATGCGGCCAACCTATTGCGCGGGCGCCACGGGCGGGTTCCAGTCAAACTTCTGGAAAAAAATGGTATTGTTTCTTTCCTGATCACACCGGAAGCCATCGACCTTAACCGGATGCGCGCATGGATCGCCGCCCATCCGGGTCTGACCGGGCGCCTCAGAATGGTTGAGCCCAACCAGTTGCGAAAGGCGGTTCTTTCCAATGCCCGGCCTGCGCTGTTGCAAAAGGCCATCAACGGCCTGTTCGAGAGCAGTCCGAAAATGTCGGCCCGCATCGTCGCCAATGCCTGGCAAGGGACTGTGCTGGGCATCATCATGGCCCTCCTTCCGGTCGGGCTGGTGCTTTCCCCCGACATGGTTCTTGGTGTTCTGCACGTCGTGGCGACATTCTTCTTTTTTCTATGCGTCGCCTTGCGTTTCGCCGCCCTCGCGTCCGTGGGGACCGCTCCGCCTGCACGACACCAAATTCCCATTCCAGAGGGCGAGGTTCCGGTCTATGCGGTGCTGGTCGCCCTCTATAAGGAAGCCGACATCGTTCCCGATCTGCTGATCGCACTCGACCGCATTACGTGGCCACGCGGCCGTCTTGAGATCAAACTCGTATGCGAGGCCAGCGACCATGCGACACTGGCGGTAATCAACTCCGTCGATCTGCCTCCTCACATCGAAGTCATTGAAGTGCCGGCGGCGGAACCGAGGACCAAACCCAAGGCTTTGGCTTATGCCCTATCGCTGACCAATGCCGAGTTCGTTGCACTGTATGACGCCGAGGACTGGCCGGATCCGCTGCAATTGGCCGAAGCCTGGCAGCGCTTTTCTGCGGCCGGGCCGAAATTGGCTGTTCTGCAGGCGCCACTGGAAATCTCCAATCGCCATCAAGGGCCGCTGGCCCGCATGTTTGCTTTCGAATATGCGGGCCTGTTCCGCGCCCTGCTGCCATGGCTTTCACGCAACCGGCTCGCATTGCCATTGGGTGGAACATCCAACCATTTCCGCATGGCTGCCCTGCGCGCGGTCGGTGGGTGTGATCCGTTCAATGTGACCGAAGACGCAGACCTTGGCATGCGGCTCGCCCGCTTCGGCTATCGCGCGGAAACGATTTCGAGACCAACCTATGAAGCGGCTCCCACCCGCTTCGCCGTTTGGCTGCCACAACGCACGCGATGGTTCAAAGGCTGGGGGCAAACCTGGCTCGTACACATGCGCAACCCATGGCAACTTTACACCGATCTCGGCCTTAAATCCTTCATCGTGTTGCAGGCGCTGCTTGCGGGCATGCTGATTTCCGCCTTGCTTCACCCACTGTTGCTCGCCACATTCGCCATCGTAGCCACCCAAATGCTCATGGCCCATCCAACCGGATATCTGCATTCTGTGCTGTTCGTCATCGACACGGCCAATATCGTATGCGGATATCTGTCCTTTCTGCTGCTTGGCTGGCAGACGCTTTCCAGAGAAGAAAGGCATGGCTTCTGGCTGACGGTGGTTTTGACTCCCTTTTACTGGGCCATGCTCTCGTTCGCAGGCTGGCGGGCAGTATGGCAATTGTGGCGCGAGCCACACCACTGGGAAAAGACCCCGCATGAGGCTGTGATTATCGCGCCGCCCGCCTCTGGCGGTCCCTCAAGGCAGATGTAGGTTCTGCCATTCACTATCCTGCGAAAAGCAAGCCCTCGCCGATAATCTTGTCATCTTCCTTGCCGATGGCATCGAGATCGCGCCCTTCATAGGGAAGCGACAAGAGAAGGCGTCGGATCGCGCCAATTCGAGCGCGGCGCTTGTCATTGGCGCGCAAGATAATCCACGGAGCAAACTCCATATGGGAGCGCTGGATCATCAAATCGCGAGCGGCGGTATAATCATCCCAGCGATTTATGCCGGCAATGTCAATCGGTGAGAATTTCCAGTTCTTGAGTTTGCTGTGGCGCCGGTCATGAAAACGCTTCAACTGCGTCTCACGTCCAATGTTCAGCCAGAATTTAAAGAAATAAATACCCTCATTGTGAATCATACGCTCGAAATGCGGCACTTCCTCGAGGAACCGATCATATTCGGCAGGCGTACAGAATCCCATGACCGGTTCGACGCCGGCGCGATTGTACCATGAGCGATCGAAGGTGACGAACTCGCCCGCTGTCGGGAAATGCGCGACATAGCGCTGGAAATACCACTGGCCGCGCTCGGTTTCGGTAGGCTTCGGCAGGGCCACGTTGCGGGCGCTGCGCGGGTTCAGATATTGCCGGATGACGAAGATGGTGCCGCCCTTGCCAGCCGCATCGCGTCCCTCGAACAAGGCGATGACACGCTTGCCGGTCGCCTGCAGCCATGCCTGCGCCTTGACCAGTTCGATCTGCAAAGCTTTCAGCGCATCCTCGTAATCACCCCGCTTCATCTTCTTGTCGTAGGGATAGCCACCGGCCGTAAGCTTATGATCGTCGACCCATCGCGGCAGATCGGGATCGTCGATGTCGAAACTGTGCGCCTTGCCGCCAATCACGACCTTCAAGACGGGCGTATCCGCTATAGCCTCCGGAGTCCCCGCGACCGCTTCATCCACCACGAGCTTTTTCTTTTTCATTCAAACAACCTTTTTCGTCGTCACATGCATGCTATGTGGACCCAGATTATCGGTCCAGAGCCAATTGGGACGATCAACGGGTATGGGGATGGCGCGCACGGCCGATCAGGAACGCGGCAGAATAAGACAGTCACTCGACCGCATCTGGCATAGCCGCTGGTTGTTGGGTGCCGGGCTCGCGGCAGTCCTGCTGGTCTATGCCTTTGCCGGCGAGTCCGTTTCCATGCTGGCTTTGACGCTGGCCGCGCTGTTCATTGCCGCGGCGGCGTGGCCTGTCGATCAGGACAAAGCGTCGGCAGATCGCGCAGCCGTCATCGAAGCCGGTGCTCTGAAAAGTCTCTCCGGTGAGTATCTGGCTGCTGCGATCACCGATCCGCTGATCGTGTTCGACAACAACGCAACCATCATCCATGCCAATGCCGCCGCAACCAACACTTTCCGGTTGGCGACCGGCATGTCACTGGCACTCAAATTCCGCGCACCCGAAGTTCAGGCACTTATCGAGAGGGTGCTTTCGGGCGAAGCCACCTCCGGTAGTGTCGAAACGTCCAGCAAACTGCCGGTCGAGCGTGTTTACCGGATGAGCGTTTCTGCGGTTGGCCACGATACCGCGCTCTATCTCATGATCTGCAAGGATCAGAGCGAAGCCCGACGCATCGACCGCATGCGCGCCGATTTCATTGCCAACGCCAGCCATGAGATGCGCACGCCGCTGGCATCCATCGCCGGTTTCATCGAGACCCTGCGCGGCCCCGCACGTGACGACGCCAAGGCACGCGAGCAGTTCCTACAGATCATGCAGGACCAGACGCGGCGCATGTCGCGGCTGATCGACGATCTGCTGTCCCTGTCCAGACTGGAAATGAAGCCGCATCTGACATTCGAAGCCCAAGTCGATATCGCGAAGATCATCGAGACTGTCATCGCCTCCCTAACACCGCAGGCGACCGAGAACGGCGTCGCTATCGAACGCGATTTCTCCGACGGATCTTTCGAGCTTGCCGGCAACCGGGATGAGTTGTTTCAGGTCTTCGAGAACCTCCTTGAAAACGCGTGCAAATATGGTCGATCCGGTGGCCGGGTGGTGGTATCGATCCGTCGCAGTGAAGGCGCGGCCGAACCCGAAATAATCGTGACGGTGCGCGACTTTGGCCCCGGCATCGCTGAAGAACATATTCCGCGCGTCACGGAGCGATTTTATCGGATCGACGCGGAAACCAGCCACGCCCGCAAAGGCACAGGACTTGGCCTCGCCATCGTCAAACATATCCTCACGCGCCATGAGGCCCGGCTGTCAATAGAATCGGAACTCGGCAAAGGCGCGGCTTTCACCGTGCATCTGCCTGTCCGCTAAGGCACGATTGCCTTTGCCGGAGATCCTTCGCCATATTGTCATGGAGTTGGCGTATCAGCGCTGATCGATAACCGGCAGGCCGATTCGTCGGGAGGAACCCGCTCATGCAGCCCATGCATACCGTCAGCGCCTATGACGATGAACTGAAATATCTCGCCAGGCGGATTGCCTCCATGGGCGGCCATGCCGAGCGCATGGTCGAGCAGGCGATTACCGCTCTCGTCAGTGCCGACACACGTCTCGCCCAGAAGGTCGTCCGCGACGATCCGATACTTGATGAAAGCCAGCGTGACATTGATGAAAAAGCCGTTAGCGTGATAGCCAGGCGACAGCCCATGGCACGAGACCTGCGCGAAGTCATTGGCGCGATCCGCATCTCGGCCGATCTTGAACGTATCGGCGACCTGGCCAAGAACGTCGCCAAGCGGGTTGTAGCCGCCACCGAAGGCCAGCAGCCTGTCAGCCTTTTTCGCGGCATCGAGGCGCTGGCCGATCTGGCGCTCTCGCAACTCAAGGAGGTGCTGGATGTTTATGCGTCACGCGAAGTGACCAAACTCGGTTTCATACGCGACCACGACGACGATATCGACGCCATGTATACATCGCTATTCCGCGAATTACTGACCTACATGATGGAGGATCCGCGCAACATTACGCCCTGCACGCATCTTTTGTTCTGTGCCAAAAATGTCGAGCGCATCGGCGATCATGCCACTAACATTGCCGAAACGATCTACCACATCGTCACTGGCGAGCAAATGGCGAATGAACGTCCCAAGGGCGACAAGACGGACCGCGTCACAGCGTCCCTGTTGCTGCCGAAATAGCGGCTATCATTTCCGAAAAGACAGAGGCCAGGCATGTTCCCATGCCCGGCCTTGCCATATGGTTTCGAATCCAACCAGGCCGTGCGCTCAGCGGCTCCGACGCCTCTCCGCGGCCGGCTGGAAAGCAAGCTTGGAATGATAGGTACAATATGGTCCGCTTTCGGCAGTGTCGTTGCCGCAGAAATGGAATTCTTCCGACAGCGGATCGCCGTTCGGCCATTTACAGGTCCGTTCGGTAAGTTCAACAAGCCGCAAATGGCGTGAAATCGGCAGCACGACATTCTCAACAGGCCGCGTATACTGGCGCGCTGCCGGCTCGGCATCGAGTTGCATCTGCAATGCCGTAGCGCCGATCGTAGCAGTCACCTGACGCGGCGAGCTTGCACGCGATACGGTTCTTGCCACGCTGGCACCTGCGGAAGAAGCCTTCTTCTGACGCGGCGGAGTTGTGCTGGCACGGCCGCGCCCTGACAACTTCAGGCGATGTACCTTGCCGATGACGGCATTGCGGCTGACGCCGCCAAGTTGGGCGGCAATCTGACTTGCGCTCAAGCCTTCCGACCACAACTTCCGCAAGAGTTCGACCCGTTCGTCAGTCCAGTTCATAAGACTGCACTCCTGTTTAGCATGCGGCGGGCAGAATCCATTCCCGTTCCCGATCTTCATCGGGTACACCACATATACGCAGTGATGAGGTCCGCCGCACGAAATCTAGCAATTTCGGATCTATAACTACCTTATCGGTGGACTCCGTGACAAGAGTCCGAACGGCAACACCGATTCGCTTTTTGTGGTTTTCCCCAACTTGCCCGGCTGCTTAAACGTCCTCGTGTCGGTCGAGAGCCGGACACGACGTTTCCGTTGACTTCGCAAAGGAAAGACCCGATAAGCCGCAAGGCCGCCGCGTTGGCGGCTTTTTGATTTTTTGCGACTCCGGAGACGCATATAATGAGCGGTTCGGCGATTTTCGAGACATTTGCACGCGCGCCTCTCACCTTCGAGCGTGGCGAAGGTTCCTGGCTGGTCAGCGACAAGGGCGAACGATATCTCGACTTTGCCGCCGGCATCGCCGTCAATTCACTCGGCCATAGCCACCCGCATCTGGTTGCCGCGCTAACCGAGCAGGCCGCCAAGCTGTGGCATGTCTCCAATCTCTACCAAATCCCCGCCCAGGAGCGGCTGGCCGAGCGGCTGGCCGAGGCGAGTTTCGCCGACAAGGTGTTCTTCACCAATTCCGGTGCCGAGGCGTTGGAATGCGCCATCAAGACCGCGCGTCGCTATCAGTATGCCAATGGCCATCCCGAACGTTTCCGCATCATCACCTTCGAGGGCGCCTTCCACGGACGCACGCTGGCAACCATCGCCGCTGGCGGCCAGCAGAAATATCTGGAAGGCTACGGTCCGAAGGTCGAGGGCTTCGATCAGGTTCCCTTCGACGATCTTGATGCTGCCGAAAAGGCGATTACGCCGGAAACGGCGGCGATCCTGATCGAGCCGGTGCAGGGCGAAGGTGGCATCCGCGAGGTTCCGGTGCAATCGCTCAAACGCCTGCGCCAGCTCTGCGACAAGCACGGCCTGCTGCTGATTTTCGACGAAGTGCAATGTGGTATCGGCCGCACCGGAAAACTTTTCGCGCATGAATGGGCAGGCATCACGCCAGACTTGATGGCGATTGCCAAGGGCATTGGCGGCGGCTTCCCGATGGGCGCGTGCCTGGCTACCGCAGAAGCTGCAAGCGGCATGACGGCAGGTGTGCATGGCACGACCTTCGGCGGTAATCCGCTGGCCATGGCTGTCGGCAACGCGGTGCTCGACGTGGTGCTGGAAGACGGTTTTCTGGAAGACGTGCAGCGTAAGGCGCTGCTCCTCAAGCAGGGCCTTGCCGGGGTAGCCGACGAATTCCCGCAGGTCATCGAAAGCGTGCGGGGGAGTGGGCTGATGCTCGGCCTGAAATGCGTCGTGCCGAACGCCAGGCTGAATGCGGCGCTGCGTGCCGAAAAGCTGCTGGCCGTGCCGGCCGGCGACAATGTCATTCGCCTTCTGCCGCCGCTGACCGTTACCGACGCGGAAATCGGTGAGGCACTGGAACGCATTCGCGTCGCCGCCGCAGCGGCCACGAAATAAGACTGCATATCATGACCTTGCGCCATTTTACCGACCTTTCTGCAATCTCCGAAACCGAGCTGCGGGCCATGCTCGACGACGCGGCAAGCCGCAAGGCGCGCCTCAAAGCCGGCGAACATTCGAAGCCGCTCGCGGGCAAGGTCCTGGCGATGATTTTCGAAAAGCCTTCGACGCGAACCCGTGTTTCCTTCGACGTGGGAATGCGCCAGCTTGGTGGTGAGACCATCATGCTCACCGGCAGCGAAATGCAGCTTGGCCGCTCCGAGACCATAGCCGACACCGCCAGGGTTCTGTCGCGTTATGTCGATGCGATCGTGATCCGCACCACCGCGCATGAGCGGCTGCTGGAACTGACCGAACATGCCACGGTGCCGGTCATCAACGCGCTGACCGACGATACCCATCCCTGCCAGATCATGGCCGACATGCTGACCTTCGAGGAGCATCGCGGCCCGGTGGCAGGCCGCACCTTCACCTGGACGGGCGACGGCAACAACGTGCTGCATTCGCTGCTGGAAGCTTCCGCGCGGTTCCGCTTCAACATCAACATTGCGGTGCCGCAAGGCAGCGAACCGATGGACAGATATGTCGAGTGGGCGAAAAAGAACGGCGGCAAGGTGCGCCTCATGCGCTCGGCCGAGGAAGCGGTGGACGGCTCCGACTGCGTCGTCACCGACAGTTGGGTTTCGATGGGCCAGGAACACCGGGCACGCGGCCATAATGTTTTTCTGCCCTATCAGGTCAATGCCGCGCTGATGGCCAAGGCCAAGCCGGGTGCCCTGTTCATGCACTGTCTGCCCGCCCATCGCGGCGAAGAAGTAACCGATGAGGTTATCGACGGGCCGCATTCCGTGGTGTTCGACGAGGCTGAAAATCGGCTGCATGCGCAGAAGGCCGTACTGGCCTGGTGCCTCGGCGCTTGATCGGAACCGTATCGATACCTATCTGGCGGGCATCACGCAAATCGAAGGCGTTTTCAGGCATGCTCCTTTACAGGGACGGATGCCGCGCCCCGGAGCCATGCCATGACCGACATTAATCCGACCACCGAACACGAGCCCCGGCTTGGCGAATTCGGCCATGCCGGCGACGATCACGTCGTGCCGTTCGCCGTCGCTTCGCTCGACGTGCGCGGCCGCGCCGTCCAGCTTGGGTCTGCCCTCGACGCCATCCTCAATCGCCACAAATATCCCGAGCCGGTCGCTCATCTTCTGGCCGAAGCCTGCGTGCTTGCGGTGCTGCTCGGCACCTCGCTGAAATTCGAGGGCAAGTTCATCCTGCAGGCCAGAACCGACGGCCCGGTTGACCTGCTGGTGGCCGATTTTACCACGCCGCATGCGTTGCGCGCCTATGCCCGCTTCGATGCCGAGCGCGTGGCCGAACTCGTGGACTCCGGCAAAGCTTCCTCCGAAACGCTGCTGGGTTCTGGTGTGCTGGCGCTGACCATCGACCAGGGCCAGCATATGCAGCGCTATCAGGGCATTGTGCAGCTTGACAGCATTTCGCTGGAAGAAGCGGCTCGCGTCTATTTCCGGCAATCCGAGCAAATCCCCACCGATTTGCGGCTCGGCGTGGCAAAGCTGGTCGCGCCGGGCGGTCATGAGCAATGGCGCGCCGGTGGCGTTCTGGCGCAATTCCTGCCGCAGGCGCCCGAGCGCATGCGCATGCCGGACTTGCCGGGTGGCGACGGCGATCCTGGCGATGAGATCGAAGCCCTGCAGGACAATTCGTGGCAGGAGTTGCTGACCCTCTTGGCCACCACCGAACCGACGGAACTGATCGATCCTACCGTCGGTGCCGAGCGCCTGCTCTATCGCCTGTTTCACGAGCAGGGCGTCCGGGTGTTCGAGCCGGTAAGGGTGGACGACCGTTGCTCATGCTCGCGCGACAAAATCCGTGGCATCCTCGACGGGTTTTCGGCCGAGGAAATCACGGAAAGCACGGAGAACGGCGAAATCCACGTCGCCTGCGAATTCTGCTCGACCGAATATACATTCGATCCAGCGGAATTTTCTCCAGCGAAGTAGCCTGGAACTGCCGCCTCAGCCTGACGGGCGGCAGTTACCTCAATTCACGGTGTGCATCGCGCCCGGCATGTCGAGCGAGAAGGCAGGAATTGCGATATCGAACATCTCGCTGCGATCATTGCGCAAGGTGTAGTGCCCGACCATGATGCCCGAAGGTGTCGAAAGTGGGCAACCGGAGGTGTATTGATAGCTGTCACCAGGCTTGAGTTCCGGCTGCTCGCCGACGACACCGTCGCCACTCACCTCCTCGACACGCCCGACGCCGTCCGTGATGTGCCAATAGCGTGACAGCAATTGGACCCACTCATCAGAGCGGTTGTCGATCGTCACGCGATAGGCCCAGACATAGTGCCCCTCTTCCGGATTGGACTGCTCCTCCAGATAGAACGGCTCGACTTCGACCTCGATATTGTGCGTAACGGCGCGATACATGGCGTCGCCTCCTCAAATGCGAGCTTTCAATAACCTCGCTTTGCGGTCAACCGTACGATAGGATGCTACGCCCGGCGCAACGCCTGATCGAGATCGGCGATCAGGTCGTCGGCATTCTCCAGCCCAATCGACAAGCGTAAAGTACCCGGACCGATGCCGAGTTCGGCACGCGCTTCGTCGGTCAGGTTCTTATGCGTTGTCGTGGCGGGATGCGTGATCAGGCTCTTGGCGTCGCCGAGATTGTTGGAGATCAGCACGATATCGAGCGCATTCTGGAAAGCGAAGGCAGATGCCTTGCCGCCCTTGACGTCGAGGGCAATCAGGGTGGACCCGCCCGACATCTGCTTTCTGATGATATCGGCCTGCGGATGATCGGCCCGTCCCGGATAAACAATGCGATCGATGGCGCTGTGATCGGCAAGGAAATCGGCGATCTTGCCGGCGCTGCGTGTCTGCTGGGCAACGCGCACCGACAAGGTCTCCAGCCCCTTCAGCAGCGTCCAGGCATTGAAAGGCGACATCGATGGGCCGGTATGGCGAAAATAGTCGTGCAGGTTTTCCTTAATCCACTGCTCGTCCGACAACACGATGCCACCCAGGCAGCGGCCCTGCCCATCGATATGCTTGGTGGCCGAATAGACGACGACATGGGCGCCGAGCTCGAGTGGCTTTTGCTGCAGCGCCGTCGCAAAGACATTATCGACGACCAAGCGCGCACCAACCGAATTCGCCAGAGCCGCAACCGCCGCGACATCCACGACCTCAAGCGTGGGGTTGGCGGGGCTTTCCAGGAAGAACAGTTTGGTATTCGGCTTCACTGCCTCTTCCCAATTGGCCATGTCGCGGCCGTCCACCAGCGTCGACTCGATGCCATAGCGTGGCGCCAGCGTTTCGACGATCCAGCGGCAGGAGCCGAAGGTGGCGCGCGCCGCCACGATATGATCGCCGGCCTTCAGGCTGCACAATATGGCCGCTGCCACCGCAGCCATGCCTGATGCGGTGGCGCGGGCATCCTCGGCCCCTTCCAGTGCGCACATGCGCTGCTCGAACATATCAACGGTCGGATTGGCGTAGCGCGAATAGATGAAGCCCGGATCCTCGCCCTTGAAGCGCGCCTCGGCGGATTCGGCAGTTTCGTAAAGATAGCCCTGGGTCAGGAACAATGCCTCGGACATCTCGCCGAACTGCGATCGGCGCGTGCCGGCGTGGACGAGAGTGGTTTCAGGCTTCCAGTTGCGCGTCTTGTCTGTCATGGGCTCCGTTCCGATAAAAACCGGCCGACACAAAAAAACCGGCCGCGAAAGCCGCAACCGGTCCATATGGCCATGTGGCCGACGGTCCTTTAGCGACTTGTTTAACGTGGCTGCAAGCCGACCGGCCAAATCACCACGGGATAACGATCCTTTAGACCTCGCTACGGCTTGCGTCAATAAATGACAGGGGTAAGAAATCGCAACGGTTCTACGCTAGGCAGAGCAATTGTTGCGCAAGACAGGCATTCTTCCTGATCAGGATATCGCGGCGCTGTTCGGGACGGGCGCGCTGAAAGCGACGCGCGCGCTTGACCATGACCAGATTCAACCGGCCAGCCTCGATCTCAGGCTGGGCGAACGCGCCTACCGCGTGCGCGCCTCGTTCCTGCCCGGCCCCGATCACAAGGTCGCCGATAAGTTGAAACGGCTGCAATTGCACGAGATCAGCCTCACTGAAGGCGCGGTGCTGGAGACGGGCTGCGTCTATATCGTGCCGCTGCTCGAAACGCTAGCGCTGCCCGCCGATATTTCAGCCTCGGCCAATCCGAAAAGCTCGACCGGCCGGCTCGACATCTTCACCCGCGTGATGACCGATCATGGGCAGGAGTTCGACAAGATCGCCGCCGGCTATCACGGGCAGCTTTATCTTGAGGTCAGCCCGCGGACCTTTCCGATCGTGGCGCGTGCCGGTTCGCGCCTGTCGCAGATCCGCTTCAGAACGGGCAGTGCGCTGCTGTCGGAAAGTGAATTGCTCGACCTCCACCGCGCGCAAACGCTGGTAGCCACCGAACCGGCGAATGTTTCGGGCGGCGGCATCGCGCTGTCGATCGATCTCGCCGGCGATGAAAACGGGCTTGTCGGCTATCGCGGCAAGCATCACACCGGTCTTGTGGACGTGGACAAGCGCGCAGCACAGGATATCGTGGATTTCTGGGAGCCGCTCTACAAGCGCCGCGCCGGCGAACTCGTTCTAGATCCGGACGAATTCTACATTCTGGTGAGCCGCGAAGCCGTGCATGTGCCGCCGCTCTATGCCGCCGAGATGACGCCCTTCGATCCGCTCGTCGGTGAATTCCGCGTGCATTATGCCGGCTTCTTCGATCCCGGCTTCGGCCATTCCGCAGCCGGCGGCACCGGCAGCCGCGCAGTGCTTGAAGTGCGCAGCCATGACGTGCCGTTCATTCTCGATCACGGCCAGATCGTCGGGCGACTGGTTTATGAGCACATGTTGGCCCGGCCCGCAGCGCTTTACGGAACCGACCTCGGCTCGAACTATCAGGCACAGGGCCTGAAACTGTCAAAGCACTTCCGTACCGCGCGGTAGATCATCTCACATCGCTCCGCGATCAAATCGGGGACGCAGGATTTACAGCGCCTTCACTTCAATCTTTGCTGGCTTCGCGATCTCCAGCGGATTGCGCAGGGGCAGGCCGAAATCCGGTGCTTCGATCTCGAATATATCCCCAGCCTTCGTTATCACACCATCGGCGAAGGAAAGTGTCGCCGTGCCGAACATATGCACATGCACGTCGCCCGGCTGGCGGAATGCCGGATATTTGAAATGATGATGTTCCAGATTAGCGATCGTATGCGACATGTTCGTTTCGCCCGAGAGGAAGGGTTTCTCCCAAAGCGTCTTGCCGCCACGCAGGATGCGCGAGGCGCCGCGAATATCGGTCGGCAAGTCGCCCAGAAGAATTTCCGGGCCGAACGACGCGTTCCGCAGCTTCGAGTGAGCAAGAAAAAGATAGTTCACGCGCTCGGTGACATGGTCGGAAAATTCGTTGGACAGCGTGAAGCCGATGCGGAAGGGCTGGCCGTCATCGCCGACGATGTAGATGCCGGCAATCTCCGGCTCCTCGCCGGCGTCCTGCGCAAAGGCGGGTGAAAGCAGCGGCGCGCCGGGCGCCACCGCCATGGTGCCGTTGCCCTTGTAGAACCATTCCGGCTGCACGCCGACCTCGCCGCTGGCCGGCTTGCCACCCTCGATCCCCATGCGGAACATCTTCATGGAATCGGTGAGTTGTTCGTCGCCCTCGCTGGCGAGTTTCTTGTGCATGGAATCGCGCGTGGCGGCCGAACCCAGATGAGTAAGGCCGGTGCCGGTGAGGTGAAGATGGGCGGGGTCGGGGTGGTTGATGGGCGTCAGCAGGCGGCCTTTTTTTGCTATCGCCTCAAGATCCACCGTCTCGCCCGCGCCCTTGCTGTCAATCAGTGACACGAGGCCAACACCGGTGCGCGCCGCTTCAAGCGCCAGCGAATAGACGCTGCGCGCGCCATTGACGATGCGTGCCTTGGCATCGTCACGGACAATGACACGTATCGTGTCGGTATCGTCGAGCATCTGCGAAATCAGCATAGCAATTCCTTTCTGCGAGCTTCGAGCAGCAACCGCCGGCTCGAACCCTTGCTTTCGCGCGGTCGGTGGGATGGGTGGGGCCGCTTGCGCTTACCCTTCCGCGTCAACCCTTGTTCTTGTTGTAGACGTCGAACACCACGGCGCCGAGCAGTACCAGGCCCTTGACCACCTGCTGCCAATCCACGTTGACGCCCATGATCGACATACCGTTGTTCATCACGCCCATGATGAAGCCGCCGACCACCGTGCCGATAACCTGGCCGACGCCGCCCATAGCCGAAGCACCGCCGATGAACACCGCCGCGATGACATCAAGTTCGCTGCCAAGACCGGCGGCGGGCACGGCCTGGCCGAGCCGCGCGGCAATGATGAGGCCGCCGAGCGCCGACAGAACGCCCATATTGATGAACACGATCAGCGTCAGCCGTTCCGTCTTGATACCGGACAATTGCGCCGCCTTCGGATTGCCGCCAAGCGCATAGACGCGCCGCCCGATCACCATTCTGCGGGTGACGAAAACGAAGAACGCGATCAGCAAGCCCATGACGACCAGCACTATGGGCAGGCCCTTATAGGTCGCGAACTGATAGACGAGGAACAGCGTCAACAGGCTGATCAGCAACGTCTTGATCGCAAACAGCAGAAAAGGCTCAGTCTCATGGCCGTGGCGTTCGCGGGTGCGACGCGCCGAAAAACCGGACCATGCATAGGCGAGCACGCCGAGCAGGCCAAGGAGCATCGAGGTGAGATAAAGTTCCACGCCACTGCCGAAGACGGTCTTGCCGGCGGCATTTACGATCGGTGGAATCAGCGTCCAAATGCCGATCACCTCGGGTATGAAGCCGGAACTCAATTCCTTGAATGCGACTGGCAGCGGACCGACGGAAAGACCTCCGCCTAGCATAGCCTGGCAAAGCCCACGAAAGACCAGCATTCCGGCCAGCGTGACGATGAAGCTGGGTATACGCAAATAAGCGATCCAGTAGCCTTGCGCGACGCCGACGGCGGCACCCACGAGCAGGCAGAAGATCGACACGACGAGCGGGTTGCTGAAGATGCCGAGATTCCAGGTCACCATCATGTTGGCGGCAAGTGCGCCGATGAAGCCCGCAACGGAACCGACGCTGAGATCGATATGCCCGGCCACGATCACCAGCAACATGCCTAGCGCCATGACGATGATGAAGGAATTCTGCTGCACCAGATTCGACAGGTTCACCGGCTTGAACAGCACGCCGTTGGTGAAATACTGGAAGAACAGCATGATGATGATGAGCGCCAGAATCAGGCCGTATTCGCGTAGATTCGACACTAGTGCCGAAGCAGCCGCGCTGTGCTTTTGTGATCCCTCTTCTGCCGCGCTGCTCTGCGACACCGGGGCGGTTTCAATGGTCATGCTGCTTTTCCTTCTCCGCGAACGATGGCACGCATGATCTTTTCCTGGCTGGCATCGGCCGTTGCCATTTCGCCAACAATCTGCCCTTCGTTCATGACGTAGATGCGGTCGGTGATGCCCAGCAGTTCAGGCATTTCAGACGAGATGACGAGGATCGCCTTCCCCTCCGCCGCCAGCCGGGCAATGATGGTGTAAATCTCGTATTTCGCGCCGACGTCGATGCCGCGCGTCGGCTCATCGAGGATCAGTACCTGCGGGTTGGCAAACAGCCATTTCGACAGCACGACCTTCTGCTGGTTGCCTCCAGACAAATTGCCGGTCAATTGATAGACGCTGGAAGCGCGGATGTTCGTGGTCTTGCGATATTCGTTGGCGACATCGAGTTCGCGCAGATCATCGATCACGCGATGGCGCGATACACCATGGAGATTGGCCAGCGTAATGTTGTGCTTGATGTGGTCGATCAGGTTGAGACCGTAGGTCTTGCGGTCCTCGGTAACATAGGCAACGCCCTGATCGACAGCTCTGCCCACAGTCGACAAATTGATCGGCTTACCGCCCAGCTTTACTTCGCCGGTGATGTTGCGGCCATAGGACCGCCCGAACAGACTCATGGCGAATTCGGTACGACCGGCACCCATCAGACCCGCAATGCCGACGACCTCGCCCCTGCGCACATCAAGAGCGATACCCTTGATGACCTGCCGGTCGGAATGGACCGGGTGAAAAACCGACCAGTTCTTCACCTCGAACACAACGTCGCCGATGTTCGGCTCGCGCGCCGGATAACGATCGTCCAATGCGCGGCCGACCATGGAGGTGATGATGCGATCCTCGGAAACATCTTTTTTTGCCAGCGTCTCGATGGTCTGGCCATCGCGAATAACCGTCACCTGATCGGCGACCCTGCTGATCTCGTTGAGCTTGTGCGAAATGAGGATCGAGGTCATCCCCTGCTTCTTGAATTCAAGCAGCAAATCGAGCAGGGCCTGGCTGTCCTTCTCTGAAAGGCTGGCCGTCGGCTCATCCAGAATCAGCAATTGCACCTGCTTGCTGAGCGCCTTGGCGATCTCGACCAGTTGCTGCTTGCCGACGCCGATATTGGTGATCAGCGTCTTCGGATCCTCGTTGAGCCCGACCTTCTTGAGCAGCGCACGGGTGCGTGTCTCATTGGCATTCCAGTCGATGATACCGAATTTGGCCTGTTCGTTGCCGAGAAAGATGTTTTCGGCAATCGACAGCATAGGCACCAGCGCCAGTTCCTGATGGATAATGACGATGCCGATACGCTCGCTGTCATGGATACCCTTGAACTGGCATTCCTGCCCGCGATAGATGATTTTGCCGTCATAGGTGCCCGCCGGATACACGCCCGACAGCACCTTCATCAGTGTCGATTTGCCGGCGCCGTTTTCACCGACAATAGCATGGATATCACCTTCTTCGACGCGCAGATTGACATTCGACAGCGCCTTCACGCCGGGGAACGTCTTGGTGATGTCGCGCATCTCCAAAATCGTCGAGGACATTGGGTTATCTCCGATGCCGAGACACTTCATGGGTAAGCGGAGCACAAGGGGCTCCAATTGCAGGTCCCCTTGTGCCGATAACGATTACTTCAGATCTTCAGCTTTGATGTAACCGGAGTCGACGACGATTTCCTGATAGTTGGACTTGTCGACTTCGACCGGCTTCAGGAGGATCGACGGAACCACCTTAACGTCATTGTTGTAGGTCTTCTCGTCGAGGCCTTCGGGCTTGTTGCCCGACAACACCGTGTCGACCAGTTCGACAGTGGACTTGGCCAGGTTGCGGGTATCCTTGAAGACGGTCGAATACTGCTCCCCGGCAATGATCGCCTTGACCGAAGCGGTTTCGGCGTCTTGACCGGTCACGATCGGCCATGGCTGGTCGGCGGTGCCGTAACCGACGGCACGCAACGAAGCGATGATGCCTCGCGACAGACCGTCATAGGGCGAGAGCACGCCATGGACGCGGCTGCCGTCCGAATAGTTGGCGGACAGCAGATTGTCCATGCGCGCCTGGGCGGTAGCGGCCAGCCAGCGCAGCGTGCCGACCTTGTCCATGCCGGTCTGGCCAGACTTGATCTTGATCGAGCCGTCATCGATCAACGGCTGCAGCACGCTCATGGCGCCATTGTAGAAGAAGAACGCATTGTTGTCGTCGGGCGAGCCGCCGAACAGTTCCACGTTCCATGGCTTAACGTTCGGGAAGCGCTCCTTCAGGCCCTTGACGAGCGAATCGGCCTGGATCACGCCAACGCCGAAATTGTCGAAGGTGGTATAGTAGTCGACGTTGGGGGTCTTCTTGATCAGGCGGTCATAAGCGACGATGACGATCCCGGCATCATTGGCTTTCTGCAATGCGTCGGCCAAAGTGGTGCCATCGATGGAAGCGATGATCAGGGCCTTCGGCCCCTTTGTGATCTCGTTTTCGAGTTGGCTGAGCTGGTTCGGAATGTCGTCCTGCGCATATTGCAGATCAACGGTATAGCCCTTCTCCTCAAGCTGCTTCTTGACGGCATTGCCGTCATTGATCCAACGCTGCGAAGTCTTGGTAGGCATAAGCACGCCGACAAGCCCCTTGTCCTCGGCATGGGCCGCATAGGTCGTGGCGGCAAAGCCGACCGCCAGTGCGGCGATGAGTGTCTTGAGCATCTTCACGTCTGTGTCTCCCTGAGTGATGGGCACACGGCTCGCCTTGTCGGCGCCGCGTGGCCGGTTTGGCAACGCTGCGCGTCGCCGAGTCGTGTTGATCTGCGATGGTCCTCCCAACGGCCCGGAGCCAGAGGATTAAATCGATACGATTGCGGCGTAGCGACTATCCGGCTTGCGGGTACGCAGACAATTGTTTGCCTTTGCCATAACTGTCAAATGCGATCTTCGCTGATTGCTATATCGAAAATGATATGGATAAAGCTCAATTGCAGAACCGGCGGCTTCCGCGAGAGGTGCAACAAAATGATCAGAGCGGTCCAATTTCAGGGGGCGAAAAACCGGCATAGCTCGGGCGAAGATCTTCTGCGCAGCGGTCTCAGCCTGCGCCATATGCGCATGATAGCGGCACTCGACGACAGCAGCAGGGTGAGCGCGGCCGCCCAGGTTCTGAATATCTCGCAACCCGCCGCATCGCGCATGATCGCAGAGATGGAGGCCATCCTCGGCGTGCCGTTATGCGAACGGCTGCCGCGCGGCATCACCATGACGCCCTATGGCAAGGCGCTGGCGCGGCGTGCCCGCTCCGTCCTGCTCGAAATGCGCGAGGCAGACCGCGAAATCGCCGAACTGAAGGCCGGCAAGGGCGGCTCCGTATTTCTGGGCGCGGTCACCGCGCCGGCAATCGAGCTTGCCGTGCCGGCGATCCGCGAAATTCGTAAGCTCTATCCGCGTATCGAGATCACCATGCAGGTCGAGACCTCGAACGTTCTGGCGCGCGAACTGCTTGCCAGCCGGCACGATTTCATCATCGCCCGCATTCCCGACGATCTCAATCCGCGCCTTTTCGAGAGCCGCGTCATCGGCATCGAAAAAGCCTGCCTGATCGTGCGCCGCGGCCACCCACTTCTTCAGAATGCGCCGGTACGCCTTCAGCAGACCGCAGCCTATGACTGGGTGTTCCAATCCGGCGGCTCGCCGCTGCGACAAGCCATGGAAGCGAATTTCATGAACCGCAATATTGCCTTGCCGGAGCGTGTCCTCAACACATCCTCGCTGCTGTTGACACTGGTGATGGTGGCGCAATCGGATGCCATCGCGCCGGTGTCGATCCAGGTGGCACGGTTCATCCAGAGCCCGGAAGGGTTGATGGGCGCAATCGATATTTTGCCGACCGAGGTGGATATCGAGATCCGTCCCTACAGCCTTATTACGGTCAAGAACCGCGCACTTTCACCGGCAGCCAGAATGCTGCGCGATTTCATCATGAAAGAGGTGAGTTGAGACGTTGGAGCGGGTAGCGGGAATCGAACCCGCGCTAGAAGCTTGGGAAGCTCCTGTGATACCATTTCACCATACCCGCGCTCCGTTTTGGTTAGCATGCCGGATGCGTCCTCGGCAATCGACAAAGCGCCGGATTTTTATGCGCGCAACTCTCATTCTGCTGCGGCTCCAACTGTATTGCGGCGCGCCGCAACCGTAATGACGCGGCGCGTTTTGAAAACGCTCCATTGCTGGTCAGCCAAGACACCGATCAGGATAACACCGCCCATCACCGCAAAATTCAGCGATGAAGGAATTCCGAGCAGATTGACGAGATTCTGCAACTCCTGAAGCAGCACGGTGCCGAGCACCGCACCGATCAGCGAACCTTCGCCCCCCCGAAGCGAAAAGCCGCCAAGGACAGCCGCCGCAATGGCATAGAGTTCATAGAAATTGCCATGGCTGGCCGGCGAGATCGAGCGCGTGTACATGGCGAAATAGATGGCTGAAATCGCAGTCAGCACACCGCAGATGACATAGGCCGCCATGACCACGCGATCCGTGCGAATGCCGGAATATTTCGCCGCTTCCTCATTCTTGCCAATGGCATAAAGATAGCGGCCAAACACCGAGCGGTGCAGCACCACCCACATGATTGCGGCGATGATGATAAGTGCGATGAAGCTATTCGGGACACCCCAAGAGCGGCCGGCAGTAAGGAATTCAAGCGTTGGAAAGCTCTGCCCGAAGGCGAAACCGGCCGTGCCGTCGGCCGTATAGAAACGCGCCACACCGCGATAGATCAGAAGCCCGCACAAGGTCACCACAAAGGGTTGCAGTTTCATGCGCGTGATAAGCCAGCCATGGACCAGACCGAGCACAGCGCCGAACACCAGAATGAGCGGCACCGCAACAGTCCATGCCATGCCGCGTGTGGCGACGAAATCGACAAACAGGACGCCGAAAAGCGCAACCAGCGATCCGACCGAAAGCTCGATACCGCCAGTAATGATAACGAAGGCTTGGCCGATGGCCAGCATCCCGAAAAGGCCGATCAGGTTTGAAGTGTTGGCCAGATTGATCGGCAAAAGAAAGCGCGGATTGATGAGCGCAACGACGGCGCCCACGACCAGGATCAAAAGAAGCAGGCCAAGGTCTTTCTTGCTCATGAAACGCTCCTGTCGGGTGCGCCGCGCTCGCCCAGCGTCTTGCCGACCGCGAGCAAAAGCACGTTTTCCTGATTGAACTGGTCTTTCTCCAGGATACCGGAAATGCGCCCTTCATGCATGACGGCTATGCGGTCCGAAGCACCGATGACCTCTTCCATGTCACTCGAAATCATCAGCACGGCCACGCCCGCATCGGCCAAGGCGCCCATCAACGCGTAGATTTCGGCCTTGGCGCCAATATCGATGCCGCGCGTCGGTTCATCCAAAATGATGACTTTGGGCTTCATGGCCAGCCATTTGGCGAGCACAACCTTTTGCTGGTTTCCTCCCGACAGCGTGCCGGTACGCGTCTGGACTGAAGGCGCCTTGATTGCCAGGTCGGCCTTTTGTCGTTCCGCGGTCGCAGCCTCCATGCTGGCCGACACGAAATAGCGATGTGAATGGCCGCGAAGGTTCGGCAGCGAAATGTTCTCGGTGATTGGCAGGTCGAGGAGGACCCCCGTGAGTTTGCGGTCCTCCGGCACCAGAAAGATACCCTTCTTTACCGCATCGGCAGCAGAGCCGAGCATGAGCGGTTCGCCGTCAAGCGATACGCCGCCGCCATAACTGCGATCAATACCATACAGCACGCGCGCCAGTTCGGTGCGCCCGGAACCGACAAGGCCGGCAAGGCCGAGAATCTCGCCATAGCGCACGTCTATACGCAATTGGCGATCGGGATGAGCCGCCGTGCGCAAGCCGTCCACAGCGAGCGCCACCTTGCCTGGCGTGCGGCCGGGGGTCTGGGTGCGCGCCTTCAGGGCGCGGCCGATCATCAACTTGACCATCCGGTCGTGAGTGATCTCGGCCTTCGATAATGTGCCGGCAAGCGCACCATCGCGCAGCGCCACGACGCGGTCAGCAGCGCGCTCGATTTCATGCAGGCGATGCGAGATGAAGATGACGGCTATACCAGAAGCCTTGAGCGAGGCGATGACGTCGAGCAGCTTTTCGGTTTCGGCCAGCGGCAAGCTCGATGTCGGCTCGTCGAGAATGACAAGGCGGGCATCGATGGACAATGCCTTGGCGATCTCGACCATCTGCTGCTGGGCGAGCGAAAGGTCAGCAACCGGCGCATCGGGCGAAAAATTGGCGCCGATGCGCTTGAGCAGAGGCTCGACCTGATTGCGAAGGCGATCGCGATCCACCAGCTTGAGAAAACCGGCTTTCAGCGGCTCGCGTCCGAGGAAAATATTTGCGGCAACATCGAGATTGTCGAACAGGTTGAGTTCCTGATGGACGAAGGCGATTCCGGCGCCAATGCTGGTTTCAACCGTCAACCGCTCATGCGATACATCATCGATGGCGATGGCGCCGCTATCGGGCGCGATGACGCCACCGAGAATTTTCATCAATGTGGACTTGCCGGCGCCGTTCTCGCCAACCAGACCGATCACTTCTCCGGCGCCTACCTCCATCGAGAACCCATCCAGGGCCGTGACGCCGGGATAGGTCTTGCGCACGTTCTGGAGACTGAGAAAGGTCGGAGCGGCAACCGCGTCCGAAACTTGGTCTGGAAGTTCCATCGCCCTGCCACGCATTGACGCATAATTGCCGCTCTCCGTTGCCGGCAGCGGAGCAACCGGCACGGAGATCCCGTGCCGGTTGTTATTCTACCATCAATTGCCGGCCATGGCTTTCAGGTGGGCGGCATAGGCGTCAACATCATCTTTGCCGATGATCTTGGTTGGAATGATGAGCAACCCGTCGGCGGGAACAGCCGATTTGTCGCCCTTCACATAAGCCGCCATAAGCTTCATGCCCTGATAGGCCCATTCGAAGGGTTGCTGCACCACGGTTGCCGCAATGGTGCCTTCCTTGACGCCGCCGAGCGTGATCGGATCGTCGTCGAAGCCCACCACCGTGATCTGGCCGAGTTTGCCGGCGTCACGCAGTGCTTCATAGATGCGCGGCGTATTGTAGGAATAGAAGCCGACCATGCAGTTGATCTCGGGATTGGCGACGAGCGTATCCTGCACGTTGGCCTTTGCGCGAGTTTGGTCGATATCGTCGCCGCGCACGTCGACCAGCGAAATCTTGGTACCCTCGAGCCCGTCCTTGAAGCCCTGGATGCGCTCTTTCGCGTTATCCGCGCCGAGCAGGCCGACATAGCCCATGCATTTGCCGCCATCCGGCATCGCTTTCTTGGCGATCTCAGCGGCCTGCTTGCCGGCATCGACGTTAGACGAACCGACATAAGCCACGCGCTTTGATTTCGGCGCGTCGGAGTCGGTGGTGAAAAGTGCGGTCTCCGAGGCGATCTTGTTCAATCCATCGGTCTGCGTCTTTGGATCGACAGCCGAAACCATGATCCCCTTGACGCCGGCGGTGACGAGATCGTCCATCAGTCGCTGCTGGATAGCGACGGAGGCTTGCGAGGGATATTTCAATTCCAGATTGAAATCAGGCAGTTCGCCCTGAGCCTTCTTCACCCCGGCTTCGGCGGCCTTCCAGAAGTCGGACGCGCCATTGACGACGAAAGCCAGCGTGGGTTTGTCGTCCGCACTGGCGGGCGCAGCCATTGCCATGCCAAACAGCATCGCCGCCATGGCGGCCGTCGTGTTCCGTATCGCAGTTTTCATCGAAACCTCCCAAATTATTGCCCGCGAGTGGCGGGACTGAAGCGTAAAGCAACCCTTGCCGGCTCTGTCGTCCTTGTCCGGAAAGGTCTCCCCACCCTTCCGTTTTCAGCGCCGGAGCGGAAAGTGTAGCGCGCGATTTTTTATTAGTAAAGATAATAGTCTGATAATTAAGATATGGCCCGATTCATAAATTCATGCTTCGCAGCCAACGATTGACCGCCACTTTGAAAATCCAAAAGTATCGCTGATAATTATTATAAATCATATGTTTAATATGGAGTTGCCATCCAAGAGAGATAACATGAACGAAATCGTATTCGAATTTATACGGAACTAATGGACATCATTAGCTAAGCCCGTATAAACTCTCTTCGTTCCAGCCTCGCCTGCTGAAATCCGGGAGACAATCGATCCATGGTCGCAAAGACCGCCGCCCACAGGACGGGCATCGCCGCAGCCGGTAAGACGCCGCTGGCGCCCGGCCGGCGCGTTACCATGACGGATATCGCGCGCGCGGCCGGCTGTTCGCAGGCGACCGTTTCCTTCGTTCTCAACAATGCGCCGGGCATCAAGCTTTCGCAGCAGACGCGCAAGCGCGTGACGCAGGCGGCACAGGAACTCGGATACAGGCTGCCGGGAAGCAATGGCCATACCCGCGCCTCACCATCGACATTGCTCGACGGCGTAATCGGCTTTGCAGTCGATCAGCTGGCAACCAGCCCGGAGGCCGTCGTCGCCATCGAAGGCGTGCGGCAAGCGTCCTGGAACGCCGGCAATGTCGTTCTGGTGGCACAGACCATGAGCGACGCAGTCATGGAGCCTCGCGCGCTTTCGACTCTCGCTGCGCAAGGCCCTTCCGCGTTGATCTATATGACGATCTTCACCCGCGAGATCGTCGCTCCGCCGCAGCTCGCCGAACTCGGCATTCCGGTCATCCTGCTCAACTGCCATACCGCCGACTATGCCTTTCCGGCGGTGGTTCCAAGCGAGATCGCCGGTGGCCAAAACTCAACGCGCCATCTCATTCGGCATGGACACAGGCGCATCGCCACCATTACCGGCGAGCCGTGGATGCAGGCGGCGCAAGACCGCCTGAAAGGCTATCGCCGCGCACTCGCGACCGCCGACATTCCTTTCGATCCGGATCTGGTGATCGAGGGCGACTGGTCGGCAAGCGCCGGCTATGCGGCCACCGCCAAGCTGCTTGCTCTCGACAACCCGCCAACGGCGATCTTCTGCCAGAACGACCGCACCGCGATCGGCTGTTACGAGGCGCTCAAGGAAGCGGGCTTGCGCATTCCGCGCGACATGTCGGTTATCGGCTATGACGACGAGGAAATCGCCCGACACCTCTTCCCCCCGCTCACCACCTCGGTGCTGCCGCATCTGGCGATGGGACAATGGGCCGTCGAGCAACTCGAAACACCCATGCAGCCGGGCACGGGGCGGTATCCAATCACCAAACTGGAATGCTCGCTGGTGGAACGTGAATCGGTAGCGCGCGCCCACGCTCGATAGTTCCGCTTGAAGCCGGGCCGCCAAGTGCGTATCTCACGCACACAATCGGACTCACGGAGAAAGCCCTTGTCCGCACTGACACGTTTCCTCGGCGACTCGCCGCTGCGCATCATTGTGAAGTTGCTGGTCGTATCGTTCCTCGTCGGACTGGTGATGCATGCCTTCGGCTGGACGCCATTGGATGTGCTCTACAATATCAAGCGCTTCTTCCTCGATATCTGGAATCTCGGCTTCCACGCGCTCGACCGCTTCTTCGGCTATATCCTGCTCGGCGCGGCGATTGTCGTCCCCGCCTTCATCCTGATCAGGATCGCGAGCTATCGGCGGTAGCGCCATAACGGCCTGAGCCAGCCGGAGGAAACGGCTGGTATTATCGGATCGGCGGTTGCATCTCGCCTGTGTTCAGCGCACATCGGCGGATCGTTCAATTTTGCAATAAAGAGCAACCACGCTGGACCAGACTTCCGCAGTTCGGCCTTTCAATGTCACCAACCGCAGCGTGCTGGCCATTGCTGTGCCGATGACGCTTGCCTTTCTGACCACACCACTGCTGGGGCTGGTGGATACTGCTGTCGTCGGCCAGTTCGGCGACGCCGCACTGCTCGGCGGACTGGCAGCCGGCGCCGTCGTCTTCGACGTGGTGTTCACCACCTTCAATTTCCTGCGCTCAGGCACGACCGGCCTAGTGGCGCAAGCTTTCGGCCGCGGTGACACGCTGGAAGAACAAGCCGTGTTCTGGCGTGCCGTGCTGGTGGCGGCGATAGCCGGCCTCGTATTGGCGGCTTGCGCCCCGCTATTTTCGCTCGCGGGCCAATGGTTCATGGATGCCGGCCCGCGCGTCAGCGAGACGATGGGCACCTACATCCATATCCGCATGCTGGCGGCGCCATTTTCGCTGATCAACTATGCCATACTCGGCTATGTGCTGGGGCGCGGCGAAGGCAATCTTGGCCTGGCCTTCCAACTCATACTCAACAGCGTCAACATGCTGCTCAGTGTCGTACTCGGTCTTCAACTGGGCTGGGGCGTCGCCGGTGTTGCCTGGGGGACGGTCGGCGGCGAAATCACGGCAATGCTGTTCGGCCTTGCCATTGTCATGCGGCGTTTCCGGGCTGCACCTTCGCTGCCGCGTGCGCGCATTTTCAACATGGCCGCGTTCGTGCGCATGATGTCGCTCAACCGCGACATCATGATCCGCTCCTTCTCGCTGCTTGCCGCCTTCGCCTTGTTCACCCGGCAGGGCGCGCAGTTCGACACGGTGACGCTTGCGGCAAACGCGGTGCTGATGAACCTCTTCCTCATCGCCGCCTATTTCCTCGATGGCTTCGCCACCGCCGCCGAACAGCTTGCCGGCCGCGCCATCGGCGCACGCGCAGCCGCTCCGTTCCGGCGGGCCGTCAGGCTGACGCTGCTATGGGGGTTCGGTCTTGCCGGTGCGGCGGCCCTGATCATGCTTGCCTATGGCGCTCCGCTTATCGCCCTCATCACAACCGCACCGGATGTGCGGGCGGAGGCCGACATCTACTTGGCATGGGCGGCTTTCACGCCTCTGAGCGGCGTACTCGCCTTTCAGATGGATGGTGTCTTCATCGGTGCGACGTGGTCGCGCGATATGCGCAACATGATGCTGTTGTCGTTCGTGGCATTCGTGATCGGCCTGTTTATGCTGACGCCCATCTTCGCCAATCATGGCTTGTGGGCGGCGCTGCATGTGTTTCTTTTGACGCGCGGGCTCAGTCTGTTCTGGATCCTGCGCCAACGCATGCGCACGGCGTTCTGATCAGAGCCGCTTGGTTGCCCAGTCCGCGAGCCGGCTGTCGCGTAGACTTCGCAGCGAAGCCACCCTTTCACGCTCAAGCATCCGGACCATATCGCGCAGGATACGCCCCGGCAAAGCAGGCCCGCCATAGATCAGCCCCGTGTAAAGCTGGACGAGATCGGCACCGGCGCGGATTTTTTCCAGCGCCGTGGCGGCATCGCGCACACCGCCGACGCCGATGATCGCCATGTCCGGCCCGAGCAGCTTGCGCATCTTTGCCAGCACGGTTGTCGAGCGCTCGAACAGCGGCTTGCCGGAAAGACCACCGGTTTCCTTTGCATGCGCCGTCGCAGCAAGCGATGGTCGAGCAATGGTCGTGTTGGAAACGATCAACCCTTCGATACGCTTATCGGTAATCTCCGCGGCGATATCTTCAAGTTCCCCCTCGACCAGATCAGGCGCGATCTTCAAGAACACCGGGGGCCGCATCGATGCCGCCTCGCGCGCGGCCATGACGCGTGAAAGCAGTTCGCCGAGTTGCGCGCGTGCCTGCATGTTGCGCAAGCCGGGCGTATTGGGCGAGGAGATATTGACGGTCAGATAGGAAGCCAGCGCTGCGAAGCGAGCCACGCCCTTTTCATAGTCGGCAATACGGTCGGCGCTGTCCTTGTTGGCGCCGATATTGACGCCGACAATTCCCACCCGCCCCTTGCGTGCCGTCAGCCGTTGGGCCGCCGCCTCATGGCCTTCATTGTTGAAACCCAGCCGGTTGATGACGGCTTCGTCGCGCGCCAGCCGGAAGATGCGCGGTTTCGGATTGCCGGATTGCGGCAGCGGCGTCACCGTGCCGACCTCGGCAAAGCCGAAGCCAAGTTGAAGCAGGCCATCCGGCACCTCGGCATTCTTGTCATAGCCGGCCGCCATGCCAAGCGGGTTGGAAAAGCGCAGGCCGCATAGCTCGACCTTGAGGCGTTCGTCCGCCGGTGCTTTTGCCGCCACCGGCAGGCCACAGCGAAGTGCCGCTATCGACAGGCCATGCGCGGTTTCAGGGTCGAGGGTAAAAAGCAGGCGCCGGCTGATCTTGTCGAACACGCTCATTCCTCCCCCATCGGAGGAAATTCATGCACGCCATCGGCGCCGACCGGCAGCGGCTTGACCCAGAGCACGGTATCGAGGGTGAGCGGGCCATAGAGGTGCGGAAACAATGCACCGCCGCGTGACGGCTCATATTTCAGCGCCGCGCCAAGCCGGGCATCGTCGATTGCGGCCAGCAGCAACCCGGTCTGGCCGGCAAAATGCTTCGCCGCGGTTTCCCGCGCCTGGCTGGCGGTGGAAAAATGGATGAAACCGTCGGCCTGATCGACAGGAGCGCCGGTGAAGCGGCCCAACTTCTCGGCTTCCCGCCAAAGCGTCTCGGGCACGATCTTGTAGATGATTTGCGACATGGCTGCGCTATAGTCTGAAGATCGCGCGTCGGAAAGGGGCCATCCCCATTTCCGGCGCAAAGCGGCATTTCAATCGCCGCGAGCATTAAGATCGATGGAGGATATGATGCGCCTGCAAAGCCTCGCCATTCCCGCCGTCCTCACGCTGGCCGCGTTGCCCGCCCATGCCGAAGACACCGGACGCTACCGGCTGGAAAAATCGCCGGATGGCTATGTGCGCATGGATACGCAGACCGGCGCAATGTCGATCTGCCAGGAGCAATCGGGGCAGCTTGTGTGCAAGCTGGCCGCAGATGAACGACGGGCCTTTCAAGATGAGGTCGAGCGGCTGCAAGGCGAGGTCAAGACACTCGACCGGCGGGTGACGAAACTCGAAAACTCGCTGACGGCACGAATGGAGTCCAAACTGCCGACCGAGGAAGAATTCGACAAGACGATGGGCTACATGGAACGCTTTTTCCGCCGCTTCATGGGCATCGCCAAGGAATTGGAGAAGGAAGATCAAGGCAATGCCGGCAAGCCGGCACCCGACCGGACATAGACGTCCGAAAAGCGCCGGAAACGCGGGAAAAACACGCGCAATCGTTGACGCTGCGGTCCATGCCGCATAGAGCGGGGCAGCCGGCAAATACCGGCAGAACCGCAGGACGTACGACATGGCTGGACTTCCCCCGATCGATCTTGACCCCGAACTTCTCGCGGCCGCCGCCGAGAGCAAGGCGTGGCCATTCGAGGAAGCCAAAAAGATCATTGCCCGCTACGCCAAAACCGGCCTGCCCGAAAGCGTGCTATTCGAAACGGGATACGGCCCTTCCGGCTTGCCGCATATCGGCACCTTCGGCGAAGTGGCGCGAACCACCATGGTGCGCCATGCCTTTCGCGTGCTGACAAAGGATAAGGTCAAGACGCGGCTTCTGTGCTTTTCCGACGACATGGACGGCATGCGCAAGATCCCCGACAACGTGCCGGATCGCGCGGCGCTCGAGCCCTATCTGCACATGCCGCTGACCGCCGTGCCCAATCCGTTCGGCGGCGACTATGAGAGCTTCGGCCATCACAACAATGCCATGCTGCGCCGCTTCCTCGACACGTTCGGCTTCGACTATGAATTCGCCAGCGCAACGGATTACTACAAGTCCGGCCGTTTCGATGATGTGCTTTTGCGCGCCGCGGAGAAATACGACGACATCATGAAGGTCATGTTGCCGACGCTGGGCGAGGAACGCCAGGCGACCTACAGCCCCTTCCTGCCAATCTCGCCCAAAAGCGGCCGCGTGCTTTATGTGCCGATGAAGCATGTCGATGCCGAGGCCGGCACCATCACTTTCGATGACGAGGACGGCACCGAAACCACGGTGCCCGTCACCGGCGGCAAGGTGAAGCTGCAATGGAAGCCGGATTTCGGCATGCGCTGGGCCGCACTCGGCGTCGATTTCGAGATGTTCGGCAAGGACCATCAGACCAACCAGGCGATTTACGACAAGATCTGCGTGATCCTCGGTGGACAAGCGCCGGAGCATTTCGTCTATGAACTGTTCCTCGATGACAAGGGCCAGAAGATTTCGAAGTCGAAAGGCAACGGGCTGACCATTGACGAATGGTTGACCTATGCGCCGACCGAAAGCCTCGGCCTCTATATGTTTCAGAAGCCGCGCGTGGCCAAGAAGCTCTATTTCGACGTCATTCCGCGCGCGGTGGAGGAGTATTACACATTCCTGTCCGCCTATCCGCGGCAGGACTGGAAGAACCGGCTCGGCAATCCCGTCTGGCACATGCATGGCGGCAATCCTCCGGCGATCGACCTGCCCGTGACCTTCGGCCTGCTGCTCAATCTGGTCAGCGCCTCCAACGCACAGAACAAGGATGTGCTGTGGGGTTTCATCTCGCGCTATGCGCCAGGCGTGTCTCCGGCCACGCATCCCGAACTCGACAGGTTGACCGAATATGCGGTGCGCTATTTCGACGATTTCGTGAAGCCGTCGAAAGTCTTCCGCACCGCCGATGAGGTCGAGCAGGATGCACTGGCCAAGCTGGCCGACACGCTTTCGGCATTGCCGGATGATGCCGATGGCGAGGCGATCCAGACTGCAACGCTCAATGTGGCGCGCAAGATCGAACGCTATCAGGACCACGCCAAGAAAAGCCCGGAGGGTGGCCCCGGCGTATCGGTCGCCTTCTTCCAGATGATCTATCAGGTGCTGCTCGGTCAGGAACGCGGCCCGCGCTTCGGTTCCTTTGCCGCGCTCTACGGCGTAAAGGAGACGGTGGCGCTCATTCGCCAGGCGCTGGCGGGAACCCTGGCAGCGGCTTAGTTTCCGATCCGACAGGCGGCATGGCCGCCGTGCCGGACAGGTCGAGGATGGGATCGTCCGACGCCGGCGCCGAAAGATCGGCGGGCAGTGGCGATGCCGAGGGCAAGCCCGAGAGGTTGGGCGCAACACCGAAAACGCCTTTTCCCGCTTCCTGCGCCTTGCGACCGGCCTCGGCGTAGGGACTGGCTGGAAGAGCGCGCGCCCAGCCGTTTTCGACCAGCCATTTGCCGATATCCCGCTTGCCGATCCGGCATTGCATGCCGTCACCCTTGTCGGGTTCCGTGCAGGTCAAGGCACGGCCACGCATGAAACCCTGGAAGGCCGTGCTGGCACGCGCACCGCAATGCCAGACCTTGCCGGCACGATCTGTACAGGTTTCATCGGGCCGAACCACCTCGATGCCGGAAATGGTCAGCAATTGACCCTTGACCTCGATCACGCCTGCAGCCTTGGCGACAGGGCGAAATAGCGGCCCGCCGGTCAAATCGGCCGGGTCCACCGGGTCAGGCGGTGTGGCAAGCGAAAGCGTGCTGAGTGGTGCGCGAGGCGCAATCCGCTCAAGCGGCGCACCCTGAAGCGCCGGAGGTGCAGTGATTTCCGGGTCGATGGTGCGGGCGGGCGGCGTGGCTTTTGTATAATCGGCCGATCGGCGGGCAGGCTCCGCCACGACGGCAGGCAAATCATCATATGGCGCATCGACCGGCGGCATGACGTCCGGCAAGTCCTCAGCCGCGATGGGCTCGACTGCCACCGATGAGTCACGCTGAACGACGCTGCGGCCACCGGTCATGACTGCTGCCGCCATTACCAACAATAGACCCGCCGCCAAACCGCCATGAAGCGCACGCATCGGTCCACCTCACTGGCTTGCCCAGACGATCCGGGCCATCCATTCGACCTCGGCCACTGGGATATCGCGGTTCGGATGATCTGGATTGAGCGACAGCAGCGAAATCGATTTGGCCGAATGGCGCTCCAGCACCTTGGCCATAACCTCACCCGTGCCGGTGCGCACCACGACGCGGTCGCCCTTGCGCACGCTGGCATCGGGCTGCACGATGAGAATGTCGCCGTCGCGATAGAGCGGCTGCATGGAATCGCCGCGCACCTTCAACGCATAGCTGTTTTCGCCGGCCTGTGCCGGCAGTTCGATCAAATCAAGCCCCTGGCCCTCGGGGAAGCCGGCATCCTCGAAGAAGCCGCCGGGGCCGGCGCGCGCAAAACCGAGCAGCGGCACGGAAACCGCACGCGTATTCGGCCGGCGGGCTGACTTGCCTGCCGCAACTTGCCTGCCGCCTTCGACCAAGGCCATGAAATCGTCCAGCGAAGCGCCGGTCGCTTCCATGATCTTGGCCAACGACTCGGTCGACGGCCAGCGCAGGCGTCCATCCGCCGATTGCCGTTTGGATTTGTTGAAAGCGGTCGAATCCAGTCCGGCTCGCTTGGCAAGGCCGGAGACTGAAAGCGAATAACGTTCAGCGAGGGCGTCGATAGCGGCCCATACGCGCTCATGCGAGAGCATCATGCTCTTCCCGAACAGGAAAAAATACCTGTTTGTTCTATCGCCCTTCGCCGATCTTGTCCAACGATTATGCCGCCGCCTGCCCGGTATCGTCAGGATAGGGATTGAAACGCTGGTAGAAGGTTTCACCCTTCTGCGCCATATCGGCGAGCAGTTTCGGCGGCTTGAACTCGGCGCCATATTTTTTCTGCAAGCGCCTGGCGAGAGCGACGAATTTTTCCGCCCCCATGCCATCGATATAAGACAGCGTGCCACCTGTATAAGGCGCAAAGCCAAATGCAAGGATGGAACCGACATCGGCCTCGCGTGGATCACTGACGATGCCTTCTTCCATGACGCGCGCGGCCTCCAGAGCAATCACCGCGAGGAAGCGCTGCTGCAATTCCTCGAAGTCGACCGCATCGGCATCCTGCTGCCTGTAAAAATCCTTGAGGCCCGGCCACAGATGTTTCTTCGCTGGCTTTTCCGGATAATCGTAGAACCCCTTGCCGTTCTTGCGACCGAAGCGGCTATGCTTGTCCACCATCGTGTCGATAAGCTTCATCTGCTCGGGCGAGACGGCTTTCGGCCCAAGATCACGTTTGGTCTGATGCATGATCTTCTGGGCAAGGTCGATGGCCGTTTCGTCGGCAAGCGCCAGCGGGCCAACCGGCATGCCGGCGGCGCGCGCGGCGTTCTCGATCATCGGCGCGGGAACGCCCTCGATCAGCATCTTGAAGGCTTCCGACATGTAGCGCAGCACGCAACGATTGACGTAGAAGCCACGCGTGTCGTTGACGACGATCGGCGTCTTCCTGATGGCCCGGGCATAGTCGATGGCGAGAGCCAGCGCCTTGTCGCCGGTCTTCCTGCCGAGAATGATCTCGACCAGCATCATTCGGTCCACCGGAGAGAAGAAATGGATCCCGATGAAATTTTCCGGCCGCGCCGAGTTCTTCGCCAGCACCGTGATCGGGATGGTCGACGTGTTGGAGGCAAACACAACAGACGATGTCAGCGCCGCCTCGGCCTTCTCGGTCGCCACCTTCTTGACCTGTGAATCCTCGAACACCGCCTCGACGACGAGATCGCAGCCATCGAGCGCGGCATAGTCGTCACTCGGTGTGATGAGCGAAAGCAAACCATCCTTGTCTTCGGACTTGGCGCGGCCCTTCCTGACGAGGTCGTCCATCAGCATGGCGGAATGCGCCTTGCCCTTCTCGGCAGAGGGCATGTCGCGGTCAATCAGCACGACCGGGATGCCGGCTTTTGCCGTAACATAGGCGATGCCCGCGCCCATGAAGCCAGCGCCGATGACGCCGATCTTGCTGAACTGGGTCGGCGGCAGACCTGAAGGGCGGCGCGCGCCCTTGTTCAATTCCTGGAGCGAGACGAACAGCGAGCGGATCATCATAGCCGCTTCGGTCGTCTGGAGGATTTCAGTGAAATAGCGCGTCTCGATCCTGAGCGCCGTATCGAAGGGCACCAGAAGGCCCTCATAGACGCATTTCAGGATCGCGGCCGCGCCGGGAAAATTCCCATAGGTCTCGCGCCGCAAAATGGCGATGGCCGGCGGCCAGAGATTGGCGCCGGCAGCGGAATAGATCGGCCCTCCGGGCAATTTGAAGCCCTTTTCATCCCAAGGCTGCACCGGTTTCAATCCGTTGCGTATCATTGCCTTCGCCATCGCAATCAATTCGGACGGTGCGGCGATCTCATGGATCAAGCCCATCTGCTTCGCCTTCTTCGGCGAAAGATTCTGGCCGGACGTCAGCATTTGCAGGGCCTGCTGCTGGTCGGTCAGGCGCGGCACGCGCTGGGTGCCGCCGGCACCCGGAAAAATGCCGATCTTCACTTCCGGCAGGGCCATCTTCACCCGGTCCGAATCCGCCGCTACCCGCCCATGACAGGCCAGCGACAGTTCGAACGCGCCGCCCATGCAGGTGCCGTTGATGGCCGAGACCCACGGCTTGCCGCAAGTCTCCAGCTTGCGGAACAAGCGGCTCATGAAGCCCGCCGTCTCAAACAGCTGCTGCGTCGCCTTTTGGCGGTCCGCAGCTTTTTCTCTGGTGAAGGCCGTCAGCATCTTTTGCAGCATGACGATGTCCGCGCCGCCTGAAAAACTGTCCTTGCCGGAGGTGACGACCGCGCCCTTGATGACGGCATCGCCGGCAACCTGATCGACAATGGCGTCGAGTTCCGTCATCACCTCTTCGGTGAAGACATTCATCGATCTGTCCGGCATGTCCCAGGTGACAAGAGCGATGCCGTCGGCGTCGGTTTCAAGGGTAAAATTGGTATAGGTCATTTTTGCTCCCTAAACCCGCTCGACTATCGTGGCAGTGCCCATGCCGGCGCCGATGCACAATGTCACCAGCGCGGTGTTGAGGTCGCGCCGCTCCAGTTCATCCAGCACCGTGCCCAGGATCATCGCGCCGGTCGCGCCGAGCGGATGGCCCATGGCAATCGCTCCGCCATTGACGTTGAGCCTGTCGATCGGAATGTCGAAGGCCTGGATATAGCGCAGCACGACAGCGGCGAAGGCCTCGTTGAGTTCGAACAGGTCGATGTCGGAGAGTTTCATCTTCGCGCGCTTCAGCAGCTTTTCGGTCACATCGACCGGACCAGTCAGCATCAGCACCGGCTCCGAGCCGATATTGGCGAAGGCGCGGATGCGCGCGCGCGGTTTCACGCCGAGCGCCTTTCCGGCTTTCTTCGAGCCGAGCAGCACCGCAGCCGCGCCATCGACGATGCCGGAGGAATTGCCGGCATGATGCACATGGTTGATCGTCTCGATCTCGGGGTGCTTCTGCACCGCCACAGCGTCGAAACCGCCCATCTCGCCCGGCATGACGAAGGATGGATTGAGTGCCGCCAGCGCCTGCATGTCGGTGCCGGGGCGCATATGCTCGTCATGATCGAGAATGGTCAGGCCGTTCTGATCCCTGACCGGGACCACCGACTTGCCGAAATAGCCTTTTGCCCAGGCATTGGCGGCGCGCTTCTGGCTCTCCACCGCATAGGCGTCCACATCGTCACGCGAAAATCCGTATTTGGTGGCGATAAGATCGGCCGAAATGCCCTGCGGCACGAACCAAGCAGGCAGGCCGACTGATGGGTCCATGAACCACGCGCCGCCCGACATGCCCATGCCGACGCGGCTCATCGATTCCACGCCACCGGCAATCACGATATCGTCGGCGCCTTGCGCGATCTTGGCCGCGCCGAGATTGACGGCATCCAGCCCTGAGGCGCAGAAACGTGAAATCTGCATGCCCGGCGTCCTGAAATCATAGCCCGCTTCGAAAGCTGCCGCACGCGGAATGACCGCACCGGCCTCGCCGACCGGATCGACGCAGCCGAAGATGATGTCATCGACCTTGGCCGTATCCAGCCCGTTGCGGTCGCGAATGGCTTCCAGCGTTCGGGCGGCCAGCCGCACTGCCGAAACCTCGTGCAGCGCGCCATCCTTCTTGCCACGCCCTCGCGGGGTGCGCACCGCATCATAGACGAAAGCGTCAGCCATTCCTGCTGCTCCTGTTATGCCGATGTTAGAATGCCTCTGCCGGCAAAGCCATCATCGCATCCGCACCCGCCGAAATGCGGGCAAGTCGCAAAGCCGTCTCGGGCATGGCATGCTCCATGAAGAAGCGGCCGGTGGCCAGCTTGTTCTCGTAGAAGGACCTGCCCTCCCCGACATCTTCGGCAATCCGGACCTGCGCTGCCTTGGCCATGCGGCTCCACATATAGCCGAGCGCCACCAGACCGAAGAGATGCAGATAGTCGGTTGCGGCAGAGCCTGCATTGTCCGGCTCGGACATGGCGTTCTGCATCAGCCACAGTGTAGCTGCCTGAAGATCGTTCAGGCTCTTCTTCAGCGCCTTGGTAAAAGGCGTCATCTTTTCATCCGCGCGATTGCCTTCGCAGAAATCGCCGACCTCCTGCATGAACGCCCGCATGGCGCGGCCGCCATTCAGAGCCAGCTTGCGGCCGACCAGATCGAGCGCCTGGATACCGTTGGTGCCTTCATAGATCATGGCGATACGGGCATCGCGCACGAACTGGCTCATGCCGTTTTCTTCGATATAGCCGTGACCGCCAAAAACCTGCTGCGCCATCACGGCGTGATTGAAGCCTTTGTCGGTGAGCATGCCCTTGGCCACCGGCGTCAACAGGCCGAGCAGATCGTCGCCAGCTTCGCGCGCCTTCGCATCGCCGGCGCGGTGCGCAATGTCGGATTGCAGCGCCGTCCACAAAAGCAGCGCGCGACCGCCTTCGTTGAATGCCTTCATCGTCATCAATGTGCGGCGGATATCTGCGTGGACGATAATCGGATCGGCAGGCTTGTCAGGCTCTTTCGGCCCGGAAAGCGAGCGGCCTTGCAGGCGCTCACGCGCGTAAACCGCGGCATTCTGAAAGGCGACCTCACTAATGGCCAAACCTTGCAGGGCGACTCCGAGACGCGCCTCGTTCATCATGGTGAACATGGCTTTCAGGCCGCCATTTTCCTCACCCAGAAGGGCACCTTCGGCCCCGTCGTAATTCATCACGCAGGTGGCATTGCCGTGAATGCCCATTTTCCGCTCAATCGAGCCGCAGGCAACAGCGTTGCGTTTACCAAGACCGCCGCCCTTTGCCAGCTTGAACTTGGGCACGATGAACAACGATATGCCCTTGGTGCCCTGCGGCGCGCCTTCGATACGCGCCAGCACAAGATGGACGATGTTTTCGCAAAGATCGTGCTCGCCAGCCGAAATGAAGATTTTCTGGCCGGAAATGCTGTAGCCGCCCTTGCCGTCCGGAACAGCCCTGGTGCGCAGCAGACCGAGATCGGTGCCGCAATGCGGTTCCGTGAGGTTCATCGTGCCGGCCCAGCGGCCGTCGACAAGCGCGGGAAGATAAGCCACCTTCTGTTGCTCGCTGCCATGGGCGATGAGAGCGGCGATGGCGCCCTGTGTCAGCCCCGCATACATCATCAGCGCCATATTGGCGGAGGAGAAATATTCACCCGCCGCCTGATGTAGCGTGTAGGGCAAGCCCTGCCCGCCATGATCCGCCGGCACCGCCAGTCCCATCCAGCCGCCTTCACGATATCGATCCAACGCCGCCTTGAAACCCTTCGGGGTCGTCACCGAACCATCGTCATGGTGTTGGCAGCCTTCAAGATCGCCAACGCGGTTCAAAGGCAGCATGACGTTTTCGGCAAGCCTGGCGGCCTCATCGAGAATGACGTCAAGAACATCGGGAGAGGCATCGGAAAAGCCAGGAAGATCGGCATGCCGCTCGAAACCCAGGACCTCGTTGAGCAGGAAAAGCGTATCCCGGACGGGTGCCCGATAGAGCGTCATGCTGCCTCCTCTCAAGACCGGTGAGCGCGGCCATAACCGGCAGCCGCGATGAATAGAAAGCGTCTCACCAAGAGATATTGACGTTTGCGTAAACGTCAATGGATTATCACGGATAATTCGACTTTCCCTTCATGATGCTCACTTCTCGGTCCGACGCTCAGTCGGTTGCTTTGGGTGTTGGGCGCGCGACCGGCGAGCAGGCCGCGCGCCGTCGACATCAACGTGCCGATTTCGTCGATGGCATCGTCGATCAGCGCCCGTTGCTTCTGCAGGCGGGCGAGTTGCTTTTCCGACTTGTCCAGCGCCATCTTGAACTGGCGCACCTTGGTGCCGGTCGGGTCGTAAATATTCATAATCTGCTTGACCTCGCGCAGCGAGAAAAATGCAAGCGACGCATTTTGGCCGGCCGTGCCCTGTCTGGCACCCGCCCGGCACGAAGCTCCGCGCTTCTTAAGTTTGGTTAACGGCTTGTTTACCACGTTGGGCGAAAGGTGCGCGTGTCGGTTGTCCGTATTCCTTCCTGTAACGCGTTGTTCACGGATATTCGAAGCGGGCTGGAGCGCCGGACGCATCTTGCGCCTTCGCGACAGGATTTCCGCCCGTTTCCGACATGACTTCAATGGGGAAACTGGCCCGTAGCGGCCATTTTGGAAACGGGCGCCTCGATGAACAGCAAGCGGTCTTATCTCGACAGCCTCAATATCGGCCGGGAACGGCGCCCGCATGTGACACTCGATCAGTTGAATCGCTCGCTGGAAGCGCTTGAACAGAAGCTGGATCAAGCGCGCGACGAATCGCCCACGACGGCAGCCCATGATGCCCCGCGCTACGGCCGCGCCCGGCCCTATGAAGGCTTGGGCGCCGCCGCCGCTGCCCGTGAGGTTCCGGAGCCTCGGCAGGCGCGCCAGACACAGGAAGAACCGGCATACGATCCGGCCTACCAGGCAATCGCTCGCGACATCGAGCGCGTCAACAGCCAGGAAGACGGCATTGCAATCGTCAGCCGCATTGCTTCGGAATTGCGCGGCTTGCGCGAAGAATTGCGTCATCAAATGAGCACCGGCTTGCAGCGTGAATTCGAGACGTTGCGCCAGGATGCACACGCCGCTCCGCACGCCAAAGACGGCAGCGAACTTGCGCGCGAATTCGAGCGGCTTTCAGGCGCCATCCAGAATCTTGCCGAGAAAAGCGACGAGCGTGGCATCAATCTTCTGCGTCTCGACGTCGAACAGGTGAAAACCGCGCTCGACACTTTGGCGCGCGAGGAAAGCGTGCAGGCCGTGGACCGGCATTGGGACGAGTTCCACCGCCGTTGGGACGAATTCGAAACCCGGTTCGAAGATGGCGGCAAGAGCGGCACGAACGGGCCGGCTATGACCATGTTTGGCAAACGTCTCGAACAGATCGGTGAGACTGTCAATCGGCTGCCGGAATCGCTGCCGCTGCGCTCGCTGGACGAGAAGCTGCGCACCTTGGCTGGCGCGGTCGAACACTTCGCCAACCAGCAGGGAGAGCATGGCGGCGAAATCATGACTATGATCGATGAGCGGCTGGACGAGATTTCTCGCGCCATCGTCGCCTCGGCCGCCACGCAGGCACAGAGCTTTGACCCCGAGGCCTTCCAACGCATAGAACAACGCATCGCCTCGCTGGCTCACCAGATCGAGGAAATCACGGAAGACCGCCCGAACAGCGAGGTGATCGAGAGGCTCAATACCCTTTCACGGCGTGTCGATGAGCTTTCCACCCGTGCCGCACTGCCTGAACAGGCGATGGATCGGCTCGGCCAGCAGATCGCATTGATCGCCGAGCGTGTCGAACGCGCGCCATCGGTGCCCGACACAAGCCATCTTCTGGAGGGACTGGAGCAACGCTTCGATCTGTTCGCACGCGCTCTGGAGCGCCGTCAGGAAGATGCAGCGGCACAAAGCGGCCTTCTGTTCCACGATCTGGAAAAGCGTCTCGACGAGGTAGCTGAACGGCTCGACCGTCAGCATCCGGTGGCATTCGACAGCACCGACATCTTGAACGCCCTCGACGCACGTTTTAGCGCCCTCGCTTCGCGCCTGGACAACCCCAATGTCAACACGGCCGAGCAGAACGCCATTCGCGGGCTGGAAAGCCGGCTGGAAAATATTTCGGGCCGTCTCGAAGCCTCGGCCGCACAGATGGCCGGGATCGATCCCGATTTGATCCGCAGCCTCGAATCGCAGGTCTCAGGCCTGTCTGCCCACCTGTCGAAGCCAGGCACGCCGCTGCCCGAATTCGAAGACATCAGCCCGCGCCTGCAGGAGATCGAAAAGGCCCTGAACGGCACGCGCAAATCCGTGCTGGAAGCGGCGCGCGAGGCCGCTGAAAACGCCGTACGCAACTTTGCCGGGTCCAACGGCGAGGCGACCGCCGTTTCGGGCCTGGTGCAGGATCTCAAGACGCTCGAAGCCTTGACCCGCCGCTCCGACGAGCGCAATGCGCGGACATTCGAGGCAATCCACGACACGCTGCTCAAGATCGTCGAGCGACTGGGTTCGCTTGAAGGTCCCGAGTCGGACCGTTCTTTCAAAGACAGCGCCGCCAGCGGCAAGATTTCCGTGCAGAATGCACCCGCCCTCGATCTTGACGAAGCCCTTCCACTCGCCAGCGCCGACGAAGACACCTTCGAACTCACTCAACGCACGCCGGCGGAAGCGGCGGCCGAGGCCGCCAAGGCTGCAATCGGCAATAGTGGAAAAAGCATAGACAAGGATAAAAACCACAAGAAGTCCATGCTCGGCGGCCTTGCCCGCGCCTTCAGCAACCGCAAGGGAGCGACGAGACAGCCCGCCCGGACCCAGCCGGTATCGACACCGGCCGAACCCGAACCAAAGGCGGTAGCGCCCTCGGTCGAACTCGATGAGCCGATCGAACCCGGCGTGATCAATCGTCCGCTCGTTCCGGGTTCGGGGGCTCCTGATCTCAATGCGATCATGAAGCGCGTGCGCGACGAGCGTGCGCAGACCTCGAAGCCGGAAAGCAATGAAACAGCCAAGTCCGACTTCATCGCGGCAGCGCGCCGGGCAGCGCAGGCAGCAGCAGCCGAAGCAGAGTCACTGAAGAAAAAACAGTCCTCGACCGGCGGTATCGCCAAGGGGCGGTTCGGCGACATGTTGAAGGTGCGCCGCAAGACCATGCTGATGGCGGCCGGAGCGGTGATGCTGGCGCTGGCTGGTCTGCAACTCGGCAAAGCCTACATGAACGACACCATGCAGGTCGCGACACACGCCGCCAAAATCCCGTCGTCGCAGACCGCGGCAACAGCGTCGACCAAGCCGAACCAGCCGGTGGTCCGTGCCGCCGCACCGGTGAAAACACAATCCGCTGCCGCATTTGCAATACCTTCGCGCCCGAGGACGGAGCCGGTCAGCACCAAAATACCGGCGCTGGTGCCCCAACCCGTAAAGCCTGTGGTACAGGCGCCGATGGCAGCGGCCCAGACATCGCTGACGGCGACACAAGACATGCTGCCGGGCGTGGACGAAGATGAAAAGACGAGCGCGCTGCCGCCCGTCATTTCTTCCAAACCAACACTTCCCGAACCTGCGGTCCGGCAGCAGGCAAACGCCGCAGATCCCACGATCGAAGTTCCCGCCGAGATCGGCCCGGCGGCGCTGCGCGACGCAGCAACCAAAGGCGACGCAAAGGCATTATTCGAGATCGGCTCACGTTATGCCGATGGGCGCGGCATCACGCAGGATATGGCAACCGCCGCGAAATGGTACGAGAGAGCGGCCAATCTCGGCTTTGCACCGGCCCAGTACCGTATCGGCAATTTCTATGAGAAAGGCGTCGGCGTCGAGCGCGATATCAAGAAGGCCAAGACCTGGTATCAGATGGCGGCCGAGCAGGGCAATGCCAGCGCCATGCACAATCTGGCCGTACTGTTCGCCATGGCCGCCGACGGCCCGCCCGATAATGAATCGGCCGCACGCTGGTTCCAGGCCGCAGCCGATCTCGGCGTCAAGGACAGCCAGTTCAACCTCGGTATCCTCACCGCCAAGGGCGTGGGCGTGAAGCAGAACCTCGAAGAGGCCTATAAGTGGTTCGAACTGGTCGCTGAGAGCGGTGACAAGGATGCTGCAGCCAAGCGGGACGAGGTGGCCAAAGCGTTGCGTCCCGAGCAACTCGAACGTGCCCGCGCGGCCGCCAAATTGTGGAAAGCCAAGCCGATCAACCAGATTGCCAATTCCGCAGATATTCCCGAATCCTGGCAGGATGCGCCGACGACGACCGCCGGCATCGATATGACAAAGGCCGTACGCAACATCCAGCGCATCCTCAACAAGAACGGCTATCCGGCCGGCAGCGACGACGGGGTCATGGGTGACAAGACCCGCAACGCCATCATGGCATTTCAGAGCGACAACGACATGAACCCGACCGGCCAGGTCGATAAAAAGCTGGTCAAGGCGCTGCTGGCCCGCAAATAGCGGCATGAGCGTCGCGTTCACGACGCCATGCCTTACATTCGCCTGCTAACCGGCTGACATGGTTCTCGTTTTGCTGCGCAATGGCGTTTGCGCGGCATTGCAAGAACAGGTTAGCTTTTCAGTGTTATATCCCCATGGCGGCGATCTGCGCCGCATGGCAGGTTTGATCGAGTTGGACGGGTGAGCATCTATCTCCCGATCGCGGAAATTTCCGTCAATGTCTTCGTGCTGCTGGCCATGGGCGGAGCAGTCGGCTTCCTGTCGGGCATGTTCGGGGTCGGCGGCGGATTCCTGATTACCCCGCTCCTCATCTTCTACAACATTCCGCCGGCGATCGCGGTAGCCACCGGCGCCAACCAGGTCATCGCTTCGTCTTTTTCCGGAGCGCTGTCACATCTCAAGCGTGGTACGCTTGATTTCAAGCTCGCCGGGGTGCTGCTCGCCGGTGGCATTGTCGGCTCGACCGGCGGCATCTATGTCTTTTCAGTCCTGCGCAGTATCGGCCAGCTCGATCTGTTCATTTCACTGCTCTACGTCATCATGCTCGGCACTGTGGGCGGGCTGATGCTGGTGGAAAGCGTCAACGCGCTTCGCGCCAGCCGGGGTGGCTCCCCGCTTCCACTGAAAAAGCCGGGCCAGCACAACTGGATCCACCGGCTGCCGCTCAAGATGCGCTTCCGCGCCTCGAAACTGTTCGTCAGCGTCATCCCCGTGCTGGCGCTCGGCGCCGGCATCGGCTTCCTGTCTGCGATTATGGGCGTCGGTGGCGGCTTCATCATGGTGCCAGCCCTGATCTACCTGCTCAGGGTGCCGACCAATGTCGTTATCGGCACGTCTCTCTTCCAGATTATCTTCACCTCCGCCTACACCACCTTCATCCATGCCACGACCAACTACACGGTCGATATCATCCTCGCCTTCCTGTTGATGGTCGGCGGCGTGGCCGGCGCTCAATACGGCGCCAAGGCGGGACAAAAGCTGCGGGGCGAACAATTGCGCGCGCTGTTGGCGCTGCTCGTCCTTGCCGTGGCGCTCAGGCTCGCGGTCGACCTGTTCGTGAAGCCACCCAGCATCTATTCCCTCAGCGCCGTGGGGCTGGGCTGATGGCGCGAATCAAAAAGGCATGGCTGCTCCTGCCGGTTCTGGCGCTACTCCTCACCACCCCCGCAACGGCACAGACGACTCCCGCTCACCAGGAGGGCATTCAGATCGGCCTGTCGACCGACAATGTCGCGATCACCGCCGGCTTCTCCGGTGCCAACCTCACCATCTTCGGCGCGCTGGAAGACCCTGATCCGCAAATCGTGCGGCAGGGGCGATACGATGTCATCGTCGTTCTCGAAGGCCCCAGCCGGCCGGTGAGGGTGCGGCGCAAGGACCGCGTGCTCGGCGTCTGGGTCAATCTTGAATCGGAAACCTTCGAGAATGTGCCGGTCTCCTATTCTGTCGCCACCACGCGGCCTTTGCAGGACATCACCGAGCCGGCCAGTTACAAGCAATTGTCGCTCGGTCCGAACAATATTTACATGCAGCCGGCCGATCCCGATCAGGCTCCGGCCACGATCCGTGAATTCACGCAGGCCCTGCGCCAGCGCAAGACGGCGGCCGGGCTCTACAGCGAAAACATCGGCGGCGTGCAGTTCCTGTCACAGAACCTGTTCCGCGCGACGGTGCGCCTGGCGCCCGATGTTTCAGTGGGCACGCATCGCGCCCGCGCCTTCCTGTTCAAGAACGGCGTATTCCTGAAGGAGAATTCGGCACAGCTCGAGATCCGCAAATCCGGCTTCGAGCAGGCGGTTTTCCGCCTCGCCCACAATCACGGGCCGTTCTACAGCATGCTGGCGATCGCGCTTGCCATCCTCACCGGCTGGCTCGGCCGCATCGTGTTCAGGAAGGACTGAACGACCGGCAGTCAGCCGGGCCGCAGCATCGGCCCGGCAATGGCAAAAACCCGGCCCTCCCCCAGCATATAGGCCATCAGGCTTTCATGCCGAAACAGGCCGGCATAGGCACGGTCCAGCACGTTGAGCGAGCCGGTATAGGCACCGAATGCCGGCATGATCATGCGCGCGCCGTCACTGATGAAACAGCGGCGCCGCACGGAACGCCCGCGCCGAACGATGCGAGCGCAAGGATGCAGATGGCCGGCGATCTCGCCCTCCGCTCTCACCCGTGATGGCTCATGGCGAAACAGCAGCCGGCTCACAGCCAGTTCCCGCACCGTCTCGCCCGGCAGATCGGCCGGCGCCTCCGGATCATGGTTGCCGGCGATCCAGAACCAGTCGCGGCCAAGAATCAATCTTTCAAGCCCCTCACGGAAGCTCGGATGCAGCCGAGCCGCACCTTTGCCATCATGGAAGCTGTCCCCGAGGCTGACGACGATGCGCGGCGCATAGTCTCCAATCACCGCCGCCAACCGATGCAGTGTCGCGCCGGTATCGTAAGGCGGCACCAGCGCGCCTCTACATGCAAGCGACGATCCCTTTTCCAGATGCAGATCGGAAACGGCGAGCAGGCCGAGCGACGGAAAAAAAAGCGTGCCGCGCGGATCGCATACAGCCCTTTCGCCGGCAATGCCGACCAGCCCGGTACTTTGTTTCATGCCCTTTTCGGCGAGCGCGAGATTCATGTCATGCCCCGGCCCTGTCCTCGTCCGTTCCCATAGCCTCCTCGATCAGATCGGCCGCCTCCATCAAAAGCGATTCATTGGCGCCGCCATTGACCGATTCCTTGCCGATCTCCAGCATGATCGGCACGGCGAGCGGTGAAATCTGCTCCAGATGCTTATGCACGATTCGACCGCGTATTCGCGAGAGCATATCGGCCAGCCTGCCGACGTCGAGCAGGCCGGCGGCAGCATCCGCCCGCGTTGCCTGCAACAGGATATGGTCCGGCTCGTGGCTGCGCAGCACATCATAAATCAGGTCGGCCGAGACCGTCACCTGCCGACCGGTTTTCTCCCGGCCTGGAAATCGCTTCTCGATCAGCCCGGCGATCACCGCGCATGTTCGGAACATGCGCTTAAGCATCCAGCTATCGTTCAGCCATGCCTCGAGATCGTCGCCCAGCATATCCTCGCCGAACAGGTTCGCCAGCGACGGGTTTTTCGCCTTGAACAATGCATCCATGTCGTCCAGCGCCCAGACGGCGAGCGAATAATCCGTGGCGACAAAGCCGAGCGGAAGGGCACCGGCGCGTTCCAGCCGGCGCGTCAAAAGCATGCCGAGCGTCTGATGCGCCAGCCGGCCTTCGAATGGATAACAGACCATGTAGTGCCGTTCGTTGCGCGGAAAGGTCTCGACCAGAAGGTCGCCGCGTTTCGGCAGGACGGACTTCTCCTCCTGTAACCGAAGCCAGTCCGACACCTGTTCCGGCAGCGCCTGCCAATGGTCGGGATCGGCCAACATGCCGCGCACCTGATCGGCAAGGTAGGTGGAAAGCGGAAACTTGCCCCCCGCATAGCTTGGCACGATTATCTGCGTCTTCCCGCCACCGGCCGAGACGATGCACTCGTTTTCGCGAATGCCTTCGAACCGCAGAACCTTGCCGGCAAACAGGAAATTGTCGCCCGGCCGCAGCGTTTCGGCGAAATATTCCTCGACCTTGCCGAGGACACGCCCGCCGCGCACGGATGCGCCTCGCCCCTGTCGCACATAACGCACATTGAGTTCCGGCATTTCGACAATGGTGCCGATATTCAGCCGATATTGCTGAGCGATGCGCGGGTGGGTAATGCGCCACAATCCTTCCCTGGTGCGGCGAATGCGAGCATAGCGGTCATAGGTCTTCAGGGCATAGCCGCCGTTGGCGACGAAATCGACCACGCGGTCGAAGGCCACCCGATCGAGCCCGGCATAGGGCGCGGCACTGCGAACCTCGTCAAAGAGTTGATCGGCGTCGAAGGGTGAAGAGCAGGCCGTGCCCAATATATGCTGGGCCAGCACATCGAGCGTGCCCGAGAGCAAAGGCGGCGTGTCCTGGGCGCCAAGATAATTGGCCTCAAGCGCCGCACGGCATTCCAGCACTTCGAAGCGATTGGCGGGAATGAGCATCGCCTTCGACGGTTCGTCCATGCGGTGATTGGCGCGACCGATGCGCTGCGCCAACCGGCTGGCGCCTTTCGGCGCGCCGACATGCACCACCAGATCGACATCGCCCCAGTCGATGCCGAGGTCCAGTGTCGAAGTGGCAACGATGGCGCGCAACGCATTGTCGCCCATTGCCTTCTCGACACGCCTGCGCTGGCCGACGTCGAGCGAGCCATGATGCAGCGCGATGGGCAACGAATCCTCATTCACCCGCCACAATTCCTGAAACAGCATTTCCGCCTGGCTGCGCGTATTCACGAAAAGCAGCGTGGTCTTGTGCTTTTTGACGGCATCGTAGATTTCCGGAATGGCGTAGCGCGCCGAATGGCCGGCCCAAGGCACCCGCTCCTGAGACTCCAGGATCGAAATGTCCGGTTTTGCCCCACCGGCAACTGTGATGATGCCGGCCATAGGGGGTGGTGACGCCTGCGGAACCAGCCAGCGGCGCAACTCGTCCGGCTCGGCCACGGTCGCCGAAAGGCCGATGGCGCGGAGATCGGGAACGAAGCTGCGCAATCGCGCAAGGGCGAGCGCCAGCAGATGCCCGCGCTTGGACGTGACCAGCGAATGAAGTTCGTCAAAGATGACGATCCGCAGATCCTCGAAGAAGCGTCTCGCATCCGTCCCGGCGATCAGAAGGGCCAGTTGCTCCGGCGTGGTCAGCAGAATATCCGGAGGATTAAGTTTCTGGCGCTGACGTTTATGGGCCGGCGTGTCGCCGGTGCGCGTCTCAATCGCGATCGGCAGGCCGATCTCCTCGACCGGCTTGCCGAGATTGCGCTGGATATCGACGGCCAGCGCCTTCAGGGGCGAAATGTAGAGCGTATGGACGCCGCGCCGTGCCTCGCCAGGCCTGCGCTTTTGTCGACCAGCCAACTCGACCAGCGAGGGCAGAAACCCGGCCAGGGTCTTGCCGGCGCCGGTGGGGGCAATCAGCAATGTCGATTGCCCGCTTCGCGTGCGCGCCAGCAGTTCGGTCTGGTGCGGACGCGGCGACCAGCCCTTTTGCTCGAACCATTGCAAGAACGGTCCCGGCAGCAGGGCAGTGGCAGTCTCGGCGTGCAGGTCAGGCTTCGCAGTCACGCGCCAGAGGTAGCGCGCGCCGATTCAAAGGCCAAGCAAAATCTGGAACAAAAGGAGATCGGATGTCGCATGCGGGCGCATCGTTAAGTGGCAGACTTCCCATCCGACCTCAAATACCTATCTTGCAAGCCATGCGCGCCAGCGATCTGCTTTGCTCCCGGCCCGAAGGCCTTTATTGCCCGCCGGGCGACTTCTTCATCGATCCGGTCAGGCCGGTGGCACGCGCCCTGATCACGCACGGCCATTCCGATCATGCGCGCGCCGGCCATGGCGCCGTACTGGCGACCCGAGAGACGCTCGATATCATGGCGCTGCGCTACGGCGAAGGCTTTGCCGGCATGATGCAAGCCGCAACCTTCGGCGAGACCATCATGGTGAACGGCGTGGCTGTGAGATTCCATCCGGCCGGCCATGTTCTCGGCTCGGCTCAGATCGCGGTGGAACGCAACGGTCTGCGCATCGTCGCCTCCGGCGATTACAAGCGCCAGCCGGATTCAACCTGCCAGGCTTTCGAGCCGATTGCCTGCGATGTCTTCATTACCGAGGCGACATTCGGTCTACCCGTTTTTCGTCATCCGCCGGCGCATGAGGAAATCGCCCGGCTGCTGAAATCGGTGGCGCAATTCCCCGAGCGAACCCATCTTGTCGGCGCCTATGCGCTCGGCAAGGCGCAGCGCGTCATGCGGCTTCTGCGTGACGCCGGCCATGACAGGCCCATCCGCATCCATGGTGCGCTGGCAAAGCTGAGCGATTACTACGTCAGCCAGGGGATTGACCTCGGCGCGCTGCAACCAGCGACTGTGGACGATGCTGACAGGGCTGATTTCGCAGGTTCGATCGTCATCGGTCCCCCGGCCGCATTTTCAGACCGCTGGGCGCGGCGCTTCGCCGATCCGCTTTCCTGCTTTGCCTCCGGCTGGATGCGTATCCGCCAACGCGCCAGGCAGGGCGGCGTGGAGCTACCGCTTATCATCTCCGACCATGCCGACTGGGACGAGCTGACAGCCACGATCCGCCAAACCGGCGCGGCCGAAATCTGGGTCACGCATGGGCGCGAGGAGGCATTGGTTCGCTGGTGCGAGCTTGAGGGAATTTCGGCCCGCCCGCTGCATCTCGTGGGTTACGAAGACGAGGGGGATTGAAGGCATGGAGCGCTTCGCCGAACTGCTCGATCGCCTTGTGCTGACGCCTTCGCGCAACGGCAAGCTGAGGCTGCTGATCGATTATTTCCGCAACGTGGAAGACCCTGACCGCGGACTGGCATTGGCCGCCATCGCCGGTGACCTCACCATTGCGGCGGTAAAGCCGGCCATGCTGCGAGCGCTGGTCGCGGAGCGCGTCGACCCGCTTCTGTTCGGCTATTCCTATGACTATGTCGGCGACCTTGCCGAAACGGTCTCGCTGATCTGGCCGGCATCGCCCAACACGAAAGCCGACAGGCCATTGTCGCTGGCCGAGGTGGTGGAGCGGCTGCAAAAAGCAAGCCGCTCCGACGCGCCGAAAATTATTGCCGGCCTGCTCGACCAGGGATCGATCCCTGCGCGCTTCGCGATTACCAAGCTGGTCACGGGCGGCCTGCGCATCGGCGTATCGGCCAGGCTTGCCAAGCAGGCTCTCGCCGATCTCGGATCGATGGCCATATCCGAGATCGAAGAATTATGGCATGGACTTAACCAACCCTATACGGAGTTGTTCGCCTGGCTTGAAGGGCGCGCGCCCAAGCCGCAAAGCCGCGCCAAGGCGCTGTTCCGCCCCGTCATGCTGGCCAATCCGATCGGCGACGGCGACCTTGAAAAGCTCGATCCGGCCGAGTACGCGGCAGAATGGAAATGGGACGGCATCCGCGTGCAGGCTGTGTGCGAAGGTGACCTGCGGCGGCTTTATTCACGCACCGGCGATGATGTATCCGGCGCCTTCCCCGACCTTGCCGATGCAATGGATTTCGAAGGGGCGCTCGACGGCGAACTGCTGGTTGGCAGCCCATCCGCCACCGGCACCTTTTCCGATCTGCAGCAAAGGCTGAATCGAAAGAGCGTGTCGGACGCCATGCTGAAGCGCTATCCCGCCTTCATGCGTTGCTATGACCTGCTGCAAGCCGGCGGCGAGGATTTGCGCGCTCTGCCCTTTCTCGAACGGCGCGCGCGGCTGGCGAATTTCGTGGACACGCTCAATCCCTCCCGTTTCGATCTCTCGCCACTTGTGGCTTTCGACGATTGGCACCAACTCGAGGCCAAGCGCTCAGGGCCACCTCATCCGATCATCGAGGGCGTGATGCTGAAGCGCTGGGATTCGCCCTATCTGCCTGGAAGGCCGAAAGGTCCGTGGTTCAAATGGAAACGCGACCCGCACACGATCGACGCCGTACTGATCTACGCCCAGCGTGGGCATGGCAAACGATCCAGCTTCTACTCCGACTATACCTTCGGCGTCTGGTCCGGGCCGGAAGGCGCGGAAGAACTGGTGCCCGTCGGCAAGGCGTATTTCGGCTTCACCGACGAGGAGTTGCGTCAAATCGACAAATATGTGCGCGACAATACGGTCGAGCGCTTCGGTCCGGTTCGCTCAGTGCGCGCTGACCGCGACAGCGGGCTGGTGCTGGAAATCGCATTCGACGGACTCGCCCGCTCGACGCGGCATAAATCCGGCGTGGCGATGCGTTTTCCGCGCATATCGCGCCTGCGCTGGGACAAGCCCGCCGCGGAAGCCGACCGCCTCGAGACGCTGAAGGCGTTGCTCGACGAATGACTACGGCGCAACCGCCACACGAATCTCGTAGATATCGACCGCCTTGCCCTTGTTGTCGAAATCCGGATCGATCGAGATCGTGCCGGCAGCGCCCGGCTGGTTGCCGGGGAAGGTCACGTCGAACAGATATTCATTGCGCGTATTGGCAACCGTATAGCGCTTGCGCCCGCAATCGCCGAGATCGCCAAAATTGCAACTGACCGACATCTGCGTCTCCTGGCCTTCCTGCGCGCGCGCGACAATGACGAAGACGGCGTGCTTGCCGGCAAGTTCGTCGAGCACGCCCTGCCCGACATCGAAAGCCACGGATGAACCGGATGCGCCCGAGCGGATGCGCAGGAAGGAACCGGTGTCGTCCTTCATTGCCTCGACCTTGGCATCCGCCGGCGCGCTCACGGATGCCGGGTTGCTGGGCGTGAACACGGTGATCCATTCACGGTCGTCACTCGCGTCGTCCGGGTCCGGCAACGCGGTCGGCTGCTGCGGCGTGTAATCTTCGCCCTGCTCCGTAACCTGAGCGGACGAAGACGAAGCTTCATCACCGCGCAAGAGGCCGCTCTGCTTCAGCCACCAAAAGCCACCGCCGATCACGGCCAACACGACAAGCGCGGCAATCAGCGCGCCAAGCGGGAAACGCCGTCTCTGCATGCGGCGCTCGTCCCTGTCTGGCTCGACTTCACCTTCAGAGGCCGGCTGCCGCGCCAATGCCTCAGCCTCTGCGCGATCGGGAATAATGTCGGGAACGACGGGAGTGGCGTGCGAGCGCGGACGATCGTCGACGGAAAGCACCGGTTCATCGCGCCGCGAAATGTCGCCGCCGCCACGCGCGGCAGGCGCATCGACCGATGGAGCGGCGGTCGCCACATCATCGGTGCCAGCCGTATCGAAGGCCGCGTGGCCGATATCCGGTACGGCCGGCAGGAATTCGGATTCAATTTCGGCGATCTTGGCCTGCATCGCCTTACGGCGATTGATAGCATTTTCCACGGTAACGCCGGGATTGGCCTTCAAGGCCCGGTCGAGCGCGGCAAACGCCGAACGATAGACCTTCTCACGGAATTCCCGATCTTCGGCATTGCCCTTTTCGAAGGCATTGCGAATGGCTTTCTCGATCGCGTCCAAGCGTGTTTCCCCTGCGCGACGGTCATATTCCCACGATGGTTAGCCGTATGCGACCGATCAATCAACGGGCGAAGGCCGGCAATGACAGGATCGGCACAGCCGAAGGGCTGTTTGCCACCGATTTTTTCCGCGTTCACGATGCGCCGCGCATGTGGCACAAGAATGCGAAATGGCCAGAAGGCATCTTGAATTTGTGTCGGCTTGCGTCTATCACCGCCGCGTTCCGGAGGTATTGTCCTCCTGAGCCGCTTTAGCTCAGTTGGTAGAGCACATCATTCGTAATGATGGGGTCGCGTGTTCGAGTCACGCAAGCGGCACCAGTTTTTCATCAACAACCGCGCACGATCCGGCATAATCATCGTATTTGACGACGGAGATTCCGCCTATCCCGATCAGGCCGCGTTCTTGCGCGCCAATCTTGCCTTGATGCTTTCGACATCAGCGCGTGGCGTCGCGGCGAACAGCGTTTTCGTATAACTGTGCTTGGGGTCGGAGAAGACCTCGTCGCGCGTGCCATATTCGACGGCTTCTCCGAAATACATCACCATCACCTCGTCGGCGATGTAGCGCACCACCGACAGATCATGGCTGATGAAGATGTAGGTCAGTTCGAATTCGTCCTGCAAGTCGGCCAGAAGGTTCAACACCTGCGCCTGCACCGAAAGGTCGAGCGCCGAGACCGGCTCGTCGAGCACCAGAAGGCTCGGCCGCAGCATGAGCGCGCGGGCGATGGCGATGCGCTGGCGCTGGCCGCCGGAGAACATATGCGGGTAGCGGTTGAAGTGCTTTTCCTCGAGCCCGACCTTGACCAGCATCTCCATGGCGCGTTGGCGCCGGTCGGCGGCCGGCATATCGATGTTGATGACCAGCGGTTCCATCAGCACATTGCCGATCTTCTGGCGTGGATTGAGCGAGCCGTAGGGATTCTGGAAGACGATCTGCACCTTGCGGCGCAGTTCCGGCGTCGGCCGCCCGGCGGCAATGTCCACCTTCTTGCCGTCAAGGTCGAGTTCGCCCGAAGTCGCCGGATCGATCAGCGTGATGATGCGCGCCAGCGTGGACTTGCCGCAGCCCGACTCGCCGACGATCGCCAGCGTCTTGCCCTTCTCGACCTTGAAGGAAACCCCTTTGACCGCATGCACGGTGCGCGCCGGCTTGAACAGGCTGCCCGGCACGGCATAATCGCGCTTGATGTTCTTGCCCTCGACGACGATCTCGCTCATTGCGCCACCGCCGGGGTGAACCCGCCCTCTTCCATCATGCCTGAAATCGTCGGCAGCCGGTCGCCGGTGGCGTTGTCCGGCAGGGCGGCAAGCAGCGCGCGCGTATAGTTGCTCTTCGGATTCTCGAACAGGCTCAGCACGTCGGCCTCTTCCATCTTGCGGCCCTTGTATTGCACTACGACACGGTCCGCCGTCTCGGCCACCACGCCCATATTGTGCGTTATCATGATCATGCCCATGCCGTTCTCGGCTTGCAGTTCCATCAGAAGATCGAGGATCTGCTTCTGAATGGTGACGTCGAGCGCCGTGGTCGGCTCGTCAGCGATCAGCAGTTTAGGGTTGCAGGAAATGGCCATGGCAATCATGACACGCTGGCACTGGCCGCCCGACATCTGATGCGGATAGGAAGACAGCCGCTCTTCGGGGTCGGAAATGCCAACCAGCGTTAGCAGTTCGATGGCGCGGGCGTGGCGCTCCTTGCGGCCCATATGCAGATGGAAACGCAGCGTCTCCTCAATCTGGTAGCCGACGGTAAAGCAGGGATTGAGGCTGGCCATCGGTTCCTGGAAGATCATTGCCACGTCGCGGCCGATGATGCGCCGGCGTTCGGCCGGATCGAGTGACAAAAGATCCTTACCGTCGAACACAGCCTTGTCGGCCGAAACCTTGGCCGTCCAGGGCAACAGGCCCATCACCGCCAGCATCGACACGGACTTGCCGGAACCGCTCTCGCCGACGATTGCCAGAACCTCGCGTTCATCGACCTTGAGCGACACGCCATCGACAGCGCGGAACGGTCCGCTGGCGGTATCGAATTCGACGATCAGGTTTTCAATCTCGAACAGGGCCATGGTCACGACCTCTTCATCTTGGGGTCGAGCGCATCGCGCAAGCCGTCGCCCATCAAATTGATGGCAAGCACCGTAATCAGGATGGCGAGACCGGGCAGCGTGACCACCCACCAGGCGCGCAGGATGAACTCGCGCGCTTCGGCCAGCATCGTGCCCCATTCGGGCGTCGGCGGCTGGGCGCCCATGCCGAGAAAGCCGAGAGCGGCCGCGTCAAGGATGGCGTTGGAGAAAGACAGCGCCCCCTGCACGATGAGCGGCGCCATGCAGTTGGGCAGGATGGTCCTGAACATCAGCCTGAGCGGACCGGCGCCGGCGACCCTCGCCGCCACGACATAGTCGCGGGATTTTTCGGCCATCACGGCAGCGCGTGTGAGACGAACGAAATGCGGCTGATAGACCAGAGCGATGGCTATCATCGCGTTGATCAGGCCGGGGCCGAGCACAGCCACCAGCACCAGCGCCAACAGCAGCGACGGGAAGGCCAGGATGATATCCATCAGCCGCATGATGGCGGTGTCGATCCAACCGCGGAAATAGCCGGCGATGACGCCGATCAGGATGCCGCAAACCATCGCTACGGTGGTGACGACAATGCCGATGAACAGCGAATAGCGTGCGCCGTAGATAAGCCTGGAGAGGATGTCGCGGCCGACCGCATCGGTGCCGAGCAGATAGGCTGAACGGCCGCCCTCCTGCCAGACCGGGGGCACCAGCACGGCGTCGCGGTATTGCAGATAGGGCTCGTGCGGCGCCAGCAGCGGCGCGAAGATCGCCACCAGCACCAGCGCCACGAACACCCAAAGACCGATGACCGCGCCCCGGTTTTCGGCAAAGTAGAACCAGAATTCCGCCAGCACGCGGCGCAGCGGCGATTCTTCATTGGCGGTCTTGATCGACGTATCAGCCATGGCTCACCTCAATGCCGTATGCGCGGGTTGATAAGTCCGTAGAGCAGATCGACGATCAGGTTGACGAACATGATGATGGCGGCGATCAGCAGCAGACCGCCCTGGATGACCGTGTAGTCGCGCTTGAACACCGAATCGACCATCCATTTGCCAACCCCCGGCCAGGAGAAGATCGTTTCCGTGAGGATGGCACCGGCCATCAGCACGCCGACCTGAAGGCCGATCGTTGTGATGACCGGGATCAACGCGTTGCGCAGCGCGTGAACGCCGATGACACGAAAAGGCGGCAGGCCCTTGGCGCGTGCCGTGCGTACATAATCCTCCGACAGAACCTCCAGCATGGCCGAGCGCGTCTGGCGCGCAATGACGGCTAGCGGAATGGTGCCGAGCACGATGGCTGGCAGGATCAGATGGCTGACGGCGGAACCGAACGCGCCTTTCTGGCCCGACAGCAGCGAGTCGATCAGCATGAAACCGGTGACCGACGGAAAATAATAAAGCAGGTCTATGCGCCCCGACACCGGGGTCCACTGCAATATGCCCGAAAACAGGATGATGAGCAGCAAGCCCCACCAGAAGATCGGCATGGAGTAACCGATCAGGGCCGTACCCATGACGGTGTGGTCGAAGAACGAGCCGCGCTTGACCGCTGCGAAAACGCCGGCAGGAATGCCGAGGCAGACGGCGATGATCATCGCGCAGATCGAAAGCTCCAGCGTTGCCGGAAACCGTGCGAAGAACTCCTGAAGAACCGAGCGCTTGGTAACGACGGATTGGCCGAAATCACCCTGCAGCATATTGCCGAGATAGTCGAGGTACTGAACCGGCAGGGATCGGTCGAAACCCAAAGCATGCATGGCTGCGGCATGCTGTTCTGGGGTCATGGCATGCTGGCCAGCGAGGATGAGAACCGGATCGCCCGGCAACAGGCGGATGAAAGAAAACGCGATCAGCGACACGCCGAGAAATGTCGGAATCAGAACCGCGATCCGCCGAAGGAAAAACTGTAGCATACGTTGCTCTACGCCAAGGAAGCCCCGGTCCGACGCTGGTCGCCGACAGGGGCCCCGGAACTGTTCTGAAAGGATTACGCGCCCGGTTTTTCAGGCGCGTAATCTTTTTGCAATCGAAGCTTATTCAGCCAGATCGACGCCGTCGAAGCGGTGATAGCCGAGCGGATCCTGGACGAAGCCTTCGACCTTCTTGCTCATCGGCATGACGACCGTCGAATGGTCGATGGTGAGCCATGGCGCCTGCTCCTTGAAGACCACTTGAGCCTGCTCATAAAGCTCGGCCCGCTTCTTCTGGTCGGACTCGATCTTCGCCTTCTGGATCAGATCCTCAAATTCCTTGTTGCAGAATCCCGCAGGGTTGTTGGACGTGCCGACACTGTCGCAACCGAGCAGCGTGGCGAGGAAATTATCAGGATCGCCATTGTCGCCGGTCCAGCCGAGCATGACGGCGCCGTCGTGATCCTTGTTGTTGAGACGCTTGAGATATTCACCCCACTCATAGGTGACTATCTCCGCCTTGACGCCGACCTTGGCATAGTCGGCCTGGATCAGTTCGGCGGCGCGGCGCGCGTTCAGCATGTAGGGACGCGAAACGGGCATCGCCCAGATCTTCATCGACAGATCCTTGACGCCGGCTTCCTCGAGCATCTTCTTGGCGGCTTCCGGATCGTAGGGATCGTCCTTGACGTCCTTGTTGTAGCCCCACATGGTCGGCGGAATCGGATTGATGGCCGGTTCAGCCATGCCCTCGAAGACGGCCTGGATGATCGCCTCCTTGTTCACCGCCATATTGAGCGCCTTGCGAACCTTGACGTTGTCGAAGGGCTTCTGGGTAGTGTTGTAGGCGAGATAGGCGACGTTCAGGCCCGCCTGCTCCAGCACCTGAAGATTCGGATCGGCCTTCAGATCCTTCACATCGGCCGCATTCGGATACGGCATGATCTGGCATTCATTGGCCTTCAGCTTCTGCACACGCACGGACGCGTCCGGCGTGATGGCAAAGACGAGATCGTCGATCTTCTGCTTGCCGCCCCAATAGTCAGGATTGGCCTTGTAACGGATCACGGCATCCGGCTGATAGGCGACGAACTGGAATGGCCCGGTGCCGAGCGGCTGCTGGTTCATCTGCTGCATGGTCTTGTCAGCTTCCAGCTTGTCGGCATATTCCTTCGACAGGATCGAGGAGAAATCCATCGCCAGATCGGCCATGAACGGTGCGTTCGGGCTGTTCAGCGTGAACTTCACCGTCAAATCATCGACCTTCTCGACCGACTTGATCAGGTCGGGGAAACCCATGGAGTCGGAATACTGATAGGTCGCGCCGGCGACATAAGCATGCCAAGGGTTCTTGTCATCGAGCTGGCGCTCGAAGGAGAACACCACGTCGTCGGCATTGAAGTCGCGCGTCGGCGTGAAGAAGTCCGTGGACTGGAACTTGACGCCTTTGCGCAGCTTGAAGGTGTATTCCTTGCCGTCGTCGGAAATCGTCCAGCTTTCGGCGAGGCCGGGCTCGATCTCGGTGGAGCCGTGCTTGAATTCAACGAGGCGGTTGTAGATGGTGCGCGAGGTCGCATCGAAAGTGGTGCCGGAGGTGTAAAGGCCGGGGTCGAACCCTTCTGGCGAGCCTTCCGAACAATAGACCAGCGTTTTAGCGCTGGCTGCGCCACTCAGCACAGTCGCAGCCAGCAACGCGGCTGCAAATGTCAGCTTCCTAATCATTGAACACTCCCTGATTGTTTTTCCCAAGCCCCTCTGGCTGGCTCATGGGCGGGCATATAAGCACCGTTCCCCGGCCTTTGGAACTCCCCGATTCCTTAACTCAAGGCAGCTGGAATTAAAATTCCTATGATTCCCGCCCCGACGCCATATTCTTGCTCCGAACGATTATCACACGAACTTTAGTGACCGAATTGATGCGTGATTCTCAAGGCGCGGGCCTTTGCAAGATTGGAATCAGCGTCTCCTCTTGCGCTGGTGCAAAAGGTCGCCATAGATAGGCCGCAAAGGCAGATTCCGGGTGTTCCGTGCAATCACGGAGACGCATGTGGGCAAGGCGGCGAGCAAGACGACGGCAAAACCGAGCAAGGCATCCGGCGGCGACCGGAGCGCCGCTTTGAAGCCGGCTTCCGATATCTCCGCAAAGAAGCGGCCGCCGAGACATTTGCCGAAGGCGGTGACGAACCCCGTAATCGACCGGCCGGCAAAGCCCTGGCTGGCGCGCTACCCGAAGGGCGTTCCCGCCGAAATCGGCCCGCTGCCAGCGGCTTGCCTTGGCGACATGCTCACCGACGCCTGCCGGCGCTTCGGCCCGAACCCTGCCTTCTCGTCCATGGGCCACAAACTGAGCTATGCCGAGACGGAGCGCCTGTCGGCGGCGTTCGGCGCCTTCCTGCAATCGCGCGGGATCGCGAAGGGCGCGCGCCTCGCGCTGATGATGCCCAATATACTGCAATATCCGGTGGCGATGATGGGCGCGCTGCGCGCCGGTTGCGTGATCGTCAACGTCAACCCGCTCTACACGGCGCGAGAACTTGAACATCAGCTTGCCGATTGCGGCGCGGAAGCCATTGTCATCCTGGAAAATTTCGCCGCCACTTTGCAAAAGGTGCTTGCCCGCACCGCCGTGCGCACGGTGATCGTCGCCTCGATGGGCGAGATGCTCGGCCCCATCAAGGGCCCAGCAGTCAATTTCATCGTGCGCCGCGTCAGGAAACTGGTTCCGGCGTGGTCGCTACCCGGCCATGTCCGCTTTGCAAACGCGCTGAAGGTCGGCGCGCAGCGGGAATTTACCCCAGTGGCGGTCGGTCCGGACGACCTCGCCTTCCTGCAATATACCGGCGGCACGACCGGCATTGCCAAGGGCGCGATGCTGCTTCACCGCAACGTGCTCGCCAATATCGAGCAGCTTCTGGCCTGGGTGGAAGACGCTTATACCGTCAAGCCGCGCCCGGCCCACCCTATCCATGTCTGCGCCCTGCCGCTCTACCATATCTTCGCGCTGACCGTCGACGCGCTGACCGGCATGCGGCAGGGCGGCATGAACATCCTGATCCCCAATCCTCGCGACATACCGGCCTTGGTCAGGACACTCCGCCAACAGCCCTTCCACATTTTTTCCGGCCTCAACACGCTGTTCAACGCGCTGCTCAACAATGACGAGTTCCGCAAGCTCGACTTTACCTCGCTGCTGTTGACGCTGGGCGGCGGCATGGCCGTACAGCACGGCGTTGCCGAGCGTTGGAAAGCGGCGACCGGCAATGCCATCACCGAGGGCTACGGGCTTTCCGAAACGTCACCCGTGGCCACCGCCAACATCATCAGCGAAGGCCGCTTTACCGGCAGCATCGGCTTGCCGATATCTTCGACCGAAATCAGCATTCGTGACGATGACGGCAACGCGCTCGGCCTCGGCGAAATCGGCGAAATCTGCATCCGTGGGCCGCAGGTGATGGCCGGTTACTGGAACCGGCCGGATGAAACCGCCAGGGCGATGACCGCTGACGGATTCTTCAAGACCGGCGATATGGGCGTGATGGACGCCGAGGGCTTTACCCGCATCGTCGATCGCAAGAAGGACATGATCCTGGTCTCCGGCTTCAACGTCTATCCCAATGAACTGGAGGAACTGGTGGCCGGCTATCCCGGCGTGCTGGAAGCGGCGGTCATCGGCGTCCCTGACGAAAGATCCGGCGAGGTGCCGAAACTGTTCGTGGTCAGGAAAGACCCTGCCCTGACCGAAGCGACACTCATCGCGTTTTGCCGCGACAACCTGACCGGCTACAAACGGCCGCGCTATATCGAATTCCGCAGCGAATTGCCGAAATCGCCGGTGGGCAAGATCCTGAGACGCGAACTGCGGAAATGATGCGTCTTAGGGATTTTATTTTTATCCGGGTATAATGTTGACATTGTTTTTATCCGGGTATAAATATATCCCATTATCGATCAAACGAGATATGTCATGTCCAGCTCCGATTTCTGCACGGCCTTTGCGGGCGAACATCTCCTCGCCCATGGCCCGCTGTCCGCCGTGGTTCTCAAGGCGAAATCCTCGATCGAGGCAGGCGCCAATGTGCTGGTATTCGACGACCGGACCGGACGCCTGATCGACCTCGACCTGCGCGACCACGCCGACCCGGTCGCCGAGCAGGTGACCACCGATGCGCAAGCCGAAGCGCCTCCGGCGCACCGCACACGCGGGCGGCCGAAGCTGGGCGTGGTGCCTCGTGAGGTGACGCTTCTGCCGCGTCACTGGGAGTGGCTTGCCTCCCAGCCGGGCGGTGCCTCGGTGGCGCTACGCAGGCTGGTGGAGGAGGCGCGCCGCGCCGGCGGTGAAGCGGATCGGCGTCGTCAGGGCCAGGAAAGTGCCTATCGCTTCATGACCGCCATGGCCGGCGACCGGCCGAACTATGAGGAAGCGATGCGCGCGCTGTTTGCCGGCGACCTAGCGAAGGTCGAGGAGCTGACACAAGACTGGCCGCAAGACATTGCCGACCATTCGCTTGCGCTGGCGCGCGGGCTGGAACCGACCTGAAAGCCTATTCGTCGGCCAGCCCTCTTTCTTCAGCCTGCCCCGTTCTTCAGCCTGCCATGCGAACACACCCGCGGGAACGTCAGAACCGGCGGTTCCGAAATCCGCGACCCGGTATTCCGCAACAAGGCGCAGCCGGTGTCGCGGCAGGAATGCGCGATAAGGATCACCAACAAGCACGGCAATGCCGGCCGCAAGGCACCGGTCCAGAAAGGCCGAGACCCTTCGGCCAAGGCCATGCTCGTAAAACAAGTCGCCCACCGCGACCAGATCGACAGCAGGCGGCAGGCGGCCGATGATGTCTCCATGAATGGCGGTGATCTCCACGCCGTTCAGCGCGGCATTGACGTTCAGCGCGGCGATTGCGTTGGCGTCGGTATCGGCAGCCATCACAACTGCCGCGCCCGCCCTGGCTGCCGCAATGCCGACAAGCCCCGAACCGCAGCCGAGATCGAGCAGACGCCGGCCGGCCACCCTGCCCGGTTCTTCAAGGAAATAACGGGCCAACGCCAATCCACCTGCCCAGGCATAGGCCCAGTAGGGCGAGGATCGGTCCTCGATGCCGGCAAGGCGCCATAGCCCGCTGGCCGCATGGGCGGTGTGAATGCGGATTTCCGGAACGCCCGCAACAGACCGGACATGAGTGTTGGCGCGGATGAAGGCAGCCGGATCGAGACCGCCTCCGGTCCTGTGCCCGGCCATTGCTACCGCCGCGCGTCGAGCATGGCCGGCAAGTCGACCATCGAATCCAGCACCATATCGGCCAGCGACGCCAGACTATCGCGGGTGCCGGTGCCCGAAAGGACGCCCACGGCCAGACCGCAGCCGCCGGCGCGCGCCATTTCGAGATCGTGGCGGTTGTCGCCGACCATGGCGATTTCCTGCGGCTTCAGGCCGGTGAGATCGCAAAAGGCGCGGATCGTATCGGGCGCGGGCTTGGGGTTGGCGACCGCGTCATAGCCATAGGCGGCATCGAACAATTGCGCCACGCCCAGCGTCGCCAGCGTGCGCTCGCAGCCCAAAGTCGAATCATTGGTTGCAACGCCCAGCCTGTAGGCTTTGGCATGCAGGCTGGCGAGCGCCTCCTTCACGCCGGGCAAGGGCACGGCAAGCGCCGCACCCTTTTCCGTCGTGATGGTGTTGAAATGGGCGACCTGATCCAGCCGCGCCGAATTGGAAAGATGGGGGAACCACAGTTCCACCACGTCGAGATTGGTGCCGGCGGCAAAGACGGAGTCGGCCTTGAACCGTTTGCTCGAAAAATCGAAGCCGGCCGCGACAAGCAATCTGTCGGCCTTGTCGCGCTGATTATCGGCGGCGTCCATTGCCATCAAATCGGCAACGGCAAGCCAGGTCGCGTTGAAATCGACCAGGGTGCCATCCTTGTCGAACAAAATGCCCTTGATGTCAGTCAATCCGGCCTACTCCGCCCCGCGCAGATGATGGATATGCTGCACAAGGCCGGCTGTCGAGGCGTCCCTGCCTGCGGCATCCTGCTTGCCTTCCACGACAGGCAACAGGCTGGTCGCCAGTTCCTTGCCCAGTTCCACGCCCCATTGGTCGAAGGAATTGATGTTATAGAGCGTGCCCTCGACGAAAACCCGATGCTCGTAAAGCGCGATCAGACGCCCGAGCGTGCGCGGATCGAGCTTGCGGTAAAGAATGGTGATCGACGGCCGGTTGCCGGAAAAGACGCGGTGCGGCGCAATCCTCGCCACGTCATCCTCCTTCATGCCCTTGGCCAGCATCTGCTCGCGTGCCTCTTCAAGCGTGCGGCCTTTCATCAGGGCCTGCGATTGCGCAACGCAATTGGCCAGCAAAAGATCGTGATGATGCTTGAGGCCCGGCTCATGGCCAACGGCGGCGGCCATGAATTCGATGGGGATGACGTCGGTACCCTGATGCAGAAGCTGGAAGAAGGCATGCTGGCCGTTGGTGCCCGGCTCGCCCCAGACCAGCGGACCGGTCGGTGTCAGCGGCACCCCGCCATCCAATGTCACGCTCTTGCCGTTCGATTCCATGTCGAGTTGCTGCAGATAGGCCGGCAGGCGAAGCAGGCGCTGGTCGTAGGGGATGACCGCGCGCGCCGGATAATCGCACACCGCACGATGCCAGAAACCGATGAGGCCCAGCAGCACGGGCAGGTTCTTCATCAGGGAGGCCGTGCGGAAATGCTCGTCCATCTCATGCGCGCCGCCGAGAAAGGCGCGGAAATTATTCGGGCCAACCGCCATCATCACCGGCAGGCCGATCGCGCCCCACACCGAATAGCGGCCGCCGACCCAATCCCAGAAGCCGAAGACACGGTCTTTTCCGATGCCGAATTTGGCGACGAGATCGAGCGCCGTGGAGACGGCGGCGAAATGTTTGCCGACGGCGTCGCTGCCCAATGCCTTTTCCACCCATTTGCGCGCCGTCGCCGCATTGGTCATGGTTTCGACCGTGGTGAAGGTTTTCGAGGCGATGATGAACAAGGTCGTTTCCGCCGAAAGCCCTTTCAGCGTGTCGTGGATATGCGCGCCGTCTATATTGGAGACGAAATGCGTGCGCGGCCCGTCGTGGTAAGGTGCCAGCGCCAGTGTCGCCATGACCGGGCCGAGATCGGAACCACCAATGCCGATATTGACGACATCGGTGATCTTCTTGCCGGTGGCGCCGACAGCCTTGCCGGAACGGACGGTTTCAGCAAAGGCAGCCATGGCGTCGAGGACCGCGCGCACATCGTCGTTCACATGCTGGCCGTCGACCACCAGCCCCTTGCGGTCGAGATCGCGCAAGGCGGTGTGCAGCACGGCGCGATCCTCGGTGACGTTGATATGCCTGCCGGCAAACATCGCCGCGCGCCGCCCTTCCAGGTCGGCGGCGCTTGCCAGCCCCTCCAGCATCGTCATGGCCCTTGCATCGACAGCGCATTTCGACCAGTCGAGCAGAAGATCCCCATCGCCCGCCGAAAAGTGGCTGAACCGCCCCGAATCGGCAGCGAAAGCTTCCCGCATGTCCATGGACAGGTCGGCGCGATGCGCGCGCAACGCCGCAAGTTCCTTCTTGAAGGCTGAATGATCCACGGCAATCTCCTGTGTACGATTCCGGCACCATTCTAATCAGTGAGAGGCCCGGCGGCGAGAGGTTCACGCAAAAGCTATACGAGCAATATGAACGGCGGCCATTTCTGATGTTGGACTGATCGTGAACGATCACTGGTATAAATCGTTGCGATCAGAAAAATTCATTGGCGCAACCGCTTATGCCACCGATACAGTCCACTGGTCCACCCAAGCGAAAAAGACTGACCACCGGGGAGGTTGCATCATGCCACAGCGAAACGACACCGCGATCTGGTCCGGCCTGTTTCACATCTCTGCCGAATCCGGGCAGACCCTGCAGGCGCAGATCCGCCAGGCGATCGTGGCAGCGATCCTCGACCGACAGATCGCTGCCTCGATGCCTCTGCCCTCTTGCCGCATCCTGGCCGAAAAGCTCGGCGTGGCGCGCGGCACGGTGGTGCTGGCCTTCCAGCAACTCGTCGATCAGGGCTTTCTGGTGGCGCGCGAACGGCGCGGCCATTTCGTCAATCCGGAAGTGCTGACGACGCCGGCCAAGCCGCAGAAGACGCCCGAGCAGGCCAATGAGATCGACTGGAAAGCGCGCCGCAAGGTCGTGGCGAGCGACCTCGCCCCGCCGAGCAAGTACGAAAACTGGATCAAATCCTCCTATCCCTTCGTTTACGGTCAGTTCGATCCGGCGCTGTTCCCGACCGCCGAATGGCGCGAATGCAACCGCATGGCGCTGGCGGTACTCGAAATCCGCAACTGGGCCTCCGACATGGTGGACCGCGACGACCCGCTGCTGATCGAGCAGATCCAGGCGCGCTTGCTGCCCAGACGCGGCATTTTCGCCAATCCGGACGAGATCATCGTCACGCTGGGCGCGCAAAACGCGCTCTACATGCTGGCGACGCTGCTGATGGCCAAGGGCTCCAAGGTAGCGATGGAAGACCCCGGCTATCCCGACGCGCGGTCGATCTTCAAGCTCGCAGGCGCGGAGGTGCAACCGGTTCCGGTCGATGAGGAAGGTATCGTCACCTCGGCGATCGCGCCCGACGCCGGCTTCGTCTTCACCACTCCGAGCCATCATTGCCCGACCATGGTGCCGCTATCGGAAGCACGGCGGCAGGATCTTCTGACGCGCGCCAACCGCAACAACCACATCATCATCGAGGACGGCTATGACAGCCAGTTGCTCGACGAGGCGCCGCAACAGGCGCTGAAAAGCGTCGATCGTTCCGGCCGCGTCATCTATGTCGGCTCCATGTCGAAGACCTTGGCGCCGGGCCTGCGCCTCGGCTACATCGTCGCCTCCGCCGACCTGATCGCGGAACTGCGAGCACTGCGGCGTTTCATGCTGCGCCATCCGCCGGCAAACAACCAGCGCGCCGTGGCGCTGTTTTTGTCGCTCGGCCATCACGAGGCTTTGGTGCGGCGGCTTTCCAATGCCTTCGAGGAGCGGCGCAAGCGCCTGGTCCATGCCATAGACGCCTTTCTGCCGGACTGGAATTCGACGGATTCGGCCGGCGGCACCTCGCTGTGGCTGGAAGGCCCGCACGGCACCGACGCCCGCGCGCTGGCATCCCTTGCGGCCAGCCGCAGTGTAATCATTGAGCCAGGCGACCGCTTCTTTGACCGCAGCGACAAGCCGACCCGCTTCATGCGGCTCGGTTTTTCCTCGATTGCTCTGCAACATATCGAGCCCGGCATCAGGGAACTGGCAACCGCCGCCGGCCGACGCCCGGCCGCAGCGTGAGCGGCGTTATCCTTCCCTTGCAGGAAGGGTAAAAATCGTACTCATCCGCATTTTCTCGCTGGCCCATCGGCCGGAAAGCACTGGCTTATAGTCTGTGCCAATAGGCGGCGCATAGTCAGCACCGAAGGGAACGAAATTGCAGGAATGCTGGACCAACCAGCGCCCGGTTTCGCTTTAGCGGTGGAGCACTTTCATGTCAGTGACTGCGGAGATGCAGGATGCGCCGGCGGACAATCGTTCCCGGCGAGCCGGCGGGCGCGAAGCGCGCCGCGCCATGCGGGCGGCACCTTTGGCCGACGATGTCAGGCCGGTGCGGGCAGGCCTTGAAGGCGGCAGTTACGGGCCGCTGAAACCGGGCGACATGGAGCGCATCCATGAAGCCGTGCTGACGCTTCTGGAGCGTGTCGGCTTCGCCAATGCCGTCCCTTCCTGCATCGAGGCGCTGACCAGAGCCGGCGCGACTTATAGCGAGGACGGGCGCATCCGTTTCCCGCGCAATCTCGTGCTCGAAACGATCCAGAAAGCCGCCCGCCACTTCACGCTGCACGGGCAGGACCCGAAGCACGACATGGTGATCCAGGGCAAGCGCGTGCATTACGGCACGGCGGGCGCCGCCGTGCATCTGGTGGACGTGGAAAAACGCGAATATCGCGAATCCCTGTTACAGGACATCTATGACGCCGCCCGCATCGTCGATGGGCTGGACAATATTCATTTCTTCCAGCGCCCGATGGTGCCGCGCGACATTCCCGACCCGCTGGAGATGGATTTCAACACGCTCTACGCCTGCGTCATGGGCACCTCCAAACATGTCGGCACCTCGTTCACCGTGCGCGAGAACGTCAAGCCGGCGCTGGACATGCTTTATGCCATCGCCGGCGGTGAGGAAAATTTCCGCGCCCGCCCCTTCGTCTCCAATTCCAACTGCTTCGTCGTACCGCCGATGAAGTTTGCCGAGGACGCCTGCGGCGTGCTGGAAGCCTGCGTCGAAGGCGGTATCCCGATCCTGCTGCTTTCGGCCGGCCAGGCCGGCGCCACGGCGCCGGCGGCAATTGCCGGCGCGGTCACGCAGGCAGTGGCCGAGGTGTTGGCCGGCCTTTGCTATGTCAACGCCATCAAGCCCGGCCATCCGGCGATCTTCGGCACCTGGCCCTTCGTCTCGGATCTGCGCACCGGCGCCATGTCGGGCGGTTCTGCCGAACAGGCGGTGCTGACGGCGGCATGCGCGCAGATGGCGCAATTCTACGATTTGCCGGGCGGCTCTGCCGCCGGCATGACCGATTCCAAGCTGCCGGACATCCAGTCCGGCTATGAAAAAGGCATCACCGATGTGATGGCGGGCCTGGCCGGGCTCAATCTCGTTTATGAATCGGCCGGCATGCATGCCTCGCTGCTCGGCTTCTGCCTGGAAAGCCTCATCATCGACAATGACATGCTCGGTCATTGCCTGCGCTGCGTGCGCGGCATCGAGGTGACGGACGCCGCTCTTTCGGTGGACACCATCGCTGATGTCTGCCTCAACGGGCCGGGGCATTATCTCGGCCACGAGCAGACGCTGAAACTGATGCAGACGGAATATTTCTATCCCGCCGTCGGCGATCGTTTCTCGCCCAAGGAATGGAACGAAAAGGGCCGGCCCGACATCTTGCAGCGGGCGATCGCGGAAAAGAAGCGTGTCCTGGAAGAGCGCTTCCCGCGCCATGTGTCGCGCGCCGTGGACGATAAATTGCGTGCCATGTTCGGCGACCTCGTTCGCTTGCCACGCAGCCAGATGGGCGGCTGAGGCAGCAGCCTTTCAGCCTGCCGGCCATACGTACGGCCGGCTGGTGTGTGCGGTCGCTTCTTTTTGCCGGCTGCCATTTCCGGGCCTGAATTCAGCGCTATGTGACACCTCCGTGACAAGCCGGAGAGGAGCGTCCATGGTGCAACACACGCATCAGGCCAATGATGCCATCGGCTCGCCAGGTGGCTTCGCCATCTTCGCGCCAACTAAAGCCCGCCCGCTTACGCAACCGGACCAGTCCCGGCATCTCGTGTCTGCGTTGGCCGTTGTCACAATTGTCACCGCCCTCAGCGCGGCCGTCGCCATCTTCGCCCCCGACATGCGGCCGCTGCTTTTGCAAGAGGACGGCATCGTCGAGACGGCAAGCGCCATGATGTTTGCCATGGCTTTTCTGGGCGCGGTGGTCGCAACAATTCTTGTCGGCTTTCGGGCACCGCTTCTGCTCGCCGGCCTGATCGGCTTTGCCGAACTGATGGATGAAACCAGCTTCGGCTCCCGGCTGTTCGGCTACGAGCCGCCACCGCTTTATGGCGGCGGCCAGCTGGATGGTTTCCACGACCTGTTCATACTGGTGTATCGGCTGTTACAAAGCGCCAGCCAGGATCTCGCCTGGTTGTGGGTGGGCCTGATGGCCATAGGGGCGCTCGCCTTTTTGACACTCGCGCTCAGACTGGTGACAAAGGGTTTCGCCGGAAGAAATACCCGGCTTTCCAGCCATACGTTGCTCTTTCTCCACTTCGGCTTCATCGGTCTGGCTCAGGTTATCGACGTCGCCGCCTCTTCGCACATCCTGGCGACCCCGGAACTGGCGGCCATGGAAGAGGTGTTCGAACTCGACGCCGCTATCGTGCTCGTCTTCTATGTCCTGCAGCAGGCGCGCATCGCGCCAGCAGCCGGTCCCAGGCCGCTTGCATGATACCTCAGTGATTGTCGCGCGGCATGCCTTTGGTGTGCGCGACATCCTGATATTTCACCGCCGGCTTGAGCACCATGCCTTGATCGAACTGGTCGACCATGGAGCGCTGGATTTCCTGCCACGGCGTCTGGTGGTCAGGATAGCGATAGCCGCTGGCGGCTTCCAGCGCTGCACGGCGCGCGGCCAGTTCTTCATCGGAAATGAGGATATTGGCCGTCGCTTTTTTCAGGTCGATGCGCACCCGGTCCCCAGTCTTGAGCAGCGCCAGCCCGCCGCCGACGGCGGCTTCCGGCGAGGCATTGAGGATCGACGGCGTGCCGGACGTTCCCGACTGACGGCCATCACCGATACAGGGCAGCGAATGCACGCCCTTCTTGATGAGGTAGGCCGGCGGCTGCATGTTGACCACTTCGGCGCCGCCCGGATAGCCGACCGGCCCCGCACCACGCATGAACAGAATGGTGAACTCGTCGATGCCCTCAGCCGGATCGTCGATACGCGCATGATAGTCTTCCGGCCCTTCAAAAACGGCTGCCTTGCCCTCGAAGGCCTCCGGATCGTCGGGGTTGGAAAGATAACGGTCGCGGAACTCCCTGGAGATCACGCTGGTTTTCATGATGGCGCTGTCGAACAGATTGCCTTTGAGATTGATAAAGCCGGCATCCTTGACCAGCGGGTCGGCAGCGCCGTGAATCACCTTGGAATCAAGCACTTCGGCGTGGCCGCAATTCTCGCCGATGGTTCTGCCATTGACGGTGTTTGCGCCGGGATGCGGCAAAAGCCCGGCCTTCATCAGTTCGCCCACGACCGCAGGAACACCGCCGGCGTGGTGATAATCCTCGCCGAGATATTCGCCCGCCGGCTGCAAATTGACCAACAGCGGGATCTTGTGGCCGATGGCCTGCCAGTCGTCATTGTCGAGCTTGACGCCGAGATGGCGTGCAATCGCGTTCAAATGGATCGGCGCATTGGTGGACCCGCCAATGGCCGAATTGACGACGACGGCATTTTCAAACGCTTCACGAGTCATGATGTCCGACGGCTTCAGATCTTCATGCACCATTTCCACAATGCGTCGGCCGGTCTCGTAGGAAATCTGGCCGCGCTCGCGATACGGCGCGGGAATCGCCGCGGAGCCCGGCAGTTGCATGCCGAGCGCCTCGGCGAGGCTGTTCATCGTGGTCGCCGTGCCCATCGTGTTGCAATAGCCGACCGAAGGCGCGGAGGACGCCACGATCTCCATGAACTCGTCATAATCGATCTCGCCGGCGGAAAGCCGCTGGCGGGACTCCCATACAATCGTTCCAGAACCGGTGCGCTTGCCCTTGTGCCAGCCGTTCAGCATCGGGCCGACGGAAAGCGCGATGGCCGGAATGTTGACGGTGGCGGCGGCCATCAACATGGCCGGTGTAGTCTTGTCACAGCCCACGGTCAGCACCACACCGTCGAGCGGATAGCCATAAAGCACCTCGACAAGCGACAGATAGGCAAGGTTGCGGTCGAGCGAGGCGGTGGGGCGCTTGCCTGTTTCCTGGATCGGATGGCAGGGAAATTCGAACGGAATGCCGCCCGCCGCCTCGATGCCGGCGCGCACGCGCTTGGCCAGTTCGAGATGATGACGGTTGCATGGCGACAGGTCCGAGCCGGTCTGGGCGATGCCGATCAACGGCTTGCCCGATTGCAACTCGGCACGCGTCAGCCCGAAATTGAGATAGCGCTCCAGATAAAGCGCCGTCATGCCCGGATTATCTGGGTTGTCGAACCATTCCTGCGAACGAAACTTCTTGCCGGTGGGCGCGCCTGCCATGGGACTCTCCTATTTGTAAGACAAATGGATATGGCATGGCGTGCCCGCAGGCAAGAGGCAGAAGAGCGGTCCGGCAGGACTTTGGTGCGATGGACAGTCGCACGCCGCTGCTGTAGGCGTAGCGTCAATTCAGGAGGAGGATTCCATGGCACTGGTGATCGAAGGCGAAGAGCGCATCGCCGCCCCCGTCGACAAGGTTTGGGCGGCGCTGAACGACCCTGCGATTTTGCGCGAAAGCATTCCCGGCTGCCAAAGCCTGGAGATGAAGACGCCGACCGAAATGGCCGCGACGGTCGTGCTCAAGATCGGCCCGATCAAAGCCACCTTCCAGGGCGAGGTGGTGCTGAAGAACCTCAAGCCGCCGCATTCCTATACGATCCAGGGCGAAGGCAAGGGCGGCATTGCCGGCTTCGCCAAGGGTGGCGCCGATGTCACGCTTTCGCCTGACGGCGATGACGCGACCATCCTCAATTATGCGGCCAAGGCCGATGTCGGCGGCAAGATCGCCCAGCTCGGCAGCCGACTCATCACTTCGACCTCGAAGAAACTGGCTGGCCAGTTCTTCTCGACCTTCAGCGAGAAGGTGGGGAGCGGGGAATAAGTCTCGGCAGTCGGCAGTCGGCAGTCGGCAGTCGGCAGTCGGAATGGCTTTTCCGGCTCCACTGTAAGGGTCAAGCCGTCGCAAAGGTATCCTCCCTATTGCCGACCTGCCTATTGCCGAACCTCACTCAAACACGATTGACGGCGTCGCGGCTTCCGAGGCGCCCTTTTCCTCTGCCAATCGCTGCCAGACCTTGCCGGCAATGTCGCGATAGATTTTTGCCTCGGCGCCGTCCGGTCTGGCGGCGACAACCGGCTGGCCTTCGTCCGAACTTTCGCGGATGCCCATTTCCAGCGGCACTTCGCCAAGAAAGGTCACGCCAAGCCGCTCGGCTTCCTTCCTCGCGCCGCCATGGCCGAAAATGTCGTAGCGCTTGCCGGTGTCGGGGGCGATGAAATAGCTCATGTTCTCGACGATACCGAGCAGCGGCACATCGACCTTCCTGAACATGTTGAGACCCTTGCGGGCGTCGATCAGGGCCAGATCCTGCGGCGTGGAGACGATGACGGCGCCAGCCAGCGGCACCTGTTGGGCCATGGTCAACTGCGCGTCGCCGGTGCCGGGCGGCATATCGACCACCAGAACATCGAGCGGACCCCATTCGACCTCGCGCAGCATTTGCGTCAGCGCCGACATGACCATCGGCCCGCGCCAGATCATCGGCGTTTCCTCGTCCACCAGAAAGCCCATCGACATGACCCTGAGCCCGAAATTCTCCATCGGCTTCAAAACCTTGCCGTCGGCCGTCTGCGGCCGCCCGTGAATGCCAAGCAGGCGCGGCATGGAAGGCCCGTAAATATCAGCATCGAGCACGCCGACCTTCAACCCGTTGGCGGCGAGGCCGAGCGCGATGTTGACGGCGGTGGTCGACTTGCCGACGCCGCCCTTGCCCGACGCCACTGCGATGATCGCCTCGATGCCGGGCACGCCGCGCTTGCCGGATGTGCGCGATGGAGCACCGGGGGGAGCATGTGGGGGAACGGCGCGTGGCGGTGCCGCAGTCGGATGGGAGGGCGCCGGACGTGGTGGAGGCGCATTTTCCATGCCGCCGCCCTTGCGCTCGGCGGTCAGCGCCACGACGGCACTAGCCACGCCGGGAACAGCCTTGACGACCCGTTCGGCGGCTTCGCGCAGCGGTTCCATCTCCCTGGCGCGCGCGGCCGGCACGGTGATGGAGAAGAAGACCTTGGCATCGGCGATGAAGATGTCCGACACCATGCCGAGATCGACGATATTGCCCGAAAAATCCGGCCCGCTGACCGTCTTCAGGCGGTCGATGACGGCTTGCTTGGTGACGGCTTCCCCATTGGCGGCCATTGCGCGCTCCTCATGCTAGTCGTGGCTGACATAGTGCAGATCGGCGGCGCATCCAAGGACCAGCCTGCGGCATCAGCCGGCCAGATGCGTCAGCCAGTAGGTCGCCGCAGCGATGGCGGCTGTTGCCGGAAGCGTGACCACCCAGGCGACGACTATGCTCTTGGCCACGCCCCAGCGCACCGCCGAGACACGCCGCGCGGCGCCGACGCCGATGATCGCGCCGGTGATGGTGTGCGTCGTGGATACCGGGATGCCGAGCCAGGTGGCGCCAAACAGAGTAAGCGCGCCGCCGGTTTCAGCGCAAAAGCCCTGCATCGGGTTCAGCCGCGTGATCTTGGAACCCATGGTGTGGACGATGCGCCAGCCGCCAAACAACGTGCCCAGCGCCAGCGCCGACTGGCAGGTCAGCACCACCCATAGCGGCACATAGAAAGTGTCGCCCAGCATGCCCTGCGAATAAAGCAGCACGGCGATGATGCCCATGGTCTTTTGCGCGTCATTGCCGCCATGACCGAGCGAATAGAGCGAAGCTGAGAGGAATTGCAGGATGCGGAAGCTGCGATCGACGGCAAACGGCGTCTGGCGCACGAAAACCCAGGAGACGGCGAGCACCAGCAGAAGCGCCAGGAAAAAGCCGGTCAAGGGCGACAGCACGATGGCCGCGACGGTCTTGCCCAAACCCGACCAGACGATCGCGCCGAACCCGGCCTTGGCGACGCCGGCGCCGACCAGCCCGCCGATCAGCGCATGCGACGACGAAGAAGGAATGCCGGCCAGCCAGGTGACGATATTCCAGACGATGGCCCCGGCGAGCGCGGCAAAGATCACCGCCGGCGTGATCGTGTCGGCATCGATGATGCCCGTGCCCAGCGTGTTCGCCACATGCAGGCCGAAGAACAGAAAGGCGATGAAATTGAAAAAAGCGGCCCAAAACACCGCATATTGCGGCCGTAGCACCCGCGTCGAGACAATGGTGGCGATGGAGTTGGCCGCATCGTGCAGGCCGTTGAGGAAATCGAAGAACAGCGCGACTGCGATCAGGCTGACCAGCAGGGGAAAGGCGAGAGCGGCATCCATCAGCGGCTACACGTTCTCGATGGCGATGCCGCTGATCTCGTTGGCGACATCCTCGAAACGGTCAACGACCTTTTCGAGCTGGCCATAGATCTCGGAGCCAATCATATAGGCCATGGCGTCGCCCTGGCTGCGGCCATAACGCTTGTACAGGTCCTTCAGCCCCTGCTCATGCAGGTCGTCGGCTCGGCCCTCGACGCGCATAACCTCCTCGGCGATGGTGCTGAGGCGCGCGGTATTGGCACTGACCTGGGCAAGCAGCGGAATCGCCTCGGCGACCAACCCGGCGGCCTGAACGATGACGCCGCCCATCTCGCGCATCAGCGGGTCGAACTCCGTCCTCTCGAACAGGCGCACGGTCTTGACAGTCTTGTGCATCATGTCGATGGCGTCGTCCATCGACTGGATCAGGTCCTGAATGTCGCTGCGGTCGAACGGCGTGATGAAGGAGCGCCGCACCGCCAGCATCACCTCGGCGGTGATGTGGTCGGCCTGGTCTTCCAGCTCGACGATCTCCTGGCACCAGCGATCGACCTCGGGACCGCCGGCCAGAAGGCGCTCCAGCGCCTCGGCCGCACCCACGACCGTATGTGAGTGCCGCTCGAACAGGTCGAAGAAGCGGTCCTCATGCGGCAGCAGCTTGCGGAACCAGTTCAGCATTGCGATCTTCTCTTGCCGGCGGCGGGACCTGTCAGATAGCGCAGCGTCCGAGTTGTGGAAACCGTAAAATCGCCAAAAGATGGGGATGCTTCACGCGATGCAGCCGATTTGGGCACACGCAGGCGGAAGCCGCGCCTCAAGCGTCGAGCTTTTCCAACGGCACTGCGTTGTCGGCTTCGGCCATCTTCAACAGGGAATCGACCAGCAATTGCCGCTCGTCGTCGGCGAGCGGATCGAAGCCGAACAGATTCATGCTGCGCAGGCCCTCAATCGCCAGATAGGTGACGAGCAAGGCGCGCAGATCGGGTGTCTCGGCCTTGAGGCGCTCGAAAAGCTGGCGCCTGAACAGCTTGATCGGCGTAAGAAAATCCGGATCCTCGGCCAGTGCCGAAAAAATCCATGAGGCCGAGGTTTCCATGTCGCGGCATTCGCGCGCGGCAAGCCGGATATAGGTGGAAAGCAGGTTCTCGGCACTGGGGCTGGTCGAGCGGGCATCTTCCAGCGCCTGCTCGAATTCGCGCAAATACTCCTCCACAAGCCCTTGCATCAGCTTGGCCTTGGTCGGGAAATTATAGAGCAAGCCGCCCTTGGAAACGCCGGCGCGGCTGGCGACGGCATCGAGCGACAGATTGCCCGGCCCGGCCTCGCGGGCGACGTCGGCCGCTGCGGCAAGGATCTTTTCACGCGAATTGGTTCTCGGAGCTTTCATGGCGACTCTTGTTCCGGGTTCCTCCATTTATAGGGTTAGACCCAATTGACAAGACCGTCCAGACGGTACAGTAAGGCGCCTTGCGAAATTGGCGTCGCGATTCACGCCATATTTGCGTCCGTATGCCATTGCCAATTTTTGAATTTGCCGACCGAGGGGTCTCACGTGATCAAGCGCTTCATCATTGCTTTTATCCTGCTCGTGCTGGTCGTCGGCGGCATCGTCGGCTTCAACCTTTTCCGCGACAATGCGATCAAGCAGTTCTTCGCCAACATGCCGGTGCCGACGCTCACGGTTTCGACGATCGACGTCAAACCGATGGATTGGACTCCGGGCATCGAGGCGCTCGGCACGGTTTCGGCCTCGCACGGCGTCAATCTCGCGGTGGAAACCGCCGGCATCGTCAAGGAAATCCTGTTCGAAGCCAATGATCGCGTGAAGAAGGGCCAGCTTCTCGTTCATCTCGACGACGAGGTCGAACTGGCCGATCTTGCCGCGGCAAAAACCAAGGTCGTTTTGGACAAGCAGGCGCTCGACCGTGCGGTGGCGCTGCAAAAGCGCGGCGTCGGCACCGACGCGACGCTGGATACGGCGCAGGCAACCTATTCGTCTTCCGTTTCGCAGGTCGCGAAGCTGCAGGCGCTGGCCGACCAGAAGCTGGTCCAGGCACCCTTTGACGGCACGGTCGGCATTCCGCGCATCGACCTCGGGCAATATGTCGCGCCGGGCAATGCGATCGTGACACTGCAGAATCTCGACAAGCTGCGCGTCGACTTCACGGTGCCGGAACAGCATTTCGCCGAACTGAAGATCGGCCAGCAGGCCATCTTCGGCGTCTCCAAGGACGACATGCCCTACAAGGGCACCATCACCGGCATCGATCCCAAGATCGACCCGGTCAGCCGCCTCGTCTCCGTGCGAGCTGAAATCAACAATCCCGATGGGCATCTCAGCCCTGGCCAGTTCGTCCAGGTGCGCGTGCAACTGCCTGAGGAAAAAGGCGTGATCGCCATTCCGCAGACCGCGCTGATCAACAGCCTCTATGGCGACTATGTCTATGCCGTGCGCCCTGCCCAGGAGGCAAACGCCAAGGCTGCGGACACGAAGCCCGAGGAAGCCAAGGCCGAGGCCGACAGAGCCAAGGCGCCGGCCGAGGGGACCGCAAAACCTGACGACAAGGCCGCTGCCAAGCCTGAAGCGGAAAAGCTCGCGGCCTATCAGATCTTCGTTACGCCGGGCCGCCGCTTCGGAGGGGTGGTCGAGATCACCAAGGGCGTCAAGGCCGGCGAGGAGATCGTGACCGCGGGCCAGAACCGGCTGTCCAACGGCGCGCCCGTCAACGTCGACAACACCGTCGACATCTCCAAGCTTCCAGCAACGCAGGGCGCTGCTCAATGAGTATTTCAGCACTTTTCATCCGGCGTCCGGTCTTTTCGACCGTCTTCGCCACCATGATCCTGCTGCTCGGCCTCGAGGGCATCTTCAACCTGTCGATCCGGCAATATCCCGAGATCGAGGAGACGGCCATCACGGTCACGACGGCCTATCCGGGCGCCAGCGCGGATCTGATCCAGGGGTTCATCTCGGCGCCGATCGCGCGCGCCGTGGCCTCGACCGAGAATATCGACTACGTCACCTCGTCGAGCAGTCCCTCGTCCAGCACCGTGACCGTGCAGATGAAGCTCGGTTCGGACCCCGACGTGGCGCTGACCGACGTCTTGTCGAAGGTTCAGGGCGTGCGCGGCACGCTGCCTGAAGAAGCCAAGGACCCGGTCATCGTCAAGGGCACCGGCGACCAGTTCGCGATGATGTATATCTCGATGCAGAATCCGAACATGACGTCGGAGCAGCTTACCGAATATATCGAGCGCGTCATCCGGCCACGCATGGCGACCATCGAAGGCGTCGCCGACGTGCAGATCTTCGGCGCGGCCGATTATTCGATGCGCGTATGGATCGACCCGATCAGGCTCGCGGCCCGTGGCATCACGGCGGCGGAGGTGCTTACCGCCATCAACGCCTCGAACTTCCTTTCGGCGCCCGGCAAGACCGAAAACGACTATGTCGGCTCGGCGATAACCGTGCGCTCCACGCTGCAGACGCCGGAGGCTTTCGCGGCCCTGCCGCTGCGCTCCACCGACGGCGATGTGGTGCGGCTGGGCGACGTGGCGACGGTGGAACTTGCCGCCGAGAACACCGATACCCGCGTCAGTTTCAATAACAAGCCCGGCATCTTCCTGGCCATCTTCCCGACGCCGGCGGCCAATCCGCTGACGACGGCAACGGCCATCCACAAGGAAGTGCCCAATATCCAGGCCAGCCTGCCGGACGGCATGAAGATCGAGATCGTCTATGACGCGACCGAGCAGATCAGCGCCTCGATCGACGAGGTGTTCAAGACCATCGCCGAGGCGGTCGCCATCGTGGTGGTGGTGATCCTGCTGTTCCTGGGCTCTTTCCGGTCGGTGTTGATGCCGGTCGCCACCATTCCGCTATCGCTGATCGGTGTGTGTTTCCTGCTCTATCTGTTCGGCTACTCGATCAACCTGTTGTCGCTGCTCGCCATGGTTCTGGCAATCGGCCTTGTGGTGGACGACGCCATCGTGGTGGTGGAAAACATCCACCGCCATATGGAAGACGGCATGTCGGCCATGCAGGCCGCATTGAACGGCATGAAGGAAATCTCGTCGGCCATCGTGGCGATGACGATCACGCTGGCCGCCGTGTTCACGCCGCTTGCCTTTACCGGCGGGCTGACCGGCGGGCTGTTTCGCGAGTTCGCGGTGACATTGGCCGGCTCGGTGGTGATCTCGGGCATCGTTGCCTTGACGATCACGCCGATGATGTCGGCGCGCATCCTCAAGGCCGGCTCGCACAGCCGCTTCCAGCAAATCGTGGATAATACCTTCGCCCGTGTCGAGCATATCTATGGCAGGCTGGTGACGGGCTCGCTGCGCTACCGGCCGGTGACGTTGATGATCGTCATCGCCCTGGTCGCGGTGACGGCCTTCATGTTCACCAAGACGTCGAGCGAACTGGCTCCCGAAGAAGACCAGGGCTTCCTGCTTTCGCTGGTCACGGCGCCACGCTACGCGACGGCGGATTACACCGAAACCTATGTCAAGCAGATCACCGATCTGGTGCAGGACATTCCGGAAACGCGGGCGCTGTTCTCGGCCGTCGCTTTCGGCGGCCAGGTCAACCAGGCTTTCGTCGGCTTCGCCTTCAAGGACTGGGCGGAGCGCGACAAGAGCTCGAAGGAACTCCAGCAGGAGATCCAGCAACGCATATCCAAGGTGGCCGGCGTCGAGGCCTTCGTCTTCGCGCCGCCGACGCTGCCGGGCTCCGGCGGCGGCCTGCCGATTTCGGTGGTGATCCGCTCGACCGGCGAAGCTTCCAAGGTCTATGAGGTCGCCGAGGAGGTGAAGAAGAAGGCTCAGGCTTCCGGCAAATTCATCGTCGTGCAGGATTCGATGGCCTATGACGCGCCGCAGGTGACGGTGAAGATCGACCGTGACCGCGCCGCTGCGCTCAACCTGCCGATCGCCGATATCGGCCGCACGCTGACGCTGATGGTCGGCGGCGGCGAGATCGCGCAGTTCGACCGCGACTCCAACAGCTACGACATCATCATGCAGGTGCCGCAGGAGTATCGCAACAACCCGCAAAAGCTGGGCGATTTCTTCGTGCGCAGTTCGACCGGGCAGATGGTGCCGCTGTCGGCGGTGGTGACGATTTCCAACAACGCCTCGCCGGCCGCCATCGAGCAGTTCAACCAGTTGAACTCCGCCACGATTTCGGCGCTACCCCTGCCTGGGGTGACGACCGGCGACGGCCTGGCGACCATTGAGCAGATTGCGCAGCAGGCGATGCCGGAAGGCTTCTCGCTCGATTATTCCGGCCAGTCGCGGCAGGAGAAGGAGCAGGGCAACACGCTGATGATCGCCTTCGGCGCGGCTATCCTGGTCATCTATCTGGTGCTGGCGGCGCAGTTCGAAAGCTTTCGCGACCCGCTCATCATCATGATGTCGGTGCCGCTGTCGATCTTCGGCGCGATCGTGCCGCTCAATCTCGGGCTTGGCACGCTCAACATCTACACGCAGGTCGGGCTGATCACGCTGATAGGCCTGATCACCAAGCACGGCATTTTGCTGGTGGAGTTCGCCAACCAGCAGCGCGAGGAGCACGGGATGAACAAGTTCGAAGGCATCATCGCCTCGGCCAAGGTTCGCCTGCGGCCGATCCTGATGACGACGGCGGCGATGGCGCTCGGCGTCGTGCCGCTGATCGTGGCCGAGGGTGCCGGCGCAGCCGCCCGCTATTCGATGGGCCTGGTGATCTTCTCCGGCATTCTCGTCGGAACCTGCTTCACGCTGTTCGTGGTGCCGATGTTCTACACCTTCCTGGCCCGTAAGGAGATGGCCAAGCCGGTCGAGGAAGGTGCGCCGGCCGGGGGACTGGTGCCGCACCCCTGACGGCTCCAGGCAGCCGGGGACGACAAAAAGGCGGCGGAGCGATCCGTCGCCTTTTCTTTGGATCGGAAAAATAGGGGGCGAGATAAGCGATCTACCCGTTCGCCGCCCGCTCGATCTCGGCGACATCGATCTTGACCATCTTCATCATCGCGGCCATGACACGGTCGGCCTTGGCCTTGTCCGGATCGTTGAGAAGCCGGGGCAGGATTTCCGGCACCACCTGCCAGCGAACGCCGTACTTGTCCTTCAGCCAGGAGCAGGCGATTCCGCTGCCGCGATCTCCGATCAGCCTATCCCAGTAGTGATCGACCTCGGCCTGGTCCTTGCAGTCGATGGAGAGCGAGATGGAATTGTTGAACGGGTCGTCCAGATTGCCATTCAACGCCTGGAAGGTCTGGCCGAACATCTCGAAGTTCACCATCACGACGCCGCCTTTGGATCTGACCCCGACATCATCGCTACGTAGCACGGTCCCTTTCTTCGCGCCGGGAAAGATCGAAACATAGAAATCGACGGCTTCTTCGGCTTCGTCACGGAACCACAGGCATGGGGTGATCTTTTGCATGGCATGCTCCTCACAATTGTTGTTTTCGGTTTCTACACGTCCAAGGAACGATTGAATCCACCTCCCGCCGACACGCCTCGCGGATTTTTACGTCGGACGTCCGCTCTGGCGCATCGTAAAATCATGGCCAGGCCGGCATCAGGCGTATATATAACCGGCAATCCCTTTCGACAGGCTGCGCTTCAGGCGCGCCAGGCAAGCCAAGGATAGTTTCGATGCCTCCCTATCGCTCACGCACCTCCACCCATGGCCGCAACATGGCGGGCGCACGCGGCCTGTGGCGCGCCACCGGCATGAAGGACGGCGATTTCGGCAAGCCGATCATCGCGGTGGTGAATTCCTTCACCCAGTTCGTGCCCGGCCATGTCCACCTGAAGGATCTCGGCCAGCTCGTCGCGCGCGAGATCGAGAAGGCCGGGGGCGTGGCCAAGGAATTCAATACCATCGCCGTGGATGACGGTATCGCGATGGGCCATGACGGCATGCTCTATTCGCTGCCCTCGCGCGAACTGATCGCCGACTCTGTCGAATATATGGTCAATGCGCATTGCGCCGACGCCATGGTCTGCATCTCCAATTGCGACAAGATCACGCCCGGCATGCTGATGGCCGCCATGCGGCTCAACATCCCGACGGTGTTCGTGTCCGGCGGCCCGATGGAAGCCGGCAAGGTGGTGTGGAAGGACAAGGTCACCGCCGTCGATCTCGTCGATGCCATGGTGGCGGCGGCCGACGACACGGTTTCCGACGAGGAAGTGGCCGTCATGGAACGCTCGGCCTGCCCGACCTGCGGTTCCTGCTCCGGCATGTTCACCGCCAATTCCATGAACTGCCTGACCGAGGCGCTCGGCCTCTCGCTGCCCGGCAATGGCTCGACGCTGGCCACGCATGGCGACCGCAAGCGCCTGTTCGTCGAGGCCGGCCATCTGATCGTCGATCTCGCCCAACGCTATTATCAGCAGGACGACGAGAGCGTGCTGCCGCGCAACATCGCCTCCAAGCCGGCGTTCGAGAATGCCATGTCGCTGGACGTCGCCATGGGCGGCTCTACCAATACGGTGCTGCACATCCTAGCCGCCGCTCATGAAGGCGGCATCGACTTCAACCTCGACGACATCGATGCGCTGTCGCGCCGCGTGCCCTGCCTGTGCAAGGTGGCGCCGGCCAAGGCCGACGTGCATATGGAGGACGTTCACCGCGCCGGCGGCATCTACGCCATTTTGGGCGAGCTCGACCGTGCCGGCCTCCTCAACCGCGACCTGCCGACCGTGCACACGGCAACGCTCGGCCAGGCCATCGCCCATTGGGACATCGCCCAGACCAACAGCCAGAAGGTGCGCGACTTTTACCTCGCCGCGCCCGGCGGCGTGCCGACGCAGGTGGCCTTCAGCCAGGATCGGCGCTGGGACGATCTCGATCTCGACCGCGAAAAGGGCGTCATCCGCTCAGCCAGCCACCCCTTCTCCAAGGATGGCGGGCTGGCCGTGCTGAAAGGCAATATCGCGCTCGACGGCTGCATCGTGAAGACAGCGGGCGTCGATGACTCGATCCTGAAATTCACCGGCCCGGCAGTGGTGTTCGAAAGCCAGGACGCGGCGGTCAAGGGCATATTGTCCAATGAGGTCAAGGAAGGCGATGTCGTGGTGATCCGCTATGAAGGGCCGCGCGGCGGCCCCGGCATGCAGGAAATGCTCTACCCGACCAGCTATCTGAAGTCGAAAGGGCTGGGCAAGGCCTGCGCGCTGTTGACCGACGGGCGCTTTTCCGGCGGCACGTCGGGCCTGTCCATCGGCCATGCCTCGCCGGAAGCCGAGGAAGGCGGCACGATCGGCCTGGTGCGGCCCGGCGACATGATCGAGATCGACATTCCGAACCGCACCATCAACCTTGCCGTGGACGAGGCCGAACTCGGCCGCCGCCGCGTCGAGCAGGACGCCAAGGGCTGGAAGCCGGCGGAGCAGCGCAAGCGCAAGGTCACGCAGGCGTTGCGTGCCTATGCGGCCTTCGCCACCAGCGCCGACAAGGGTGCAGTGCGGAAGGTGCCGGAGTAGGCCGGAAGCCAAGTGGGTGCGTCCTTCGAGGCTCGCTGCGCTCGCACCTCAGGATGAGGATGGTTGGGCGCTGTCCAGATGCCAGTATATCCTGAGCCGGTGCTGCCAGGCTTCGGTTCGGCATCAAACGGTCCTCATCCTGAGGTGCGAGCGCAGCGAGCCTCGAAGGACGCACCCCGAAATATAGACTCAATCGACCCCTGGGAAACGGCATGAACTTCGACATCATTGTGCGCAACGGCACGCTGCCGGACGGCCGCGTTGCAGATATCGGCATTTCGGGTGAAACCATTCGCGCCATCGAGCCGAAGATCGAGGCGCAGGCCGGCCGCACAATCGACGCTTCCGGCAATCTCGTCTCCGCGCCCTTCGTCGATCCGCATTTCCATATGGACGCCACGCTCTCCTACGGCCTGCCGCGCATCAACGCTTCGGGCACGCTGCTGGAAGGAATCGCGCTGTGGGGCGAACTCAAGCAGGTCATGACCTTCGAGGACGTGCGTGACCGCGCGCTGGCCTATTGCGACTGGGCCGTCTCGATGGGCCTGCTCGCCATCCGCACCCATGTCGACACCTGCGACGACCGGCTGCTCGGCGTCGAGGCCCTGCTGGAAGTGAAGAAGACCGTCGCGCCCTATATCGACCTGCAACTGGTCGCCTTTCCGCAGGACGGTTTTTATCGCTCTCCCACGGCCCGCGAAAACACCATACGCGCGCTGGACAAGGGCGTCGAGATCGTCGGCGGCATTCCGCATTTCGAGCGCACCATGGAAGACGGACGGCGCTCCGTCACCGAACTTTGCGAGATCGCGGCCGAACGCAGCCTGATGGTCGATATGCATTGCGACGAGACGGACGACCCGCATTCGCGCCATGTCGAGCAACTCGCCTATGAGACGCAGCGCCTTGGCCTGCAAGGCCGCGCCGCAGGCTCTCACCTCACCTCCATGCACTCCATGGACAATTACTACGTCTCGAAGCTCCTGCCGCTGATTGCCGAGGCCGATCTGTCGGTCATCCCCAACCCGCTCATCAACATCATGCTGCAAGGCCGCCACGACACTTTCCCGAAGCGGCGCGGCCTGACGCGGGTGAAGGAAATGCTGGCGATGGGCATCCGCGTCGGCTGGGGGCAGGATTGCGTGCTCGACCCGTGGTATTCGCTGGGCACCGCCGACATGCTCGACGTCGCCTTCATGGGCCTGCATGTGGCCCAGATGTCCTCACCGGCCGAAATGGCCAGATGCTTCGACATGGTCACGACGACCAATGCCGCGATCATGGGCCTCGATCATCTCGGGCTTGAAATCGGCAAGCGGGCCAGCCTCGTCGTGCTCGACGCCGGCAACGCCATCGAGGCGGTGCGGCTGCGCCCCGAACGGCTTTGCGTGATTTCACGCGGCAAGGTGGTGGCCGAGCGCGCCCGGCAGCAGACACGGCTTTCGCTGGCGGGAAGGCCGGCAACGGTGCAGCGCCGGCACATAACCCCGCCGCAGAAAACGTGACACCGCCGCCTGTTTCCACACAATTGAGCCGCAAATCGGTCTAGACTGCGACTTTCATCCGGAGAGCCAGACGATGCGGCTGCGATCTCTTGCCATTTTTGGCCTCGGTGTCCTGCTCAGCGGCTGCGTGACCGCCGAAGAACAGCGCGCGGCAGACGAGGCGCAATGCCGCTCCTACGGCTTCAGGCACAATAACGACGCTTTCGCCACCTGCTTGCAGCGCCTCGACCTCGAACGGCGGGCGGCCTTTCGCGATGCCCAGGATTTCGACTCGCTGATGGGGCCGCCGGTGATCTACCGGCCGATCATCGTGCGCCCGCGCCATCACCACAAACGGTAAAATTCCGCCGGCGCCGCTGCCCCAATCGATTCCGCTCGCCAAACCTTCCTTGCCCCGATAGAGGGATTTGTGCGCCATCATATTCAGGGCGTCCCTTGTGCGTTCGAGTGAACGCATAAAGGACGCTCTGGCCTCGGCTGCGGAGAAGTTCGGCAATGGCGTCCATTTTCGCCCGAGAAAATCTGACGAAGAACATGGTTCTGGCCGGCATCCTTTTGATGCTCGCCGGCGACTTCATGTTCGCGCTCAACGACGCCATGGGCAAATGGCTGGTGGCTTCCTTCTCGGTCGGTCAGGTCGTGGCCATCCGCTCCATCGGCGCGTTTATCGTGCTTGGCCCGATGATCGCCCGGCAGGAAAAATCCAGATTGTTCAGGCCGGAACGCCCATGGCTGCAATTCTGGCGGGCGGCCGCCACCACTGCCGACACCGCCTGCTTCTATGCCGCTGTCGTCTATCTGCCGCTCGCCGACGTGATGAGTTTCTACATGGCAGGCCCGATCTATGTCGCGGCGCTGTCGCACTTCCTGCTCGACGAAAAGGTCGGCTGGCGGCGCAGCCTCGCCATCCTGATCGGCTTCTGCGGCGTCATCATCATGCTGAAACCGTCTTCCGCGGCGTTCTCGGCCTCGTCGATTTTCGCGCTGGTCGGCTCCGTCGCATTCGCCTTCGCCATCATTCTCAGCCGCAAGCTTCGTGGCACCAGCGACACGACATTGGTGACATGGCAGACGATCGGCACATTGCTGGTCGGCGTGGCGCTTGCCATCGGCAACTGGCAGACGCCGAATGCGTTCGACCTCGGCGCCATGCTTTTGCTCGGCGTCGTTTCCTGCATCGCGCATCTGTTGATCACCCGCGCCTTGAAAATGGCTCCGGCCTCGACGCTGGCGCCACTGCACTACACGCTGCTTTTATGGGCGGTTGTGTTCGGCATCGTCTTCTTCGGCGACGTGCCCGGCCCGCGCATCCTGATCGGCGCGGCCATCGTGGTGCTTGCCGGCATGTTCATCTTCCACCGCCAGAATGTGGTCGACACGGTACCGGCCGAGAACGTGCCGAAGGGCGTGAACTGAGCGGCGACCACCCTCATGCTTCTCCACGCCGTTGGCAGCCAACAGCGGCGACCGCCCTCATGCTGAGGCGGCGCATGGCCGCCGTCTCGAAGCACGCACCACGCCGGCTATACGATCGCCCCGGAACGACGAACTCCCCACTCCAGCAACAACCGTTCTGGATTCCAGAACGGTTTGACATGAACAATGCGTTGGATTGATGATTGGAGGAATGGCATTCCTCTCCTGTCATCTTCGGAGAAACGCATTGTCTGTCATCTCATTCCTCGCCGGTAATTCTGTTCTGCCGGACGAATCGGCCCGGCAGCCGGGTTTTCTCCGCCGGCATGCCGGCATCTGGCCGGGCATCGTGCTGGCGGCGATCATTGCCGCTGCCGCGATCTCGATCCGCGAGCTTCCGGGGCTCGGCATTTTCAGCCCGATGATCCTTGCGGTCATCGTCGGCATCGTTTTCTCCAACTCCGTCGGCACGCCGGCCAACACCGCCGCAGGCATCGCGTTTTGCCAGCGCAGCCTGCTGCGCTTCGCCATCATCCTGCTCGGCTTCCAGTTGACGGCGGCGCAGCTTGTCTCCATCGGCCCGGCCGGTATCGGCATTGCCGTCGCATCGCTTGTGGCGACCTTCTGTTTCACGCTCGGTCTCGGCCGCCTGCTTGGCGTCGATCGCAAGCTGACCGAGTTGATCGCGGCCGGCACGTCGATCTGCGGCGCCTCGGCCATCGTCGCCACCAATACGGTTACGCAGGGCCGCGATGAGGACGTCGCCTATGCGGTCGCCTGCATCACCGCCTTCGGCACCGTCGCCATGCTTGGCTATCCGCTGGTTGCGCCGCTGTTCGGGCTCGACCAGCATCATTACGGCCTGTGGGCAGGCACCTCGATCCATGAGGTCGCGCAGGTGATCGGCGCGGCCTTCCAGGGCGGTCCCCAGGCCGGCGAAATCGGCACGGTCGCCAAGTTGGCGCGGGTCGCCATGCTGGCGCCGATGGTGATCGGGCTTGGCCTCCTGGCCCGCCGTGGCAGTGCCGGAGCAGGCGGCGCACGCCCGCCGATGCCATGGTTCGTCGTCGCCTTCGTCGCGGTGGTCGCCTTCAACAGCGTGGTCGAAGTGCCGGCGGAAGTGGAATCCTCCATCGCGCTGGTGGCAACCGCGCTGTTGACGATGGGGCTGGCCGCCATGGGCCTGCAGACCGACATCCGCAACATCCGCCTGCGCGGGCTGCGCCCCTTGCTGCTTGCGCTTTCGGCTTTTGTCTTTATCGCCGGTTTCAGTCTGGCTCTGGTGACGCTGGTGGCCTAAAAGGCGGCTATGACGCTCGAACAGTTGCGCATCTTCGTGGCGGTCGCCGAGCGCGAGCATGTCACGCGCGCGGCGAGCGACCTCAACCTCACCCAATCGGCAACGAGCGCGGCGGTCGCCGCGCTTGAGGCGCGTTACGCGGCCAGACTGTTCGACCGTGTCGGGCGCGGCATCGTCCTCACCGATGCCGGCCGCGTCTTTCTGGTGGAAGCCAAAGCCGTGCTGGCCCGCGCCGCCGCCGCCGAACTGGTGCTGGCCGACCTCGCCGGACTCAAGGTCGGTTCGCTTGGCCTCGCCGCCAGCCAGACGGTCGGCAATTACTGGCTGCCGCGCATCATCCATGAATTCCGCGCCGCCTATCCGGGGCTCGCGGTAACATTGACCATGGGCAACACCCAGACGGTAGCCGCCAATGTGCATCAGGGTGCGGCCAGCCTTGGCTTCGTCGAGGGACCGGTGACCGATCCGCTTCTGGAAAGCAGCGTCGTCGCCATGGACGAGATGGTTCTGGTGGTGCCGGTCGGCCACCCATGGGCGTCGGCGAAAGCCACCGAGATCGACCTCATGGACGCAAGCTGGGTGCTGCGCGAAAGCGGTTCGGGCACGCGCTCGATCCTGACCGATATTCTGGCCGCGCAGGGGTTGAACCTCGGCGATATCCAGATCGCGCTCGAACTGCCGTCCAACGAGGCGGTGCGCGCGGCGGTCGAGGCGGGGGCGGGCGTCACCGTCATGTCGCGGCTGGTCGCCGCCAAGGCGTTGCAGACCGGAACGCTGACGGCGGCGGCTTATCCGGTGCCCGAGCGGCCATTCACCATGCTGCGCCACAAGGAGCGTTATCGCACCGCCGCCGAGCGCGAATTCATCCGGCTGGTGGAGGGGGCCGCCTAACCGGTTGCGTTGACAATCCCCTCGGCTCGCGCTGACATGACGGTTGATGGAGATGCCGCAAACAATCGATGAGAAGTGCGCATCCGATATGGATAGCGTTCGCGCTCTGCCGTGCTGGCAGGGCCGGTTCACGGTCGAACCGCTGGCCGGCGGCTTGAGCAACGCCAATTTTCTGGTTGCCGACGAAGCCGGCCGGCATGTCGTGCGGCTGGGCTGCGATTATCCTTTCCACCACGTCGACCGTAGCCGCGAACTGATGACCGCGCGCGCGGCCCACGCCGCCGGTTTTGCGCCGGCGGTCGAATATGCCGAGCCGGGCATCATGGTCTCGCGCTTCATCGGCGCGCGGACTTTTGCCGCCGGGGACGTGCGCGCCGATCCGGTTCGCATCGCCCGCCTGGTGCGTGGCTTCCACGAAGAAATGCCGCGCCACGTTTCGGGCGCCGGCTTCATGTTCTGGGTATTCCACGTTATCCGCGACTATGCCCGCACGCTTGAAGCCGGCGTGAGCCGCAAGGCGGCGGACCTGCCGCGCTATCTGGCGCTTGGCGAGGAACTGGAGCGCGCGCAGCCGCCGATGCCGATCGTCTTCGGCCACAACGATCTTTTGCCGGCGAATTTCCTCGACGATGGATCGCGGCTGTGGCTGATCGATTTCGAATATGCCGGTTTTTCCACCGCCATGTTCGATCTGGCCGGCATCGCCTCCAATGCGGGGATGACGAGCGAGGAAACCGGTGCCCTGCTGGCCGCCTATCTGGGGCATGCGCCGGATGCCGCCTTCCTCCGCGCCCATGCCGCCATGCAATGCGCCTCGCTGCTGCGCGAGGCGATGTGGAGCATGGTCTCCGAGCTTTATCTCGACGCGCCGGGCGCGGACTACGTCGCCTACACCGAAGAGAATCTGACGCGGCTCGCCGCCGCGCTCGACCGTTACAGAAGCCGCTACGGAACCGAACTGCCATGACGCTGCCCACCCACGCCCGGATCGTCGTCATCGGCGGCGGCATCATCGGCTGCTCGACCGCCTATCATCTGGCGCGCGACCACAAGGCCGATGTGGTTTTGCTGGAGCAGGGCGCGATCACCTCCGGCTCCACCTGGCATGCCGCCGGGCTGGTCGGTCAATTGCGCTCCTCGGCCTCGATCACGCGCGTGCTCAAATATTCGGTCGATCTCTACAAGGGACTGGAGGCCGAGACCGGGCTTGCCACCGGCTGGAAGATGACGGGGTGCCTGCGCCTTGCCACCAACCAGGACCGCTGGACCGAATTTCGCCGGCTGGCCACCACCGCGAAAAGCTTCGGCATGGAGATGCAGCTTCTGTCGCCGGCCGAGGCGAAGGCCATGTGGCCGCTGATGCAGGCGGACGATCTGGTCGGCGCGTCGTGGCTGCCGACGGACGGGCAGGCCAGCCCCTCCGACATCACCCAGTCGCTTGCCAAGGGCGCGCGCATGCATGGCGCGAAGCTGTTCGAGCGCGTGCGCGTCACCGGCTTTGACATGAAGGATGGCCGCATCGTCGCGGTGAACACCGACAAGGGCGACATAGTCTGCGAAAAGGTCGTCAACTGCGCCGGGCAATGGGCCAGGCAGGTCGGCGCTCTTGCCGGCGTCAGCGTGCCGCTGCAACCGGTCAAGCATCAATATATCGTCACCGAAAAGATCGACGGTCTTGCCGCCGATGCGCCGACGATCCGCGATCCCGACCGGCGCACCTATTTCAAGGAGGAGGTCGGAGGACTGGTGATGGGCGGCTACGAGCCGGATCCGATCGCCTGGGAGACCGGCTTGCCCGGCGGCGACGTGCCGGACGATTGGGAATTCCGCCTGTTCGACGACGACTACGACCATTTCGAGCAGCATATGAGCGAAGCGATTGCCCGCGTGCCGGCGCTCGCCAATGTTGGCGTCAAGCAGATGATCAACGGCCCTGAGAGCTTCACGCCGGACGGCAATTTCATCCTCGGCAACGCGCCCGAATGCGCCAACATGTTCGTCGGCGCCGGTTTCAACGCCTTCGGCATTGCGTCCGGCGGCGGCGCCGGCTGGGTGTTGGCTGAGTGGGTGATCGACGGCGAAGCGCCGCTCGATCTGTGGACGGTCGATATCCGCCGTTTTTCCGGCCTGCACCGCGACCGGCAATGGGTGTGCGAGCGCACGCTGGAAGCCTATGGCAAGCACTATACGGTCGCCTTCCCGCATGAGGAATATGAGAGCGGGCGGCCGCGCATCGTCTCGCCGCTCTATGAACGACTGAAGGCGCAGCGCGCCGTGTTCGGCTCCAAGCTCGGCTGGGAGCGGCCCAACTGGTTCGCGCCGCAAGGCATGGAAGCCAGAGATGTCTATTCCATGGGGCCGCAGAACTGGTTCGAGGCGGTGGGCGAGGAGCACCGCCACGTGCGCGAGGCTGTCGGCATCTTCGACCAGTCGTCCTTTGCCAAATACGAGCTTGCCGGGGCGGATGCGGCCAAGGCGCTGGACTGGATCTGCGCCAACCATGTTGCCAAGCCAGCCGGTCGGCTCACCTATACGCAACTGCTCAACACCCGCGGCGGCATCGAGGCTGATCTCACCGTGGCTCGATTGGCGGAAGAAAAGTTCTACATCGTCACCGGCACGGGCTTTCGCACGCATGATTGTGCCTGGATCGGCGAGCATATCGGCAGGGAACTGGATGCGCGCCTCACCGACGTGACGGAAAAATTCGGCACGCTGTCGCTGATGGGGCCGCGCGCCCGCGACACGCTTTCCGCCATCACGGAAGCCGACGTTTCCAATGCCGGCTTTCCCTTTGGCCATGTCCGCGAGATTATCATTGCCGGGCATTCGGTGCGGGCGCTGCGCGTCACCTATGTCGGCGAACTCGGCTGGGAACTGCATGTGCCGATCGCCGCCATCGGCGAGGTTTTCGACGCGCTGATGAAAGCGGGGGCGGCGCATGGCATCCGGCCGGTCGGTTATCGTGCGCTGGAATCGCTTCGGCTCGAAAAAGGCTATCGCGCCTGGGGTTCAGACATTACCCCCAACGACACGCCATTCGAGGCCGGTCTCGGCTGGGCGGTGAAGCTGCGCAAGCCGGTCGATTTCCTTGGCCGCGCGGCGCTCGAAAAGGCCGCCGGCACACCGCTCGCCAAACGCTTTGCCGGCTTCACCGTGGACGACCCGGATGTCGTGCTGCTCGGCCGCGAAACCATCCTGCGCGATGGCGCGCCGGTCGGCTATCTCACTTCGGGCGGCTATGGCTACACGGCGGGCAAAGGGATCGGCTACGGCTATGTGCGCCATGCCGATGGCGTCTGCGACGAATACCTGAACGCGGGCGCTTACGAACTGGTGGTGGCGATGGACAGGGTGCCGGCCCGCATCCATCTGGAGCCGCTCTACGATCCGCGCAACGAGCGGGTGAAGGCGTAAGGAGCCTGCGGCGCGCAGTCATTACGTGCTTCGAGACGGCGCCCCCTCATGCTGAGGAGGCGGCATGGCCGCCGTCTCGAAGCACGCACCACCCGGCACCTTACGGCATCAATCGTTGAAGAAGCGCCCTTCCTTGACCTCCGGCACATAGCCGGCGCGGATGGCGAAATCGCCGAAATGCTCGTCCGGCTGCCGTTCTCGGGCGAAATGAGCGATGACGGTGCCAAGCTGGCCGAGGATCGCTTCCTCGCCGACATTTTCGAGAATCATCTTGTTCAGCCGCTGGCCGGCGAAACCGCCGCCGAGATAGAGATTATACTTGCCCGGCGCGCGGCCGGTCAGCGCGATCTCGGCGATATAAGGGCGCGCGCAGCCGTTCGGGCAGCCGGTCATGCGAATGGTGATCGGCTCCTTCGTCAGCCCGTGCTCGGCAAGGATCGCCTCGATCTTGCCGATCAGCGTCGGCAGATAGCGTTCGCTCTCGGCCATGGCGAGGCCGCAAGTGGGCAGCGCCACGCAGGCCATGGAATTGACGCGCAAGCCGCTGCCGGCATTAAGCGCGTCGAGCCTGTATTCCTCGATCAGTTTTTCGATGGCCGGCCGGTCTTGCGGATCGATATCCGAAATGGTGAGGCTCTGGTTCGGCGTGACGCGGAACGTGCCCTTGTGGATTTTCGCCAGTTCGCGCAGGCCATCCATCAGGCGGCCGATGACGCGGCCATTCTCGATGAACAGGGTGCAGTGCTCACGCCCGTCCTCGCCGCGCGCCCAACCGATCAGGTCGCCATTGGAGGTAAATTCGTAAGGCTGCGCCGGCTTGAACTTGAAGCCGAGCCGCTGCTCGATCTCGGCCTTGATCCAATCGACGCCCTTGTCGTCCACCGTATATTTGAAGCGGGCGCGGGCGCGGTTCAGCCGGTCGCCATAGTCGCGCTGCACTTCCATCGTCGCATCGCAGGTTGCAATCACCTTGTCTGCATCGATGAAGCCGATTACCGTCGCCAGCCTCGGATAGGTCTGCGGCGCCTGGTCGGTGCGGCCCATGCCGCCGCCGATGGCGACGTTGAAGCCTTTCAGGACGCCATTCTCGGAAATGGCGATGAAGCCGAGATCCTGGCTGAAAACGTCGATGTCGTTGACCGGCGGAACGGCGAAGCCGATCTTGAACTTGCGCGGCATGTAGGTGCGGCCATAGAGCGGCTCCTCCGGTCCCTTGACCGGCTTGCGCTCCTCGCCATACCAGATCTCGTTATAGGCGCCGGTCTTCGGTATCGCATGGTCGCTGGCCTGCTTGGCCAGCGCATAGACATGCGCATGCAGCGCCGACAATTGCGGGTTGACCGAGCACATGACGCCGCGCGCATCGTCGCCGCAAGCGGCGCGGGTGTCGAGCAGCACATCGCGCAAACCCTGCATCAGCGCGCGCAGATTCTTCTTGTGAACATAGTGGAACTGAAAAGTCTGGCGCGTGGTCAGCCGCAGCGTGTTGTTGGCATAGGCTTGAGCCAGTTCGTCCAGCTTCAGCCATTGGCTCGACGAAAGCACACCGCCGGGCAGGCGCACGCGCGCCATGAAGCGGTAGGCCGGCTCCAGCTTCTGGCGGCGGCGCTCGTCGCGTATGTCGCGATCGTCCTGCTGGTAGATGCCGTGGAACTTCATCAGCTTGATGTCGTCGCCGGGAACGGCGGCGGTCAGGTCGACTTCAAGCCCCTTGGCGATGGTGCCACGAAGCTGGTCGCTCTCGGCCTTCATCGTCTCGTCGGGACCAAGTTTTTCAAGCGGCTGCGACAGGTCGCGGCTGCGGTCGATCTCGATGGTATGCGCGGTCATTTTTGTCTCAATAAACGTCGATCTGGTAACGATGGTCGCGCTTGAGCGCGGCGATGTATTCGGCGGCCTGATCCTCGCCGCAGCCGCGCTGCTCGCCGACGATGGTGGTCAGCGTCGCATCCACGTCTGGCGCGAGATGGGTGCCGTCGCCGCAGACATAGAGATGCGCACCTTCCTCCAGCCAGGCATAGACGTCGCGCGCTTCCTCGCGCAGCCGGTGCTGCACATAGGTTTTTTGCGCGCTGTCACGCGAGAAAGCGACGCTCATGCGCGACAGCACGCCATCCTTCAGCAGGGACTGCCATTCGGTCTGGTAGAGAAAATCGCTGTCGGAATTGCGCTCGCCGAAGAACAGCCAGGACTTGCCCTGCGCACCGCGCGCCTCGCGTTCCTGCAAAAAGGCGCGGTAAGGCGCGACACCGGTGCCGGCGCCAACCATGATGATCGGCCGCTCGTCTTCGGGTAGGCGGAAATGCGGGTTGGCCTGAATATAGACCGGAAGCGTGGCATCCGGCTCGCCGCGTTCGGCCAGATGGCCGGAAGCAACGCCGGCGCGCGGTTCGCCGTTCAAATCATAGCGCACGGTGGAAACCGTCAGATGCGCCTCGTCGGGCATCGAGGCCAGGCTGGATGCGATGGAATAGAGACGTGGCTGGAGCGGGCGCAGCCCGGCGGCAAAACCGGCGGCGTCGATACCCACCACCGGGAAGCGGCGCACGATATCGATGATATGATTGCCGCGCAAAAATTCGGCGCGTGCCGCGGCACCCGCCTCGCCGCGCAGTGCTTCCAGTTCGGCAGCGCCGCTCAGCGTCGCCCAATGGTCGATGAAGCGCGGCGTCGCGGCCGTAATCTCAAGCGCCCCGACAAGTGCGGCGCCAAGCGTGGTGTCGCCCGCCTTCAGCGTCAGCGGCGCGTCACTGGATAAGCCCAGCGTCTCGACCAATTTGTCGGCCAGCGCGGGATCGTTGCGCGGCATGATGCCCAGCGCGTCGCCCGGCTCATAGCTCAGGCCGGAGCCATCCAGCGACAATTCGACATGCCGTGTTTCCTTTGTCGAGCCACGGCCGGTCAGCACCAGATTGTCGATGATGGTGGCAGTGAAAGGATTGCGCTTGTCGAATGCGCCCGATGCCGGCGCGGCGGCTGCGGGCGCGGCTGCACTGGCCGGGACCGCATCTTGCTTCGGCGTCAGCGCCTCTATCGCCGCCTTGCTCCAGCTTTCAGCCGGATCGTCATAGTCCACGTCGCAATCGACGCGCTCGCGCACCCGCTCGGCGCCCAGTTCGGCCAGACGCGCATCGAGCCGCTTGCCGGCGCCGCAGAACTGTTCATAGGTCGAATCGCCCAGTGCCAGAACCGTGTAGCGCACGCCCTCGAGCCGAGGCGCCTTGCGGCTTTCGACAAACTCGAAGAAACCGACACTCGAAAGCGGCGGATCGCCCTCGCCATGCGTGCTGGTAATGATCAAAAGATCCTGCTCGTCCTTGAGCTTGCGCGGCTTGTAGTCGGCCATGTCAACCAGGGTCGGCTCCAGCCCCTTGGCCTTCGCTGCCTCAACCAGTGCCTTGGCCAGCCCGGTGCTGTTGCCGGTTTCGCTGCCGTATAAGATGGTGAGCGTGCGCGCAGGGGCTGAGGCGGGAGCGAGAGACGGCGTCTCGCCTGCCGGCAACGGGATGATCGCCGCTTCGCCGCGCAGGGAACGCGCGGCATAATCGATGCCGGCGAAATAACCGCTGATCCACAACGCCTGACCCGGCTGGAGCGAGGTGGCGAGGCCGCTCAGGCGCTCCAACTGGTCTGCCGAAAAACCCGGACCGGGAAATTGCAATGCCGTCATCTGATCATATCCCTTGGCCAAGCCCGACCGCATCGCCATGGGCGGGGCCATGGATCGGACGGTGTAAATTACCCCGCCAAACAAGGTTTTGACGGCTGCCGGAGAACACAGGTGCAACGGCTTTTGCCTCGTTTCAAATGAATGATATTGCTTTATATAAGCAAAAAAATTGCATTTAATAATTCTTGAAACGGGCATTCTAGCGGCCACGCCGGATACGCATCTTCCTTCTAAGCAGCGCCGCCACAATGGTCGAAACGTGCGCCGGCGCGCGTGCAATTTTTTTTCGGAATGGCCGCTGGCGCGGCGGAAATCGAGGCCGCAGGCGAGGCATATCGCCCGGTTTTTGGCAAATCCGTTCGGCAAGGCCATTGTTCGGCCGAACGGCGAAGGCGAAATTCGCGCACCGTGAAGACGTCGGATTCCGTTCGTCTGAACGACGCTTCCAGCTTTGCATCCGAAAAATTTCCATGCATCTGTAGGAAGGCGATACAGGAAAGGACGAAGGCCGTGGCGATCGAGTGGAAAGACCTGGGCGAAGAGGAAAAGACGGCGCTCAAACGGATGAATCGCGGCCCCTATCCCGAACTCGATCCGGCCTTGGGCGAACGACTGATCGCGCTCGGCCTGGCCGAAAGCCGGCCGCGCGGCATCGGCATCAACCGGGCCGGCCGCGAGTTGGTAATCAGTACGCTGCTGGCCGCCCGCGACAAGGACTGAGGCCGCTCAGTCAGCCTTGCCGGCGGCAGCCGATTTCAATGCCTCCAGCGCCGCCCGCAGATCGGCACGCTCCTCTCCCGCCTCGGCATAGACGGCATAGACAGGAAAGCTGAATTGGCGCGCGCCTTCGACGATCTCCAGCGCGCCCGCCTCGATATGCCCGGCCACCTCGGTCGCGCGGAAATAACCGAGGCCGCCTTCACGCAGGATATAATCCAGCCCCAGAGCGCCGAGGCCGACGACGAGATCCGGTTCGCCGAGCGTGTCCGAAAAGGCTTCGGCGGGAAATTGCATCCCCCAGTCGACATGGACATGGACGCCGAGGTCCGGATTGTCCGCGCCGGAGCCGCGCTTGCGGCTGCGCACCAACAATAGCCGTTCCTCATGCAACAATAGCACCCTGAATTCCTGCGAAAGCGCAGGGGCGCGCAGAACAGCGATATCGAGCGCGCCAAGCTTAAGCAAATCAAGCAGTTGCGCGCCGGCGGCGGTGTCGGCACGCAGCGCGATCTGCGGATTTTGGCGCCTCATCCCAACAATCCAATCCAACAATAGCGGATTGCAAAAATTGGGTTCACAACCGAGCGAGATAACGCTGGTGCGGCCGGGCGGAATCGCAAGTTTCTGACGCGCGCGCTCCCATATTTGCACGAAAGACAGCGCAAAACGCTCGAACTCACGCCCCGCCGGCGTCAGATGCGCGCCCTTGCGGTTGCGCACGAACAGTTTGCGGCCAAGCTCGTCCTCAAGCGTGCGGATGCGCGCGCTGACCGTCGTCTGGGTGACGTGCAGCCTCTCGGCAGCGTGCAGGAAACTGCCGCATTGTATGATTTCCAGAAAGGTGCGCGCCCGGTCGATATCCAATCTACACTCCTTATGATGCAATAAAATTGCATCAAAAAGGCATTTAATTCAGTCCCGCTGCCTTTTTCAAGCGGTGCGATGCTTGGATTCACCAGGTAAAGGCCGGCAGAAGATAGTCGGGCCGCGCGTCGTGACGCTCGAACAGCGCCGTCAGTTCGGCATCCCCGGCATCGGCCAGAATGCCCGTGGCGACCAGCGCGGTCGCCAATCCGCTGGCCTGCCCGCCGGCAATATCATGCTCGACGCTGTCGCCGACGCAGACCACATTTTCCGGCTGCGGATTTCCGCAAAGCGCCAATGCGGCACGATAGATTTCGGCAAAGGGCTTGCCGATCCAGAACACTTTCCCACCCAGTTCCTGATAGAGTTCGGCGATGCGCCCGGCGCCGAATTGCCGTCCGGTGGCCGTCAGCATGATCTTGTCGGGGTTGGTGCAATAGCACGGCACGCCCCGGCGGGCGGCAGGCTCAAGGAGCTTGCGGTAGTGGCCGATTTCGTAACGATCGCCTTCACTTGCCGCCAGAAGCACAACATCTGCTTCACTGCCTTCAGGGACAAGACGAAGGGTGAGTCCATCGACCGCCGAGCGATCGCCGTCACGCGAAATCAGCAGGCATCGGGCTCCGGAAGAAAGCGCCCCGCCGGCAAGCATTTGCGCCAGACGTCGCCAGGCCACCTCTCCGGAACTGACGAAATGATCCCAGGAGCCGGGCGCAAAACCCAGCCGCACCAACCGCTCTTCGTTCGGTCCGGAGCGCTTGCCTGAATTGGAGATCAGCGCGATGCGCTTGCCTTCATCCTTCAGCCGGGCAAGGCAATCCACGGCGCCCGGATAAGGTGCGGCACCGTCATGCAGCACGCCGAACTGGTCGAGCAGGAACACATCGTAGCGACGCGCCAGGGCAGCGATGCCCGGCAGCCGCGACTCTTGTGACCGGACCTGTCGCATCGTTCATCCTTGCTGGCCGTGACACGTCATGCAGCGCACATTGCATGCCACGATTTCAGCCGCAACCGCATTGATCCAGGATTGCTCCAACCTCCTTGCGGGCGTTGCACCAAGCCGCCTGCGAGCCAACCAACAGTCAAACAAGAAAGGAATTCGGAATGAAGTTATTGCGGATTGCGATCATGACGCTCGCGGCTGGGCTGATGCTGGCCGAAAATGCGATGGCGGATGAGATCGTTCGCCACAAGATCCCGAACTAGGACTTTTGGCTCGCCAGCCCGGCCTTCCTGGTCGAAATCGAAGTGGCGGCGGTGCGCCCGTAACATCGGCAACCGCCCGATATTGCGAACGGCCCGGCACATTGTCGGGCCGTTTGCCTTCGGCTCAACCCATAATTCTTATTTGCCCAGCACCCGTGCGGTCGTGTCTTCGCGATATGACGGATCGCTTTTCTTGAGGAAGGCGGCGTGCCAGCTTCGCGACATCTGTTCGATGCCGGCGAGTTGACGGGCCAATTCTGGAGCCAACGCCGGAGAGAACCGTGCGGTAATGACCGTCGTTAGCGGCCAATCCGGCTGCGGCCTTTCCAGCAACGCAATGCGATCGCCTTCCTCGATGAAGCCTTCCTCAATTACCCGGTAATACCAGCCCGTAAGGCCGGATTTCTGGAAACGAGCGGCCATATCGGCCAGATCGATATGTGCCGATAGTTTCCAGCAAGGCTGCCGGCCTTGCGTGACCTGCACCACTGCGCCGCCGATGCGAAAGACATCGCCAATGCAAATATCCTTTTCCGTCAACCCGCTGGCGGAGATATTCTCGCCGAAACCGCCAGCGACGAAATATCCGGCCTTCTGCGGCAGTTGCTTTTTCCAGAAGGCGTAATTGTCGGCAGCATAATGATGCATCGCCTTTTCCGGGCCGCCATGCACCGCAAGGTCCGCCTGCTCGTCTCCGACAAGGCCGGTCAATGTCAGCCGCAACCTTTCGGCGGTCCGCGACTTGCCTATGCCGCTCGGCGGCCGTCCCGGCCAACGCGGCATGGCCTTGCCGATGAAAACAGCATCAACTCTTACCGTGCCGATCATTATCGCTCCGTTCCACTGCGCCAGACAACCCAACATCACGATAAGCAGCCGTTTTGAAAACGCTAGCGCCCACATGTGACGGGGCAAGGTGATATGCCTAGCCGTTGTCGTCTTCGACAACACGAAGCCGCAACTGACCGGTATGCGACTCGGCGGTACGGCTCTTTGCCTCTGGCGCGGCATCGTCATCGGCCTGAGTGCCAAATTCGAGCGACTCGATCTTCTGGCCTCGTTTCGTCACCTTGCCGGTCGAGACCAGAATGTCGTCGATATCGCGCGAAGCCTGGCCGAAATGCGTCTGTAATTTGCGCACGCGCTCATCGAGGCGCCCGACATCCTCCATCAGGCGCACCACCTCGCCCTGAATGAGATGCGCCTGTTCGCGCATGCGCGCATCCTTCAGAATTGCCTGCACGACCTGGATCGACAGCATCAGGAGTGACGGAGAGACGATCACGACACGCACGCGATGCGCGCGCTGCACGACGGCCTCGAAATTCTCGTGAATCTCGGCAAAGATCGATTCCGACGGCACGAACATGAAGGCCGTATCCTGCGTCTCGCCCTGGATCAGGTATTTTTCGGCGATGGCGCGGATATGAACCTCAACATCGCGCCGAAAAGCTTGCGCAGCGAGTTTCTGCGCCGCTTCGCCCTCGGCGGCACGAATGGCGTTCCATGCCTCGAGCGGAAATTTGGCATCGATGACCAGCGACGGCGCATTGTTCGGCATATTGACGAGGCAATCCGGCCGGCTTCCGTTCGACAATGTCGCCTGAAATTCGTACGCGCCATGCGGCAGACCGTCGGCGACGATCGCCTCCATGCGCGACTGGCCAAAAGCACCGCGCGTCTGCTTGTTGGACAGGATCGACTGAAGTTGCACCACTTGACCGGCCAGTGACTGGATATTGGTCTGTGCGGTATCAATCACCGCCAGCCGCTCCTGCAGTTTCGCCAAGCTCTCATGCGTCGATTTCGCCTGCTCGCTCATCGATTGGCCGAGCCGTCCGGTCATGGCGTCGAGACGCTGGCCGATAGATTGAGTCAGTTCGGCCTGACGCGCTCCAAACACCTCGGCCAGCGCACCCATGCGGCCCTGCATTTCTGATTGCGCCTGAAGGACCGAAGCCATGCGCGCTTCAGCCGCGCGCGATTGTTCCGCGGCATCCGCCGCCGCGCGCTGCCTAGCCTTGGCCGAACGCCAGAATACAAAAGCCAGCAATATCAGGCAGCCAACCAGCAGCAGGCTGGCGCCCACAAGGAAACCGCCTAGCGTAACGTTGGTCGTCCCCAGGCGAAATATCGGGGCTGAAAGCCCGGTACCCATACTTTCCATTGCCATAGCATACCCGATTCGCGGCAGGCGTGCAGATCAAAACATGAACATATGGAATCGCGAAGGTTGACGCTTTCCAACCGACGTCTTAGGTGAGCGGCATGTCGATCAAGCCGCTTGTCATTCTTCCCGATCCGGTCCTGCGCCAGCTTTCCAAGCCGATAGAGCGGGTGGACGAGCCTTTGCGCAAGCTGGCCGACGACATGCTGGCAACCATGTATGACGCGCCTGGTATCGGGCTTGCAGCGATTCAGATCGGCACACCGCTGCGCATGCTGGTCATCGATCTCGCCAAGGAAGACGAAGAGCCGGCGCCTCACGTCTTCATCAATCCGGAAATCCTGTCTCGCTCAGACGAGCGTTCGGTCTATGAAGAAGGCTGCCTGTCCATTCCCGATTATTATGCGGAGGTTGAACGCCCGGCCGCGGTACGCGCCAGATATCTCGATCGCGACGGCAAGATGCAGGAAATCGAAGCCGAAGGGCTGATGGCAACCTGCCTTCAGCACGAGATCGATCATCTCGACGGGGTGTTGTTCATCGACCATATCTCCAAGCTCAAGCGCGATATGGTGGTCAGGAAATTCAAGAAACTCGCCAAGGAAAAGGCACCCAGCCGGATGGTCGGCTGAGCGATCTTTTTCGTTTCGGCATCGCCCCGTCCATCGATCGAGAGGGAACCGTGTCGCTACGCGTCGTATTCATGGGTACGCCGGATTTTTCCGTACCAACACTTCGCGCCATTCACGAAGCCGGCCATGAAGTCGTTGCCGTTTACACCCAACCGCCGCGCGCCGCAGGGCGACGCGGTTTGGAACTTACCCCCTCGCCAGTACAGCGTGAGGCGGAGCGGCTCGGCCTCCCGGTGTACACACCGCTTTCCCTGAAAGGCGAGGCGGAACAATCCGTCTTTCACGCACACAACGCCGATATCGCCGTCGTTGTCGCCTATGGGCTGCTTTTGCCGAAAGCGGTATTGGAAGCGCCACAATTCGGCTGCCTCAATGGCCATGCCTCGCTGTTGCCGCGCTGGCGCGGCGCGGCGCCGATTCAGCGTGCCATTATGGCCGGAGATCGGGAAACGGGCATGATGGTGATGAAAATGCAGGAAGGGCTCGACACCGGGCCAGTGGCGCTGGTTGAAAAGATGCCCATCGATCCCGACATGACTGCCGGCGAGTTGCACGATCGGCTTATGGCGGTCGGTGCCGCTTTGATGGTACAGGCATTGGAGAAACTGGAGCGGAGTCGCCTCACCTTCACGCCGCAACAAACCGAAGGGATGACCTACGCCCGGAAGATCGACAAGGCGGAAACGCGCATCGACTGGCACGCGGCATCCGGCGGAGTGCATAACCATATACGCGGTCTTTCGCCGTTTCCCGGCGCATGGTGCGAAGTGGTAATTGGTGAGCGCACAGAACGCATGAAATTGCTGCGCTCGATACAGATAGAAGGTTCGGGTGCAGCCGGTGAGATTCTCGATGACGAATTCACGGTCGCCTGCGGGAGTGGAGCAGTCAGGCTGATCGAAGTGCAAAAGGCCGGTGGCAAGCCCACTGCTGCGGCGCAGTTTCTGCACGGCGCAAGATTGGAAAAAGGAATGAAACTGTCATGAGCATGATGGCGATACGCGCAGCCACGCCGCGCGACCGCGATGCAATCCGCCTCGTCGAGGAACATGCTTTCGGCCAGCGCAGCGAAGCCGGCTTGGTGGACGCCATCGTCGCGCAAGGCGGCGCGGTGGTCGAACTGGTCGCCGTGGAAGACGGCCAGGTCGTCGGCCATATCCTGTTCTCCCGCCTCTATATCGAGGACGATACGGGTGAGTTTCCGGCTGTGGCGCTGGCGCCGCTTGCCGTCGAGCCCTCCTTCCACGGCACGGGCATTGGCGGCGCTCTGGTGCGCGAGGCCCATATAAGGCTGAAGACTGCCGGCGAGCGACTTTCCGTCGTGCTGGGCGATCCTGCCTATTACGGCCGCTTCGGCTATAGCCACGCGCGCGCGGCCGGCTTCGAAAGCGAATATCAGGGCGAAGCCTTGCAGGCATTGGCCTGGGACGAAGCCCCGGAAGCCGGTCGGCTTGTCTACGCACCGGCTTTCGGTTCCGAACTGGCTGCCTGACAGACCCGCAGCCGGATGCCACGCTTTCGCCTCGACATCGAATATGACGGCTTGCCCTATGCCGGCTGGCAGCGGCAAGCCGGGCAGCCATCGGTGCAGCAGGCGATCGAAGAGGCGATCAAGAAATTCTGCGGTGAGGAGGTTTCATTGCGCGGCGCCGGTCGTACCGACGCCCGCGTTCACGCCACCGGCCAGGTGGCGCATGTGGACCTTGTAAAAGCATGGCCGGACGATACGGTGCGCGATGCCCTCAATGCCTACCTTTCACAAGCTGGCGAACGTGTCGCGATCCTGGCCGCCACGGCGACAAGCGACGAGTTTGACGCCCGTTTCTCGGCGATTGCACGCCACTATGTCTATCGCATCGTAAACCGGCGCGCTCCACCCGCGCTCGACAAGGGCAAAGTCTGGTGGGTGCCAAAACAGCTCGACGCAGAGGCCATGCAAGCGGCCGCGCGAGTGCTGCTCGGCAGGCACGATTTCACCACATTCCGCTCGACGCAGTGCCAGGCCAGCAGCCCGCTCCGCACGCTCGACCGGCTCGATGTGGAACGTATGGGCGAGATAATCGAAATCCGCGCCTCGGCCCGGTCCTTCCTGCACAATCAGGTGCGTTCGATGGTCGGCTCGTTGAAGCGCGTCGGCGAAGGCGCCTGGACGGGCAAGGATCTCAAGGCCGCACTCGACGCCCAAAGCCGCGCCGCCTGCAGCCAGGTCGCGCCGCCCGACGGGCTTTTCCTCGTCAAGGTCGATTATCCCTGATTTGTTTCTGGCGGTGCTATTCCAGCAAGGTAATGCCGAGCAGCGCTTGCAGGACAAGCAAAAAGGCAAGCGAAGCCAAAAACATGCCGCCAAAGACGGCGGTTCCGACAACCGCGCCCTTGCCGATGACGGCATTGGTCATGCGCCATGTCATGACCATCGCCAGGAAGAACAAAGTGAGTGAAACCAGCCAGACAACACCATCGCTGGCAGGCAGCACCAGCCGGACCAGCGCCGATGGCAGCATCATCCAGGCGATAATCGCCGAACTCCAGTTCGACGCCACGACATAATGGACGAAGCGGCCGCCGATGCCGGCATGCGGCGCCAGCACCGCAAGTCCGATCAGTGGCAGGACCCAGGCACCGAGATCGATCGCGGCAAGACGGAGGAGCACGCCCAGCCGTCCAAGAAAAAGATCGGGATCGCCGATCTCGTTGGCAACCTCCACCCAGCCGACAATCATGGCGGGCAGAGCCACCAGAATGGCAAAGAACGAATTCCAGAAGCCATCAGCCGAAAGGTCAAGCAACCGCAAGCCATCGGCTTTGCCTAGCATCAGGCGCCAGGCGCCAGTCAGCGCCGATTGGGTTTCATCCGCCGATAGCATGGCACCTAATTCCGCCCTTTTGCGAACCAGTCCCCGATGAAACGGAGATAAATCTGCGTCAGCGTCTCGAGATCGGCCAGTGCTACGCGCTCATCGACCATATGCATGGTCTTGCCGACGAGCCCGAATTCGACGACGGGGCAATAATCCTTGATGAAGCGCGCATCCGAAGTGCCGCCCGACGTCGATAGAGCCGGTTCGCGGCCAATCACTGCCTTTACCGAAGCACCGAGCGTATCGACGAGTGCCGCGTCTCGGGTCAGGAATACGTGACTAGGCCGATCGCGCCACACAAGATCGTAGTCGATCCGCTCCTTGCGTCCCGTGCGGTACTTCCTGCGACCGCTGGCGGTATCGAGCCGGTTGTGGATTTCGGCCTGAAGGGTTTCGGCGCTCCAATTGTCGTTGAAGCGGATATTGAACACGGCGGTTGCCTTGGCGGGGATGACATTGCTGGCCGGATTGCCGACATCGAACGACGTGATCTCCAGATTGGTCGGCTGAAAATCGGCACTTCCCTCGTCGAAGATCGGATTGAGCAGCGCATCCGCAAGGGTCAGAAGACCCCGCACCGGATTGTCGGCCAGATGCGGATAGGCAACATGGCCCTGCCGGCCATGGACCGTGATTGCGCCGGAAAGCGAGCCACGCCGGCCGATCTTGACCATGTCGCCGAGCCTGTCGGGATTGGTCGGCTCGCCGACAATCGCCGCGTCCCATTGTTCGCCGCAGGCCGCCGCCCATTCGAGCAATTTCACCGTGCCGTTGATGGCGGCCCCTTCCTCGTCGCCAGTGATCAACAACGACACAGAGCCCTCAGGATCACCCTTTTCAGCGATGTAGCGGGCCAGGGCCGCCACGAAACAGGCGATGCCGCCTTTCATGTCCACGGCACCACGTCCGAACATCTCACCGCCGGCAATGTCGGCCGAAAATGGCGGGTGGCTCCAGGCCGATTCATCGCCGACCGGCACCACATCGGTATGGCCGGCAAACAACAGATGCGGTCCGTTGCCGGAGCGGCGGGCATAAAGATTTTCGATATCCGGGGTGCCGTCTTCGGCAAAGACCGGCCGCTCGACAGAAAACCCGAGCGGTTCCAGCATTGTCTCGAGGGCTGCAAGCGCGCCGCCCTCGTTCGGCGTAACCGACGGGCATCGAATGAGGGTTGCAAGATTAGCGGCGGGATCGGTTGTTGAGCTCATATGAGAAGCGATAGGCGAAAGCGCATCGCCTGTCACGACCACAAGTAAGGGCCAGGCGCCGGTGACGATTGGACCTCACACCACGCCTTACATGGGCGCGTTGGTCTGCTTGCCATAGCGGTTGGCCCCAAGCTGGCCGGGAAACAGGCAAAGTACAAGGAAGGCAACAATGGACACGAAAGGCACGAACAAGACGATCGCCGCGAGGCCCGGCTTACCGAGATCGTGCAGCCGTTTTACCGCCAGAGCGATATTCGACCATAGCGACACGAGGAAAGCAGCCATGAAGAGCATCGACCAGAATTCGCTTTCCGGCGTGCCTTCGGCGACCAGCGTGAAACGGTACAGCGGGAAAGCCTGCAGGATCGCGATCAGCAATCCTCCGAGAAAATAGGCCGCGCGACTGACGCGGCCACTCATCCTGAAGAAAAACCAGACGAGTTGAGATCCGTTCAACAAAAATTCTTACCTCAGTCGTCTCAAACACGATTATCCGATTTGATGGCCGCGCTCACCGATAACAGATAGTTATCAATCCCTGAGCAGTTCGTTGATCGAGGTTTTGGAGCGGGTTTTTTCATCCACGCGCTTGACGATCACCGCGCAATAGAGGCTCGGACCGGGATCGCCGTTGGGCAGCGGCTTGCCGGGCATTGAGCCGGCAACGACGACGGAGTTTTCCGGTACTTCGCCATAGAATATCTCGCCGGTGGCGCGGTCCACGATCCGTGTCGATTTTCCAATGAATACGCCCATGCCGAGCACCGCTCCATGCCGCACGATGCAACCTTCGACAACTTCGGAGCGCGCTCCGATGAAGCAATTGTCTTCGATAATGGTCGGACCGGCCTGCATCGGCTCCAGAACGCCACCAATGCCGACACCGCCCGAGAGATGCACGTTCTTGCCGATCTGTGCGCAGGAGCCGACGGAAGCCCAGGTATCGACCATGGTGCCCGAATCGACATAGGCGCCGACATTAACGAAAGACGGCATCAGCACCACACCGGGCGCAACGAAGGCTGAGCGGCGCACGACAGCCGACGGTACGGCGCGAAATCCAGCCTTTTCAAAATCGACGGCACCCCAGTTTTCAAATTTGGAGGGCACCTTATCCCACCATGACGCCTGCCCCGGCCCGCCCTTGACGATTTCCATGGGGTTCAGGCGGAAGGACAACAGCACCGCCTTCTTCAGCCATTGATTGACATGCCAGATGCCGTTTGCCTGACGCTCGGCAACGCGGGCAACGCCCTTGTCGAGCAGGTCAAGCGCCGTGCCGATCGCGTCGCGGACTTCGCCGTGCGTAGATGTCGAAATGGATTCACGATCCTCAAAAGCCGCATCGATCGTCTTTTCGAGGCTCGCCAGATCGGGCTTCGACATGATTGTGCTCCACTTAATGCGCTGCTAAGGGCCGGCTCTTAACCTGTTTGAAAGCCGCGCGGACCCTATTTGAAGGTATGGCGAGGGTCAATCGCCACCGCGCCAACGGGGCTGCGCGTATCGACACACTGGGGAAATTCTCGGCATGAATCCAACGGAAAAGTCGGGCTGGACGCCTCTCCAGCATTCGGGAGAGGATCTCGAGCGTTCGAAAGGTGCGCCGGACACGCCGCAGACACGCGCCGCATCCTATCGGCTTGCCTGGAACGACGAGGACTTCATGACGCAGCGCGAACTGCGTCCGGTGCGCCTGCAACTCGAACTTCTGAAACCGGAAATGATCCTGGCCGAACGTGGCATCCACTCGACGGTCGTGCTGTTCGGCGGTGCGCGCATCCCCGAACCCGGCGGCGAGGCGTGGGCGGCCAAGAACATGACGCAGAAGAAGAACCTCGAACGGAATAGCCGCTATTATGACGAGGCCCGCAAGTTCGCACGGCTATGCTCACAACAGTCGGTGTCCTCCAACTATCGCGAATTCGTGGTCGTTACCGGTGGCGGGCCTGGCGTCATGGAAGCCGGCAACCGCGGTGCCGACGATGTCGGCGCACCTTCGATCGGACTCAATATCGTCTTGCCGCACGAGCAGGCGCCCAATCTCTATGTGACGCCCGAACTGTGCTTCAATTTCCACTACTTCGCAATTCGCAAGATGCACTTCGTCATGCGCGCCAAGGCCATTGCCGTGTTCCCCGGCGGTTTCGGCACGATGGACGAGTTCTTCGAAACGCTCACGCTGATCCAGACAGGCCGCATGGAGCGCGTACCGGTGATCCTGTTCGGCAAGGAATTCTGGCAGCGGGCGATCGATCTCGATTTCCTGGCCGAACAGGGCACGATCAGCCCCGGCGATCAGGACATCATCGATTTCGTCGATACCGCCGAGGAAGCGTGGGAAATCATCAAGCGGTTCTACAAATTATAAGGCTGGCGCCGCCCGTTTATCGCCGACCGGCGATCGAGGTCAAAAACCCGGCCAGATCATCCGTCACGAAATCGACATCGTCCTCATAAGCCGCGTCGCGCTCCCATATCTCGGAAAAGGTCGGCTCGAAATTGCGGGGCACCACCAACACCGTGGTCATTCCAAGTTCCTTGGGAACACAGAGGTTACGGGCAAGATCCTCGAACATCACCGCGTTGGAGCCGGTGATGGCATGTAGTTCGGCAAAGCGCTCATAAGTCTTGCGTGCCGGCTTCGGCGTCAGACCAGCCGCGACAATATCGAAAATGTCTTCGAAATGGTCGAGGATTCCGAGTTGCTGAGCTGCGCGCTCAGCATGCCTGCGGTCACCATTGGTAAAAATGAACTTGCGACCAGGAAGCTGGCGGATCGCGGCACCCAGAACCGGGTCCGGCACCAGCCAGGAATAGTCGATGTCGTGGACTTTCTGCAGAAAATCATCCGGGTCGATGGCATGGCGGATCATCAGCCCGTTCAGCGTCGTGCCATATTCCCTGTAGAGTTCCTTCTGCAGCTTGCGCGCCTCCTCGCGCGGCAGCGACAAAAGATCCGACACATAGGCCGTCATGCGTACATCGATCTGTGAAAACAGATTGGTGTGATGCGGATAAAGCGTGTTGTCGAGATCGAATACCCAATCGGTAACATGGGCGAAGTGTGTAGGGTCGGGTGCCTCGGTCATGCGGGGGGTTATGGCACGATCAGCGTGCCCGCGCCATGTTCGGTGAAGAGTTCCAGAAGTACCGAATGCGGGGTCTTGCCATTGAGGATGACGACGCCCTCCACGCCGCGCTCGATAGCCTCGATGCAGGTCTCGACCTTCGGGATCATGCCACCGGAAATAGTGCCGTCGGCAATCAGTGCTCTCGCCTCGGCAACCGTCAGTTCCGGTATCTGGCGCTTGTCCTTGTCGAGCACGCCCGGCACATCGGTGAGGAACAAAAGACGCGACGCCGAAAGGGCGCCGGCGATAGCGCCAGCAAATGTATCGGCGTTGATATTGTAAGTATGGCCGTCGCGGCCCGGCGCGACGGGCGCGATCACCGGGATCAACTCGGAACGGGCAAGAAGGTCCAGGAGAGTGCGGTCGATCTCAATCGGCTCACCGACGAAACCAAGGTCGAGCACGCGCTCAATATTGCTGTCGGGATCCTTGATGGTCTTGTGCGCCTTCTCGGCGAAAACCATGTTGCCGTCCTTGCCGCACAGGCCGATGGCCCATTCGCCTTCTGCGTTGATCAGCGCAACAATTTCCTTGTTGATCGAACCGGCCAGCACCATCTCGACGATCTCGACGGTCTTCTGATCGGTGACGCGCAACCCACCCTCGAATTTCGATTCAATGCCCATCTTGTCGAGCATGGCGCCGATCTGCGGGCCGCCGCCATGGACGACGATCGGGTTGACACCGGACTGCTTGAGCAGGGCTATGTCACGGGCGAAGGCTTGGCCGAGTTCGGCATTGCCCATGGCGTGGCCGCCATATTTGACCACGACGGTCTTGTTCTCGTAGCGCTGCATGTATGGCAGCGCCCTGGAAAGCAGCGCGGCCTGCATCTCGGCGTTGACGGCGGCATCCGTGGACATCGGGTTCGGCTCTCGGCTGGCTGGACGGTCCCGGCCTCTTAACGAGAATCAGGGCCGGGAGCAAACGGCTTCTCGGGCCTGTCTCCAATCGATGTAACGAAAAGGGCCACCATTACGAATAAGCAGTAAGATCGGCCGGATGGCGATCCCCGGCGCGCATCCGTTCACCACGATTTGATTTCCGTTCGGCCGTGCAGGTGCGCTCAAAATGCGGGAGTGAGAGAGATCATGGATAGACGTCAGCTTTTATCTGGTAGCGCAGCGGCGATCGCTGCAATGGGCGCAATACCGCTGCTGTGGCGTAGCGTACGGCCGGAGAAAGCGAGTGCCGAAACCTTCGCCGTAACCAAGACGGACGCGCAATGGCATGCCATATTGTCGGATGAGGCGTTCAACGTGCTGCGAAAAGAGGGAACCGAATATCCCGGATCGAGCCCGCTGCTCAACGAACACCGCAAGGGCACTTTTGCCTGCGCCGGGTGCGCGCAGCCGGTCTATTCCTCGACAACCAAATTCGAATCGGGCACCGGCTGGCCTAGCTTCTGGGAAGCAATGGCAGGCGGCGTCCTGACGCGGGAAGATACCTCGCTCGGCATGGTACGGGTCGAATGCCATTGCAGCCGCTGCGGCGGCCATCTCGGGCATATTTTCGATGATGGCCCGCCGCCGACCGGCAAGCGTCATTGCATCAACGGAGTGGCGCTGAGTTTCACGCCGGCGACGGCCTGAAGCTCCGCTCCACCCTCCCGACGGGAGGATGGAGCGGCACGGCAAGACAGGCCGCGGGGGAAGAAGCCTGTCTTGTTTCAAAATGCCGATTGCTAGTGTCCGCCACCGCCACCGGCCGATTCCGGCGGCTTGCGCATGAGAATGGCAAACAGCGCCAATGACGCGAACAGCGCGGTGATCAGATAAAAGACATCGGCAAAGGCCATCACCGAAGCCTGCTGATGAGCCATGCCGGAAAGCCTCGACAGCGCCGCAGTGGCCGCGTCCATGCCGCCATGTGAATCGAAATTGCGTGTCATGTTTTGAAGTTGCATTGCGGTCTCCGCATCACCCCAACGCACATGCTCCGCCAACCTTTCATAGTGGAAAGCACCACGGCCGATCAAAAGCGTATTGATGACCGCGAGCCCCACCGCGCCGCCGAGATTGCGCGTCAGGTTGAACACGCCCGACGCATTTTTCAGGCGCTCGGGCGGCAGCGTTCCGAGCGCGATATTGCTGATCGGCACCATGCACAGCATCATCGAGGCGCCGCGCAGGATCTGTGGCACAAACAGTTCCCAGAAATCCCAATCGGCGGTGAGGCGCGACATCTGCCAGGTGCCAAGCGCGAAGCCGAGGAAACCGATCATCATCATCAGGCGCGGGTCCATCTTGCGCGACAGAAAGCCGGATATCGGCGCCATGACGAACATCGCCAGGCCGGAAACAAACAACGCATCGCCGATCATCATGGAATCGTAGCCGCGAATGCGTCCGAGAAAGACCGGGTAGAGATAGGTCAGTCCGTAAAGGCCAATGCCCATGACGAAGGAAAAGATCGAGCCAAAGGCGAAATTGATGTTGGAGAAGGCGCTCATGTCGACGATCGGCTCCTCCGCGGTGAAGATCCGCCAGAAGAATATGAGTGCGCCGATCACCATGACGACGGCACAGACGAACACCGCCTGATCCTGCAACCAGTCGTGGTTCGGCCCTTCCTCCAGCACATATTCAAGCGAGCCGAGAAAAGCGGCCATGCCGGCAAGGCCCCACCAGTCGAATTTCTTCATGAGCGAAAGGTCCGGCTTGTCGAAGTCGATCAGCGCCCAGGCCGCACTCGCCACTAGGATACCGGGTACAACATTGATGAGAAACAGCCAGTGCCAGGAAAAGGCATGGCTGATATAGCCGCCTATGGTCGGACCGATGGTCGGCGCCATGGTTGCCACCAGGCCGATCATCGGTGTCACCACCGCGCGGCGCGACGGCGGGAAGATGGTGAAGGCAGCCGCGAAAACGCTCGGGATCATGCCGCCGCCGATGAAACCCTGCAACGCGCGATAGACGATCATCTGATCGATATTGGTCGCGGTGGCGGCGAGCGCGCTGGAAGCGGTGAAGCCGGCTGCGGCCACCGTGAACAAAACGCGGGTCGAAAGCATGCGTGAGAGAAATCCCGACAGCGGGATCATGATCACCTCGGCGATCAGATAGGCCGTCTGCACCCAGGCGATTTCGTCGGAACTGGCGGAAAGGCCCGCCTGAATTTCGGTCAGCGAGGCCGAGACGATCTGAATGTCGAGGATCGCCATGAACATGCCGAACACCATCGCCAGAAAGGCGACGGTGCGGCGTGGGTCGAGCGCATCTGCACGAGGCGCCGGGCGCGGCGTGGCGGATGCCGGCGTTCCCAGTGCGACGGTTGCGGTGGCCATGATCGCCTCCTCGAACCCGCGTCAGTTGGCGGCGAGCGCCATCGTTGCCGCGGGCGCGGTGCGGCTATCGACATCGGCAACGACCGAAAGGCCAGCGCGCAGTTTGCCGGATTCCAGCACCTTCGCAGGAAGATCGATGCGCACCGGGACGCGTTGCACCACCTTGGTAAAATTACCCGTGGCGTTTTCCGCCGGCAGCAGCGAGAAAACGGAACCGGAAGCCGGCGCCAACGATGAGACCGTGCCCTCGAAGGTCTTGTCCGGCAGGGCATCGACCGACAGGCGCACCTTTTCGCCCGGCACCATTCGCGCGAGCTGCGTTTCCTTGAAATTTGCGACGATGTAGAGCTTGTTCATCGGCACGACGACGGCAAGCTTCTGACCGGGACTGACAAGATCACCCCGCTCCACCGAGAGATTGCCAATGACGCCGTCATAAGGAGCGCGCAGCACCGTGAACGATAGATCGCGCTCGGCCTTGGCCTTGGCCAGTTTCAAGGAGCCTAGCGAACTTTGCGATTCCGCCCGCTGGGCCTCAAGCACGCCGATATTGGCCTTTGCGGCAGCGATCTGTGCTTCGGCACCGGCAAGCACCGCATTCGCCTGTTCGACCGCCGTGCGAGCATCGTCAAGTTGCGCCTGCGTGCCGACATGGGCCTTGAGAAGCCGCGCGGCGCGACTTTCCGTACGCGCTGCATTGTCGGCGGCAGCCTGCGCTGAGCCCTTCTGCGCGTTAGCCTGCTGGAGCGCCGCCTGTGCCGCGACGATCTGCGCATCAATCCGCTCAAGCGTCTTGCCCAAGGTCGTGATCTCGGCCTGTGCTTGCGCGGCGGCGATCTTGTAATCGCCGTCATCGACGACAAAGAGTGGCTCTCCGGCCCTCACCTTCTGGTTCTCGATCACCTCAACATGGTCGATATAGCCGGAAATCTTCGGCGACACGAATGCCATATCAGCCTGTACATAAGCATCGTCGGTCGAGATCATGAAGCGGCCGTCCGTCCAGTAGCCGTAGCCATACCAGGCACCACCGCCAAGCAGCACCAGAAGAACGATCAGCAAGAAGAAGGAACGCGCCGAACGCTTCTTCCCAGCGGGTACTGTGGCGGCAACTTCATCGGGCGCGGGCGGCAGCGGCGCTTCTGCCGCAGGCGGTGCCTTTGCATTGGGAAAAGGGCGCAATTCGGCTATTGTCGAGGCGGACGGCGAGGACATCTGATCTCTCTTGATCTATTATACTGAACCGTTCGGTTCGACATTGACATAAACTTGGCGAGCCGCCACATCAAGAAAAAATCGAACCAATTGGTTCGAATAATTTCGAAGGGCTCGGAAATGAGCGACAATGAATCCGACATATGCGGCAGCAGACCGGGGACTCCCGAATGTCCGCGTCGCGGACGGCCAGCCGCGGGTCACGACCCCGTCAAGCGCCAGCAGATCATCGAGGGTGCGCGCCGCGTCTTCATCGACAAGGGCTTCGATGCCGCCTCAATGAACGACATTACCCGTGCGGCCGGCGTTTCCAAGGGCACCATTTATGTCTATTTCACCAGCAAGGAAGAACTGTTCGAGGCGCTGATTGAGGAAGAACGCGGCACGATCTTCAAAAATCTTTACGCAGCGTTAGAGCAAGGAGGACCGCTGCGCGAAACGCTGGTGGATTTCGGCATTGCGCTTTCGATCAAGATTACGTCCCATAAAGTAATACTTGCGCAACGCACGATCATCGGCGCTTCGGAAAGAATTCCGGAGCTTGGCCGTCGCTTCTACGAGCGCGGCCCCAAACACGGACATGAGCATCTGGTTCATTTTCTGGAAATGGCCGTGAAACAGGGACTGCTCGATATCGCAGACCTGGATCTTGCGGCTTACCAGCTTAGCGAATTGAGTCTGGCAGGCTTGTTTCGCCAGTGCCTTTTCGCCTACCGAACCGAGACTCCGAACGAGACGGAGATCGAATATGTCGTGCGCTCCGGCATCGACGTATTTCTTAAGGCCTACGGCACCGCCAAACTAGCGCGGCAGGAACACGGCAGGAAGTAAAGTAAGCCCGTCATTCGGAATGTACAGGCATTGCGTCACAACCAATCGGTTTCTATAGAGAATGATAGGATTTGCGGGTTATGATGAAGGCCCGTCGATCAAAAAGAAAAATGCGGCCATTAGGCGATAGGCGCTTGGCCGGATTGGGGGAGAAAGGGACCGGATGGCTGATCAGCTCGCAACAGAAATTATCGACAAGATCAAGGCTCATGCCGAACCTGGTGATGAGGAGATCACGGTCAATACCGAGCTGACATCGTTGGGCATCCACTCTCTCGAACTCACCGAGATCATTTTCGACCTGGAGGAAGAATACAATATCGAGATCGAGATGAACACGGTCGACGCCTGGAGCAATCTCAAGAATGTCGGGGACATGGTCGAGGCGGTCCGCGCGCTCATAGACAAGAAGCGCGCCTGAATGCGCAGACGTGTTGTTGTCACCGGCCTGGGTGGAATTTGCGGTCTTGGAAACGATGTGACCACGATCTGGCACGAGATGCGTGCCGGTCGCTCGGCCATCGGTCCGATCTCCAATACATCCCTGCACGACATCAAGATCAAGACCGGTTGCGAGATCAAGGCGTTCCCCGAGCATGACATCGAGCGCAAGCAGCTTGTCTCCATGGATCGCTTCAGCCTGCTGGCGGTGATTGCCGCTCGTGAAGCTGTGAAGCATTCGGGCCTCAGCATCAGCGACAACAACACCTACCGCATTGGTACAACTGTCGGCGTCGGCGTCTGCGGCTGGGAAGCAATCGAGGAAAATTATCGCGCCATCCTGCTCGAAGGCAAGAATCGCGCCGGCATCTTCACCGTCCCGAAGGTAATGCCCAGTGCGGCAGCGGGGCAGGTTTCGATGAATCTCGGCCTACGCGGTCCTGTCTTCGGTGTCACCTCGGCCTGCTCGTCGTCGAACCACGCCATCGCCTCGGCAGTTGACCAGATTCGCCTCGGGCGTGCCGACGCCATGCTGGCCGGCGGCACCGATGCACCTATGGTCTGGGGCATCCTGAAAGGCTGGGAAGCGCTGCGCGTGCTTTCGCCCGACACCTGCCGCCCGTTCTCCGCCAATCGCCAGGGTCTGGTGCTCGGCGAAGGCGCCGGCATGGCGGTTCTGGAGAGTTTCGAGCATGCCAGCGCGCGGGGGGCCACCATTTTGGGTGAAATCATTGGTGTCGGCCTTTCAGCGGATGCGTCGGATATTGTCGCGCCCACGGTCGAAGGGCCGGAAAACGCCATGCGCGCTTGCCTGGCCGATGCCGGCCTCACACCCGAGGATGTCGACTACCTCAATGCGCATGGCACCGGCACCAAGGCCAATGACCAGATCGAGACCGCCGCGATCAAGCGCGTCTTCGGCCAGCATGCCTATGCGTTATCTGTATCCTCGACGAAATCCATGCACGCCCATTGCCTCGGCGCTTCGGGCGCGCTCGAGATGATCGCGTGCGTGATGGCAATCCGCGAAGCTATTGTGCCGCCAACCGCCAATTTCGTTGAGCCTGACCCGGAATGCGATCTCGACGTGACACCGAACACGGCGCGCGAACGCAAGCTGAATGTCGCCCTGAGCAACGCATTCGCCTTTGGCGGCACGAATGCGGTGCTGGCTTTCAAGGGCGTATGATCCTGGCGGCATATTGATTGCGAGTCTCAGCACACTAATTTTGAGGCATCCCGCCACGGCGTCCGCGCCGAACTTCTCCCGGAGCCCATGATGACCGACCTTTCCGCCTTTCCGATCGTCCGGCGTTGGCCGGCCAAACATCCGGACCGGCTTCAGCTCTACTCGGCGCTGACGCCGAATGGCGTGAAGGTTTCGATCATGCTGGAAGAAATCGGCCTCCCCTATGAGGCCCATTCCATCGATATCGGCAAGGACGAAAGCTGGACTCCAGAATTCCTGTCGCTGAATCCCAATGGGAAGATCCCTTCCATCATCGATCCCAACGGTCCTGAGGGAAAGCCGCTCGGTCTGTTCGAATCCGGCGCTATCCTGCTCTACCTCGCAGAAAAGACCGGAAAGCTTCTGCCCAATGATCCCTCTCTCCGCTACGAGACGATCCAGTGGGTGTTCTTCCAGATGGCGGCCATCGGCCCGATCTTCGGCCAACTCGGCTTCTTTCACAAATTCGCCGGCCGGCAGATTACCGACAAGCGACCGCTGGAACGCTATCGCGCTGAATCGCGCCGGCTGATCGGCGTGCTGGAAGGCCGGCTCGACGGGCGCGAATGGGTCATGGGCGAGGATTACACCATCGCCGACATTTCGATGCTGGGCTGGGTACGCAACCTGATCGGTTTCTACGAAGCGCGCGATCTGGTCGGCTTTGACGACTTTCCCAATGTCGCGGCATGGCTGGAGCGCGGCCTCGCGCGCCCGGCTGTGCAGCGTGGCCTGACGATCCCGGCAAAACCCTGAAAAACGCGAAGACCGGTTCGGCCTGCTGTCAAGGTACTGCGCGCATGCCGACAATCATGTCGGCGGGGCGACGATGCGAAAGCACACGCTCGATATTTGGCATGTCGTTGGAAGCGATCCAGGCGCGGGCATCCTCGTCGGATCGGCCAAGATCGCGCCAACGCTGCATAAGCCGCCGCTCCAACTCCGCGCGCGGAACATCAACAAAAACCGTCATGTCGAACAGCGGCGCCAGTCTCGCCCATGGCGCTTCGTCGAGCAGCAGATAATTGCCTTCGACGAGGATGAATTTCATCTCGCCTGAAATGACTGCAGCCGCGGCGCGCGACAATTCCACGCTGCGGTCGAAAATCGGGATTGCAATTTCCGACTCCCCGGCCCGGATGCGCTTCAGCAATGCCTCGAAGCCGGTGAAATCGAACGTCTCGGGCGCGCCCTTGCGAGAACGCAAGCCACGACGTTCCAGAATGGCATCGTCGAAATGGAAGCCGTCCATCGGCACCACCTCGACTGTCTCCTGGGGCAACACATCGCGGAGCCTGGCCGACAAGGTGGATTTGCCGGAACCCGGCGGCCCGGCAATCGCGACGACAAAGCGCTTGGCCTTGCCCGCATGTTTGAAGATCGTTGCGGCGATGGTGGCAATTTCAGACATGGAAACTCCCCACTTCTCAAGCCATCTTGATGAACCCAAACGACACCGTTTGCCATCAGTTCCCGAGGAACATGCCGTCGAACGGAATATCGCGCCGCGAACCATCGGGCATATCGAGTTGCAGACGGTCGCTTCGCGACTGGACCGAGAGCGGCGGCCGGCCGCCGACCAGCGGCACCGCTCCAATCACCTGCCGGAATGCAACACGGCGTCCAAGTTCAAAACAGGTGGCAACCCCCTCGCGCTTCAGCCAGTTATCGCCCAGCGAAGCCGCATGGCCAACGGCGGTACGGCCATCCTCAATGCCCAGAACACCACGATGCCGGCCACTCCACGGCGCATAGTCACGACCGCCATTACTGATCCAAAGCATGGTGACCGGAAGTTCGGAAGGATTCTTCAGAACCAGCACCAGATCGGCCTCGGCCTCGCGCGCCACGGCAGTCCAGCCCGGACCGTCATGCGCGGCTTCAACCAGGACAACGAAATCCTCGTGACGGCGGTCCATGCGATAGTCGGTCAGATCGACTGTGCCACCGTCAGCGGCGAGAAAATGCGAAGGATCATCGCTGCGCGCGGGGTAGGCCAGAAGATAGCGCCCGCGCGCCGGGTCCGGCTCCAACGGATCGCCTGATGTGGCCACGAGGCGCTTCGGCGAAAAGGATAGACGTCCGCCCGATGCCATGACCGTCATGGCGTGGTGGGCAACAGGCATCGCACCGACGCCCCCGTTAAAGACATGTTCCTGGTAGAGAAAAGGATGCCCATCGCGCAAAGTCAGGATCTTGTCTACCTGCGCACCCATAATCCTGCGCTGCAACCGCAGGCGCGCGCACCAGCCACCATCGACCGGTCCGTTCTCTATAACAGTCCACGGGCTGTTGGCGCTCCAGCCATGTAGCGGCGCTTCCTCGATATCGCTGGCCGAAAACGGTGCGCACAGGAAATCGCCTGAAAGGCGCGCGACACCCTCGGGCAAACCTTCCGGCAGCATTGCGGCAGGCTCGTCGATCCAGGGCGCGCGATGCAGCGGCGTCAGTCGACGTCCATCATTTTTGACTTCCATTTTGCTGAGATGGCCGATCGCCAGATCGACCGATACGGAAATGCCGTCTGCCTCGATTTTCAGTTCGTCCATTTTCCCTCCGATTCGCCTTTTTCGAGCAAAGCGACCCGCGCTCGATCGCGCAAGCATCTCTCATTGCCAAACGCGGTAACATCGGTGGATCATCCTTAAGCGAAATGGACGTCCTAGCCGGCTTGCTGTAGGGTCCTCACCTATAATACCCGTCTTGCACAGATTTTGCCCTTGCTGTCTCCTCATCTGTTATCTTCCTCATTCAAACTGCTCGTCGTGGCGGCTCTCATAGTCTTCGTCACAGGCTGCACGACGACCACATCACCGGAAGCCGTTCTGACCGTGCCGGCGGCGCCGCAAAAATATGCCGCCATCGTTGTCGATGCCCATACTGGCCAGCAATTGTTCGCCGAAAATGCCACGGCAGAGCGCTATCCGGCCTCGCTGACCAAGATGATGACGCTTTACCTGCTGTTCGAAGCCCTTCAGCAAGGGCGTGTAACAAGGACAACGCCAATCCCGGTTTCCGCGCATGCGGCATCACAACCGCCAACCAAGCTTTATTTCAAGCCGGGGCAAACGATCGATGTAGATACCGCCATTCATGCCCTGACAGTCAAATCCGCCAACGATGTCGCAGTGGCGGTTGCCGAATATCTCGGCGGTAGTGAGGAAAATTTCGCGGCAAGAATGACCGCCAAAGGTCGCCAGATCGGCATGCGCAATACCGTATTCCGCAATGCTTCAGGTCTGCCGGACCCGGCCCAACACACGACAGCCCGTGACATGGCCTTGCTGGGAATGGCGCTACGCAAACATTTCCCCCAATATTATTCCTATTTTTCGGCCACCGAATTCGTTTTCCGCGGCAAACGTATCCGCGGCCACAACAGAATGCTGAAGAAAGTGGCTGGCGTGGATGGCATCAAGACCGGCTACACAAGAGCGTCCGGCTTCAACATTGCGACGTCCTACAATGCAGGTGGGCGCAGCCTGGTGCTGGTGGTAATGGGTGCCGACAGTTCGCGTAAACGCGAGGCGCATTGCCAGGCGCTGTTGCAAAGGGTGCTTGGGAAGTCGCTGGACGACACAAGGCTGGTCTATGCCGACCAGCCCGCGCTTTAAATTAAGCGGGCAGGAACGCTCAGGCGACCTGCTCGACCTGCTGAACCTCCGGCACGAAATGGCGCAGAAGATTCTGGATGCCGTGCTTCAGCGTTGCTGTCGAGGACGGGCAGCCCGCGCAGGAGCCCTTCATGTGCAAGAACACGGTGCCGTTCTGGAAGCCGCGGAAGGTGATGTCGCCACCGTCCTGCGCGACCGCCGGACGTACGCGCGTATCAAGTAGCTCCTTGATGGTCAGCACCAGTTCTTCGTCGCCCTGATCGTAAAACTCATCGGTCTCGCTGGTTTCCTGAGCCGGACCGGCATTTGCCATGACCGGCTGGCCTGACATGAAGTGTTCCATGATGGCGCCAAGGATAGCCGGCTTGATGTGCTGCCAATCCGCCTCTTCCTTGCTGACGGTAATGAAGTCATAGCCGAAGAACACGCCGGTAACGCCTGGAATATCGAACAATCGGCCAGCTAGCGGCGAAGCGATCCGGGCGCTCTCGGCATCGCGAAAATCAGCGGTGCCTTCCACAAGCACCTCCTTGCCGGGCAGGAATTTCAAGGTTGCCGGATTGGGCGTCGCTTCGGTCTGGATGAACATCGTCGTCTCCATGCCCATTAGGGCCGCAAAGATTGGAATAATTCTAAATAGACTTTTGGCCGAGCGGTTTCAAGCAAGGACAGAAGCGATGGCGGTACAAATCCGCGCCGGACCTCTCGCGAAAGCAAGGCTGGCACAGGGCTGGCTGTGCCTCAGCCTTGTAACGCTCGATGGCATTGCCGAAAAGCTCTGGCGATCATTCATCCTCAGCTCAGGCTGTCGATCTCGTCGTCCGAAAGGCTTTGCGGTATAACTGTCACCGGAATCGGGAAGGCAGCCGCCTTGCCGGCGATCGACGCGACAAGCGGTCCGGGCCCTTCCTTAGTGGCACTGGCTGCCAGGACGAGGATCGAAATATCCTGATCCTCCTCGATCAATTTGTGGATTTCCTCCACGGCCTTGCCTTCGCGCACCACCAGTTCCGGCTCGATGCCAAAACGCTCGCGCACCTTGTTGGCATAAGTGTCCAGCGCGGAATGGGCGGCCGAACTGGCTTCCTCGCGCATGATCTTCTCGACGCCGAGCCAATGTTGAAAATCGTCCGGCTCGATAATGTAGAGCAGGACGAGTACACCATTGGTGCTTTTCATGCGGCTCGCGGCATAGGCGACCGCGCGCTCACACTCAGGCGAATCGTCTACGATCGATAGAAATTTGCGACGGTGGCCGGCTTCGCGGCTGAGGCGCTTTGAAACCATGGATCAGCTCTCCCTCACATGCGGGCAATCTGCCACCGGCGCGTCACCGCCGCAAGCAACGGATGGAACCGATGTGGCATCGGCGTGCAATGGCGCGTGGTTCGCGGTCATTCAACCCTGGATCAGGCCGATAATATCGCGCACATTCTTCATCGTGGCTTCCGCCAGAACACCGGCACGTTCGCCGCCATCCTTCAGCACGGCATCTATATAGGCGCGATCGCCGAGGGTCCGGCGCATTTCGGAGGCGATGGGGGCCAGCCTGTCCACCGCCAGATCGGCAAGCGCCGGCTTGAACGTGGAAAATTGCTGGCCGCCGAACTCCTTCAGCACGGCTTCCTTGGTCATGTCGGAGAGACCGGCATAGATTCCGACCAGATTTTCCGCCTCGGGACGCCCTGCCAGGCCTGCGATCTCGGAAGGCAGCGCTTCCGGATCGGTCTTGGCCTTCTTGATCTTCTTTGAAATGGCATCGGCATCATCAGTAAGATTGATGCGCGAGAGGTCCGACGGATCGGATTTCGACATTTTCTTCGATCCATCGCGCAGGCTCATGATGCGCGCCGCCGGCCCGCCGATCACCGGTTCGGTGATCGGAAAGAACCCGTTGACCACCTCGTCGCCCATCTTCATCTCGACGCCCAATCCGAGAGCGGCGATGCGGTCCGAAAAATCATTGTTGAATTTCTGGGCGATGTCGCGCGTCAATTCCAGATGCTGCTTCTGGTCTTCGCCAACCGGCACATGGGTGGCACGGTAGACCAGAATGTCGGCAGCCATCAGGCTCGGATAGGCAAGCAGGCCCAGCGACGCATTCTCGCGGTCCTTGCCGGCCTTGTCCTTGAACTGCGTCATGCGGTTCATCCATCCGATACGCGCTACACAGTTGAATATCCAGGCCAGTTCCGCGTGCTGCATGACCTGCGACTGGTTGAAGACGATATGCTTCTTCGGGTCGATACCGGCGGCCAGATAGGCAGCGGTGATTGCACGTATCTGATCCTTGAGATCGGGATAGACAAGTTGGGCAGTCAACGAATGCAGATCGACCACGCAATAGATGCAGTCATAGCTGTCCTGCAAGGCAACAAAGCGGCGAATGGCGCCGAGATAGTTGCCGAGATGCAGATTGCCTGTCGGCTGAACACCGGAAAAGACGAGAGGACGAAAAGAAGCTGAACTGACGGCGGTCATGATATCCTCATGGCTTGTGGAGGGCCGTTGAGCATGAGCCCTGAAAAGTTGCAGACTTTTCGGACAAGATCATGCGTCTGGAAACTGCGCGGCGAATGTCTTTCGACGGCGCGTTTATGGCTGATCGCGAAGGCACGATCAAGAGGCTTGCACACCGATCTGCATTACTGGCAAATCGTATCAACACAGATAAATTGCGAGCTTGCCGGAACCTTTTCAACCGTTCGCCATCCAAGGGAACGGAGGATGTCATGCCGCAAACGAGACAACAGAAACAACAGCCCCTTTTCGATGCCACCGATGCAACCCTTGTTCGCCTCGCTCTATCGCGCGAGGCAGAAGCATTTCGTGTCATCATGACACGCAACAACCAGCGGCTTTACCGCATGGCGCGTGCCATTCTGCACAATGACAGCGAGGCTGAGGATGCGCTGCAGGATGCCTATATGCACGCCTTCGCGCGGCTCGAAAGCTTTCGTGGCGATTCCGCGCTGGCAACATGGCTGTCACGCATTGTCATCAATGAAGCGCTGGGGCGCCTGCGCGAGAAACGCCGCGAAGCCGAAAGGAGATTTCCAACCGAACAGACGGTGCCGGACGCGCAGATCATACGCTTTCCCGTCGCCACGAGCGCCGACGATCCGGAGCGGAACATGGCACAGCGACAGATACTCGAATTGATAGAGCGGACAATGGACGGCCTGCCCGAGAAATTCCGCGTCGTCCTTATGGCGCGCACGATCGAAGGACTGAATGTCGAGGAAACGGCGGAACTGCTCGGCATCAAGCCCGAGACCGTGAAGACGCGGCTATATCGAGCCCGCAGGCTGCTGCACGAAAAGATCGACGAACAGATCGGACCGGTCATGCTCAACGCGTATCCTTTTGCCGGGCGCCGCTGCGAACGTGTCACAGAAGCGGTGCTTAGCCGATTGGCCCTCGAAACACAGGGTTAGACCGCCCGATCAGTGAAACCGCGGGAACCTTTCTTTAAACAACACATCCAATCGGGTGCTGGGTGCACGAGGCTGCACCCGAAAGGAGATCATGATGATAAAGACACTGCGTATGATCCTGGGCGGCACCTGCCTTCTGGTAATGGCCGGGCTCGCTCAAGCTGCCGATAAGCCGAACGATGCCCAGATCGCACATATCGCCTATACGGCCGGGGTCATCGATATTGATGCCGCCAAGCAGGCAATCAAGACGTCCAAGACCAAACTGGTCGTGGACTTCGCCAAGGACATGCTGCGCGATCACGAGGCGGTCAACAAGCAGGCCCTCGACCTGGTCAAGAAGCTCAAGGTCACGCCCGAGGACAATCCCACCTCGCAGGCGCTGACCAAGGCTGCCGAGGCCGAACGAGAAAAGCTCGCCAAGCTCCAGGGCGCCGCGTTCGACAAGGCCTACATCATCAATGAGGTGGCCTTCCACAAACAGGTTGATGATGCACTCAAGACCGTGCTCATTCCCTCGGCAACCAACCCCGAACTCAAGAGCCTGCTGGAAACCGGCCTGAAGATATTCGAAGGCCATGAGCAGCACGCCGAAATGGTTGCTGCCGAGATGAAATAGCGATGATGGCGAAACATATTTCGCTGATTGCGGGTGTTTTCGCACTGGCAAGCAGCGTATTGCCGGCACACGCCAGGACGATACAGGTCACCGTCACGGGGATGGCCTTTTCTCCGGCATCGGTGACGGCGAGCGTCGGCGACACGATCGAGTGGGTGAACAAGGACCCATTCGCCCATACGGCAACCGTCAAGGGAGCCTGGGAAGTGATGCTGCCGGTAGGCAAATCGGCAAGCAAAGTGATAAAGAAGTCTGGCATGGTCGATTATTATTGCCGCTTCCACCCCAATATGAAGGGCCGGATCACCGTGACACCTTGATTTGGAATGGCACTTGAACGGCAAACGGGCGACGGAGAAACCCGCCGCCCGTTTTGATTTTCGTGATCTGCCGCCGCTTCAGGCGTCGGCCTTGAACGTCTGCTTCTGAGAGCCAAGCCCCTCGATACCGAGTTCGACGACATCGCCCGCTTTCAGATAGCGTGGCGGCTTCATCCCCATGCCGACGCCCGGAGGCGTCCCGGTCGAGATCACATCGCCCGGATGCAGGCTCATGAACTGCGACAAATAAGAGACAAGGTTGGCAACACCGAAAACCATCGTTTTCGTCGAGCCATCCTGCATGGTCTGACCATTCACCTTCAGCCACATCTTCAGGTTTTGCGGATCCGCAACTTCGTCTTTCGTAACCAGCCATGGACCGATCGGGCCGAACGTGTCGCAGCTCTTGCCCTTGGTCCATTGGCCCTTGCGCTCGGTCTGGAAGGCACGCTCCGAAACGTCGTGCGAGACGCAATAGCCAGCCACATAGTCGAGCGCATCGGCTTCCGTGACATATTTGGCCGTCTTGCCAATCACCACGCCAAGCTCGACTTCCCAATCGGTCTTTTCCGAGCCGCGCGGGATCAGCACGTCGTCGTCGGGGCCGACAATGGCGGAATTTGCCTTCATGAAGATGATCGGCTCGCTCGGCACCTGGGCGCCGGTTTCGGCAGCATGATCGGAATAATTGAGGCCGATGCAGATGAATTTGCCGACATCGGCCACGCAAGCGCCAAGTCGCGGATTGCCGGAAACGACCGGGAGCGTCTTTATGTCGAGCTTCGAAAGGGCTGCAAGCGAAGCCGGCTCCAGTCCCTTGCCACCAAGATCGGCCACATGTGCCGACAGATCACGGATCATCCCCTCCGCGTCCAGCAGGCCCGGCTTCTCCGATCCTTCCTCTCCATACCGCAACAGTTTCATGAAAATCCTCTCCTGTGATCGTTGGTCTCAGCGAAACAATGTTCCGGTGCGAATGGAAGCTCACTCGCTTCGCTATTCAAAGTAAAATTACTTGCCTACAATGAAACTTAAATGTCAGCCGCGCAAGCTCTGTCAGATCGACCAGCCGCCGTCGATGTTATAGGCTTGGCCCGTTGTGTAGGTGGCGCCGGCAAGATAGACGGCAAGGTCGGCGATCTCCTCCGGTGTACCAAGCCGGCCCATCGGCTGACGAGAGATGAATGCGGCGCGGGCCGTGTCATAGTCACCCTGTGCCCGCATGCGCCCTTCCAGCGACGGGCTTTCCACCGTGCCGGGGCAGATAGCGTTGCAGCGGATGCCCTTGCCCACGTAATCGGCGGCGATCGCTTTGGTCAGCCCGACCACCGCCGCTTTGGTCAGCGAATAGACAAAACGGTTCGGCACGCCTTTCGGCGCGCCCGCCAACGACGACATATTGATGATGGCGCCCTCGCCCCGATCCAGCATGCCGGGCAGCACGGCGCGGATGGTGCGCACCATGGCGCGCACATTAAGATTGACGGCGAAGTCGAAATCCTCGTCCTTCACCTCCAATATGCTGCCGGAATGCACGAAGCCGGCGCAGTTAAAGAGAACATCCACCGGCCCGATCTCGGCAAAGCCGGCCTTCACCGCCGCATCGTCCAACACATCCAGCCGGCGCGTGACAACGCCAGGCGTGCCGGCCAATTCGGCCAGCGCCGCCTCATTGATGTCGGTGGCATGGACAGTCGCGCCTGCTGCGGCAAAGGCCAGCGCGCTCGCCTTTCCGATTCCCTGCGCCGCCGCAGTCACGACAACAACCTTGCCCGCCAGATTTGCCATTCCATATTCTCCCTGCTGCCTTCGCAAACGTTCTGTAGACAACCAAATTCCCGGTGTCGGGCCAAACAGCCTGGATCGCTCGGCAGACGGCCTGCGGCTAAATGTTTTTTCTGGCTAAAGAACACCTGCCACGCCGTCAAGGTGCTTGGGCACGCATTGCCATTCAGACTTGGCGCTCAAATCTGACAAATCACCTGGGCGAAGAACCTGTCACGAGAGTTGTAATCCGGATGATCACGCTGAAAGTGCCGGTCGCTCATGGCGAGTGCCGAAATACCTTCGACCGAAAAACTGCGAAAGCCCTTGCCGCTGCCACCCAAGACCTGGACTGCCGAAAGCGTCAATCCTCCCCCTTCCTCATAGCCCAGAATATAGGGTTCAACTGTGCGAATGCTGCCCTTGTAGACAAAACTCAACAAACGCTGCGTGCCGATCGCCCGACAGATGGTTTCGCTGGCTGACACGCATTGCTCCCGATCATTTCACCGGAAGACATAAGGCGCGGAAACGTCTCATCCAGAGATGTTTAATGAGAGGCCGGAATCTACCCGACGAAAGCCCGTTCGACGACGACGCTCGCCGGCTGGCTAAGGGAACCCTCGCGAAAACCCATTGTCTCCACCAGTTCCTTGACATCCTTGAGCATATGCATCGAGCCGCAGATCATGACGCGGTCGGTTTCGGGATCAAGCTTTTCCAGACCGAGATCGGCATAGAATTTTCCCGACCCGATCAATGCGGTGATACGCCCCATGCGCGGGGAATCTTCTCGCGTCGTGGAATTGTAGAGCGTGACGCGCCCATGCGTCAGTTCACCGATCAAGGGATCGGTTTGAAGCCCCGCAACAAGTTCCTGGCCATAGACCAATTCGGCCTTGTCGCGACAGGTGTGGGTAAGAACGACCCGCTCGAATTTCTCATAGGTGTCAGGATCACGCAGCAGGCTGGCAAACGGCGCGATGCCGGTGCCGGTCGATATCATGAACAGGCGCCGCGCCGGCGTGAGCGCGTCGAGTACCAGTGTTCCCGTCGGCTTCTGCCGCATGATGACAGTGTCGCCGGGCTGGACCTTCTGCAAGTGTTGGGTAAGCGGGCCATCCGGCACCTTGATCGAAAAGAATTCGAGTTCGTCATCCCAGGCCGGGCTTGCCACCGAATAGGCACGAAAGATCGGCTTCTCGGCATTGGGCAGGCCGATCATGACAAACTCGCCCGAACGGAAGCGCAGTGACTGCGGCCGGGTAATGCGAAAGGAAAACAGCCGGTCGGTGTAATGGCGAACCGATATAACCTTCTCGGCGTGGACATTGGCAGGAATGGGGAAGCCGAGCGGCTCGGCGCCGTCCGTTCTTGGCGTGGCAGCGGTGTTCATGAAACCATCCTTGGGCCGTGACCCACAGCAGCAGAGCGTCGCGTGCCGAACCTGAAGTCCGCACCTGCCCATGCTGGCAAAACGGTAAGACCTTGTCTGCGAAATTGATTAGTATACAAATGATATTTCCGTCAAGGCGGGCTCTCGAAACGACGTCTCGGGCAGCTCGTTCCATGTCCGCCCACCCCGTTTGCAGCGATGAACGAAAAACTCCTCGAACCGGCGAACGACCTCTCCGAAGGCAATGCTGTTGCCGGCATCGATGTCGGTGGAACCTTCACCGATCTCATCCTGATCGACAGCGGAGGCGGCAGGGTCCATATCGCCAAGACGCCGACCACACTCGACAATCAGGCATTCGGCGTGGTTTCCGCCTTAGGCGAGACGGGCTTTCCGATAGCCAATATCGATTTGATTGTCCATGGCACCACCACCACCACGAACGCGGTGCTGGAACGACGGTTGGCCAAGACCGGCATGATAACCACGCGCGGCTTTCGTGACATTATCGAGCTTGGCCGGCGCACCCGCCCACAGGCCTATGGCATGACTGGCAGCTTCGTGCCCGTCATTCCCCGCAATCTCAGGTTCGAAGTCTCCGAGCGTATGGAAGCGTCCGGTGCTGTGCGCACGCCGCTCGCCGAAACGGAAATGCGCGACGCCGTCGCCCGGCTTCTGGCTGCGGGATGCGAGTCGCTGGTGATCCATTTCCTGCATGCTTATGCCAACCCGGCGCATGAGCGCCGCGCGGCGGAGATTGCGGCCGAGACGTGGCCGAACGGCTACATCACAACCGGCCACTCGCTGCTTTCTGAAGCGCGTGAATTCGAACGCGGCGTGACGGCCGCCGTCAACGCATCGGTGCAGCCGATCCTTGAGCGATATGTCGAGAAGCTGCGCGCGGAACTCGCCGCCAAGGGCTATGCGCGCGAATTCCTCATCATGAACGGCAATGGCGGCATGATCTCGGCCCGCTTCGTAACGAAGGAAGCGGCCAAGACCGTGATGTCGGGGCCGGCCTCAGGCGTCATCGCCGCCGCCTATACCGGGCGGAGCGCCAGCTATCCGAACCTCGTCACCTACGATATGGGCGGCACCTCCACCGATGTGGCTCTAGTGCGCAATGCCGAGCCCGCGGTCTCCAACGAGATCGAGATCGAATATGCCATGCCGATCCATGTGCCGATGGTCGCCGTGCATACGGTGGGCGCCGGCGGCGGCTCAATCGCGCGCGTCGATGCGGCAGGGCTGATCCAGGTCGGGCCGGAAAGTGCCGGGGCAGCCCCCGGTCCGATTTGCTATGGGCGCGGCGGCACGGAGCCAACATTGACCGACGCCAATCTGGTGCTTGGCAGGCTCTCGCCGAAGAAGCTGCTTTCGGTCGACAATCCGGTGACCATCGAGCATGTCGCCGGCATCTTTGACGACAAGATCGGCATTGCCACCGGGCTTTCCGGCATCGAAGCCGCCGGCGCGGTATTGAGGCTCGGCAATATGAAGATGGCGGGGGCCATCCGCATGGTTTCGGTGGCGCGCGGACATGACCCGCGTGACTTCGCCTTGTTTGCCTTTGGCGGCGCCGGGCCGCTGCATGCCTCGGCGCTGGCGCGCGAACTTGGCCTGCCGAAGGTACTGGTGCCGGCGCGGCCCGGCATCACCAATGCGCTCGGCTGTGTGGTGGCGGACATGCGCCACGACTTCGTCAACACACTCAATCAGCCAGTCGCCGTTCTCGACGAGACGAAGGTGCAAGCCATCCTCGAAGATCATCGCCGCGAAGGCGAAGCGCTGATCGCCAAGGAGGCGATCAGGCCGCAGGTGATTCGCGTCACCCATTCCGCCGACATGCAGTTCATCGGCCAGACTCATATCATCAACGTACCGCTGCCATCACCCGCAATCGATCGCCAAACGCTGCAAGGTCTGTTCGAGAAGGCCTATTTTGCCCGCTTCAAGGTGGAGTTGCCGGAAATCCGGGCCAATCTGGTCAACCTCAACACGTCCGTAACGGGCGTGCGGCCAGTCGTCGATCTCAGCCGCCTGATCGATCCGGCCGGGCGCAAGGCAACACTTGAGGAAGCGTTGAACGAGACACGGCCGGTCTGGTTCAACGGCGCGTGGCACGACACGCCGGTCTATGCGCGCGAGAAGCTGCCACTCGACGCGACAATCGAAGGGCCGGCCATTCTGGAACAGATGGACGCGACCACCGTACTGGAACCCGGCGACCGGGCAAATAGCGATGCCGACGGGAACATCATCATCGAAGTCGGAGCCTGACCATGTCGCTCGACGCCATCACCCTTTCCGTCATCCAGGCCGCACTTCAACAGACTTGCGACGAGATGGACCTGACCTTTTCCCGCGCCGCCTTCTCGCCGGTGATCGCCGAGGCCAATGACCGCTCCGACGGCATCTATTCGGCAGTGGACGGCTCGCTGATCGCCCAGGGCAATCAGGGCCTGCCCGTCTTCGTCGGCGTCATGCAGTATTCGACCAAAACCGTCATCGAAATGATTGCCGAGGGTCGCTGCCTGCCTCCACAACCGGGCGACATCTATATCGTCAACGACCCCTATCTCGGCGGCACGCATCTGATGGATGTGCGCTTCCTGATGCCGGTTTATCGCGGCGGCAAAATCTTCTGCTGGCTCTCAAACACCGGTCATTGGCCGGACACTGGCGGCGCGGTGCCGGGCGGCTTTTCCGCCTCGGCCACCGCCGTCGAGCAGGAGGGATTGCGGCTGCCACCGGTCAAGCTGTTCAAGCAGGGCGTTCTCGATCTCGAAATCTATTCCATAATTTCGTCCAATATCCGCGTCGCCGACCAGCGCATCGGCGACATCAAGGCACAGGCGGCGGCGCTGATGGTCGGGCAGGACCGCCTTAATGAAATCCTGGATCGTTACGGTGACGATACGGTTCTCGATGCGGTTGCCGAACTGCGCCATCGCGCCTCCGACCAGATGCGTGCCAACATCGCGCTGATCGCAGACGGCATCTATCGCTCGACCGCCTTTGTCGATTCCGACGGCGTGGTGGACGCGCCGCTTGCCATCGCGCTTGCGGTGGAGAAGAAGGACGATGTTCTGATCTTCGACTTCGCCGGGTCTTCACCACCCTGCGCCGGGCCGATGAACAGCGTTCTGGCCACGACCCTGTCATCGGTCTATCTCGCCATGCGCCACATTTTCCCCGACGTGCCGATCAGCGCCGGCGCTTTTGAGCCGCTGGTGGTGAAAAGGCCGGAAGGCACCTTTCTGGACGCGAAATATCCGCGTCCCGTTTCAGGCTGCGCGGCAGAGGTGTCACAGCGCATCGCGGAAGCCGTGTTCGCCGCGCTGGTGCAGGCATTGCCGGAAAAGGTCACCGCCGCCCCTGCCGGCTCCAGCGGAAATTTCGCGCTCGGAGGCCACGACCCGGCGCGCGGCCGCGATTACGTCATGTACCAGATTTCCGGTGGCGGCTATGGCGGCAATTTCACCCAGGATGGGCTATCCAACGGCTGCTCGACCATCGGCATCTCGAAGTCGCCGCCGGTCGAGATCATGGAACAGGCTTTTCCCGTGCTTTATACGCATTACGCGCTCCGCGAAGGATCAGGCGGAGCGGGGAAACATCGCGGCGGCTTCGGCCTCGCCTACGAGGTCGAACTGCTGCGCGGCGAGGCCCGCGCCTCCTTCGTCATGGACCATGGCCGGGTCGGGCCGCAAGGCGTGCTCGGCGGCATGGACGGCGCCGTCAATTCCGTGACGGTGATCCGCGACGGTAAGGCGCATGTGCCACAGCATCTTTCCAAGGAACAGGACATTGCGCTGGAAGCCGGCGACCGTGTGCGCGTCGGGACGCCGGGCGGCGGCGGCTATGGCGACCCACGCGAACGGAACCACAATGCGGTGCGCCGCGATGTCGAACTCGGCTACTATACGGCCGAGCAGGCAAAGGCATTGTTCGGCTGAACGCCCGCCCGCGAAGCGTTACGCGATCTTCGTCAACAGCCGCATCAGGGAGACGGCTTCCTTCGCCGTCAGCGGCGCCAGTGTCTCGCTGGTGATTTCGCGCGCCAGCGGAATCAGGTTTTCGATCATCGTGCGGCCCTCGGCAGTCAGATCGACCATCAGACGACGCCGGTCGATCTCGTGCCTGCCAAGCCTGACTAGTCCTCGCGCCTTCAGCCGGTCGATGACGCCCTTGATGGTCGCGGCATCCATCGCAATGCTGGCGCCAAGCTGGCTTTGCGCGGTCTTGCCCCCTTCATGGAGCTTCGCAAGAGCCGCGAACTGCGGCGGGGTCAGGTCGGCCAGACGAGCGGTAAAGATGGCGATATGGCGCTGATTCGCCTTGCGCAGCACGAAGCCGATCTGATCCTGCAGATGATAGGTTTCGGCCGTGTCGTCGGCCTCGACCAGTTTCAGCAGGTTCTCCTCCTTGCTCACCGCTGCCCGTCCCAGACCTTGATATCCTTCTCCTCCAGGCCGCCCATGCGGCTGTGGATGCGCGGGCCGCAACTCATGGCCAGGCAGAACAGGATTTCATCCGCTCGCGGGCCGTCGCTCAGGCCGACCTCGAAAGCGTCGAAATGGCTGCGGACATAGGCTGCATTGATATGGCCCAGCGGCACATCAAGGCGTGAACCGAAAGCGCCTACCTTCATCGCCGAAGGCACGATTGCTTTGGCCTGGCCAAGCCGCTCGCGCATGGCGTAACCACCCGGCACATGCCATAACGCCCCGTGCTCGATCTCGCCTGCGCTTCCAACAATGGCGCCTTTGCCATAGCCGTCAATCGTTTTCACATCGCCCCCCAGTGCAGCGATCAGCCGGTCGGTCAGCAGCAGGCCGAGCGGCTTCAAATCCTCCATTGCCGATTGTAGCTCCTCAATATATTTGCCGGCAAAGGGATTGCTTACAATCGCCAGCGCGGCTGCCCTGCGTCGCGGCATTTTTGCTGTCGGACCACCTTCATGGAATATCTCTTCGACCAGCACGGAGATCTTTCGAATAGGAAATTCAGGCATGACTGGTTCTTTCCAGAGTGGGTTTTGAAATACGGGAAGGCATGTGGGTTAACGCCGGCGTTTCATTCAATACGCGTCCACACAAGCGGACATTGCCGCAGAGAAACATCGCAGCCGCTTGGATCAAGCCGCACAGGCGAAAATTTTCCGCCACACGGAGTCCTCGTTCGAGCGCCGCGGCAACCTCAACCGGCGACAACACACTGACACCTGTAGTTACGAGCCTGCCGCCAAGGTCACTATCGGGTGCAAGGTCACGCGCCGGCCGACGCGCGACTGCCGGATGACCGGGCAGATCGATCGCATTGGCAATTAGCGTCGCAGCAGCATCGGCAGCCGCGCCGGTATGGGCAAGCACTGTGACCGCATCGGCGATACCAAGTGAAAAAGATCGACCGCGCCAGCCGCTGGTGGCGACACCACGCACCGGGTCCGCCGCATGAACAGCGATCCGATCAGAAAGGCCGTGGCCGGTTCCCGCAATGGCGAACCGCATCGCCTGGTCGGAAGCGAGAAAGAAGGCCGTATCACCGCCATTATTGACATAGGCGCGCTCCAGCTTCCGCTCCGCGACCATCGCGGCCAGAATCTCATCGGCAACCGCCCCGGCAACGGCGGCCATCGGCGTGATGAACGCGTTGCTGGCCAGCGCCGCGACCGCAACTTCCATGCGCCGGGCCGTGGGACCGGTAAAGGAGCGTCGAACGACTGATGCCGGATATCGCAATTTCGGCAGTTCCGCGACGAGCTCGTCCAGAACAGTCCTGAACCGATCCACCGCCTGCTGATAGGCAGCCTGGCGTTCCTGCGGTGCGCCAAAAGCCTGGACGATCAGGTCGATCGGCCCGTGATTGAGGTGGAGCCGCTTACCATCTTCCAGCCAATGCGCCTGTGGTCCGGTCATGGAGTGCTCCCCGGCCGTCGCAATTGCGCCAGCGGCGGCCAGATATTTTCCGCCGGCTCCATTCGGCGCGGATTGAGGTATTCACCGCCCCGCGCAAGCACATCCTCGACGCTGCGGATCTCGGATTCGTAGCCGCCGAGCCGCACATAATCGCCACGGCGCATGGTGAACTCGATGGGCGCAACGAGAGCCGGTGTGGGAACATAACCGAACGCGCCTTGCGGCACGCGCATGACATCGACCATCAGTGTTATGCCGCCGCCCGGCCACACATAGGTTGGTGCACCGCCAACCGTGACATAAGTCTTGAGGCCCTGAACCGAGCGGGTGAGATTAACAGGGTTTTCAGTAACGCCAGCGCGCAAACTGCCGCCAGCGCCGCCAACAAACAACACCGTGCACAAAGCCGGTTCGCAATTCTCCTCGATCAGTTCGACCGATTTGTTCAGCCGCGCCGGAAATGGCTTTTCGACCGGCTTCAGATTCTCGTCCAACTCGAAATAGGCGAACTGCTCACCTGTCGTGGACACCATCAGCAGCGAGAGGCCAGCACGAGCGCCTTTGTTCGGGTTCCATTCGCCGAGAATGGAAAGCGGATCGGAAATCGTCGTGCCGCCCCAGCCGAGCCCCGGTTCCGACACCTTGAAATAACGGCCGGGCGTCGAGCGACGGCCGATGATCTTGATACCGGTATCGTCCCAGCCCAGTACCTTGCCGGCCTGATGCTCTGAAACCACCCCGGTGATGTGGTCGTCCACCACCACGACCTCGTCCACCAGCCCGCGCCATTGCGCGGCGAACATGCCGATGGTGGCCGACCCGCAGCCGACGCGCATGCGCTGCTCCGTCTTGCCGCCGATGACAGGCGGTTGGCCTGCCTGCACCACCACCGTTTCGCCGCCGTCAATGGCAAGCTCCACCGGCTTGCGATTGCACAGGTTGAGCAACGCATCGCAGGTTGCACGTCCTTCCGCCTTCGAGCCGCCGGTGAGGTGAAGCACACCGCCCAACGACAGCATCTGCGAGCCATATTCGCCAGTCGTGACGTGACCGACCACCTCGCCCTCGGCACGCACGATAGCAGTTTCGTCGCCGATATGGCGGTCGGTATCGACCTTTACCTTGACGCCACAATAGGAGAAAATGCCTTCCGTCACCACGGTGACGAGATCGACGCCTTCAACCTCCTGGCTGACGATGAAGGGCGCCGGCTTGTAGTCGGGATAGGTGGTTCCGGCACCGATTGCCGAGACGAAACGCCGGCCGGTATTGACCAGTTCGCCGCTCCACTCCTCACCCTGCGCGGCAAAAGGCACCAGTGCCGAACCGTTATCGGCTGCATGGTCGAGAATGGTCAGCGGATCACAACGCACGATACAGCCGTCCTGATTGCCATAGCGGTCGCAAGCGCCTGTACGCCCTTCCGCGATATAGCACATGACCGGGCAGGCATCGCAGCGGATCTTTTCCGCGACTTTCTTTTCGCCGGGATCATGCGTCTCGAAGCGCTCCGAAAGCTCGCTCATGAGCGGGCCTTCTTTATCGCCGCCATTATGCGCGAAGGCGTCGCCGGAACCTTCTCCACCATGATGCCGGGGGCATGCCGAATGGCATTGAGGATCGCGGGAGCGGTCGGGATCAGCACATGCTCGCCAAGCCCCTTGGCGCCGAAGGGGCCTTCCGGGTCCGGAACCTCGATCAATATCGTCTCGATCGGCGGCACGTCGCCGACCGTGGGGATGAGATAGTCGTGCAGGTTCTCGGTGCGGCCGGGGATATATTCCTCCATCAGCGCCATGCCGATGCCTTGCGCGATCCCGCCTTCGATCTGACCCTCGGCGAGAGCCGGATTGACGGCGCGACCTACATCATGCGCGGCTGTGATCTTGAGAAGTTTCACCGTGCCGAGTTTCATATCGACTTCCAACTCCGCGATCTGCGCGCCGTAGCCATAGACGGCATAGGGCTTGCCCTGCCCTTTTTCGTCCAGCGGGCTCGTGGGCGGATCGTAAGTCTCTTGAGCGCGGAAGATAAAACCTTCGGCATCAATGGGGAGCGCCGCAAGATCAATGCGGCGTACAGCGTCGCCTTCACGAACGACAAGTTGACCAGGCTCCAGATACAGGCTGGCCTTTTTTGAAACATTGGCAAAGCGCAGAATCGTCTCGCGCAAGGCGCGGCCGGCCTTTTCCGCCGCTTTGCCGGTCACGAAGGTCTGGCGTGAGGCGGAGGTCTTGCCGGCATCAGGCGTGATCGCAGTATCGGCGCCGACCAATCGGAATTTTTCCAGCGGCAGGCCGAGCGCATCGGCGCAGATCTGCACAATCACCGTGTTCGAACCCTGCCCAATATCGACTGCGCCCTGATGCAGTACCACCTCACCAGCCGGAGACATGCCAACCTTGATCGTGGACGGATTGGGCAATGAGGTATTGCCGCAGCCATACCAGCACGATGCCAGGCCGACACCCCTCATTACCGATGCATTGTTTGCGTTGAAACATTCGGCTTCCGCCAGGGCGCGATTCCAGTGCGGTTTCAGGGCCTCGAGGCAATCGACAATACCGACGCCGCATTCTAGGCGCTGCCCGGTCACCGTTTCGCTCCCGTTACGGAGTGCGTTTTTCAGGCGAAATTCGAGCCGGTCCATGCCGATCCTCTCGGCCAGTTCGTCATAAAGCGTTTCCTGGCAGATAGTCGCCTGCGGCACACCGAAACCGCGAAAGGCTCCCGCGATCGGTCCATTGGTGTGGATGGCGCGGCCCTCGGCACGATAATTCGGTGTGACATAAGGGCCGCTGGCATGTACCGGCACGCGGTTGGCGACGGTCGGCCCCCAACTTGCATAGGCGCCGGTGTTGAAATCGCCGTCGAAGATCATTCCGGTTACGAAACCATCCCGGTCGGCAGCGATTCTCGCCGTCATGGCAGCGGGATGACGCTTCGTCGTGGACATCATCGACTCGGCCCGCGTATAGGCAAGCGCTGCCGGCCGGCCAGTCTTCATCGCCACCAGGCCGATCAGCGGCTGCAACGATACATCGAGTTTGGAACCGAAGCCTCCACCGACCGCAGTCGGCACGACGCGAAGCTTTTCCGGCGACAACCCCAGCACCCTCGCCGTGTCGGCCCGGTCCATATAGGGTGCCTGCGTACAGGCGACGATGGTGAGCGTCTCACCGTCCCAGGCGGCAAAACCGGCCTCCGGCTCTATATAGGCATGTTCGACATAGGACGTTTCGACCGTTCGTGAAACGACATATGCGGCGCCGGCCAATGCCGCATCCGGCTCGCCCTTTTCGACAAAGCCCTTGATCAGAAGGTTTTTTGGCCGGTTGTCGTGGATAAGTTGGGCGCCATCGGCCCGCGCCGCACCCGGATGAAGGGCATGCGCCAGTTCTGTCCAGACGATCGGAAAATCCTCAAGGTCGAGATCGGCAATCGCCGCCGGTTCACCGGCGATAATGGCCACCGCCTCGCCACGAAACCGCGCAAAACCTTCGGCCAAAGCGGGTTGGTCGGCAAAAGGCGCGATGACGCCAAAGCGATTCTCGCCGGGAATATCGGCAGCGGTGAAAGCGGCGATGATGCCCCGGTGCTGTTTCAACCAGCCGTCAATATCTCCGAAGCTGAACCGGGCATGATAATGCGGTGAACGGACCACGAGCACGGACAGCGCATCTTCCGGAAAGCTGTCTCCGCCGAATTTCTCTGTCCCGAGAATTTTCGGCATGCCGTCCAGGCGAACCGGCGAAGCTCCAACTGCATGGCCGACTTCGGGGAGGCGCGGGTCGAGCGGCGCGCAGGAACTGTGTGGACGCGCCAGCGCAATCACCGCTTCGACGATCTTGCGATAGCCGGTGCAGCGGCAAAGGACACCGCCGAGTGCGTCTGCGACTTCCACTTCCGATGGCGTGGGATTTTTTTGCAGCAGGGCTGCAGCCGCCAGCAGCATGCCGGGGGTGCAGATGCCGCATTGTGTGGCGCCATGCGCCAGAAAAGATGCTTGCAGCGCCGAAAGACTACCATTGGCAAGCCCCTCGACCGTACAGACCGATTTGCCCGCGACCGAAGCGACCGGCATCAGGCAGGCACAAACGGGCTCGCCATCGACCAGTACGGTGCAGGCGCCGCAGTCGCCGGCATCACAGCCGATTTTGATGCCGGTCAGATGCAGATTATCACGCAGCGCCGCCGAAAGACGCCCGACCGGCGATGCCGTAACGCAAACCGACTTGCCATTGACCTCGAAGGCCATGTCTACGCGTGCCATACTCATGCTGCGGCCTTGTCGTCATGGCGAATGCCCGCCGAGCCGAGCACGGCGCGAGCGACGATCTCACGTGCCGCGTCGTGCCGATATTTCGCGGTGCCGCGCACATCGTCGATTGGAGCAAGCTCATCAAACGAAGCGGAGCGCACGACGTCGGCAAGCGCAATATCGACCGCCCGCCCGCATAGACCCGCTTCGACATGGGCGAGCCGGACGGCGACCGCCGAGCAGGCGCCAACCGCGACCAAAGCATCGGTCACTCTGTCGTTCTCGATCACAAGCCGTGCGGCAGCCATCGCAATGGAGATAACCAGATAGCGACGCGCGCCGAGCTTGACGAAGGAAGATGTCCCGGCAACGGATCTCTTCGGCACACGGATCGCTGTCACCATTTCCCCGGCCGCAAGAGCCGTGCGGCGATTGCCAAGGATGAAATCGCGTAGCGGCAGAACGCGTGTGGCGGCCACTGAACGGATTTCCACCTCGGCATCCAGCACCAGCAAAGCTGGGACACCATCGGCCGCGGGCGATGCGTTGCACAGATTGCCGGCAAGCGAGGCGACATTCTGAATCTGCACGGACCCGACTTCCCGCGCTGCCTGCTTCAATGCATCGAAAGCACGCGGCAAGGGGAAGCGCAGGACGTCGCTCCATGTCGCGCGCGCGCCAATCCGCCAATGGTCTTGCATTTCCACGATGTCGCGCAAGCCGGGAATGCCATTTAGATCAAGGATGTTCTCACGCAATGGTTTCGCACCAAGCGCGGGGTAAAAATCGGTTCCACCGGCGAGAATCCGCCACGCATCGCTGCCGAGAAGCGCAAGCGCCTCATCAAGCGTGGCAGGCTTTGCGTAACGGGTCACGCCATCCTCCCCAACAGGGATCCTCCAAAGGCCGTTCCCAAGCCCGGGCGGCACGTATGCCGGTCAAAATTCATTCGTATGCAAATGATATCAAGCGGCGACGGATTGTCAAAGCCAGCGTCGACGATGGCATCGATGGTTGACGCGACGCACCATCTGGTCAAGGGTCTGCCGCCATGCCCTTTTCAGGGTATCGGCATCGTCCCTGTCTTGACGCGATGGAGGCATTTTTGGCAGAGGAAGCGCTCGTCGTCATCGATTTGCAAAACGATTTCTGCCCCGGTGGAACATTGGCCGTCGAAGGTGGCGATGAAATCGTGCCGCTGGTCAACGATCTGATCCGCAATGCCGAGCACGTCATCCTGACACAGGATTGGCACCCAGCCAGCCATTCCAGTTTCGCTTCCAGCCATCCGGACAAGAAGCCATTTGAGTCGATGACGATGCCCTATGGCGAACAGACGCTGTGGCCGGATCATTGCATTCAGGGCAGCATCGGCTCGGACTTTCATTCCGGGCTTGCCTGGACCAAGGCCGAACTCGTCATTCGCAAGGGATTCAGGCCGACAATCGACAGCTATTCCGCCTTTTTCGAAAACGACCATAGAACACCGACAGGGCTTGCCGGCTATCTTCGAGAGCGCGGTATTGTCGCAATCACGCTTGCTGGCCTTGCCACGGATTTCTGCGTCGCTTATTCGGCCCTTGACGCGGTTCGGCAGGGTTTTGCCGCGACGGTGCGGCTCGATGCCTGTCGCGGCATCGATCTCAACGGGTCGCTCGACACAATGCTCGGCCAGATGCGCACCGCCGGTGTGACACTCGTATAGCATCGGCCTGCTGACTGTCTAAGCCAACAGGCGCTTGAACAGCGCAGCACAAATTCGAGGGAACCCGATGCGCCTCTGGAAAATGACGACGGCTTGCGCAGTTCTCGCCGCCGCCATCCTCTTCGGCGGCCCCGCATTAGCCGCCGAGGCGCATGGGCTACCCGGCGCGACCATGTCGCTGTGGTGGGCCTTGCCCTTCGCCGGCCTGCTGCTTTCCATTGCCACCGGCCCATTGCTTTTTCATCATTTCTGGGAAAACCACTATGGCAAGATTGCCGCGCTGTGGGGCGCGCTGACCGTTATCCCGCTGGTGATGGGTTTCGGCATTCCAACGGCGACGGAAGCTGTTCTGCATGCCATCCTGCTGGAATATATTTCTTTCATCATCCTCTTGTTTGCGCTGTTTACGATTTCGGGCGGCATCCTGATCGCCGGCAATATCCACGGCACGCCGACGGTCAACGCCGGCCTGCTTTTGATCGGCGCCATCCTTGCATCGGTCATCGGCACGACCGGCGCTTCGATGATCCTCATCCGGCCGATCATCCGCGCCAACGACAACCGGCCGTTCAATGCGCATGTCGTCATCTTCTTCATCTTTCTCGTCTCCAATATCGGCGGTTCACTGACCCCGCTTGGCGATCCACCACTGTTCGTCGGCTTCCTGCGTGGCGTCGATTTCTTCTGGACGACGGTCCACATCCTGCCCGACACGCTGTTCGTCGGTGGCGTGGTGCTCGGCGTCTTCCTTGTCATCGACATCATCCTGCATCGCCGAGAGGGCGGCGCCCCAAAGATCAAGGACCCGACACCCGATTCGAAAGTGCGGTTGCGCGGCCTTGCCAATCTTCCACTACTGGCCGGCGTCATCGGCGCCATCCTGATGTCTGCCGCGTGGAAGCCGGATGTCGTCTTCACCATCCAGGGCGTTGCGGTTGAACTGCAGAACATCGTGCGCGACGTCATCATTGTCGCACTGGCGCTGATCTCGCTTGTCGTGTCGCGCAAGGAATACCGGGAGGCCAACGGCTTCGAATGGGGACCGATCGCCGAAGTGGCCAAACTGTTCGCCGCCATCTTCATTTGCATCGTACCGGTGGTGGCAATCCTGAAAGCCGGGCATGACGGCGCGCTTTCGCCGCTGGTGGCGCTGGTGTCATTGCCGGGCGGGGAGCCCAACGATCTCGCCTATTTCTGGCTCACCGGCGTCCTGTCGTCGTTCCTCGACAATGCCCCCACCTATCTCGTTTTCTTCGAGATGGCCGGTGGCGACGCGCAGCACCTGATGACCACTTTCGCCAGCACGCTGGCTGCGATCTCGGCAGGTGCCGTGTTCATGGGGGCCAACACTTATATCGGCAATGCGCCCAATTTCATGGTCTATGCCATCGCCAAGCGGCGCGGCGTGAACATGCCGAGTTTCTTCGGCTATATGCTGTGGTCCGGCCTGGTGCTGATCCCTACCTTCATCGTGTCGAGCCTGATCTTCTTTTGAGAATCAGCCGACGCCAACATAGCGGTTGACCGCCGATGGATCGGCGCGGAGCGCCTCGACGGAAACGGTCTCGCGATTGCGGCCGTTCTCAATGAAGGCGACGCGATTGGCCACCGGCAGCACAGCATCGACGCGCTGCTCGACCAGAATGGTCGACACGCCCATCGCGCTAAGCCCGGCCACCGTTTCTCGGATTTTTGTGATCATCGATGGCATCAGTCCCTCGGTCGGTTCGTCGAGCAACAATACCTTGGGTTCCAGGCAGAGCGCGCGAGCCATCGCCAGCATCTGCTGCTCGCCGCCTGAAAGTGTCCCGGAGCGCTGCTTCAACCGCTCGCGCAGGCGCGGAAAAAGGTCGAGCACACGTTCGCGGACGGAGCCACCCTTGTTTCGCGCATTCAGGCCGATCTCGATGTTTTCGGCCACCGTCATCTCGGCAAACAGCCGCCGCCCTTGCGGCACATAGGCGATGCCGGCCTTCGGCACCTCATGCGCAGGCAGACGGGTGAGTTCCGTGTCGCCGAGGCGGATCGACCCGGCGCGCGCGCGCATCAGGCCCATGATCGCCTTCAGCGTCGTCGTCTTGCCTGCTCCGTTGCGGCCAAGCAGACACAACACTTCGCCTTCGCACAGCGAGAGATCCAGCCCGCGCAGCACCTGCACCTCGCCATAGTAGCAATCCAGCCCGGATATGGTCAGCGCATCAGCCATGCTGTGTTCCGAGATAAGCATCCTGCACACGAAGGTCGGCGCGGATTTCGTGGGGCGTGCCTTCGGCAAGGATGCGACCGGCATCGAACACGGTAATGCGGCCGGCAAGCTGCATGACGACGGGCATGTTGTGCTCGATGATGAGCACCGTGGCATCGCGGGCGATGTCGCGCACGAGGTCGATGAAATTCTCGATCTCACCGTCAGACAAACCCTGCGTCGGCTCATCGAGGATCAACAGGCGCGGCTTCAGAGCCAGGCCCATCGCCACTTCGAGCAGGCGCTGATGGCCATAGGCGAGTTCGCCGGCCGGCATTGATGCGCGGTCGGCCAAGCCGGTGCGTTCAAGCGCCCCCATGACGCCCGAACGGATCGATGCGGTTGAGCGGCTGTCCGACAGTCGCCGCTGCACCGGCAGCGCGACATTGTCATAAGCCGACAGCTTGGCAAAAACGCTGGTGATCTGGAACGTATAGGCAATACCTCTCCGCACGCGGCGAAAAGCAGGCAGGCCGGTGATATCGGCACCATCGAACATTACCGTCCCGGTGGACGGCAGGATGCGGCCACACAGAAGGCTGACGAAAGTGGTTTTTCCGGCGCCATTGGGGCCAATAATCCCACGTATTTCGCCGGGCATCAGCGTGAAATCGACGTCATCGACCGCGCGTAAACCGCCAAAGCGTCGAGACAAGCCAGAAGTGGTCAGAAGCGGCTTCATGGCAGCCACCCCAGCCATCGTTGGCGCACTGAGCCTAGAATGCCCTTCGGGAAAAACAGCACAAGCAGGATCAGCACGACACCAACGACCAGAAGATAAGCGGTGGTGTAACCTGAAGCGACATCGATGACATAATACATGGTGAGCGTGCCGAGAAGCGGCCCGAGCGTTGTCGCCGCACCGCCCACCAAAACCCACAAAAGCGGCAGGATCGAATATTGCACGCCGGCGAAGTTCGATCCGACATAGCCGAACAGCAGCGCATAGGCGGCACCCGCCGCCGCACAGATGGTGCCGGAAACGACCACGGCGGCCAATTTGTTGGAAAAAGTGTCGTAACCGAGCATTGTCGTGCGTTCCTCGTTCTCGCGAATGGCGACCAGCACGCGGCCGTAGCGCGAGCGCACAAGGGCAAGGCAGGCGAGAAGCACTGCCGCAAACAGGGCAAGCGCCGTGAGATACCGGACTTGTGGATCGGCCAGATCGAAGGGCTGGTCGCCAATCGTCAGGACACGCGCCTGCCGCGGCACCACCAGCCCCTGATCGCCACCCGTCCAGGGCGCGAAATAGAGGATGGCGAGATAGAAAACCTGCGCAAACATCATGGTTACGATCATGAAGGCGACACCGCTGGTACGCAGCGACAACAGGCCGATGACCAGCGAGAGCACCGCACCACAGGCGAGACCGGCGGCAAAGGCCGGCGGCGCGCCCCAACCCAGATGGACGACCGCCAACCCGGCACCGTAGAGGCCAGCGGCAAAGAACATGGAATGGCCAAGCGAAAGCAGCCCGGCATAGCCGAACAGCATGTTGTAGCCCATGGCGAAGACAGCCAGCACCAGAATGCGCGCCATCAGGCCATGATGATAGGCCGGCAAAAGGAAATTGAGCGCAAACAGCACTGCGATCACCGCCAGGTGCAAGGCGTAGAACCTTGCCGGCGCAATATCCCTCATCGTTGCGTAGCTCCGAACAGGCCTTGCGGGCGGAAGACCAGCACCATGGCGACGAGCAGCGTGGCGATCATCTTCGCGAGCGTGGGAGAAAAGAACATCGAGACGATGCCATCCGAAAGGCCGATGAGCAGGGCCGCAACCAGCGTTCCGCGCAGCGAACCAAGGCCGCCGATGATGACGACGATGAACGACAGCAGCAACGGATCCTGTCCCATGAGATAGTGTGCCTGGCTGATCGGCACGATCAGAACGGCAGCGATGGCGGCCAGCATGGCGCCCAGCGCAAAGACACCGGCATAGACGCGCTCTACTGGAATGGCGAAGGCCTGCGCGGTTTCGCGATCATATTGCGTGGCGCGCATGACAAGGCCGATCTTCGTGCGCGTGAGCACGAGCCAGACCGATAGAAGCAGGACGATGGCTGCGGCAACGACCGACAATTTATAGGCGGAATAGCCGAACCAGGGCAGCGACAGGCGGTAACTGAAGGGCGGAGCCACAGGCCTCGCCTCCGGCCCGTAAAAGGTCAGCGCCAGTTGCTGGATGATGTAAAGCAGGCCGATCGTGGCGACGATGGTGGCTTCGGGATCATAATTCAGCCGGCTCAGCACCAGCCGCTCTGACGCCCAGGCTATCGCGCCGACAATCAGCGGCGACAGCACCAGAGCGGCAAAAAAGCCAAGTGCAGGGTGCCCTCCAAGGGTCGAAGCGATGGCCCAGGCCAGAACCGCGCCCAGCATGAAAAACTCGCCATGCGCGACATTGACGATGCGCATGACACCGAACACCAGCGAAAGACCGAGCGCGGTCAACGACAGAACGGCAGCGCTGACCAGGCCTTCAAGAGTGGCCAGCAGGAGATGCGGTCCGAAGGCCATTCACAGTCCTTGACAGGGGCCGAGTGGAAAACGCGCGAGGCCGAGGCGAAATCGGCTAAAGCGGCATGGTCGTATAGTCAGCCTCGGGCTCGTACATACCGTCCTCGATGGCCGTCTTGTGCACCACGTTGAGCCGTCCGCCTTCCAGCTTGGAGATGTTCTGGATACCGAAGACCTGATGGATTTTGCCGTTGAATATCTTGGGGCCTTGCGGATGCTCCGGCCCCTCGGCGAACTTCGTCAGGGCCTCGGTCGCCTCGACCAGTTTGGCGCGATCCTGCGGCCCCTTGTAGCCGGCATCTTCCATAGCCTGCTTGATGACGTAAAGCGTCTCCCAGCAGCCGAACATATGCGCTGCCGTCGAAACGTCCTTCGGATCATCGACCGAAGCGCCATTGTCGTCGATGCCGACAGCGGCGCGATAGGCTTTTTCGGCATCCGTGTCGTTGGGCTGGGAATAACGAGGCGAGCCTTCCCAGAAATGGCTGCCGTCGATGTATTCCAGGCCGGGACTGTTGATATCGACGGCTTCAAGCGAGTCGATAAAGCCGAACAGCTTTGGCCCATTGGAGCCGTAGAACTCGCCGAGTTCCTTGACGAAGGTCAGCACGGCCGGGCCAACCATGACATGATAGATGACCTCGGTTTCAGACGGGATCTGCGGAAAATATTTGGTGAAGGAGGATTCCGTCGGCGGAATGGCGATCTTGGCCACCACCTCAGCACCGGCCTTCTCGAGCGCTGGCGGCAGGTAGTCGCGATGATCGTAGCCGAATGCGTAATCGGGGAAGACCATGGTGATCTTCTTGCCGAGATTGGCGGCAACCCACGGCGCAACGGATGTTACCTGCGCGCGCACATCGGTAATGCCGGGCTGCAAGCACCAGCGATTCAGCTTGCCGGAAGCGACATGGTAGCCCTCGCTGACCACATAATAAGGGATTTTCAGTTCGCCCGCCGTCGGCGCCGAGCCGATCACGACATTGGAGAATAATGTTCCATAAACGATATCGGTCTTGTGCTGCTTGGCGAATTTGGCGACCACTTCAGCGCCGCGTCCCGCATCCGTGCCGTCATCCTCTATGATGACTTCCACCGGCCGCCCGTTGATGCCGCCCGCCGCGTTGATCGCCTTGATGGCGGCACTTGTGGTGCGCTCATACCAGCGGCCATAGGCGGCGCCGATGCCGGTACGATGCGACTGGAAGCCAATCCTGATCGGTGACGAACTTTCAGCCTGCGCATAGCGCACGAAGCCGGGGGCCGCGATAAGGCCGCCTGCAGCAGCCAATCCCTTAAGAGCGTTGCGGCGCGTGATCGGCACCTTGGTGGGTATAAGAATTCCCTTGCTGTCAGTCACTGAGGTTCCCCTGATTTTCAATTATGGACCAACGGTTGAATGTCGAATTCGGCTCCCGGAAGGACAGGAAAAATCGCATGTGTACAAACTAAATCATCAAAGGCCGGAACTGACAAGCCAGCTTTCCGACCGGCCGCGCCGTCGCGGCGGGTAACAAGCCGCGAGCTCATCCCGCGGACGGTGTTGCCAGAAGCCACAGGCCGAAGACCGTATAGAGGATCATCAGAACGGTAAGCGGCAATTGGCTGGAGGTCGCGTGACGCGTGTCGCCGTGCAACCGAAAGGCCAGACCGTGGGCGATCAGAACCGCCAGCACATGCCCGACGATGATTGCGCCGGCCTGGAAATTCCATAGCACCCAGGCCGATTGGGCGCCGGCGACGATGCCCGCCTCGACATGCCAGTGTGCCGTGCCGAGCAGGTTCCAGCCAAGCGCGTAGGGATCGGATAAGGCAACCAGCGCATATTGGCCACCGACCAGAAAAGCCGTCAGGTAATGGGCAAAATGATACGCAAGTGCGATTGGCACGATCGACCAGACCAGCAGGCCGGCAGCCTGACTCAACCTGGTTCGACCGTCGGCCAGCCGGTGACCGAGAAACACCGCTGCCAAGAATATACCGGTCAACAGCACGAACATTCCGGCAAGCCCTACGGTGCCTATTCCCATCACTGCGGTTCGACCCGGAAATTCCAGCGGATTGATGCCGTTCAGCCCCAGCCAGAAGAAGGTCCGCGCCAGACCATCGAACGACACCGATGACAGGGCAAGCAGGACGAAGGCGATCCCGCTTGGCCGTAAAGGCTCGGCGTCGAGCAATCTGACGCCGGGCCAGCACAGAAGCAGCCGCCCGCTTTCACTGCGGTCTATGATTGAAAAACGTGCCACCATGGCGAAAAAGACGGAGAGAAATTCGCCGCGCCGGCTCCATTGCGCATAGCCGAAGACCAGCATCGCCGCGAATGTGAATAGCCAATAGAGGCCGGCCGCCGCCGCCAGCCGGGCAGGGTCGTCCGGCGCCGGATAGATCAACTCGAACCAGGCAAAGGCAAAAAACAGCAGACAGGCTGGCCAGTTGCCTATCCACGCCGGCAGGCGAATCAGCGGCGCGTTTGCGGATCGCCCGCTGAAACGGGCGACCACACGACAAAGCCCGTACCAGGGATTGAGCCATGTCCAGAGATTGCCGAGCAAGGCATGCAGCAGGGCCAGCCCTACCCAAAGCAGCGTCCAGATCGTCAGTGGCAGCGGGTTGGACAGCGGATCGCGGCTGCCCCATATGCCGGCGGCAAGAAGAACAGCGAAGATGACCAGCGAGAAAAGGCTGATTACCGGCCGCAGTCTTTGTCCGAAACGGAACAACGGCAGGCGGCGATGCCAATAGCGTTCGATAAAATCGTCAGGCAACAGAGCCAGGACCAGAAATGAAACCGCCACCGCCGCCGCGCCGCCGACAACATAGTAGCCGGTAGGCAAAAGCAGCACATGGCCGCGATCCGAAGCATGGGCAAAGGCGGCGACAGGAGAGAGGATCGCAGCAAGGCCGCCGAGAATAAGCGTCGCGGCCTGTCGCCCTGCCTGTGAAAACCCGTGTCCCTTCTCTAACCGTTCCGGCCGACCGGCAGATGACAATAAAGACAGGCAATTCTCAGGCACGTCTCAATTCTCCCCACCCGCGCTGCAATCCGTTCCGGCCGGGCCGCTCCCCGGCAAATCCGCCTCACACCTTGACCAGTTGCTCCACACGCCCCTTCCCGCCGAAGATCTTGAGATAACGCGCGATCTCGCGTGGATCGCCTGTCGCCTTGGCGGGATTGTCGGACAGCTTGACTGCTGGTCGGCCATTCGCCTCGGAAACCTTGCAGACCAGCGATATGGCGTCCAGACCTCCCGTCGGCGTCGGCGCGCAATCTTCGAAATCATTGGTAAGGTTGGTACCCCAACCGAAGGACATGCGGACCTTGCCCTCGAAATGGCGGTAGGTCTCGATAATCGTATCGACCTCCAGCCCGTCGGAGAAGATCAGCAGTTTCTTTTTCGGGTCCTTGCCCTTCTCGCGCCACCAGGAAAGAATCCGCTCGCCGCCTTCGATCGGCGGAGCGCTGTCGGGACGAAAACCGGTCCAGTCGGCCACCCAGTCCGGCGCATCGCGCAGGAAGGCGGCTGTACCGAACGCATCCGGCAGGACGATCAGCAGATTGCCGCCATAATAGCGCTGCCAATCCTCAAGCACTCGATACGGGGCCTGGCGCAGTGCTTCGTCACTATCGGCAAGCGCCGCCAGCACCATGGGCAATTCATGCGCGTTGGTGCCGAGCGCCTCCAGGTCGCTGTCCATGGCGAGAAGCACGTTGGACGTGCCGGTGAAGGCTTCTCCGATGCCCTCCTTCAGCGCTTCGACGCACCAACGCTGCCAAAGGAAGGAATGGCGGCGGCGGGTGCCGAAGTCGGAAATGAGGATGCCCGGCAGTTTCTTCAATCGTTCGGTCTTGGCCCACATCCTGGCCTTGGCGCGCGCATAAAGCACATCGAGCGCGAAGGGGCCGAAAGCTTTCAGAGCCGAACGCGAACGCAATTCGTTGATGATGGCGAGCGCCGGGATTTCCCACATGGTCGTGTACATCCACGGTCCATGGAAGGTCAGTTCGAACTGGCCGTCCCGCCTTGAAAGCTCGTATTCCGGCAGGCGGAAATCCTCCAGCCAGGCGAGAAATTCCGGCTCGAATATCTGCTTGCGGCCATAGAAATTGTTGCCGCCCAGCCAGATCATCTCCTTCTTGGAAAAGCGCAGCGTGCGCGCATGATCGAGCTGCTCGCGCAGTTCCTGCTCGTCGAGTTCGTCGGCGAGACGAACCGTGGTCGCGCGATTGATGAGCGAGAAGGTGGCATCGACCTTCGGGTAAAGCCCCCATATCATCTGCAGCATCAAAAGCTTGTAGAAATCCGTATCCAGCAGGCTGCGGATAATCGGATCGAGCTTCCAGGTGTGGTTGTAAACGCGCCGTGCGATGTCCGTCTTAGGCATGGGTGCTTTCGCCTTTATTGCTCGGTGCTGCAAACCCGCGGCACGCCTCTTAGCACCGATTGCGTTTAAGCGCCTCCCGCTTCGCAAGATGGCCAGAGAAAAAATCAGCGGCTTTATTCAATGATCGAAGCTCAGTGGCGGCGCAAGCCGGTCCCGGCGTAGCCAGCGCAGCAAAAGCAGCAGAGCGACCACTGCCAATCCTGCGGAGAGCCCGGCCCAGATGCCGGCGCCGGCGAAACCGAAATGGAAAGCCAGCAGCACGCCCAGCGGCAGGCCGACACCCCAATAGCCGATCGCCGCATAGATCATCGGCACCCTGGTGTCATGCAGGCCGCGCAGCATTCCGGAAGATACCGCCTGGGCACCGTCGAAAATCTGAAACAATGCCGCAAATGCAAGAAAAGTGACGGCAAGCGAGATGACCGGGGCATTGGCGGGGTCGTGCACGTCGATGAAAGCCCGCAGCAAAAGATGAGGTGCCGCAATCATCATCAGCCCCATCAAGGCCATGAAGCCGATGCCGATGACATAGGCCGTCCAGCCCGCACGGCTGACCCCTTGCGGATCCCCGGCTCCGTGCGCGAGCCCGACACGTACCGTCACAGCCTGATTGAGACCAAGCGGCACCATGAAGGTGATGGAAGCGATCTGGATGGCGATGGCGTGCGCCGCGAGCGAATCCGGGCCGATCAACCCCATCAGCAGAGCCGATATATTGAAGATGGTGACTTCGAACGCCAGTATGCCTGCGATCGGCAAGCCGAGCCGCATGAGGCCGGCAAAACGAGGCCAGTCGGAGCGCCAGAAGCGGCCGAACAGCCGGTAACGGCGGAATTTCGGCTCCAACAACACCACCGCAACCATGCCGACGAACAGGAAGGTGGAAGAGAAGGTGGTGGCCATGCCCGATCCGGCAATGCCGTAAGCGGGCATGCCGAGATTGCCGAACATGAAGACCCAGTTTCCCAGCGCATTCAAGGCAACGCCCAAAAACACGATGACCAGCGCCCAGCCCGGCCTCTCCAGCGTCGAAATGAAAGTACGAAGCACGATATAGCCATAGAACGGCAGGACTGCCCATTGCAGCGTGCGCAGGTAGATGCCCGCTTGACTCGCCAGCGCCGGCTCCTGCCCCATGACGAGCAGAATTGCCTCACCGTTCCACAAGAGCAGCCAGATCGGAATGGCGATGAAGACAGACAGCCACAGACCCTGCCGCACGGTGCGGCGGATGTCACGCACCGAATAGGGCTTGCGGCCGAGCTCCGTCGCCATCATTGGCGACGTGGCCAATATCAGGCCGAGACCAAAGATCATCAGCATGAAGTAAAGATTGGCGCCGAGCGCGCCGGCGGCAAGCGCATCGGGGCCAAGGCGGCCCATCATCATGACGTCGGTGGCCGTCATGGCCGTCTGGCCGAGATTCGTCAAAACCATCGGCAAGGCAAGCACGACAGTCGCCTTGATTTCGGAGCGCCAGAGAAATCCCGGCGCACGCACGCCGGACTCGATCGCGGTCATCGGTCATTCTTTCAGGTTACGGCACGTCGGCGAAAAGCCGGAAGCCGCCAAATCAGCCACACTACCGGGCATGCCGGGCTAGCGCATCCATGAACGGATTTGTGCTTGAGATGAAGCTGATTGGCAAGAGGCCACACAAACGGAAAGAATGGATAGCGACCACCGCCCTACTGGATTACTTCGAGAGCCCTTCGCTGTCGATGCATTTCGAGAAAAATGCGATAGTCGCGATCGAAGCGGCCGGCCGCGGCGGGATCTGGCCTTCGCACATGTCCCTTCTGCCGCATCGCCACACATGCGGCTTCGAGGTTGGCATGGACATTGGCGGCGGCAGCGGCCACCATGCCGGTCCCGGCGAGCATCGCGTCACCCGCCGATGGCTCGATCACCGTACAATCAAGAACGTCGGCATAAAGCTCCATCAGCAGCGGGTTGCGGGCATGGCCGCCTGCCACATGCAATGTGTCGATCATGTGGTCATTTCCGTTCAGGGTATCGAGAATATGGCGCACGCCGAGCGCGATGGCGACGGCCGTGCGCCAATAGAGCCGGCACAGAGAATCGAATGAGGAGTCCAACGCCAATCCGCTAATGACACCCAATGCATGCGGATCGGCGAAAGGCGCGCGATTACCGTGAAAATCCGGCAGCACATGCAGGCGGCCGGCCAATTCGAACCCCTCGACGGCTCGCAATTCCGCAATGCGGGAACCGATCCGGTCATGCATAAGGGCATCCGGCTCGCCACCGGCGCTGTGGCTGCGAATGACGTGATCGAGCAGCGCCCCGGTAGCGGACTGACCACCTTCCGACACCCACAGACCGGGGAGCGCTGCACCGAAATAGGGGCCCCATGCGCCAGCGAAAGGCCGCGGCTCGGGAGATATCGCCATGATGCAACTGGACGTGCCGGCAACGAGCGCGACATGCCGCCCGATCTGGTCGCTGTTTGAGGCAAAACCGCCAAGCACGCCGAGCGCACCGGCAAAAGCATCGATGAGGCTCGCACCAACCCGGCAGTTTTCAGTGAGACCAAGCGCCGCTGCTGCCTCTGCCGTCAAACATCCGAGTCCGGCGCCGGCCGGACTTGCCTTTTCCGGCAGGCTGCCATGATCAAATAGATCGCCGAGACCTAACTGTTCGAAAAAATCTCGGCGCCAAGGCTCTTCCTCATGTGCCAGATAGGTCCATTTGGCGGTCAGCGTGCATTGCGAGCGCCCCAGAGACCCGCAAGCCTTCCAGGTGAGAAAATCGGCAAGGTCGAACAGATAACCGGCCCTGGCCCAGCTTTGCGGCAAATGGCGTTTCAGCCACATCAGTTTCGGCGTCTGCATCTCCGGCGACATAACGCCCCCGATGGAATTGAGGACAGCGTGGCCGGTGGCAGTGCATTCATCAGCTTCTTCGATGGCGCGATGATCGAGCCAGACCATTGTGTCCCAGTGCCGGTCGCTATCCGTCGAAACGCTAAGCTGGTTGCCCTCCCGGTCTCGCACCACCAGAGAGCAAGTGGCATCGAAAGCGATACCGACGACATCGCCGGCGGCCATACCCGCAGTCTCGCGCGCGGCCCGCACGGCCGCACCCACGGCATGCCAGATGTCCTGCGAATCATGCTCGGCATAGCCAGGTCTTGGCCTGTTCATCCGGATCGGGTGTTCGCCCCTGCCAAGCAAGTGTCCGTTGGCGTCCAGGATTCCGGCGCGCGCACTTCCCGAACCGACATCGACCGCACAAACGACTCCGCTTGCCAATTTGCCTTCTCTCGCTTCCGATGCTGCGACACAACGACGGCGCGACTATAGACAGCGATCGGGGCGGCGCAAGCCGGCGCGATATGGTTAGAGGCGGCCGGCCAGATAGCGAGTCAAGGTCTCGCGGGCACCATGTGCCCACAGCGTTTTCAACGCATGGGCGAAGGCTTTGGCGAACACCTGAGAGCGCCCGACATCGCCGTAGATATCATCCATGGTGAGCCAGGCCGACGGATTGTCCCTGGCAGCGACGGCGGTTGCCTGCATGCGGTCCCAATTCGGGTCGTTCGGCTCGATTACCGCGCCCGAATCGGTCTCGCCAAAACAGTAGCGACACCAGAGCGCCGATTCCAAAGCCAGTCCCTGGACCGGGCGCCCGCCTTTCAGGCGATCGGCAATCGTCGGAATGATGAATTTGGGCTGGCGATTCGAACCGTCGAGGCAAAGCCGGCGCACCGTGTCGCCGATGCGCGGGTTGGCGAAACGCTTGTCGATGAGACGGTAATAATCTTCAAGATCGGTATCGGGCACCGGCGGCACTTCGGGAATGATCTCGTCATGCTCGATCTTGTCGAGGAAGCCGCGCACCAACGGTTCCTGCATCGCCTCATGGACGAAGTGAATGTCCATCAGCCCGGCCGGATAGGCGATCGCCGCATGGCCGCCATTCAGGATGCGGATCTTCATCACTTCATAGGGCGAAACGTCCGGCACGAACTGCACGCCGACCTTTTCCAGCGGCGGGCGGCCATCGGTAAAACGGTCCTCCAGCACCCATTGACGGAACGGTTCACAAAAGACCGGCCAGGCATCGTCCACGCCGAACTCGTCGGCCAGGATCGCCCGCTCGCGATCGCTGGTAGCCGGCGTGATGCGGTCGACCATGGAATTGGGGAACGCGACATGATCGCGGACCCAGGCGGCCAGATCGGGGTCGATGAGGCTTGCCAGGCCGATGACGCCATCGGCGGTGACGCGGCCATTATGGGGAATGTTATCACAAGACATGACGGTGAACGGCTTGATGCCGGCTGCGCGGCGGCGCACAAGGCCGGCAAGGATAAGGCCGAACACGGTTTTCGGACCGGCGGGATTGCCCGCGTCGGCAGCGATATGCGGATGTTTCGGGTCAAAGACGCCCGAAGCCGGATCGATGAAATACCCGCCTTCGGTAATCGTCATCGAGACAATGCGGATCGCGGGATCGGCGAGCCGAGCGATGATCGCCGAGGCGTCTGCCGGCGCTACGAAGTCGATCATCGACCCGGTGACGCGCGCGCTGCGTTTCTCTTCGTCCTGCTCGACGATCGTGGTCAGCCAGTCCTGTTGCGCGAGCTTGTCGCGACCTGCCTTTTCGCCGTCAAAGACGCCCGCGCCGACCAATGCCCAATCGTGTCCAAGCCCTGCATTGAACAGATCGTCGAGATAAACCGCCTGGTGGGCGCGATGAAAATTGCCGACGCCGAAATGCAGGATGCCAGGCGTCAGCGCGCCACGTTCATAGCGGGGATAAGCGACATTGGCCGGCAGGCTGGAGAGAGCCGCAAGCGAAAGTTTCGTAGTCATGGCGTTTCAGCCTTTCATTCATCCATTGTCCGGCGACGCCCTGTCCCATCGTGAAAACACGAGATTCAGCTCATCCACTGGCCGCCATCAACATTGTAGGTCTGGGCAACGATGTATTCGGCCTCGCTGCTGGCGAGGAACACCGCCATGCCCGTCAGGTCCTCGGCGCGGCCCATGCGCCCGTAAGGCACGCCCTCGCCGACCAGTTTCTTCTTTTCGCCACGCGGCCGGTTCTCGTATTTCGCAAAAAGCGCATCGACGCCGTCCCAGTGCTCGCCATCGACCACGCCCGGCGCAATGGCATTGACGTTGATGCGATGCTTGATGAGATCGAGCCCCGCCGACTGGGTGATAGAAATGACGGCGGCCTTGGTCGCGCAATAGACCGCAACCAAGGGCTCGCCGCGCCGCCCCGCCTGGCTAGCCATGTTGATGATCCTGCCCCCTTTACCCCGGCGGATCATCGAGCGGGCGGCCGCCTGCAGCATGAACAGCGTGCCGGCGACATTGACCGAGAACAGACGCTCGTAGCCTGCCCTCGGAATTTCCACGATGGGCGCCGCATCGAAGAGGGCAGCATTGTTGATGAGAATGTCGAGCCCATCGGTCTTTTCCTCGACCGAGCGGACCGCCGCGTCGATGGACGTCTGGTCGGTGACGTCGAGTTCGACGGCGTAAGCCGCCGCGCCGATCTCCACCGCCGTCGCCCGCGCGGCCTCAATGTTGATATCGGCGATCGCGACCGTGGCGCCTTCGCGCGCATAAGCCTCCGCAAAAGCGCGGCCAATGCCGCGCGCGGAGCCGGTAATGAGCGCCGATTTACCTGCAAGACGCATTATCAGAGTGCTTTCCCATCCTTGTCGAAACGATGCAGCCTCGACGGATCGGGCGTGAGATAAACGGTGTTGCCATGGTGGATATCGGCGCCGCCATCCGCCCGCACGGTCATCGCGCCGGCAATTTCGGACTGCACATGCAGGATCGTGTCGGAGCCGAGATGCTCAGCAACATTGACCTTGGCCTTCCACTCGCCTTCGCTCGTCGAGAGTTTCAGATGCTCAGGGCGAATACCAACCGTGGCGGCGCCCAGTTTCGCTGCCGGTTCGCCCTTGATCAGGTTCATTGTCGGTGAGCCGATGAAGCCGGCCACGAACAGGTTCGCCGGCTTCAGATAGAGCTCCATCGGCGAGCCGACCTGCTCGATATTGCCGGCGTTGAGCACGACGATCTTGTCGGCCATGGTCATGGCCTCGATCTGGTCGTGGGTGACGTAGATCATCGTCGTCTTCAATTGCTGGTGCAGTTCGGAAATCTCCAGCCGCATGGTGCCGCGAAGCGCGGCATCCAGATTGGAAAGCGGCTCATCGAACAGGAAGGCCGTGGGCTGACGCACGATGGCACGTCCGATGGCAACACGCTGGCGCTGGCCACCGGAAAGCTGGCCGGGCCGTCTTTCGAGGTAATTGCTGAGATTGAGGACGCGGGCGGCATCGGCCACCTTCTTGTCGATGACCTCCTTGCTCTCGCCGGCCATCTTGAGCGGAAAGGCGATGTTCTTCGCCACCGTCATATGCGGGTAGAGCGCATAGGATTGAAACACCATGGCGAGCTTGCGCCTGGCCGGCGCCTCATTGGTAACGTCGCGCCCGTCAATTGAGATCGTGCCGCCGCTGACGTCTTCCAGTCCGGCGATCAGGCGCAGCAGCGTGGACTTGCCGCAACCCGAAGGGCCGACAAAGACGACGAACTCGCCATCCTCGATGGCAAGATCGATGTTGGGAATGATGACCGTCGTGCCGAAGGCCTTGGAGACATTGCTGAGCGTGATGTTTCCCATGGTCTTTTCCTAAGTTGCCGGGCCGGACCTATTTCACCGCGCCGAAAGTCAGGCCGCGCACGAGTTGGCGTTGCGAGAACCAGCCCATGATGAGAATGGGGGCGATCGCCAGCGTCGACGCCGCCGAAAGCTTTGCCCAGAAAAGGCCCTGCGGGCTGGAGAAGGAGGTGATGAAAGCCGTCAGCGGCGCGGCGTTTACGGTGGTCAGCCGGATCGTCCAGAAGGACTCGTTCCAGGCCAGGATAATGTTCAGCAACAGCGTCGAGGCGATGCCGGGCACCGCCATCGGCGTCAGCACATAGACGATCTCGCCCCACAATGTTGCGCCGTCCATGCGGGCGGCTTCCAGAATCTCGCCCGGAATCTCGCGGAAATAGGTGTAAAGCATCCACACCACGATCGGCAGGTTGATGAGCATCAGCATCACGGTGAGACCGATGCGGCTGTCGAGCAGGCCCCAATCGCGGAACAGCAGATAGATCGGCACCAACACCGCCACCGCCGGCATCATCTTGGTGGAGAGCATCCACATCAGGATGTCCTTGGTGAAGCGACCCGGCGAAAACGCCATCGACCACGCGGCGGGAATGCCGACAAGCAGCGCCAGCACAGTCGACCCGACCGATATGATCACGGAGTTCATGAACGGCTGGAAATAATTATAGCGCGACTGCACTTCCCAGTAGCTTTCCAGCGTGCCCGAAGGAATCAGGCTGAAGCCGGAGATCGCCTCCGGCTCGGTCTTGAATGACGTGATGATCGTATAAAGGATCGGAAAGAAGATCAGCAGGGCGACGATCCAGGCGGCAATTGTCCAGCCGATCTTGGTGCGGGTCGAGACTGCGCGGGCCATGACGTTCTCCTCACCTGTCCAGATTCTTGCCGACGGCGCGCATCAGGAAGATGGCGACGATGTTGGCGAGCACCACGGCGATGATGCCGCCCGCTGACGCCCCGCCAATGTCATAGCCAAGCAGCGCGGTGCGATAGATCAGGAATGGCAGGTTGGTTGTGGCATAGCCCGGACCGCCATTGGTCGTGACCAGGATTTCCGCGTAGATGCCGAGCAGAAAAATGGTCTGGATCAGGATCACGACGGTAATGGCGCGCGCCATATGCGGCAGGGTCAGATAGATGAAGCGGCTGACGAAGCCCGCGCCGTCCATTTCCGCCGCTTCCTTCTGTTCGGTGTCGAGAGACTGCAACGACGTCAGAAGAATGAGCGTGGCGAACGGCAACCACTGCCAGGCGACGATAATGACAATGGAAAACAGCGGGAAACTGGCGAACCAGTCCACCGGTTGAACACCAAGAGCGTGCGCGATATCGGCGAAGACACCATAGCTCGGGTTCATCAGCATGTTCTTCCACACCAGCGCCGCCACCGGCGGCATGACGAAGAAGGGCGAGATCACCAATATGCGAACGATGCCCTGGCCGAAGATCGGCTGATCGAGAAGCAGCGCCAGCGCGATGCCGCCAATGATGGTGATGAGAAGGACGCCGACGACGATCACCAGCGTATTCCAGATCGACTGGAAGAAGGCCGGGTCGGTGTAGAAATAGCGATAGTTGAACAGGCCGCCGAAGCTGACATTGGCTGGGTTCAGCAGATTGTAGTTCAGGAAGGAGAACCACAAGGTCATGGCCAAGGGCACGACCATCCAGATCAGCAGCAGGATGACCGAAGGCGCCATCATGAAACGGGCCAATGTACGGGTCTGTCGCGTCGCCATGGTTCAGCCTCTGGACCTGCCCTCATCCGTGCCGGAATGAAAGCTCTATAATAGTCGGTCTTGGAAGGCGGCCGCCCGGACGGAGAAACCGGACGGCCAAGGCACCGGGAGGTTGCCTTATTTGATGTAGCCGGCGCGGGTCATCTCGCGCACGGACGCTGCTTGCGCGGCGGCCAAGGCATCATCGACGCTCGACTGGCCGGCAAGGGCGGCGGAGAACAACTGCCCGACCGTCGTGCCAAGGCCCTGGAACTCGGGGATCGCGACAAACTGGCCGCCTGTATAGGGCACCGGCTTGACCGACGGCTTGGTGATGTCAGCCGCCGTCATGGCCGCCAGTGTCGGCTCCGCGAATGGCGCGGCCTTCAGATATTCCGGGTTCTTGTAGAGCGACGTACGGGTTCCGGGAGGAGCCGCGGCCCAGCCCTGCTTCGATGCGACGAGTTCGGTGTATTCCTTGCTGGTCGCCCAGGCGATGAACTTCTCGGCCGCATCCGCCTTCTGGCTGCTAGCCGGAATGGCGAGGTTCCACGACCACAGCCAATTGCCGTGATTGTCGGTGTTTTCATCCGGGAAGATGGCGTAACCGACCTTGTCGGCAACCTTCGAATTCTTCGGATCCGAGACGAAGGACGCCGCCACCGTGGCGTCGATCCACATGCCGCATTTGCCCTGCTGGAACAGCGTCAGATTCTCGTTGAAGCCGTTGGAGGACGCGCCTTCCGGCCCGGCGTCCTTCATCAGCTTGACGTAGAAGTCCATCGTCTTCTTCCACTCGGGCTGGTCGAATTGCGGCTGCCATTTCTCGTCGAACCAACGCCCGCCGAAGGAATTGTCCATGGCCGTCAGCAAGGCCATGTTCTCGCCCCATCCGGCCTTGCCACGCAGGCAGATGCCATTGATGCCGGCTGCCCGATCCGTGATCTTGCGGGCGGCATCACCGATAAAGTCCCAGCTTGGCTTTTCCGGCATTTTCAGGCCGGCCTTCTCGAACAGGTCGGTGCGATACATGATCATGGCCGACTCGCCATAGAAGGGCGCTGCATAGAGCTTGCCATCGACCGTCAGGCCACCGCGAATTGCCGGCAGAAGATCGTCGACATCGTAGTCCGGCCCCAGCTTGTCGAGCGCGAGCAGCCAGTCCTGCTTGGCCCAGATCGGCACTTCATAATTGCCGATGGTGACGATGTCGTACTGGCCGCCCTTGGTGGCGATGTCGGTGGTGACACGCTCACGCAGCACGTTTTCCTCCAGCGTCACCCAGTTGAGTTGGATGTCCGGATTCTTTTTGGTGAAGTCGTCCGCCAGTTTCTGCATGCGGATCATGTCGCCATTGTTGACCGTGGCGATGGTGATCGCTTCGGCATGTGCGGCAAAGGCGAAGGCGCTAGCCGAGCAGACGCCGAGAATGAGTGCGCGCAATTTCATCAAAACCCTCCCGATAAGATGTGAGCATTTGCCTTTCTATTGAGCAAATACTCAGTCGAGAAAATTGTCAAGCCGCAATCGTCATTGCACTGCAACAGCCTCAAGCCGGAAAATGTAGGGATGAACGGACGTGGGAACAGCGGCGCCTTACACCGATGCTACCTTACGGGGCTGCCCGGATCGGCCTGATCGAGAGTCGCCTTCACCTCGGCAAGGAGCCAGTCTCGAAAGGCGCGGACCTTGGCGACGTTGCGGCGCTGTTCTGGATAAACCAGCCAATAGGCATGGCCGTCGTCGCAGACCAAGCCGAAGGGCTGGATCAGCCGGCCTTCCGCAAGATCGGTGAGGAAGAAGGAACGTGTCAGCATGGCGACGCCCTGCCCGGCCATCGCGGCATTGCCCTCATAGGCTTGCGACCCCATGTGCGAACCCGGCCGTTCGAGCAGCGAATCGACCGGAACGCCGGCCGCGGCGAGCCATTGCCGCCACCACGGATCTCCGGGATCCAGAACAGGCAGGCGCAGGAGGTCGGCAGGTTCCTTCACCCCGCCGATGCTTTCGGCCAGTTTAGGGGAGAGCATCGGCGTGAAATCGGCCAGCATAAGCCGATGCGAGACAAGGCCGGGCCAGTTTCCCGCGCCTGAACGTATGGCGACATCAGCCTCGCCGCCCACGAGATCGACGATCTGGTCAGTCGTATTGAGGCGCACGGCAAGCGCGGGATGCGCCACCTGGAACGAGCCGAGATGCCGCGCCATCCAATTGGATGCAAAGGTCACGACCGTGCTGACGCATAGCGTGTCCCGTGCTTCGCCGCGCGCCGCCGCATAAGCATCGTTGAGCAGCGCAAAGGCTTCGGTGGCGGCGGCCGCGAACCGCTGTCCAGCGGTGGTCAAAACCACCTGGCGCGGTCGGCGCAGGAAAAGCGGCGCGCCAACCCGATCTTCCAGAAGCTTGATCTGATAGCTCACCGCCGCCTGGGTCATGCCCAACTCGGCAGCCGCCTTGGTGAAGGAAAGATGCCGTGCCGCAGCCTCGAAGGCACGCACGGCGGAGAGCGGTGGAAGTGGCGTCATTCACATAAGCCTGCCTTATGCATCATACTCGATATTCAATTGGAAGCAAAGGCGTTCGAGGCCGATATTTCCAGTCTGACCCCGGCCAGATGCATCGTAGAGGAGACAGACAATCATGACCATGATCCAGCAATGCCTGCCTGCGGGAACTTGCCGGACGCCTTCAGGTGCAGCGGCCAGTCATTGGGTAAAAGCGGTTTTGAAGGGCATGGGATTTGGTCCGCGAAGGAAACGGACCGTCGTCGACCTGCGCGAACTGCCAGCATATTTGCAGCGAGATATCGGCCTGCGTGACTGCGACGAGCCGCACAACCGGCATGAATAAGGCAGATCGATGCGTCAAGCTGAAAGCAGGCCTGCCGCCGTGCGTTCGTCGGTTATAAGCCCGTTGACGAGCCGCCGGTTGATGGCCGCCAGAATGCCCGGCAGCTTGCGTTCGCCCATGGCAAGCGCCACGACCAGCGATTTCTCGCGCGACGGCAGCGGCGCCGAAGAAACGCGATCATTGGTAAGCCCCTCGATCATCCTTCCCTCGCGGTCGAATGCCCAGCCGAGAATCTCGGCGACAGCGCCTGCCTTCTGCAATGCCTTGAGGTCCGCTTCGGACAGGAAGCCGTCTTCATAGAGCGGCGCGCTCGGCCCGAGGTCACCAATGCCGACAAAGGTGATGTCGGCGCGCGCGGCCAGATCCAGCGTCGGCTGAATCATTGGCTGGCCGAGCAGCATTTCGCGCTCCCGAGGCGAGGATGCGAGAACCGGCAGCGGCATCGGGAAAGAACGCGCCTTTATGCGATCGGCCATGGTGAAGATGACATTGTAGTATGCCGCCGAGCCATCGGGCGAGATATTGCCGGTCAACGACACCACCTTGTGCTGCGGACATTCCATCGGAGGCAGTTGCTCGATCGCCGCCTTCAACGTGCGCCCGGTACCTATGCCCAGCACAATCGGCTCCGGCGAACGAAGGCGGCGCTCGATCTCGGCGGCCGCCGCTTCCGCGATGCCGATCGTGGTGGAATTCGAGGTGGGGTCGCTCGGCACGACTTCGATGAGATCGAGCGCGAAGCGCAATTTGAGACGCGCCGCAAGATCCAGGCAATTGGCGATCGGGTGATCGACTCGCACCTTGATGAGACCTTCCGAAACGGCGAGCGAGACCAGGCGCTGCGCTGTCTGGCGCGAAATGCCGAGCGTAGTGGCGATCTGATCCTGCGTATTGCCGGCGACATAATAGAGCCAGCCGGCGCGCGCGGCGTCGTCGAGCCTGGTGGCACCGCTCTCCTGTCGCGAATTCATACTGCTCCTCACCAGTCACGTCCTGTCGGTCGTGCCCACTGATGCATCATTACAGGGTTTAGCCGCCAGAGCAATTATCTATTTAAAGAGCAATTACTCGATAACGACCCGCGTGCATGGCCGTCATGCAAGAGGTATGCTTTCAGACGGCGGCCATTCGGGGTATGAGGACGGACAGGATTGAGAAAGGGACGCGCATGACGCCGAAGGCGGTCTTCTGGGACATGGACGGGACGCTTACCGACAGCGAACCGCTGCACGATATCGCATTGGCGACCGCCTTGCGCAGCCTCGGCATCACGCCGCCCGCCGACCTGCACGAGCGCGTCCTGGGCGTGGCGGCATGGCCGGTCTACGAAATGCTGCGCCAGGATTGCGGGCTGGACCTGCCGTTCGATGACTGGATCCAGCGCAAATACGACCATTACCTGCCACTGACCAAGGGGCTCATGCCGCGCCTTGGCGCCATCGAAATCTTCAAGGAGTTGCGTGCCCGCGGCGTGGCACAGGCGGTCGTGTCCAATTCCGACCGGCTGATCGTCGATGCCAATCTCAACGCCGTCGGCCTTTCCTATCCGGGTATGCACACGATCAGCCGCAACGATGTGCGCGAAGGCAAGCCGAGTGCCGAGCCCTTCCTGCGCGCCGCCTGGCTGGCCGATGTCGACCCCAGCGATTGCGTGGCCATCGACGACAGCCGGACCGGCGCGTCGGCCGGCCTGGCCGCCGGAATGAAGACGATCTTCTGGCCCGAACGGCCAATGGAAGGACCGCCGGGCGCCGTCAACCTGAACACGATCGAGGAATTGCGGGCGGAACTCGGCCTATAAAGCGGCCGAACCCATAGCGGCCTTAGTTACGGTAAGCCGGCTCCTGCTCGTCCAATATGGCTTTCAACTCCGAAAGGTGCCGCTCGGCCTGGCCGGGATAGTCTTCCTGTTCCCTGGCCGCCTTCTCGGCAATCTCGGGCGAGAGCATGCGCAACGGCCGGCCGGTCCACAACGCCTTGATATAAGTCTCGGCGGCGCGCTCGAAATAAAACATGCGGTTGAATGCATCGGCTACATCGTCGCCGATGACGAGAACGCCGTGATTGCCCATCACCATCACCTTGTTCTTCGGGTCGGCGAGAAGGGCCGAGCAGCGCTCGCCCTCCTCCTCGAAAGCGAGGCCGCCATAATGGCCGTCGACGACATGGCGATTGTAGAAGATCGCCGTGTTCTGATCGATCGGCGGCAAGGTGGAATCGGCCAACGAGGCCAGCACCGTGGCATGGATCGAATGCACATGCATGACGCAGCGCGCATGCGGGACATTGCGGTGGATGGCGCCATGCAGGCCCCACGCGGTCGGATCGGGAGCATTGGGGCCACAAAGCGTGTCCGGATCGTTGGCGTCGATCAACAACAGGTCGCTCGCCTTGATGCGCGAGAAATGCACCTGGTTCGGGTTCATCAAAAAGCGGGTTCCGTCGTCGTTCACGGCCAACGAGAAATGATTGGCAACCGCCTCGTGCATGTTGAGTCGGGCGGTCCAGCGAAAGGCGCAGGCCAGATCGACGCGCTCGTCGTAGAAAGGCAGGTTGGTCAGGGTTTCCTTGAGCCGGGTGACACTCATCCGCAAATCCTCCGTTTTGCCGAGCATGACGCGGTCGCATCATGACCGCAACCGGTTTCGATTGGTACAGGAAGTCGTCACGCGATCGTATCGAAATGCCGCAGGATGAAGAAGACCTGATAAATCAGTGCGAACGTGACGAAAGCGATATGGAAGCGGCGGTCCCGGATCAGGATGGCGGCAATGCACAGCGCGATGAAGAGTGGACTGCGCAGCAGATATTCCGTCCCGAGATTGGCAAAATGCGCCTTGCCTTTCAACAATGTGTCAACAATGTCGAGCCCATAGGTCAGGCCAAGCAGGCCGAAAAACCAGGCACGGCGCGCATAGAAAAAATCCTCGTAGCCCTGATAGTCGAGCATACTGTCGGGAAACAGCAACGCGGCAAGCAGGAACAGGATCACGGCATAACCAAGCAGAAACAGATACTTGCCGAAGGTCCAGTGTTCAATGTGGAACAGGCCGAATTGCCACCACCAGAAATGCGCAAGCAGCAGCAGGATCGAGGCAACCCATGCGAGATGCACCGGATAGAGCGGATATTGCTTGGGGTGCTGGACAATACGCGCCACTCCCGACAACAATCGGGTCACGCCAAGGCCGACGATCATGCCCATGACGATGCGAAGATGCGGGAAGATATCGTGAGCGAGAGCTTGCTGTTCCATGGTCCCGAACGGCTCGACTGAGTCGGCCCACTTTACCGCCACCTTATCGTCACGCAATGACCCACCTGCAGACAGTCTCTCGACTCATTTGCCTTGTTGGGTGCCGAAATTGGGGGTGACAGCTTCGATGCGCGAGGGCGATCGAAGCAATGGAAAGGGACGATCCATGCGAAAGACACTGATCCTTGCCGCCGCTGCGACGATGACGATGATGACGGCCGCCGCCAACGCACAGCAGCAGCCGGCTGCGCCGACATCGCCAACTCCGGCCACGCCCGCACCCGCGACGCCTGGGGCGCCGACCATCCGCGCCGTCAACATCGTCGATATCGAAAAACTGCCGAAAGAAACGCAGAATCAGGTGAACGACGCGGTTGCGCAACGCGGCGAGGCGGGCATGAAAGAATTGCGCGGCTCCATCGACGCGACGCCCGAGCTCGCATCGGCCTTGAAGGAGAAGGGCTTGACATCGCAAGACGTCATCGTCGCCAGCCTCGATGAGAGGGGCGTGTTGACGCTTGTGACACGCAAGAAAGCCGGCTGATTGACGCTTTGGTATCTGGAATTGTATGTCGGTTCGGTGCGCAGCCGAGCCGACTTGCTGCATCGGAGCGCAACCTTTCGCCAAGCGGGCGGTTCTGTGTCGAGGCATGCAAAGGATTAGCGATATGTTCACCAGCGCCATCATGAAAGATCCACGAGACCGCTGGCTGCACGCCGTCGCGGCGCTCGCCTTCGTGTCGGCTCTGGTGCCGGGGCTCTCGCTGCAAGCACAAAGCCTCGACAATCCCGACACTATCGATGCCATCGTCGGATCGCCAATTCAGGAAGAAGAACGCACCGCAGCCAACAACGAAGACAGGATTATCGCGGCCATAGAGAAGGCGCCTGAAAGTGCGGCGCTGGTGCGCAAGACCACAAATGTCGACAAGGTCGATATCGTCTTCCTGGCCGATTCGACGGCCATGAAGGGCGGATTGCCTGCGCCCATCGAGAAGGTCGCAGCCGAACACAAGGACGAACTCACCGCGTTGCGCAATGAGGTCGAGGGCAACGCGATCCTCTATCATGCCATCAATTCCCGGCATGTACTGATGCGCGACATCGTCGCCGTCGAATTCAACGATCCACGCAATGTCATTGTCTATGCCGCGGCCAAGCCGACCGACTGAACCAATTCACGAAACAAAAAACCGGACTGTAAAGTCCGGTTTTTCGTCAGGTCGTCCTACGTTGCCCGGACGGTCCGCTTACATCTTCAAAGCACGATAACCTTGGCACCAATCTCGACGCGATTGTAGAGATCGATGATATCCTGATTCATCAACCGGATACAACCTGAAGAGACATTCCTGCCGATCGATTTCCATTCCGGGTTGCCGTGCAGGCGATAACCCGTATCGCCGTGCTTGTTGAACAGATAAAGAGCACGCGCGCCGAGGGGATTGGTCAGGCCCGGCGGCATGCCTCCTCTCCATTTGGCCAGTTCCGGCTGGCGCTTGATCATCGGCGCGGGCGGCGTCCAGGTCGGCCACTCGCGCTTCATCGCAATGCGCGCCGTGCCGTGCCAGCCAAAGCCCTCACGTCCGACACCGACGCCGTAGCGCATGGCCTTGCCATCAGGCATGACGAAATAAAGAAACTTGTTGGCCGGATCGACGACGACGGTGCCGGGCTTTTCGGCGGTATCGTAACGAACAATCTGGCGATGATACTTTCGCGGAATCTTCTGGATCGGAATACGTGGCAGTTGATAACCCGCATCCGTGACCGCACCATAGTCGTTGGTGAAAATACGCGTCGTGCCGATGGAACTGCAACCGGCTAAGGCCGTCGCCAGCGCAAGCCCGGCGGCGATGATAAATGGCTTTAATCGCATGAAACGCCCAAGTCCCCGTTCTTCCGGCACGATTCGGCCGCTTTTTCGCCGTTATTCATGCTGGCATTTCCGTTGCTTGCCAAGCCGGCGATACCTATATGCGGCGCGGACCGCGCCGGTAAGGTTGCATCTATGGCATTTCGGCAACAGGTTTCACGAGATTGTGAAGCAGAATCAACAAGCTTCAATGGCCCGTAGCCGTTTCGAGGAGAAGCAGATCATGAATGTCGGTGCCGCCGCCCGCCGTTCCGGACTTCCCGCCAAGACGGTGCGCTACTATGAGGAGATCGGCCTGATCCGGCCAGATCGAGCCGAGAACGGCTATCGCGCCTATTCCAACGAGGATGTACATCGCCTGCTTTTCCTGGCACGCGCCCGCAAACTCGGCTTTTCCATCGATGACTGCCGCCAACTGATGGCGCTTTATCGAGACCATACTCGCGCCAGCCAGGACGTGCGCGCCATCGCCTCCGCCCATGTCGCGGCCATAGAGGAAAAAGTACGCGAATTGCAGTCGATGCGCGCCACGCTTCAAAAACTCATCCACGCGTGCCACGGGGACGAGCGGCCGGACTGTCCGATTCTGGAAGAGATGGCCGGCAATAGCGAGGATATGGATACCAAACCGACACTGGACGGCTAAATACGTCGCCAAAGACCTTGCGTGGGTTCAAACCGTGAACAAAATCTGGCATGGTGCGGCATGCCTATCGTTTCGCCGATTCTCGCCAACCCGCTGATCGACGGTCGTCAGTCCGAACGGGCTATGTTGGTTCGGCGTGGCGTGCAACGGTTGCTGTCACAGATGGGCGCGCACATCCTGCCCGAACTGTCACTGGCCACCGGCAGGCGCGCAGATCTCGTGGTGCTGACCAGACAGGGCGACATCTGGATCATCGAGATCAAGTCCTCGGTCGAGGATTTCAAGGCCGACCGCAAATGGCCGGAATACAGGCTGCATTGCGACCGTTTTTTCTTCGCCACACATCCCGGCGTACCGGCGGAAATCTTTCCCCAGGAATGCGGATTCATTCTCTCCGACGGCTATGGAGCCGAGATGATGCGCGAAGCGCCGGAGCATCGGCTGGCGACGGCAACCCGCAAGGCGCTGATGCTGCGGATCGCCCGTGCCGGCGCGGCGAGATTGTTGGCCGCCGAACTGGCCGGCGTGCAGGTGGAAGCGGTCGAGGGAGAGAGCGAGTAGATACAGCAGTCGGCAGTCGGCAGTCGGCAGTCGGCAGTCGGAAAACAGATCGCGCCCCGGAGTGCCGGTTGCCATTTTCCTCAGCGCGGTGCGCGCTTTGCCAGAATGCGTTGCAATGTGCGCCGGTGCATGTTGAGCCGGCGCGCGGTTTCCGAGACGTTGCGATCGCACATTTCATAGACGCGCTGGATATGTTCCCAACGCACACGGTCCGCCGACATCGGATTTTCCGGCGGCGCCGCACGTTCGCCGGCGGTGCGGGTAAGCGCCGCGAAAACGTCGTCCGCATCGGCCGGTTTCGACAAATAGTCCACCGCCCCGAGTTTCACCGCCGTGACGGCGGTGGCGATGTTGCCATAGCCAGTGAGGATGACGGTACGCGCATCATCCCGCTTTTCGCGAATGGCAGCCACGACATCCAGGCCATTGCCGTCGCCAAGCCGCATATCGACCACGGCATAGGCCGGGGGATTGGCGCGGGCCTTGCCAACAGCTTCCTCGACGCTTTCAGCCGTCTCGACCGCAAAGCCACGGGTTTCCATAGCGCGCGCCAGCCGGGTCAGGAACGGCCTGTCGTCATCCACGATCAGAAGCGAGGTGTCCTCGCCTGTCACAACGGAGCCGCTGCCTTCTTCGCCGTTCATGATGTTCCTGTCCTTATTGGCATATTTTCCTTGCAATATAGGTGTTGAATGCCGCTGTCCAACTCCCAGTCCGTGGCTCCTGCGCTTACGCCCTGTCGAACATGGTGGCGACAGCGGATTCAGGATTGAGGAAGATGGCGCGTGGCCAAACCATTTCGATCACCGCACCGCGCGCCGGATCGGTGGAATTCCGAAATATCAATGCCGCCCCCGAACGCTCCAGCAGCGTCTTGGCAATGAACAGGCCAAGACCAAGGCCGCCGCCGGGCTCGGCGCCGTGACGGGTGGATACATAAGGTTCGCCGATGCGGTCGATGACTTCGGCGGGAAAGCCCGGTCCGTCATCGATGATCGACAGCTTCACCGCCTCGTCGTTCCAACTCCAGCCGATCGTAACGCTCTCATGAGCGAAATCGACCGCGTTCTCGACCAGATTGCCGATGCCGTAGATGACGCCGGGATTGCGGCGGCCGACCGGCTCCGGCCCGACACATTCACCGGGGCTGAGCTTGATTGAAATGCCGAAATCGCGATGCGGGGCGATGACCTCCTCGACCAGCGAGGTCAGCGGCAGACGCGCCATATGCGCTTCGCCCTCGCTCGACAGGCTGGTCAGGCGTTTCAGGATCTCGCGGCACCGCTCGCTCTGCGAACGCAGGAGAGTTATGTCCTCGCCGTAACGCGGATCGGTGCCGAGTGCCTTTTCCATCTCCTTGGCGACCAGCGTAATCGTGGCGAGCGGCGTGCCGAGTTCATGAGCGGCGGCGGCGGCGAGCCCGTCGAGCGCGGAAAGGTGCTGCTCACGTTGCAGGACCAGTTCGGTGGCGGCGAGCGCATTGGCCAGCAGGCGCGCCTCCTGCGCCACCCGGAATGCGTAGATGCCAGTGAAGGCGATGGAGGACAGGACCGCCATCCAGATGCCGCCGACATAGATGAACGGCATGGCAATTTCGGCACCATCGTACCAGGGCAGCGGCCAATGCACGAAGGCAAGCAAGGTCGCGCCAGCCATCACCAAAACACCGAGCGCCGCGGTGAGCCGCAGCGGCAGCGAGGTCGCGGATATGACGACAGGCACCGTCATCAAAAGCGCGAAGGGATTGGTCAGGCCGCCGGTCATGAACAACAGGCCGGCGAGTTGGAGACTGTCGAAGGTGAGAATGCCCATTGCCGCCAATGGCGGCAGCCGATGTGCGGCCGGATAACGAAAGGCCAGCACCAGATTGAGCCAGGCCGAGCAGGCGATCAAGACGAAGCAGAGACTGACCGGCAGCGGAAAATGCAGCCCGTAAGCAACGACGATTACGGCGATGCTCTGGCCGACAATGGCGAGCCAGCGCAGCCGAAGCAGCGTGTTGAGGCGCAGCCTGTGGCTCTGCTGCAAATCGGGCGAGCCCAGAATCTTTTCCATGTCTTCGCCTTTACAGCGGTGTGCGCAAAGGCGCTAGGCTCAGGACTCATTGATTATATCCAGAAGATGACGGCTGCTGCGATGCAGATTGCCGAGAAGAAGGTGTGTGCGCACCGGTCGTATCGGGTTGCGATGCGGCGCCAGTCCTTGAGCTTGGCGAACAGGTTCTCAACCTTGTGGCGCTGGCGATAGAGTGCCTTGTCGTAGGCGTATGGGACCTTGCGGCTGCGGCTCGACGGAATGCAGGGTTTGATGCCGCGTGCTTCGAGTTCGGTCCGGAACCAGGCGCTGTCGTAGCCGCGATCGGCGATCAGGTGTGAAGCGCTCGGCAAGGCGTCGAGCACCATGCGGGCGCCCTTGTGGTCGCTCATCTGGCCTTCCGACAAAAGCAGGATGATCGGCCGGCCTTCACCGTCGCAGACGGTGTGGAGCTTGGAGTTCAGCCCACCCTTGGTTCGCCCGATACGACGGGGAACATCCCCCTTTTGAGCAGGCTCGCCGCCGTGCGATGAGCCTTCAGATGCGTCGCGTCGATCATGATGCGCTCGGGTTTCGGTCCTTCTCCGGCAAGCCCTGCGAAGATACGGTCGAACACGCCCATCAGACTCCAGCGGATGAAACGGTTGTAGAGCGTCTTGTGCGGGCCGTAGCCAGCCGGCGCATCCTTCCACTGCAGCCCGTTGCGGATCACGTAGACGATGCCGCTCACCACCCGCCGGTCGTCAACCCTCGGCACCCCGTGCGACAGCGGGAAGAATGG
>NZ_MDET01000057.1 GCF_002075885.1 Manganibacter manganicus
TGTCAACGGCGGAGCAAAATCAGGCCATTGGGCGGCGCAAAAGTAGGCCACTTCGCGCCGCAAGTGGGGAACGTCGGGAGGGCGTAGCCCGACCAGAGTTTCCCGCTTGCGGCGTCGGCGATTTTTGTGAGGGTTTCAGCCAGCCTTTCGGGCGCGGCTTTGAGCGAGACGGTAGCTATCGCCGTTCATCTCGAGAATGTTGACGTGGTGGGTGATGCGGTCGAGCAGAGCGCCGGTCAGGCGTTCCGACCCCAGCGTTTCCGTCCATTCGTCAAAAGGAAGATTGCTGGTGATCAGGGTCGCACCGCGCTCGTAGCGTTGCGAGATCAGCTCGAACAGCAATTCTGCCCCGGTCTTGGAGAGCGGCACGAAGCCGAGCTCATCGATGATGAGGAGCTTGTAGCCAGCCGTCTGCTTCTGGAAGCGTAGCAGACGCCGTTCGTCGCGGGCCTCCATCATCTCGCTGACCAGGGCGGCAGCGGTAATGAAGCCGACGGGAAGGCCCTTCTGACACGCCGCCAGGCCGAGGCCGAGCGCGACATGGGTCTTGCCCGTGCCGCTGGGACCGAGCGCGATGACGTTCTCGCGGCGCTCGATCCATTCGCAGCGCGCCAGTTCCAGCACCTGCATCTTGTTGAGCTTCGGGATGGCGGCGAAGTCGAAGCTGTCGAGACTTTTGACGACCGGGAACTTCGCCGCCTTGATGCGGCGCTCGACCTTGCGGCGGTCCCGCTCGATCATCTCCCGCTCGGCAAGCCGGGTCAGATATCCGACATGATCGACGCCTTCGGTGGCGCATAGCCGGGCCAGCTTCTGATATTCGCGCTGGAAGGTCGGCAGCTTCAGGGTTTTGAGATAATGGGCAAGCAGGATCTCGGGGGCCTCGGTGCTCATGCCGCTTCCTCCCCTTCAATGCTACCGAGCAGATGCATGTAGGCCTTGACCGAGGTCTTCTCGACATTCGCCCTCGGCAGGTATGGGTAGATGGACAGGTCCAGTCTCGGTGGCCG
>NZ_MDET01000058.1 GCF_002075885.1 Manganibacter manganicus
ATGCTGAGGAGCCGGCGACGCCGGCGTCTCGAAGCACGCACAGCACAAACTGGATCCGCCCCCCGTGGGCGAGGCTCCGCTCACCATGAGGGCGGGGACAGTGCCTCTTTTCCGTTATCTTGAGACGGCGACATTACACCACCTCTCATCGTGAGGAGTCAGCGTGAGCTGCCGTCTCGAACGACGCAGGTCCACCTATGGCAGTGAAATGCGGCCATCGGCGTCGATCGGAAAATCCGGATTGTGCGCCACTTCCCAGACATTTTTCTCAGGATCGGCGAAATACCCGTACCAACCGCCCCAGAAAGCGCGGCCCGCCGGCTTGACGATACGGCCACCTGCTCGTTCGGCTTGCTCCAGCACCGTGCCGACTTCCTCTTCGGAGCGGGTGTTGTAGGCGAGATAGACGCGCGACGGCGCCGTACCGAAGGCAATGCCGGCATCCGTTTCGGCGTCAGCGCGCGGAAATAACGCCAGGATCGCACCACCCATCTGGAAGAAGGCAACGCCATCCCGGATGCGGTGCCGCTCCAGGCCCATCGTCTCATAGAAGGCCGCCATGCGATCGAGGTCGTCGACGGCGATCGTGACGATGGAGATTCGCGGTTCCATTCAGTGAAAACCGAAATGGCTTTTCAAAATGCTGAACAATTGCAAGGCGGAGCCTTCGTCCAACTGGATCGACTGACTGACCTTGCCCGGCATTACACTGTCGCTGCGCCCCGCCGTGTTGATCTGCAACAGGCGCCGCCCGTCCACTTCATAGGTATAATAGGTCGCGTCTATGGGGTCATGCAGGCTGGTGCGCTGCAAATGGCCGCGTGAAAACTGCTCGATCCGGGCCATCACTTTCCCTTCCAATCCGGTTGACGCTTGCCGATAAAGGCGCCGATACCTTCTTCGGCATCGCGCGCCAGCATGTTCTCGACCATCACCCGGCCGGTATAGTCATAGGCTTCCGCCAGCCCCATTTCGACCTGCCGATAGAACGCTTCCTTGCCAATCTTGAGCGTCAAAGGCGATTTGGAAGCAATGGTTTGCGCGTATTTCCCGACAATCTGATTCAGATATTCGCGCGGCACAACGCGATTGACGAGGCCGAATTCCTTCGCCGTGGGCGCATCGATGGTCTCGCCGGTCAGCAGCATCTCCATCGCCTGCTTGCGTGAGGCGTTGCGCGAGACGGCGACCATCGGCGTCGAGCAGAACAGGCCGATATGGACGCCCGGCGTGCAAAACGTCGCCTCCTGCGCGGCGACCGCCAGATCGCAGCTTGCCACCAGTTGCAGGCCGGCAGCGGTGGCAAGCCCCTCGACCTCGGCAATCACCGGCTTGGGATTGCGCACGATGGCCTGCATCAGCGCCGAACATTCGGCAAAGGTCTTTTCATAGAATGTCCTGCCCCGGTCGGGGTCGGCGCGGTGCGCGGTCAGTTCCTTGAGGTCATGGCCGGCGCAAAACACCTTGCCGGTAGCGGCCAGAACGATGACACGCACGGCCGGATCGTCGCGGGCGCGGTCGAGTTCGACCTTCAACGCCGCCATGGTGGCCAGCGAAAGCGCGTTGGCCGGCGGATTGGCAAGGGTAAGACGCAATATGCCGTCCGCCTCCTCGACCAGAACCGGCCCTTCCTGTTCCTCACGCTTCATGGCGACGATTTCAGCCATTTTATCCTCCATGCTTCCATCAAGCTTAGTACGCTGTCGCGCCCAGTCCAGCACCGGATGCGGCTGGAGCTAACAAAAGCTGTTGCCTGGAATGAGCAGGTTCGGCCAAAAGGGCGGAGTTGAACGGAGAGCGCCAATGCCCGCCCATGCCGATTTGAAGCCTGTCCTGACCGCTCCGGAAGTCAACGCGCTGATGCGCTCGGCCTTTCCACAACTCAATGGCAGCGGCAATTTCTATGAGACCATCGATGTTTTTCCCGGCGGCTGCACCGTGCGCCTCAATGCCGACGAGAGACATCTGCGCCCTGGCGGCACGGTTTCAGGCCCCTCTCTGTTCACGCTGGCCGATATCGGCGGCTATGCCTGCGTGCTGTCGCATGCCGGGCCGGACGCGCTGTCCGTCACCGTCAATCTCAATATCAATTTCATGCGCAAGGCCGAGGTCGGCCCCATCGACGGGCATTGCCGGATCCTGAAATTGGGCAAAAGCCTGATGGTGTTCGACATCGACATCATTGCCGGAGAGGATCGGCACACGGTGGCGCACGCCACCGGCACCTATTCGATCCCGCCGCGGCGTTGATTTTTATGTGGTAAAATAATACCACATACCTAACATTTTGATTATGCTTGACTTTACGAGAAAAAGTCCATTTCGTTCGGCTTGACGACGCCTGCGGGCATGCCTATAAGCACTGTTGAAACAGCGGCCCCGCAAAGGCCGCCTTTTCATTATTGGCCGAAGGCTTCCCGCCTCGGCCAATGAAAGCAACAAGAAACGCCTTTTCCGCTTTTGCGGTCAAGGTCTGGAACCTGAAAGCAAGAACCATGACAACCTTTTCGCAGAAGCCTGCGGACGTGGTGAAGAAGTGGGTGCTGATCGACGCCGAGGGTCTCGTCGTCGGCCGACTCGCCACCATCGTCGCCAACATCCTGCGCGGCAAGAACAAGCCGACCTTCACCCCGCATGTCGATGACGGCGACAACGTCATCATCATCAATGCCGACAAGGTCGTGCTCACCGGCAAGAAATACACCGACAAGGTCTATTACTGGCACACCGGCCATCCCGGCGGCATCAAGGAGCGCACCGCGCGGCAGTTGCTCGAGGGCCGTTTCCCCGAGCGCGTCGTCGAGAAGGCGGTCGAGCGCATGATCCCGCGCGGCCCGCTCGGCCGTCGCCAAATGAAGAATCTCCGCGTCTATGCAGGCGCCGAACACCCGCATACGGCACAGCAGCCCGAAACGCTCGACGTCGGCAAGCTGAACGCCAAGAACAAGAAGGTTGCTTGATATGGCTGAGCTTTCCTCGCTCGCAGAACTGGGCACCGTGGCTGCCGCCGAGCAGCCGGCCGCGCCCGTCCACGTCCAGAAGCTCGACAAGCAGGGTCGGGCCTATGCCACCGGCAAGCGCAAGGACGCCATCGCCCGCGTCTGGGTCAAGCCCGGTTCGGGCAAGATCGTCATCAACGACAAGGAATTCGCGGCCTATTTCGCGCGCCCCGTCCTGCAGATGATCCTCAAGCAGCCGATCGTGGCAACCAACCGGGACGGCCAGTTCGACATCGTCGCAACCGTCGCCGGCGGCGGCCTGTCCGGTCAGGCCGGCGCGGTGCGCCACGGCATCTCCAAGGCGCTGACCTATTACGAGCCGACGCTGCGCGGCGTGCTCAAGAAGGGCGGCTTCCTGACCCGCGACAGCCGCACCGTGGAGCGCAAGAAGTACGGTAAGGCCAAGGCTCGCCGCAGCTTCCAGTTCTCCAAGCGGTGAGGTTTTGGCCGGCCGCAAGGTCGGGTCGAATGTCCAATGGACATTCAACAGAAACCGAACGCCCGGAGCCATAGCGAAGGGCTGGAATTCAAAAGTTTTTGCAAATCAAGAGGCCGCGCCGCAAGCGCGGCCTTTTTCTTTGGCTGCTTACCAAAACGGCATAGCGCCCAAAACAGCGCAGAGCATTGCCACGCCCGCGCCCGCAAACAAAAAAGCCCCGGACGGACCGGAGCTTTTTTCTCAGATAAGGATATTGGCGGGCCGCGCCCGAGAAGGGTTATTTACCCTCTTTCGCCTTGTCCTGCTCTTCCTTGAGCTTCTTGGCGAAGTCCTCGTTGTTCTTGGCGACGAATTCCTGCAGCTTCTTCTGGCGTTCCTCGAGGTCCGACGGCTTCATTGCCGGCCCTTCGAACGCCTCCGTGAAGCCCTTGAGCGAAACCTTGATCGGATTCGGCTGGTTCTGGAAATTGACTGAAGTCAGCGTCAGTTCCGAGCCTTTCTTGAAGGAGGTTACGAGCTGATCGGTCAGCGGCACCTCGGCGACGCAGCGGTCGGGGAAGCAGATGACATAGTCAAGCTTCTGGGTCTTGCCACCGTCGATCTGCAAGCCGATGCCGGGCGGCACCAGGCGGCCGGTCGGAACCGTGACCTGGAAAACCTTGCGATTCACCTTACCCCTCAGATCGATCATGCTGATGCCGGTGATGAGTTGTCCGCTGCTCGCGGTGGTGATGTTCTGGACATTGCAGATATCAACGTCCTCCTGCTTGGTGCAGGCCTTGAACCATCCCTGCGGCGCCTGCTGTTGAGCCGACGCAGCCGCAAGCCCGGCACCCAGAAAGCCGGCCACGCCGGCGGCCATGACCGAAAGGCGGTATGCGTTGGTTTTCAGGCTCGTCATGTGCTGCATTTCCTCTCGAATGATCCCGGTTCGGCTGTTTTCGCCCGCGCGGTCCTGCTACCTGTTGCGCAATTGAGGCAACAGAATGACTCTGGCGGGCGTGTTACACTGCCCCGAGCGGCGAATCCAGCCCATCCGGGGGATTTCTTGATCGTCCGGCAGAGGCCGCGTCACGGCCACAATGGCGGCTATTGTGCGCGCAAGCCATGCCATCGAAGTCTGGAACCGTTAGGATGGAAGGCCGAATCATCCTGCTGCCCGTGCGAACGAGACACCTCATGCGCTGCGCCCTTTCCCGGCTGACCGTCGCGATTTTCCTGCTCGTACCCGGCCTCCAGCCGGCCAATGCCGAACCGAAGCACGCCATCGCCATGCGCGGCGAGCCGGCGCTGCCGGCGGATTACACGCATTTCGGCTACGCCAATCCGCAAGCGCCCAAGGGCGGGGCGATCACCTATTGCGTCGTCGGCACGTTCGACAATCTCAATCCGTTCATCATCAAGAGTTTGCGCACCACCGCGCGCGGCATGATCGACACGATCTTTGGCAATCTCGTCTTCGAGCCGCTGATGCAGCGCAACGAGAACGAGGCTTTCAGCCTTTACGGCCTTTTGGCCGACACCGCCGACATGAGCGAGGATCGCAAGTCGATCGAATTCCATCTCAACCCGAAGGCAAAATGGTCGGACGGTGTGCCGGTCACGCCGGAAGACGTGCTGTTCACCTATGACGTGTTCACCGACAAGGGCCGCCCGCCCTATTCGAACCGCATGAAAAGGGTGGCAAAGCTGGAAAAGACCGGCGAGCATTCCGTGCGGTTCACCTTCAACGAACATTCGGACCGCGAATTTCCGCTCATCGTCGCGATGACGCCGATCATCCCGAAACACGCCTTCGACAAGGCAACCTTCGACCAGACGACGTTGAAGCCGCTGATCGGCAGCGGCCCCTATACGGTGGCCGAGGTCAAGCCCGGCGACCGCATCGTCTTCAAGCGCAACCCGGATTATTGGGGCAAGGACATCCCCTCCAAACGCGGCTTCGACAATTACGACACGATCACCATCCAGTATTTCCTCAATGCCAACGCAAAGCTCGAAGCCTTCAAGAAGGGGCTTTGCGCCATCGACACGGAAACCGACCCGGTCAAGCGCGCGCGGGACATGGATTTTCCCGCATTCAAGCAGGGCAAGGTGGTGGCCGAGACCTTCAAGACCGGCATTCCGCCGGTCGTCACCGGCTTTTTATTCAACACACGGCTGAAGAAGTTCCAGAACCCGGTGGTGCGGCGCGCGCTCGGCATGCTCTATGATTTCTCATGGGCCAACAAGAACCTGTTCGGCGGCAACTACAAGCGGACCATGAGCTATTGGCAGGATTCGGAGCTCTCGGCGCTCGGCCACCCCGCCAGCGAAAAGGAGAAGGCGCTGCTTGCCCCCTTCCCCGGCCGCGTTCCCCCCGAGGTTTTGGACGGCACATGGCAACCACCCGTCACCGATGGTTCCGGCCAGGATCGCAAGGTGCTGCGTGCCGCCTACGATCTTCTGGAAAGCGCCGGCTACCGGATCAAGGACGGCGCCATGCTCGACCCGCAGGGCCAGCCATTCGGCTTCGAGATCCTGACCGCCGGCGAGGAGCAGTTGCGGCTTGCCTCGCTTTACCAGCGTACCCTTGGCAAGCTTGGCATTGCCGTAACCATCCGCGCGCTCGATGGCGACCAGATCCAGTCGCGCAAGCAGCGCTTCGATTTCGACGTGCTGATCGGCTCCAGCGGCTTCAGCAGTTCGCTATCGCCCGGCATCGAGCAGATCGGCCGCTGGGGCTCTTCCAGCGCCAATGTCGAAGGCTCGTTCAATCTGGGCGGCGTTTCCGACCCGGCCATCGACGCCGCCATCGACGCCATGCTCAACGCGCATTCCAAGGAAGACTATGTCGCGGCCGTGCGCGTCCTCGACCGGCTCCTGATCTCCGGCTTCTATATCGTGCCCTTCCAGCACGACACCGACCAGTGGATCGCCTACTGGAATTATCTGGATCATCCGAAGGAGACGCCCATATACGGCTATCAACTGCCAGCCTGGTGGCACAAACCGCAATAGGCGGAAAGGATGAAACGATGAGCGACCCAAATGCCGTCAGCCCCGTTTCCATCAGCATCGACGTTGTGTCGGACGTGGTCTGCCCCTGGTGCTTCATCGGCCAAAAGCGGCTCGACAAGGCGATTGCGGCAGCCGAGGTGGCGGTGGAAGTGCGCTGGCGGCCGTTCCAGCTCGACCCGACAATCCCGCCCGAAGGCACCGACCGGCATGCCTATATGCTCGGCAAGTTCGGCAGCGAGGAGCGCATTCGCGAAATCCACGGCCGGATCGAACCGCTGGGGGCGGCCGAGGGCATTGCCTTTGCCTTCGACGCCATCGCCCGTTCGCCCAACACGCTTGATGCGCACCGCATCATCCGCTGGGCCGGCGCCGTTGACGCCGGCGTGCAGAACAGGCTGGTGCGGCACCTGTTCCGGCTCTATTTCGAGCAAGGCGCCGAAATTGGCGACGCGACGGTGCTGATTTCAGCCGCGCGCGAGGCCGGCATGGACGCCGCGGTGGTGGAAACGCTGCTGCCGACCGATGCCGACAGAGATACCGTCAAGGCCGAGATCGAGACGGCGCAGCGCATGGGCGTCACCGGCGTGCCCTGCTTCCTGCTGGAAGGCAAATATGCGGTGGTGGGCGCGCAGGCCGTCGAGACGTTGGCTGAGGCGATCAGGCAGATCGCCGCCGCCAAGGCGAAGGGCGAGTTGGAAACAGCCGGATAGGCAGGCGCTCGTCGACAAATAGCTAATATGACGCAATGTCACACCAGAAAGTGCCGATTGCCAATCGCCGTTTCGCGCGCTCCATGCGTCGTGAAGCCACAGAGGCAGAAAACAGGCTTTGGCACGAGTTACGAGGCCGGCGTCTCGACCGGATAAAATTCCGCCGACAGGTTCCAATTGGAAACTATATCGCGGATTTTGCCTGCTTGAATTCCCGATTGATTGTCGAGATCGACGGCAGCCAGCATGCAGATTCGCAAGGTGACCAAAAACGGGATGCCGAATTGAAGCGGCGAGGTTTTCGCGTCCTGCGTTTCTGGAATGACGACGTTTTGCGCGATCTCGATTCAGTCTGCGATACCATTATTGCGTACGCACGCGACAATTCTCTAGAGCCATGGCGCTGAGACCGGTCCACCGCGTTTTAGCCCGCCAGTTTCGCCAGTTGCGTCATCACCACGGCGGAACCGGCGAGGCGCTTTTCGGCATTCGGCCAGTCACGGATGAAGACGACGCTCTGGTCCGGCCTGATCTTGGCCAGCGATCCCTGTTCGGAGATGAATTGCACCAGCCCGGCGGGATTTGAAAATTCCTTGTTGCGGAACTGGATCACCACGCCCTTCGGGCCGGCATCCAGCTTTTCCACATTGGCCTTGCGGCACAGCGCCTTGATGAAGACGATCTTCAAAAGGTGCTTCACCTCGTCCGGCAATGGCCCGAAGCGGTCGATCATCTCGGCCCCGAAGCCGTCGATCTCTTCCGGCGTTTCCAGATCGCCGAGCCGGCGATAGAGTGCCAGTCGCAATTGCAGGTCGGGCACGTAGCTTTCCGGGATCATCACCGCCGTGCCGACGGCGATCTGCGGCGACCAGCCGGTGTCAGTCACCTCACCCGAATCCTTCACTTCGGCGACCGCCTCCTCCAGCATCTGCTGGTAAAGCTCGAAGCCGACTTCCTTGATATGGCCGGATTGCGCGTCGCCGAGCAGGTTGCCAGCGCCGCGAATGTCGAGATCGTGGCTGGCAAGCTGGAAGCCCGCACCCAGCGTGTCCAGAGATTGCAGCACCTTCAGCCGCCGGTCCGCGGTGTCGGTGAGTTTCTTCTTGGCCGGCAGCGTGAACAGCGCATAGGCGCGCACCTTGGAGCGCCCCACCCGGCCGCGCAACTGGTAGAGCTGCGCCAGGCCGAACATGTCGGCACGATGCACGATCATGGTGTTCGCGGTCGGAATATCGAGGCCGGACTCCACGATAGTAGTGGACAGAAGCACGTCGTACTGGCCGTCATAAAAGGCGTTCATGATGTCGTCGAGTTGGCCGGGCGGCATCTGCCCATGCGCCACGGCGACTTTGAGTTCCGGCACTTCCGCCTTCAGGAAATCGTGGATCTCGGCCAGATCGCTGATGCGCGGTACGACATAGAAGGAATGACCGCCGCGATAACGCTCACGCAGCAGCGTCTCGCGGATGACCAGCGGATCGAAGGGCGACACGAAGGTGCGCACCGCCATGCGGTCCACCGGCGGCGTGGCGATCAGCGACAGTTCGCGCACGCCCGTCAGCGCCAGTTGCAGCGTGCGCGGAATGGGCGTCGCCGAAAGCGTCAGCACATGCACGTCGGTTTTCAGTTCCTTCAGCCGCTCCTTGTGCTTAACGCCAAAATGCTGCTCCTCGTCGATGATAAGCAGGCCCAGCCGCTTGAACGAAATGGCGCTGCCTAAAAGCGCATGGGTGCCGACGACGATGTCGATCGTGCCTTCGGCAACGCCCTTCTTGGTCTCGGCCAGTTCCTTGGAGCCGACCAGCCGCGATGCCTGCGCGACCTTGACCGGCAGGCCGGAAAATCGCTGCGAGAAGGTCTTGTAATGCTGGCGCGACAACAGCGTGGTCGGCACCACCACCGCCACCTGAAAACCTTCCATGGCGGCAATGAAGGCGGCACGCAGCGCAACTTCGGTTTTTCCGAAGCCGACATCGCCGCAGACCAGCCTGTCCATCGGCCGGCCGGCGGACAGGTCTTCCGAAACGGCGTCGATCGCCGTCTGCTGGTCGTCGGTTTCCTCGTAAGGGAAGCGCGCGGCAAACTCGCCATAAAGCCCCTCTGTGGGGATCATGGTGGGGGCAGCGCGCATCTGCCGCTCGGCGGCGATGCGGATCAGGTCGCCCGCCATGTCGAGCAGGCGCTTCTTCAGTTTCGCCTTGCGTGATTGCCAGGCGCCGCCGCCGAGCTTGTCGAGCGTGGCTTCCGCCGAATCCGAGCCATAGCGCGACAGAAGCTCGATGTTTTCCACCGGCAGGAACAGCCGGTCGTCGCCGGCATAGTGGATCTCGACGCAATCATGTGGCGCGCCGGCCGCTTGAATCGTTTTCAGGCCGATGAACCGGCCGATGCCATGGTCGGCATGGACAACGATGTCACCGGCCGAAAGCGAAGCGGCCTCGGCGATGAAATCGGCGGCGCGGCGCTTCTTCTTCGAGCGGCGAATCAGGCGGTCACCCAAAATGTCCTGCTCGGCGATGACAACCAGTTGATCGGTCTCGAAACCGGTTTCCAGCGGCAGCACGGCAAGTCCGGCCTCGCCCGGCTCCAGCTTTGCGACCTCGGCCAGCGTGCCGACCGGTTTCATGTTACCAAGATGGTGCTCGGCCAGAATCTGGCCCAGCCGGTCGAGCGAGCCTTCGGTCCAACCGGCAACGATGACGCGGCGCTTCTTGGCGCGTTCTTCGGCGATATGCTTGACCGCCACGCTGAAGATATTGGTGTTGGGGTCGGCGCGCTCCTCGGCAAAGCTGCGGCCGCTGCGCGAGCCAGCATGGAAGACCTTGCGCGCGCCGGCGTCTGGCTGGTCGAAGGGCGTGAACTCCACCGCGTCACGGCCGGCAATCGCGGCTTTCAGATTATCCGGCGACAAATAAAGCAGGTCGGGCGCGACCGGCTTATAGGGCACGGCGTCCTTGAGCGCGCTTTCACCCTGCTTGCGGCGCGCCTCGTAATGATCGAGAATCAGCGTGTGGCGTTCAGCCAGCGCCTCATGCGCCAGATGGTCGAACACGACCGGGGCATCGCCCAGATAGTCGAACACCGTTTCCAGCCGCTCGTAGAAGAAAGGCAGCCAATGCTCCATGCCGGCAAAGCGGCGGCCTTCGCTAACCGCCGCATAAAGAGCGTCGTCGCGAGAGGGCGCGCCGAACGCGTCGATATAGGAACGGCGGAAGCGGCTGATCGTGTCCGGCGTCAGCGCCACTTCGCTCATCGCCTGCAAGGTCATCGCGCTGCGCTGGCCGATAGTGCGCTGGCTGGCAACATCGAAGGCACGCAGCGATTCCAGCGTATCGCCGAAGAAATCGAGCCTGAGCGCCTCGCTCCAGCCCGGCGCATAAAGGTCGAGTATACCGCCGCGCACGGCGAACTCGCCAATCTCGCGCACTGTCGGCACGCGCTCGAAGCCGGAGGTTTCCAGCCGCGAAATCAGCGCCTTCATGTCGATCTGGTTGCCGGGCCTTGCCTGAAAACCCTGCGCCGCCATCAGTTCGGCCGGCGGCACGCGCTGGAGAAGCGCATTGGCGGTGGTCAGCACGACGGCGCGGTGCGGCGTGGTGCTCAGCGCGATCATCGCCGAGAGCGCATCGAGACGACGAGCCGCGGCGTCCGAGCCGGGCGACACGCGGTCGTAGGGCAGACAGTCCCAGGCGGGAAGCTCAAGCACCGGCAAGGCCGGATCGACGAAGGCCAGTGCCTCGACAATCGCCGGCAGGCGCTGGCCGTCGCGGGCGACGAACAGGAGCGGGCCGTCGGGTGCAATCTCGCGCGCGGTCTGGGCAATCGCAAAGGCCTCATAGCCGTCGGCGACGCCATCGACCAGCGATTCGGCCTTGCGCCCTTTTGGAAGGCCGATTTTGGGAACGAGATTCATGCAAATACGGTCAGAATGTCATTGTCCGGCGCGAAGCGAGGATTTTTCGCAGGACAGGCGAGTCCAGATTTTCGGGAACCGGCCGCTCGCCGGTAATCAGTGGCAGGAATTCGGTATCGGGAATGTCGAGGAGCCTTTCATATTGGTCGATCTCCTCTTGGGTCAAGTTGTCGATCTCGGCATCGGCGAACCGGCCCAGCACCAGATCCATCTCGCGCATGCCGCGATGCCACGAACGGAACAGCAGCTTCCTGCGATGGGCATCCAGGCCCTCGCTTGTTCTTGTCGTTCCGGTCATGTTGGCGCCTTTCCTCGACGTCCGCGCATATAGCGTGGATAGAGGGCGGTGTCAGCCTTGTGCGAAAAACGAGTTCTTCTAACATCGTGCGATGCGTCCCTCCCTGCTCGATCCGCTGTTTGCCCCGATCACAGCCCTTGCCGGTGTCGGCGCAAAAGTCGCGGCGCTGATTGCACGGGTGTTGCCGCTGGACCTTGGCGAGCGCGAGGCCCGCGCCGCCGACCTCATCTTCGTGCTGCCCAATTCGGTGATCGACCGGCGCAACCGGCCAGGCATCGCCAACGCGATTGACGGATCGATCGTCACGCTCGACCTCACCATAGACCGCCACCAGCCGCCGCCACGCGGCAACCGCTCGGTGCCCTACCGCATCCACGCGCATGACGATACCGACGACATCGTGCTGACCTTCTTCCATGCCCACGCCGCCTGGCTCGAAAAGCAGTTGCCGGAAGGCGAACAGGTCGTCGTTTCGGGCCGCATCGAATGGTTCAACGGACGCCCGACCATGGTGCATCCCGATCATATCGCATTGGCAGGCGAGGCCGAAAACCTGCCGCTGGTCGAGCCGGTCTATCCGCTGACAGCAGGGCTGTCACCGAAAGTGCTGCGCCGTGCCATCGGCCAGGCTCTTGGCCGCGTGCCGGCGCTGCCGGAATGGCAGGACGGTGCCTTCATGCGCGGCCGCAGCTTTGCCGCCTTCAACGCCGCGCTCCAGCGCGTCCACAATCCTGAAAGTCCGCTCGATGCCGATCCGGACAGCGCTGCATGGCGCAGACTGGCCTATGACGAATTTCTGGCCGGACAGGTTTCGCTGGCGCTGGTGCGCGCCAAGGTGCGGCGGCTTTCGGGCCGACCGCTTGCTGGCGACGGCCGCATCATCGAAAAACTGCTCGCAGCCCTGCCCTATAGGCTAACCGGCTCGCAGGAGACGGCGCTGGCCGAAATTCTTTCTGACCTCGCCGAGCCGGAACGCATGCTGCGGCTTTTGCAGGGCGATGTCGGCTCCGGCAAGACGGTGGTGGCGCTGCTGGCCATGGCGCGCGCGGTCGAGGCCGGCGGACAGGCCGCATTGATGGCGCCGACCGAAATCCTCGCCCGCCAGCATTTTTCAACCATCGCCCCGCTGGCCGAACGGGCAGGCCTGCGCGTGGCGGTGCTGACCGGCCGTGAAAAGGGGCGTGAGCGCGCTCAGGTGCTGGAGGGACTGGCCGATGGCTCCATTCATATCGTAATGGGCACGCATGCGCTGTTCCAGGAAAGCGTTGCGTTCCGCAATCTCGTGCTGGCCATCGTCGACGAGCAGCACCGTTTCGGTGTCCATCAGCGGCTGGCCATGACCGCCAAGGGCGATGCGCCCGACATGCTGGTGATGACGGCGACGCCGATCCCGCGCACGCTGGTGCTCACCGCCTTCGGCGACATGGACGTGTCAAAACTCACCGAAAAGCCGGCGGGCCGACAGCCGATCCGCACCGTGACCTTGCCATTGGAGCGGCTGGACGAACTGGTCGGGCGCATCCGCGACGCGGTGGCCGACGGCCAGAAAATCTACTGGATCTGCCCGCTGGTCGAGGAATCGGAAGAAATCAAGCTGATGGCGGCGGAGGACCGCTTCGCCTCGCTCAAGCCGGTTTTCGACGACCGCATCGGCCTTGTCCATGGCCGCATGAAGGGCGCGGAGAAGGACGAGGCCGTGCGCGCCTTCAAGGAGGGCGAGACGCGCGTGCTGGTTGCCACCACGGTCATCGAGGTCGGCGTCGATGTGCCGGACGCCACGATTATGGTGATCGAGCATGCCGAACGCTTCGGTCTCGCCCAGTTGCACCAGTTGCGCGGCCGCGTCGGGCGCGGGACAAAGCCGTCATCCTGCGTTCTGCTTTACAAGGACCCGCTAGGCGAAACGGCCAAGCGCCGGCTTTCGGTGATGCGCGAGACGGAGGACGGCTTCGTCATCGCCGAGGAAGACTTGAAGCTACGCGGCGAAGGCGAATTGCTCGGCACCCGCCAGTCCGGCTCGCCGGGTTTCCAGGTGGCGCGTATCGAGGTGCATGCCGACATGCTGGAAGCGGCGCGCGACGACGCGCGCCTGATCCTGTCGCGCGATCCGGACCTGCAATCCGATCGCGGCGAAGCGGTGCGCCTGCTGCTTTATCTGTTCGGCCGCGACGATGCGGTGCGGCTCTTGCGGGCGGGATAGGTGCGCCGGTCGATCATTGCGGGATTGTTGAGCGTCACCTCGACCGGCTTGCCATCCAATTTAGCGTTCGTCTTGACCGGCGGCGCCACCAGCCCGGCGGACACGATCAGCCGCGCGCCCTCCTCGATGGTCATGTCGAGCATGACGATCTCGGACTTGCGCACATACATCAAAAAGCCGGTGGTCGGATTCGGCGTACAGGGCATGAACACGCCCACCAGCGGATCGCCCTCCCTGTCGAGCTTGCGGTTGATCTCGGTTTCCTTCTCACCGGCGACGAAGACCAGCGACCAGACATCCTTGCGCGGATATTCGACCAAGCCGACCAGACTGAACATGTCGCCCTTGTTGGACAGCACGGTTTCGAAAATCTGCTTGAGCGAACGGTAGATGGTGCGCACCAGCGGCATGCGGCCAAGCAGGCGCTCGCCGAAGCCGATGACGGCGCGGCCGGCGATGTTGGCGGTGAGGAAGCCGATCAGCGTAATCAGCACTAACGCCACGATCAGGCCAAAGCCGGGTATGCGGAAATTCAGATAGGTATCGGGGCTGTAGCGCGCGGGAATATAGGGTTTCACCCAGGAATCGACCCAGCCGATGAACGACCAGGCGATATAGGCGGTGATCACCAGCGGCGCGCAGACGATGAATCCGGTCAGAAAATAGTTCCTGAGCCGCGTCATGCCGGACGGCTTCAATGAATCAGACATAGCACCCCGCCGCGTCGTTGCGATGCAACATTAGGCGAGACGGACGCGGTTTGGAACCTGTCAAGTTTCACGCCAGCAGAAAGGCGGCACACCGCCCGGCATGCCGCCTCGCTGCAACTCGCCAGATCGGCCTCAGTCGAGCGTGACCGGCTTGGCCTTCTCCACATATGCGTTGGTATAGGTCTTGGTGATGTCGACATGGGCATTGGCGACATCGGGCGAACCGCCCTCGAACACGTCAAGCACCGCCTGTGCGCCCTTCGCATCCATCAGGCCGGTCTTGGAATACATCGGCAGCGTGTTCTTCAGCGCCGCCAGATAGGCCTCCTTGTCGGGGCCGACCAGATTGGCCGGCATCTTGGCCATGATGTCCTCGGCACTATGCGAATGGATCCAGTTCAGCGTGGAAACCATGGCATTGGTCAGCGCCTGGGTTTCCTCCGGATGCTCCGCCATCCATTCCGGCCGCGTGTAGAAGGCGCCGCCGGGATAGTCGCCGCCGAACACGGCTTCGGTGTCCTTCTGCGTGCGCGTATCCACCAATATGCCGAGATCCTTATATTTGGTCTGCAACACGGTAACGGCCGGATCGAGCATGACAGCCGCGTCGATCTGGCCCTGCTCCATCGCCGCGATCGACGTCGCGCCGAGGCCGACACCGATGACGGCGGCGGCGGTCGGCGCAAGGCCGGCCTTCTTCAACTGGTATTTCAGGAAAAAGTCAGTCGAGGAGCCCGGTGCGCTGACACCGACCTTCTTGCCGTCAAGGTCCTTGGTGGTCTTGATCTTGCCGGTCTGGCCAGGTGCGACGACGAGCACAAGACCCGGAAACTGGTCATAAACGACGAAAGCCTGCAATTGCTGCTTCTTGGCGGCCAGGGCGACGGTGTGGTCGAAATAACCCGACACGACATCGGCGCTGCCGCCCAGCACCGCCGTCAGCGACTGAGAACCGCCCTTGAAATCGACCAGATCGACATCGACACCGGCCTTTTCATAGGCTCCCAACTGCTTGGCGAGCACCGTCGGCAGATAGCACAGGCAGGCCGCTCCACCGACCGCCAGCGTTACCTTGGACTTGGCCTCGGCAACACCGCCGACGGCCAGCACGACGGCAAGAGCCGCCGCCAGTTTGGTCATCAATTTCATCGTTTCCTCCTCCTTGTTTGATATCAAATAGCCTGATTGGTGCCCGTTCAGCTTTGCCGGCCCGCTTCCGGGCGCCAGACCAGAAGACGTCGCTCGACCAGCGTAACCAGCCAATCGATTACCAGCACGAAAGCCGCCAGAACGAACATGCCAGCAAAGACGCCACCGATGTCGAACACGCCTTCGGCCTGCTGGATCAGATAGCCGAGGCCGGCAGCCGCGCCGAGATATTCGCCGACCACCGCGCCCACGACGGCAAAGCCCACCGAGGTGTGCAGCGAAGAAAACATCCACGACAGCGCCGACGGCCAATAGACGTGACGCAGCAATTGCCGCTCGTTCATGCCGAGCATGCGGGCATTGGAGAGCACCGTGCGGTTCACCTCGCGCACGCCCTGGTAAACGTTGAAGAAGACGATAAAGAACACCAGCGAGACACCGAGCGCCACCTTGGACCAGATGCCCAGCCCGAACCACAGCGTGAAGATCGGCGCCAACACGACCCGAGGCAGCGCGTTGGCGGCCTTCACATAAGGATCGAAGATCGCCGCAAGCATCGCCTTGCGGGCAAACCAGAAGCCAATGACGATTGCGGCAGCCGAGCCGATGACGAAAGCCAGCATCGCCTCGAGCAGCGTGATCCACAAATGATACCAGATCGAACCGTCGAGGAACCAGCGCCAGATTTGCGTGACCACCGCTATCGGCGTCGAGAAAAAGAAGGAGATGGTGTTGGGGTCACCAATCACATGCGTGGTCGATGCCATCTGCCAGAAGGCTATGATGACCAGGGCGACCGCGACCTGAAGCCCTATAAGACCGAACCGGTTCATTGTGCCGCCTCCTCGCTCTGCTGGTCGCTATAGGCTTTCAGCACTTCCTTCTTGAGCATGTGCCAGATGTCGCGGTGAAGTGTCTGGAAAGCACGCTCGAGCTTGATTTCGGAAATGTCGCGCGGCCGCTCGAGCGGGATCGCGAAATCGCCGATAATGCGTGCAGACGGCCCGGCCGACATGACGACAACACGGTCGGCAAGGGCGATCGCTTCCTCGAGATCGTGGGTCACGAACATCACCGCCTTGCGGTCCTGCGACCACAGATTGAGCAAAAGGTCGCCCATGATGAGACGGGTTTGCGCGTCGAGGGGGCCGAAGGGTTCGTCCATCAAGATGATCTTGGGATCGCGGATCAGCACTTGCGCCAGGGCCACACGTTTGCGCTGGCCGCCGGACAGCATGTGTGGATAGCGTTCGCTGAAGGCGGCAAGGCCAACCCTGGCAAGCCAGTCACGCGCTTTCTTGCGCGCCTCGGCCCTGGCTGTGCCGGCGACCTCCAACCCGATAGCGACATTTTCCAGCGCCGTCTTCCATGGCATCAAGGCATCCTGCTGGAAGAGATAGCCGGCTTGCCGGTTTATGCCAGCCAGCGGCGCACCTAGCACCGTGACGCGGCCGGACGCTGGCCTCAACAGGCCGGCAGCGGCGTTGAGCAGCGTCGATTTTCCGCAGCCGGTCGGGCCGATGATGGCGGCGAACTCGCGCGGCCCCACGACAAGGTCGGAACTGGCGACGGCGCGGAAAACGCGCCCTTCGGGAAGCGTGAACTCGATGGTCACGCCGTCGAGGCGGACCGCCGCATGCGCGGCATCCGCTTTGGCACCCAATGCGCCTTCAGTCACACCCGCCGTCATGGCGCCATGAAGCGGCCGTCCCGGCGCGCCCCTTCGCTTGCAGACTCGCGGGCAAAATCAGCGGTATCGTCTGTCATCCGTCTCCTCTCGCGGCACAAGGCGAGGCCCGCGCAGGGCGGCCACGATAGGGCAATCACGCGCGCAGGCAAATTCATTCTTCGGACAAATGCCGAGGCCCACAAAAGCGGAACGTTATTCCACCGTCACCGACTTGGCCAGATTCCGCGGCTGATCGACGTCGGTGCCCATGAACACGGCGGTGAAATAGGCAAGCATCTGGATCGGCAGCGCATAGACGATGGGCGTGATGATCTCCGGCATGTCGGGCAGCACGATGGTGCGCATCGTCTTCACCGTCGATTGCGCCGCCCCCTTGGCATCGGTGATGAGGATGATCTTGCCGCCGCGCGCAGCCACTTCCTGCATGTTCGAGACTGTCTTTTCGAAGATGCGGTCATGCGGGGCAATGACGATCACCGGCATGTTCTCGTCGATCAGCGCGATCGGCCCATGCTTCAACTCGCCGGCGGCATAACCTTCGGCATGGATATAGGAGATTTCCTTGAGCTTGAGCGCGCCTTCCAGAGCCAGCGGATAGCTGGTGTCGCGGCCGAGATAGAGAACATGGCGATAATGCGCCAGATCGCGCGCCAGCGTCTCGATCTGGCCGTCGAGCGTTTTCAGCACCTGATTGGCGTAGCGCGGTGTTTCCGACAGCGCGCGCACCAGTGCCTTTTCCTCCTCGGCGGAAACGGTGCCACGCGCCACCGCCGCCCGTACCGCGAGCGAGGCCATGACAGACAACTGGCAGGTGAAGGCTTTCGTCGAGGCAACGCCGATCTCAGGGCCGGCGAGCAGCGGCAAGGTGACGTCGGCTTCGCGGGCGATGGTCGATTCGCGCGTATTGACGACTGCGCCGATGGTCATGCCCTGGCTGCGGCAATAGCGCAGCGAGGCCAGCGTGTCGGCCGTCTCGCCGGATTGCGAGATGAACAAGGCGGCATCGTTCGCCGACAGCGGCATTTCGCGATAGCGGAATTCCGAGGCGATATCGATATCCACCGGCAGCCGCGCATAGCGCTCGAACCAGTATTTGCCGATCAGCCCCGCCAGATAGGCGGTGCCGCAGGCGGAAATCGCCAGTCGCTCGATCCTGGCAAAATCAAAGGGCAGGTCGAGCGGCTTGGCCGCGCTTTTGGTGAAGTCCAGATAATGCGCCAGCGTGTGCGAGATGACCTCTGGCTGCTCATGGATTTCCTTTTCCATGAAATGCCGATGGTTGCCCTTGTCGACCAGATAGGCGGTCCCGATCGACTTCTGGCGCTTGCGCTCGACCTTGTTGCCATCCATGTCGAAGATGGCGATGTTGTTGTGGCGCACCACCGCCCAGTCGCCGTCTTCTAGATAGGTGATGGAATTGGTGAAGGGCGCCAGCGCGATGGCGTCGGAGCCGAGAAACATTTCTCCCTCGCCATGGCCAACCGCCAGCGGCGGGCCGTTGCGGGCACCGACGATCATGTCCTCATCGCCCTTGAACATGATGGCGAGCGCAAAGGCGCCTTGCAGCCGCTTCAAGGTATTGTGCGCCGCCTCGACCGGTGTCGCGCCGCTTTTGAGTTCGCGCGAGATCAGATGCGCCACGACTTCCGTGTCGGTCTGCGAGGAAAAGGTGTAGCCGTCGCGCTCCAGTTCGGTACGCAGTTCGGCGAAATTCTCGATAATGCCGTTATGGACGATGGCCACGCCGTCGGAAAAATGCGGATGCGCGTTGGTTTCGTTGGGCACGCCATGTGTCGCCCAGCGGGTATGGCCGATGCCGATGGTGCCGTCGAGCGGCTCGGCTTTCAGCCTATTTTCCAGATTGACCAGTTTGCCCTCGGCGCGACGCCTCGCCAGCGCACCGTGCTCGATGGTGGCGACGCCAGCCGAATCATAGCCGCGATATTCAAGCCGCTTCAGCGCATCGACAATCAGCGGCGCCACGGGCGAGTGGCTGACGATACCCACGATTCCGCACATGAAAAATGTCCCGTTCCTGAAACTGCGGCCGCTATCTAGCTGCCAGGCTGCCTATATTGAATACAAATTGCATTTCAGCGCGTATCGGCCAAATGCGCCTTCGATATGCCGGATCGTACCTTTTTGTCGAAGACCACCAATTGTCACGGTGTCTTTCCGGCGGCTTCGGCGCGCCGCGCTCTCAACTCCCTGGCCTTACCCGGCAGCGTCTTCTGGCGCGCGCGGCCGAAGGCCAGCGCATCGTCGGGCACGTTTTCGGTGACGACGCTTCCCGACGCGACATAAGCGCCATCGCCAATGGCGATAGGCGCAACCAGAGCGCTGTTCGAGCCGATGAAGGCGCCTTTCCCAATGTCGGTGAAGAACTTGGAATAGCCGTCATAGTTGCAGGTGATGGTGCCCGCGCCGATATTGGCGCCGGCACCGATGCGCGCATCGCCGATATAGGTCAGATGATTGACCTTGGCGCCCTCCTCGACCACCGCCTTCTTGACCTCGCAGAAATTGCCCACCTTGGCTTTCGTCTTCAAGTCGGCGCCGGGGCGCAGCCGCGCAAACGGGCCGATATCGCAGCCAGGGCCGACTTTCGTGCCTTCGATGTGGCTGAAGGCGTGGATCTTCGCGCCCTGTGCGACGGTCACACCTGGTCCGAACCAGACATTCGGCTCAATGAGCGTATCGGCGCCGATCTCGGTATCGTGGGAGAAGAACACCGTTTCAGGTGCGATCAGCGTGACGCCCGAAAGCATCGCCTCGTGGCGGCGGCGGCGCTGCCAGATCGCCTCGGCCCCGGCGAGTTCGGCGCGGTTGTTGACGCCGAGCGCACTTTCGAAACCGGCCTCGACAGCGACGGTGCCAAGGCCCTGCTCTGCGGCGATCCCGACAATGTCGGTGAGATAATATTCGCCCTTGGCATTGGCGTTGCCGACGGCGTCGAGCAGCGCCAGCGCATGGCTGCCGGCAATCGCCATCACGCCGCTATTGCAGAACGTGATCTTCTTTTCTTCCTCGCTGCAATCCTTCTCTTCGCGGATCGCGACGAGACTGTCATCCTGCACGATCAGGCGTCCGTAGCCGGTCGGCTTGTCAGTGCGGAAGCCGAGCACGGCCACCGCCGCGCCCTCGGCCAGTTTCGCGCGCGCCGCAACCAGCGCCTCGGCCTCGATCAGCGGCGTGTCGCCAAACAGGACGAGAAGATCATCGTAACCCGTTGAGATCGCCCCGCGCGCAGCCAGAACGGCATCGGCGGTGCCAAGCCGCTTTTCCTGCACGAATGTGGTTGCGCCAGGAATGAATTTCTCAGCCGCCTTGTTCACGGCCTCGGCGCCATGGCCGACCACCAGCGCCAGATCGCCTGTGCCGGCAGCCTTTGCAGCGGCCGCGACATGAGCCACCATCGGCAGCCCCGCTATCGGGTGAAGGACCTTGGGGAGCGCACTCTTCATGCGCGTGCCCTCGCCGGCGGCGAGGATAATGGACAGGCAGGTGCGTGCGGTCATGAGGGAATGCTGCGTCATTGGATCGGACTTCGCGCTATGTAGCATCGCGACCGCAATACACCAATGCAGTTAAATTCCGGTGATGATGAGACAGTGGAGCAGGTAACTTTCAATCAGCGGGTCTGGCCGTCACGAGATCATCCCAACTGTCCCAACACAGGAAAAGTCTCCAGCAGCCAATAGGAAACCGTCTGCACGCCGCCGGTCAGGAAGAAGATGCCCGCCACGACAAGCAGGCCACCGATGACCTTCTCGACACGGCCGAGATGGACACGGAATTTCCCCAAGAAGCGCATGAAGGCGCTGGAGAACAGCGCCGCGACAAGGAAGGGGATGCCGAGGCCGAGAGAATAGGCGGCGAGCAGCAATGCGCCCTCGCCGACCGTCTCGCGGCCGCCAGCCAAGGTCAGGATCGGCCCCAGCACAGGCCCGATGCAGGGCGTCCAGCCAAAAGCGAAGGCGAGGCCCATGACATAGGCGGCAACCGCGCTGGCCGGCTTGCCCTGGCTCTGAAAGCGCGCCTCGCGCGACAGCAGCGGGATACGCAAGATGCCGAGGAAGTTCAGCCCCATCAGGATAATGAGCACGCCGGCCGCCATCGCCAGCGGCTCCTGCCACACCCGCAACAGGCGACCGATGGTCGAGGCACCGGCCCCAAGCGCCACGAAAACCGTGGAGAAACCGAGCACGAAGGCAATCGAAGCGGTGAACAGCGCACCGCGCGCGCCGGCCCGCGCCGTGGGAGAGGCATTGCCGCGAAAATCGTCCACCGACACACCGGCCATGTAGCACAGATATGGCGGCACCAGCGGCAACACGCAAGGCGACAGGAAGGAGAGCGCCCCCGCCCCGACTGCGCTGACATATCCGATATCCAAGGCCATATCCGTCTCCGCTACGCCCGTTCCAGGCGGGCCGGCTTGGCCATAAAGGCAGCGACGTGGGAGTTCCAATCACAGTTGCGTGGCAAAGCGTCGCCTTTTGCAAACGGCGCCCTAGATGAGATGCGCCGGCCATGCGGCGCTGGAGGATAGCGCCTGCACGGTCCGCTTTATGGAGGTAACCATGAAATCGATCCAACTTGGACTGGCAATGCTGCTGTTTACATCCGCCTCGTCCTTCGCAGCGGAGGCATGGAAGGAAGCGACCGTCGATGGCGCAAAGATTTACACCGACGCCATGGGCATGACGCTTTACACCTATGACAAGGACAGCAAGGGAACCTCGAACTGCTACGACAAATGCGCCAAGAACTGGCCGCCGCTGGAAGCCTCGGCAGACGCCAAGGCCGAAGGTGAATGGACGGTCGTCAAACGTAAGGACGGCAGCCATATGTGGGCCTATGACGGCAAGCCGGTCTACACCTTCATCAAGGACAAGAAAGCTGGCGACATCAAAGGCGATGGCGTCGGGGACGTCTGGCATATGGTCAAGGCCGACTGAGCCTGTCGCTTTTCAATCCGGCCGCAACAGCGCGCTTCTGGTGAGCGCCGCGCGTTCCGCCTTTTGTCTCGACGTCGCCGTGATCTTTCACGGCGGCGCCGTACCGAGGGTCAGCGGGTATCGCGAAGCTTGGATTGGCTGAGCCGCGCGGGACGCTCGCCGCGCATGATGTCACCCGCTTCGATGCAAGCCATTTCGATCAAATAAACCAGCATGTCGCAGCGCTCGGCCTCGGCCATACCACGCAACTGGCGCAGCATCGATTGAATGTAGTCCAGCGTTTCCGTATGCCGCCCTGTAGATGGTTGTGCCATATGATAACCCCGTGCCTGACACTATTGACTGTCGTGTCGGACAACCACCCACCCGCCAAGGATTGGCAGTCGCAATATGAAGGGATGCTAACACGACAATCATGAATTGCAATATTCATGTCTATACAACTTAATGATGCAACAAGCGGTAACGCCCATTTGCCGCCACCTCTTGACCGCATCGAAAAGGACGGCCATTTGACGAGGCGTCTCAAACGAATTTTCGCCGCGCCGGATCGTTATCGGTGCGGCACAGCTTACACAGGCAATCATGGACGTCGTCGTCGTCGAATCGCCCGCCAAGGCCAAGACAATCAACAAATATCTTGGGCGGAACTATAAGGTTCTGGCTTCCTTCGGCCATGTCCGCGACCTGCCGGCCAAGGATGGGTCGGTGCGGCCGGACGAGGATTTCGCCATGTCGTGGTCGGTCGATGCGGCTTCCAACAAGCGGCTTGCCGAGATCGCCAAGGCCGTCAAGGACGCCGACGGGCTGATCCTCGCCACCGACCCCGACCGCGAGGGCGAAGCGATTTCCTGGCATGTGCTGGAGGTGCTGCGCCAGAAGCGCGCGCTCAAGGACAAGCCGGTCAGCCGCGTCGTCTTCAACGCCATCACCAAGCAGTCGGTGCTCGACGCTATGGCCAACCCGCGCCAGATCGATGCGCCGCTGGTCGATGCCTATCTGGCGCGCCGTGCGCTCGACTATCTGGTCGGTTTTACGCTTTCGCCCGTCTTGTGGCGCAAGTTGCCGGGCGCCCGCTCGGCGGGGCGCGTGCAGTCAGTGGCGCTCAGGCTGGTCTGCGAGCGCGAATCCGAGATCGAACGCTTCATCCGCGAGGAATACTGGAACATCGCCGCCATTCTCGGCACGCCGCGCAAGGAAAATTTCGAGGCGCGGCTGACGGCCTATGACGGCAGGAAGCTGCAAAAGCTCGACATCAAGAACAAGGATCAGGCCGACGGCATCAAGGCGATGCTGGAGGGCGCCAGTTTCCATGCGCTGTCGGTCGAAGCCAAGCCGACGAGGCGCAACCCCGCCCCGCCCTTCACCACCTCCACCTTGCAGCAGGCGGCCTCCTCACGCCTCGGCTTTTCGGCCAACCGCACCATGCAGGTGGCGCAAAGACTCTATGAGGGCATTACGCTGGGCGGCGAGACGACCGGCCTCATCACCTATATGCGAACAGACGGCGTGCAGATGGCGCCGGAAGCGATTTCCGCCGCCCGCGCCGCAATCGGCAAGGAGTTCGGCGACAGGTATTTGCCGGAAAAGCCGCGCTATTATTCGGTGAAGGCCAAGAACGCGCAGGAGGCGCATGAGGCGATCCGCCCGACCGATTTCTTCCGCACGCCGGCCTCGGTGCGGCAATATCTCGATGCCGACCAGGCCCGGCTCTATGAGATCATCTGGAAGCGCGCCATCGCCAGCCAGATGAACCCCGCCGAGATCGAGCGCACTACGGTGGACATCGAAGCCCGCAATAATACCTCTGGGGGTGCCCGCACCGCCGCCTTGCGCGCTGTCGGCTCGGTGATCCGCTTCGACGGTTTCATCGCCGCCTATACCGACCAGAAGGACGAGGATTCCGAGGACGAGGAAAACAAGCGCCTTCCCGAAATCCGTTCCGGCGAGGAACTGGCGCGCGAGGCCATCCAGGCCACGCAGCACACGACCGAGCCGCCGCCGCGCTATTCCGAGGCCTCGCTCATCAAGAAACTGGAGGAACTCGGCATCGGCCGCCCCTCCACCTATGCCGCGACGCTCAAGACATTGGAAGATCGCCAATACGTCACCATCGACAAGCGCAGGCTTGTGCCCGACGCCAAGGGCCGGCTGGTAACGGCCTTCCTCGAAAATTTCTTCGACAAATATGTCGAGTATGATTTCACGGCCGATCTGGAGGAAAAACTCGACGAGATTTCCGACGGCAAACTGGCCTGGAAAGACGTGCTGCGCGATTTCTGGAAGGATTTTTCCGGTGCGGTCGACAACACCAAGGAACTGCGCGTTACCGACGTTCTGGACGCGCTGAACGAGGCGCTTGCGCCGCTGGTGTTCCCGGAGCGCGAGGACGGTTCCAACCCGCGCATCTGCCCCAAATGCGGCACCGGAAACCTGTCGCTGAAACTCGGCAAATATGGTGCCTTTGTCGGCTGCTCCAACTATCCGGAATGCGGCTACACCCGCCAGCTCGGCGGCGATGCCAACAGCAATGGCGAGAACGGCGCGGGCGACGACGGCACCAGGGAACTTGGCAAGGATCCGTATACGGCGGAAGAAATCACGCTGCGTTCAGGCCGCTTCGGCCCCTATGTGCAGCGCGGCGAAGGCAAGGAGGCCAAGCGTTCCAGCCTGCCGAAAGGCTGGACACCAGCCAGCATCGACCACGAAAAGGCGCTGGCGCTGCTTTCACTGCCGCGCGATGTCGGCCAGCATCCCGAAACCGGCAAGATGATTTCGGCCGGGCTTGGGCGTTATGGCCCGTTCGTGCTGCATGACGGCACCTATGCCAATGTGGAATCGATCGAGGACGTGTTTTCCATCGGCCTCAACCGTGCGGTTTCGGTGATCGCGGAGAAGCAGGCCTCGCGTGGCAAGGGCCGCAATGGCGGCACGCCGGCGGCGCTGAAGGAGCTTGGCGACCATCCGGACGGCGGCGGCAAGATCACTGTGCGTGACGGAAAATACGGGCCTTACGTGAATTTCGGCAAGGTCAACGCCACGCTGCCCAAGGGCAGGGACCCGCAGACGGTGACGTTGGAAGAAGCCGTAACGCTGATCGCCGAAAAAGAAGCCAAGGGGGGGACGGCCAAGAAGCCGGCGCGCAAAGCGGCGGCGAAAAAGCCTGCTGCGGCCAAGAAGAGCGCGGCGAAAAAGCCCGCCGCCAAGAAGGCGTAGCGGCGTTGGCGCGCCGCCGCGGTGGAGATCACAACGATCCGCGCGCCGGCGATACGCGCCGCGGACCCGGCGACCAATACCGACCTTCGCGCGACGAAATTCTGCGTTTCATCGCTGAGAACCCCGACCGCACCGGCAAGCGCGACATCGCCAAGGCCTTTTCGCTGCGCGGTGACGACCGCATCTGGCTGAAAGATCTCCTGCGCGACCTGCAGGATGAGGGTCTGCTGGAAAAGACTCGCAAGCGCCTCATCCGGCCCGGCGCCCTGCCCCATGTGGCGGTACTCGACATTTTCGGCCGCGACGAAGACGGGTTGCTGCTTGCGCGGCCAAGCGAACGCCATGGCAATGGCGACGTGCCGGTGGTTGCCATCCGCGCCTCGCGCAGCGGCCCGACACCCGGCATCGGCGACCGGGTGCTGGCAAAAACCTTCCCCACCGACAATGCGACAGGCCCGGCCTATACGGCGCGGGTGATGAAGGTGTTCGAAAAGCGCACCGAAGCCGTGCTCGGCATCTTCCGCATGTTGCATGACGGCACATTTCGCATCGAACCTGTCGAGCGGCGCCAGCCGGAACTGATCGTCGACAAGGAGTTCGTCAACGGCGCGGAAAACGGCGACCTCGTCGAGGTGGAGCCGGCGCGCATGCCGCGCTACGGCCTGCCCAAGGCCAAGGTACTCCAGGTGCTTGGCTCGCTGACCAGCGAAAAGGCGATCTCGATGATCGCCATCCATGCCCATGAAATCCCGCATATCTTTCCCGCCGACGTTGTGGCGGAAGCCGAGGCGGCGAAGCCGGCGACGCTTGCCGGACGCGAGGACTGGCGCGACCTGCCGCTCGTCACCATCGACCCGGCCGACGCCAAGGACCATGACGATGCGGTGTTCGCCACGCTCGACAAGGACGAGAAGAACCTCGGCGGCGTCATCGTCACCGTCGCGATTGCCGATGTCGCCGCCTATGTGCGGCCCGACGCGCCGCTCGACCGGGAGGCATTGAGGCGGGGCAACTCGGTCTATTTCCCCGATCGCGTCGTGCCGATGCTGCCTGAGCGCATTTCCAACGATCTGTGCTCGCTGCGCGAAGGCGAGGACCGCCCGGCAATGGCCGTGCGCATGACCTTTACGGCTGAAGGCCGCAAACTCCGGCACTCCTTCCATCGAATCATGATGAAATCGGCCGCCAGGCTCGCCTACCCCCAGGCCCAGGCGGCGATTGACGGCGCACCAGACGACAAGACCGGCCCGATCCTTGAAACCGTGCTGAAGCCACTGTGGGATGCCTATGCCGTTTTGAAGCGCGGCCGCAACGCCCGCCAGCCGCTCGAACTCGAATTGCCGGAGCGCAAGATCCTGCTGAAAGAGGACGGCACTGTGGACAAGGTGGTGGTGCCGGACCGGCTCGACGCGCACAAACTGATCGAAGAGTGCATGATCCAGGCCAATGTGTGCGCCGCCGAGACTCTGGAGGCGAAGAAACAGGCGCTGGTCTATCGCATCCACGATGCGCCGTCGCTGGCAAAGCAGGAATTGCTGCGCGAGTTTCTCCACACTATCGGCCTTTCGCTGGCGCGCGGCGCACAGATGCGCCCGGCGCAATTCAACGGCATATTGGAGCGCGTGCACGGCGAGGATAATGAGGAATTGGTCAACGAGGTGGTGCTGCGCTCGCAAAGCCAGGCGGAATATTCGCCCGCCAATCTTGGCCATTTCGGGCTGAATCTCCGGCGGTACGCGCATTTCACCTCACCGATCCGCCGCTATGCCGATTTGATCGTGCATCGCGCGCTGATCGCGGCGCTCGGGCTTGGCGCGGACGGATTGACGCCGGGCGAAGAGGCGCGGCTTGAAGAAATCGCGGTTTTGATCTCAGCGACGGAACGTCGCGCCATCGCGGCCGAACGCGAGACAATTGACCGTCTCGTCGCTGGCTATCTTTCTGAAAAGACTGGTGAAAATTTCGATGCACGCATCTCCGGCGTGACCAAGGCAGGACTTTTTGTCCAGTTGCCGCAATTTGGCGCGGATGGCTTCATACCGGTGTCATCGCTGCAGGGCGATTACTATATATTCGATGAAGCGGCGCGGACACTGTTCGGAGAGCGCAGCGGCAAAGGCTATCAGCTTGCGGATCGCGTCGAGGTCCGCTTGATCGAAGTTGCCCCCATGGCGGGTGCAATGCGCTTCGAGATGCTGAGCGAGCCCAAGCCCCTGCCCGGCTCCAAACGGTCATTCCACAAGGCCAAGCGCCAATCGCGTGGCAGGGTGTCCCGGTCGCATTCGGGGCCGCGCGGCAGGAGACGATAATGGTTGCACAACAACAGGTTTTCGGCGGCGACGCGCAGAGCGAGAGGCCCGCGCGGCCGCTGATGGAAGCCATGAAGCGCGGCTTTTTCGGCCGCTGCCCGCATTGCGGCCAAGGCAAGCTGTTTCGCGCCTTCGTCAAGACGGTGGACACATGCTCGGCCTGCGGCGAAGAAATTCATCACCATCGCGCCGACGACCTGCCCGCCTATCTCGACATCGTCGTCGTCGGCCATGTCGTGCTGGGCGCCTTCATGACCGTCGAGATGACGACATTCTGGCCCATGTGGCTGCATCTTGCCGTATGGGCGCCATTGACCCTCATCATGGCGTTGGCATTGCTGCAACCGATCAAGGGCGCCGTCATCGGTTTGCAATGGGCACTCTATATGCATGGTTTCGGCGGCGAGGACGACGAGATCGAAACGCACTCGAAACTCGAGGCGCAATAATAGCTTCGTGGCGCCATCCTACCATAACCGATCTGGCAAAAGTCCCTCTTTCATGCACCGCAACTTTCGGCTAGGGCCAATCCATGCACGGAATGACCAAGGCGGAAGTTGACGCGATCGAGCGCAACGAATTGAGACCGCAGGGCGGACCGAAGCGCCCGCGCGACGCGGCCACGCTGATCCTGCTCGACCGCACGGCCAATGACTTTCGCGTATTGATGGGCCGCCGCCATGCACGGCACGCCTTCATGCCGGGTAAATTCGTGTTTCCCGGCGGCCGCACCGACCCCGGCGACAGCCGCGTTGAGGTGGCGGCGCCACTACCGACGGCCGTGGAGGAAAAGCTCATTGCCGGCCCCGGTCGCGCCAGCGCGGCGCGCGCCCGCGCCATCGCGCTTTCAGCCATCCGCGAGACTTATGAGGAAGCCGGCCTGTTGATCGGCCAAAAGGGCGAATTCCGCACAAGCAAGCCGGAATGGCAGGGTTTTGCCGAGCATGGCGTGCAGCCTTCGCTCGAAGCCGTGCGCTTCGTCGCACGCGCCATCACCCCGCCCGGCCGCGTGCGCCGTTACGACACCCGCTTCCTGGTCGCCTGGCGCAGCGACGTGGCCGTGGAACTGGCCGATGGCGGGCCGACCAATGAGTTGGAAGATCTTGTCTGGTTGCCGCTTGCCGAAGCCCGAAACGGTGATATTCCGGGCATTACGAAAACCATCCTGGAGGAACTGGAACTGCGGCTTGAGCAAGACCCGCTGCTGCAGCCCGGAGGACCGGTCCCGTTCTACCGGATGATCGGTAATCGTTTCATCCGCGAAGTTCTTTGAGAAATGGACCGCCCTTTTGGTGCTGACGTCGCTTCCCCCTCTCGCCTGCAAACGCCGGACGGCCACAAGATGAGCGCCGATACCGAAGCGCAGGACGAGGAGCGCGTCCACTGGCTGCCGATGCTGGCTGCCATATCGGCGATCAGCGTGGTAGGCATCGCCATCGGCCTCGGCATGCCGCTCCTGTCCGTCATCCTGGAATCACGCGGCCATTCGGCTTCGATGATCGGCCTCAACACCGCTGTCGCCGGTCTCGCCTCCATTGCCGGCGCGCCGCTGGCGACGCCCTTGGCGCGGCGTTTCGGTGTGGCCATGACCATGCTGATGATGATCGCAGCCGGGGCGCTCGCTTTTATCGGTTTCCACTTCGCACCCGCATTCTGGATGTGGTTTCCGCTGCGCGTGGTGCTGCACATCTCGCTCACCATCCTGTTCATTCTTTCGGAATTCTGGATCAGCGCCTCGGCGCCGCCGCATCGGCGCGGTCTCGTGCTCGGCGTGTATGCCACGGTTCTTTCACTCGGCTTCGCCGCCGGGCCTTGGCTGTTCGCGCATCTGGGCAGCGTCGGGTTCCTGCCTTTCGGCGTCACGGTCGCATTTGTCGCGATAGCGGCACTTCCGGTTCTTGCCGCACGCAAGGAAAGCCCCGACATCCACACCACCAGTGAAACCAGCGGTTTCCTGCGCTATATCTGGATGGTGCCGACAGCGACGGTCGCGGTACTGGTTTTCGGTGCGGTCGAGACCGGCGGCTTTGCGCTGTTTCCCGTCTATGGCAGCCGCATCGGCTATTCGGAGGCTGACGCAGCACTCCTGCTCACCATGATCGGGCTCGGTAATGTGCTGTTACAAATCCCCATGGGCATGCTCAGCGACCGCATAAGCGACCGGCGCTACCTGCTTCTCGCCTGCGCCACGGTCGGTTTCGTCGGCACGGCAATGATGCCGCTCTTTGCCGCAAACTGGCACTTGATGGCGGCGCTTCTGTTCTTGTGGGGCGGCGTGGTGGCGGCGCTTTATACCGTCGGCCTCGCCCATCTCGGATCGCAGCTTTCCGGCCATGATCTCGCCTCGGCCAACGCCGCATTCGTGCTGTGCTATGGCATCGGGATGGTGCTCGGCCCGCAGGTCATCGGCATCGGCATGGATCTGCTTGGCCCGGACGGTTTCGGCTGGTCTCTCGCGCTTTTCTTCGCCGCTTATATGATCCTGGCGATGTCGCGAATGGCGATCAAGGCGCGGCAGCATTAGCAGATGGCAACGTCCAGGCCGGCCCCAGGCTTGCGTTGCAGGAAAAATGCTGTATATCCGCCCTCAATCTGCCGGTCCTGACTGGGGGCTGAACGGAGGGCCGAAGGCCGTTTTTCTTAAAAACAACGCTTTCGTCGCGACGCTAAAAAGCGCCCGCCTCCCGTGTCTCCGCTCTCGACCGTCTCGTCATGCTCCTTTCTTCTCCTGAGGTGGCCACAGGCCCTCGAAGGATCAGAGAAGTTGCAGAGGCTTTAGCCGCCGGGACCGGGAGAGAAACGAAGAAAGGCAAAAGAACTATGGCTCTATACGAACATGTGTTCCTTGCCCGGCAGGATCTGTCGCAGCAGCAGGTCGATGAGCTCGTTGAACGTTTCAAGGGCGTCATCACCGAAGGCGGCGGCTCGATTGGCCGGGTCGAGAACTGGGGGCTGAAGTCCCTTACCTACCGGGTCAAGAAGAACCGGAAGGCTTACTACACGTTGATGGACCTGACCTGCCCGCCGCCGGCTCTGGCCGAGATGGAGCGCCAGATGGGCCTGTCGGAAGACGTGCTGCGCTTCCTGACCATCAAGGTCGAGAAGCACGAAGAAGGTGCTTCCGCGATGATGCAGAAGCGCGAGGAACGTTCGGATCGCGGCAATTTCGGCGATCGCGGCCCGCGTTCCTTCGGTGATCGTGGCGGCGACCGCGGCCCGCGCCGGCCCCGCAACGAGAACGAGGGAGCAGCATAATGGTCGACATCAACCAGATCCCGACCCGGCGCCCGTTCCATCGCCGGCGCAAGACCTGCCCGTTCTCCGGCACCAATGCCCCGAAGATCGACTACAAGGACGTGCGGCTTCTGCAGCGCTACATTTCCGAGCGCGGCAAGATCGTGCCTTCGCGCATAACCGCCGTCAGCCAGAAGAAGCAGCGTGAACTCGCCAAGGCGATCAAGCGTGCCCGCTTCCTCGGCCTGCTGCCTTACGTCGTGCGTTAAAACGCCTTGAGCGAGGGGCGCTTAACCGCGCTCCTTGCCCATCCTGCCGCTTCGGGAGCGGATCATTCCCGAGTTGGGGCTCAAGCACAGCTTACCCCTAACTGCCTGGACAGGCAGGACAGCGAAACCGGCGCCACGAACCATCGGCACCATTGCTTCCAGTCTGTCTCCTGATCAATCGCCGAAAACGGCGCATATGGAGAAGAAAATGGACGTCATCCTACTCGAACGCGTCGCGCGTCTCGGCCAGATGGGCGATACCGTCAAGGTCAAGGACGGTTTTGCGCGCAATTTCCTGTTGCCCAAGGGCAAGGCGCTGCGAGCCAATGAAGCCAACAAGAAGAAGTTCGAAGGCCAGCGCGCACAGCTCGAAGCTCGCAACCTCGAGCGCAAGAGCGAAGCCGAGGCGATCGCCGAGAAACTCGATGGCCACAGCTTTATCGCGGTTCGTTCCGCAGGTGAAACCGGACAGCTTTACGGGTCGGTCTCGACGCGCGATATCGCCGACCTGCTGACCGCCGAGGGCTTCTCGGTCGCCCGCAACCAGATCGAACTCAATCATCCGATCAAGACCATCGGCCTTACCAATGTGGCAATCGCGCTGCACCCGGAAGTCGAGGTTACCGTCACGCTCAACATTGCGCGCAGCACCGACGAAGCGGAACGCCAGGCTCAGGGCGAGATGCTGACGACCGCCGAGGCGATCTATGGCGACGACATCAACGACAACGCCCGGCCGGATAATTTCTTCGATCCGAATGCCGAGTTCGAGGGCGAAGAAGAGGCCTGAGTGCCTGGAGCATCGGACCGAAAAGTGGAATCTGGTTTTCGGGTTATTCCGATGCTCCATCAAGGTGTTAGAGCGTCCCTTTGTGCATTCAATTGAACGCACGGCGCTCTAATGCCGTCAGGATTTGAGCCTCGGCATTCATATTCTGGACCAAAAGCCCGGACCTTGTGTCCGGGCTTTTTTGTTCAAAGGGAACTTTTCGACCCCGTCCGTATTGAGGCACAATGGTGACGCCCCCGCCTGGTTCGATAGGGATGATGATTCATGAACGTTATGTTGAAGCGTATTCTCGAACACCTGGTGCACACGGGAAGTCTCAAGGTCACCGATCCGAAGGGCACGATTTCAACCTTCGGCGACGGCAGCGGCGATCCGGTGCATATCCATATCAAGACACCACATGCCCAGCGTGCAATCACCTTCGATCCGATGCTGGCCGTGCCGGAAGCCTATATGGACGGCGAACTCGACATTCTTGAAGGCGGCGTGCTCGGCCTGATGCGGATCGCCTTCCAGAATATGGGCAGCGGCGGCATTGACGCCACATGGTCAAAGGCGATCGAAGGGCTGCGCCATGCCTTCCGCCGCCTGCAGCAGGTCAACACGACCTCGCGCTCGCGGCGCAACGTGCAGCGGCACTACGATCTCTCGGGCGAGCTTTATCGGCTCTTCCTCGATGACGACATGCAATATTCCTGCGCCTTCTTCGATCACCTCGACATGACGATCGACGAGGCACAAGCGGCCAAGAAACGGCACATCAGCGCCAAGCTCAAGCTGCAACCGGGCCAGACCGTGCTCGATATCGGCTGCGGCTGGGGTGGCCTTGGCCTTTATCTGGCCAAGACGTTCGACGTCGATGTGCAGGGCGTGACACTCTCCACCGAGCAGCATGCCGTCGCTACCGACCGCGCCCATGCCCAGGGGTTGGAAAACCGCGTGCACTTCGAACTCAAGGACTATCGCAACATCAACGAGCGTTTCGACCGCATCGTGTCGGTCGGCATGTTCGAGCATGTCGGCGTCAACCATTACCGCACCTTCTTCGACAAATGCGCGACGCTGCTCAAGCCCGATGGCGTGATGCTTTTGCACACGATCGGCCGGTCCGGCGTGCCGTGGGCGACCAGCGCCTTCATCCGCAAATACATCTTCCCCGGTGGGTATATCCCGGCTCTGTCTGAAGTGGCGCCGGTGATCGAGAAATCCGGGCTGGTCATCACCGATATCGAAATTCTGCGCCTGCATTATGCCGAGACGCTCAATCGCTGGAGCGAACGTTTCGCGGTCAACCGCGACAAGGCCAAGGCGATCTATGACGAGCGTTTCTGCCGCATGTGGGAATTCTATCTCGCGGCATCGGAGGCGGCCTTCCGCTGGCAGGACCTGGTGAACTTCCAGATCCAGCTCACGCGCCGCAACGACGCGCTGCCGATGACCCGCGACTACATGTCGAAGTGCGAAAGGGCGCTGGAAATGCGCGATATGGGGCACCGCAAGGACGCACCCGTTTCCCAGCAAGGGGAAGAGAATGCCCCGGCCAAGCCGGCGCGTCGCCGCAGGGTGACCGGCAAATAGGCTTATTCGACTTGCCATGCCCTTCACGATCATGGAAAACCCCGCCATAGCGCGGGGTTTTTCTCTTGACCTATCTCCTCTATGTAGCCGCCGCATTGGCCGAAATCGGTGGATGCTTCTCTTTCTGGGCGTGGTGGCGGCTGGATAAGTCGCCGCTGTGGCTGCTGCCCGGTCTGGCGTCGCTGATTCTGTTTGCCTGGCTGCTGGCGCTTGTGGACAGCGATGCCGCCGGGCGCGCCTATGCCACCTATGGCGGGATTTACATCATGGCGTCGCTCGGCTGGATGTGGATGATGGAAGGTGTGCGGCCCGACCGATGGGATATTGCCGGCGCCGTCATCTGCCTTTGCGGTGCATCGCTAATCCTGTTCGCGCCGCGCGGAGCCTGATTGTGGAACTGCCGGCCCCGCTCCGTCAGGCCGTGGATCGGCTTCTGGAAACCGTGCCGCTCGGCGAATTGCGCGACGCGGCAAGCACCCTGTCCGGCCGCTACCGCTCCGAAACGCGCGATGGCCGCCTGCATATGGCCGACGACCTCGCGGTCAAAGCCTATCTGGCGGCACGGCTTCCGGCCACCTATGCCGCCGTGCACGCCTGCCTCGATGCGCTGGCCGAGGCGCGGCCCGACTTTTCGCCCGCCACATTGCTCGATATCGGCGCCGGGCCTGGAACGGTTTTGTGGGCAACCACCGACCTGTGGCCAGAACTGCGGCGGGCAACCCTGATGGAAGCAAGTGCGGCCGCCCGCCGGACGGGCGAGGCCCTGGCATCCGAGGGCTTGGGCGTGCAGGCACAGTGGCTTGCCGGTGACGCCACGCTCGATCTCGACGCGGCACAGCCTGCCGAACTCGTCACCATCGCCTATGTGCTGGACGAACTGGCACCGCCTTCGATCGGCAAGCTGATCGACCGTCTTTGGGCACTGACAGGCGATACGCTGCTTGTCATCGAGCCCGGCACGCCGGCCGGCTGGCGACGCATGCTCGATGTTCGTGCGCAGTTGATCACCGCGGGCGCGCACATTCTGGCGCCCTGCCCGCACAACGCCGTCTGTCCGCTTGTCGCCCCCGACTGGTGCCATTTTGCCCGCCGGGTGGCACGGTCACGCATCCACCGGCTGACCAAGAACGCCGATGTGCCATGGGAGGACGAGAAATTCATCTATCTCGCCGCTTCACGCCAGCCTGCGCCCACGCAAGCCGCTCGCGTGCTGGCGCCGCCGAAAGTGGGTTCCGGCAAGGTGGAATTGAAATTGTGCCAGCCGGACGGCAGCGCCGCCTCGCGCCTTTTCACCAAGCGTGACGGCGACGCCTTCAGGCGCGCGCGGCGTGTCGGCTGGGGCGACAGTATCGAGATATAATTCAGACCCCGGCCTGTTCTTGATTTGTTCGATACCCGTCGCTAGAATCGCAGTCTGGCAAGTCAAATGGAATCGCCTCAAGGCAGCGCTGCCTGTGAATCGTGGGAGTTGTCCGGCCAAACGGGGAGCTATGATCGGACTCGCATGGCACACTCTGCTATCCAGATGGGGTCGAGCCGGGATGGCCCAGACTAGCGATTCGGCATGGGTAAGTTGGGGAAATGATGGCTGAGGCAGCGCGCAAGTTCGAAGTGGCGGAAACTCCGCTGTATCGCGAGGCCCCGAACAATATCGAAGCCGAGCAGGCGCTGCTTGGCGCCATGCTGGTCAACAATGACGCCTTCTACCGGGTATCGGATTTCCTCAAGCCCAGCCATTTCTACGAACCGCTGCACCGCAAGATATTCGAGGTCTCCTCCGAACTGATCCGCATGGGCAAGATGGCCAATCCGGTGACGCTGAAGACCTTCCTGCCGACCGACGAAAAGGTCGGCGACATGACGCTGATTCAGTATCTCGCCAGATTGGCGAGCGAGGCCGTCACCGTCATCAATGCCGCCGATTATGGCCGCGCCATTTATGATCTCGCAACGCGCCGGGCGCTGATCACGGTCGGCGAGGACATGGTCAATGTCGCCTATGACGCGCCCGTCGACATGTCGCCCGGCGAGCAGATCGAGGACGCCGAAAAGCGGCTGTTCGAACTGGCGGAGACCGGCCGCTATGATGGCGGCTTCGAAAGCTTCACCGACGCTATCAAAACCGCCGTTGACATGGCCAACGCCGCCTATATGCGCGACGGACATCTGTCCGGCATCGCCACCGGCCTGCGCGACCTCGACATGCGCATGGGCGGGCTGCAACCCTCCGACCTTATCATCATCGCCGGTCGCCCCGGCATGGGCAAGACGTCGCTTGCCACCAACGTGGCCTTCAACATCGCCGAATCCTACCAGCCGGCGCAACAGGCCGACGGCACTTTCAAGGCGGCAAATGGCGGCGTCGTGGGCTTCTTCTCGCTGGAAATGTCGTCGGAACAGCTCGCCACGCGCATCATCTCCGAGCAGACGGAAATCCCCTCCTCCAAGATCCGCCGCGGCGAGATTTCCGAGATGGATTTCGAAAAGCTGGTCGCCTGTTCGCAAACCATGCAGAAGCTGCCGCTGTTCATCGACCAGACCGGCGGCATTTCCATTGCCCAGCTCGCGGCGCGGGCGCGGCGGCTGAAGCGCCAGCGTGGGCTCGATGTCATCGTCATCGACTATATCCAGCTCATGCAGGGCTCGAGCGCGAAAGCCGCGCAGAACCGCGTGCAGGAAATCACCGAGATCACCACCGGCCTCAAGGCGCTGGCCAAGGAACTCGGCGTGCCGATCATCGCGCTTTCCCAGCTTTCGCGCCAGGTGGAAAGCCGCGACGACAAGCGCCCTCAGCTTTCGGATTTGCGCGAATCGGGCTCCATCGAGCAGGACGCCGACGTGGTGATGTTCGTGTACCGCGAGGAATATTACCTGAAGAACAGGGAGCCGAAATTCGGCTCCGAAGAACATCTCAAATGGGAAGCCGACCTGAACGAAGCGCGCGGCAAGGCCGAAGTGATCGTCGCCAAGCAGCGCCACGGCCCGACCGGCACGGTGCAACTCGGTTTCCAGGGGGAATTCACCCGCTTCTTCGATCTGGCGGAAGACAGCCATCTGCCGGAAAGGTTCGAGTAGGCGTTGGCCAAATCCCGCATTCAGTTCATCTGCCAGAATTGCGGCACGGTGCACCAGCGCTGGGCCGGCAAATGCGATTCCTGCGGCGAATGGAACACGTTGGTCGAGGAAGGCACGGCCGGCGGCATCGGCTCCGGCCCCGCCCAGGCTCGCAATGCCCGCAAGGGCCGCGCCGTGGCGCTGACCACGCTTTCAGGCGACATCGAGGACGCGCCGCGTATCGCTTCGGGTATCGGCGAGTTGGACCGCGCCACCGGCGGCGGCTTTGTGCGCGGCTCGGCGCTTCTGATCGGCGGCGATCCCGGCATCGGCAAATCCACGCTTCTCACCCAGGCGGCTGCCGCACTCGCCCAGCAAGGGCATCGCATCATCTATGTGTCGGGCGAAGAAGCGGTGGCGCAGATCAGGCTGCGCGCGCAAAGGCTTGGCGCCGCCACTTCGCCGGTCGAGTTGGCCGCCGAAACCAATGTCGAGGACATTCTGGCGACGATCACAGAAGGCAAACGGCCCGACCTGGTGATTCTCGATTCGATCCAGACATTGTGGACGGACCTGGCCGATTCGGCGCCGGGAACCGTCACCCAGGTACGCGCCTCGGCGCAGGCGATGATCCGCTACGCCAAATCCACCGGAGCCGCGGTGGTATTGGTCGGCCATGTCACCAAAGAGGGCCAGATCGCCGGGCCGCGCGTGGTCGAGCATATGGTCGACGGCGTGCTCTATTTCGAAGGCGAAGGCGGTCATCATTACCGCATCCTGCGCACGGTCAAAAACCGATTCGGCCCGACCGACGAGATCGGCGTGTTCGAAATGTCCGATAAGGGGCTGCGTGAAGTCGCCAACCCGTCCGAACTGTTTTTGGGCGAGCGTCATGCCAAATCGCCGGGCGCAGCCGTTTTCGCCGGCATGGAAGGCACGCGCCCGGTTCTGGTGGAAATCCAGGCGCTGGTCGCGCCCTCGCCGCTCGGTACGCCGCGCCGCGCCGTCGTCGGCTGGGACAATGCGCGGCTGTCGATGGTGCTTGCCGTGCTGGAGGCGCATTGCGGCGTGCGCTTTTCCCAGCATGACGTCTATCTCAACGTCGCTGGCGGCTACCGCATTTCCGAGCCGGCCGCCGATCTCGCGGTCGCGGCGGCGCTGGTTTCCTCGCTCACCGGCCTTGCCCTTCCAGCCGATTGCGTCTATTTCGGCGAAATCAGCCTTTCGGGGGCCGTGAGGCAGGTCGCGCATGCGCAGCAACGCCTCAAGGAAGCCGAAAAGCTGGGTTTTGGAAGCGCGGTGCTGCCGCTTGGCAGCGAAGAAATAAACGGTGGCATCGGCGCCGGGGCCTTTCGACCCACCGATCTTGCCGACTTGGTGGCGCGCATCGCAGGTTCACGCCGCAGCGATGCTCAAGAGCATGACTGACGCAGCCTTGGAGTGGAAGGAAGCACATGCCGATTACGCTGCTTGACGGGATTCTCGTCGGTTTCACCCTGGTTTCGGCAATGCTGGCGATGGTGCGCGGCTTTTCCCGCGAGGTGCTGTCGATCGCCTCCTGGATCGCGGCGGCGGCGGCGGCATTCTTCTTCTACAAGCCCGTCGTGCCTTATGTTCAGCCCTATATCGACAACGACAAGATCGCCATGGGAGCGGCGGCAGGTATCGTCTTCATCGTCGCGCTGATCATCGTCACCATCATCACCATGAAACTGGCCGACTGGATCATCGACAGCCGGGTCGGCGCGCTCGACCGCACGCTCGGCTTTCTCTACGGCGCGGCGCGCGGCGTTCTCGTCGTCGCCGTCGGGCTGATGTTCTTCAACTGGCTGGCCGGCGACCGGGCACCGGAATGGGTCGTCAGCGCCAAATCGCGGCCGCTGCTGGAATCGATCGGCACAAAGATCGAAAACATGCTGCCGGAAGACCCCGAGAACACGATCCTCAAGCGGCTCAGCCCCGGCTCAAGCGAGGCCGGAGCGGACACGCAGAGCCCGCCAGCAGGCAATGGCGACGCCTCACCGCCCGCCGACGCGCCAGCCAGCGGCAATTGACGATCCTGTGACGGCCTTTGTCGATGATCGGCCAAGGCATTCGATGCGGCACATTGTTCCCTGACCGCCGCGCGCTTATATTGCTTGTTTAGCAGGTGAAAGGCTTCATGCCATGGCAGATGCAGGCGACGCACTTTCCGGCGAAGCGGACGACCATTTTCACGACGAATGCGGCGTGTTCGGCATATTCGGCCGGCAGGATGCGGCAGCCATCGTCACGCTGGGCCTGCATGCGTTACAGCATCGTGGCCAGGAGGCCGCCGGCATCGTCTCCTATGACGACAAGCAGTTCCACATCGAGCGCCATGTCGGCCTGATTGGCGACCGTTTCACCAAACAGTCTGTACTGGATCGCCTTCCCGGCAGCCGCGCCATCGGCCATACGCGCTACGCCACCACCGGCGGCGCCGGCGTGCGCAATATCCAGCCGTTCTTCGCCGAGCTTGCCGATGGCGGCTTCGCGGTTGCCCATAACGGCAACATCACCAATGCGATGACCGTGCAGCGCACGCTGCAGAAGCAGGGTTCGATCTTCTCCTCGACCTCGGACACCGAAACGATCCTGCATCTGGTCGCCACCAGTAGGGAGCGCGATCTCAACGCCCGCTTCATCGACGCCATGCGTCAGCTCGAAGGGGCGTTCTCCCTGGTGGCGTTGTCATCGAAGAAGATGATCGGCTGCCGCGATCCGCTCGGCATCCGTCCGCTGGTGCTGGGCGATCTCGACGGCGCGTGGATTCTGGCTTCGGAAACCTGCGCGCTCGACATTATCGGCGCGCGCTTCGTACGTGACATCGAGCCCGGCGAAATGGTCGTCATCACCGCCAGAGGCGTCGAGAGTCTGTTTCCGTTCGAGCCGCAGAAGACCCGGTTCTGCATCTTCGAATATGTCTATTTCGCGCGCCCCGATTCATCCGTGGAGGGCCGCAACGTCTATGAGGTGAGAAAGCGAATCGGCGCCGAGCTTGCCCGCGAAATGCCGATCGAGGCCGATATCGTCGTGCCGGTGCCCGACAGCGGCACGCCGGCGGCCATCGGCTTTTCCCAGGAAGCCGGAATTCCGTTCGAACTCGGCATCATCCGCAACCATTATGTCGGCCGCACCTTCATCCAGCCGGGCGACTCGATTCGCCATATGGGCGTGAGGCTGAAGCACAATGCCAACCGCAGCATGATCGAGGGCAAGCGGGTCGTGCTGGTGGACGATTCCATCGTGCGTGGCACCACCAGCCAGAAGATCGTGCAGATGGTGCGCGATGCCGGCGCCAGCGAAGTGCATATGCGCATTGCCTCGCCGCCGACTCGCGCCTCCTGCTTTTACGGCGTCGATACGCCCGAAAAGTCGAAGCTGCTTGCCTCACGCATGTCGATCGAGGAAATGGCCGCCTTCATCCGCGTCGATACGCTCGGTTTCCTGACACTTGACGGCCTCTACCGAGCGGTTGGCCAAGCCTGCCGCAACCAGGATCAGCCGCAATTCTGCGACGCCTGCTTCAGCGGCCAGTATCCGACACGGCTGGCCGATTTCGAGCAATCTGACAATGTGCGCACGCTGTCGCTACTGGCGGTCAGCGGAGCATAGCTCGTCTCAATTCGCCGGCACCGTTTCATCCCTCCAAATGAAGCCGTAGCACAGGGCCAATCTTTTGCCCGGCCCGTGAACGGCTGCGAACAGCAGGCCGGCCAGGAAGGTGAAATGATCGACGAAAAAGCCGAACTCGTCCTGACTCGCCTGCCAATGCGACGGACCATGGAAGGCAAAGGCGAGGAAAATCACATAGATGGCGGCCAATAGCGCTGCTTCGGAAAAGAAAGCGCCCGTCAGAAAGGCGAGCACCAGCGCGATCTCGAAAATGGCGGCGAGCCAGGCCAGAAGCAGCGGAAACGGAAAGCCGGCGGCAGCGATATAGTTCGCCGTGGCTTCCATTCCGGCAAATTTGAAGCTGGCCGCCATGGCAAAGACGGCGGCGAAGATCAGCCTCGCGATCAGGATTGCAACGGTTCTGCTCATGGGTTCTCTCCAGGGTTGGTCGTGCCTGCTTCAAGGACGGGCGGCATGTGCCTTACCCGACAAGACTGTCGAAAATTCCGTACCTTTCCCTGTTCGCCGCGACCTCACGCCGGGTTTCCCTTGGCCGAGATTCGTCCTATCACGAGCCGTTTCAAGGCTTTATTGAACTGGATACCCGCATGACTGCCCTGCCCGACCTTACCGGCCGCATCGCCCTCGTCACCGGCGCCTCGCGCGGCATCGGCTATTTCATCGCAAGGCACATGGCGGCGGCCGGCGCCCACGTCATCGCCGTTGCTCGCACCACCGGCGGGCTGGAAGAACTCGACGACCAGATCAAGGCCGAGAAGGACAGGACCGGCAAGGGCGAGGCTACGCTGGTGCCGCTCGACCTGACCGACATGGATGGCATCGACCGGCTGGGCGGCGCCGTCAACGAACGTTGGGGCAAGCTGGACATTCTGGTGGCCAATGCCGGACTGCTGGGCGTGATTGCGCCGATCGGCCATGTCGAGGCCAAGACCTTCGAGAAGGTGATGACGGTCAATGTGACGTCCACATGGCGGCTGATCCGCTCGGTCGATCCGCTGCTGCGCCAATCCGACGCCGGGCGCGCCATTCTCCTGTCGTCCGGGGCGGCGCACTCGGCGCGCGCCTTCTGGGCTCCTTATGCGGCTTCGAAAGCGGCTGTTGAGGCGATGGCGCGCTCATGGGCGGACGAAACCCGCAACATGGCGCTTTGCGTCAATTCCGTCGATCCCGGCGCCACCCGCACCGCCATGCGCGCGCAGGCCATGCCCGGCGAAGACCCCGAGACGCTGCCGCATCCAGGTGATATCGCCGCGCGGATCGTACCGCTAGCGGACCCGACAGAGACGCGTACCGGCCAGATCTATCAGGCCAGGCATGATCGCTGGGTGTCATATCGGATGCCCGAATAGCCGGACTTTCACAGTCGAGCAGAACCCGGAGCGCCTCTATGTCACAGTCGCTTGTGCCGTCCTGACTGGTTAGCATCCAAGCGGGCACGTTTTGGCTGCACCGAACAGAGCGGCCGCATCCACCCCAAAGTTTCCAACTGGCCCCAAAGTTTCCAACTGGAAGGAATTCAAATGAGCAATCGTATCGTTATGCGCACCGGCGAGGCATTGGTCGCTGGTGGCCCTCCCGGAACCGCAGCTGAACCGGAAATCGTGATCGGTGAACTCGACGGCCCCGTGGGAACCGCGCTTGCGACCCTGACCGGCGATCAGGTCGCGGGCCATACACGCGTGTTCGCGCTGCTCAACACCGACATCATGGTGCGCCCGGTGACGCTGTGCGTGTCCAAGGTGACGGTGAAAAGCTCACGCTACACCAGCATTTTGATGGGCACGGTGCAATTCGCCATCGCCAATGGCGTTCTCGATGCTGTTCGCGCCGGCATCATACCGAAGGAGAAGGCCAACGACCTCGGCATCATCTGCTCGGTCTGGCTGGCGCCAAGCGTCGTCGACGACAACAACCTCGACCACAAGATCCTGTTCGACCTGCATCGCAAGGGTACGACCGAGGCTATCCGCAAGGCGATGAGCAACGAGCCGTCGATCGACTGGCTTCTGGAGAACCAGGACAAGATCATGCACAAGTATCACCAGCTCGGACTTGACGGTAAGATCTGAGATCATCAGGCAGATGCAAGGCGGCGTGTGTTCGGTCGGCAAGCCGTTCCGACACTTTGATAGAGCATAGGAATAATCCGAAAACCCGATTCCACTTTTCGGTCCCATGCTCTAGAAACAGTGCCTGATCCGAAGATCGTCTTTTTCAGGATAACGAGGAACGTCATGTCAGCCACAGCAGTTCTGGTCTGGTATCTGGTCGTCGCCGGCCCACAGGGAGGCATGGTCGTTATGCCGACCGCCTTCGACAAGCATGACCAATGCACGGCGGCAATTGCCGAATACAAGAAGCAGCCTGTGCCGGCGGGCTGGTCGATCGAGTGCGTGCCAAGCGCCTCGCCTTATGCCGACGATCTTGGAGACGACGAACCGTCCCTGCAGGAAGCGCCGGCGCAATAAGCCCAGACCGCAATGCTGGCCCTGCCCCCGGGGCAGGGCGTTTATGCCCGTTTGGTGCTGGTCGAGAGTTCAGGACTCGAATTGAGGGTCTGAAACACCACGCAGTAGCGTTCGGTCAATTTCAGCAGCAGGTCGACTCGCTCCTGCGGCTCGTCGGTGTCCAGCACGAATTTCAAGCGTATCGCACGAAAACCGACGGGCGCGTCCTTGGCCACGCCGAGGGTCCCGCGGAAATCGATGTCGCCTTCGGCTTCGAGCGTCGATGAGTTCAACTGGAATTCCAGGGCGGTAGCCACCGCCTTCAGCGTCACGCCCGCACAGGCGACCAGAGCCTCAAGAAGCATATTGCCGGAGCACAATTCCAACCCGCTGCCGCCCGTCGCTGGATGCAGGCCGGCCACCGAAAGCGCCCTGCCCGTCTCCACGCTGCAGGCGATGGACTGCTCGCCGACCGTGCCCCGTGCCTTCAACGTGACCAGCGCCCGCGACGCGTCCTCGCGATAGGCTTCCTTGAGCGGCGCCTGCATTGCCTTCATCGCGGCTGCATCCATGACTTCCTCCCGGAGCGGCAGGATTTCATAGCATTTCCGTCCGCGTCGCGCGACTCTGCGCCAACGTTCCGTGATTGCTGGCGCAGCGCTGCGGCATGGTCGTCTGGTGTAGCGTACGGCGCAGGCGGCCCGGCAGGCGGTCCGCCCAAATTGCCTCGCCGGACGGAACTTCCACAATGGCCGATATTGCCGTCCTCGACACGCGCGAAAAGGTCTTCGCCGGCATCATGCTGACGAGCCTGGCCTACTTTCTGTTTTCCACGCAAGACGCTGTCATCAAGCTTCTGGTTGCCGGCATAAGTGTCTGGCAGATCATGGCCTTCCGGAGCGCCATCATTCTCATCGGTGCCGGCTGCGTCGGCGGACCGAAGCTCTTCGTTGAAGCCGCAAGATCGCCGATCCTCAAGGCCATGGTGCTGCGCAGCCTGCTTACCATGGTGGCTTGGCTGTGCTTCTACAACGCAGCCCGCTACCTGCAACTGGCCGAACTCACCACCATCTATTTCGCCGCGCCGATCATCGTCACGGTGCTGTCGATCGTGCTTTTGAAAGAGACCGTGCCGCCCTCGCGCTGGGTGGCCGTGCTTATCGGATTTGCCGGCGTGTTCGTGGCCTGCGATCCGCGCCATATGGGCTTTTCGCCTCCGGTGCTGATGGTGCTCGCCGCCGCCTGCTTCTGGGCGCTGACCATTGTCCTGATCCGCAAGATCGCGCTGCTGGAACGCTCGATCATCCAACTCGTGCTGAACAACGCCTTCTTCCTCATTTTTTCCGCCCTGCCGCTGTTCTGGGTATGGCAGACCCCGAACGGCTGGGAATGGGTGCTGCTGCTCAGCGTCGGTACGCTCGGCGGTGTTGCGCAATTCCTGCTCTTCGAGGGCATGCGGCGCGCGCCCGTTTCGATCATCGCGCCTTTTGAATACACGGCGCTGCTGTGGGCCTTCACCTTCGGCTACCTGATCTGGGGCGACGTGCCGCGCACGGAGGTGTTCGTCGGCGCCGCGATCATCATCTCGGCCGGACTGATTATCCTCGCCGGCGAACGCTGGCGCAGGGCTTAGGGGACACGGTCCCCGCCTGCCCGCTGTCAGCAGCCTTGTTTTAAGATGCGGCGTCATCGGGAAAGCTCGGCATGGACAGCGCGGCACATTCGGCGTTCGATCCGGTTTCGACCGAGCGCATGTTCGGCATCGTGCTGGTTTCGACTGCGGCGGCTGTGTTCGGCCTCACCGACGTCCTGACCAAGTCCATCCATGCAGACCCGCTCACCATCCCTTCTGGGCGACGGCCTAGCATTGCTGATGACGATTGGCAGCGCGCTCTACATGATCATGGTCCGCGCATTCCGCGACTCGCCAGTGGTGTGGGCGGGCGCGGTGTCGTCCCTGCTGCTGTTCATATTCGGCTGGCTTGTCACCGATCCGCTGGCGGTTTCACGTCACGATGCGCTTCTTTTGATTGCCTTCGGGCTTTCCTTCGGACTGGCCTCAATCCTGCGGACCGAAGACAGCCGCCTGATCCCGGCACCCGAATCGGTCCTGCTCGGCAATGCCGAAGTGCAGTTCGCGATCCTGTTCGCCTGGCTTTTCCTGTCAGAATTGCCTCCGGCAGCCTGCCTCGCCGGCGGCGCGGTCGTATTAGGCGCAGTATTTGCTCATGCCGGCTATGATTGGCACAGGCCCAAACAGCGGCTACGCGTGCCCTTTGCACAGCCGTGAAATTTTTTCGCAACGATGGAACCTATCCGTGCGCCGTGCATTTTCTGTGCGACGGGTCTTCCCAAGTCCCCCAAACCCCCATCGACCCGTCTCCCTCCCAGCCGGCCGCAAGGCCGGCTTTTTCTTGTCTTGCGCGTCTTGAGCCTGCGAATATGCGAACGGTTCGCATTGACCTGATCGATGCTTCGTTTAGCCTTGCGTGTTTCATGCACGAACAAGGAGCGATACGGCATGACCCTGGCGCTTGCGCTGCTGGCCTGCCTTGCCGCCATCTGGTTGCTCGCCGGTGCGGTGGCTAAATTTCGATTCGGCCTGAGCGCCGCGCAGGCGCTGCTTTATGCGCCTTTCAAGCTCATCTACCGGATTTCGGACCGGCGCATGAAGATCGCGCGCGGCGCCGACGCGCCGGTAATCTACGCGATTGTCCATCAATCCCGGCTGGAACCGGCGCTGATGCTGTCGCTCCTGCCGGACAACACTTTGCACATATTGGATGAAGCCTCGGCCCGCGCCACCTGGCTGGAGCCGTGGCGCGAACTGGCCCGCACCATTGCTTTCAACGCCGAGCATGTCTTTGTCAGCCGGCGGCTGGTGCGCGTGCTGAAAGGCAGCGGACGGCTTGCAGTCTATCTGCCGGATGCGGTGGAGCCGGACGTCAAGACTTTTCGGCTCTATCGCGCCATCGCCCGGATCGCCATGCAGGCCGACGCGCGCATCGTGCCGATTTTCGTCGGCGGTGCGCGGCATCTGCCGTTTTCGCTGACCGATGCACAGAAGGCTCCACGCCGCTTCCTGCCGAAGCTGGCGATCAGCGTCCTTGACCCCATGACCATTACCGAACTGGTCGAGCGGGCGGGCGGCTACCAGACCCGTTCCAGCAATGCCTTCTTCGACCGCATGGCGGAAGCGCGGCTTGCCGCGACCGATTTCGACCGCGGCCTGTTCCTGGCCGTCCGCGATGCCGCCGACCGGGTCGGTGCCGGACGCACGGCGGTCGAGGATATCGTCGGCGGATCATTGAGTTATCGCCGCCTGTTCATTGGCGCGCGGGTGCTGGGCGCGCGCTTCGAACGAGCCGCGCCGCCCGGCAGGGCGCTCGGTGTCCTGTTGCCCAACACCAATGGCATGGTGCTTTCGCTGCTCGGCCTGCTTTCGGCCGGACGAGCAGCGGCGATGCTGAATTACACCGCCGGGCCGGCCAATGTGGCGTCCGCCATCCGCACCGCCACCATCACCTGCGTGGTTTCCTCGCGTGCCTTTATCGAAAAGGCCGGGCTTGCCGACATCGTGCAGGCGATAGAGGAAGCCGGCGCCCGGTTTCTATGGCTGGAGGATCTGCACTCAAGCGCCTCTTTCATCGAAAAGGCGACAGCGGCGCTGTTCTGGCGCCGACCGCTCAGTGAACAGGACGCCGGCAAACCGGCCGTCATCCTGTTCACCTCCGGCTCGGAAGGCACGCCGAAGGCAGTTGTGCTCTCGCATCGTAACCTTCTCGCCAACGCCATGCAGGCGGAAGCCCGCATTACCGTGACGGCGACCGACACGCTGTTCAACGTGCTGCCGGCCTTCCATGCCTTCGGGCTCACAGGCGGCACCATCCTGCCGCTGGTGATGGGGGTGAAGCTGTTCCTCTACCCCTCCCCGCTGCACTACAAGCAGATTCCCGAGATCGCCCGCAAGATCAGGCCGACGGTGATGTTCGGCACCGACACGTTTCTGGCCAATTACGCCCGCGCGGCCAAGGACGACGACTTTTCCAGCCTGCGCTTCATCGTCGCCGGCGGCGAGGCGGTGCGGCCGGAAACGCGCCGCACCTGGCGAGAGCGCTTCGGCGCGGAAATCATCGAAGGGTTCGGCCTGACGGAAGCCGCACCTGTCGTTGCGGTCAACACCGCCATCCATGGCCGAGACGGCACGGTCGGCCGTCTGTTGCCGGCGATGCATATGCGACTGGAGCCGGTGGATGGGATCGACGATTCCGGGCGCCTATGGCTGAGCGGCCCGAACCTGATGATGGGCTACATGACGGCGGATCGGCCCGGAGAATTGCAGCCGCTCGCCGATGGCTGGCACGATACCGGCGACATCGTTTCGATCGACCGGGAGGGTTTCATCACCATTCGCGGGCGCGCGAAGCGCTTTGCCAAGATCGCAGGCGAGATGGTATCGCTGGGCGCGGTGGAAATGCTGGCACAGCGGCTTTGGCCGCAGGAACATCATGCCGCGGTTTCCGTGCCCGACAAAAAGCGCGGCGAGCGCATCGTGCTTGTCACTACCGCAGACAACGCCGATGGCGAGGCGCTGCGCAAGGCCGCCAAAGACGCCGGCGCGCCAGAGATTTCGATCCCCGGCGATATTGTCAAGGTCGGTGAAATCCCCGTGCTCGGTTCAGGCAAGACCGATTATGTCGGCACACGGCAGTTGGCGATCGAACGTCTTGGCGACAGTGCTGCGGCTTGAACCCGCTCAATCGGTCGTTCTTGCATCCACATCGGGTGGCAGGGCCTTCTCGCCCTCGCGTTTTGCACGGCGCGAATAGGCGCGCATCGAAAACGGCAGGAAGATGAGATAGGCGATCGCCGAGGCGGTCAGCGTATGCCACGGGTAGCTTGCCACAAGCAGGAGGTAGAGCACGATGGCAAGGATGACGAGCAACATCTTGTCACCGGGAATCTTGAGGCTCTTGCCCGAATAGACCGGCCAGCGGCTGACCAGAAGGAAGGCGACGAGCGTGGTGAAGGCGGTGGCGACAAGTGCCACCGGCTTGCTCGGCTCCAGCCCGAGAAAAGACAGGTAGAGCGGCAGCATCACCAGCACCGCGCCGGCAGGGGCCGGCACACCGACGAAATATTCGGCCTGCCATACCGGCTGGTCGTCGTCCTCATAAAGTACGTTGAAGCGGGCAAGCCGCATGCCGCAGGCGATTGCGAAAAGCAGCGCGGCGATCCAGCCGGGCGAGCCGGCGCGTTCCAGCAGGAAAGCATAGAGAACCAGCGCCGGCGCGACGCCGAAATTGACGATATCGGCCAGCGAATCCATTTGCGCGCCGAATTTCGAGGTCGCTTTCAGGAGCCGCGCCAAACGGCCATCGACGCCGTCGAGGAAGGCCGCCAGCAGTACCATCACCACCGCCGTCTCAAAACGCCCCTCAAAGCCGAAGCGGATACCGGAAAGGCCGGCACAGATGGCGAGCACGGTGATGAGGTTGGGAAACACCAGGCGCAACGGAATTTCGCGGATGGGCGGCCCACCCGAGCCATGCACCTCGAACTTCTTGAACGGCTTGTTCATCAGTCAGGAAACCCGCACCAGCGGCACGCCGGCGCTGCCGCCAAACTCGGCGATCACGGTCTCGCCGCCCACTGCCGTCTGGCCTACGGCCACGCGCGGCACGGCTTCGGCCGGTAGATAGACGTCGACGCGCGAGCCGAAGCGGATCAGGCCGAAGCGTTCACCAATGCCGATGGCGCCGCCGGATTCGGTCCAACAGACGATGCGGCGCGCCACCAGCCCGGCGATCTGCACGGCGGCGATAGTGCCGTTCGGGCTTTCGATGACGAGGCCGTTGCGCTCGTTCTCACTGCTTGCCTTGTCGAGTTCGGCATTGAAAAAACGGCCCGGCCGGTATTCGATGCGGGCAATGCGGCCGCGCGTCGGCGCGCGGTTCACATGGCAGGAAAAGACATTCATGAACACCGAGATGCGCGTCATCTCGGCATCGCCAAGACCGAGTTCGCGCGGCGGGATCGCCGGGCCAACGGCTGAAACGACGCCATCGGCGGGGCTTATCACCAGCCGGTCGTCCACCGGAGTGACACGTTCGGGATCGCGGAAGAAATAGATGCACCAGGCGGTGAGGATCAGGCCGATCCAGAACAGTATGGAGGAAAAATAACCGAGAAACAGCGTGATCAATGCGAAAGCCGCAATGAAAGGGTAGCCCTCACGATGGATCGGAACGAAGGTGTTTTTGACCGTATCGACGAGATTCATCGGCTTGCCGGATGGCTCCGTTTCAGGTCCGGCTTCTCTACCGGAAACGATGGAAAGCCGCAACGCGCGCGCGATGCCGCAGGCGGACGATCATGCCGATTTTACCTCAGCAAGACAGGCCGCCGCGACTTCCCGTCATTCCTGCCCACTCTCGGCAAGCGGCACGCCCGGCAGATAGAGCATGACCGGACGGATCTCATAAACGGCGGTCGGGTTGGAGCGGTGTAAATCACGCGCGATGCTGACAGCGGCATCGCGATCGGCGCAATCGACCACATACAGGCCGAGGAACTGCTCCTTGGTTTCGGCGAACGGGCCATCGGTGACAATGCCCTCGCCCGGCCCGCGCAGCGTGCAGGCGCCCGCAGTCGAGCCGAGCCTGGCCGACGGGCCGAGACGCTTCTCCCGGCAAAGCCGCTCATGGGTCTTGAGCAGGCCGGCCATCACCGCCGCGTCTTCATCCGGCGTCCATGACTGTACGATTTCTTCCTCATGATAGGCGAGAATAGCGTAATACATGCGATGTTCCTCCTCTGCCGGCAACGCAAGCTACAGCCGGAGAGAACGGCGTCAACTCACCTCTTCCGTGCGCCGGCGAACCAGAACGCCCATCTCGTCGTTTTCGCGGGCGATGCGCAGGCGTTCTTCGGCCTCGGTGGCTTCGCGCTGGCGGTCCCACATGGAAGCATAAAGGCCACCTGCCTTGAGTAACGCCGCATGCGTGCCGCGCTCTGCGATGCTGCCGTCCTTCAACACGATGATCTCGTCGGCGGAAATCACCGTCGAGAGCCGGTGCGCGATAACGATGGTGGTGCGACCGCGGCTGACGAGATCGAGCGCGGCCTGGATTTCCTGCTCGGTGTGACTGTCGAGCGCCGAGGTCGCCTCGTCGAGAATCAGGATCGGCGGTGATTTCAGGATGGTGCGGGCAATCGCCACGCGCTGCTTTTCACCGCCCGAGAGCTTGAGGCCACGCTCGCCCACCATGGTGCGATAGCCGTCCGGCAGGCCTTCGATGAAGGGGCCGATCTGGGCCAGCCCCGCCGCCCTGCGCACATCCTCGTCACTGGCATCGATGCGGCCATAGCGGATATTATAGGCAACCGTGTCGTTGAACAGCACCGTATCCTGCGGGACCATACCGATGGATGCGCGCAAACTCTCCTGCGTCACGTCGCGCACGTCCTGCCCGTCGATCAGAACCGCACCTTTCTGCACATCGTAAAAGCGGAACAACAGCCTGGAGATTGTCGATTTTCCGGCACCCGAAGGCCCGACGATGGCAACCGTCTTGCCAGCCGGCACCTCGAAACTCACGCCCTTCAGGATGGAGCGGTTCTGCTCATAGGCAAAATGCACGTCGCGAAACTCGACCCGGCCGGCCTCCACGACAAGCGGCGTCGCGCCGGGGGCATCCACCACCTCCTGCCGCACGTCGAGAAGGTCGAACATCTGTTCGATGTCGGTCAGGCCCTGACGGATTTCACGATAGATGAAGCCGATGAAGTTGAGCGGCACCGAAAGTTGCATCAGCATGGCATTGATGAAGACGAAATCGCCCACGGTCTGCGCGCCACGCGAAACCTCAAGCGCCGACATGCACATGGCCACGGTCATGCCGAGCCCGAAAATGACGCCTTGGCCAAAATTCAGCCAGCCGAGCGACGTCCATATCTTCGTCGCCGCGGTCTCGTAGCGGGCCATCGAGCGGTCGAACCGCTCGGCTTCCATTCGCTCATTGCCGAAATATTTGACTGTCTCGAAATTGAGCAGCGAATCGATGGCCTTGGTGTTGGCGTCGGTGTCGCTGTCGTTCATGTCGCGGCGGATTTCGATCCGCCAGTCGCTCGCCCGCAGCGTGAACCAGGTGTAGAGCCACACCGTCACGGCAATGACCGCGACATATTTCCAGCCATAGCTGTAGGCGAAGATCACCGCCGTCAGGGCGAATTCGAGGATCGTCGGCACCGTGTTCAGCATGGTGAAGCGCACGATGGTCTCGATACCCTTGGTGCCGCGCTCGATGATGCGCGACAGGCCGCCGGTGCGCCGTTCGAGATGGAAGCGCAGCGACAGTTCATGCATATGCACGAAGGTGCGGTAGGCAAGCTGGCGCACGGCATGCTGGCCGACGCGCGCGAACAATGCATCGCGCAACTGATTGAAGCCAAGCTGCGTCACGCGAACGACATTATAGGCGATCACCAGCATCAAGGGTGCGGCCAGCAGCGCCGGCAGCGGCGGCGCCTTGCCCTCGCCGGCGAGGGCATCCGTTGCCCATTTGAAGAAATACGGCCCGGCAACCAGGATCAATTTGGCGGCCACCAGAAGCACGGTCGCCCACGCTACACGCGCCTTGAGGTCCGCGCGCGTCGATGGCCACATGTAGGGCCACAGATTGGCAAGGGTTCTAAACGTCGAGCCGGAATCGGCGGAAACGGTTTTGTCGGCCAAGTCGATTGCCTTTATTAATGGTCGCCGGCGGGGCAGCAGGTTTCGACCAGTTCGGACACGGCCCCGGCAAGGACGGTCAAGGCCTCGCCATTGACGGCATAGCGCGAGCGTTTGCCATCGGCGGCATAGCGCACCAGCCCGGCCTCGACCAATATCTTGAGATGCTGCGAGACGGTGGATTGCGCCAGATCGAGCCGGCCGACCACGTCACTGCAGCAGCAGGAGGAGGAAGTGGAGAGATGGCGCAAAATCTCAATGCGTGCGGGATGCGACAAAGCCGCGAAACCGATCGCCATCTGGCGGGCGTCGAGCGTGCAGCACAAAGGATTCTTGAAGACCGGATTCATCGTACATCGTCGATATACGATGAAACATCATTCCGCAAGCGCACCCAGAGACGAAATATACTCCCTCAGCGGCGCTTTATCTCCCTACCCCGTCGATTCAGGGCTTCTTCCCAGCCTTCGTGTCTGGAAGCTGCGTCACCTGGGCGCCCATTGCCTTCAAATTGGCAGGTTCGCCCTCATTCGAGTTCTCCGGAACCTTGAACACCTGGCCCGGCCAGATCATGTCCGGATCGGTGATCTGGTCCTGATTGGCAAGATAGATGGTCGAATAGCGGACGCCATGGCCGTAGACGCGTCGCGAGATCTGCCACAGCGTATCGCCACGCCGGATAATGACGGCGCCGTCGGCATGTTCCAGCTTCGGCGAAACTGTCTCGGGAATGTCGGCGGATTGTTCGGCCTTTGCCGGTGCCGCAGTGTCCGTCGGCGGAGTATCCGGCGTCTTCGCCTCACCGGAGGACGTGGCTGCTTCCGGCTTCGCATTCACGGGAGACGTCGCTTCATCGGCAGAAGGCGCGACCGCGGACATCGTTTCGCCCGCCTCGCGCTGGAACGGCACGGCAGCGCGTGCCAGCACCTTTGACCCGTCGTCAGCCAGCGCATCGGCATGGATGATATAATCGCCGACCGGCAGGTCACGCGTCGCCTCAACAAGAAAATGCCCATCCGGCGAGGTGATCGTTTGGCCGAGAAGAATGTCGTTGGCATAGACGCGCACCTTGCGGCCCGGATCGGCAATACCGGCGACGAAAACCTTGCCGCCATCGATCTCGACGGCTTCCACCGCGATCTTCGGCCCACTGGCGGCAGGCGCGGCCGGTTCGGTCACCGCTGACGCGGGGGCCTCCGATGCAGCGGACGATGACGCGGTGGCAGGCTTTTCGGCAGACGGCAATGTCTCGGACGTCTTGGGCGGCTTTGGAACCGTGATCAGTTCCGATGGCTTGCCCGGCTCCTCGACAAGCGCCAGCACCTGGCCGTCGCTCTTTTCAGGAACCGACACCACGGCCGTCTGCGTCGAGGTGGCGACGACCCCGCCGGGCGCGGTGGAGCGCAGGACGATCTGGTAATCTCCCGGCTTCAGCGCATGGTCCAGTGCGATGGCGAAAGCGCCGGTGCCGTCCGCCGTCGTTTCACCGAGCACGGCCGAACCGTGAATGACCGCCACCTTGGCGTTGGGCGCCGCCTGTCCGGCAACGACGATGGAACCATCGCCCTCCACCCGCACGACATCGAAAGTCGGGGCGATGACCTTCGGCTTGGCCGGATTTTGCGGCGCGGGCGGTTCATTGACCGCCGGTGCTGCTGTTTCAGCCGGCTTGGTAGCCTCATCGGGCTGAGCCGCCGCCGTCGCGTTCTTCTGAGGTTCGGCCTTTTGGGATTCTGCCGGGGCTGGCGACGGCCTGGCTTCGGCGGAAGCTTCAGGTGCCGGAGCAGGCTGTTCGCCGGCTGGCTGCGCCGATGCCTGAGCAGATTTCTGCGCTCCGTCCTCAAGCGATGCCGAAGCTGTCGCCGGCGGCTTGCTCAGATAGGGATCGAGCGCGCCGGAGACATAGGCTGCCCCCGCCACGACGGCGCTGGCGCCGACCGCGAAAAAGAACGCCTTCACTGGTGTCACGACCATGTCAATCCTGCCCCTTGACCGCCCCCTTGCGATCTAGCCTGTTTTCGCGTGGCCGACAAGAAAAAGCCGGCTTCAGGCTTGACCGCGTGCCCCGCTCCGCTCACCAATCAGACATGAACAAGATTCGATCCGTCTGCGTCTATTGCGGCTCATCCACCGGCAAGGGAGGAGCGTATCTGGAGGCCGGGCACGTTCTGGGCCGCTCGCTCGCCAAATCAGGTCTTCGGCTCGTTTATGGCGGCGGCACCAAGGGCGTGATGGGCGCGGTTTGCGAGGGGGTACTCAGGGCCGGCGGCAAGGTCAGCGGCATCATTCCGCGCTTCCTGCTCAACAAGGAAACAACCGAGCCGGCGCTCAGCCGGCTCGACGAACTCGTCATCACCGAGAACATGCACGAGCGCAAGCATTTGATGTTCGAGAAATCGGACGCCTTCGTCGCGTTGCCGGGCGGTATCGGCACTGTCGAGGAAATCATCGAGATCATGACCTGGGCGCAGCTTGGCCATCATCGCAAGCCGATCGTCTTCGCCAATATCAACGGCTTCTGGAATCCGATGCTGGCGCTGTTGAAGCACATGACAGACGAGGGCTTCATCCACACCGCCGAGAAGGTGAAGCCACTGGTGGTGGAAGACGCCGAGCGCATCGTTGCGGCCATACTGGTGGCGGGTTCGGCCGATGGCGCGCCGACCGAGGGCATGTCGTCGGTTATCGAGAATCTGTAGCTGCCTTGCCCCGGCCCCGGCCGATGAACATCGAGCTCGAATAGATCGCCAGTGCGGCCCATATCAGGGCGAAGGCAAACGCGTCCGTGCGGTCGAACGGCTCGTGGAAGATGAAGACGGCGATCAGGAACACGATGGTCGGCGCGATATATTGCATGATGCCGATCGTGGAGAGCCGCAGCAGTTTGGCGCCGAAAGCGAACAGCAAAAGCGGCACCGCCGTGACCGGGCCGCAACCCATCAGAAGCGCGATATCGCCCAGATTGCCCGTCGTCAGATGATCCTGGCGGGTCGCGATCAGCCACGCCACATAGGCCGCCGCCGGGATCGCCAGAATGAGAACCTCCAGCAGAAAGCCCTGGCTTGGGCCGATGGGCAGGGTCTTGCGGAAGAAGCCATAGGCGGCAAATGAAAAGGCCAGCGCCAGCGACACCCATGGCAGTTGCCCGCTCTCGATCGTGAGGATGAGGACCGCGACAGCCGCCATCGCCACCGCTACCACCTGACGCCGGTCGAGCCGCTCGCCCAGAACCACGGCGCCGACGACCACGCTGACCAGCGGATTGATGTAGTAGCCGAGCGCCGTCTCGACGGTGCGGTCCACCGCGATCGCCCAGACATAGACGCTCCAGTTGATGGTAATCAGCGTCGCCGTCAGCGCGGCCATGCCCAGCATGCGCGGCGAGCGCAGCGCCGCCTTGAAATCGGCCGTGCGGCCAAGCCAGACCAGAACGCCCGCCGCAATCGGCACCGACCACAGAATGCGGTGGGCGACCACCTCTGCCAGCGGCAGATGCGCCACCGCCTTCATGTAAAAAGGCAACAAGCCCCACAGGAAATAGGCGAAAAGCGCCAGCAGGAAGCCGCGCCGCGCTTCACCGGAACGATCAGGGCCGGAGAGATCAGGTTGAATGGGACGAGCAGTCATTCGCCCATATGGGCCGGCCGCGCTCTGCGTGCCAACGAATATTATTGATGGTTCAACCGACTATCGGTGATGGCTCAATCGACGAGTGCAGCACGAAGTTGACCAGCTTACCCTATTCTGCCGCCGCAAGACCGGCCAGTTCCCGGTTCTTCATCAGTTTGTAGACGATGGAATCCATCAGCGCCTGAAAAGACGCGTCGATGATGTTGTCGGAAACGCCGACCGTCCACCAGCGCACGCCGGTGCCGTCGCGCGATTCGATCAGCACTCGGGTGATGGCACCAGTGCCGCCATTGAGGATACGTACCTTGTAGTCGGCAAGCTCCAGATCGTTGATTTCGGATTGATACCTGCCAAGATCCTTGCGCAGCGCAATGTCGAGCGCGTTGACCGGGCCGTGGCCCTCGGCCACCGACATTTTCTCCTCGCCATCGACCAGAACCTTGACGATGGCCTCCGAGACCGTCTTCAACGCACCATTGGCGTCAAAGCGGCGCTCCACCATGCAGCGGAACGACGGCACGCTGAAATATTCCGGCAGGCCGTGCAGCACCTTGCGTGCCAGAAGCTCGAAGCTGGCGTCAGCGGCCTCATAGGCATAGCCCTGCGCCTCGCGCTCCTTGACCATGGAGATCAGCATATCGAGCCGGGCGTCGCCCTTCGGCACGACGATGCCGCGCCGCTTCAACTCCACCAGGAAATTGGCCTTGCCGCCCTGATCCGACACCATGACCCGACGCCGGTTGCCGACCGCTTCGGGCGGCACATGCTCATAAGTCTTCGGTTCCTTGGCGATAGCCGAAGCATGGATGCCGGCCTTGGTGGCGAAGGCGAACTGGCCGACATAGGGCGCTTGCGGCTCCGGCGCGCGATTGAGCAATTCGTCGAAGGCGCGCGACAGGCGTGAAATGCCGGCCAGCGCGTCTTCCGAAATGCCGGTCTCGAACCGTTTCGCATAATGCGGCTTCAACACTAGAGTGGGAATGATGGTGGTGAGGTTGGCATTGCCGCAGCGTTCACCGATGCCGTTCAGCGTGCCCTGGATCTGGCGCACGCCGCCTTCCACCGCGGCCAGCGAATTGGCGACCGCCTGCCCGGTGTCGTCATGCGCGTGGATGCCGAGATTGCCGCCGGGAATGCCGGCGGCGATCACCGCTTCGACAATAGCGCGCACCTCGGCGGGTTGTGTGCCGCCATTGGTGTCGCACAGCACCGCCCAGCGCGCGCCGGCCTCATAAGCTGCCTTGGCACAAGCCAGCGCATAGGCAGGATTGGCCTTGTAGCCGTCGAAAAAATGCTCGCAATCGACCAGCGCCTCGCGGCCGCTCGCCACCACTGCCGACACGGATGCCGTGATGCCCTCAAGGTTTTCCTCATTGGTCGAGCCGAGCGCGACACGCACATGATAATCCCAGCTTTTCGCCACGAAGCAGACCGCATCCGAACAGGATTGCAGAAGTGCCGCGATGCCCGGATCGTTGGACGCCGAAACCCCGGCGCGCTTGGTCATGCCGAAGGCGACGAATTTCGAGCGGCTGGTGCGCTTGCCCGAAAAGAACTCGGTATCGGTCGGGTTGGCGCCCGGATAGCCGCCCTCGACATAATCGAGGCCGAATTCATCCAGCAGACCGGCAATGGCCACTTTGTCGGCGACAGAGAAATCCACGCCCGGCGTCTGCTGGCCGTCACGCAAGGTCGTGTCGAACAGGTAGATGCGTTCGCGGGTCACGGAACTACCTCGCAGGCCGCCGCCTTACGTTGTTGTCCCGCAAGCATTTCCAGTCCAGCTTTCACCATCACATTTTCCCCGCATATTTGTCCGTCGCCCGGATCAGGCGGTCGAGAATGCCCGGTTCGGAAAACGCGTGCCCCGCTCCTTCCACCAGATGAAACTCCGCCTTCGGCCACGCCTTGTGCAGCGCCCAGGCATATTTCGCCGGGCATGGCATGTCGTAGCGGCCATGCACGATGGTGCCCGGAATATCCTTCAGCCTGCCCGCATCGCGCAGCAACTGCCCGTCCTCCAGCCAGCCCGCATGGACGAAGAAATGATTTTCGATGCGCGCGAAGGCCAGCGCATAATCCTCCTCGCCGAACGGATCGCTGGTTTCAGGCTCCGGCAAAAGCGTGATCGTCTCGCCTTCCCACTGGCTCCAGGCGCGTGCGGCCTCGATCTGCGCGGCGCGATCATCGCCGACCAGCCGCTTGCGGTAGGCGGCCATCAGGTCGCCGTGCTCGGCTTCAGGGATCGGCGCCAGAAACCGCTCCCATTTGTCCGGGAACATTTCGGAGACGCCAAACTGGTAATACCATTCAAGCTCGGCCCGCGTCAGCGTATAGATGCCGCGCACCACCAGTTCGCTAACGTGTTCGGGATGTGTTTCGGCGTAAGCCAGCGCAAGCGTCGAGCCCCATGAGCCGCCGAACACCAGCCATTTTTCGAAGCCGCACATCTGCCGCAGCCGCTCGATATCGGCGACCAGATGCCAAGTGGTGTTGGCCTCCAGCGAGGCATACGGTCTGGAACGGCCACAGCCGCGCTGGTCGAAAAGGATCACATCGTAAAGTGCGGGATCGAACTGCCGCCGATGCTTCACCGAAGCGCCGCCGCCCGGCCCGCCATGCAGGAACACCGCCGGCTTTGCGCCCTTGGTGCCGACCCGCTCCCAATAGATCTGATGGCCGTCGCCGACATCGAGCATGCCGCTGTCGAACGGCTCGATTTCGGGATAAAGCGTGCGCAAATTCTCGCTCATGGTCTGCCTTCGTTGTCGGATGGTTGGAGCGGCCACTGGTCGGTGTCGTGGTCGGGATGCTGATAGGAAACGAGATCGGCCAGGAAAGCGGCGGCTTCCTCGTCCGCCATCGTATCCCTGCCCGGCAATCGGGAAATAGAATCCACGTAGGGCAGCTTCGCCTCTACGCCCCACTGGATCACGGGTGCGATATCTTCCGGGTCATCGAAAGCGCCAATGGCCAGCGCCACGCCGTCAGGCGCTTCATAAGTCAGCGGCGTGCCACAATCGGCGCAAAAGCCGCGCCGCGCGAAATTCGAGCTTTGAAAATGCTTCAGCCCGCCGCGCGTCCATTCCAGATGCGCCGCGCGCACCGAAACCAGAGCCATGTAAAAATTGCCGGACGCCTTCTGGCACATGCGGCAATGGCAGATGGAGGGCTTGTCCAAAGTGCCTTCGACGCGGAAGCGCACCGCGCCGCACTGGCAGCCGCCGCAATAAACGGGCTTGTTGTCGAGGCTCATTCTCTTCCTCCCTGCCGATAGCTCGCATCTCGATTCTGTTTATCGACGCAAACCATTGACCCGAAAACCATTTCCTCATTCCTGCGCATGGCAGACGGCCTCGATATTGTTACCGTCGGGATCGAGGACGAACGCGCCGTAATAATTCGGATGGTAGTGCGGGCGCAGGCCCGGCTTGCCATTGTCGCGCCCGCCAGCGGCCATCGCCGCTTCATAGAAAGCATCGACTTCCGTCCGCTTATCGGCGGTGAAGGCATAATGGCGGCCCTTCCCCGGCTCGGCATCCTCATGCAGCCAGAATTGCGGCCGGTCGTAGCCATAGCCGCCGACCTTGGTGCCGCCCGTATGTTCCTGCGGCACCATCATCACCAGCGAAGCGCCGAGCGGCGCCAACGCAGCATCGTAAAATGCCTTCGCCCTGTCGAAATCCGCGACTGCAATTCCGGTATGGTCGATCATCGTTTTACCTCCCATGTGGTGACGCGTTCACCGGTGGCGGGGTCCTTGCCGTCCTTCAACTGGATGCCATGCCCCAGCAATTCGTCGCGGATTTTATCCGCTTCGGCCCAGTTCTTTTCGCGGATGAAGGCAAGGCGCCCGGCAATCCGCCTTTCAACCAGAGCCTCGTCCACCTTGGCGCTGAATACGTCGAAGCCGAGAAAAGCCAGTGCCGCTTTCAGCGAACTCGCCGCCGCATTGCCCTCCGCCGCTTCTCCCGCCAGTTGCGAGAGGAATTGGAAGGCCGGATAGGTGGCGAGGTCGTCGCAAAGCGCCCCGATCATTTCATCCGGCACCGCCGCCGGAGCAGTGGCCAGATCGGCGGCGCGCTTCCATTTGCGCAGCGTGTTTTCCGCCTCCTCCAGCTTGCGCACGGCAAAATCGATCGGCTCGCGGTAGTGCGTCATCAGCATGGCGAGGCGCAGCACCTCGCCCGGCCATTTGCGGCCGCCGAAAATGTCTGTTTCCAGAAGCTGGTGGATGGTGAAGAAGTTGCCGAGGCTCTTCGACATCTTCTGGCCCTCCACCTGGAGGAAACCGTTATGCAGCCAGTAATTCGCCATTGTGTGCGTGCCATGGGCGCAGCGCGATTGCGCGATCTCGTTCTCGTGGTGCGGGAAGATCAGGTCGAGCCCGCCGCCATGGATATCGAACACCTCGCCGAGATAGGCCGCCGACATGGCCGAGCACTCGATATGCCAGCCCGGTCGGCCCCGCCCCCAAGGCGAGTCCCAGCCCGGTTCCTCGGGCGACGAAAGCTTCCACAGCACGAAATCCTGCGGGTTCTTCTTGTGGACATCGACGGCGATGCGCGCGCCGGCCTGCTGCTCTTCCAGAGGGCGCCTGGAAAGCTGGCCGTAATCCGGCATCGAGGCGGTGTCGAACAGGACTTCGCCTTGCGCTTCATAGGCATGGCCGCGTTCGATGAGAGTTTGAATCAACGACACCATGTCGGCCTTGCCATCAGCGCGGGCGAGCACGAACTCGGTGGCGCGCGGCTCGAAGGTCGGCTCCAGGCAACCGAGTGCAGCGACATCCTTGTGGAACTGGTCGGCGGTCTTTTCCGTCACCCGGCGGATCGCCTCGTTGAGCGGCAGCTCGGGGAAATCGCGCAACGCGCGCGCGTTGATCTTGTCGTCCACGTCGGTGATGTTGCGCACATAGGTGACATGATCCGCGCCATAAAGATGGCGCAGCAGCCGATAGAGCACGTCGAAGACAATGACCGGCCTGGCATTGCCGATATGGGCGAAGTCATAGACGGTCGGACCGCACACATACATGCGCACATTCTGGGGGTCGATCGGTTTGAAGACCTCCTTCGAGCGCGTCAGCGTGTTATGGAGGTTGAGCCGGTTCGTCCCATCGGACATATGTTTGTCGGACATGCGTGTCTTTCCGGACCTTTTCCTGTTCAGTCGCAACCGCCGTGCAAACGCGATGCGGCTCCAGCCTGCTGGCCGGGGCGTTGTTCACTCTGGATGAAGATGAGGCGAAAACGTCCGGACCAGCGCGAGCGCTAGCCAATAATCGAAATGCCGCAAATGGCGAAGAACGTCTTCATGCGCGCTTTATCGCGTCCGCGGGTGTTGCCGTCAAGCCACTAGTTACGGCAAAGCCACGCACCGGCGGAACGGACGGCGACCTACAACATTTTATTAAACATGTCGGCGTTCTCATCGATGCGCATGACCTGTTTGCCCGCTCTCGCGGACCAGCGTCACGATTTGGTCGGAATCAGCGATCAGTGGGAAAATATCGAAGTAAACGCAATCAAGGGAGAAAGAAAGATGCCCCGAAGTAAGGCCGAACACATACAAGGCAAGAAACCTTCATTGGCCAGTCAGTATCGGGCCATCGGACCGGCATGCATCGCCGCCGCGTTGCTGCATGCGCCTAAGAAAAAGAAAACGACCCAGAAGTTCATTACCCCTCGCGCGGCGTGAGTGGGCCAGACGTCAGAACAGACTGAGTTGCCGGTCGCGAGAATCCGGCTTTGCAGTTTCTGATCCCCTCTCTGACATCCGGAATGCAGCCTGCCGAACCTCGACTGCAGGCTCCTGAATTTCCGGCCCGGTATTGGCAACCCTGTTGACGCGTTCCGACACCGGAACCGCCTCGAAGTAGCCCGGCGGCGCCGGCTTCAGCAAATCCGCGACATGGCGCGGCTCATTTCCCCGGCAATCGAGCCAGCGTGCAAAATCCTCACGCTCGATGACCACCGGCATCCGCTCATGGATATGGCCGATGTCGGCATCGGCGGCCGTGGTCAGGATCGCGCCGGTGTCCATTTCCGAGCCACCTGGCTCGGCGTAACTTTCCATCAGCCCCGCAAAAGCAACCAGCCCGCCATGGCGTGGGCGTATCCAGTAGGCCTGCCCCTTGCCACGCTGGCCATCCGGTTCCTTGCGCCATTCATAGAAGCCGGAGGCCGGCACCAGCGCACGGCGATGGCGCATGGCGGCACGGAACGATGCCTTTTGCGCGGCCCCTTCCGAGCGAGCATTGAACAGAAGCGGGAAATCGCGCGTGTCCTTCACCCAGCCGGGAATGAGGCCCCAACGCACCAGAACCGCCGTGCGGTCCGGCCGGTTCGAGCCCGGCGGCTGCGGCACATCGGCCAGCGCCATCAGCACCGGTTGCGTCGGCGCGATGTTGTAGCGCGGCGGGAACGCGTCCACTTCCGCCAGGCCGAGGAAGACAGCCGTCTGGTCAGCGGCCGCGGTCAGCGCAAAGCGTCCGCACATCGTCTTTCCTTCAAATTCGTCGGGCCATCAAAGTGAAGGTGGAACAGGAGCGGCGCAACCGCTAAACCTGTCGAGGTCCAGGCGGTCCACAGCAGATCGGACAGGCACGACAATTGGAGTCCGATGAGCAACAACATACCCGTCATACCCGCCGTGTCCGTTGCCGTCGTGCGCGGCGAACGCGTGCTTCTGGTCAAGCGCGCGCACGCACCGTCGAAAGGGCTTTATGCCTTTCCCGGCGGCAAGGTGGAGCCGGGCGAGACGCTGGAAGACGCCGCCCGGCGCGAGCTTTTCGAGGAAACGCAGTTATGCGCCGCCGATCTTCGTCCGCTCATCGAAATCCATATCGAGGGCGCACCCGAGGGCCACCCGGTCGATTATCGCCTGACCGTGTTCGGCGCGCGCCATGACGGCGGCGAGGCTGTCGCCAGCGATGACGCCGAGACGGCAGCCTTCTATACGCTGGCCGAAATGCGTGCGCTGCCGCTGGCCGATGCCGTGCTTGTCACCGCCGAACGCTTGCTGGGGCTACCGCAAAATGATTGAGTGCAACGGCATGGCGGCCTTGCGGCGGCCCGCATGCTTGGCCACAACAGCCGTATGAAACGTTCTCTCGCCCTTGCCGCCTGCCTTGCCCTGATGCTTGCGTCGCCTGTGCGTGCCGCGCCGGCGGCGCAGGCGCCGTTCGAGCCCGGCCTCGTCCGGCTGGCCGAAATCCTCGGCTCGCTGCATTTCCTGCGCAATCTGTGCGGCGAGCGTGGCGACACCTGGCGCGGCGAAATGGAAAAGCTGTTGCAGTCGGAAAATCCAGATCCTGCCCGGCGTGCGCGCCTCGTGGCTGCGTTCAACCGCGGGTACCGCTCCTTCGACGCCACCTACACGCACTGCACGGCGTCCGCGACCGCCGCAATTGCCCGCTACATGAAGGAAGGCGAGGCTCTGACACGCGATACCGCCTCACGCTACGGCAATTGAACCTCGCATCCTTCTTTTTGACTGCACAGCCGCAAATGTGGCGAATTCGCCACGCATCTGAACAAAACGTTACAACCCTGAACAGCAATTAACTTAAGTTCAAAGTTTAATGTCGCTGCCGCCTGCAATCGGGTAGAATCGGATAGGAAGTCAGCACGCTGGCTTGTCGGGACACGAAAGGGACAGATCAAATCCGATCCGCATTCGGCGTCGTAAAGAGAAATTGACGCCCGTGAGGGCTGTGGGTCACCGCTTGTAAGGTGGATATTGCGTATGGAATACAGTGTCAGCGAGATCGACGCTCTGGTCAGGGAAGAAAAACGCCTGACCGCCGTCGAAAGCCATAACGAAGCCTGGGCCGAAGGGCTTTCGGCCGGCATTGAGCCTGAAATCATCGCCGAGGCCGCGCTGGAAACCGCATTCGGTGAAATCCTGCGGGCCAATGGCGAGATCGCCACCCTTGCCCTCCTCGACCGCATGCGCGAAAAGGTCATTGCGGGCGCGTTCGAGCCGGAAATGCTGCGGCACTAGCCGTGGAATGACCGCCCGGCAGAGGAGACGGGCAGTGGACTTTCGTTTTTCAGGCAGGCCGCGCGCTTCGGCGTTTCTTGTGTATCTGGCCCTGGTTGGCGCCCCTGCGATGTTGGTCGCCACCTTGCCGGCTGCGGCGCTCAGCGAGATTCAGAACGTTCCCACGCAAAAGGCACCGCCGCAGTCGGACGAGGATCCGAATACGCCCGGCATCGTGCCGATGCCCGACCCGATCGGCACCACGGCGCCGACCGGCACGCAGCCCGACACGTCGCCCGAAGACGAGGACGCGCCCGAGCAGGTCACTCCCGACACGCCGGCGGATGGCGACGTCACGCATCCGAAGGCCGATCCAGCCAAGCCGTTGCCGACGGTGGAATACGATCTCGACAAATTGCCTGAGCCGGTGCGGCGCATGCACCAGTTGATCGTCGAGGCCTGCAAGAGCGGCGATATCGAAAAGCTCAGGCCGCTGGTCGGTACCGGCGATTCGATGACCCAGCTTTCGCTAACGGAAGTCGATGGCGATCCGATCGCTTTCCTGAAAAGCCTGTCGGGCGATAGCGAAGGCCAGGAGATCCTCGCCATCATGGAGGAGGTTCTTGAGGCCGGCTATGTCCATCTCGACGCCGGAACGCCGCAGGAGCTTTACGTCTGGCCGTATTTCTTCGCCCTGCCGCTCGACAAGCTCGACGCCCGGCAGCGGGTGGAACTGTTCCGCATCGTCACCGCCGGCGACTATGAGGACATGAAGCAGTTCGGCGCCTATATCTTCTACCGCGTCGGCATCACGCCGCAGGGCCGCTGGGTGTTCTTCGTGGCGGGAGATTAAGACCGGCTTCAGTCAGGTCCCGTTCTCCGCGTGCGTGCTTCGAGACGCCGGCATGGCCGGCTCCTCAGCATGAGGGAGGTTGGCATGGCATGAGAAACGGACGCCACCCCCGCCCGCACGGTGAGCACAGTGAAGCGAAGCTCAACGCCAACCCTCACCCTGAGGTGTGAGCGCAGCGAACCTCGAAGGGCGGGGTTGGCTCCAGTTCGCGCTGTGCGTCGTTCGAGACGGCAGCTCACGCTGCCTCCTCACGATGAGGAAGGTTTGTGTAACGTCGCCGCTTCAAGGCAAAGAAATATGCGCTGCCCCCGACCTCATGGTGAGGTGCGCAGTGGAGCGTAGCGCAACGAAGCTTCGACCCACGAGGGCGGTTCCAGTTAGCGCTGTGCGTCGTTCGAGACGGCAGCTCACGCTGCCTCCTCACGATGAGGAAGGTTTGTGTAACGTTGCCGCTTCAAGGCAAAGAAATATGTGCTGCCCCCGACCTCATGGTGAGGTGCGCAGTGGAGCGTAGCGCAACGAAGCTTCGACCCACGAGGGCGGTTCCAGTTGGCGCTGCGCGTGCTTCGACCCTTCGAAGTCGCCCTTCGGGCTCTCACCTCAGAGTGAGGGAAGGTTGGCGCTAGACACCCCCCTCGGGCCTGCCGGCCAGAGGGGGGTGCTGTCCCGCGAACAGTCGCGATTGGCGTGGATGAAAAATCACGACAATCAGTCATTACAAAAATAATTCCGTTTCTGGTCAGGTGTTTGGCTGAGTAACGACGGTTTCCTTCTCCCCGCTTTGTCCACACCCTCCACCGCTCCCCCATAATCCCCACAGCAGCTTGCCAGCGGGAACGGGTGTGCACACTCGAGCATCCAGGCAAGTGTGGCGCCGGGTGTGTTATCCGTAACAGTGAACGGAACCGCCCGGCCCGAACCGGACCTGTGTTGCTCGCGCTCGCAAATGGGCGATGGGCCGGGAAAGGCAAGGGTAGAAACGCCGGCGGCGCATGGCAGAGCGTCACTACTTAATCAATCAGGCGCAATGCCATGCGCCGTCTCCCGACCTTTCACCCTTGAAAGGTCAGTTCTTTGAAATGGCCAGACGGCGAAAGCCGGGCGTGGCAATGAATAAGTGTGTCAGCGCGGCAGGGCTTCGGAGAACTCCACCGGCCTGCCCTGTCCGGGCGCGACGATCTCGCCCTCCCACATGACGCGCTGGCCGCGAATGACGGTGCCGACCGGCCAACCGGTGACTTCGCGGCCATCATGCGGCGTCCAGCCGGCCTTGGCGCCCTGCTGGGCATTGGTGATGGTCTCGCGCCGCTTCATATCCACAATGGTGAAATCGGCATCGTAGCCGGCGGCGATGCGGCCCTTGCGTGCCATGCCGAAAATGCGCTGCGGACCATGGCTGGAAAGATCGACAAACCGCTCGATGGTGAGCCGTCCGGCATTCACATGGTCGAGCATCACCGGCACCAGCGTCTGCACGCCGGTCATGCCGGATGGCGAGGCCGGATAGGGCTTTTGCTTCTCCTCCAGCGTATGTGGCGCATGGTCGGAACCCAGAACATCGACGATGCCCTGCGCGATGCCACGCCATATGCCGTCGCGATGGCGGGCGGCGCGCACCGGCGGGTTCATCTGGATCAGCGTGCCGAGCTTTGCATAGTCATCGGCCGTCAAGGTGAGGTGGTGCGGCGTCGCCTCGCAGGTAGCGACATCCTTGTGCCGCTCGAGGAAGTCGATCTCCTCGGCGGTCGAAATGTGCAGGACATGGATGCGCGCACGTGTCTGCCGCGCGATACGCACCAGCCGCTGCGTGCAGGTGAGCGCGGCCAGTTCGTCGCGCCAGACCGGATGCGAGGCCGGATCATTCTCGACGCGCTCGCCAAGCCGCTCACGCAGCCGGAACTCGTCCTCGGAATGAAAGGCGGCGCGGCGGCGCGTGTTGCGCAGGATCGAGGCCACCCCCTCGTCGTCCTCGACCAGAAGGTCGCCGGTGGAGGAACCCATGAACACTTTTATGCCCGCGGCGGCGGGCAGGCGCTCCAGCTCGCCGACATCCCCGGCGTTCTCGCGCGTGCCGCCGACCCAGAAGGCGAAATCGCAATGCATGCGGCCGGTGGCGCGCTTCACCTTGTCGGCAAGGGCAGCCTCGCTGGTGGTCAGCGGCTTGGTGTTGGGCATTTCGAACACCGCCGTGACACCGCCCAGAACGGCGGCGCACGAACCGGTTTCAAGGTCTTCCTTATACTCCAGCCCCGGCTCGCGAAAATGCACCTGGCTATCGACAACGCCGGGCAGCACATGCAGGCCGCGACAATCGATCGTCTCGCCGGCGGAGGCCCGGCCGAGATCACCGATGGCAACGATGCGGCCATCGCGCACGCCGACGTCGCGCACCCCCTTGCCGTCATGGTTGACCACGGTGCCGCCCGTCAGGATGAGATCAAAGGTGTCGGCCATGGCGATCCGGTCTCTTGCGGGGAAGATGCCAGCGGCTTACGTAATGGCCGACCATTTTGCAAGATCAGGCCCGCTTTGCCCATGCCCTTTGCCCGCCTCAACAACCGCGCGATCGTCACCGTTACAGGGCCGGACGCCGAACATTTCCTGCAAAACATCCTGACCACCGACCTCGACAAACTCGACACTGGTGAAGCAAAACCCGGCGCATTGTTGACGCCTCAGGGCAAGATCCTGTTCGATTTCCTGATCTCGCGCAGCGGCGCGGACGGCCTGCGGCTGGAGTGCAATGCGACCAGCGTCGACGATTTCGTGCGTCGGCTGATGCTCTACAGGCTGCGCGCCAAGGCGGGCATTGCCAAGCAGGATCAGGCGCTTGTCGTCGCCACATGGGGAGATGATTCAAGGGCTTCACAAACCGATTCAATCTTGGCCGACCGCCGCTTCGCCACTGGTAATGTCATGCGCTGCTATGGCGGAGAATGGCAGGGCGACGGCGACCATGCCGGCTGGGAGGCTTTTCGTATCGCCGCCGGCATCGCCGAAAGCGGCAGCGACTATCAGCTTGGCGATGCCTTCCCGCATGACGTGCTGCTCGACCAGACCGGCGGCGTCGGTTTTTCCAAGGGCTGCTATGTCGGCCAGGAGGTCGTCTCGCGCATGCAGCATCGCGGCACCGCGCGGCGGCGGGTGCTGCTGGTGACGGCGCAAGCGCCCCTGCCCGCGCCCGGCACCAAGCTTGCCGTCGAAGGCCGCGCCGTCGGCACACTGGGCTCCAGCGCCGGCACGTCTGGGCTGGCGGTCGTACGCATCGACCGCGTCAAGGACGCGCTCGACAATGGCCAGACGATCCTTGCCGGCGACATTCCGGTGAACCTATCCATCCCCGGCTGGGCGAGATTCACCTTTCCCGAAAGCGACGGCGCCAAACCCGCCGGCGCCGAGCCGGCCTGATGGCGCCTGCCCGTTCCGGTGCCGCCACGAGGGCGTGGCAGCGCATGCTTTCGGGCCGCCGGCTCGACCTGCTCAACCCCTCGCCGCTCGATATCGAGATCGGCGACATCGCCCACGGCCTTGCCCGCGTCGCGCGCTGGAACGGTCAGACGAGCGGCGATCATGCTTTTTCAGTGGCGCAGCATTCGCTTCTGGTCGAAGCATTGTTATCCGCCATCGCACCTGGTGCGGGGCCGGAAGCCCGGCTTGCCGCGCTGCTGCACGACGCGCCGGAATATGTCATCGGCGACATGATCTCGCCGTTCAAGGCGGTGATGGGCGGCAGCTACAAGGAATGCGAACATCGCCTGCAGAGTGCGATCCATCTGCGTTTTTCGCTGCCTGCCGATCTGGCCGCCGAGGTGAAGAAGAACATCAAGCGGGCCGACCAGATCGCCGCCTATTTCGAGGCGACGGAACTGGCCGGCTTCTCGCTCAGCGAGGCCGCCGAGATTTTCGGCCGGCCGCGCGGCTTCTCAGTTGACCGGTTCGACCTGTCGCCACGCCCGGTGCGCTGGGCGCAGGAGGCGTTTCTGGCGCGTTACGCCGAAATCGAGTTGCTGCGGGCGAAGCGATAATTATCGCCCCTGCCGCTCTAGCCGGTCGAGGAACCATTGGGTCAGGCGGACCCAGACCTCGTCCTTCTCGCCTGAATCCTCGCAGCCGTGGTCGAGATTGGGGTTGTCGTTGACCTCGATGACGAAGATGCCGTCCCGCGTTTCCTTCAAATCGACGCCATAAAGCCCGTCACCGATACAGCGCGCGGCCCTGACGGCGGTTTCCACCACTTCGGCGGGCGCCTGGCGCAGCGTGAAGGACTTGAAGCCGCCCTCTTCGGGCTTGCCATTGACCCTGTGATTGACGATCTGCCAATGCTTCTTGGCCATCAGGTAATGGACGGCAAACAGCGGTTGGCCGCCCAGAACGCCAATACGCCAGTCGAACGTCGTGGGGATGAACTTCTGGGCGATCAAAAGGTCGGAATCTTCCAGCCATTCTGTAGCCAGTGCCTTCAATTCCTTGAAATCCGCGCATTTCTTGACGCCGCGCGAGAACGAGCTGTCGGGAATCTTGAGCACCAACGGGAAGCTAAGCGTATCTGCCGCATGTTCCAGATCGGACGTGCCGGCGATAATCACGGTCGGCGGCACCGGCACCTTGTTTGCCGCCAGCAACTCATCGAGATAGACCTTGTTGGTACAGCGGATCATCGACAGCGGATCGTCGATCACCGGCATGCCCTCCTGCTGGGCGCGGCGGGCAAAACGATAGGTATGGTTGGAGATCGACGTCGTCTCGCGAATGAACAGCGCGTCGTAATTGGCAAGCCTGGCGAGGTCCTTGCGGGTGATCGGCTCGACCTCGACGCCCATTTTCTCGGCAATGCGCGCCCAATGGCGCAACGAGGAAATCTGCGACGGCGGCAATTCCTCAGCCGGATCGACCAGCGTTGCGAATGTATAGCGTGCCGGCGTGCGGCTCTTGCTCTCGCGCCATTCACGCCCCGTATAGGTTTCCAGACAATGGGTGAAACGCCGCTTTTCCGTACAGTCCATGCGCGCCAGCGGATGAAAACCGATCTTGCGGATCGCCGCCCACTCAGAATTGTCCTTGATGTGGACCTCGAGTGCCGGTGCGCGGAACCAGTCGAACAGGAGTCTGGCAAAACGGTCCCACGCCCTTCCGGGACCGATGCCGAAGAAGAAGCAGACCTTGGCGGGAAATTCGCCATCCAAATCCTTGCGGCATTTGTTGAGTGCCAGTTCGAGTTCCGGCAACGCGTGCTCGTAAAGCTTGCGTTCCGACAGATCGATCATCGTCTCGACGGTCGGGATGACACGGTGGCCGCGCGAACTGGCCAGTAGCGAGGCATAATAGCCGCGGCTTTGATAGGCATAGCTGTTCGACAGGTTGATGACCTTGGGGCGCTGGCCGCGAAACAGCGCCGGGTGAGAGAGATAGTCCCGGTTAGTGATGATCTTGTGCGGTGTGGCCGCGTGATCGAGATCGTTTTGCCGGCCGGTAAGAATGACCCAACTCATTGCTTCTCACGCTTTCCAAGCACGATCGCGGCACGCAAACCCTCGCGGCCGAACTGCGCCATGGCCATGAACATGGCATAGGGTACGGGGATGTTGGCCGCGTCCGACGCGGTTTCCTGCTTTTCGTCCTCGACCCAGGGATCGTGGATCAGGATATGGTTGTCGTCGTCGTCGCCGAGCGCCAGAACCCAATGCGGCACCTTCTTGCCGAACATCAGAAAGCCGCTGATCAGCACCAGAACCAACCGCCCTTCGGCAAGCGCCGCGCGGATATCATCGAGGCCGAACGGGCGGTAATTCACCGGGATGCCATAGGCTTCGGCCCGGCGGCGAAAATCGACCTGCGCCAGTTCCATCACTCGGCGTTTCTCGTGGCTGCGCACCGATTGCAGAAATAGCGAGCCGTGAAAGGAAACGAAAATCTCGGCGGAAAGCCCATGCTCATGCGCGGCCACAGCCAGGCCGAACGGCTCGCAGCCACCCGGCCCCGACATCATGAACACCGTGGTCGCCTCGCGCCACAGCCTGATCTCCATGACCGGGTCAGGCACGAAGCCGCGGTCGAAATTCGCCATAGCCATCATCAGGCAACATGGACCGCAGGTAAAATCGCTGGTCTGTTCGTAAAACGGCACGGCGGTAGAAATCGACACGCCGCCACGCAGCGGCTTTTCATAGCGCAGCGCCGGTTGACCATCCTCGTAGTAGTCGAGTTCACGCCCGATGCGACGATAGCCGGCGCGCTCATAAATCGCGATGGCGCGAAGATTATCCTCGCGCACTTCCAGCCGCAGCAACATGCGGCCATGCGCGAAGGCGATCTCCTCGGCCACGCCGAGCAGGATACGGCCGACGCCCTTGCCGGAAAAATCGGGCGCGACGGCCAGGGAATACAGACGCGCCATGCCGCTGCCCTTGCGAAACAGGACAATGGCGTAGCCCGCGACACGGCCGTCGCTTTCCGCAATCAGCGTTTCGGCCGTCTCGCGTTCTATCAACAGGCGAAAGGAGCGCCGCGAGATGCGATCACCGGAAAAGACGGCATTCTCGATGGCGGCGAGAGCATCGACGTCAGACGCGCGGGCCGTACGAACCTCGACAGACATCGGGCTCAGGAAACCTCATCTTGGCGGAGAAAACTTCGCCGGAACCGTCACTTGCATCGGCGGGAATCGCCAGCTTGCTGAATCGCTATCGCACCTCGATTAGGGCTGAATTGTGACTGGTTCGACGTCATGCGGCAATGGCTGTCGAGGTTGGCTTCATCCTCTTTTCCGCAGGAGGGCCGAGCCAGATCAAAACCGCTGTTTCAGCATCACGATCCGACCTCCACCGCCTGCTTTTCCTGCGCCGCCCTGGTAAGAAGCCGCTGGTAAAACAGCCCTATGCCGATCAGCACCGCACCAAGGCCGATGAAGGAGAGCGCCCTCAACACCCCTTCCAGCGCGGACATATCGAAGACAAAGACCTTGAGCACCGCAATCGCGATCAGCGCGGCCGAGGCAATACGCAGGATTTGCGACCCCAGTCTGACGCCCAGCGCAAGGATCACCACGCCCATGACCAGCCATAGCGCCGAATAGGAATAGGTTTCCCATTGGCCGAAACCGGCCCAGTAGCCGAGATGTTGCCCCCTGAAGAGCCGCCGCACCGACAACGTCGCGTAGGCGAAGACAAGCAGCGCCGAGACAGCGCCGAGCATGGTCGAATACCATCCGGGCCGTTTTCCCCGCGCGTAGAGCGCCAGCCCGCCGGCGGCGATCGCCGGAAGAAGATAGGCAAGCAAAAGCAGGTTGAAGACGGGAATCGAGCCGGTAGCTTCATCGGTGTAAAGCGGATTAAGCGCAATGAAATGCTGGAAGACGATAGCCAGAACGGAAAGCACACCGGCAATGAGCGAGCCATAGCGCAGCACCGAACTGGGCGAGCGCATGTCGAGCGCCACCAAGATAGCGCCGGCGCCGAGTGCGATCAGCGTATAGATCGCCTGCTCGGCCAGGGTCGGCGCACCGCTGTCGATAACGCCGCCATGCATGGCGTGGCGCACAAGCATGGCGATGGCAAGCAGCCCGAACAACGCCGCTGCGGCTTCCATGACCAGGCGCGGACGACCGTTCGTCGTGCGGGCAAGCTGCCAGGCCGAAAAGCCGAAGGCCAGCGCCGGCACGCCGTAACCAAGCAGCAGCCAGTTGAAGACCGGCGTTTTTGAAAGAAACGCCGCGCCGACGATGGCCGGATCGAAGGCGACGCGCCCGAGGACTGCCACGGCCGCACCTGCCGAAAGCCAGCCGAGAACAGGATAGGCGCGCCATCGCGTTGCCACGGCTGGTACGATGGCCGCAGCACCGAGCAGAACCGTGGTGAGGCCGGAGCCAAAAGCCATGTGCAACATCACCAGGCCGGTCACACCGGCTCCGCCGAGTGAAAATGACGCTGCTGGCCCGCCGGCAAGCGGCGGTTCCTCGGCACGGGCGATCCATTCGCCACCGACCATGAGCGCGCTCAGCAGGATGAGCGCGAGCACGGCGTAGAAGAAATCATGGTCGATATTGCCGAAGGTCAGCCAATCGGAAAGCAGGATGCTGAACGGCACAACGGCTGCCCACCCTGCCCATGATGCCGCGTCCCCCCACGCCTTGACCACAAGGCGGCGTGCCGCCCACAAGCCTGCCGCGAGGAAGCCAAGGCCCAGAATGAAATCGAGGAACGGCAGCGACGATTGCGCGGCAAGAGTCTGTATGCCGACGATTTCGGGGTAGCTGCCGGAAAAATCCAGCGAGATGGTGGAGAGCGGCGACATCCACGCGTAAGCGAGAACGGTCGCTGCCCCCGCCCCGTAAAGCAGCGGCAGAGCCGGTCGGCGATAGAGCGCCGCCGCCACCATGGCCGCGACAACCAATGCGCCCCAGATGGCATGGCCGGCCGCGATGTCGGGATCGACGATAAGGATCAGTACCGAGATTGCCACCAGCACCGCCGATGCCAGCGATGACCAGAGCAGCGGAATAGACACACCCTGCTCCTCGCCACGTCCGCCAAGCCAGATAAAGGCAAGCACAGCCAGCGACGCCACGTCGATGAAGGCAACGACCGGGGCAGAAATTTCAAATGCGTCGGCCATGTAAAGCAGCGTCCACAGCCCGGTTCCAGTAAAGGCCGCGATAACGAGAAACGACCAGTCCCGGATACGCGCGATGAAGGCGGTGGCAGCCAGCACGATGGCCAGATAGCCGAACAAGGTCCATGGGCTGGGCGACTGCGACGCGACAAGGAACGGCGTCGCCAGCGAGCCGAGCAGGCCGACGCCTGCCAGCGCCTGGCCGTGAACGAGCGCCGCTGCAATGGTGGCGATGCCGAGCAGGCCAAGCAGCAGGAAGGCGGAAGCCGGGCCGATGAAGCCATAGATGCCGTGGGCGGCATAGACGGTGCCGAACAGAACGAAGGCGCCAGCGGCGGTGAGGATTGCGGGCACATAGGCGCCGGCAGCCCCCTGCACAGGCACCTTGAAGCCGGTACGGCGGACAAATTCGCCGGCCGCAATGGACGCAAAACCAAGAAGCGCGGCAAGGGTCAGCCGCACACCGGGACCGAATATCCCAGCCTCAATGCTGTAGCGAACGAGGAACAGCCCGCCGAGCGCCAGCGCTACGCCGCCAACCCAAACCGCCCAGCGCGTGCCGAGTGCGGTTTCGATATCCGGTTTGGCTACGGGACTGGCCTGTCTGGAAGCCGGCTCGGGCATCGCCTCGCCGGCTGTTTCCTCCTTCACCTTGGCCGCAACATTCCATGGCCCATCAAAAAAAGCGGTCTCGTCGTCCGTCGCCCCGGCATCCTGACTTACCTTTACCGCAGCAGTTTCATCACCAGAAAGAGCTTCAGCCGGCGTGGAAATAGCGGTTTCGATGCTCTTGCCACCCGCCGGCACAATCCCTCGCAAAGTGGTCAGTTCGCGCTCGACATGGGAAAGTCGTCTATGTTGGCGCCAGACAATGAGAAACAGGACAATGATCGCGATGAAGCTGATCTCGTACATGGCGATCCCTTAAATATCAGCCACTTGCGGCTCAAAGCGTCATTGATTTCAAGCTGCGTTGTTTCCCGCATCCACCGCACGGCTCGCGTGATGCCGGCGCAGAGCGACGAGAAATCCGGCCCGCGCGCCGGGTTCTTCCATACCACGCGGCTCATAGACATGGCGGGCAAGGAAGAAGCCCGTCAGTCGGAAGGCATCCGCCAAGGCAGCCGGATCTGCCCGCAGGCCGACACCGCCGTGCAGAAAAGCTGGCAGGGCCAGCATCCGCTCATGCCATGGCGCACCGGCATCACGCGATACGGCGCGCCCGGATTTCGGCGAAACATAGACGAGATCGGTCCTCCCACCCGTGGCCGCGCATTGCGAAAGGTCCAGCCCGAAGCCGAGTTCATCGAGCACGAACAGTTCGAAACGCGCCATCAACTCACCAGCGGCATCGATATCGTCCAGATGAGAGAGGATGATGCCGAGCGTCTCGTAAAGCCCCTCATGGGCGTCGCGCTCCGGCAAAAGGCGCAGATGCGCGGCTGCCAATTGCAGACCGTGAATCGCGGCGGCGCTATCCATCAGGCGGGCCGCGTTCATCTCCAGAGCCTCCACCTGGAAGGTGCCGAGATGCTCATCGAGGCGTGCGTGCCATACCAGGTCCACCCGGTTGCCCGGCTGCAGAACCGGCTGCTGGCGACGCGAACGGCCACCGCGCACCAATCCGAGATGGCGGCCATGCGCGCGCGTCATCGTCTCCAGGATGACGCTGGTTTCGCCATGCCTGCGCGTTCCAAGAATGATTCCCTCGTCTCGCCATTCCATATGTGGAGCTTTTCACCGCTTCGACGGCGAAATCAAGGTAAGATGGAGAAGCGCCTCACTGAGGAAAATCCAGCCCCATCTCGCGATAGCGCTCAGGATCGTCACCCCAGTTCTCGCGCACCTTCACGAACAGGAACAGATGCACCTTCTGCTCGAGGATGGCGGCAATCTCCATGCGCGCCGCCTGACCGATGGCACGGATCGTCTCGCCCTTGTGGCCGAGCACGATCTTCTTCTGGCTATCGCGCTCGACATAGATGACCTGCTCGATGCGCACCGAGCCATCTTTTTTCTCCTCCCATTTCTCGGTTTCGACATGGGACGAATAAGGCAGCTCCTGATGCAGCCTGAGATAGAGCTTCTCGCGCGTGATCTCGGCGGCGAGTTGGCGCATCGGCAGGTCGGAAATCTGATCTTCCGGATAATACCAGGGCCCGCCTGGCAATGTTTCAGCCAGATAATCGAGCAGATCCTTGCAGCCGGAGCCAGTCAGCGCCGATACCATGAAGGTACGCTGGAAAGGCACTCGCTCATTCGCGGCGGAGCTGAGCGCCAGCAACGTTTCCGGCTTCACGCGGTCGACCTTGTTGAGAACGAGGGCCATCGGCTGTCGGACATCCTTCAGCCGTTCGAGGATCGCATCGGCATCGCCCTTGATACCGCGCTCGGCGTCGATCAGAACCAACACCATGTCAGCGTCCTTTGCGCCGCCCCAGGCGGTCGTGACCATGGCGGTGTCCAACCGGCGTCTTGGCTTGAAGATACCGGGCGTATCCAGGAACACGATCTGAGCCGCGCCATGAGTGGCAATGCCGCGCACCAAAGCGCGCGTCGTTTGCACCTTGTGGGTAACGATGGACACCTTCGTACCGACCAACTGGTTGACCAGTGTCGATTTTCCGGCATTGGGCGCACCGATCAGGGCGACGAAGCCTGAGCGGGTTGCCGGCACAGCCGGTGCGGGATGACTTTCCTGCGTCACGACCTATTCTCCCCTGGCTCCTCTGGAGTCCAGACACCTTCCCTTCGCAGGAAGACGGAAGCTGCCGCTTCTTCCGCCGCGCGTCGCGAAGCGCCTCTTCCGGACGAGGGGGCAAAACCCTCGACCCGGACCGACACCGTGAAAGTGGGCTGATGGTCCGGTCCTTCACGGTTATCGATAAAATATTCGGGCCGGGCTTCGCCTATACTCGCCAGCCATTCCTGCAACTCGGACTTCGGGTTCGCCGGCTTGGCAACGACCATGCCCAGGCGCGGCTCCCAATAGCGATGCACAAAGGTACGCGCTGCATCAAGGCCACCATCACGATAGAGCGCCGCAATCAGCGCCTCCACCGCGTCGGCGAGGTAGTTGCCACCGCGCGCGCGCGCCTTCAGGGCGGCGTCTGCACGAATGAAATCGGCCAGTTCGATCTCGGCGCCGACTTCCGCGCAAGCGCGCGCATCGACCAGAGCATTGAAACGCGGCGCGATTTCGCCTTCCGGCGCATCAGGGAAGCGACGCAAGAGCAAGTCGGCGACAAGCAGGCCAAGCACCCGGTCTCCAAGGAATTCCAGGCGTTCATTGTTGGCCTTTGCCTTGACGGCGCTGGCATGGGTGAGCGCCGTCTCGAGTAGACGAACGTCCTTGAAGGCATGCCCCGTCCGATCCGCCATTGCGGCGTTGAGTGCATCGCCTGTCGGCCGCTTGAGGCCCATCAGTTGACGAAATGGAGCAGGCGCGAGACACGCAGATCGGTCGGCCATTTCCAGATTTCGAGCGGGCTTGCTCCACCCGCTATGGAGAAGAAGAGGATGTTCGCGCGCCCGACCAGATTCTCCGCTGGCACGAAGCCGACCGAGAACCGGCTGTCACTGGAATTGTCGCGATTGTCGCCCATCATGAAATAGTGCCCCGGCGGCACATGGAATTCCTGGGTGTTATCGCCGATGGAATTCGGCGTCAGGTCGAGCGTGTCGTAGCTGTCGCCGTTAGGCAGCGTCTCTCGATAAACGTCAACAGGGCGATCGACTTCGGTAATGTCGGGATTGTCGATCTGGCCGACCTTCACACGCGGCACCCCAACGCCATTGATGAATAGCTGGCCATCCTTCATCTGGATGCGATCACCCGGCAGGCCGACGACACGCTTGATATAATCGACAGACGGATTGGGCGGAAACTTGAACACCACGACATCACCGCGTTCCGGTTCACCAGCCCAGATACGGCCGGAGAACAGCGGGAGCGAGAATGGCAGTGAATAATGCGAATAGCCGTAGGCCCATTTGGTGACGAAGAGATAGTCACCTTCCAGAAGTGTCGGCCGCATGGACCCGGACGGGATCGAGAAAGGCTGGAACAGAAAGGTGCGGATGACGAGGGCCAGGATCAAGGCCTGCACGATGACGCTGACGGTCTCGCCAAGCCCGCCGGATTTCTTCTCGGGTTTTTCAGCCACGCTCATCTTGTCCTCGGTTGTATCGGTGGCTGGTATACGGGCTCAAAGCGCGCGTGGCAAACGTCAATCCCGGCCTGAAACCATCATTGTGGCGCTTGTTCGGCAGGTATGGCCTCAATGATCACAAAGGCTTGAGCCAAGGGGAAATCGTCAGTGATCGTGAGGTGAATCAATGCGCCGTAATCGGCAGGTAAAAGCGTGGCGAGCCGTGCCGCAGCCCCTCCTGTCAGCCACATGGTCGGCTTGCCGCTGGGCAGATTGACGACACCCATATCGCGCCAGAATACACCTTGCGAGATGCCGCTGCCGAGCGCCTTGGCGCAGGCCTCCTTGGCCGCGAAACGCTTGGCATAAGAAGCGATGCGAGCGCGACGCCCTTCCGAACGCGCCTGCTCGATATCGGTATATATGCGCGTGATAAAGCGCTCGCCGTAGCGCTCAAGCGACTTTTCGATGCGGCGTATGTCGATAAGATCGCTGCCGATGCCGACGATCATTGTGCAGGCGAGCCTATGCCGCCATCAGCGCAAGCCGCCTGGTTCACCTTGGCCAACCGCTCAGCGAAACGCTTGCGTCGCCGGTCCTGGAACCGGCCCACGCCCCAACGCGTCACAGCATAAAAAATCAACCCGGTAGCGATGCCAAGGGGAACCGCGCCAACCAGCATCGGTTTCAGGATCGGCCCCCACAGTTGCGAAACTGTCAGATCATGCAACATGGCGCCGAGGTGCGCCGGTGTGCCATGGTGCGGCAGATGGTGATGCAGCATCAGTTTTCCGGTTTCCCAGGAGGCCCCCCACAGGAACGGAAAAGTGACCGGATTGCCGAGCGCTGTTCCCAGGATGGCGGCAACAAGATTGCCGGCAATCATGTAGGAAACCGCCGCGGCGATGATGAAATGGACGCCGAGCGGGAAGAACGATGCAAACACCCCCGAAGCCACACCGGCCGCCACGGCATGTGGCGTCGCTTTGAGACGGAAGATGCGCTTCAGAAAATACTGTAACGAGCGCGAAAAAGACCGTCGCGGCCACAGCCACAGGCGGAACCGCTCCCAATAACTTTCCGAAACTCTACGCCTGAACAACATACTTCGAGTTTACCGACCAATGCCTGCCGTGGGCAAGCGTCATATGTTGCGGCTGCCCGGCTTGATCGGCGGAATGGCGGCAAGCTCGGGAGGCAGTTTGTCGGCGGGATAAGCCGGAACCTCGTATTGTGCAAGCGCGATCAACGGGACGCCGACATCAACTTTGCCGGCGGAACGATCTATGATGCATGCTCCGGCCGCGACGTCGGCACCAAGATCGCGCAGACATTCGATGGTTTCACGGATCGACAGGCCGGTCGTAACAATATCTTCGACAATGACCACACGTGCGCCCCTTTCGATTTCGAAGCGCCGCAATCGAAAGGTGCCCTGCTCACGCTCGACCCAGATTGCCGGTGCGCCGAGATGCCGCGACGTCTCATAGGCCGGGATCAAGCCACCAATGGCGGGGCCGACAACATAATCAATATTTCCCGAAACTTCCGTGCGTATCTTGGCAGCAAGCGACTTGCACAATTTCTCGGTCTTGTCGGCATGCATGAAGACGCGCGCTTTTTGCAGGAAAACAGGGCTTCTCAAGCCAGAAGTCAGGATGAAATGCCCCTCCAGCACAGCTCCCGCCTCACGAAAAATCTCCAGCACCTGCTCCGTATTCATGCTTCGCCACCAGTTCCGTCAGCCATTCACGCGCTTGGCATCGCTGACGCTAGAATTTTCCTTGAGCTGCGACAGCAGCCGGTTCAGGTGCTTCAAATCCCACACTTCTAGATCGACCAACATCTCAGTAAAGTCGGGGGCGGTGCGCACCATCGACAGCGTATGGATGTTGGCGTCGTTCGATGCAACCACCTGCGCAATATCGGCAAGGGAACCTGGCGCATTGATCGCTGTCACGGAAACACGTGCCGGAAAGCGCTCCTTGTTGTTCTCGTCAATGTCCCAGCGCACGTCGATCCAGCGCTCCGGCTGATCGTCGAACGCGGTCAGCGAGGGCGATTGGATCGGATAAATGGTGATGCCGGAGCCCGGCTGGACGATACCGACGATGCGATCGCCGGGAACGGCGCCTTCGGGCGCAAAGCGCACTGGCAAATCGCCCCTCACACCCCGGATGGGAACGGCCCCATCTTTCTGCTGATCCTTGCCACGCCTTGAGCGCCCAGGCATCTTGAACAGCATGCCGGCAGCATTGCGAATTCTCGACCAACCCTCCTCGCGCTGCTTCGGTACCGGCGCGGTCACGCGCTCATCCTGGTAATCGGGAAAGACCGCCTTGATGACATCCGCCGAGGCAAGCTCGCCACGACCAACGGCGGCAAGTACATCCTCTATGTCCTTGCGTGCGAGCCTGTGCAGAACCGGCTTCAGGCTTTCCTTGGAAAAGGCTTTGCCGGTGCGCTCGAAAGCACGCTCCAGAATCCGTATGCCGAGGCCGGAATATTGCTTGCGGATGGCGTTTTTGGTGGCACGGCGGATCGCCGCACGCGCCTTGCCGGTGACGACCATTGACTCCCAGGCGGCTGGCGGCACCTGTGCCTTGGAACGTATGATCTCGACTTCGTCACCGTTCTTCAACTCGGTCATCAGCGGCATGATGCGGCCATTGACCTTGGCGCCAACGCAACTATCCCCCACGTCCGTATGCACGGCGTAGGCGAAGTCGATGGGCGTTGCCCCGCGCGGCAAGGCAATCAGCATGCCTTTGGGCGTGAAGCAGAAAACCTGATCCTGAAACAGTTCCAGCTTGGTATTTTCAAGAAAATCCTCCGGGTTGTCACCCTCGGAAAGCTGCTCAATCGTGCGGCGCAACCAAGCATAGGCATTGCTGTCCCTGGAGATGAGATGAGCGCCTGATCCACTCGCCTTGCCACCGGTGTCCTTGTAAATGGAATGGGCGGCGACGCCGTATTCCGCAAGCTCATTCATCTCATGGGTGCGTATTTGCAATTCAATCCGCTGACGCGACGGCCCGACTATGGTGGTGTGGATCGAACGATAGTCGTTCTGCTTGGGCGTCGAGATATAGTCCTTGAAACGACCCGGCACCATCGACCAGGTCGTATGGATGGCACAGAGCGCGCGGTAACAATCCTCCACCCTGTCGACGATCACACGGAAGCCGAAAATGTCCGAAAGCTGCTCGAAGGACAGCGCCTTAGCTTCCATCTTGCGAAAGACCGACCACGGCTTTTTCTGCCGGCTCGTGACCTCAGCCTCGATACCGTATTTTTCAAACAGCGCCGAAAGCGCCTTCTCGATTTCGATCAGAACGCCCTTATTGCGCTGGAATATCTCCGCCAGTCTGGCCGTGACTGTCCGATAGGCTTCCGGATTGATATAGCGGAAGGCCAGTTCTTCCAGTTCCTCGCGCATTTCCTGCATGCCCATGCGCCCGGCGAGCGGCGCATAGATGTCCATGGTTTCCTCGGCGATACGCTGGCGCTTGGCCTCGGGGACATGGTGGAGCGTGCGCATATTGTGCAGACGATCCGCCAGTTTAACCAGAAGCACGCGCACGTCTTCCGAGATCGCCAGCAGCAGTTTGCGCAGGTTTTCCGCCTGCTCGGCTTTCTTCGAAACGAGATCAAGTTTCTTGAGCTTCGTCAGCCCTTCAACCAGCTTGCCCATTTCCGGCCCAAACAGTTCATCGATTTCAGCGCGTGTGGCAGTCGTGTCTTCGATCGTGTCGTGCAACAGGGCTACGGCGATGGTTGCCTCGTCCATACGCATGTCAGTCAGAATAGCCGCCACCTCCAGCGGATGCGAAAAATAAGGATCGCCCGACGCGCGTCGCTGATGCCCGTGCTTCTGCATGGCATAGACATAGGCCTTGTTGAGCAGCGCCTCATTCACCTCCGGTTTGTAACGCTGCACACGCTCGACAAGCTCATACTGGCGCATCATGGTCGAGTGCTCCGTGCCGACTGCAGCAAGCCTGTGTCAAGGCCGTGGCTAAAAAGACGAAAATGGGTGTCGGCTATGTGCATGATGGCATTGGCAATAGGAAAAATCCCGTTTACGCCGCTACACGTTAATGGCGCATGTCACAAATAGTCTGGAAATTCACGCTGCAAAAGTAGCAAGACACAGAGCTGACATTCGCCGTTTGCGGATTATCGAAGTTTCGTCTTCCCAGACTTCGAAATACGGAATTTTTTCATATTCAAATAGCTGATTTTGAAATCACATACCTGTTTTCCCTAATTTTCAATGCCTACGTTGCGTGAGTTTCTTGAAGGAAGATAAATGAACCTCGTCCCGCTCATTGATCTGGTCGGAGAATCCGGCGCTGCGTTCGTGGGAGGCGTGGTTCTCGGTCTTCTTTTCGGTTTCTTCGCGCAGCGTAGTGCGTACTGCACGCGTTCGGCCGTTCTCGACCTTACTCGCGGCCGGAATCTGACGGCTCTCGCCATTTGGGCGGCCGGGTTCGCCGTTGCCATTCTCGGCGTGCAAATGCTGTTGACCCTCGGCCTTATCAGCGCCACCGAAACCCGCTTCTTCTCCACTGCGCAAAGCCTGTCTGGTGCCATTATCGGCGGCCTGGCTTTCGGCATCGGCATGGTGCTGACGCGCGGCTGCGTTTCGCGATTGCTGGTGCTCGGTTCGTCCGGCAATCTGCGCGCGATCTTTTCGATCGTCATCATCGCAGCGGTTGGGCTTGCCACCTATAGCGGCGTGCTTGTGCCGTTGCGCGATACCGTCGGCGGGCTCTGGAGCACCGCACAGATCGGCGGTAACGACCTCCTGGCAGATGCAAGAGTAAGCCAATCCGCCGGGGTCATTGCCGGCATCATCCTTCTGGCCGCCGCACTCGCCTTGGCCATGGTATCGAAGGTCTCGCCATGGCGTTTCATAGGGGGGGCTGGGGTCGGCGCAACTGTCGCCGCGGGGTGGTATTTCACCTATTCGCTATCAACGCAGGTATTCGACCCGATCCAAGCGGAAAGCCTGTCTTTCATCCGTCCGCTGGCTACCACCGGCGAGATCGCCTTGGGTAGCGCAATTACGACCGGCATGGATCAGGGCCTGCTGATCGGAACGATCCTAGGCGCATTCCTGGCATCGCTAATCTTCCGCGACTTTCGTGTAGCGACTTTTTCCGAAGCCGGCGTGCCGTCCATCTGGCGTTACGTCATCGGCTCCATCTTAATGGGCTTCGGCGGCATATTGGCCGTGGGCTGCACCATCGGCGCCGGTCTTACCGGTGGTTCCGTACTGGCAATCTCGTCGCTGATCGGCCTTGCCTCAATGATTACCGGAGCGGCCATCGCCGACCGGATCATCGATGGCTCCAGGATTTTCGCTCCAGGGCAAGGCAACCGCCACGCTACCTTACCGGCAGAATAGATCATTCAATCCCCGATGCCGGGGCTTCGTCGCCATCTTGGGCGTCCGGCGTAACGTCCAGAACAGCAGCATGCATTGTGATCCTAGCTTTGCCCGGCACACAATCCTTCATGCAGGGTTCGCCTTTTTGGGCATATTCCGGCTCTTGAGCGCGGTTGTCATCGATGAAATTCGCCTCGTTCGGCAGGTGGATCGAGGTGAAGTTTTTATTCGACAGTTCGAAATCCTCATCCGTCACGACATCGTTCAGATAGAGGACGTAAGCGGTCAGCGCATAGACATCGTCGTCAGACAGTGAACGTGCATTGCCGAACGGCATGGCGCGACGGATATAGTCGTATACCGTCGACAGATACGGCCAGTAGGAGCCTACAGTCTTGACGGGTCGCTCGTCCTTAAGCGTGCCCTGCCCGCCAGCCAGCACCGGCCAACGGCCAACAGCCTCGCCAAAATCACCATGGCAGGACGAGCAACTCTCATCGAATATCTTCTCACCCTGGGCAACAGTCCCCTTGCCAACCGGCAGGCCGAGCCCGTCCGGCCGCACATCGATATCCCATGCGGCAATCTCGTCCGCCGTTGCCAGTCGCCCCAGTCCAAACACCTTGCCAGCGCCCTCCTGCTGAACCGCCGGGGCAGCTTTGGCTTGCGGCGGCTGAGCCGCTGGAGCCTCAATCTTCTCGGCCTCCTGACGTGCAGGCGTCGCGGCCTGATCGTCTATTCCAGCCATCTTGCCATCCTTCGTGAAGGATTTCAGATAGGCAACAATATTGGCAAGGTCCCCTTCCTTCTTGAAGCCTGGGAACGCCATTTTCGTACCTTTAACAAAGGCGCGCGGGTTGCCAAGAAAGGATCGCAAAGACGCCTCGTCCCACACGAGCCCACCCTCGCCGGCCTCCGTCATGGCCGACGAGTATCTATAGCCGGCCACAGTTCCGGCCTTGCGTCCGACAAGACCATTGAGTTCCGGCCCGACACGATTCTTTGCACCCTCACCGATCGCGTGACAGGCTTTACAGCGGGAGAATAGCTTTTCACCGGCCGTGGCATCCTGGCCCTGTGCAACACTGGCGCTCAGCCAGAGCCCAAGACCAGCGGCCAGCAGCAATTCAGGAAATCTCGACATTTTCAACCGCTCCGTCCGTACCAACATGCCAGGTCTGGATACCGTTATTGTGGTAGATCGAATTCACGCCTCGCACCGCACGCAGCGCGTCCTTGGAAGGTTGCACAAAACCTTTCTCGTCCACCGCGCGCGATTGCAGGAACAGTTCCGAGCCATCCCAGTCAAACTCATGGTAGAAGCGGTGCAACGCCATTGGCAGACTTGGTCCGTCGATACGCGCCGGCGTCCAGTTGCGACCGCCATCGACCGAGACATCGACGCGCTTGATGACGCCGTTTCCGGACCAGGCAAGCCCCGACACTACCAGCGGCCCTTTGCCATGCGCGATCGGCGCCTGTGGGCTGGGGCTAGTGATGACGGATTTCACATCCATGGTGAAGGTGAAGCGGCGGGCTTTGCCGTTGGCGAGAAGATCGGTGTATTTCGAGGTTTCCTCGCGTTGCTGCCAAGGCTCGTCGCCAGCCTCCAGCCGTCGCAGCCACTTCACCCACATATTGCCTTCGAAACCCGGAACGACCAGCCGGACCGGATAGCCCTGTTCGGGTCGCAGCGCCTCGCCATTCATGGCAAAGGCGATCATGCAATCGTCCAGCGCCTTTTCCATTGGGATCGATCGCGTCATGGCGGCGGCGTCCGCACCTTCGGCCAACAGCCACTTGGCCGAGCTTTTCAGGCCGGCCTCCGCCAGCACGTGCTTCAGCAGCACACCAGTGTACATGACGCAATGGACCATGCCATGCGTAAACTGGCAGCCATTGAGTTGCGCGCCACGCCATTCCATGCCGGAATTGGCCGCGCATTCGAGGAAATATATCCGGTTCTCGCGTGGGAAGCGCTTGAGGTCTTCCATAGTGAAGACCAGCGGCTTTTCGACCAGCCCATTGATCATCAGTCGATGCTCGGCCGGATCGACGGCGGCAACGCCGGCATGATGGCGCTCGAAACAAAGTCCATTCGGCGTGATGATGCCATCCAGCGCATGCAGCGGCGTGAAATTGACCGATGAAACCGGATCGGCCGTCAGCCACGGCACATTCCGGCGCACCGCCTCCTTCTCGAAGGGGGACGGCATACCGTAAGGTGACTGATCGACACCCGCGCCGGAATAGCGGTTCCAGTCCTGGATCTCTGTGATTGCTGGGTCACCACCCGCCTCGGCGGCACCGGCGCGCGCTGAAACCAGAGCACTGGCGAAAGCCGCGCCTCCCGCCAAGCCGGCTTTCAGAAAGCCACGACGCGACGCAGCCGTATCCGGCGCGCTCACTCTTGCCATTGGTTCCTCCGCTTCCAAACAATAGAAATATATGATTTTATCTATATATCAGGGCGCCGAGCGACTGTCCAATATTTGATGCTGTCAGCCCAATGGTTATTCGAGAATCTTGACCGAGCGATTTTCCGTCAGTTCAACCACCGGATTATGCTTCAGATGCTCTTCCACGACCTTCCAGATCGGAGGGCCTTCGGTGCCTTCATTCACGGAGGCCCAACCGGCGACTTGATATTCCTTCGTCGGTTCGACCGACTCACCGCTCTTAAGCAGGGTCATTCCGGAGATGCGACGCCCCATCTCCGCATTCGGATCGATACTATAGCCCATGCCACCAACCCGCACCATGTCACCGCCCTGCTGATAGTAGGGATCCTTGTTGAACAGATTGTCCGCAACGTCTTCCAGTATCGTTTTCAGAGTCTCACCGGTCATGGCCGAGCGATAGGCCGCCGGATAGGTCATCGCACAGGCATTGTGCAGATCCTCCACCGTGATCTTCTGCCCCGGCAGGACGGAGGTTCCCCAGCGGAAACCAGGTGAAAGCGCGATATCGGCCTCGCGCACCTCGAGAAGCGCCTGACAGATGAGATCGTCGAATGTGCCGTTAAAATTGCCGCGGCGATAAAGCAGGCTTTGTGTCGTACCGAGTTCACGCTTCAGTTCCGTCTCGTAGGGTGCACGCAGGCCGGCAACCAGCTTCGTCATCTCGGAATCGGGCGTAATCACATCGGAAAACACCGGGATCAGGCGGTGGCGAAAGCCCTTCATCGCGCCGCCCTGAACATCGACATCGAGGCGCGTGACGAATTTGCCATGTGAGCCCGAGGCAATCAGCAAGGTTTTTCCCACCAGAACCGGTTCCGGCAGTGCATCATGGGTGTGCCCGGTCAGGATGATGTCAATGCCTTCCACGCGACCGGCCAACGCCCGATCGACATCGAAACCGTTATGCGACAGGAACACGACCAGTTCCGCCCCTTCAGCCCGCGCCGCGGCAACATTCCTGGCCACTTCCTCTTCGCGGATGCCAAACGACCAGTTGGGGAACATCCAGCGCGGATTGGCAATAGGCGTGTAGGGGAAGGCCTGGCCGAGCACGGCAATTTTCACGCCACCCTTTTCAAACATCTTATAGGCGTCGAAAGCCGGTTCATCCCATTCAGCGTCAAAGATATTGCCACCAAGAAACGGGAACGGCAGGCTCTCGATGATTTCGTTCACACGGTCGGTGCCATAGGTGAATTCCCAATGGCCGGTCATGGCATCGGGCTCCAGTGCATTGAAGGCATCCACCATGTCCTGGCCCTTTGTCTGCAGCGCGGTATAGCTGCCCTGCCAGGTATCGCCGCCATCGAGCAGAAGCATATCGTCGCCCCGTTCCGCGCGCACGCGCCGCACGATGGTGGCGATGCGATCTATCCCGCCCATGCGGCCATAGGTTTTCGCTAGCGCGCTGAAATCTTCTGAAGTCAGGGCATAGGCCTCGGGCGAGCCTGACTCGATATTGTAAAGCTTTAAAAAATCGGAGCCGCTGATATGCGGCGGCAAGCCGGCCACCGCACCCACCCCGAGATTGGTCGAGGGTTCGCGAAAGTAAACCGGCATCAACTGCGCATGGATGTCGGTGATATGTACCAGCGTGACATTACCGAATGCACCGAAATCGAGCAAATCGCTTTCCTTGAGCGCCTGCTGTGCTGCCGCACGCGACCATTTCCCCACAAGGCCCGAGCCGGTAATGGCCGAAAGCGCCACGGTGGCAGCCAAAAATTCACGTCGTGAGAACATGGTCCTCTCCGTTCAATAGCACCCCTGCCCGGCTGTGAACCAGGTTGTCCGCACAGGGAGTGTCTTGCTGCTGGCGCGAAGCGCCGCTTGTTACTGCCGCACCGCCGGCGTTTCGACCGAGAGCCCGGTGCCACGCCAGGTCACGTAGACCTCCAGCGCCATCAACTCGTCCGAGAACGGTTTCGGCATCTCAGCGCGCGTGTCACGGATGCAGCCTCGCAGGCGATTATGCAGCGACACCATATCAGCCTGCTTCAGCCGATAGGTCGGGAAGCCGTTGGCCTGCCCTTGGCTAAGGTGGTCGGCTCGGATGTGCTTGCCCATGCTGGCTTCATGGCAGGATGCGCAGGCAAGATTAAGCTGACCCGTGCGGGTATAGTATTCCTTCTTGCCCCTGTCCCACCAACTCTGCATCTCGCCCTGCTTCAGATCGAGTTTGACCGGTGCTCCGAGCGACTGGTATTTGATGAAAGTGGTCAGCGCTTTTTGCTCGGGCGCATCGAATTTGTAAGCCTCGGCTCCCATGTTCTGGGTGCGGCACTTATCGATCTGCAACTCGATATTGATCGGCCGTTTGGCGTCCGCATCCCATTTTGGATAATGTGCAGAGATTCCCTTCATGCTTTCCGCGGCATCGTTATGGCATGAGGCACAGGATTTGCCCTTGCTGCCCTCCACCGTGTTCCATATCTCCTGACCGCGCTCGACATAGAGCATGCCGGAATTCTGGAAGGAATCCGCCTCCAGTTCACGGGTCTCCGGCTCGCGGAACAACCAGCCGGAAAGCACTTCCTTGAATGGATGTCCTTCCGGCGCGGGCGCTCGCGTGATCATCTCCTGGCCGTCGATGACAAGCTTGTCGTCAACCGGGTCGGCATAGGCGCTCACCACCGAGCTTGAAACCATCGTCGCCACAGCCGCGACCGCCAAAGAGATTTTCTTCACTTGCCGTTCCTCCCCAAGCCCTCAACTTGCCGGTCGCCGACCGATAAGCGCAATCAGCTTACTTCGATCTTCTGCTCGTCAGTGTAGACAGATCCGTCATCATCAACCCAGGAGAACTTGAACATGCCGCTTTCCGGCACCTTTGCCCTGAACTCGAAATAAGGATTGGCCGAGATCGCCGGATCCATGTCGCAAGAGAAAACGGGCTCACCGTTGAATTCACAGGTAAACTTGTTGATGATCTTACGCGGAATGATCTTGCCTTCCTTGTCCTTGCGCTGGCCGGATTCCATCTTGTGGCTGATCAGCGTCTTTATGACGATGGTCTCGCCGGCTTTGGCCGTCTTCGGAACTTTAACGCGTGGCTTCGGTTTTGCTGCCATTATTCAATACTCCAAGGAGGGGATGCTAAATCGGATGACATGAACCGTCAGCCGCCGCAGCCTCCGATAGTGACTTTGACTTCCTTCTTGTCCACGAAAGTAGACCCATCCGCCATCTTGGCGACAGCGTAGACCGTCTGCGTCTTGGCGAGCCGCATGCGCGTCGTGGCCTCAGCAACCCCGCTCATGGCGGTGAAATTGAAGGTGGCGACATCCGGATTGGGATTTCCATCGGCTAGGATCAGCACGGACTCAACCATATCGTCACCGCTCATGGCGCTTTCGACCTTGACTGAAATCGGCACAGTGTTGCCGTTTTCAGCAATCTCAGGCGCGGTCAGTGTGATCTTTCCGGTGCCGGGCTCCTTGCCACCCGCAAATTCTGTGATTCGCTTAGCCGTCTCCTCGGCCGCGGCATTTGCCGGTAACGCCGTGAACCCGGTTGTGGCAAAGGCGACCGCACCCGCGGAAAGAGCCAGCGCCTGTCGTCTATTCAAATTCATCGTCTTCATCTCCGTGCGTTTCCGCTATTCCTTCAGCGTCGCCAGATAAGCGACAACATCTTCAACCTGCTGCGCGCTCAGAACCGTCTTGCCGACCAGATCCTTGCGGACATTGATGCCGACTTCGAGCGAATAAAAACCCGGCATGACCGTCTCGGGGCCGAACACTTTCTTGGAATCGCTCACAATCGCGCGAAGCTGTGCCGGCGACCAGCGATCGGCAACACCATCCAGCGAGGGGCCGACATTGCCCTGGAAAAGCTGCTTCGGCATGGCCTTATTCTCATGGCAGGCCAGACAATTGCCGAGCTTTCTGTCGGCGAACACCTTGGCGCCCTCCTCGGCATTACCTGCAACGCCGGTCAGCGATGCATTAACGGCATAGTCCTCGAACTTGACATCCGTCGGCGCTATTTCGGCCGCGAACGCAACACTCCCACACATAGCAGCGGCCGACGCCGCCACCAGGATTCCTGCCAAATTCATCCGTTCGCTCCCTCCAAACGCGGGCGCCGGCAAAGGCCCCCGCCGTTTCCCTCATAAACAGGTTAGCCGCACTTTTTCAAACCATCAATTAAAAAATATGATTTTCTGCATATATTGACCGAGCGGTCATTCGGCATCCAACTTTCCAGCCGCGCGCAGTTCCTTGATGTGGCGTGCGTGATAAATCTGGAAGTGCTCGTCTTTTTCATATCCCTTCTCGCGTACCCAGCGAAACATATCCAGGAATGTCCATTTTCCGAATGCCCCCGGCATTGTGGCCACCGCAGCCTCGGCGACGGTCTTGCCGGCCGGCACCTCGTCGGGCAGAAAAACGATGGTCGGGGTAAAGACATAGCCCCATTTGCGTGCAGCTTTCTTTTCGGTCAGTACCTCGCCGTCGAGGTCCGTGACCTCCTCATCGCCAAACATATTGTATTGAACGACCTTGAAGTTGGCCTTGATGTAGTCTCGAACTTCCGGGTCAGAAAGCAGCTTTTCATGCATGGCGGCGCAATAAATGCAGCCACGTTGCTCGAAGATGATGGCAAGACGCTTATTGTCGGCCTTCGCAGCGCGAATGTCGTCTGCCATGTCGCGGAAAGTCAGCGCAAACCAGTCTTCCTTATGCAAGCCGTCGTCGCCCAGTTCCGAAGCGACGGCTGGCATTGCCACGGCCAGAAAAGCGGCAAGCGCAAATGTTACGTTGCGTATCGATGTGATCATCATGCCATCCTCCTAACCGATTGTCTGAAATATAGGAAACGTTTCGAGCAGCCAGTAGGAAATCGCCGACATACGGCCGGTGATGAACAGAATGCCGGTGACCACCAGCAGTCCGCCCATTGCCATTTCCACCTTATGCATATGTCGCTTGAAACGTGTTGCCCAGTTGAGAAACGGGCCGGCAAAGAACGCGGCTAGAATGAAAGGTATGCCGATGCCGAGCGAATAGACGGCCAGCAGCACCGCGCCCCTACCTGCGGTTCCGGTTGAACCCGCGACGAAAAGGATGGCCGCCAACACGGGGCCGACGCAAGGCGTCCAGCCAAAGGCAAAGGCCAGACCGACGACATAAGCGCCGATGAAGCCCGCCGGTTTCCGCGCTACCTGCACGCGTGCCTCGCGATAGAGCATCGCAATGCGGAAAACGCCGAGGAAATGCAGCCCCAGTATGATGATAATGATCCCGGCAATGATCGAAAGAATGTCGAAATGCTGGGCAATGGTCTTGCCAACCACGCTCGCCGTGGCACCGAGCGCGATAAACACCGTGGTGAAGCCGAGTACGAAAGCGATGGCCGCGGCCAGCACCCGGCGGCGCCGGGCGGCATACTGATCCTCGGCCCTCAACTCCTCGAAGCTGACACCGGCAAGCCAGGCCAGATAAGGTGGCACGATGGGCAAGACACAGGGCGAGACGAAGGACAGCAGGCCCGCCAGAAACGCACCGCCAAGGCTTACATCGAGCATATCCCCTCCTGCCCCTCTGCCGCATCGACAAACGACGCTTCACGGTGGAAGATATTCGGAAAATACTATATGTTGCAAACGCAATTGGATATTATCCATGACAAAAGCGCTATCGGTGTGGATCACCTCGGTTCTGATCGTGCTCGGCATCCCGCCATCGGCGGGCGCGGCAGAATTGCTAATGCTGGAACAACCCGGCTGCGTTTGGTGCGCACGCTTCAATCGGGAGATTGCGCCAGCCTGGCCGAAAACGCCGGAGGGCCAGCGCGCGCCCCTGCGGCGGGTGGACATCACCGGCCCATGGCCGGCTGATCTGGCTGATATTACCAGGGAACGCTTCACACCAACTTTCGTGCTGATGGAAAATGGCCGGGAGATCGGCCGCCTGCGTGGCTATCCCGGCGATGAATTTTTCTGGTTCCGTATCGACGAATTGCTGGCAAAACTCTCTCCCGCCAGCCAGGGCTGACAGGGCGCTGCGGCGGCGGTATCATTTCAGGCCAAACAGGGTGTGACATGGGCCTTCCAAGACCAAGTGAGAACCAATCCCCGGAAGATTTCAACCGGTTGCTCGATCAGGCGCGCAAGGCAAGCGATCTGTTGAAGGCGCTGTCGCATGAAAGCCGGTTGCTGATCCTGTGCCTTCTGGCGGAAGGCGAAAAGTCCGTCTCGGAACTGGAGGACATCATGAAGATGCCGCAGGCGGCCGTATCGCAGCAACTTGCGCGACTGCGTTTCGACAGTCTCGTCAACACGCGCCGCGATGGCCGTACCATCTATTATTCGATCGCCAGTGCAGAAGTTTCGTCGGTGATCGCAACATTGTACGAACTGTTCTGCGCGCCTGTACGCCACGAGGAGCCGCGGGTCAGGCATCCTTGAGGAGATAAAGGCCGACGCTTTGCACCGGAACGGAAGCGCAGCGGAGGAACAATGGAGTTTGTGGATTCGCCCTGGTTTCTGCCTGTCGCCGGCCTTTTTGCAGGCATCGCGCTAGGCTTCGCCGCGCGGCGGCAGCACTTCTGCACCATGGCTGCGTTGGAGCGCCATTGGTATGCGGGTGACAGTCGAGGCTTAAAGACATGGGTGCTGGCCGCAGCCGTGGCGCTGATGCTGACCCAGATTCTGGCGGCTGCCGGCTACGCTGACATCGGCCAGAGTTTCTATCTCACTTCGCGATTCGGCTGGACCGGCTCAATCATTGGCGGGCTAGCCTTCGGCTTCGGCATGGCGCTGGTCGGCACATGCGGCTTCGGCGCACTTGTGCGCACCGGCGGCGGCAGCCTGCGCTCACTGGTCGTGCTGATGGTGCTCGGTCTTTCTGCCCTCGCGGCCCAACGCGGGCTTGTGGCGCTCGGGCGTGTACAGTTCGTCGATAATTTTGCCCTCGACCTTTCCGCTCATGGCGGACAGTCGCTCGGTGCTCTTGCCTCTTCATGGGCAGGCGCCGACCTCAACGCCGCAGTCGCAGCAACTGCGGCGTTGTCCTTGCTCGCGTGGGTGTTCAGCGATCGCGGATTCCTTAAGGAGCGTGGTGCGATCCTGTCGTCAATCATCATCGGTGCCGTCATCGCCTTTGGTTGGATTGCTACCAGCCTTGCCGCCCAGCACAGTTTCGAGCCAGTGCAGGTCGAAGCAGCCTCTTTTGTCGTCCCGGTTGCAGACACATTCCTGCAATTCATAACCTATACCGGGACGCTGCCTGACTATGGCGTCGGGCTGGTGGTAGGCGTGGTGATTGGAGCGGCCGCCTGCGCGATGACCCGCAAGGACGTGCGCTGGGAAGCCTGCGACGACGCGCGTGAACTAGGCCGGCATCTGTCGGGTGGCTTCCTGATGGGCGCCGGCGGTGTCTTTGCCATGGGCTGCACCATCGGCCAGGGCATTTCGGCAGTCTCCGTCCTGGCCATTTCGGCGCCACTGGTCATGGCCTCTATAGCGCTCGGCGCACGCATGGGGCTGTCCTATCTGATCGAAGGCTCTCCGTTTGCCGTCTTCCGAGCCACCCACAGCGAGCCGGCAGAATAGATGTCAGGCAGTTACAAAGCGATAGGCCGCGCCCTTGCGCTCGATGGTTCCGGCGCCCGGATGCGGAAAATGGAAGCCGATCACCCACGCCTTATCATTCGCCAAGCGGTCGAGGAGCGCCGTTCTCGTCTTGATTGCCGTATCCGGATCCTGATCGGCCCCGGTCGGCCAATCGGGTCGTTCCAGCGAAACGGCCAGATTGGTTGCCGCATCTCCTAAAATATGCACCGGCGTATCGCCGCCATGCACCATGAAGGAAGAATGGCCAGGTGTGTGGCCTGGCGTGCCGACCACCTCGACTCCCTCAATCACCTCATCGCCCGGCATGAAGAATGAGACCTTGTCCTCGATCCTATCAAAGCGATTGCGGGCGCCCGGAACGAAATTCCTGCGCGCTTCCGGCATGGCGTCGAGCGCGCCCTCGGAGCGCCAGAAATCCCATTCCGTTTGGCTGATGTGATAGCGAGCCTCGGGAAAAAGCAACTCGTCGAAATCGTCGGTCACGCCCCAGATGTGATCGGGATGCGCATGGGTGAAGACGACATCTGTAACAGCGGTGGGATCGATGCCAGCTTCGGCAAGATTGCTGGCAAGACGACCGGTGCTCGGCAGGAAGTTCGGGCCAGCCCCGGCATCGAAGATAACCAATTGTTCGCCCTTGCGCAGCACCGTGACGTTGCAATCGTTGACCAGCGCATCGGTCGCCAGCCCGTTATCGGTCAGAAGCTTTTCGAGTTCGGCTTGCGGCACGTCGGGCATTGCTGCCGACAGCGGCAGCTTGATGAAACCGTCGGCCATGATCGTGAGTTCACCATCGCCTGTCGTCAGATGGCCGATGGCTCGCGCTGGCGAGGACATGAACCCGGCAACGGCCAGTGCGGCACCGCCGCGAAGCACCGCGCGACGTGAAATGCTGTTCATTTCTTTTTCCTATCCCTGCTCTCACATGGCCAGCAATCCAGCCACAATTGACACATTCGGCTTTTTGCATCCTTATGGTTTCGTGGCCGTTGGTCAATGCACATTGGCCGACAAGCATGACGCAGGAGAAACAATGTCTGCAATCCGCATAGCAATGGCCGCCGCGCTGGTCTCTGTCATGGGCATCGCCGCACAGGCCGATGAGGCGGTCCACAAGCTTGCCATTCAGGTTGACCAGAACGACCCGGCGCTGATGAATCTCGCATTGAACAACGCCAGAAACGTCAAATCCTACTACGAAGGCAAGGGTGAGAAGGTCGCGATCGAGATCGTCGCCTTCGGCCCCGGTTTGAATATGTATGTCGAAGCGACCAGTCCGGTGAAAGACCGCATTGCCGCCATGGCGCTGGAAAGCCCGGAGATCACCTTTGCTGCTTGCGAGAACACGCATAAGGGCATGATCAAAAAGGCCGGGAAGGACGTGCCATTGGTGAGCGAGGCGACGATTGTTCCCTCCGGCGTCGTGCGCCTTATGGAATTGCAGAAGGAAGGCTATGCCTATGTCAGGCCGTAAGTTTTTCGGCGCAATCCTGTCTGCCGGCCTGCTGCTGGCCGCAACTCCCGCTGCTGCCGTCGACGACGTTACCACCTTTACCACCAATACGCCGTTCGCGGACGTGATTACGGATCTTGAAGGCGCGATCATCAATCGCGGCTATGTTGTCGATCATACCGGCCATATCGGAGATATGCTGGAGCGAACCGCCGACGATGTCGGGGCGACCAAAACCCTCTACCGCAACGCCGAATTCAAGGAATTCTGTTCGGCCGTCATGTCGCGCGCGGTGATGGAGGCCGATATCGGCAATATCGCCTATTGCCCCTATATTGTCTTCGCTTACGAAGCCGAGGCAGCGCCGGGACAGGTTGTCGTCGGCTTCCGCCGCTTGCCGGAAGGCAACGGACGCGATCAGGTCAATACCGTTCTCGAAAATATCGTCAGGGAAGCGGTTGGCCAGTAGCGCCGATCAGATAAACCAGTTGGGATATGCGGAACGCAATTCCTCAACGTCGGGAATGACCGCGCCGAGGTGAATCTTCATGGCCTCGCATGCTGCTTTGGAATCGTGAGCAGCGATCGCGTCGCGGATAATGGCGTGCTCGCCAATCACATGATTCATGCGGCCCAACGCCGGCAGAGTCATACGGCGGGCGCGGTCAATCTGCACTTTGACCGGCTTCAAATAATCCCAGATGCCGTCATAGTCGGCAATGTGAGCGATAGCCTCATGGAAGGCCTCGTCGGCCTCGTGAAAGCCGTTCATGTCCTGCCGTTCCGACAAGAAGCGTTGCCGAGCCAGAATGTCGTCCAGCAAGGCTATGCCGCCGGCATCGGCACATTCCGCTGCCTTCTCGACGGTCGCCCCTTCGAGCGCTTTGCGGATTACAACAGCATCCGGGATCATGGAAACCGGGATGGGTGCAACGAATGTGCCGGATTGGGGATAGATGTTGACCAGCCCGTCCTCGACCAAGCGGATCAGGGCCTCGCGAACCGGCGTGCGGCTAACGCCGAACCGTTCAGTCAAGGCCTTCTCATTAAGTGCGGTGCCCGGCTTGAGTTGCATCGACACGATTGCGGCGTGAAGCTCGCGATAAACAGCGGTAGCGGCGGTGGTGCGCACGATTCCTGTCCGCGCCTTTACCTTCGATTGCCCGGCGTGTGCCGAGCTCAAATCCGACGCTGAAACAGTAGCTCGCCCCTTCGCGGATTCCATTTATTCCTGCCTCTCGTTCGCGGTCGGTTGACATATTAATATATTATTTTCTACTGTCCACCAGCATCGATCCAATCGAAAGTTACGATGCCGCGCGCGGCTTTTGTCAGCGCAATGCAGACCGCAAGGATTTTCCATGCCGCTTCATCCTGACAGGCTTTTTCCAGCTGAGCCTGGCATCCGCTCCATAGCCAGGAGCCTTTATGAACAGGTTCATAGCCTGCCGATCATTTCGCCGCACGGCCATACCGATCCTGATTGGTATGCCTACGACCAGCCATTCCCCGACCCCGCAACGCTGTTCGTGAAGCCAGACCATTACATCTTGCGCATGCTTTATTCCCAGGGCATGCGTATGGAGGATTTTGGTGTGCCGAGGCTGGACGGCGAGCCCGTTGAAGCGGATGGGCGGCGAATCTGGCGGCGTTTCGCTGAAAACTATCACCTGTTTCGCGGCACTCCTTCCCGGCTCTGGTTCGAGCATGCGCTGGAAACCGTTTTCGGCATCGAAGAACGGCTCGATGCCCAAAATGCCGACCGGCTCTATGAGCGTCTTGCAGCGCAATTGAGTGAACCCGGCATGCGGCCACGCGCGCTCTACCAGTGTTTCAACATCGAAGCGATCTCGACAACCGATTCGGCGACTGATCCTCTTGCAGCGCATGACACCATCAAGGCTTCAGGCTGGCAGGGCCGCGTTTTGCCGGCCTACCGGCCAGATGCCGTTGTCGATCCCGCACGGAAGGGTTTCCATGCCGAACTCGAGCGGTTCCATGAAATGGCCGCAACGCCAGAAACCTATGCCGGTTATCTCGAAGCCCATCGCATCCGCCGCGCCTATTTCAAGGAACGCGGCGCGACATCGACCGATCACGGCCATCCGAGCGCTCGCACAGCCAATCTGTCTCCCGCCGTGGCGGCTGACCTGTTCGATCGCGTAAGACGACCGGACGTTTCCAACGAGGACGCCGAGTTGTTCCGCGCCCAGATGCTGACCGAAATGGCGCGCATGAGCGTGGATGACGGATTAGTCATGCAGCTTCACCCCGGTTCATTCCGCAACCACAACCCGAGTTTGTTCGCCGATTTCGGATTCGACAAGGGCGCCGATATCCCGACCCGCACCGACTATGTGCATGATCTCAAGCCGCTGCTCGATGTCTTCGGCAATGACAGCAGGTTGACCCTGATTCTGTTTACCCTGGATGAAACCAGCTATGGGCGCGAATTGGCGCCGCTTGCCGGACACTATCCGATCCTGCGGCTTGGACCGCCCTGGTGGTTCTTCGACAGCCCGGAAGGCATGCGCCGATTCCGCGAACTCACCACCGAGACGGCGGGATTTTATAACACCGTGGGTTTCAACGACGACACCCGCGCCTTCTGCTCAATCCCCGCCCGTCACGACATGGCACGCCGGGTCGATTGTGCCTATCTGGCCGGTCTGGTCGCCGACCACCGGCTGGACGAGGCGGAAGCGCACGAAATTGCACACGACCTGGCCTATGGCCTTGCCAAGAAGGCATACAGATTGTGACCACGACACAACGTCTTTCCAATGTCACGCTGAAATCACTCCCGGCGTCGGTTCAGCGTCCGATCTATGACCGCACAGCCGTCACGCCCGGTATCGTCCATCTGGGGATCGGCGCATTCCATCGTGCACATCAGGCCGTTTACACTGATACGGTTCTCGCCGATGGCGACGACCGTTGGGGTATCGTCGGCGCTTCGCTGCGCAGCACGGACACGCGCGACGCACTGGCGCCGCAGGATGGCCTCTATACGGTTGCAGCGCGCGACGGCGATGGTGAGCGATTGCGTGTGGTCGGTTCCAGTATAGACCAGTTGGTTGCCCCCGAGGATCCGGAGCACCTGCTGGAAACAATGGCCGATCCAAGGGTGAAAGTCATATCGCTAACCGTAACGGAGAAGGGCTACTGCCATTCCCCATCCAGCGGCGATCTTGATGAAGGACATCCAGACATACGCCATGACCTCGCGATGCCGGGTTCTCCACGCTCCGCCATCGGCTTCATTGTCGAAGCCGTTGCACGGCGGCGCGCGGCAGGCGCCACGCCTTTCACGCTTTTGTCGTGCGACAACCTACCCGCCAACGGGCGAACGCTGAAACGTGTCGTCACGCGTTTCGCGGAACTGCGCGATCGCGACCTTGGCAGTTTCGTTGCCGATGAAATCGCCTGCCCTTCAACCATGGTGGACCGGATCGTTCCGGCAACGACAGACGCGGATCGTCAAACTGTCTCAAAATCTCTCGGCCTGACCGATGCATGGCCAATCATGACCGAACCCTTCTCGCAATGGGTGATCGAAGACGATTTTCCGGCGGGTCGGCCGCAATGGGAGGCCGCTGGAGCGACATTCGTCAGCAATGTCGATCCTTATGAGTTGATGAAACTCAGGCTTCTCAATGGCAGCCATTCGACGCTCGCCTATCTCGGCTATCTTGCTGGCCATGAAACAGTTTCCGACACTATGTCGGCACCAGGCTTCGCCGTGCTGATATCCGGGCTGATGGACGAGGAAGTGACATCAACCTTGCCACAACTGCCAGGCATCGATCTCTCTGCCTACAAGACCGATCTCATGGCCCGTTTCAGCAATCCGGCGCTGCGGCATCGCACCTGGCAAATCGCCATGGATGGTTCGCAGAAGATCCCGCAACGCCTGCTCAATACGATCCGGGATCGCATCAAGGCGGGAGCACCGTTTGCAAGACTAGCTCTCGGCGTCGCCGCATGGATCCGCTATGCCTCGGGCGTCGATGAAAAAGGGGCCGTAATCGACGTGCGCGACCCATTCGCCGCCGCGATGCGCCGACAGGCCGAAAGCGTCACGTCACCGACCGAACTGGCTTCGGCTTTCTTCAACATGGAACAGGTTTTCGGCACCGATCTTCCACGAGAACAGGAGTTCCGCTCCGCCGTTGAAGCCGCTCTTGCCCAACTCATGCGGGACGGCGCGGCTGCCACGGTCACCCAGGTGATAAGCCCTTAGTCTGGCGTGAATGGTCAAAAAGCAGTTGTGTTTGGGAACTGATAGATTAATATATTAAATGCGAACGCCACTCCCGTGAAAGGGGGTGGCCGCCACCGGAGGAGACAAAATGATCAAGATCAACCGCAGACAAGCGGTCGGCGCCCTGGCCGGCATGGCCACGTTCCCGGCGTTCGGAGCCTTTGCTCAATCCGCGAAGCTTCCATCTTCGCCAGTGGCGCTCAACATCGTGGACGTAGCGGGCAATCTCGCCCTCACGCAAAAGGCGATCCAGAACTATAAAACGGCCAAGCCTGAACTGGTTTCGAACATCTCCTTCACCAAGGCGCCGGCACCGGAGCTTCCCGGCAAGCTTAAGGCGCAGCAGGCAGCCGACCGCGTCGATATCGATCTCGTCCTCACCGGCACCGATGCCCTTTCGGCTGGCATCGAAATGGACCTTTGGGTCAAGTTGTTGCCCGATGCTTCCGGTGCCTTGCCCAAGCTCGACGAAATCTACCAGGAACCTGCCGCGCGCATGCAGACTCTGGCCAAGGATTTCGGCGTGGTGGTGACCTATTATCCCTCCGGTCCTCTCATCGAATACATGCCGGACAAAGTAAAGACGCCGCCGGCCACGACGGATGAATTGCTGGCCTGGGCGAAAGAGAACCCTAACCGCTTCCTTTATGCACGCCCGGCCAATTCCGGACCCGGCCGCACATTCCTTATGGGCCTGCCTTATCTTCTCGGCGACAAGGATCCCAAGGACCCGGTCAAGGGTTGGGACAAGACTTGGGCTTATCTCAAAGAATTGCACAAATATATCGAATACTACCCGACCGGCACCGGCGCGCTGATGAAAGAACTCGGCGAAGGCACGCGTGACATGACGGTGACAACAACCGGGTGGGATATCAATCCGCGCGTCCTCGGCGTCGTGCCGAAGAAGGCCATGGTCGGCGCACTGAAAGGTTTCCACTGGGTCGCCGACGCGCATTATATGTGCGTGCCGAAAGGCGTCAGCGAGGAGAAGCTCGCCGTCCTCAAGGATTTGATGGCCTTCCTGCTGACACCTAAACAACAGGCTTACACCTATGACGAGGGCTATTTCTATCCCGGCCCCGCGGTGAAAGACGTTACGCTCGACATGGCGCCGCAGGAAAGCCAGGATGCGATCAAGGAATTCGGCCGGCCCGAATATGCCGATCTGATCGCCAACAATCCGATCGAACTCCCGCTGGAACCGGCGGCCATGGTCACGGCATTCCGGATATGGGACGAACAGGTCGCCGCAGTGCCGAAATAGCCCTCTACGCCATTCAATTTTAAGCCTTCCGATCCGGCCGCGTAGCCGGATCGGCCGTAAATCGGGATTGCCAGGGATGCTGCTTGCCTCGTCGAAATTCGACGAACTTCGCCTTGATCATATGAGCCGTGCCTTCGGAACGGTGAATGCGCTGCGCGATGTTTCGTTGACGGTCCGCAAGGGCGAATTCATCGCCCTTCTCGGCCCATCGGGATGCGGAAAATCGACAGCGCTGAACTGTATCGCCGGGCTGCTTGCAACGACCGGGGGCAGCATTTATCTGGATGACAAGCGCATCGACCAACTGAAGCCCGAAGACCGCGGTTTCGGCATGGTGTTCCAGAACTATGCCCTGTTCCCGCATATGACGGTCAGGTCCAATATCGGCTTCGGCCTCAAGATGCGAGGCACGCCAAAAGCCGAAATCGCCAAACGGGTGGACGAGGCGCTTGGACTTGTTCGGCTGGAAGGCCAGGGCCACAAGCTTCCCGGCCAGTTGTCCGGCGGTCAACAGCAACGCGTCGCCATTGCTCGCGCCATCGTCATCGAGCCGCCGCTGGTGCTGATGGATGAGCCGCTTTCAAATCTCGATGCCAAGCTGAGACTCGAAATGCGCGCCGAAATCCGGCGCATTCACAACCAGCTTGGCGCGACGACGCTCTATGTCACGCACGATCAGGATGAAGCCCTGTCGCTGGCAGATCGGATCGTGGTGCTCCGCGATGGTCAAATCCGGCAGGTGGGCATGCCGCGCGACCTTTACGAAAGCCCGGACCATCTCGATATCGCGGAGTTCATGGGTTATCGTAATCGCCTCACCGGCAAGGTGACGGCGCGCGATGGCGAACGCGCTACAATCGACGTAAGAGGCACCAGTTTTTCCGGGCGCTTGCGCGGCGACATTGAGATCGGCGGTGCGGCTGTCATCGCTGCCCGTGCCGACGATGTCACGGTTTCGAAGGCGAATGATGCCCTCAAGGCCACGGTGGAAACCATCGAATATCGCGGCCGGGAATTCGTGGGGACCGCGCGCACGGAAGACGGACTGGAGTTGATCTTCCATGCCCCGGAAGCGGCGGCGGTCGGCAATGCCATTTCGCTTTCGCTCGATCCGGCCCACGCGCTGATTTACGCGGCATGAGGCAAGGATGAGCAGCCTTGAACATACCCCCCCGGCATCGTTGCGGCAGCGGCTTGCCTTGAAGGGCCTGGACGGTGTGACGCTGCTGGTTGTGCCGGCAGCCCTCTTTACACTCGCGATCTTCGTCTATCCCTTTCTTTACGGCTTGCTGCTATCCTTCGAACCCAAGGAAGGGGGGATTTTTGCTAACTATCAGCATTTTTTCTCCGATCCATTTCTCTACAACACCATCGCCACGACGCTATGGCTCGCGGTTCCGGTGACGATCATCAGCCTGATACTGGCATTACCTATCGCCTTTCGCGTCCGCCTGATGACGCGCCAGCGCCTGCTAACCACTATCCTCGTGCTACCAGTTACGCTGGGCACCGTGCTCGTCGCAGAGGGCCTGCTCAATTACCTCGGACCGCAAGGTTGGTTCAGCCGTACGCTGATGCTGTTCGGCATCATCGACAGCCCGGTCAAGCTGACCAACAATTATTGGGGCGTGTTCGCGTCGCTGATCATCACCGGGTTTCCGTTCACCTTCCTTTTGACGCTATCCTATGTGAGCGGCATCGATCCGGCGCTGGAACAGGCGGCCGCTGTCCATGGCGCACGCGCCTGGCAGCGCTTCCGCCATGTCTTCCTGCCCTTGCTGATTCCCGGCCTGGCTATTGCCTTCCTGCTGTCTTTCGTGCAGGCGTTCGCCGTTTTTCCATCGGCTATCCTGTTGGGAGCGCCGGCTGGCCCTACCCGCGTCATCTCGATTGCCGCCTATCAGGCCGCTTTCGAGCAATATGACTATTCCATGGCCTCGGCCATCGCCATGATCATGGCTGCGGTCCAACTCGTCATCGTGGTCGCCATACTTTTCGTGCGCAACCTGTTCTATCGCGGCTCGACGGCCGGCGGGAAAGGCTGAGATGATCCGCGACACTACCATTGGCGCCAAGCTCTGGATCACCGCGATCTGGGTGGTGGTCGGCTTCTTCGTACTCAACCTGGTGGCGATGATCGCCACCGTGATCCTGTCGTCCTTCGGCACGCGTTGGCTCGGCACTTGGGTGCCGGCTGGCCTCACGACGCGCTGGTACTTTTCCGCCTGGTCGGAATTCCAGCTCTATGACGTGCTGGTGGTCACATTCCAGATCGCCTTTACGGTGGTGGCGCTTTCCGGCCTGCTCGGCGTTACCGCCGCTTATGCGCTGGCGCGGCGAGACTTTCCCGGCAAGAAGCTGGTTATGCTACTGTTTCTGCTACCGCTTCTTGTGCCGCCGATCACCTTCGGCATCCCGCTGGCGACCGTGCTTTATCAGGCCGGTGTCGGGGGCACATTCTGGGGCGTTGTTCTGGCCAACCTGGTGCCGACCGTACCGTTCGTCATTCTGGTGATGATCCCCTTCATCGAGCAGATCGATCCGAAGATTGAGGCGGCGGCGCGCGTCTTTGGCGCCAACACCTTCAAGCTCTTCCTGCATGTGCTGCTGCCGATGCTGGTGCCCGGTATACTGGCGGCGCTGCTGCTCGTCCTGGTGCGCACCGTCGGCATGTTCGAGCTGACATTCCTGACTGCGGGACCGACCAGCCAGACGCTTGTCGTGGCGCTCTATTACTCGGTGTTCGCGTCCGGCGTGCGCGCGGTGCAATCGATCGATGCGATGGCAGTGATCTACATGATCACGACGCTGGTCTGGCTGCTGATCGCCCTGCGCTTCGTCAATCCGACACAGATCGTGGCGCGCGCCAAGCAGCAGCCCGCCTCCACCTGATATTCGCCTGCCCTCGCCGTACTGGCGACGTGGGCAGGCGAATACAGTTTACGCTTTAAATTATACCGGCTGACGATTGGTCGGATCGGCGCGGATGATGGCGGCGATCAGGCGTTGCGTTTCCAACGCCTCCTCGCCTGTCACGACAGGATCGCGGCCTTCAGCCACCGCAGCGGCGAAGTCGGCAATCAGTGCACGATGCGCATCATGCGGGAAATCCATGATCGCGGCGCCGCTACCGGATTTGCCTTCCGCTTCAACGGCTTCCTCGCACCCGTCGAGCCAGGCGACTTTCAGCGCACCGCCCGTCAGGGTGGCCGTGCCGAGCGAACCGACAATATGCATGGCCTCGGGCGAGCCGGGATAGGCAGACGTCGTTGCAAGCAGCGAGGCCGGCGCGCCGTTGGAAAGCTCCATCAGGGCAGAGACGTAGTCTTCCGACTCCATACGGTGCAGCGCCGTTGTGCGGACCTGCGACGCGACCACCCTGGACACACCAAGCAGCGAGTGAAACAGATCAATAGCGTGGATTGCCTGCGAGAGAAGCACACCGCCGCCGTCGCGAGCAAAACTGCCCCGACCGGCCGCGTCGTAGTAAGCCTGTGGGCGCCACCACGGCACGTTGAGAGATGCCGTCTCCACCGTGCCCAAGCCGCCGGACGCTAGAATTTCGCGTAAACGCACACTTGCCGGCCTGAAACGGTGTTGCAGCACGACGCCAAGACGAAGACCAGCGGTGCGACCCGCTGCCACGAGGCGCCCGGCGCGTTCCAGTGTCGTTTCAAGGGGCTTTTCCACCAGCACATGCTTGCCGGCGGCCAGTGCCGCCTCGGCAATGTCCAGATGCGCATTGGCCGGCGTCAACACCAGCACCGCCTGTACGTCAGGGTCGGCGATAGCCGCCCTGATGTCGGTCGTCACCGGAAAAGCAAACTGCCGCGCAAAGGCCTGTGCGCTGGCTTCGCTACGGGTTGCGGCCCACTTCACGTCGATCAGGTTGGCAAGGTCCATAAGGCTCCTCGCATGCGGCAGCGATGCCGGACCGAGGCCGACCATGGCGACACCCAGCCTGTTCATCGCGTCACCCTTTCTTCGCTCGTCAACACAGTTGCTGTCGCTTGCGCTTCCAATACCAACCGGCATACGGTGAAGACATGTTCCTGCGGCATCGCCGTTTCGCTGCGGTCGCGCATATCGGCGAGAAAACGCTCGAAATAGGTGATCTTCTCGCCCGACGCGTCAAAGTGACGGGTCTGGTCGCCATCGACCAGAAAGACATGATCTGTTCCCGGCCTGCCGGCGATATCGACATATTTCCTCAGTTCGAGCGTGCCTTTCGTGCCAAGGAGGACCAGTCGTCCGTCACCCCAGGTCGGCAGACCATCAGCGGTGAACCAATCGACGCGAATATAGGCGCTCGCTTTGTCGCCCCGCAGCAGGATATCGCCGAAATCCTGGAAATCAGGAATATCGGCGGCACCGTAATGGCCTATGGAACTGGCCTCGATGCGAGCGTCGGCGCAGTTGGTGTAGAACAGAAACTGGTCGATCTGATGCGAAGCGATATCGACCAGTATGCCGCCGTAATTCTGTGGGTCGAAGAACCAGGCCGGCCGGATAGCCCGGTTGAGCCGATGCGGGCCGAGGCCGGTCGTGTGGATGACCTCGCCGATGGCACCGTCCCGCACCAGTTTCGTGGCCAGTGTGGAAGCCTGTGTCAGCAGGCGTTCGGAAAAGCAGATCGAGAAGATGCGCCCGGTTTCACGCACGGCCACGCGCACCGCATCGAGTTGTTCGTAACTGGTGATGCCCGGCTTGTCGGCTATCACATCCTTGCCATGCCGCATCGCCTCGACGGCAATGGCGGCGCGCTCGTTCGGCACCGCCGCGGTAACGACCAGGGAGATATTCGGATCATCCAACAGGCGCTGCCGTTCGACGGGCTTCAACTGCGGGAAGCGTTCTGCAACACCGGCGGCGACCTTAGGATCGGTACTTGTCGGGTCGAAGCCGGCGCAAATCGCGCCGGCTTCGATCAAGCCTCCGATCAGTTCATAGACATGACGATGGTCGATGCCGATGACAGCGAAACGTATCGTCATGCTATTTCGTCTTGTTGGCGCCGACCTCGCGATCCCATTTCTCGAAGGCCGCCACCAGAGCTTCGGGCTTCAAAGGCGCCTCGACCGGGAATTTCTTGATAAGGTCGTCATATTGGGGGCGGCCGAATTCAGCGATCGCATCCTGGCTTGCCTGGGGTGCTTCGCTCAGCGGCACGTCCTTCACCGCCGGGCCTGGATAGAAATAGCCCTTGTCATAGGTATAGGCCTGCTGCGCCGGTTGCAGCATATAGGCCATCAGTTTGACAACCACGGCTACTTTTTCGGCGGTTACGCCCTTGGGAATGCACATGAACTGAGTGTCGGGCACCCAATGCGTGCCCTCCAGCGCAAAGGTCTCGACCTCCTTCGGCACAATGCCGAGGACACGCGGATTGATGTCCCAACCGAAGGTCGAGACAATCATGTCGCGGGTGCCTTCGGCAAGTTCCTTCATCGTCACCGTGGTGCCGGAAGGATAATAGTCGATGCCCTCGTCCATCTCCTTCAGATAGGCCCAGGTCTTTTCCCAGCCGTTGATCGGATCGCCCGGATCCTTGTCGCCGAGGATGTAGGGCATCGCCATCAGGAAGGTCCAGCCAGGGCCGGAATTGACGGGCCGCGCATAGCAGAACCTGCCCGGATTGGCCTTGACCCAATCCAGCAGTTCGGCGGCATTCTTCGGCAGCGTCTTGACCCTGTCCGGCGCATATTCAAACAGCGGCCCCGAAGGCGAATAGACAACCGCCACGCCTTCTTGCTGGCCGAAATTCTTCTGCATCATCAACGCGCTGTCGTGATAGACTTCCTCCGGCTTGGGCAGCACGGAAGGATATTTCGTCCATACGTCGATCCACAGGCCCTGTGTGATGCCATCCGACATGGCGCCTGGCCCGGTCAGCACGAGATCGATATCCACCCTGTTGGCCGCCTGCTGGGCGGCGAGTTTGGCCGGCAGTTCAGGAGACGGGGCGCGCGAAAAGGTTATGCGCGAAACGAGTTCGGGGTTTTCCTTGCCGAATTTCTCGATCGCCGCCTGCGTCAATTGCAAATTTCCAGCAACGTCGATGACATTGAGAGCGACTGGCGAGCTTGGCAGTGCAAGCCCATCGGCGAATGCCTTGCTGAGCGGCAAAGCCGCCATGCCCGCCAGCCCGCCAAGCACCTGACGGCGCGAAATTCTGAACATGATCGTCCTCCCGTTTTATTCGGGCGAAAGCTGAGTGCCCCTGCCGCCCGCATCCTCCATACAAATAATATATTAGTCTATTAGTATTTGACTGCAACCGGGAAAACAGTTCCGTCGGCGATTTGCAACCGCTGGAAGGGTGTACGCAGCAGGTGAAGGCCGAAACGACGAACGCCCTCCGATGGGAGGGCGTTCGAGGCAATCTGACAAATAGCGCGATTGTTAGAAGTCGTCGCTTTTCTCCGGAGGAACCAGCCCTTCGATGCCGGCCAGAAGGTCCTCTTCCGACATGCGGTCGAAGGTGATGCTTTCCTCCGGCTCGTCGGAATCGGCTGCCGTTGCCACCGCGGCCTGATCGGGAAGCGCCTCGTTGGCCTCCGGCTCATCGACCTCGACGTGCTTTTGCAGCGAGTGGATCAAATCTTCCTTGAGATCGCCGGGCGACAGCGTCTCGTCCGCGATCTCGCGCAGGGCGACAACCGGGTTCTTGTCATTGTCGCGCGGAACGGTAATCTGCGCGCCCTGGCTGATCAGGCGAGCGCGATGGCCGGCCAGCAGGACCAGTTCGAAGCGGTTGTCGACCTTGTCAATGCAGTCTTCAACGGTAACGCGGGCCATGAATGCCCCTTTCATACTTTTTCTTTGACGGAAAACTGGCGCAGGCCATAACCCGGCTGCCGAAAAAACACAAGCTTTATGGCTCCTTGCCGCATCATCGGGGCGAATGAGACAATTGGCCTCGACTTATTAGCGATCACATATGTAATCCAGGGCGCTCGACCTCTTGGAATGGTGCGAATCCGGCGCTATTTCCTTGATAATTGAGATCGCACGCTCGTCTTGCGAAACCCAGGCAGGGGCATGTGCGTATTTAAGATATTGCCTGTTTCATAAAGGACTTTTCCTATGTTCGATCCACGCGAGAAGATCGCTCTTTTCATAGACGGCGCCAATCTCTACGCCACCTCACGCTCGCTCGGCTTCGATATCGACTATCGCCGGTTGTTGTCGAATTTCCAGAAGCGCGGCTATCTGTTGCGCGCCTATTACTACACCGCACTGGTGGAGGATCAGGAATACTCCTCGATCCGCCCGCTGATCGACTGGCTCGACTATAACGGCTTCAAGGTGGTGACGAAGCCGGCCAAGGAGTTCACGGACGCCAGCGGCCGCCGCAAGATCAAGGGCAATATGGACATCGAATTGACGGTGGATGCGCTGGAACTTGCGGACACTGTCGATCACTATGTCATCTTCTCCGGCGACGGCGATTTCCGCACTCTGGTCGAGGCACTGCAGCGGCGCGGCCGAAAGGTGTCGATCGTCTCCACAATGGCCTCGCAGCCGCCGATGATCTCGGACGATCTGCGTCGGCAGGCCGACCACTTCATCGACCTGATGACGCTGAAGAACGAGATCGGCCGCGATCCTTCGGAACGGCCGGCGCGAAAACCTGAACCTGCAAGCGACGACGACGGCGACGGCGATTATTGAGCCCGTGGCAGCATGAATGCCATTACAGCCGATCCTGCCCGCGCCGAACCGCCTCGCGATTGCCCGCGTTGCCCGCGCCTTGTTGCCTTCCGTGAGGAATGGCGCGACCGTGAACCGTCATGGTTCAACGCGCCGGTGCCGACATTTCTGCCACCTGAAGGTCCGCATGCCGTCAAATTGCTCATTGTCGGCCTTGCGCCCGGCGTGCGTGGCGCCAATCGTACCGGCCGGCCCTTCACCGGCGATTATGCCGGCGATCTTCTCTACAGCACCATGATCGCGCAGGGTTTGGCGCGCGGCCGTTTCGAGGCCCGCCCGGACGACAGCCTTGAACTGATCGGCACGGCAATCACCAATGCGGTGCGCTGCGTACCGCCGCAAAACAAACCCGTCGGCGCCGAAATCGCCACCTGCCGCAATTTCCTTACCGCCACGATTGAGAACTTCGCCAATCTCGGCGCCGTGCTGTCGCTTGGCACCATTGCCCATCAATCGGTGGTGCGGGCGCTGGGCGAGCGTGTCGCGGCATACCCGTTTCGCCATGGCGGCCGCCAGACGATTGGCGCGCTTACGCTGTTTTCCAGCTATCACTGCTCGCGCTACAACACCAATACAGGGGTCTTGACCGAGGACATGTTCGTCAGCGTGTTCAGGGAGATCGCGGGATTCCTTGCGGAATAGAGTCCGGGAATCTGCTCGCATTTATTCGTTGCCACGCTGCCTTTCGGCCCTGATTGTCTTTTGCCCCGCCCTTAAGCTCGCTCGCTGCGCTCGTCGCTGGCGGGGACCCCGTATGGCCAGACGCCGGCTTGAGGCCGCACTTATTCATTGCCACGCCCGGCAAATGCCGTCTGGCCATTTCAAAGAACGGACCTTTCAAACTTGAAAGGTCGGGAAGCGGGCGCGGGGCCGTACCTCCTAAGTTTAATTATATGGCACGGTTGTCCGCGCCCGCCGGCGTTTCTACCCTTGCCTTTCCCGGCCCATCGCCCATTTGCGGGCGCGAGCAACGCAGGTCCGGTTCGGGCCGGGCGGTTCCGTTCACTGTTACGGATCACACACCCGGCGCCACACTTGCCTGGATGCTCGAGTGTGCACACCCGTTCCCGCTGGCAAGCTGCTGAGACGGATTATGCGGGAAGGATGACGGGTGTGGACAAAGCGGGGAGAAGGAAACTGTCGTTAACAGGGCAAGCGCCTGATTGGCAACGGATTTATTCTTATCGATTACGGCAGGCGATAAATTTCCATCCACGCGAACTGGAGCCGCCCTCGTCCTTCGAGGCTCGCCCCTTCGACAAGCTCAGGAGCTCGCACCTCAGGATGAGGGCTGATGTAGCGCCCGTTTCTTCGCTTTGAGGCGACGGCATTACACAACCTCCCTCATCGTGAGGAGGCAGCGTAGCTGCCGTCTCGAACGACGCACTACGCAAACTGGAGCCGCACCTACCTTCCTCATGCTGAGGAGCCGGCCATGCCAGCGTCTCGAAGCACGCACGGCGCAATCGCCAATACAAGGTGAAGCTCGAGAGGACGACCTCAAAGGGCTGAACCCGCGCACAACGGCAATAGCGGGAGCCATCGCGCTCAGCCGCGCTCTTTCAGCAGGCGCCCCTTCTCGCGGTTCCAGTCGCGCTGCTTCTCGGTTGCGCGCTTGTCGTGCAGTTTCTTGCCGCGCGCAACGGCAAGCAGCAGTTTGGCGCGGCCACGATCGTTGAAATAGATCTTCAGCGGCACCAGCGTCATGCCTTCGCGCTCGACGCTTTGGGCGAGTTTCGCGCGTTCGCGCCTGGAAACCAGCAGTTTACGGCGACGGCGCGGCTCGTGGTTGAAGCGGTTGCCCTGCAGATATTCCGGCAGGTAGGAATTGATCAGCCATAATTCGCCGCCTTCAACCGAGGCGTAGGATTCCTGGATGTTGCCTTGCCCCTGGCGCAGCGACTTCACCTCGGTGCCGGTCAGCGCCAGCCCGGTCTCGATGGTATCCAGCACCTCATAGGAAAACCGCGCCTTGCGGTTTTCCGCAGCGGTCTTGTTGTTGGGATCGGCTTTTCTGACCTGGTTCATGGCGTGGAGAGATGGGCCTCCACGTTCAATTTATCAAGCCTGCGATCTTCATCGCGGCGTCGATCTTCTCCGCCGTGGCTGGCTCCGCCGTCACCAGCGGCAAGCGCACCACATTCTCGATGCGGCCGAGCCTCGACAGCGCGTACTTGGCGCCGGCAACACCGGGATCAAGGAAGATCGCCTTGTGCAGCGGCAGCAAACGGTCCTGCAGTTCCAGCGCCTTTTCATGGTCGCCGGATAGTGTTGCCTCCTGGAATTCGGCACACAGCCGTGGCGCGACATTCGCGGTCACGGAAATACAGCCGACACCGCCATGGGCATTGAAGCCGAGCGCCGAGGCATCCTCGCCCGAAAGCTGAATGAAATCCTTGCCACAGGTGGCGCGCTGCTCCGAAACGCGCTCGACCTTGCCGGTGGCGTCTTTCACGCCGGCGATGTTGTTGTATGTATTCGCCAGCCGTCCCATCGTCTCCGGGCTCATGTCGATGATCGAACGCGGCGGAATATTATAGATGATGATCGGCAGGCTTGTCGCCTTCGCGACAGCCGAAAAGTGTTCGTAAATACCACGTTGCGTCGGCTTGTTATAGTAAGGCGTGACGACAAGCGCCGCATCCGCGCCGACACTTTCGGCGAATTTCACCAGCCCGATCGCCTCCTCGGTATTGTTGGAACCGGCACCGGCTACAACCGGCACGCGGCCCTTCGCGACCTCGACGCAGACCTTGATCACCTGGCGATGCTCTTCATGCGAAAGCGTCGGCGATTCACCCGTCGTGCCGACCGGGACAAGCCCCTTAGTGCCTTGTTCTATCTGCCATTCCACGAAATCGCGAAAGGCTTTCTCGTCAAAACGCCCGTTACTGTCGAACGGCGTCACGAGCGCGGTCAGCGAGCCTCTCAGCATGATTTCGTCAAGCTCCATGGTTCATCGGGATTGTTGCATGCATTGTTGCAATATCGGCGTTACTGCAACAATGCCACTCGGCTTTAGCTCAAAGCGCGGCGGCGCACCATAGTCTCGACACCGTTTCACGGCAAGAAAAGCCGATAAACGAGACCGGACTTTTCAGCATGAGTATCAGGCGCGGCCATCGCCCGGTGATTTTTGTGTCGGCGGTCGCACTGGCCGCGCTGGCGACGGCCGGCCTCACGCTGGAAGCCGGCCCCACATCGCCCGCTTCGCCTCCGGCAGTCGCGCCCGCGGCAGCCATTGCCCCTGCCCTGCCCGAGCGGATGGCCTCGCCCGCATCGATGCGGCTGCAAAACGGACTCGAGGCGCTCAGCACCGGCAATATCGGCCTTGCGCGCGGCATCCGCGACGCCCTGCCGGCGAACTCGCTCGACCGGCATGTGCTGGCCTGGACGATCGCGCTTTATGGCGGCGATGCGGTGCCGGGCGCCGACATCGCTGCGGTGATGAAAATGCTGCCCGACTGGCCGGGAATGACAACGCTGCGCCGCAATGAAGAACGCGCTCTCTATCGGGAAAATCCCGCACCCGACGCCGTTATCCGCGCCTTTGACGGGCGCCAGCCCGAAACCATGCAAGGCGTGACCCTGCTGGCGCGCGCCTATATCGGCCGGGGCAACCAGCAGGCCGCCATCAGCGTGCTCGCCCCGTTCTGGCGCACGGCAAAGCTGGGCGCCGGCGACGAGGCGGCGATGATCGCCGAGTTCGGCGCGATCATTCCGGTTTCCGTTCATCGCTTCCGCATGGAGCGCATGCTTTATGCCGACCGGGTCAATTCCGCCCTGCGCGTCGCCAAACCGGCAAGGGCGGAAGGCCTGGCAAAAGCCTGGGCGGCGGTGATCCGCCAGGACGGCAAGGCCGGCGAATTGCTGAAAGCGGTGCCCGCCGGCCAGCGTTCGGCGGGCTATCTCTTCGCCGAGGCCGAATATCTGCGCAAGAAGCACAGGTTCCGCGATGCCGCCGCCATCATGGCCAAGGCCCCGCGCGACCGCGAGGCGCTGGTCGACGGCGATGCCTGGTGGGTGGAACGGCGCGTGCTTTCGCGCGAGCTTGCCGATCAGGGTGACATGAAAACCGCCTATCGTGTCGCCGCCGACCATGCCGCCGAAAGCGCGGCCAATGCGGCGGACGCCGAATTTCACGCCGGCTGGTACGCGCTGCGCGGCCTGAACGAACCCGAACGCGCGGCCAGGCATTTCGCCCGCATCGCCGCCCTTGCCGAAGGCCCGATCTCGCTGTCGCGCGCCTATTACTGGCTCGGCCGCGCGGTGGACGCCGGCGCGCCAGGCGACGCAAAGGCCTATTACCGCAAGGCGGCGGCCTATGGCACGACCTTCTACGGGCAATTGGCGGGCGAGCGCATCGGCGAGCAGACGCTCAACATCGCAGCGCCGGTGCCGAGCAAGGCGGAGCGCGCGGCTTTCGCGCAGCGCGAGGCGGTGCTGGCGATCAGGCGGCTTCAGGCGGCCGGCTTCGAGCGCTATGCCCATGCGCTCTATCGCGATCTGGCGGGCGAATTGACCGGCCCCGGCGAAGTAGCGCTGCTGGCGGCAATGGCCGAGGCGCAGGGCGATCACCATCTGGCGCTCAGGATCGGCAAGATCGCCGCCGGGCGCGGCATCGATGTCGGGGCGCTGTCGCACCCGCTGGGCGTCATCCCCGACGATGCCGACGTTTCCGCGTCCGGCAAGGCGCTAGCCTATGCGATCGCGCGGCAGGAAAGCGAGTTCAACGTCTCCGCCGTGTCCAGCGCCGGCGCGCAAGGATTGCTGCAACTGATGCCCGGCACCGCCGCGCAACTGGCCAAGAAGGCCGGGCTGCCCTTTTCCAAGGTCATGCTGACGGCCGACCCCGGCTATAATGCGCAACTGGGTTCCGCCTTTCTCGGCCAGCAGCTCGACCGCTTCGACGGCTCCTATGTGCTGACCTTCGCCGGCTACAATGCCGGCCCGCGCCGTGCCGCCGAGTGGGTGGCGCGCTATGGCGACCCGCGCGGCAAGGATCTCGATACCGTCGTCGACTGGATCGAGCGCATTCCCTACACCGAGACGCGCAACTATGTGCAGCGGGTGATGGAGAATTACGAGGTCTACAAAATGCGCCTCACCGGCCATTTCGACATTGCCGGCGACCTTGTGAACGGGCGTGGGTAGGCGCATCCACCTCCCTCATCGTGAGGAGGCGGCGCAAGCCGCCGTCTCGAACGACGCACGACCGGGACCGCCCTCGTGGTTCGAGGCTTCGTTGCGCTTCGCTTCACTGCGCGCCTCACCATGAGGGCGCTTGGTGAGGCCACTTAATACCGGTGGGCCTGGATGTTGACACATCCAGGCCGCCTCAATCGCCGGCGCGGCCCATCCGGGCCACTTGGCTTTCGCGCCAACGGGCGCGGCGCGCAGTCGCGCGCTCCAACGATCATTCAAAATGACCGTTGGTATTATCCGCCAGTCCCGCTCCTTGCCTATTTCACCTCGCGCTTGCGCGCGGCCGGGGCAGCGCTTTTGCGGTTGGCGCGCGGTTTCGGCTCCGGCTTCGGCGCCTCGCACGCCGCTTTCGGCGCGGCAGGTTTCGGCCGGGCTTCCAGCACCACCACGCAACTGTCGAGATCGTTGGCGGCAAGGTGGGCGTAGCGCATGGTCATCTGCAAGGTCTGGTGCCCGAGCCACATCTGCACACGGCGAATGTCGATGCCGCCCTGAACCAGCCGTGACGCGCAGGTGTGGCGCAGAATATGCGGCACCACCTGCGTGTCGGTGCCCAGGCCGACCTCGGCCTTGGCCTCGTTCCAGATGGCGCGGAATTGCGGCTGGTTGAGCATGGCGAACGGCCCTTTTGGCCGCCGGCCGCCCTCATCGGACAAGATCAACGCCTCCCTCGCCCGATCGGTCAGGGGAATGGTGCGGCTGCGCCCGGACTTGGTGAGCCAGAAGGAGACGCGATGCTCCTGAATGTCGTTCCAGATCAGCCCCAGCGCCTCGCCGAGGCGGCAGCCGCTATCGACCAAAAAGATGGAGAGCCGCCAGGCATCCTCGCTGCGGCTGCGGATAGCGGCAAAGAGCCGCGCCTCCTCATCCCGTTCGAGGAAGCGGATTCGCCCGGCCCGCTCCTTCTGGCGGCGGAATTCGGGCAGGCTGTGGATATCCCCCATCTTGTATGCCTTGCGCAGCAATTTGCTGAGTGCGGCCATCTTCCGATTGATGGTCGCGTTGCTGTTGCCGCGTTGGCGCAAGGTTCCGATAAGGTTATCGAGGGTGGCTTGATCGAACGTACTGAAACGCTCGCCAAGGAAGATCTCGTCGATCTCGCCGATAAAGGAGCTCACATTGTATTTGTGGCGTCCGTCATCCCATAAAATGTCTCTGTATGCCGAAAAGAGTTCGCCGATCCTGTACGACTTTACTTCTCGAACGGCGTTCAGATGATATTTTATCTTCGCACGTTCAGAAGAATAAGCCGAAAATTGTTCAGAGAGCCCCCGCTCTTGAAACGCGTCGTTCGCCATTATGTCCAAACCCCCGATTGGATAGGAGTTCCCTATCTGCACGAAGGAGTCCTTTCAAGAGTTGAGCTTGCGGTTTTCATTCATTCGCCTTGCGGCAAATCCCACGAATGGTCCCACAAATCCCGTTCAGCTACAGATTCACCCCCATCTTTTTCGTCCCAAGCCCAATCACGAAACAGACGAACCCGGACACCAGAGCGTCCGGGTTCTTTTTCAGTTACACGGCTTCAGACCTTAGAAGCTGCGCTGGAAGCGGATGATACCGCCGATCGCGTCCTTGTCGGTCGCGCCGGTCCAGGAGCCATACTTGGCCTGATTGGCGAGGCTCTGGTTGACGTAGTCAACTTCGGCCGTGACCGTGAAGCCCGGAACAACGGTGTAGGCAACGTTCGCCGCCACACCGAGGCTGGAGCTATCATCATACGAGACCTGCAGGTTCAAAGCAGTCTTCTCGTTGACCTGGTAGGTGCCGCCACCCCAGACAGCCCAGTTGCCGCCCCAAGGCTTGTAGAAGTTGCGGTCGATATTGTCGTCGGTACCGTAGCCGCCCATGATCCACAGCGAGAGCTGGTCGGTAGCCTTGACGTCTAAACGAACCTTGCCGGCCCATTCTTCGTAGTTGCTGTTGTAGGCAACCACACCGGAGACGCCACCCCAGCCCTGGGTGTACTTGGCGCCGAGAACGACATGCGGCATGGCGCTGTCGATGATGTTATCGTCAACCACGAACGCCGAATACTGGTCGTCGTTGCCCTGTTCCAACGCGACCATGGCCGAGAAGCCGTTACCGGCGTCGAAGGTGTAGCTGATCAGGTTGGTCTTGAAGCCGCCGTAAGGCACCAGCGTATCGTTGATGACGTTGCCGGCATAACCGGTGAACGTGTCATAGGACGACTCATCGAGACCGATGCGCAGGCCACCGAGCTGCAACCATGCGAAATGGATGTCGATATTATTTTTAGCGCCATTGTAGTTCGAGCCGGCGAAGTTCATGCGGGTCTCGGTGAAGGTCCTCAACGTGCCGAGTTCGGTCTCTTCAGCCGTCCAGGTGTTCAGCGTGAAGCGGGCATTCTTGTGCCAGGTGTCCTGTGACTTGCCATTGAGGCGGTCGGTCGTGCGGTCACCCGTGAAAGAGCCCTGATCGCCATAGGCAGCGTCATAGCGGACGTAACCGCCGATGCGCAGGCAGGTCTCGGTGCCGGGGATATAGAAGTAGCCAGCGCCGTAGACGTCGCAGATCTTGACGTATTCAGCGGGTTCCGGTTCGGCGTAGACGACAGCGTCGGCGGCGCGCGCACCGGAGACTGCGAGCAGAGCCGCAGCGGAGCCAAGCAGAAGGCTCTTGATGTTCATTTTCTGACCTCCAGTCAGAATCGAACGGCAAGGGCGCCATGACTTACCGGAGAATTTATTATGTCCTTATTTTCAATGCGCTTTTCGACAGGAGAGATTCCGGCATTGGTCCTGCGGTCTGTGCATCCTCCTCCCTCATCGTGAGGAGGCGGCACAAGCCGCCGTCTCGAACGACGCACAACCGGGATCGCCCTCGTGGTTCGAGGCTTCGTTGCGCTTCGCTTCACTACGCGCCTCACCATGAGGGTGCATGCAGCATATTTCCAAGGCCCAACCGCGCCCTCAATGTTTCGTACGGATATTATCGCCTGCCACCCGAAGCACGAAGCAGGATGGCGGAGAGGATGGGATTCGAACCCACGAGGCCCTTTTGAGGCCTACTCCCTTAGCAGGGGAGCGCCTTCGACCACTCGGCCACCTCTCCGGCGCACCGGCTGGATAAAGAAAAGGCGGGGCACAATCAATAAGCACCGGATGGAATCGCCGAAAAAAGCTCCCGGAAGCCCCGTCTCCTTATATTATAAGGGATAGAGGCCGGTTTTGCCGGCCTGGCGAGCAGGAAGCGGCCGGCCGTTTCAATCGCGAGCCGCGTGATTCTGCATGCCGCCTTCCGGATTCGCCGGCCTTCGATCGATTCCCAAGGGTTTCCCGGCCGCGATGGTTAAGGATTGCTTATCATCAGGCGGCAAATCGTGTCATTTGTGCAACATGGCTTGCGCATAGCAGCCGCCGGGCGCTTTCGTCGGCATGATCGCGGTTGAACGGCGCCGACCGATGGGTAATGTCGGATTCGAAGAAGGGGCGCGGTGCGCAGCTTTTTCAGTAGTGGGGATGGGGCAGGGAACGCTGTCCTTCAGCAAAAATACCCAGACCCGTTTTTAAACTTTTGACTGGAGGTCAGAAAATGAACATCAAGAGCCTTCTGCTTGGCTCCGCTGCGGCTCTGCTCGCAGTCTCCGGTGCGCGCGCCGCCGACGCTGTCGTCTACGCCGAACCGGAACCCGCTGAATACGTCAAGATCTGCGACGTGTACGGCGCTGGCTACTTCTACATCCCCGGCACCGAGACCTGCCTGCGCATCGGCGGTTATCTGCGTTACGACGCCGGCTTCGGTGAGATCGGTTCGTTCACCGGCGACCGCACTGCTGACCGTATGGATGGCAGCGACAACGACACCTGGCACAAGCAGGCCCGCTTCGCGCTGCACACCTACACCGCTTCGGAAACCGAGCTCGGCACGTTGAAGACCTTCACCGAGACCCGTTTCAACTACACGGACGGTCAGGACCGCTGGGAAGGTCGTGGCGGCAACGGCGTTGACGTGCACTTCGCATGGATGCAGCTCGGCGGCCTGCGCATCGGTCTCGATGAATCGGCTTACGACACGTTCACCGGTTATGCCGGCAACGTCATCAACGATACGCTGGTGCCTTACGGCGGCTTCCGCACCAACCTGATCAGCTACACCTTCGATGCCGGCAACGGCTTCTCGGCCTTGGTGTCGTTCGAGCAGGGCAATGACGACGGCTATTCGCTGGTCCGCCGTCCGGGTGATACTTATGTTCTCGCTGACGACGTCATCGACAGCTACATGCCGCATGTCGTGCTCGGCGCCAAGTACACCCAGGGTTGGGGTGGCATCTCCGGCGTGGTTGCCTACAACAGCAACTACGAAGAATGGGCCGGCAAGGTTCGTTTGGACGTCAACGCTACCCAGCAGCTCACCCTGTTCATCATGGGCGGCTACGGCACCGACGACGAGATCGACCGCAACTTCTACAAGCCCTGGGGCGGCAATTGGGCTGTCTGGGGTGGCGGCAGCTACCAGGTCAACGAGAAGACTGCTTTGAACCTGCAGGTCTCGTATGACGACTCCGAGACCCTCGGTGTGGCGGCGAACGTTGCCTACGAAGTCGTTCCCGGCTTCAAGGTCACGGCCGAAGTTGACTACGTCAACCAGAGCTTCGACAACCAGGCCAAGTATGGCTCCTGGACCGGCCTGGAAGACGAAGACTCCATCGGTGGCGTCATCCGCTTCCAGCGCAACTTCTAAGACCGGTTCATTCCGTTCTTTCAGGAAACCCGGCGGGCAACCGCCGGGTTTTTTGTTTTGGGGGTATTGAAACGCCTGCTTCGTCCCGCGGCGCTTGCGCGCGCCACGCAGGCGCGATAGCAAATCGGGGACTTCGCGCTCAAAGGCTTCACGACCCATGCAGACCCGCCCTTCCCTGACGCCGTTGGTCGGCGCGCTTCCCGAAATGGTGCCCTTTGTCGGGCCGGAAGCGCAGGAGCGTTCGCGCGGCAAGCCTTTTCGCGCGCGGCTCGGCGCCAATGAATCAAGCTTCGGCCCCTCGCCGCGCGTGGTGGAGCGCATGGCGAAGGTGGCGGGCGACATGTGGATGTATTGCGACCCCGACAATCACGACTTGAAAGAAGCGGCGGCGGCGCATCTTGGCGTATCGCCCGAAAACATCGTCATCGGCGAAGGCATCGACGGCGTTCTGGCACTGGTGGCGCGCATGTATGTCGCGCCGGGCGACGCGGTGGTGACGTCGCTTGGCGCCTATCCGACCTTCAATTTCCATATAGCCGGCGTCGGCGGGCGGCTGCTCACGGTGCCCTATCGCGACGACAGGGAGGATCTTGACGGCCTGCTGGAAGCCGTGCGGCGCGAAAAGGCGCCGCTGGTCTATCTTTCCAACCCGGACAATCCGATGGGGAGCTGGTGGGAAGCAGGCGAAGTGCAGGACTTCATCGAGGCGCTGCCGCCAACCACCATGCTGGTGCTCGACGAGGCCTATGGCGAACTCGGCCCCGCTTCGGCCTTGCCTGCCATCGATGTGGCGCGGCCGAACGTCATTCGCACCCGCACCTTTTCCAAGGCCTACGGGCTTGCCGGCATTCGCTGCGGCTTTGCCGTGGCGGACCGGCGTGCGATCCGCGATTTCGAGAAGATCCGCAATCATTACGGCGTCAGCCGCATGGCGCAGATCGCCGGGATCGAGGCGCTGGCCGATCAGGCCTGGCTGCGGTCGGTGGTGGAGAGAGTTGCGGCCGGGCGCATGCGGATTTCCGCCATCGCGACGCAGAACGGGCTGAAGCCGCTGCCTTCGGCGACCAATTTCGTCACCGTCGATTGCGGGCATGACGGCGCTTTCGCGTTGAAAGTGCTGGAAGGGCTGATTGCCCGCGACGTGTTCGTGCGCAAGCCGATGGCGCCGGTGCTGGACCGCTGCATCCGCATCAGCGTCGGCCTCGACCACGAACTCGACATATTGGCCGAGGAACTGCCGAAGGCGCTGGCCGCCGCGCGCGGCGGGTGAGCAAGGCCATTGGCCCTCCACCCGGCATCCAACCTGCCGCCCGACGCTTCCGGGATGGCCGACGATGCCCTGCTGGACATCGTGCAGCGGCAGACGGCGCGCTTCTTCTGGGAGGGGGCGCATCCGGTCAGCGGGCTGGCGCGCGACCGCCAGAAAACCACCGCCGATCCGAACAACGATCTCGCCGCCATCGGCGGCACGGGATTCGGCGTCATGGCGATCGTGATTGCCACGGAGCGCCATTGGGTGGAGCCGGATGCGGCGCTTTCGCGGCTGCACGCCATGCTCGACCTGCTCGAATGCACGCCGCGCTATCGCGGCATGTTTGCGCATTTCGTCAATGGCCGCACCGGCGAGACGGTGCCGTTCCGCTACAGGGACGACGGAGCCGATATAGTCGAGACGACGCTGCTGTTTCAGGGCCTGATCTGCGCGCGCGAATATTTTGCCGGGGCGGACGAACCCCGGACACGGCTTCGCCAACGCATCGACCGCCTGCTGGCCGAGGCCGATTGGGCGTGGTTCACGCGCGGCGGGAACCATCTTTACTGGCACTGGAGCCCGAAACATGGCTGGGCGATGGGGCATCCGATCGGCGGCTGGAACGAATGCCTGCTGGCCTTCGTGCTGGCGGCAGGCTCAGCCCGGCACCCTGTCGACCCGCAAGTCTTCCACAGCGGTTTTGCCGGCAGCGAAGGTTTCCGTAACGGCCGCGATTATCACGGCATCGCCCTGCCGCTCGGCATGAATTTCGGCGGGCCGCTGTTCTTCGCGCACTACTCCTTCTGCGGGCTCGATCCACGCGGCCTCAAGGATCGCCACGCCGATTACTGGCAGCAGAATGTTCGCCATACCCTCATCAACCAGCGGCATTGCGTGCTTAATCCACACGGCTATGCGGGCTACGGGGCCGATTGCTGGGGCCTGACCTCAAGCCACGGCCCGCGCCGCTACGGCGCGCATGCCCCCGACCACGACCTTGGTGTGATTACGCCGAGTGCAGCACTTTCCAGTTTTCCTTATGCGCCGGCGGAGGCGATGCAGGCGCTGCGCGGCTTCCTCAAACGGCCGCGCCGCCGCATCTGGGGCCGGTTCGGCTTCGTCGATGCGTTCAGCGAAAGCCGCAACTGGTTCGCGCGCAGCTATCTGGCGGTCAACCAGGGGCCGATCGTGGCAATGATCGAGAATTATCGCACGGGCCTGCTGTGGAACCTGTTCATGCGCGCGCCGGAAGTGCGACGCGGCCTCATGCGGCTCGGCTTTTCGACACCGCATATGCCGACAGAGCCACCTGCCAAGGTGACAAATCACGAGGCTGGCGCAACAATCAAGCAGGAGGAACGGCATGTACACGAACACGCTCGACTTCGGGCTTGACGAAGAGATCGGGGCGCTGCGCGAGATGGCGCGGCGCTTTTCGCAGGAAAAGATCGCGCCGCTGGCCGCCGAGATTGACAGCTCCAACGAATTTCCCGCGCATCTTTGGGCCGAACTCGGCGCGCTCGGCCTGCTCGGCATCACCGCCAACCCGGATTTCGGCGGCTCCGGAATGGGCTATCTCGCCCATGTCGTCGCCATGGAGGAAATCAGCCGTGCCTCGGCCTCGGTCGGCCTTTCCTATGGCGCGCATTCCAACCTTTGCGTCAACCAGATCAACCGCTGGGGCACCAAGGCGCAGAAAGAGAAATACCTGCCTGCGCTCTGTTCGGGCGAGCATGTCGGCTCGCTTGCCATGTCGGAACCCGGTTCAGGCTCGGACGTGGTGTCTATGCGGCTGCGCGCCGACAAGAAGAACGACCGCTACGTGCTTTGCGGCAACAAGATGTGGATCACCAACGGGCCGGACGCCAGCACGCTGGTGGTCTACGCCAAGACCGAGCCGACGATGGGCTCACGCGGCATCACCGCCCTGCTCATCGAGCGCGGCATGAAGGGGTTCTCGGTGGCGCAAAAGCTGGACAAGCTCGGCATGCGCGGCTCCAACACCGGCGAACTGGTGTTCGAGGACGTCGAGGTGCCGTTCGAGAACGTGCTGGGCGAGGAGAACCGGGGCGTCGAAGTGCTGATGTCGGGCCTCGACTACGAACGCACGGTGCTGGCCGGCGGGCCGCTCGGCATCATGTTCGCCTGCCTGGACGTCGCCGTGCCCTATGTGCAGACCAGGCGCCAGTTCGGGCAGGCCATCGGCGACTTCCAGCTCGTGCAGGGCAAGCTGGCCGACATGTACACCACGATGAACGCCGCGCGCGCCTATGTCTATGCAGTGGCGGCGGCCTGCGACCGTGGCGAGACGACGCGCAAGGACGCCGCCGGCTGCATCCTGTTCGCCGCCGAAAAGGCCACGCAGATGGCGCTCGACGCCCTCCAGCTTCTTGGCGGCAACGGCTATATCAACGATTACCCGACCGGGCGGCTGCTGCGCGACGCCAAGCTCTACGAGATCGGCGCCGGAACCAGCGAGATCAGGCGCTGGCTGATCGGCCGCGAGATGATGGCGGAGGATAGCTAATGCGTACGGGTGCGTACCTTCGTCGATCCTTCATCGACCCGCTTACGGGCGACTTCGGCCAACGTATCGGAAACCCATTGATTGACGGACTTGCCGTCATGGGCAGCCGCCTTGCTCAAAAGTGCATGAATTTCCGGGGTCGTGCGCAGGGCCAGTTTGCCCGAATATGGCTTTTGCGGCTCTACACCCTGCTCCTTGCAGAAGGCAAGGTAATCGTCAACGCTGTCGTGGAAGGCCTGCGTAAATTCCTCGGAAGAATTGCCTTCGAAATGAACGGTGTCACGAATACCCTGAACGATGCCGTGGAATGCGGTGTCGTCTTCTTCATACCAGATTTCAGCGACATAGCCCTTGTAAGGTCTCATGGTCTTATTCCCGCATTAATCAGGAAGCGCCTTACGGCCTTCACTGCTCCCTTGTCAGTATCGGGTTTCGGATGTGGCCGATGAAAAACAGCTCGGTTCTTACCCATTACGACCAGTATCCGCGAACCACTGCCCTCGGATATCCCGGCACCCATCGCGACCAGCATTGCCTCGATTTCGCGCCATTTGATCGAGCCGCTGACCGGATCGGTAAAAATTGTTACCAGAACCCTGCGATGCTTGGCGTTCATGCGAACCTCCCAATGAACGGCCGACAAAAAGCCGGCTTTCGTGAAGGCCGCACGTCGTGCGCAGCTAATCTTCGATACGATATCAATTTATGATATCATCATAGGTATGTCAATGGCCGTCCTCTCCTCGCAAATCTCTCCCTCCTCCGAAACATTCCGCGCCAATGCCGAAAAGATGCGGGCGCTGGTGGACGACATGGCCGCCAAGGCGGCGGACGTCCAGCGCGGCGGATCGGATGAGGCGCGGGCGCGCCATGTCAAGCGCGGAAAGCTGTTGCCGCGCGACCGTCTGGCGCAATTGCTCGATGCCGGCTCGCCCTTCCTCGAAATCGGCCAGTTCGCCGCTCATGGCATGTATGGCGACAATATCGCTTCGGCCGGCATGATTGCCGGCATCGGCAAGGTCGAGGGCCGCGAGGTGATGATGATCGTCAACGACGCCACCGTCAAAGGCGGCACCTATTATCCGATCACCGTGAAGAAGCATTTGCGGGCGCAGGAAATCGCGCTCCAGAACAACCTGCCCTGCATCTATCTGGTGGATTCGGGCGGCGCCAACCTGCCCAACCAGGACGAGGTTTTTCCCGACCGCGAGCATTTCGGCCGCATCTTCTACAATCAGGCCAATATGAGCGCCGCCGGCATTCCGCAGATCGCCTGCGTCATGGGCTCCTGCACGGCGGGCGGCGCCTATGTGCCGGCGATGGCCGACGAATCGATCATGGTCGCCGGACAGGCGACCATCTTTCTCGGCGGCCCGCCTTTGGTGAAAGCGGCCACCGGCGAGACGGTGAGCGCGGAAGAACTGGGCGGGGCGGACCTGCACACGCGCGAATCCGGCGTCGCCGACCATCTGGCCGTGGACGACGAACACGCTCTGGCCATCACGCGGCGGATTGTCAAAAACCTGAATCGAAAGAAGGAGATCGCGCTCGATCTTCGCGAACCCTGCCCGCCGCTTCACGATCCGCATGAACTTTACGGCATCGTGCCGACGGACCTTCGCCAGCCCTATGACGTGCGCGAGGTGATCGCGCGTCTGGTCGATGGCTCGGAGTTCGACGAGTTCAAGGCCAATTACGGCACGACTCTGGTGACGGGATTCGCGCATTTGCACGGCATGCCGGTCGGCATCCTCGCCAATAATGGCGTGCTTTTCTCAGAAAGCGCCTTGAAGGGAGCGCATTTCATCGAACTCGCCTGCCAGCGGAAAATCCCGCTGGTCTTCCTGCAAAACATCACCGGCTTCATGGTTGGCCGCAAGTATGAGGCCCGCGGCATCGCCAAGGACGGCGCCAAGCTGGTGACGGCGGTGGCCACGGCGCAGGTGCCGAAGGTGACGATGATCATCGGCGGTTCCTTCGGCGCCGGCAATTACGGCATGTGCGGACGGGCCTATTCGCCACGCTTTTTGTGGATGTGGCCGAATGCGCGCATATCGGTGATGGGCGGCGAACAGGCGGCCATGGTGCTGGCGCAGGTCAGGCGCGAAGGCATCGAGCGCAAGGGCGGTGCGTGGTCGAGCGAGGAAGAGGCCGAATTCAAGCGCCCGATCCTGGAAAAATACGAGCGCGAGGGCCACCCGCTCTATTCCTCGGCACGGCTGTGGGACGACGGCATCATTGACCCGGCAAAAAGCCGCAACGTGCTGGCGCTGTCGCTTTCTGCGGCGCTCAACCAGCCGATCCCGGAAACGAAATTCGGCGTGTTCAGGATGTAAGGACGTGGCCATGTTCAAGAAGATCCTGATCGCCAATCGCGGCGAGATCGCCTGCCGCGTCATCCGCACCGCAAGGCGCATGGGCATCGCCACGGTCGCCGTCTATTCCGATGCCGATGCGCGGGCACTGCATGTCGAAATGGCCGACGAGGCGGTGCGCATCGGCGCGCCACCTGTTGCGGAAAGCTACCTCGACCCGGAGCGCATCATTGCCGCCGCGCTGACGAGCGGGGCCGAGGCGATCCATCCGGGCTATGGCTTCCTTTCGGAAAACCCCGATTTCGTTGACCGCGTTGTCTCTGCCGGGCTGACCTTCATCGGCCCATCGGCCACTTCGATCCGCGCCATGGGGCTCAAGGACGCCGCCAAGCGGCTGATGGAAAAAGCCGGCGTGCCGGTGGTTCCCGGCTATCATGGCGAAGCGCAGGAGATCGTCGTGCTCGCCTCCAAGGCGCGTGAGATCGGCTATCCGGTGCTGATCAAGGCGCGCGCCGGCGGCGGCGGCAAGGGCATGCGCCGCGTCGCCGACCCCGACGAATTCGCCGAGGCGCTTTCAGCCGCGCGGCGCGAGGCGAAGGCCGCCTTCGGCGACGACCGCGTGCTGGTGGAAAAATATGTCGACAAGCCGCGCCATATCGAGGTGCAGGTGTTCGGCGACAATTTCGGCAATGCCGTTCACCTCTATGAGCGCGACTGTTCGGCGCAACGCCGCCACCAGAAGGTGATCGAGGAAGCCCCCGCCCCCGGCATGACGGCGGACATGCGCGCGGCGATGACGCAAGCGGCGGTGACGGCGGCCAAGGCCATCGCCTATTCCGGCGCCGGAACCATCGAATTCATCGTCGATGCATCGCAGGGCCTGAGACCCGACCGCTTCTGGTTCATGGAAATGAACACGCGGCTACAGGTCGAGCATCCGGTGACGGAGATGGTGACGGGGCTGGACCTTGTGGAATGGCAGTTGCGCGTGGCGGCCGGTGAGCGGCTGCCGCTGACACAGGAGAAGATTTCGCTCAACGGTCACGCCTTCGAGGCGCGGCTCTATGCGGAGGATGCCGCACGGGGCTTTTTGCCCGCGACGGGCACGCTATATCATCTGAAATTCCCGCAAACCGGGCCGGAGCTGCGCGTCGAGACCGGCGTTCGCCAGGGCGATGCGATTTCGCCGTGGTACGATCCGATGATCGCCAAGCTGGTGACGCATGGGGCGGATCGCGCGTCGGCGCTATCCGCGTTGCGCCATGCTCTCGACAACACGGAAATTGCCGGGTCGACCGTCAATACCGCTTTCCTTGCCGCCCTTGCCGCCGATCCCGCTTTCACTGCCGGCGATGTCGATACCGGGCTTATCGGGCGCAGGCAGGATGATCTCACCACCGTCCCGCCATTGTCCGACGGCATCGTTGCCGCCGCCGCGCTTGCGGCTTCGGGGCTGGACAACCGGCCGGTATCCGGTGATCCGTGGTCGGCGCTGGCCGGCTACGCGCATTTTCATTCCACGCCGAGACGGCTTGCGCTGAAATTCGGCGAACGGGAGATTTCGGCACGGGTCGGCGTCGAAAACGGCAGCATCCATGTCGATCTCGAAACGGCGGATGGCGGCTTGCGCCGGGTTTGGCCAGCCTCCGGGCGGCCGGCGCTCTGGCCGGGGCATGTCACGATGTTCCAGGGCGCGGCCGCCTATACTTTCGCCCTCTTTGATCCACTGGCGAAAGCCGGTGAGGCCGGCGGAACGGGCAGCCTGCGCGCGCCGATGCCGGGGCTGGTAAAGCTGGTCAGGGCCGCCAAGGGCGAGACGGTGGCCAAGGGCCAGCCGCTTCTGATCCTCGAAGCGATGAAGATGGAGCACACCATTGTCGCGCCGCATGACGGCGTGGTGGCCGAGATCGTGTCGGAAGGCGGACAGGTGGGCGACGGCACCGTGCTGGTGAAATTTGTGGAAGAGAACGCCGATTAGCAGTTGCCCGCTGCTCCTCCTTTTAAGTGTCGAAGTCAGGGATGAATGATATGGCCACCTTTATTCTGATACCTGGGGGCTGGCAGGGCGGCTGGGTCTACCAAAGGGTAGCGGACATACTTGCAGCGCACGGGCACAAGGCGTTACCGATCACTCTCTCCGGACTCGGCGACACGCCTGCCCCTACGGCCAATCTTGAAACTCACATAAGTGAGGTCGTTGACATTGTCAGGTCGCATCGCGACGACCTGGTCATTGTTGGACAATCCTACGGCGGAATGATCGTGAGTGGCGCGGCCGACATAGAGCCCTCGCGGATCCGGGCATTGGTCTATGTAGATGCCTATGTGCCTGATTCCGATGACTCCGTCTGGTCGCTGACGACGCCTCGCTTCCGGGACATGTTCGTCGCAGGTGCAAAGGTTGACGGACTAAACTGCGCGCCCCCTCCCAGTCTCGACCCGCGTTGCCGACCGCATCCGATGGGGACGTTTCTCCAATCGATCAAACTCAGCGGGCGCTGGCGTGAGGTGCGGCGCAAGATCTTCGTCGGCGCGCATGGATGGGAAGGAAGTCCATTCCTCGATCTTTATCAACGCTTAAACCAGGACCCGGAATGGTCGACGTTTTCTCTCGATTGCGGGCACAATGTAGCGCGATTGAATCCCGAGGCTCTAACCGAAATATTGCTGGCTCAGGTTTGAGCAACCAGCAACAGTAATCCAGCAATGACAGCCCATCAGCGAGGATGAGAGCGTCTTCTACGTCTCTGCCGTATCGTCAATCATACTCGCGACATTGGTGTGACGCATCCAATTCAAATGAAAACAGCCGGGACACGCCCGGCCATTTCCTTTCCGATAAAGTCAAACCTCAATCCAGCGGAATCGGCGCATATTTGCCGTCGTGCCACTGGTTGATGTCGTAGCTGGCGTTTTTCAGGTCGCCCTTTTCGTCGAAGACGACATCGCCGACGACGGTCTGGATCGGCTTTCCGTCCTTGAGCGCGGCGGCCACCTTTTGCGGATCGTCGCTGCCGGCCCGCTCGATGCCCTGAGCGAAGGCCTGGATGGTAGCATAGGAAAACAGGGTAAAACCTTCCGGCGTGAAGCCGCCGGCCTTGATCTTTTCAACCGCCTCCTTGGCTTCCGGCCGCGCCTGCGGGTCGGACGGGAACACAAACATGGTGCCCTCGCCGGCCGGCCCCGCGACCTGCCAGAACTCGGGCGAGGCAATGGAATCGGGCATGATGAGTTGGAACTTGAAGCCCTGCTCGGCGGCCTGGCGCATGATCAGCCCGGCCTCCGGGTGATAGCCGCCGAAATAGACGACATCGGCCTTGAGATCCTTCAGCTTGGTGACGAGCGCCGAATAATCCTTCTCGCCGGCATTGATGCTTTCACGCATGACCTCCTTGAGACCGTTTTCGTTCATCGTCGTTCTGACGGCATCGGCGACGCCCTGGCCATAGGCGCTCTTGTCATCCAGGATGACGACATTCTTGCCGGCATATTTCTTGGCGATCCATGGTCCGATGAAGGCGCCCTGCGCGTCGTCGCGCGTGTAGAGGCGCATGATCGTGTTCCAGCCCTTGGCCGCCGCATCGTCGGTCATCGCCGGATTGGACGAAGCCGGGCTCATCATCAGCGCGCCGGCTTCGGCATAAACGGCGGAGGCCGGGATACTGGAACCCGAGCAGGCATGGCCGTCGATGAATTTCACGCCATTGGCGACGATGCGATTGGCGATCGACACGGCTTGCTTGGGATCGCACTGATCGTCCTCGAAATCGAGCTTGATCTGGCGGCCATTCACGCCGCCCGCCGCATTGATGGCGTCGGCCGCGGCCTGCGCGCCATGCTTGAACTGATCGCCGATATTGGCGAGTTGCCCCGTCATCGGGCCTGCTACCGCGAAGGTGATGTCGTCCGCCTGCGCGGCGGAGACGCCTGCGGCGAGGCTGAACAAGACAGCGGCAAGCAATCCGGTTTTCTTCATTCCAAACCTCCCTTTTGTGGCGCGGCTGAGACGCTGCGCTCGTTGAATGGAGGCGACAATTTCACTGTTCCGGGTTTCTGTCCAGAGGCTTTTCAACCACGCCTTGTCCTGCCCACAACCGCAGAAAGCACGGCAAAACAAAACGATAGACGCGTCCGTTCGCTCTCGTCCCGCCATCGCTTCACCCGTAAACACAAAAGCCGCGCCGGCCTTATTCATGGCCGGTCGCGGCTTTTGCTGGCGGGGTTGCCCCAAGCGCCCCCGCGCCACGGAACCCCGTACGTCTTCCCTGTCATCTGCGCGGCCCTGTCGGCCGTCTTTGCCTTGGGACCGCCCGTTTGCCGCGGGCGTATCCTGTTCGCTTCCTGAAGCTCAGTGCATCGTCATCCATTCGCGCGCTTCGCGCAGCGCTCTGGCGATCTGCGGCTTCGACATGGTTGCCGAAAGCTCGGAACGCAATTCCGCGGCGTGCAGCGAGCCCTTGATCGCGGCGATATTGAACCATTTGTGGGCGGCAACCACGTCGGTCTCGCAATCGCGACCGGTCGCATACATCATACCCAGTTCGAACAGAATGTCGGCCTGGGCGGTGGCGCCCATCGAACCGAAACCAGCATCGAGAATCTCGAAACGTGCCATTTTCATCCCCTGTCTGCGCCTCAGAGCCGCCGTTTCGTCGTTCGCCGTGGCTGCCCTTTCGATGGTTCGCAGAATGCCGCCGAGCTTTGAATCCGGCGTTAAATGGCGTGCTTAACTGGAAGAAAACAAAGTCAAAACAAGAGGTAAACGTGAGATTCCGTTAAGGATAGAAAACGCGGGCACGCGCGGTTTCCGCTCAAATTTGACGAAAATTCCCGTTGCGAAATTCAAGACTTCGCTAACCACGCGAACGCTTCATGTAAGCAAGGTTTTCGTAACCGCCGCGCCAGCGCCCCGCCAGAGCGTCGAGGCCACCGGCGAGACGTGGTGCTTCAATTCGCGCCTTCAGCCCCGCGCCTTCTGACCAAACAGGATCTTCTGGGCATCCTTGTCGTCGGCGAGGTTGCTGCGCCGCTCCTGCCCGACGGCAAGGCCACGTTGGACGGCCGGGCGAGCGGCCATGGCATCGAACCAGCGCTTCATATGCGGGAAGTCTTCCAGCTTCTGCCCCTGGTTTTCATAGGAGCGGGTCCACGGGAATGCCGCCATGTCGGCAATCGAATAGTCGCCGGCCAGATAATCCCGCTCGGCCAGCCGCTTGTTCAGTACGCCATAGAGCCGGTTGACCTCATTGGTGTAGCGGTCGATCGCATAAGGCACCTGTTCGGGTGCGTATTGGCGGAAATGGTGCGCCTGGCCGGCCATCGGGCCGAGGCCGCCCATTTGCCAGAACAGCCATTCCTCGGCCTGAACGCGCGCGCGCTCGTCGGTGGGGTAGAATTTGCCGAACTTGCGGCCGAGATATTGCAGGATGGCGCCGGATTCGAAGACGGATATGGATTTGCCATCCGGTCCCTCGGGATCGACGATGGCCGGCATGCGGTTGTTCGGCGATATCTTCAGGAAGGCCGGCTCGAACTGCTCGCCGCGTCCGATATTGACGTATTTGACCTCGTAGGGAACACCAAGCTCTTCCAGCATGATCGAAATCTTGTGGCCGTTGGGCGTGGGCCAGTAATGGAGTTCGATCGGTGCGGTTTGAGAGGCCATCTGCTTTGCTCCAGAGCTTGTTCAACGTTCCTTGGACATAGGTCGATCGCATCTCTGCGCAAGCGCGCGGCCGGTTGAAACCCGTCAATAAATTTGAACCTTGGATGAACGCCGGTCTCAGAGGCGGTTCAGCACGCATCGATCATTGTGGCAGGCAACCAAGGAGATGTCCGCATGCTTGCCCGCCGCTTCACCATCGTCTGCCTGATCGCGATGCTGTTCGGCATGGGCTTTGCCATGCTGGTTGCCGAGGCCGGCCGGGTCAATCGGAGGGGCCCGACAGCCCATTCGGCCTTCTGCCAGATCCCCTGCCCCGAACTCGTCCGCCATTGAACCGAAAGACCGCAACATGACCGCCAATATCTCCACAATCCTGCGCTTCCTGCCACGCATGGCGCTCGCGGCGCTGCTTCTTGCAGCGCCGGTAACTGCCATCCCGACCGTGTTGAAAGCCGGCACCAGCCCGACCATCGATGCGCCGACGCCGGCAAAGAAGGGCATCGGCTTTGTTCTGCTGGTCAGTCTCCAGCGCGGATGAGAGGCCATTCACATCGGCCCGGCCTTCTCTCTATAATGGGCCATGAAAGAGCGAATCTATCCCCAGGCCATCGAATCCGTGCTGATGCCGGAGCCGTACAAGCGGCAGGTCTTCACCGATGCAAGCGAGGCCGTTCAGGCCCTGCAATTCCTTTATGAGCGCAACACGCGTTTCCTGCGCGATTCCTTCGCGGCCCTTGCCGCCGGCGGCAATCTGAACCGGCGCTACCGGGCTTTTTATCCGGAAGTCAGCGTGGTGACGAATTCATTCACGCTGGTCGATTCCCGGCAGGCCTATGGCCATATGCCGACACCGGGCAAGTTTTCGACCACGATCACCCGGCCGGACATGTTCGAAAGCTATCTCATCGAGCAACTTCAGCTCATCATGCGCAATCATGGTGTTCCGGTCGAAGTTTCGGAATCGCAGACGCCGATCCCCTTGCATTTCGCCTTCTATGAGGGCAGCCATGTCGATGGCACCGCTGCCGAGCGCATCAAGCGGCCGATCCGCGACCTGTTCGACGTGCCGGACCTCGATGGCACAGACGACCAGATCGCCAACGGCACATTCGAGGTCGGACCGGGCGGGCCGAGGCCGCTGGCGCCGTTCACCGCGCAACGCATCGACTATTCCCTGCACCGCATGACGCATTACACGGCGACCGAGCCGGTGCATTTCCAGAATTTCGTGCTGTTCACCAACTACCAGTTCTATATCGACGAATTCGTGGCGCGGGCACGCGCCTTGATGGCGGAAGGCGGCGGCGGCTATGAGGAATTCGTCGAGCCGGGAAACTTCGTGACCAAGGCCGGCGAAGACCGTTCCGCCGATGGTCTGGCGGGCGTGCGCCTGCCGCAGATGCCGGCCTATCATCTGAAAAAGCCGGGCCATGGCGGCATCACCATGGTCAATATCGGCATCGGCCCGTCCAACGCCAAGACGATCACCGACCATATCGCGGTGCTGCGGCCCCATGCCTGGGTGATGCTTGGCCATTGCGCCGGCCTGCGCAACACGCAGGCGCTCGGCGACTACGTGCTGGCGCACGCCTATGTGCGCGAGGACCATGTGCTGGATGACGATTTGCCGGTGTGGGTGCCGATCCCGCCGCTGGCCGAGATCCAGGTGGCCTTGCAGGAGGCGGTCGCGGAAGTGACGGGGCTGTCCGGCTACGATCTGAAACGCATCATGCGCACGGGCACTGTGGCGACTATCGACAACCGCAACTGGGAATTGCGCGACCAGCGCGGCCCGGTGCAGCGGCTTTCACAAAGCCGGGCAATCGCGCTCGACATGGAATCGGCGACCATCGCCGCCAACGGGTTCCGTTTCCGCGTGCCCTACGGCACGCTGCTTTGCGTTTCCGACAAGCCGCTGCACGGCGAATTGAAACTGCCCGGCATGGCGACCGAATTCTACAAGCGCCAGGTGGCCCAGCACCTGACCATCGGCATCAGAACCATGGAAAAGCTCGCTGAAATGCCGATGGAAAGCCTGCATTCGCGCAAGCTCAGAAGCTTTACCGAAACGGCCTTCCAGTAAGCAGTTCAACAAGGTTCATCCGCAAGGTTTCAGGGCTTGCCGATCAGGCCGAGAATCAGTTGCTGGATATTGCCGCCCTTGCCCATCTCGACGCGGTCGAAATCCCGGCTATGCTTGCGCTGTGCCTGCGAGGCTTCCGACAACGGCTTTTGAATCGCCTTGCGGATCTTGCGGCAATCGGGATCATCCGGCACCGAAAAACCGACGGTGGTTTGCTCGATGCGCTCGACCATGTCCTTGATCGCCGCGCCATGCACCTCTTCATGCTTGCGGATACCCTCGACAAAGATGTCCCAGCGCCTTTGCGTTTCGGCTGGCAGCGGCGCGGAAGGCTTTGGCAGCGTATAGGTGATGACGAGCTTCGGGCGTGCGGCTACCAGCGTGCAGCCATTGCCCTGGCGCTGATAATTGCGCCGCCATGTCAGCTTGAAGTTGGTGTGGGCGATGGCGCGCCCACCGCCGGCCTTCGGCCCATGCTCACCGATCGACAGATAAAGCTCCAGGCCGGTGCGGCCGGAAATGGCATAGGGTTCGACCCGTTCGCGCACCTCGGCCAGCGCCGGGAATGCCGTCGCGAGCAAGCATAGCAGGGCCGCCGCCAGCGGCCATCCGCCCGCCTTGATCGCGGTCCTTATATCTTTATCCGGGATTGCCGCATTTTCGTGCAGACTATATGCCTGAGACATTTCGCCAGTTTCGCAAGAGCCGAAGCACTCTATGGCCCGACACCGCCTTCTTACGCAACTGCTGATCCTGGCCCTGGCCGGGCTATCGCTGCTGCTGGCGGCCGGGTTCTTCGGTGCCGGCCACCCGGCATTCGATTCGCTCAGCCATTTCCGCAACCATTTTGCCGTGCTGGCGGCGCTGTTGGCGCTTGCACTTCTGGCAATGCGGTGGCGCCTGCTTATAGTGGCGCTGCCCGCTCTTGGTCTGGCACTGTTTTCACTCTCATCGACCGGGGCGCTCGGCTCTTTCGGCATATGGCCAGCGAAAGCGGGATTCGAGGCGGCGCCCAGGGAGGAGCCGGTTTATCGCCTCCTTCAAATGAACCTGCGCTACGACAACCCGACGCCGGAAAAGGTTCTTTCGCTGATCGGCCGCTCAAAACCCGACGTCATCACGCTCGATGAAATCTCGACCATGTGGAAGGGCAAGCTCGATCTGCTTGCCGCTGCCTATCCCTACCGCATCTTCTGCCCGTTCCCCAATCTGGTGTTCGGCGTCGGCATCATGTCGCGCCGGCCTTTCGCGGAAGGCACCGAACCGCGCTGCTACGACCGCGGCGCCATGGCCGTCGCCAAGGTAGATTTCGGTGGTGCTGCCGCGGATGTCGCGGCACTTCATCTCGCCTGGCCGTGGCCGTTCGAGCAGGATTGGCAGATCGGCAATCTCGGCGTTCCGCTCGCCGCACTGGGCCAGACAGCGATCATGGCCGGCGATTGCAACGCCGTTCCATGGAGCGCCGCCGTACGTCGTGTCGCCAAGGCCGGCGGGCTGACGCTGATGCCTTCGGTCGGACCGACATGGCTCCACCGGAAAATGCCGGATTTGCTGCGGTTTGCCGGCCTGCCCATCGACCAGGTGTTTTCCAAGGGCGATATTCGCATCCATGCCGCGAAACGCATGGAAGACACCGGATCGGATCATCTTCCCGTGCTGGTCGAATTCTCGATCGCCAATGAAGCCGATAAGCAGGACGATGAAACAACCACCCTCGCCGCGTTAAATTGAAAGTGCCGGTCAGTGCTTGCCCATCAAGGCCTCGACCAACCGCTCGACGCGGCCGCCATCGCTGTGCTCGCGTTTGTCGAAAGCCACCTGTCTGGCTTCATACTGATTGTAAACGTCGCGGATCCGGCGCTTGGCGGCATGACGCGTTTTGATGCAAAAGCGATCATTTTCCCGCGTCAGACCAATGATCGATTTTTCCGTTGCCCGCACCATCGCCTTGGCCATGCGGCCATGCTCGCGCTCATGCGCGCGCACCCCGGCATAGAAACGCTTCCAGCGACGGTTCAGCGACGGTGACAGGTCCGAGGCGACGGACGGAAATGTGTAGGTCAGATTGAGCGTTCCGGTCGCGTCGGCAAGACGGCATATGCCGCCATCTTCCGTGACCTTCAGTTCCCAATCGACCGTATAGGAGGTTTGAGCGATGGCGTGCGCCATGAAGCCGCGCTTTGGCCCCTCGCGGTTCATCGCCTCGACGAGTTCGGTGCCGGTCCTGCCGGAAATTGGGTAGGTCTTGGTCTTGAAATCGAGCTTCATGCCGGCCGCAGCCGGCGAGACGAAGGCGGCGCATAAACCGGCCATCAGCAAGCAGACTTCAACAGCCGGGCGCATGAGCGTCTCCTTATGAACCACAGGAGACAAGCATAAGCGGTGCCGGCTTTCAACGACGAGTTTGCACCCGCCGCGCACTGTCGGCGGCCCGACACGGCCCGGCTCGCCAGCGCCAGACTACATGTTCTGGTAAACCGGGCCTTCGCCGGCTCTTTCCTGTCGGCGGCCCGATACGGCCCGGCCCGCCAGCGCCAGACTACATGTTCTGATAAACCGGGCCTTCGCCGGCTCTTTCCTGTCGGCGGCCCGACACGGCCCGGCCCGCCAGCGCCAGACTACATGTTCTGGTAAACCGGGCCTTCGCCGCCTTGTGGCGGCACCCAGTTGATGTTCTGGTTCGGATCCTTGATGTCGCATGTCTTGCAGTGCACGCAGTTCTGCGCGTTGATGACGAAACGGACATCCTTGGCCGAAGGATCGGCGGCCGCATTGCCATCCTTGTCCACCCATTCGTAGACACCAGCCGGGCAGTAACGGGTCGAGGGGCCGGCAAAGACGTCGTGCTCGGAACTTTTCTGAAGCTCCATATCGCCGACGATCAGGTGAACGGGCTCGTTTTCCTCGTGGTTGGTATTGGACAGGAATACCGAGGACAGCCGGTCGAAGGTCAAAACGCCATCCGCCTTCGGATAGGCGATCCTGGCGTGCTTCGAGGCTGGGTCCAATGAGGCGGCATCCGTCTTCCCGTGCTTCATCGTGCCGAAGGGCGAGACCCCGAACAGCGTGTTGCACCACATGTCCAACCCGCCGACCGCGACGCCCGCGATCGTGCCGAAGCGCGACCATAGCGGCTTGACGTTGCGGACCTTCTTCAAATCCTTGCCGATGTCGGAATCGCGCCAGTTGGCCTCATAGGCGGTCAATTCGTCATTGGCACGGCCCTCGGCAATGGCCGCGGCCACATGCTCGGCCGCCTGCATTCCGGACAGAACCGCGTTGTGCGACCCCTTGATGCGCGGCACGTTGACCATGCCGGCCGCGCAGCCCATCAGCGCACCGCCGGGGAAGACAAGCTTCGGCACCGACTGCCAACCGCCTTCGGTGATGGCGCGCGCGCCATAGCCCAGCCGCGTCGCGCCTTCGAAGGCGCCTCGGATCGCCGGATGTGTCTTGAAACGCTGAAATTCCTCGAACGGCGAAAGCCATGGATTCTTGTAGTTGAGATGGACGACGAAGCCGACCGCAACCAGATTGTCCTCCAGATGATAGAGGAACGAGCCGCCGCCCGTCTTCATGTCGAGCGGCCAGCCGAAGGAATGCTGGACAAGGCCGGGCTTGTGGTTTTCCGGCTTGACCTGCCAAAGCTCTTTCAGGCCGATGCCGAACTTGCCCGGTTCGCGGCCTTCGGAAAGGTTGTAGCGGGCGATAAGCTGCTTGGCGAGCGAGCCGCGCGCGCCCTCTCCGATCAGCACATATTTACCCATCAGCGCCATGCCGGGCGCGTAGTTGGGGCCGTGGGTGCCGTCCTTCTCGACGCCCATATCGCCGGTAATGACGCCGGTGACGGCGCCGTCATCATTGAAAACGAGATCGACGGCGGCAAAACCGGGATAAATTTCGACGCCGAGAGCTTCGGCCTTGGCGGCCAGCCAGCGGCAGACATTGCCGAGCGAGACGATATAATTGCCGTGATTGTTCATCAGCGGCGGCATCATGAAATTGGGCAGGCGCAATGAACCGGCCGCGCCGAGCACAAGGAAATGGTCGGCCGTGACCGGCGTCTTGAACGGATGATCGCTCTCCTCGCGCCAGCCGGGCAGCAGGCGGTCGATGCCGACGGGATCGACGACCGCGCCCGACAGGATATGCGCGCCGACCTCACCGCCCTTTTCCAGCACGACGACGGAAAGCTCGGGGCTGACCTGTTTCAGACGGATCGCAGCGGCAAGGCCAGCCGGCCCCGCGCCGACGATGACCACGTCGAACTCCATGCTTTCGCGCTCGATATCGCTCATCAGGCACATTCCTCCGCTGGCAGCAGCTATAACTGGCTTCTGCGCTCCATAGCGCATCAATTCGCGACGCGAAACCGGTGCAACTGTGACAAATACCGCAATACGATTGAGCCTCGACTGAGGCGAAGCGGAAGCGAGCACCCGTTGCGCCCCCGCTTTTCATGTGTTCGCGGTGCGGTTTTTGCGACATACTCGCGCGATGCGCGCGGCATGGTCACATGATCGCTCAGCGATGCGCTTTCCCGCGGCTCGCCCGGTCATCCGCCTCGCAGCCGCCGTGGCCATGTCCGCTGTCTTCCTGCCGACCGGCACAGTGGGCAATGAGGCGAAGCTGTGGCCGAGCGGCCCATATGTCTTCTCGGATGAGATGGGCGGATACCGCATCACCAGCGTTTCCGGCAAGGGGACGCGCACCGATCCGATCGTGATTACGGAGGAATTTTTTTCAGCAACGCCGGTGACGATGACCATCCGTGCCAGACAACCGATTGCGCTGTATGACGGCAGCGGCAATTTCGTCAACGGCATTCTCTATATGCGTATCGATGCGCTCAATAATAGCGGGCTCCCATGGGTCGAGTTTGAATTCGAGTTGCAAGAGGTGCCGAACCGACCGAGCACATTTACCGACGGTCTGTCGTTCGACCAGCGCAGCGAGAGCCCGGAGGTCATCAAATCCAGTCGCTTTGCCCGTTTCAGCCGGGATTTCGAGCCTTATGACCGATTGCTGTTCCGCGACGGGAAGGTCGATCCGCGCAAGACCGCCAGTTTCGGCTTCCTGATTACCGATTACACGCCGAGGCTGACCTTTTATCTCGTGCAGGATCCCCGCATTCCTTCCTCTTGAACTTGCAAAATGACGGCGCACGTTCAAATGTGCGGGCATGACCGTAACCGCTCCCGACGATCCGCAGGCCCTGCGCGCCCTGCTCGGCTTCTATGCCGAGGCCGGGGTCGACACGCCCTTGAAAGACGAGCCGGTCGACCGTTTCGCGGTGGCGGTGAAGCCGGACATGGGAGCGGCCCAGCAGAAGGCGGAGCCGCAAGAGAAAGTTCAACCTGCCGCCCCCGAACGGCCGCGCCAGTCGCCGCCCCCGAAGCCGGCCCCGGCCACCGCCGCCGTCCCTGACGAGGCGCAGGCCGCACTTGCCCGCTCGCTGGCATCGCAGGCGGCAAGCCTTGATGAATTACGCGACATGATGGCGAAATTCGACGGCTGCAACCTCAAATTCACCGCCAAGAATCTGGTCTTTGCCGATGGCAATCCGCTAGCTTCGGTAATGCTGGTCGGCGAAGCACCGGGGCGCGACGAGGATCTGGAAGGCCTGCCCTTTGTCGGCCGCTCCGGCCAGTTGCTCGACCGGATGCTGGCGGCTATCGGCCTCGACCGCGGCTCAGCCTATATCGCCAACGTGATCCCCTGGCGGCCGCCGGGCAACCGCACGCCGACGCCGCACGAGACGGAAATCTGCCGTCCGTTCATCGAGCGGCAGATCGAACTGGTCAATCCCAGGGTGCTGGTCAACCTCGGCGGTCCCTCGGCCAAGACGCTGCTGAAAACCACCGAAGGCATATTGCGCATGCGCGGCAACTGGCGCACCTACACAACTGCTTCCGGCACAGCCATTCCGGCGATGCCGGCCCTGCATCCCGCCTATTTGCTGCGCACCCCCGCCCACAAGAAGCTGGCGTGGCGCGACTTTCTCGAAGTGAAGGCGAAACTGCGCGAACTTTCATAAGGTTGCGCCAACAGGCGTCGAGATTGATTCAACGGTTTTCGCCGCTTGATGACCTGCAAGGTAATAGGAATGCAGCGGCGCAACGTGTAGCTTCGCATGCATGATGACAATCCAGACTTCTGCCGGAGCCTTGATCCGTGACTGGCGCGCCCGCCGCCGCATGAGCCAGCTTGACCTGGCACTCGAAGCCGAGATTTCGCAGCGGCATTTGAGCTTCGTGGAAAGCGGGCGCTCGGTGCCCTCGCGCGACATGGTGCTGCATCTGGCCGAAAATCTCGACATGCCGCTTCGCGAGCGCAACCACCTGCTGCTTGCCGCCGGCTATGCGCCGCATTTCGGCGAGCGGCCGGTCGGCGATCCGACGCTGGCACCGGCGATGGATGCGGTACGCATGGTGCTGAAAGGCCACGAGCCTTTCCCCGCACTGGCCGTTGACCGGCACTGGAACCTTATCGAAGCCAATGCAGCACTGGCTCCGATGCTGGCAGGCGTTACCGACCAGGCATTGCTGGCGCCACCGGTCAATGTGCTCAGGCTCAGCCTGCATCCCAACGGCGTCGCGCCCAACATCGTCAATCTGGCGGAATGGCGCGCGCATCTGCTGCATCGCCTGAAGGCCCTGATCGACGCCACGGGCGATGCCGAACTTGCCGAACTCGAACAGGAATTGCGCGCCTACCCTTCGGGCGCCAACGGAAAACCGCTACTGGCCGAGCCGAACGCCATCGCCCATCCATTGAAGCTGCGGCTCGGCGATCGGATACTTTCCTTCATCAGCACGATTACCGTATTCGGCACGCCGCTCGATATCACGCTTTCGGAACTGGCAATCGAATCCTTCTTTCCGGCCGACCCGGAAACAGCCGCGATCCTCGCCGAGTTGGGAAGGAACCGTTCGGTTTAGCCTTGCGGCGACACCACCTTGCGGGCCGCCCGCCGCTCGATGCCAAGCTGGCGCTCGCGCAGGATGATGAACAGGCCGGCCGAAACCACGATGACGCCGCCTGTCAGCATATAGGGCGTGGGTACGTCGCCAAAGACGAAATAGCCGACAATGATGGCGAGGATCATCGAGGTGTATTCGAACGGCGCGACCGTCGAGATTTCGGCATGGCGATAGGCCGAAGTCATCAATATCTGCCCGAAGCCGCCGCAAAACCCGGCGCCGACCAGAAGCAGGGCCTGTGTTGTCGTCAAAGACTGCCAGCCGAAGGGGATCGTCAGCAACGCCATGACGCTGGCCGTCATCGAGAACCACAAGACGATGGTGGCCGTCCTTTCGGTGTGGACGAGATTGCGGACGAGAATTGCCGCCACAGCAGAGAAGCAGGCCCCGGCAAGTGCTGCGATGACGCCGAATGTCTCCTGGTCGGCAATGGAGCCGGACGAAAACAAAGTGAGTTCCGGCCATGAAATGATGACCACGCCGATCAGGCCGACGACAACCGCGCTCCAGCGATAGATGCGGATCGCCTCGCCGAGAAACAGCGAACTGAACACCACCACCAGCAGCGGCTGCGCATAGTTGAGAGTGATCGCGTCCGGCAGCGGAAGGCGTGTCAGGGCAAAAAAAGTCAGCCCCATCGAGGTCACGCCGACCACGCCACGCGCGATATTGCCGAACGGTCGCGACGTTGAAAAAGCCGTGCGCAGTTCGTGCCTGAGACCAAGAAAAAACAGGATCGGAAAAATGGCGAAGAAGGAGCGGAAGAAAACGATCTGGCCGGCCGGGACGGTTCCAACCGCCTTGATCAGCGACGACATGGTGACGAAGACCGCGACCGACACGATCTTGAGAGCGATGGCGGTCAGGGCGCCGCCCGCTGCGGGAACGGCCGGCGCGACTGTCACTTTGCGGCCGCGTTCTGGATGGCCGCCCATACCCGCGCAGGCGTCGTCGGCATGTCGATATGTGTTACGCCACAGGCGCGGTAGAGCGCGTCGGTCACGGCGTTGAGCGCCGCAGGAGTCGCGCCGATCGTGCCCGCCTCGCCCGCACCCTTGATGCCGAGCGCATTCGTGGTCGAAGGCACATTGCGCGTCTCGAAATGGAAAAACGGCACATCGTCGGCGCGCGGCATGGCGTAATCCATGAAACTTGCCGACAGCAATTGCCCGTCGTCGCCATAGACGGTTTCCTCGCGCAGCGCCTGGCCGATGCCCTGCATGACTCCGCCATGGATCTGGCCGGCAAGCAGGACCGGGTTCACCGTCGCACCGAAATCGTCCACCACCGTATAGCGCACGACATAGGTCGCGCCTGTGTCGGGGTCGATCTCCACTTCGCAGATATGCGTGCCATTGGGATAGGTCGCCTCGTTCTGCACGAATTCGCCAAAACCCTTGAGGTCGTCCGGCAGTTTCGCCGCCTTGGCGATTGCCGAATAGTCGATGCTGCGGTCGGTGCCGACGATGCGGGCATTGCCATCGACCAGTTCGATATCGCCTGCCGCAGCCTCCAGTTCGTCGGCGGCGATGCGCTTGATCTTTTCGGCAAGATCCTCACCCGCACGGGCTGCCGAAACGCCGCCAAGCGGGATCGAGCGCGAACCGCCGGTTCCGCCACCGGCTTTCAACTCGTCGGTATCGCCCTGCCGGACATGAATACGCTCCATCGGCAGATTGAGCTTTTCGGCGACGAATTGCGCATAGGCCGTGGCGTGACCCTGGCCGTTGGTCTGCGTGCCGATCTTCAGCGTCACCGAACCGTCGCCATTGAGTTCGACAAAGGCCGGCTCCGAACCCGCGAAGGCGCAGGCCTCGACATAGGTCGCCATGCCGATGCCGCGAATTTTTCCACGCGCCTTTGCCTCCTCCAGACGTTCGGGAAACGCCTCCCATTCCGCCCGCTGCATGGAAACGTCCATGTGCCCGGCAAATTCGCCTGTGTCATAGAGTCGGCCTGTCTGCGTGCGGTAGGGCATCTGGTCCGGGCGGATGAAATTGCGGCGGCGGATCTCATGCGGGGCAAGGCCGAGTTCACGCGCGCAGGCATCGACCAGCTTTTCCAGCAGGAATGCCGCCTCCGGCCGCCCGGCGCCGCGATAAGCATCCACCGGGCAGGTGTTGGTGTAAACGCCGGTCACGCCGACATCGAGCGCCTGAATGTCATAGACGCCGGTCGACATCGAGACGCCGACAAAGGGAATGAAGGGGCCGTATTGCGAGATGTAGGCGCCAATATTGGCGAACAGGTCCACCCTGAGACCAAGGAAGCGCCCGTCCTTCGTGAGCGCCATCTCGGCCTTTACGGCATTGTCGCGCCCTTGTGCGTCGGTCAGGAAATGCTCGGTGCGGTCGCCGGTCCATTTCACCGGCCGGCCGAGGCGTTTTGCGGCCTCCAGCACCAGGGGATATTCGCGATAGACGAAGGTTTTCGGGCCGAATCCACCGCCGACATCGGGGGTCACGACACGAATCCGCTTCTTGTCGGCGCCGAAGACGCCGGCAACGATCTTCTGCATCGAATGGACGCCCTGCGAGCCTGTCGTCAGCACGAAGCGGTCTTCATCCGCCTTCCATTCGCCGATCGCCGCGCGCGCCTCCATATAGTTGGGGACGAGGCGATTGTTGACGAACTCGATATGCGTAATGTGATCGGCTTTGGCGAAAGCGGCGTCGGTCTTCGCCTTGTCGCCGACGTGATAGGTGAAGGCCCGGTTGGAGCCGAGTTCAGGCCAAACCAGCGGCGTTTCCGGATCGAGCGCATGAGCTGTGCCGGAGGCGGCGTCCTCGGCATCGTAATCGACCTCGATCAGTTCGGCGGCGTCCTGCGCCAACTCACGGCTGTCGGCCACGACGAAGGCAACGGCGTCGCCGACATATTGCACGCGGTCGCGGCACAGGATCGGGATATCGCGCGTCGGCGCGATGGTGCCGTCAGGCTGTTTCTGCATCACACCCGATTTCAAATCCGCGAGATGAGCGACATCCGCTCCCGTCAGCACCAGATGAACGCCGGGCGCGGCCTTCGCCGCCTCCGTGGATGCAATGGAGAATTTGCCCTTGGCGACCGGCGAGCGCAGCACATACCCATGCAGCACGCCGTCGGGCTGGATATCGTCGGTATAGCGGCCCCGCCCCTGGATAAAGGCCGCGTCCTCAAGCCGAAGCACAGATGCTCCCATTCCGAATTTCGGTGTAACGACGGTCATGTCGGCCTCGTGGAGATTGGGAAGAGGTGCCCGCAGATAGAGCGTGTTTCAGTTTTGTCGAGGGTGGAGTTCGTGTAAAGAGCCCACGCTTCAAGATTTTTGAGCCAGCGGATTACACCGCCGGACAAGTTGGCCCACCGGCCGATGAGGGGAATAGCGATGCGCACCGATACCGGCCATGTCTTCAAGCTGGAAGAATACCGCCCGAGCGCCTACCACATCCTTGAGGCCGACCTGACCTTTCGGCTGGACCCGAACGCAACCCAGGTCATCGCCACCCTGACTGTCGAGCGGGTGCCCGATGCCGACTCGTCGGTGCCGCTGGTGCTCGACGGAGACGGGCTGGCCCTCAAGCGCATCGCGATCGACGGCGAAGAACTTTCATCCAATGCCTATGACGCGACGCCTGACCAGTTGACACTTGCCAAACTTCCAGCGGCAAGGCGGTTCGAGCTGCTGCTCGAAACGGTGCTGTCGCCTGACGACAACACCGCACTGATGGGGCTTTACCGCTCCAGCGGCGTCTATTGCACGCAATGCGAGGCCGAGGGCTTCCGCCGCATCACCTACTTCCTCGACCGTCCCGACAATCTCTGCGTCTTCACGGTGCGCATCGAAGCCGCACGCGAGTACGCGCCCGTCCTGCTTTCCAACGGCAATCCGGTCGAAAGTGGCGATCTCGGCGGTGGTCGCCATTATGCCGTATGGCACGACCCGTTCCCCAAACCGTCCTATTTGTTCGCGCTGGTCGCCGGCGACCTCGGCAAGATCACCGACGAGTTCGTCACCATGTCCGGCCGCTCGGTCGCTCTCGGCATCTATGTCGAACATGGCAAGGAGGCGCGCGCCGCCTATGCAATGGACGCGCTCAAGCGCTCGATGAAGTGGGACGAGGTGACATTCGGCCGCGAATATGATCTCGATGTGTTCAACATCGTCGCCGTGTCGGATTTCAACATGGGCGCGATGGAGAACAAGGGCCTCAACATCTTCAACGACAAATATGTGCTGGCCGACCAGGAAACCGCCACCGATGCCGATTTCGCCAATATCGAGGCGGTAATCGCGCATGAATATTTCCACAATTGGACAGGCAACAGAATCACTTGCCGCGACTGGTTCCAGCTCTGCCTGAAGGAAGGGCTGACCGTTTACCGCGACCATGAATTCTCCGCCGACCAGCGCTCGCGTGCCGTCAAGCGCATCGCCGAAGTGCGCACGTTGCGCGCGCAGCAGTTCCCCGAAGACCAGGGGCCGCTGGCGCATCCGGTCAGGCCGCGCCGCTATCGCGAGATCAACAATTTCTACACGGCGACCGTCTACGAAAAAGGTTCGGAAGTGGTGCGCATGATCCGTACCATCCTTGGGGCCGAGGCGTTCCGCGCCGGCATGGATCTCTATTTCGAACGCCATGACGGCCAGGCGGTGACGATCGAGGATTTCCTCAAGGTTTTCGAGGATGCCTCGGGCCGCGACCTCGCGCAGTTCGCGCTCTGGTATCATCAGGCTGGTACGCCGTCGATTACCGCGCGAACCGCCTATCATCCGGCGGCCAAAGAGTTCGTGCTCGACATCGAGCAATCGGTGCCGCCGACGCCTTCGGAAAACCGCAAGCGCCTGACGCACATTCCGCTCGCCTTCGGGTTGGTCGGCAAAGACGGCAGGGACATCGTGCCCGGGGCGATCGAGGGCGCCGCCGTCGAAAACGGCGTCATTCATGTGCGCAAGCGTCGGCACACCATTCGCTTTTCGGGCATGGCGGAACGGCCGGTCCTGTCGCTCAACCGCGGCTTTTCCGCCCCCATAACGCTGTCGCTGCAACAAAAGGCGGACGACCGCTTTTTTCTTGCCGCCAAAGACAGCGACGCCTTTTCACGTTGGCAGGCTTTCAACGGGCTTTTGACGGATGCCCTGGTGGCGGCATTCCGACAAACATTGGGCGGCAAGAAGGTGCAGTTTTCGACCAGGCTTCTGGCGCTCGCCGGCGCGATCGCGGCAGACGAAAGCCTGGAGCCGGCCTACCGCGCGCTGGCGCTGTCCCTGCCCGGCGAGGCCGACATTGCCCGCGAGATCGGCAAAGCAATCGATCCCGATGCCATTTTCGCCGGACGTGAGGCGCTCGTCGGCGCAATCGCCAATGCGAACAAGGCTTTGTTCGGTGATCTTTACGCGTCGTTCGCCGACAATGGTCCGTTCAGCCCCGATGCGGCAAGCGCCGGGCAGCGGGCATTGCGCAATGTGCTGCTTGACTACCTTGCCACTCAACCGGAAGGCGCGGCGCTGGCTTCCAGCCATTTCGACGCGGCCACGAACATGACGGACCGGGCGGCGGCCCTCGCGACACTGGTTCACCGTCACACAGCCTCACCGGAAGCTAGCGAAGCACTTGCGGCTTTCGAGGCGCGCTTTCGCGCGGCGCCGCTGGCCATGGACAAATGGTTCCAGATCCAGGCCACCACGCCCGGCAGCCAGTCGGTCGACACCGTGCGCGCGCTGATCGCCCATCCGGCCTTTTCGATGACCAATCCAAACCGGCTGCGCGCATTGATCGGCACATTCGCCAATGCCAACCAGACCGGCTTCAACCGCGCAGATGGCGAGGGCTATCGCCTGTTTGCCGACATTGTGACCCGGACGGACAGGAACAACCCGCAATTGGCGGCGCGGCTTGCCACCGCGCTGCGCTCGTGGCGCTCGCTGGAGCCCGGCCGGCAGATGAAAGCGCGCGAGGCTCTGGTATCCATCGCCAATGCCGGCAATCTTTCGACCGATTTGCGCGATATCGTCGAACGCACGCTCGCATAACCGGGACCACTTTTCCGGATCATGCTCCCTTCAAGCATGATCTTGTCGGAAAACCGGGGACCACTTTTCCGGATCATGCTTTAGCCGATTTTCAATCTTTTTTGCCCGCGCCTCTGGACAAGGCGAATCACCTTTGATTCTTTATGGATGATTCGGAAGTGCGGTGTAGCCGAATCATCATGTGACAAATCGGGGAGCCATTTCATGGCTAAGGCGGACGCGTGGGGCGCGCCCGGTGGGATCGTTTTTGAGCGGCACAAGGCGGCGCGACGCCGGTGCGGCCCGACGGGAAACACGCGCCTTATCGCCAAACCTGCCTATCAGAAGCTTGTGGCGGCCGAGCCCCTTCTGCGCCGCATGATTCCGGCCCTGATCGTCGTCTTTCTCGTCGTGGTTGCCACGCTTCGCTTGCTTTCGCTGCTCAACTGGCATGACGAGATCGAACGCAACGCCAAGGCGTTGCTGGCCCTTTCGGCCGGCGAACTGGTGCGTGCCGGCGTTCAGGCAGGCGACCCGACCGCTTACGACCTGATCGAGACGATCGACGCCCGTGGTGCGCTTGGCCCGGCCTATGTTCTGGCCCTGACCGACAGCGCGCTCAGGATCGGCGCGGTAAAGCCACGCTCGTCACGCTGGCACGGACGGGCGTTGGACGAGATCATCACCGGCGGCCAACCGCTGTTCCTGTTCGGCGACAAGGCCGGAGTGATGACCGTCAGCATCGGCGGTCGGGACTGGTATGCTGCGGTTCATCTTCGTGACGACAGGAAGGGGGCTGCGGCCGCACTGGTGCCGCAGGATGACGTCTTTGCCGAATGGCGCAAAACCGTTTCGCTCAATGTTACGCTTTTCGTGCTGACCGCCGGCGTGCTCATCATCGTGCTCTACGCCTATTTCAGCCAGGTGGCGCGCGCGCAGGCGGCGGACCGGCTCTATATGGAAGGCCATCAGCGGGTGGACATGGCGCTGGTGCGCGGCCGCTGCGGCCTGTGGGACTGGGACATGGTGCGCGGCAAGATGTACTGGTCCCACTCGATGTATGAGATGCTCGGCTACGAACCGTGCGAAACCATGCTTTCCTTCGGTGAGGTCGATGAGATCATCCATCCCGAGGACGGCAATCTCTTCGAGATCGCCAACCGCATCATGGCGCGCGAGATCGATCAGGTCGATCAGATCTTTCGCATGCGGCATGCCGACGGCCAATGGGTGTGGATGCGTGTGCGCGCCGAGGTGATGGACCCCGATGCGGCGGAGATCCAGCTTATCGGCATCGCCGTCGATATCACCGAACAGCGCCATCTGGCGCAGCGTTCGGAAGCGGCGGACCTCAGATTGCGGACGGCCATCGAGAACATCACCGAATCCTTCGTGCTGTGGGACTCGGCGCAGCGCCTCATCATGTGCAACACCAAATATCAGCAGGACAACGGCCTGTCGGATCGCGATGTGATGCCCGGCACCCCGCGCACCACGCTCGAGGAGCGCATGCTGGCCTTCGCCTCGGAGCGGCGGCTGGTGAATTCAAACGGCGCGGGAGGCGGTGTGACCTTCGAGCGGCAATTGCGGGACGGCCGCTGGCTGCAGGTCAACGAATTGCGTACCCGCGACGGCGGCACCGTGTCGGTCGGCTCCGACATCACACAGATCAAGCAGCATCAGGAAAAACTGGTCGATAGCGAACGTCGCCTGATGGCGACGATTCACGACCTCAGCCTGGCGCGACGCGCCGAGGAGGAGCGCACGCGCGAACTGGTCGACCTGAACCGTAAATACATGCGCGAGAAGGACCGCGCCGAGGCTGCCAACCAGGCCAAATCCGAATTTCTGGCCAACATGTCGCATGAATTGCGTACGCCGCTCAACGCCATCATCGGCTTTTCGGAACTGATGCAGCAGAAGCTGTTCGGCCCCCTCGGCTCAAGCCGCTATGAGGAATATTCCGGCGACATCAATTCCAGCGGCAAATACCTGCTCGGCGTCATCAATGATATTCTCGACATGTCGAAGATCGAAGCCGGCCAGTTCTCGATGGAGCGCGAGGAGATCGATCTTTGCCCGCTTATCCGCGAGACGGTGCGCGTCGTCTCGCTACAGGCGGCGCAGAAGGCGATCACCGTGGAAACCCGCATCGCCGATTCCATGACGTTGTTCGCCGACCGCCGGGCGATCAAGCAGATCGCCATCAATCTTTTGTCCAACGCGGTGAAATTCACCGGTCAGGGCGGGCGCATCTCGGTCAGGGCGCGCAAAGCCTCGGGCGCGCTGATCCTGAGTATCGAAGACAATGGCTGCGGCATCCCCAAACCGGCATTGGCCAAGCTCGGGCGGCCGTTCGAGCAGGTGCAGAACCAGTTTTCCAAGAACCATGCCGGATCGGGTCTGGGCCTCGCGATTTCGCGCTCACTGGCCGAACTGCATGGCGGCGCGCTGAAAATCCGCTCGACGGAAGGCACCGGCACGATCGTTTCCGTGCGCATCCCTGTCCGCAAGGGACGCACACCGCTCAAGGCCGCCGCTTAGAGCAGAATGACGTCCAGTTGAATCGCGGGCTGCTCTAAGCTCTTGTTTTGACGCATGATCTTATCCGAAAAGTCTGCAATTTTTCGGAATCAGGCTCGAACTACTTCCGCTTGCCACGAATCAGCGTGTCAAAATGCCTGCGCACCGTGATGGCGGTTTCATTGAGATGCGCTTCGAGCACGGAAAAATCCGGCAGATCGGTCGCGGCCAGCAGAAGGTCGGCAAGGCCGGGCGGCACGTCGTTGCGGTCGAAGCCACTCACCAGGCATAGCCGGATCATCTGGGTGAGTGCCATGTAAAGGGCTGCCGCGTCACTAAGGTCCTGCCGCATCTGCGCCGGCGCGAAATCCGGCGTCAGCCGAGCGATGATCTCGGCAGTGTTGGTGCTGCGGACCTCGCCCTCGATGGCGCCGATCAGAACGGCCGTCTGGGCGATGAATTCCAGATCGATCAGCCCGCCGGGAACGAGCTTGATGTCCCACAAATCGCGCGGCGGCTTTTCCTCTTCGATCAGCGCGCGCATTTCGGCGGCATCGCGCAGCACTTTCTTCCTGTCGTGCGGCAGGGCGAGAAGCGCTGAAATCTCGGACTCGACCTCTGTGCACAAGGCGTCGTCGCCGGCAATCGCGCGGGCGCGCGTCAGCGCCATCTGCTCCCAGGTCCAGGCTTCGCTGCGCTGATATTTACGGAAGGCGTCGATATGCGTGGCGACCGGCCCCTTGTTGCCGGAGGGGCGCAAGCGCAGGTCAAGCTCGTAAAGAATGCCCTCGGCGGTCGGGGCCGACACGGCAGCGATCAGGCGTTGAGTCAGGCGAGCAAAATAATGCGAGGGAGCAAGCGGCTTTTCGCCGTCCGATTCTTCCGCTTCGGCATCATGGTCGTAAAGCAGGATGAGATCGACGTCCGAGCCCGCCGTCAGTTCACGGCTGCCGAGCTTTCCCATGCCGAGCAACGCCAGGCGGCCGCCCGAAACACGGCCATGACGCATTGCGAACTCTTCCACAACAGCCTGCAAGGCGGCGCCGATGGTCAGATCCGCCAGATGCGAGAACGCCCTGCCCGCCCTTGCCGGATCGATGGAGCCGGCCAAAAGCCGCACGCCGATCAGGAATTTCTGTTCGAGGGCAAAGATGCGCAGGCGATCGAGAATTTCTTCGTAAGACCGGTCGCTGCCCAGAAAGGCGGCAAGCCGCGCCGAAAGATAGGCGCGATCGGGAAGTTCGCTGAGCAGGGCCGGATCGAGCAGACCGTCGAAAACGTGCGGCTGGCGGGTGATGGCGGCGGCAAGCCGAGGCGCCGCACCCATGATCGTCGCCAACAGGCGCAGCAGAGCCGGTTTCGACTGCAACAGCGAAAAAAGCTGGATGCCAGCCGGCAGGCCGGCCAGCAATTCATCGAAGCGCATCAGCGCCTCGTCGGCGCGCCGGGTTTCGCCGAACGCCTTGAGCAGCGCAGGCGTCAGTTCCGTCAGGCGTTCCCGCGCCTCGGCCGAGCGGGTGACGCGGTAGCGCCCGAAATGCCAGCCGCGAATGACCCGGCAGATATCGCTCGGCCTCTGGAAGCCGAGTTCATTGAGGGTATGCAGCGTGTCGGGGTCGTCCACGTCACCGGTGAAGACCAGATTGCCGACGCCCGCAGAAAGCTGCGGCGCGGTTTCGAACAGGGCCGCATAATGCCGCTCGACATCACCCAGCGTCTCACGGAACGCCGTGGAAAAGGCATCGGCATCATCAAAGGCCAGCATAAGCGCAATGCGCTCCAGTTCCTCGTCGTGATCCGGCAGAGTGTGGGTCTGCTCGTCGGCGACCATCTGGATGGCGTGCTCGACACGGCGCAAGAACCAGTAATCGCGCACAAGCGCGTCGCGCGCTTCGGCGGTGATCCAGCCGCGCTCGGCCAATCGTCCCAGCATCGGCACCGTGCCGCGCCCGCGCAGTTCAGGGAACCGACCGCCGGCGATCAGTTGCTGCGTCTGCACGAAGAACTCGATCTCGCGGATGCCGCCCCGACCGAGCTTGACATTGTGGCCCTTGACCGCGATTTCTCCGTGCCCCTTGTGGGTATGGATCTGGCGCTTGATGGAGTGGACATCGGCAATCGCCGCATAATCCATATATTTGCGCCAGATATAGGGGGTGAGTTCCTTGAGGAAGGCTTCGCCGGCGGCGAGATCACCGGCAACCGGGCGGGCCTTGATCATGGCGGCACGCTCCCAGTTCTGGCCGCGCCCTTCATAATAGGTCAGCGCCGCTTCGACCGGGATTGCCAGCGGCGTCGATCCAGGGTCGGGACGCAGGCGAAGGTCGGTACGGAATACATAACCATTCTCCGTACGGTCTTGCAGGATGCGCACCAGCCGGCGCGTGAGGCGCGAAAACAGGTCAGTGGCGTCGAGCCGATCCAGGATGGCCGGCGCCGACGGCTCGAAGAACACGATCAGATCGATATCGGAGGAGAAATTGAGTTCGTGGGCGCCAAGCTTGCCCATGCCAAGCACGATCCAGCCCGAACCTTCAGCCGGGTTTTGCGCATCGGGCAGCTTGAGCTTGCCTTGGCGATGGGCGTCGCGCAGCAGGAAATCGACGGCACAGCCGACACAGGCATCCGCCAGCACGCTAAGCCGCTTCACCGTTTCGGGTGCCTCGGCTTCTCCGGCCAGATCGGCAAGCGCGATCAGGAAATGCGCCTCGGCCTTGAGGTGACGCAAATCCTTCATCAATCCGGATTCCGTCACATCTTGGGCATCAGCCAATCGCCCGATCCGGGCTGTCACGGCATCGAGCCGCTGCGCAACCGTCTGCTCGAACAGTCTGTCCAGGAATTGCGGGCAGCGGCGCGCAAGATCGCGCAGAAAGGGCGAGAGATCGAAAACGGCGGCCAGAAAGTCCTGAATCGTCCCCTTTTTCTTTAGAAATCGCACCAGCCGCGACAGGTCCGCCTCGGTGGCAGCCAATGCGATTTCGTCAAGTTCTTCATGTGCCGCTTCAAAGTCGAGCGGTTTCAGCGCAAGCACGGGCCGCAACTGAAAATCCGTCCCGGTTCGGTTTGCGGCCTTGCTGGTCGCCATCAATCGTCCTGCCGTTCGGGAAAGCTCATGACAACGGATAATCCGGGATCACCCGGCAAAAGATCAAGCCGTCCGTTGTGAAATTTCATGATCGCCTTGGCTAGACTGAGACCAAGGCCCGATCCCGGCTGAGAGCGGCTTTTCTCCAGCCGCACGAAACGTTCGGTGGCGCGTGCGCGATCGGCCTCGTCGGGTATGCCATGGCCATTATCGGAAACCGTCAGCCGGATCTCACCGGCGGTCTTTTCCAGAACGACCCGCACGCTCGGATTCTGCGTCGAATCAGTGGAATATTTGATGGCGTTATCAACGATGTTGGTCAGCGCCTGGCCAATCAGTTCGCGGTTTCCGTTCACCGAAAGGCTCTCGTCGGCCGACGCTTCCAGCGTCACCCCCGCCTCCTCCGCTGCGGGTTCGTAAAGCTCGACGACATCGTGCACCGTCGCCGCCAGATCGACCAACACCATGCTTTCGGATGAATGACCGGCTTCCATCCGCGAGATCATCAGGATGGCGTTGAAGGTCTTGATAAGCTGATCCGATTCACCGATCGTCGCCTCCAGCGCCTCGCGGTAATCCGCGACCTTATGCTTGCCCGCGAGCGTCGCCTCCGCCCGGTTTCTCAACCGCGTCAGCGGAGTCTTGAGATCGTGGGCGATATTGTCGGAAACCTGCTTCAAGCCCTCGTTGAGAGTGGCGATCCGCGCCAGCATGGCGTTGAGGTTTTCAGCCAACCGGTCGAACTCGTCGCCCGCGCCGGTTACCGGCAGCCGGCCGGAAAGATCGCCGCCCATGATGCGCCGGCTCGCCTGCGAGACGTTGTCGATCCGCCGCAAGGCGGCGCGGCCGACCAGAAACCAGATCAAAAGCCCGCCGATCGCCATCATGCCGAGCGCCAGAACCAGCGCGCGCCGCACGATGTCGCGAAAGCGTTCCGGCTCGCCAAGGTCGCGCCCGACCAGCATGATCATCCTGTTGGGCAGGCGCAGCACCACGGCGATCGCGTTGTGGCGCTTATCGTCATCCTGGACGGCATTTTCCTGCTCCGCCTGGCCCGGTCCGGTTCCCTCGCTGCGCAAACGCTCCAATTCGCCTTCGCCGAAGCGGCGATAGGTGAACGGGCGCTTTGTCCAACCGTCGGTCTCGAGCACGCCCGGTTCGAGGCTCTGGACGTTGCCGGTCAGGATCTCGCCATTGACGCCGGCAATCAGGTAGAGATTGGCGCCCGGCTGATGCGAGCGCTGCTCGACCACCCGCACCAGCATCGGCAAGCCGCCACGCTGATAGGCATGGGCGAGGCCAAGAACTTCATCGTTGATGGTTTCCTGCGTCTGCGTCATCAGCATGCGCACGGACAACGAGGTCATGTAAAAGACCAGGAGCATCGCGCACAGGGCGAACAGAAGCAGATACAGCGCGGAAAGCCGCGCCGCCGTCGTCTTCATGATGGCGGGCAGCGACAGCGCCATGCCGATCAGGCCTTCAACATATATCCCGCACCGCGAACGGTGTGCAGGATCGGCTTGTCGAAGCCCTTTTCGATCTTGCCGCGCAAGCGCGATACATGAACGTCGATGACATTGGTCTGAGGGTCGAAATGATAGTCCCAGACATTTTCGAGCAACATCGTGCGCGTCACCACCTGCCCGGCATGGCGCATCAGATATTCGAGCAGGCGAAATTCACGCGGCTGGAGAATGATCTCGACCGTGGCGCGCCTGACCGAATGCGACAGCCGGTCAAGTTCCAGGTCGCCGACATGGTAGACCGTCTCGCTTTCCTTGGCGCCCGCGCGCCGGTCAAGCACCTCGACACGCGCCAGAAGCTCTGAAAAGGCGTAGGGCTTGGTCAAATAGTCATCACCGCCGGCGCGCAAGCCCGTGACGCGATCGTCCACCTGGCCAAGTGCGGAAAGGATCAGCGCGGGCGTGGTGTTTCCGCGCGAACGCAATTCAGCGATCACGGAAAGCCCGTCGCGGCGCGGCATCATGCGATCGACGACCATCACGTCGTACTCGCCGGCATCGGCCAGGGCAAAGCCGGTTTCACCGTCACCAGCGATATGCACGGTATGGCCAGCCTCGGCAAAAGCCTTCTGCAGATACTCGGCGGTCTCGCGGTCGTCTTCTATGATAAGAATCTTCATGAAGCGATTATACGCAATTTCGCCTGATTGGATGGAAGACATCTTCGATCACCTCGAACTGCGGAGGCAAGACCAAACGGCAGCGGACTGCACGTCCGCTGCCGCCGGGGCCGGCTGCGACGACTGACTGACATGACCAGGCCCCGTTTTCCCCGTGACCGCTATGGAAACGTCCAGACCGGCCACGGGGAGCGGATCGCGCGCTCAGCCCTTGTCGATGGGGAGCGCCACGAAGCGGTTGCTGTCATTGCGGGTGATCTGCACGAGCACCGACTTGCGTCCGGCCTTGGCTGCGTCTTCCATGGCCTGCTTGACATCTGCCGTGCCATTAACTTCTTCCGAATTGACGGCGGTAATGACGTCACCGGCCCGGATGCCGCGATCGGCCGCGGCACTGTCGGGATCGACATCGGCCACGACAAGGCCATGGCCGTCATCCGATTGGGTGACCGTCAGGCCGAGATCGGCCAACGAACCGGACGTCTCGGATTGCGGCGCAGACTGCTGATCGTTCGAGGCGAGCTTGGCCTGACTGGGCATCTTTCCGAGATCGACGGAAACCTGCTTCGACTCGCCGTCATGCCAGATCGTGACATCGACCGACTTACCTGGTGAATAGGCGGCAATCATGCGGGCCAGTTCCTTGGTGGAAGGAACGTCCTTGCCAGCCACCTGGGTAATGACATCGCCGGGCACGATACCGGCCGCCTTGGCCGGGCTGTCATCCTGCGTGCTGGCGACCAGCGCACCCTTGGCATCCGGCAGGCCCAGAGATTCGGCGATGTCCTTGGTCACGGGCTGTATCTCGACACCCAGCCAACCGCGCGACACCGAGCCGTTCTTGATGAGATCTTCGACCACGCCCTTGGCGGTCGAAGCCGGGATATCGAAGGCGATGCCGACGCTGCCGCCGGACGGTGAGAAGATGGCGGTATTGATACCGACGACCTGGCCACTGAGATTGAAGGTCGGGCCACCCGAATTGCCGCGGTTCACCGGAGCATCGATCTGGATGAAGTCGTCGTAAGGGCCGGCGCCGATATCACGTCCGCGGGCCGAGACGATACCCGCGGTGACCGTACCGCCGAGACCGAACGGATTGCCCACGGCAACCACCCAGTCGCCGACGCGAACCTTGGCATCGTCGGCGAACTGGACATAGGTGAACTTGCGGCCTTCACCCTCGACCTTGAGCACGGCAAGATCGGTGCGGGGATCGGTGCCGACCAGCTTGGCATCGAGTTCCTTGCCGTCATTAAGGACGACCGTATAGGCAGAGCCTTCCTTGACGACATGGTTGTTGGTGACCAGATAGCCATCTTCGGAGATGAAGAAGCCCGAGCCCTGGGCCACCGGCCGCAATTTGCCATCGCGGCGCTTATGCTGGCGATGGTCGTTTTGTGGGCCAAACTCACGAAACTGCTTGAAGAAGCGCCGCAGTTGCGGATTGTCCGGCAGGCCATCCGGCCCCTGGAACATCTGGAAGCTATTGTCATCCGCCGGCTGGACATCCGATTTGACGCGAACACTGACGACGGCGGGGGAAACCTGTTCGACAAGATCGGCAAAGGAAGGAACTTGCGGCGCCTGGACATGAACGGCATCCGCCAGGACGGGCATCGTGCCGGTGGTGGTGATACCGAAACCGATGGCGCCGGCAATCGCGAGCGATGCAGCAGCGGCCATCAGGCTTTTGCGGGTACGGGACAGGAAATGTGGAGCAGTTTTCATGGGGGAATCCTCTTGATCCGGGATGCTGCAACTGCATCCTCTGTCAGAGGGATATGGCAGCCCACATTACCGGCTCATTTCCGGCACATGAAACTTTGTTAATGTTCGAGGATCGGGCGAAAAGCTTGCTCCGGTTTTCCGCATTGTTCCGATGCTCGCTTTGGAAATTATGCGCGGACGGAAACGTCACTCGCGCTTCAGAGCCGTATCGAGCGCGGCCTGCTCCTCCGACGACAGGGGCTGCGGCAGCGGCGAGCGGCGCTTGCCGCGCGCCGACCACAGCATGAACACGCCGCCGGCAAGCAACAGCAGAACAGGCGTTCCCCACAGCAAGGCGTTCTGAAGATCGAAGCGCGGCTTCAAAAGCACGAATTCGCCATAGCGCGAGACGAGATAATCGAGAACCTGCTCGTCGGTATCGCCGGCTTTCAACCGCTGGCGCACCAGAATGCGCAAATCCCGCGCCAGATCGGCATCGGATTCGTCGATCGACTGGTTCTGGCACACCATGCAGCGCACCTGCCCGGAGAGTTCGCGGGCGCGGGCTTCAAGTGCCGGATCCTTCAGCATCTCATCGGGCTGAACGGCCTGGGCCACGCCGGCAAAAAGCAGCGTCAGCAGGAAGGCGGCAAGCCCCAGCGACAGACGCGACATCACGCCTGTCCCGCTGCCTTGGCGGTCGCCGCACGCTTGCGGCGAGCCGGTGCGCCGACGCGCAATCTCCGATCCAGCAGTGACATCGCCGCCCCTGCCATCATCACCAGGCCGCCGAGCCAGATCAGCGTCACCAGCGGTTTCCACCAGGCACGCACGACCACCGATCCGTCCTTGGCCTCATCGCCCATCGAGACGTAAAGCTGGCTGAACCCCACCGTCATGATGCCGGCTTCGGTGGTGGTCGTCTGCCGAGCTTGATAAAGGCGCTTGGCCGACCAAAGCTCGCCAATTTCGCGCCCCTTGGCGTCGGCAAGGCTGAAATGACCGCGCAATTCGGTGTAATTCGGCCCCCGGCCAGGAACCAACCCGTCGAAAGTCAGCGTGCGGCCGGCAATTTCGACGCTCTGGCCGGAATGCATGGTGAGAATCCGCTCCGCGCCGAAATTGAGCGTGCCGACCATGCCCAACACGGTGACGCCCAGCCCCATATGCGCCAGGGCGGTGCCGAACACCGAGCGCGGCAGGCCGAGGAAACGCCGGACCATGACGTCGGGTGCCGCACTGCCCGCCCCCGACTTGACCGCAAGATCGGTCAGCGCGCCGCAGATCAGCCAGAAGGCGATGCCAGAGCCAATCGCCGCCAGCACCGAACCGCCATCGATGAACAGGCCCGTCACCAGCGCCGCCACCAGCGCGATGGCGAAGGCCGTCATCAGGCGCTGGCCGGCGGCAAGGACGTCGCCGCGTTTCCATGCAAGCAGCGGGCCGAATGGCACCAGCAGAAGCAGCGGCACCATCAGCGGCGCGAATGTCAGGTTGAAGAAGGGCGGACCGACCGAAATCTTGTCGCCGGAAATGGCTTCGAGCGCCAGCGGATAGAGGGTGCCGACCAGAACGGTTGCCGTCGCCGTGGTCAGGAACAGATTGTTGAGGACCAGCGCGCCTTCGCGCGAGATCGGCTGGAACAGGCCGCCCGCCGACAAGGTGGAAGCGCGCAGCGCGAACAGCGCCAGCGAACCGCCGATGAAGAATGTCAGGATCGCCAGGATGAAGACACCGCGCGTCGGGTCGGTGGCGAAAGCATGCACCGAGGTCAGCACGCCGGAGCGCACCAGGAAGGTGCCGAGCAGCGACAGCGAGAAGGTCAGGATCGACAGAAGCAGCGTCCAGATCTTCAGTGCCGAGCGCTTTTCCATGACGATGGCCGAATGGAGCAGCGCGGTGCCCGCCAGCCACGGCATGAAGGAAGCGTTTTCGACCGGGTCCCAGAACCAGAAGCCGCCCCAGCCAAGCTCGTAATAGGCCCAGTAGGAGCCCATGGCGATGCCGCCGGTCAGGAACATCCATGCAAGCAGCGTCCACGGGCGCACCCAGCGCGCCCATGAGGCATCGATGCGCCCCTCGATCAGCGCGGCGACGGAAAAGGCGAAGCAGATCGAAAAGCCGACATAACCGAGATAAAGCAGCGGCGGATGCACGGCGAGGCCGATATCCTGAAGGATCGGGTTGAGGTCGCGGCCCTCGATGGGTGCCGGCGAGATACGCGTGAACGGGTTGGACGTGGTGAGGATGAACAGGAAGAACGCCGCGCCGATCCAGCCTTGAACGGCCAGCACATTGGCTTTCAGCGTCGGCGGCAGATTGTTGCCGAACAGCGCGACGAGCGCGCCGAAAAAGGTGAGGATCAACACCCAGAGCAGCATCGAGCCTTCGTGATTGCCCCAGGTGCCGGTAATCTTGTAAAGCAGCGGCTGCAAGGAATGCGAGTTCTCCCACACGCTGAGCACCGAGAAATCGGAACGCGCATAGGCGCTCGCCAGCGCGACGAAGGATAGTGCGGTCATCGCGAAGCCGGTGAGCGCGACGGGTGCGGCCACGGCCATCATCCGCTCGTTCCTGATGCGCGCGCCGATCATGGGCAGGCTCATCTGAACCAAGGCCAGTACGAAGGCCAGAACGAGCGCGAAATGTCCGATCTCAACCATGCCGTCTATCCACCCTGATCTTCCTGCCAAAGCCCCTTGGCCTTGAGGCGGTCGGCCACGTCCTTGGGCATGTAGCGCTCGTCATGCTTGGCAAGAACGCTATCGGCGACAAAGACGCCGTTCGGCCCGAGCGTGCCCTCGGTAATCACGCCCTGATCCTCGCGAAAAAGGTCGGGCAGGATACCAGTGTAAGTCACCTTGACGGATTTTTCGTGGTCAGTCACGGCAAAGGTTACCGTAGCACCTTTGTCGCGCACGATGCTGCCCTTCTCGACGATGCCGCCGAGGCGGATGCGCTGCCCCGGTTGCAGATGCGCGGTTTCGAGATCGACCGGCATATAAAAATAGGATGCCTTCTGGCCGATCGCGTAGAAGGTCAGGCCGGTGGCCGCGGCGAGAAACAGCAGGCCGCCGAGGATAACCGACAATCGTTTCTGCTTGCGGGTCATTGTTTCCTCGCAATCCCGACGGAAGCGGCAAAGGCGACGAGTTTCTTCGCCTCTTCGCTATCCTTGCCAAAGGCGGCGACGGCACGATCGAGCGCATCGAGCGCCTCGGCTTTCCTGTCGAGCACCGCATAGGAGCGGATGAGCTTCTGCCAGCCTTCGGCGTCGTCCGGATTATGCCTGAGCCGATCGTCGAGGCTCGCCACCATCGTCTCGATCATCGCCTGACGATCCTGCGGCGACATCGAAGCGGCTGCGTCAATTTGATTCTGGTCGGGCCCTGCCGGGCGGTCCGCATCGGCCACCTTGTCGCCGGACTCGGCCAGCGCCTGTTCGACCGCGTTACGCCAGGACGAGTTTTGCGGCAGGTCGGCGAGCATCTTGCGCAATGCCGCAACGGCGTCCTGCTTGCGGCCCTCCTGCGCCAGCCCGACAGCCAGGAAAAACTGCGCTTTGGCGTTTTTCGGGTCGAGCTTCAAGGCCGCCTGGAACGCGCTTTGAGCCTCGGCCGAGATCATGCCGCCCTGCTGGTTGGCAAGCGCCTCGCCCAATCCGGCCTGCCTGCCGGCGGTGGAGCCCTCGAGGCGGATGGCATTGCGATAGGCGGTGGCCGAATCGGAAAAGCGTTGCATGCGCAGATAGACCGGCGCCAGCACATCCCACCCACGGCCGTCATTCGGATTTTCGGCCAGATGGGACTCGGCGCGCGCAATGAGTTCATCGACGGAACTGTCGGCCGGGTTCTTGGTCAGGCGGTCGGCCAGAGGCTGCGACGGAAGATCGGGTGAGCCCAACGCGCCATAGAGGCCCCAGCTTATCAGCGGCACGGCAAGCACGGCCGCCGCAGCAATGAGCCGCACGTCTCTCGGCGCGCTCGCTTCAGCCTTGTTCGCCTGTTTTTCCGCACTCGCGACGCGGATGATGCGGCGGGCGACCTCGGCGCGCGCTTCCTGGGCATCCGAGGGCGGGATCAGCCCGCGTTCCGTATCCTTGTCGAGTTCGGCAAGCTGGTCGCGATAGACTTCGAGGTCATGCTCCGCACCCGCCGGCGCGGTTTTTGGACGGCGCGTCAACGGCAACAGGACCGCCAGGCTCGCGCCCAGCGTCAGAAGAGCGGCTATGACCCAGAACACCATGCGCCTTCAATAAACGCAGCGCCAAGCTATGCCAACATCGCGACGGTGCGACGCTTTGACGAGTCGGGAGAGATCGGCGCTGATCCAGCCGGGGGTCAGGTCAGCGGCGTCCAGCTTCCGTCAGGGTTGCGGCATGCCGTGCCGCGCGCGATCGCGCTGGCGCTGCCGGTAAAGACAGTCTGCTTATATTGCCGGCAATTCTGCGAGCCGACCTGATAGGGCTGGGCCGCGACCACCTCTCCGCGACGGTTCTGTTTCCCCGTCCAGGCCACGACCTTGCCGCTCGGCGTATATTCAAGCGCCTTGTATTCGGCTTCCAGGGCCGTCCGCTTCTCGGCGCCGGTCAGGCCGGCACCGACCGATCCGCCGACCAGTCCGCCATGCATGGCCGAAATGATCGAGGCCCCAACCGTATCGCCGCCGCCGACGCCAAGACTTGCCAAAACTCCACCTGTTTCGCGATTAGCCCCGCCTGTCGTGCCGCAACCGGAAAGCGCCAAAGCGCCGGCGAGAAGTGTCAGATGAAATTTCATGCGAATATCGTTCCCCGTCCTTCAACATCTTCCATGCGATGCGGGGCGCATAGGGCTGATATTTGGTCGAAGTTTGACCTGCTTCCATCCCTTCGCCGCATCATGCAATGCTTCGCAACCGCACGACCGCCCGCAATCCGCCCGAAGCGGACCGTTCCAGCGCCAAGCTTCCTCCATATTCGTTGACAAGATCTGTCACAATGGCAAGCCCCAATCCGGTGCCGGGTTTCGTCTCGTCGAGGCGCCTGCCCCGCTTCATCGCCTCGCGCGCCTTGTCCTCGGGAATACCTGGACCATCGTCTTCTATAGCGAACTCGACCCACATGTCGGCCTCATCGCCTTCGATCTGCCGGACCGACAGGGACACCGACGCCTTCGCCCATTTCACCGCATTTTCCAGAAGATTGCCGAGCATTTCCTCCAGATCCGCGCGCTCGCCGGCAAACAGCACCTCCTGCGCGGGCAGGGAAAGCGAAAAACGGATATTCGGATTGAGCTTTTGCATGACGCGCGCCATGCGCTGCGCCAACGGCTTGACCGCGGTGCGGTAAACGACGCTGTCACGTTGCGCGGCGACACGCGCGCGTTGCAGATAATGCTCGACCTGGCCCTGCATCGATACCGCTTGATCGGCGATCAGCTTTCCCTTGGCGCCGCCCAGCGCGCGGCCCTCATTGAGGAGCACGGCAAGCGGTGTCTTCAAGGAATGTGCGAGGTTGCCCACCTGCGTGCGTGAGCGTTCGACAATGCGTTTATTATTTTCGATCAAGGCATTGGTTTCATTGGCCAGCGGCTCGATCTCGGCAGGAAAGCGCCCGTCCAGCCGATGCGCGGTGCCTTCGCGAATCATCGCCAGCGCATTGCGCACCCGCCGCAGCGGTTGCAGGCCGACAAGGATGGCAATGGCGTTAATGGCAATCATGCCGACGCCGAATAGCGACAGATAGGTCAGCAGGCGCCCCTGGAACCTGCTGATCTCACTTTCCAATTCGGTTTCGTTGCCCATCACGCGAAAGCGCGCGGCATGGTTCTTGGCATCGAGAACGAATTCGCTCTCGAACACCTCGACCTCCTCGCCGTCGATTCCTTCAGTGATATAGCTGCGCTGGAACTCTGAATTGAATGGCACTTCCGCCGCGGTGGGCGATGGGATCGGCTGTATCATCGAAGGGGAGTGGAGTTCTCCGCTGACACCGGGCGAAGCCGGCTCGACCGACCAGTACCAACCCGAATTCGGCTCGGAAAAGCGTAGATCCCCGAGGTCCGGCGAACCCGTCAGACGTCCGGTTTCGGAGATGCCGACAGAACCGATAAGATTGAACAAATGCGCCGAAAGCAGGCTGTCGAAGCCGCGCTCGCTCGCCTGGCGGTAAAGCGTGTTGATAAGGGTGAAGATCACGACCAGCGCCAACACGGCCCAGATCGTCGAGAAGGCAATCACCCGAAATGTCAGCGAACGCGGCCAGAAGCGCCACCAGGCGGATTTTCGTCCCGGTCGCGTCAAAGCGCGCCGCGATTTATCAGATTCGCTGCGCACGCGTTGCGGTTCAGCCCTGCTCTGGTTCACGCATGCGGTATCCCATGCCGCGCACCGTTTCGATCATATCGACACCCATCTTCTTGCGCAGGCGGCCGACAAAGACCTCGATCGTGTTGGAATCGCGGTCGAAATCCTGATCGTAGAGATGTTCGACCAACTCAGTACGCGAAACCACCTCGCCCATATGGTGCATCAGATAGGCAAGCAGCCGGAACTCATGTGACGTCAGCTTGAGTGGCACGCCGTCGACATCGGCCTTGGAGGCCTTTGTGTCGAGCCGCAGCGGCCCACACATCAGTTCGGAAGACGCATGGCCGGCAGCGCGGCGTATGAGCGCCCTTACCCTCGCCAGCACTTCCTCGATGTGAAACGGCTTGGTGACGTAATCGTCGGCGCCGGCGTCGATGCCGGACACCTTGTCGCTCCAGCGGTCGCGCGCCGTCAATATCAGGACCGGCATCTTGCGGCCGTCGCGCCGCCACCGCTCGACCACTGAAATGCCGTCCATCTGCGGCAAGCCGATATCGAGGACAACGGCGTCGTAAGGCTCGGTGTCGCCGAGAAAATGCCCTTCCTCGCCGTCGAAGGCACGATCCACCACATAGCCGGCATCGGCCAGCGCATCGGAAATCTGCCTGTTCAGATCCTTGTCATCTTCAACGACCAGTATGCGCATGCAACCCCTATACCCGGTAGCTGAAAGGAAGGCCGATATAAGCCGATTCCCGAAATGCTGGAAACAGCGGCGGCATCAGCCCTGCGGCACCACGATCTCCGTACGGCGCGGACGCTGCCCGTCCTTACCCGGAACCAGAACGACAATGACGCAGACCTGCTGCCCGCCGCGACTGCCTTGCGAGGCCTTGGCCAGCGTGCCGCCCTTCTGCGCGGCCACCTGCTGGCCAATGGCATAGCAACTCGCAGCCAAGGTCGGCGGCGTGGCAAAACCAAGCGCGCACAAGGCCAAAATAGCCGAACGAATGAGGGGACCAGGCCGTTTCATGCTGCCTTCCTACCGCATCCGTGCTGAACACGATATGAATGTCGGCTTCATCAGCTTGCTCCCTCCCGAAGATCAACTCATGGATCGGGACTGAATGTCCAATCCGCTCGGCGGGAAGCCTAGCCGATCCTATGCTTGGCCGACAACCGACCAAAGACCGCGATCAGTCCGGAAACGGCGCTGACGGCCTGCAACATCGTGTCGGTAAAGGCCGAGCCGTCGAATCCGTCGAGCGGAATGCCGGTGAGACCAGCGGCTCCGGTGATGATGGTAACGATCGAGGCCCAGATGGTTCTGGAAAGATACCAGGGTTTTACTGCCGTCATTCTTGCTTCTCCTTCTGCTTGGTTGAGTTTTAAAACGTGAAGCTGCGGTGCGCCGGCAGACCCCAGCCGACGGCTGTGCTGAACTGGCGCACGGTGATCTCGATTTCAGGTGGCAAAGCCGCGAAGTCGTTCAGGATCGCGGCCTGCGGATAGAGCCAGCGCGGTGCGTCGACCATTTCGGTTCGCAGCACGGGACCGCCAGGCGCGGCGATCTCCAGCCGGTATTGTTCGACGGCCTCGCCGAGCGGGATTTCGCTGCCCTGCCAACTGTCTCCGCCGATACGGCTGCGCCTGATCCATGAAAACGCAAGATCGGCGCCCATCCATCGCGCCTTGAGATGGACCGGCGAAAACGGCAGCAAGGCACGTAGGCCGCCGGTTTCCGCCACGGTCAGGAAATTGTCGTCGGACAGGTCGGAAGCTGACGGGCCGATGCGCCAATTGAGCAGGAGCCCGATTTCGCTGGCCTGCAATCCCGCCGGCACGACCGCATCGTCCAGCACAACGAAGTCCGCGCCAGTTAGTGCGCCTGCCAGCATGGCATCGTCCGTGCCCAGTTGCCCGCGGACGAGGCCGGAAAGACGCCATGCCTGCGGCGTCACTTCCTCGGCGGTCTGGAACTGGACGATCTCCCATGCGCCCGAAGCCGAACGGATCGCCGCCGCATTGGCGCCATTCAGCAATTGCGCCATGGCGACGCTGACCACTTCAGCATCGAACAGTTCGACGCCGATCGTGCTCGACCGGTCGACCCGTCCCATGGAACCCGGCGGCAGCGGCTCGATCAGCCGGCCGAGCCGCGCCGGTCTGGCGACCACCCCGCGCGGGGCAAAGCCGGTATCCTGCGGCGACACATAGAGCGATTGGCTGCGCTATGGCTTCTGCCAGGCGGCGACGCGAAACTGCTGTTGCGCCTCGCCTTCACCGATGCCCATCGGCAGGTCGAGGAACAGGGCATGAGGCTGCCCGGTGACGATTGCCGGCACCGGCATGACCGGTCGGGAAACATCCCGCCAGGGTGCGGGCAGGCAAACGCCGGCCTGCCGGGCCGAGACCTTTCGTGCCAGGCCGTCCTCGATCTCCGTCACCAGAAAATCGGACGGACTGCCGGAGGAAGGCAGGCGGACAATCGCGCCGGGCGCGATGTCGGCGTTCGGCTGCGGCACCGAGAAGGTGAGCGTCTCGCGCCGAACCCAGATGCGGTCGAGCCAATCCTCCAGAAGTGCTGACGCCTGGCCCTTTTCAAGCACGCCGGGGAAAGAGAGGTTTTTCTGGCGGCTGCCCTTTGCGCCCAATCGGTATCGTCGCGCCGTTCCCGCCTGATAGTCGCGGAAGGGATCGGTGAAGCCGAGCAGCGCCTCGGCCGGCAGATCATGGTCGGGCGCACGCACGCTTTCGACCATCGGCCCGCTGTCGCCGAGAACGAGTTCCGTAACCTCCAGCGCCGGCGCACGCCTTGTGCGGCCATGCCGGAAGACCAGTTCGCCACCCTCCTCGCTGACGATCAGATCGAAAATATCCATCAGCGGCTCAAGCGCGGCGCGCGCCGAGGTCGGGTCGGAGACCGCATAGCCGCAAACCGTGCCCTCGACCGCTTCCACGCGTGCCGGCGGCTGGCCGTGATCGGCCAATATGGCGTTGATGAGCGAACCGAGATCGGGATTGGCCAGCCGGCCGTTCAGCCAATGGCCATGGCTCCAGTTGGCGCTATCGGACCAAAGATCGCTGCGCATGGGAAAAGCCGGAAACGGTCGCGCATCCCAGGCCCAGAGATAAAGCCGATCCGGGTCGACCATCGGCCCGCCATAGACGGGCGAGGCCGGATTACCGGAGCTTCCGGACTGCCAATGATCCAGATGCGCCTCGATGTAGCGGCGCTGCGCGATGTCGGAACGCCCGCCATGCGAGAAATACGGCAAGGCGCTTTCCACAGACTTCGGATCGGGAAAGACATTCGGCTGGTTCGGCCCCTTGTCCACCGCCGGGCAGCCGAATTCGGTGAACCAGATAGGCTTGCCGGCCGGCACCCATGCCGTCGGGCTAGGCTCAGGACTCATTGATTATATCCAGAAGATGACGGCTGCTGCGATGCAGATTGCCGAGAAGAAGGTGTGTGCGCACCGGTCGTATCGGGTTGCGATGCGGCGCCAGTCCTTGAGCTTGGCGAACAGGTTCTCAACCTTGTGGCGCTGGCGATAGAGTGCCTTGTCGTAGGCGTATGGGACCTTGCGGCTGCGGCTCGACGGAATGCAGGGTTTGATGCCGCGTGCTTCGAGTTCGGTCCGGAACCAGGCGCTGTCGTAGCCGCGATCGGCGATCAGGTGTGAAGCGCTCGGCAAGGCGTCGAGCACCATGCGGGCGCCCTTGTGGTCGCTCATCTGGCCTTCCGACAAAAGCAGGATGATCGGCCGGCCTTCACCGTCGCAGACGGTGTGGAGCTTGGAGTTCAGCCCACCCTTGGTTCGCCCGATACGACGGGGAACATCCCCCTTTTGAGCAGGCTCGCCGCCGTGCGATGAGCCTTCAGATGCGTCGCGTCGATCATGATGCGCTCGGGTTTCGGTCCTTCTCCGGCAAGCCCTGCGAAGATACGGTCGAACACGCCCATCAGACTCCAGCGGATGAAACGGTTGTAGAGCGTCTTGTGCGGGCCGTAGCCAGCCGGCGCATCCTTCCACTGCAGCCCGTTGCGGATCACGTAGACGATGCCGCTCACCACCCGCCGGTCGTCAACCCTCGGCACCCCGTGCGACAGCGGGAAGAATGG
>NZ_MDET01000059.1 GCF_002075885.1 Manganibacter manganicus
CCGCCTTTATCAACCAAAGACAGCTACGGCTGATTTGATGATAATTCCGCCATCCGGGCTTCGGCGCATTTGACGTCCCGTTGCGGCGCGAAAGACGCTCGCTAACTGCAGTGCCGGCGGCACGCGTGACCAAAGTGTCCGGATGGTTTGGCGGCCACGCCGCGTTTTGCGGACCGCATTGCCGATGACGATGCGCTGCGACCAGCGGAAGCCGATCTCATGGAAATACAGGTCGGCATGCTGCGGGCTGATATGATGAAAGACGCCGACGATAGTACGGCGGACACGAGAATTGAACCCTTCAACCGAATTGACGTGGACAGCGTCACGGACGTATTCACCGTCGGAATGCTTCACGGTCTCATGCTTGGCAAAGCTCTGGCCAATAGCGAGGAATGCCTTCCACTCGTCGCTCATCAAATGAGATCCCAAGTCGATCTGCGCCTCAATGACGCGTTCGCTTGCTCGCACCGAGAGGCCGGTAACGACCGCAGCACGCGCGTCACCGGCAAGCGTGCCCGGCGTGATGTCACTCGATCGCTGCACCATTGCCATCACCGGTGTTTTCTGCGTGTTCGCCTGACCTTTCCGGCCTCTTCCCGAAGGCTGGTCATCGGGATGCTTTCTGGGTCTTCCGCCAAGATGAAAATGATCAATCTCCACCGTACCGTCGAGCATATGCTCCCGCGCCACCATGAGACGCAGCGCATGTCCCATCCGCCAGGCCGTTGGCTGACTCACTCCGAGAGCTTCGGCCAAGCGCACCGAGGACATGCCCTTGTCCGATTGCAGCATCAACCACATGGCCTTCAGCCAGACCCGTAGAGGAAGCTTCGTGGAGTGCAGAGGCGTGTGCGTTGTCACTGTGAATTGGAACCGGCAGTCGCCGCTCGAGCACTGATACAGCCCCGGTCGGGCGCGCCGCTTACCCACATCCCGGCCGGCGATCGCGATCGAGCGCTTGTAACCGCAGGCGGGACAAATCCTGCCATCCGGCCACACCATGCTTTCCAGCAGCCGACGACAATGATCTTCACTACGGAACGCCAAAATCATGTCTTCGACGGTCCGAATGTTAGATAGCGCCGCAAGCATCGTTTCAGGCATTTTCATCTCCTTCAGACCAGCCGGAAGAATCGCATGAAAAGTGCGGGATCACAACGATATTGCTGTCTTTGGTTGATAAAGGCGTCGTACGCTAAGGGCGAACGAAGCATGAACTGAGCTTGCTTGTATCTCACGATTGCCGGGGCGCAACGTCTGATCCCAGTGGATAGGCGAGCGAGTCACGGCTCGGTGGGATCGGCAAGCGGCACACTGCGGAGCGGGGGCGGATAGCGCACATGGCGCACATGGCGCACGAACATAAGGGCGCGGCATCGCGGGGACGCCCTTATGTTCGCCTTCGTAGAAGCAATAGCTGTGGCGATTTCCTCTCGGAAAGGAGTTTCATCGTCGAATTGCGGCCTCTCCCTGCTCACCGACCACGACTATCGCTACCTCGCAACGAGGTGATCCGGGCAGTGACCAATATTTCGATATAAAATTTGGTCACCTTGCTACTGACCAATTTTTGTATATATTCTTCAGTCAGAAAGGTGGCGCGCCGTGCCCGATCCGACGTCTGACACCCAAGAGCGAATTCTAGCGCGCATAAGTCACGGCGCGCCGGGCGGCGTATGGTCACGCGCGGATTTCCTTGACATCGGCACGCCGAACGCCGTTGAGAAGGCATTGCAGCGATTGGCCAACCGCCGTGAAATCCGCCGCCCCCACCGTGGCCTCTACGACAAGCCGGGAAACAGTAAGCTCACGGGAAAGATGGTCTTTCCACCGCGCTCCTCGTTCATCGATGCCATCGCAAGGCGCGACAAGCTGCGCGTGCTGGTCGACGGAATGACCGCGGCCAACGATCTGGGCCTGACGACGGCCGTCCCTGCCAGATCGACGATCTACGCCGACACCTATCCTCGAACCATAGAAATCGAGGCGAATATCGGCGACCCTAATTCGTCAAAGCCAGTTTTCTATACGCTCGATTTCAAACGCATCGCCGCCAAGACCGCATTCTGGGCAGGCCGACCCGCCATGCGGGTCGTCCAGGCATTGGCTTGGTTTCGTGATGAGCATTCCAGCCTCGAGGCGGCCGTCAATGGCGCGGTCAGGCATTTGGCGAAAAACCCGAGGCGAAAAGAGATCGAGCTGGATCTACGCGACAACGTCAACGCGGTGCCCGCCTGGATGTACCCCCACATCGAAGCGATCATACGAAAGCTGGCGGAGCTACACGACGCGGCTCACGAGTCTGAGGATGCGAAAGGCTAGAATGAGGCACGCGTTCATAGAAATTCTTCGCTCCAGCACCGACGAGCGGCGCGCACTGTTCTCGACGGTTTCGTCCGACCTGCAAACGCGCGCCGAGAATGTCGAAAAGGACCTCTACGTTTGCTGGGTGCTGGACTTCCTGTTCAACCGGCGCCCTAACGACCCGGTGGGGATGTACTTCAAAGGTGGGACGAGCCTCAGCAAGGCCTATGGCCTCATCCAGCGCTTTTCCGAGGACATCGATATCGGGCTCTACAAGGCGGACTTGAATGTGCCTTTGGAGGCCGAGATCGCGGCCCTGCCCTCGGTCAACCAGCAGCAAAGGGCCCTGGTCGAACGTGTCGACGAAGCCGCGCGACAGTACATTGGCGGTCCCTTGCGGGAGCTCCTGCTGCAGGAAATTGCCGAAGTCGAAAGCGAAGCAGAGCTTGAGCGGCACTTTACCGTTAGCTTCGGGTTCGATCCTTACCGGAACCGCGATGCGCTCGACATCCTCGTCGTCTCGTACCAGAGCGTCTTCGCCGCCGGGGACGACTATGTACAGGCGGCTGTGCGTATCGAAGGTGGTGCTCGCCCCGATCCCGTTCCGGCAGAGCTGAGGGAGATCGTTCCATACGTCGCCGCAGAGATTCCTTTCGGGAGAGACCTCTCAGTGCGTGGTGTGACCACGGTGAAGCCCGAGCGGACTTTCTGGGAAAAGGTGCTCATCCTCCACGCCATGACCGAGATGACGGAGAAGCGCACCGCAGAGGCCAATCCAAATCGCCTTGCCCCTGATCTCAATCGCTACTCGCGCCATTACTACGATGTGCATCAGATCTGGACACACCCGGATTACGGCAGGGCGACTGCCTCGATGCAGGATCTCGCAGAGGCCTGCCGCCAACATAAGGAGTTCATGTTCCGCGCGCCGGATCACCGATACGATCGCGCGGTGCCAGGGAGCTACCGGTTGGTCCCGACCGAGGAGATGGAGGCGAAACTCGCCGCAGACTATGAACGGATGTCGGCCATGATCTTTGGCACTTCTCCATCTTTTGCGGAGGTCTTAGCCAGTATCGACGCTCTTGAAAAATATCTGAATTCCACGACCGCAAAGCAGGCTTAGGCCGTGTCCGAGCCGGATTGTTATGGGGAGATACGAGTGAGCCGCTATTTCTCGGATAGACATGGCTTCGGAAGTGGGGACGCCGCGATCATCGTGCGCGAAGACGCGCCCCCCGCGCTACGGTATGCGATCGCTGAAATTGCCCGAAGGGCCGGCCTTGCTCCCTCCTCGATCAGGAGCATCCTTTGTGGTGTCCTGTTCGAGGCGCCAGACCCGAGCAACTGGTCCGAGTACCCAAGCATCTGGGACGAAGTGCTTAGCCTGCTCGACACTTGTGAATGGTACAAGGTCTATGACATCGCAGAGACTATCTGGCGCAGCCTTGAACATCGTTACGATCAACAGGAACTGTTTGAAGCAGAGCTCAATCGCCTATTCCGAGAGAAGGGCATCGGCTGGGAGTTGAAGAGTCCCCTGGGGATCGTCTTCCGAGGCGACGCGAATTTCACAAATGCCACGGAGAAAGCCGTCGTTGTCTTTCAAGAAACGGGACGGGAAACTGCCGCAGTTGAGATACGCGAGGCGCTCAAGGACATCTCAAGGCGGCCAGTCCCCGATCGTACCGGAGCGATTCAGCATGCAATGGCTGCAGTGGAATGCGCCGCCCGTGATCTGACGGGCGAGCCGAATCTTACACTCGGCCGGTTGATCCCCAGGCTAAATGTTCCTCGTCCATTGGATAGCGCGCTCGAAAAGCTGTGGGGTTATGCGTCTGAGAACGGACGCCATATCCGGGAGGGAACGCAGCACAGCGCCGCGGAAGCCGAACTCGTCGTGAGCATCGCATGCGCTGTGAGCGTTTTTCTGATCCAGAGAGAAACCGAAATCAGCAGTTCAACCGGCCTCCCCTGAGCGTCGGGCACGGAAAGCATTTCGGCCAACCATCAATCCGCGGGGGACAGGAGTTTGCGCATACTATTTAGTCAACGGTATCTTCGCGCGATCGACAGCAAGGCACTTTTAGTGGAGATTCCTGAAATAGCGCGCCGGAAGGTCTGGGCTCAGCTTTCGGCATTTAACGCGCCGATGCACATTCAGCGGGATCCCTATGACAACTGGATTTCCCGAACATCGGCGTTGGAGGAAACCGAAGGCGACCTTCTCACCGAGCATGGCTGGCAGCGCCTACCGGTGACGCCATATCCGGCCGACACCCAATATCACGAGGCTCTACGTCTGCTCGTGCTCGGTGGCGAAGGCCCTTATGTGTTGGATACGATCGAAATCGCGTTCGGCTACATGGACGCGGCGGAAAAGGATGCGCTGCGCCAGAAAGTCAACCAGATACTCGAGCTGCACGATTGCCCATGGCGTATGTCGGACGGCGAGTTCTTTAAGCTCGATGCCGATTTCGTCGGCGCGAATCTCGCTGCGAATGCCCACGACTCTCTTGCGGCAAACCAGTTCGCAGGCGCGGCCAACGAATATGCCAAGGTACGCCAATATCTCGGCACCGGCGATGTCCGCGAGGCGATCTTTTTTGCCGGCCATACCCTGACGAGCTTCTGTCGTCCTGGATCAGTCGCCATGCCGCCTTCTACGTAGTCCCGCCGCTGGTCATGCTTCGACACTGCCTGCCGGAGGCCTCATCATTGCGAGCGGTCGATCTCCAACTGAGCAGCGATCAGGAAATCCACCTCGCCATCATATTCGCCATCGAGCCAGCCCTGGTACAAAGAATGACCTTCGCGAATGTCGCGCAATCATCGCATCGGCTCATCTCGACGCGACCGACGCAGGTTTGTACGAACTGCAGCCCTGTTGACGCTGAACCGGCACCAATCCTGCGAAGCCAGCTGCTGGGATGGCGCATCACGTGCCCTCGGTGTGGAAGCCAACTCCGGCATACCGGCGGGGGCGAACTCCCCTCCCCTTTCCAGCAGTATCGTGTTGCCGCTCTTCGTGGCGAAAAGCTGCTCGACGATGAAGCCGAGCATGGTATCAGAACGTGGGCATCGCCAGCTGGAATTGTACGTCTGCTACTCATGCGGAGAGCAGTACTTCCGTTTCCGGGCGAAGATGAAATGTGGCGGTTCAGGGTACTGGAAAAAATCATCCCGGAACTCGACGAACTCCTTCCCGAAATATGCACCAGCTGTCCAACGCCACAAAACCCGATTTTGCCGTTGCATCTCCGCCCTGCCCTCCTGGCGGGTGTCGCGATGGTGCATTCCAGTGGGGCAGAAATGCTTTACATGTTGCGCCGATCCACGTTCGGATTGCACCGGCATCGTTTCGACCGAGAAGCAATGCCCTTCTTCGCCAACGCAGCCCGCAAAAGACACTCGACACAGATGCAGTTAATTTGAGATTCTGAACGCTTACATTCTCACAATTAACTGGCCGCGTTCGACGAACGCCGCCGCATTCTTGCGTTTAACTTCTGTGGTTGCCGTCCGTTGTGCAAGTCGTTTCTGACCTTTTTGACGTGTGATCGAGTGCGGTCTTCTGTCAGGCCTTTATTTACGGCACTTTCAGGAGCCGCTGGCCGGTATGGTGATCTGCGGATCGGGTCCAAATCTGCCAAACGAGCTCTACGCCCTCAGTTAAACTCTGGTTTCCCCGGTCCAGATCTGTTCGATCATGCGCCCATTCAGGTCATCGACTTCTCACACCCCCCCTGCCAGTCCTGGTCATGCGCGGTGGTTTCACACCGCCACAACCAGAGCCGGGTCTCGATAATCCTCGTGCTTCGTCAGCATGGCCCATATTTTCCGAGCCATCTTGTTCGCCAGTGCTATCGCCACCAGCATGCGTGGCTTCTTCGCAAGCATCCGCGAAAGCCACGATCCTTGGGCTGGCGGTTTGCGGCTCGCCCAACTCACGCGAGCCATTGCCCCGAGGATCAGGAGCCTGCGGATGTCAGCCTGACCAGCCTTCGACACCCGGCCGAGCCTTTCTTTCCCGCCAGAAGAAAACTGTCGTGGAACGAGGCCGAGCCAAGCGGCAAAGTCGCGGCCGCATCGGAAGCTCTCCATCGCTGGCGCGAAAGCCTCGACGGCCAACGCGATCAACGGCCCGACACCCGGCATGGTCTGAAGCCGGCGCGCGGTTTCACTGTGCCGGGACAGGTTAGCAAGCTTCTTCGTTTTCTCCTCGATCCGAACCGTCTTCTCGCTGATCTGAGCCAGAAGGTCGCGGCACTCCTCCTGCACCAGCTCGGGTAGGTCGATCTCAGCATTCTCGACGATCGCCTCAACGCGCTTGACGTGACCGATCCCCTGCGGGATGACCTGCCCATATTCGTAGAGAACAGCGCGCAGAGCGTTCACTAGTTCCGTTCGCTGATGAACAATACGCTCGCGCGCCCGAAACAGAACCGCCCGCGCTTGCTGATCGGCGGTCTTCGGCTCGACAAAGCGCATTTCAGGCTGACGGGCTGCAATGACGATCGCCTCGGCATCGGCTGCGTCGTTCTTCTGCCGCTTCACGAACGGGCGCACATATTGCGGTGCGACCAGCTTGACAGCGTGGCCCAGCTTCACCAACTCGCGCGCCCAGTAATGGGCGCTGCCGCAGGCTTCCATAACAACAAGTGCCGGTGGCTGCTCCGACATGAACCGGAAGAACTGCGTGCGAGACAGTTTCCGGCGATACTTCACATCGCCTGTCATCGACGTCCCATGTAGCTGGAAAACATTCTTTGCCAGATCTACTCCGATCAACGTGTCCTTCATCCGCCGTCCTCTCTGTTTTGTGATCTACACCGCATCACCTTGGCACGTCACGACGCCGCTCGGGGAGGACGGCAACCACCCCATCTGCCAAGCGACGTCGGAGCAGGACGGTCGCAACCCTTCGACCGGTGCAACGATCAAGATCGCCGCGTCGAAAAAACTAACCTTCACGCCGGCCAAAGCGATCAAGGATGCCCTGAACGGCTAGAAGCCAGGTAAGCCGACGCATTAGCCGGCCATATCCAGCAGATTGATCAGCGCCGCATGGAACCGCAGCGGCGCTGATGAAAGCCTCCCTAGAAGGGAGGCTCGGCGCTGATTTCGCCATAGGCTTCAGTCAGCATCACTTCGCGTTCGGCAAGGGCCAGTTCCAGCTCCGTTTCAATCTCGCAGCGTTCGTCGCCATAGACGGCATTCCGCAGCTCGGCGCGCAATTCCTCGATATGCTGATCGATCGACATGGATCGGGCAGCTCGTGGAACGCAAGGGTCACAACGACAGTCGGTTTCTTGGATGTAGCCAATTTCCAGAGTGTGACCACACCCAGCCAATGTAGACGGGCGGCAGTCAGTGCCACCGGCGCTTATCGTCATCCACGATGGCGCGCACGAGCTTTCCATTAATAGCGGCGATGCGCGCGTAAAATTGCTCCTGTCACCTTCCCCGAGGCGGCCTCAATTCCGACGAGGATCTGGATGCGGGGCTTCTGGAGCTCCTTCACCGCCAGAGCGAGTGGAGTGGCATCATCCATTTGCGTCCATCGATCAGTCAGGTTTGCAGCCTTGATCAGGTCCGCAACCGTGTGATCCTTTAAATCAACCAGTCCGCCCACACTCTTGGCGCATTCAGAGATGAAGTGTATAGCATCGACCACCGTAAGCGCCGCGGTCGGACGTCCGCCGTCGTCCAGACAGATGATTGCCTGGTGCCTCTCGTCGAGCAATTCGGCCAGCTCATTCAAACCCGTTTCCCGCTTGACCGATACGAACGCTGGGTCGAGCTTCGCTGAAAGTGTGTTCGCATTCGTGCCATCCCGGCGAGGTCGCGATCTAACGACGGTACTGACCGTGGAGTGATGCTTCATCCATGTTGCCGTTTCCCCGCATCGCAATTCGATCAGTCGCACGATCTTGGCGTAGATGTCCGTCACGTTCAGGTCGAGAACCGGCTCGTGATGGGCAACGCGGTTCCGGAACACGTTGATCGGCTTTACGAGATTCTGGATCTCCTGGCGGGTTTGGCCGTGGTTCAGATGCGGAAAGGCGACATTGACAGTGGTGCGCCATAGTGCGCCATATTCAGGCCGGAAGAGGTTCGACCAGAAATCGAATGTGAGTGTCGCGACGATCTGGTCGCGCGCCGCGTTTACACCTGCCCTTTGTATCGCCTTATCAAGCGTCGCCAGGCCGTTAAGAGTCAACGTTTGATCGCGGAAGGCGACTTCCTGGTGCCAGCCCGGTCCGAATTTTCCAACGAGGATCCTGTCGACGGCGTTTCGCAGCGTCACTTCCGCCACATTCAGAGGATAAAGGAAAGCCTTGGCGACCCGGGCGTTGTATAGGTAGAGCGCCATTGCATATTCTTCGTGATTACCACCTTTCGCGAGGTACGTGGCGAAGCGGGGCTCGGAGATTGACGCTCGGATGGCCTGCAGCTGGGCCGGCAGGTAGGGAAAAGGAACTTGACTTTCTGCCATATTGCGTAGATAACCACCTCCGAGCAGTCGAACAGGCCCCACTGGCTTGCCACGCGCCTTCGACATCGATATTTTGTACACCAGGTCAGGCCAGTCCTCACCTGGTGTTTCAATTTCTGGGATATGAGTAGCACAGTCGCGAGCAATAGTGCGGCTCCGATGTTGCCGCCACAAGACGAATTTCGTCCCCCCCAGTGCTCGCCAGCCGCCCTCCGCACTATCATGGAAAGCCCTTAATCAGTCGGCTCCGGCCGGGTGTTTCTTGTCGGTCGACCCTATGAATTCTCGACGTAGGTCACGTAGAATCCACGGATCATGCGGTGCTCTTGCATCCGCTCCCCCAGTGAAAAGCCGTTCATCTTTCGGGGTGTCGGCTGAAAAATATCCAGCCCCCGGTCCAGAACCATCTTCCAGCCGGTGTCCGTCGTGATGTCGCGTGCATGAATCGTTCCGGTCCCGTCAAAGGCCCAGGTGAAATCAACGCCAGTGCCTGTGCAGGCCTCAGCGATCCCGTCCAGGCATTCCCGCTGCTCTTGAATGTTCCCATCGTCCGGAGCCGTGACAAGGTGCACCGCGATCTGATCTTCGGGCTGTTTGCGCCGGATCAGCATCTCGATCAGTTCCATCACGTTGCGTGCCTGATGGAACTTCCGGACATAAGGATCGGTGATGACGATCCTCGTTGCTCCCTCCGTCCAGGGACCAAAGATCTTGTCGAAGCTGATGCCCTTGCGGTTTTCCGTGAAAACGACATGCCCGGGCGTTGGGACAAAAGCAGGGGCAGCGGCAATAACAGGCGCTGCGGAGGCAGCCGCCGATGAAGCCGGCTCTGCCAGAACCGGAACGATATCAGGTTGATCCGCACTGTCATCCACATCGCTGGCGGACCGCCGATGGTAGAACTGAGGAAACTCCTCTTCCTCCAGCGTGGTGACAGCGCGCTTTGCACCATCCGACGCGATGTAATGGAAATCCGCGCTCTCAAAGGTGCTGTCGATCCGCAGAAGCTGATCTTTCACCCGCTTGCGGCATTCAATCGCAAACCGCAGCAGCTCTTCGACCTCAGCTTCCGTCTCGCCTCCATTCGGGAAAATCAGCTTCAATAGGCCCGACATGGTTTTGCTGATCGCTGCACGGTCCCGGATATGGGTCTGAACGGGCACGGTGAAGTAGCGATCCGGCCGGTGCGAGAAGTCCTCAGCACGCAGGTGACGCAGGATTTCGGCAAGATAGTCGACGATGAACCCATAGCCAGACGTGAACATATCACCTCGAATGATGCCGACCTCCCATCCGGGGAGATAGGCATGCAATCGATCGATAAAGGCGCTGTCGTGGAACTGCGGCGGGAGCGCCTCGAACAGGTCAGTATTCTTCAGCATCCATGGGACGTTATGGTCGGTATTGCCGACGAAGGCGAAACTGGCCTCAGCGCCCATCGGATTTACCCCGCGCGAGAACTGCTTGTTCGCCATGTAGTTCTTCATGATGTCGACAAGCGCCTTGTTGGCAGTCTTCTCGCGACCGGCAAATTCGTCAAAAGCGACGACATCCCAATAGCCAACCAACCCAATCCGCCCATTGGAGTTGTTCACGAAGAGCTTGGGAATCGTGACTTCACCCCCGGAGATCAACTGACCATGGGGGGAGAACTCGGAATAGATATGCGATTTGCCCGTCCCTTTGGGACCAAGCTCAATGAGGTTGTAGTTGCGCTCAACAAAGGGGATCAGTCGCAGCAACTGCAAAAGTTTCGACCGGCGCCCGAACAGAGAGGGATCAAAGCCGATGCTCTGCATCAGAAGATCAATCCATTCCTCAGTGGTGAATTTGTCACGCGTCTCGCGATATCCGTCATAGTCGACGCGGGCGATCTGGATCGGCTTCAGCGTGTCGATGATCCAGGGAGAGATCCGGCTCTCTTCCGAAAACTCGTACTGCACCTCGGCGATGCACCAGATACCCGTAACCAGTAGTTTCGGATGCGCCTTGACCGTGGCGCTGTCGATCGCAACCCGCTTGATCCCAAGGTTTTCGAACACCGCCTCATAGGCATCGGTCTTTTCATTCAGCGCTACGCTGACCTGATCGATGACCTTGTAGCGGCCGCGCTCCTTGATCGTCGACTGGACCAGCCCCGCTTCGGAACGATGGACGTAATGTTTACGCAGGATATCCTTGACCGTCTCGATGCCTGTCGCAATCGAGGCCTCGTCGTCGGTGGCGCAGTATTGGCCGAGCAGGTATTCGAGCACATAGGTGGGAACAATGGCATTCCCCTTCACGGCCTTCACCAGGTCCTTGCGAACCACGAAACCGGCAAAATGCTCGTTGATCTTGTCATCAAGGGTCGACATCGGCACCTCAGAAATCGAAATCTGTGCTGATCCCGCGTTTCAGCAACAATGGCTGTGAAGCGTGATCTTCGAAATGGCTGGTCTTGCCGATGCGCGTCCGCAGCTTCAGGAAGACTGTCTGATTGTTATAGGCGTCTGCAGCCCGGGACAGCAGGAAGCTTCGTGATAGCTCGCGCTCGCGCGGGTTTTCGGACGCGAAATCAAACTCCAGCTCGGCTTCGTCAGAGATGAGAGTTTCATCACCGGCAAAGATTGCAGCATAGACCTGCCGGGGCTGCTGTTTCTCGGTAACCGGCTCCGCCTGATAGAATGTGATCTGGATCTGACCTGTCGTGATCTGGGCGCGGGCCGGAGGAATGATCTGCACCGACACCTGCCCGATATCCTCCTTGCGCTGTTTGCCCACACGCAGAACCGGCAGGACGATCTCCTGCAGGCTCGCTCCGCCATGGACAAAACGGCTGCCTGATCCTTTCACGCGCAGACGGTTGATCGAGTTGGGGATCAAGATATCCTGATTGCCATCCAGACCAAGCTGAGCGGCCGTGAACTTCTTCATACCACCGCTGCTAAGGCCCCGTCCGATCACATAGCGCCGATTGCGTGTAACGATGTCCCCTTCAGGCTCACTCAGTGCAAAGCCGCTTTCTTCCAATGCCTTATGCTGCCATAGGAACCCATGATCGGCGGTGATCAGGATGTTCGAGAAATTGGCCGAAGTCAGCTTGCGCACCAGCTTCACCAGATCCTCAATCGCCGTCTCGGCGGCCGCAGGGACATTTTCTTCGGTGGCGAGCTTGTCGCCAATCGCGTCGATCTGATTGTGGTATAGGTAGAGAATGTCATGATCCCGGAAGAGGTCTTTGCCCTCTGATGAGCCGAGATTCATGAAATCTTTCGCCGCCAGAACCTTTACCCGGTCTCCTGCCCGGCCGGCAGCCAGAGCCTTTTCGCGGGCCGCCGCGCCCATGGTGCTTTCACCATCCAGTAGCACCAGATCGTTGTCGTCGCGGATGGCCAGTTGCCGGTGCGGCAAGAGCGCCGCCATGCCAAGCTGGGTATAGCTGGGCAAGGCCCCGATCATCGGCTTCAGCTCGGCATCGAACCGGTTGAGCTTGCGGATCTCCCGCAGCGTCTCTTCGGCTACCTCGTAGCGTAGCGCATCCGAGATGATGACGACGACTTTCTGGTCTTTACGGCGGTATTCGGCAGCCTGTTCCCGATAGAAATCCACCTGACGCGGGAAGCCCGGCACCGCCCAATCCGTCTTGCGCGCAACCTGATCCTGCCAGGCATCGTTCAGCTTCAGCACGAAATTCGTAGTATAGCGGTTCTCGACCGCTTCGTAGAGCACGGACAACAGCCCTGACTGCCCGCTTTTCTGCATGTGATAGATGAACTTGCGATAAAGCTGGTCCAGACGAAACCAGCTTGCGGAATAGCGTTTCACGCCATCGGACAGGCTGGTCATGGTCAGGTCCGCCTCGGCCAGGGCCTGCTGGAACTCGGTCGCATAGCCGATGGCCTGATAGACATCCGCGTAACGGCCATACCAATGGCTTTGACGGCGATCGCGTACCCATTTCAGCACATCTGTCGCCGCCAGGCTCTGCTGGGCCAGCCCCTCAACGATGGCGATAACGATCCGCCGGTCCACCTCTTCGAAATGGTCATGCGGCATCAGCTTGCGGAAATCACGTGGTGCCAGATCGTCACGGATATTCAGCACATCTTGATAATCACCCGAGAGCTTTTCGAACGCCTCCCCCCACCGGCGCGAAGCACTCCAGCGACGGAACATCAGCGCAGCATCCGTGTTCAGCGCTGCAACCTCGCCCATCGCCCGTGCCCAGGCACTGGAAAAGAGCGTAATGGCGAAGTCCTGAAAATCCGGCTCGGAAGCCACATAGGCATAACGCGTGGCCACTTCCTTCCAGAAGAACTCCGCCAGTCCGACTCGATCCATCAGCCGCAGCGCATCATCGCGGTCTTCGGCCAGTTCGGCCAGCAGCGCCTCGATCACCGTATCCAGGTCGCCATCCGCACCGGCGCAGACGACCAGCATCTTGCGACGGACATCATTTGCGCTTTGCGACGGGCGTTCGCGCTCGATGGTGCGCAGAGCTTCCAACCGCTTGCCGGAACGGTAGAACTCAGCATGGTCGCGCACGGCGGCCTCATACTTCGCCGGGATGCCCAGATCCGCCACCCAGATCGCCGCCTGGTCAGCGCGGAAGACAGCGGTCGCCAGTTGCACATCCAGCAACCAGTTCTCAGGCATAGGCGGCTCGGGGCCGTCCTTGTAGAGCAGGAACCGGGCCTTAGGCTCCTGCCGCAGCATGCGGTATTTCAAGCCGAATTCGTTGTTGGCGATCTCAAGCTTGGTCACGCCGGGCAGGTTCACCGCATCGAACGCCTCGCGCAGATCGCGGGCGGCGTCATACCAGAAGACGATGCGATGGCCCTGATCCTCATAGAGCCGCATCAGGCCAGTGGTGATACGGTCAGTCATCCGCAGCCTCCAGCCCCTTGATCGGCCTCAACGCGCCGGCGAACAGCGGGTAGTTGCGCTTCACCCCGTCATCCAGATCGATGGCGATCTTCTGCTGCGCCATCGGATAGACCACTTCGCGTTCCCATTCGGTCAGTTCGGCGATCTGCTTGATGACCGCGCCGATATCTTTCTGTGCCTTCGTGCTCTGGCCTTGCGTGGCAGTCGGGTCGACGGCGAGTTTTTCCAGCCGGGCGCGCTCAACCTCCAGCTTATGGATGAACTCACGCAGATACTGGTTCAGCACGACCGAGACGGTGTCGGGGCGGTAGCGGTGCATATAGATCAGTGCGTTGAAGCTGCCTTTGGGGCTGGAAAACATCCAGTAGATCGGGCGCTTCTTGTAGCGGCGGACATGGTAGTCGAAGAAATCCTTCGTGAACCAGCGGCGGAGATCTTTGGCGAGCGCCTTTTCGATGAAGGCAAGGTTTTCGCGGAACTTCGCCTCACCAAAAGTCACGCGCAGGAAGTCGCGGTTGCGGGTAACGATATCATCCGCGAACCAGTCGGTATCCAACACCGGGATGACATTGTCGCGGTCGGGGACAAAGCTGGGTTCGGGCACGCGGGCCAGATACTCATCCAATCCCTCACCCTGATTGGCGAGGATCAGACCGGGTGCATCGAGGCTGTAGCGGCCGAACATACAGCCGACGGCATAGTGGAGAAATTCGGCCATGGTGTCGGCCAGCAACCGCGCCTCGCGGTCTTCTTCGGAGATCTTTACCCCATAACGATAGGCTGGGTTGCAAGTGAGGGTGACTTCCTCGATCGGGACTTCGGGGGTCAGTTCATCCTGCAGCCCGTAGGCGTCGATGAAGATGCGGTTATTCTCTTCCTCCAACCGCCGCATCCCGTCCGTCATGCCCTGCCAATGGGCACGGAGGTCAGCATAAGTAGCTGCTAGCGTCTCAGCCCGGCGATCGGGCGAGAGCAGCGAGTGCGAGGTGAAATCCCAAGAGGTTTCGTAAGCGTTCCAGTCGGATTTAGAAAATGCCGAGAGTTCTCGGCTGTTTTCCGAAATTCTCTCCGGGTGTTGCATGGAGGAAATGAAAGGAATCCTCGCCATGTCGCCAACCTGAAAAGTGGCGGTAGGATTCAGGATGGACATGAACTCTGTCATCAGCCTGCTATTCAAGAGCGCGAGGCAAGTGTGCAGATGCTCTGGCGCAGGGAAACCAGAAGACCCCTTGACGTCGAACAGACTACCGACGGGGGCATATCTCGCGGCAAAGCTGCTCGTCGTGATATCAGCCCAGGTAACGCCTTCCTTGAAATAATACTCCGTGTTCTGTGGTCGGGATCTCAGTTTGCCATTTTCATCCGTGAAGCCCCTGATTTCCTTACCGTCATCTTCCCAGTTTACAACAAACTCGAAATTGCCGAACCACTTTCGCCAATCACCACCTTTGTTGTACGGGAACCATTTCTTTCCAGATGCTAGTGCCTCTTGACGATCAGACAAACCAAACCCGATCTCATTGATCGATAGTTCAGCCCATGCACGCAGAAATTGATCGTTGTTACCCGTCGCCAAACCCTGCCGAGGTTTAATTATTTCACCCAAGGGTGTCTCAACTGAAAAAGCGGAAACGATCGGCTCTGAGGCCCAATAAGCTATTGGGCGGCCGGGAATGGATTCAAACTTTAATGATGTTGCTTGAAATCTGATGGCAGACTCAGCGGAGGTGGAGGACCGAAGTTGCACTGATTTCTCAGCTTCGTTGCGGCCGTTGATGAGGGATATGAAATCACCCGAAACGCCCTTTCGGGTAGTTTTCAGGAGAATAAATGCCGTCGTGGAGACAACGTCCCCGCCAATGGAGTCGAAGCCGCGCGTGCCGATATGTGCCATCGAAATCACAGGATTTTTGTCAATGTGCTTCGAGCGCAGTTTGTCGTATGACGACAAAAACATCCATGACTGCATTGTGATCATGGCGGTCAGACCTCGTTGCAATAGAAGGCCTCCGGAACGTTCAATAAACATCGCAAAGAGATCAGACTTGCTGTCGGGATAATTGGATTTTGCAAACCCCTGAAGCTCAGAGTCCATGTTTTTCCCGCCCATATACGGCGGGTTGGCTACTACCACCTGATACTTCGGCGACAGCGCCTCGGCCATGCGCAGCACGGTTGCGACACGCTGCAACACCGGTTTAAGCACCAGGTCAGCACCAACGTTCCGCGCCTCTACCACCCGAAGGGCCTCTCCCGGATCGCGCAACTTCGGCACGATCAGCGAGCCGAAATTCTTCGCCTGTTCGAACTGCATCAGCGTCTCGCGCAGTTCATCCGTGAACAGATCGCGCCCCACAACAATGGCTACATCCTGCATCTCGGCCGGGGTAAAGGTCACATCCTGCAACACGACGATGTCAGGCTTTGCCTCCACCCTCATGAACCGCCGCCGCCCCAGCTTTGCCGCCGCCTTCATGGACAGCGCAAAGGCCGCCAGCGCACCAGCGCGGTCGTCAATCTCGATGCCTGTCAGGTTCTGAGTCAGAATCAGCGTCGGGATGGTGGACGCCTCATACCCCTCTTCCTCATAGATCGCGTAGAGCAGGTCAAACGCATAGGTCAGCATATGACCCGAACCACAGGCCGGATCGCAGATGCGGATATCCTCGGGCCGGGTGATCTTCAGGAAGTCCGTTTCCGGCTCTTCCGGCGCGATGTAATAATCCATCTTCGCCGCCAGCTTCGACTGGGGCCGATTGAGCAGCCACAACCGCCCGAGCGAGTTTTCCACCAGATAGCGGACGATCCAGTGCGGGGTGAAAAGCTGCGTCGCAGCGGGAATATTCTCCGCCGTGATCTTCTGGTTCTTCTTCAGGCCCGCAAAGACCTGATCCTTCTTTTCGCTGATATAGAACTGGTAAAGCCAGCCAATGATCTCGACATCCTGGCAGGCTTCTTCGGTCATCACCTCGCGCAGGCGGGCAAGGATGCTGTCCGGCGATAGCAGATCGTCGGGTACCAGCAGTTCGGTATAATCCTCGGCCCGGTCAAGCATATCGGCGCGCTCAAACATATAGGGCATCTGGCCGTGCCACTCGTTGCAAGCATGGATGAGGAGCAGCCGATAGGCCTCCGCCTGCCCATCATGGGCAGGGCGGGTGCCATTCAGATATTCGGCAATTTCGGGGCGGGCACGATCAGGCAAGTTGCCCGCCATCGCCTCGGCCAGAATCTCGGGCCGGGTGGCGTCATCGGCGGGCGATACGACGCGCGGGTTGGTAAGACCGGTCGCATCCATGAAGCGCAGCGCAGTAAAGCGGTTGAACCAGGTGTAAGCCGCCTGCTCGACCACGTGGGCGCGGTTACTCGCAGCGGCGGCTTCCAGCTTAGCGGTGGCCTTTGGATGTTCACGACGAGCAGCCGCGCCCTCGGCCAGCACCATATCCAGCCGGGCAGTAACCTGATCGATCAGCAGGTTGCGGGCGCTTTGCGCAAATTTCTTCAGGGCGTTGGTATCCATCAGACAATCACTTTCTTGCCCGCGCCGATCTCGGCCAGCAGGGTCTTTTTCATCGCATCAAGGTAGCGGGTCACATCGTCCTCATCTTCGAGATAGGTTTTCGCGAAGGGGACGGTGATCGACTGGGCCTTGATATATTGAGGTTTGACCGGTGCTGGCGGCACATATGGCGCAGCCGGGGCTTCGGCCACGCCACCGGCAGGTTCGGGTTGGGGCGCGGGAGCCGGCGCTGGTGTGGGCATCAGTTCAGCGATCCGGGTCAGCGTATCGGCCAGCAGGTTCGACCGCACTTCGGTCACCCGATGACGCAAGGCCGGGATCAGGTTTTGTGAAGCAAGACCGGCTTTCTGCTCGGCAAACCCTTCGCGGATGCGCACTTGTTGTTCTGGCGGTAACGCGCCAAACTCCGAAGTCTGGACGATTTTTTCGCTACCCTCATCGATCGCTGCCATGACGGCGTTGCGCTCCGCCAGAACCGTTTGTTCGATGCGCTCTTTCAGGGCGTAGAAATCCGCCTTCAATTCCTGAATTGCAGTGCCTTTGAAGCACTGCGGATCAGCAAGAACCTGGCGCAACGTGTCGGCAGCAGGATTTTCGGCATAGGCAAGGTTCTGGTCCTGCGCGGTCAGGAATGCACGGACCTCATCATAGATGCCTTTTTGCGGGCCGAACATGAAGCTGCGGACCTTGTCGAGGACATCCTCCTTCGCATCCAGAAGCTGATCTTCCTGCCCTACCGGTCCGGTAATGAACCAGGTCGCCGGCTGGTCGCGCATGCTGTCGAGCATGGTTCGCAGGGGGTCGAGGGCGGCGGCGAAGGGGTAACCTGCTATTGCCCGGCTCTCTTTCTCAAGATCACTGGCCATTTTGCGTAGTTGCGTCTGCCACTCCGCACCCAAGCTGCGCGCGTCATTCCCCGAGGCAGGGAGATCAAACAGCTCCTGGAACAGTTCGCGCGATTTACGGATCTGGGCGGAAGTGAATTCGATCTGCGGGGAGAGGAGAATATTGCCAAGGGCATGGCTGTTGCGCAGCCCCTGCACCAGAGCATCTCCTTCCAGCACGGCGCTATCGGCCCGTGCCTCAAGCTTGCTGCGCGCGACGAGGCTTGCGGCCAGGCACAGAATTGCAATGGCGGGCCAGCCATAAGGTTTCGCGCCAAACTTCTCGACCAAGGCCTTGGCCGAGACCCGCGTCCCAAGGCGCATCTGGGCCTGAGCATGGTTCAGCACATCCTGTTCGGCTTCGGTCAAACCGCTGCCCTCGCCGCCGAAAAGTTCGCCGTCGGTTTTGCCTGCGCGGGCAAGATCGGCTTCGGTATAGGTGGCGCCGCGCAAAACCGGCAGGCTGGTATAGACCTTGTCCACCAGGGTCTGGAAACCTCTGACCAGTCGCTCTTGCGGGTCTTCCCCACCAATTTCGAGTTCGGCTCCACGCACGAACAGCCGCGCATCTGCGATCAGACTGCGGAGCCGCTGCACCAGATCCTTTTCACGCCGCGTATTCTGGTCACGCTTTTCCGCAATGATACGATCGCGACCGGGTTGGGCATCCCCGCTGTTCGCCTGCTTGGCAAATTTTTCGGTTTGGAGCCCTAGGATAAGATCGCGCGTAAAACGCACCTCCCGCCCCAGCATGACAACCATCTCATCGCTTGCCATGCTGTTCGAACGAACCACATCCGGCGTGTCGGACTCGTCGCTGAAGGGCGAGATTATATTCACCGCCAGCTCATATTCCTTGTTCAGGCTGTGCCCGTCGAGCTTGCGGGTAAAGGCATAGTCAACCCCTGTGCCAGCATGCTTGATCTTGCCGTGACGCAGGATCGAACCGAAAGCCAGCTCGTCGAGCCGACGTTCGATCTCGGCGGGATCAACGACAATTGCCTTGATCTCGGCCTCGACGTCCTTTTCCTCATTCGTGAGGAATTCGTAGACCTCGCCATTGCGCTGAATCAGCGTCTGGCGCTCCAGAAGCGACAAAGCCTGCTCGATATTGCGGCGCTGCTCGGTCTGGTCCGTCTCGAACCGGGACAACAGGAGGATCGAGATATTGCGGGCGGTCGGCTTGAATTCCTTGACGTATTTCACAAGGAACAAGACTTTCAGAACCCGCACAGCGAAATCATCGCCAAGGTTCTTTTCGGCCAGTTGGATCGACTGCTGAACCGATGATTTCAGAGCGGTACGGATCCCTTCAAACATCAGATCGAAGGTCGCAAGGCCTCCGACCGGCGTATCTGCCAGCCGTTTCGCTACCTCCTGAAACACCCCCAGCATCGAGCGTTCGCCGACCGAGCTGTGCTTGCCTTCAAACGCGTTGTGCTGCGAGAGGCCCATAATCGCACGCTGGAACAGATCATACTGGTAGTTCGGAAACGGGTAGCTCGCGACGAACTGCTCCTTTCCGGAGAAGTTCTTGAACTTGAACGAATTATCGCCGAAATCGAACAGAGTGCGCAGGTTGTTTTCCTCAGCATTGTACAGATTGCCAAGGGTAATCTGGCCTGCCTCGGTCTTGGCCAGAAGGCGGCGCTGAATGACTTCGGCCACATCCTGAGAGTTCAGCGGCATTCGGTTGGCGAAGCGCGCCTGGATTTTCGAGAAGTCGTTTTCCTGCTGCGCCGTCAAATCACCGATAACCGAACCCATGTCCTGCTGGGCGGTGACAACGATCCATGCCTGCCCCTTGCACTTCGTGTTCAGGCTTTCGGCAATGGTCTGCAGGTTCGTCATCAGTTTGACGTTGTCGGCGATATACTGCCCCACCTCATCGACGAAGAAGTTCAGCCTGAATTTTGGCCCCTGCGCATCGATCCACGACTTCACCATATTGGCGAAATCCTCGATCGAGACCTTCGTATCCTTGCGATACTGGCCAAGAACGTCCTGCACCTCATCGCCCGTGACCTGCGCAAAAGCCGCAGCAATGTGCTTGCCTTCCATCAGCGCCTGTTCACGCCCACGCTCCCAGGGCTTGCCAGAAGACTGCGAAAAGGCCGTTTTGAAAGCATCAAGCTTGCCGCGGCTATCCAGATCACGCTCGAACTGTGCGATATGCGGGAGCTTGCCGTAGTAGCCGCACATCTCGTCAAAGACCTTCTGGAAGACGGCCAGAAGAGCATCGACATCCGTCTTCGAGATCACATCCGCCTTCTGGTCGATATTGAACAGCACCGACCGAGAAGGGATGGAAACCGCCTTGCGCAAGGCTCCCGCCAACATCGGATTGCCCGCAAGCTTGCGTTCAAAGATCTCAACGGCGCGCTGCCCCTCGACCTCGTCGTTCTCCAGCAAAAGAGCGAGCATCTTCAGCAGGTGAGATTTACCAGATCCGAAGAAGCCGGAAATCCACACGCCATTCGCGGTATCGTAATTGTTGTAGGCGTCGAGGAATTGCTCCAGCCGGGCACCGATCTCGTTGGTGATGACATATTCATCGAGCTCGGTCAGGAGGCTGCCCATGTCATCAGCCTTGATTACCCCATCGATCGAACGGTCGACCGGTTTGGCGAAGATATCACGCAGAAGAGTAGCCATCGGTCAGACCTCGTAATTCATGATGTTGAACGCGCGGTAGTATTTGTCGTCGTGCAACAAGCCAAACAATTCCAGTGAGGCCCCCGTCGCCAACGCATGGGTATATTTCCCCGGAAAGAACATGATCGTCGGTCGGTCCTTCGCGGTGCTTTGCAAGTTGTTGAGCACATTGTGCGAACGCAGGAAGGGGTAAACCTCGCCGACACCTGACACGAAGATCACATCATGTGGAATTTCTTCGATCTGGCGCGCGATCTCCGGAATGAGATGGGCCTGCGGGTCCAGAACGCCTTGCAAGAGTTCCTTGAGCTCTGCCTTCTCCGTCTCGGCTTCGACCTCAAGAATCTGGTCAAAGATTCCTCGATCATCGAGGATCCTGAGAGAAAGATCATAGAGGTCAATATCAAGCACGCGAACACCAGCGTGCCCCAGCCGGGCGATCAGATCCTCGCGATCCTCGCCCAGGCTCAGCCCGTCTTCGGCATCAAAAGCGCAGATGAAAAAGGGAACCTCGTTGCCCAGACCTTGCTTTTGCAAGAACCGTTCACTGGAAATCACTCTGAATAGGTGCTCGGCACGAGCGCGCCGATCAGTTTTCGTGCTCACAATTACCCCCCATTTCCGGGAAAGATCTGCAGATCCGCCGGACTATTCTCCTCAATCAGCCGCTTCATGCGCCCCGACAACCAAATCGGCTGAATTCTACCCTCGACACTAATCAAACCGGATTCACGTAAAATCCGAAACAAGACCTGACGCAATTTCGCGCAGGTCGATGGTGAAAGCTCAGCGAGGCCTGGATCACGTTCAGCTTTCTCCGCGAGAAAGCGGTCAAAAACTTCAAGACCCAGGTCAAGGCGCCAGGATTGGTAGCGCTCGTTGATCACCTCGACAGCGAACTCATAGACAAAGCGATAGGTCCGGCAGATCGCCAGCCACATCATCGCCTGCTGCTCAGCGCGGTCAGCATCATCCGACAAATATTGGCGCTCGGCATCGGAGAGATAACCTATGCGGTCGTACACTTCACGAAGCGCGCGGGTTTGCGAGGCCAGCTTGGGCAAGGAAGACGCGCCCTGGGCCAGTAAGCGCTCACGAGCAGACGCCCAGCTCTCGCCGGGTTGATAAGCGTGAGCAATCACGAGGCTCTCATTGAGCATCAGCCCGCCCACACTGAAGGACATCCGGTATTTCGATACGGTGGACATCATCGGGGCGCCGCCCCGCTTGCTACGTCGGCCTCATCGAACTCATGCTGCGCACGCTCAAGGGCGGCGGCAACCTCACGTTCGTTAGCGGCGACGATATGCTGGGTCCGGGGATCATGCGTCCGCGCCCCTTCAAGAAATCCTAGCCGCTTGAGCACATAAAACAGCATGGCGTAGCGAACTGTCAGCACAGCGCGCCCATCCACCATGTTGTAGTCCTTCGCGACCACCGCCTGCTGGCCGATCGACAAGTCGGGATGCGGCACAATGGTGATGTCGAATGTTTCTTGCCACAGCCGGTCCTGCGCCGCACCAGCGCCCGGCTCACCGAGTTCGCCGTAACCAAGGATGCGCGAAAGCAGAAAATCCTTGAACCGCTCCGTCTCATGACACCAGGCCCGAACATGCCAACGCAGGCCATCAAAACCAAAGGCATGCGGAGTGATCCGCCGCCAAGCCGGATCGGGACGGTCGCGGTTCATGGATTGGTAGTGAAGGTCGAGCGACCTTTCCTCACGCACTGCCGCCAGGACTGAACGCAGAACTTCGGTATCGACCTTACGTCGCAGCGTAAGGGCGATATCCATATCAGGCGGGACAGCGAGCCAGTTCGAACCCGCCTCGGCGAACCCCTCCGCCATCGAGCGCAGTCGCATGAAATAGGCTTCTGGATCAGGATCCAGAAACACCGGACGAAATTCCGGACCGGCTACGTAACGACGAGCGCTTTTGTCATAGACCGCATTTTGCGGCGCACGCTCCTGATAATGGGTCAAGTCCTTTGATGCCTGCGGAACCGAGACGCCAAACGTATCGATCAGGTCAGAGCGATTGACGCCCCCCTCCCAGAACAGGCGAAATTCGATGAACTCCAACCGCCTCTCGACACCCCATTTCAGCATTGCACGCCTCAAATCTCTGGGCATATAATTCATATGGACATTCTTTTCATTCCCATATAGTTTTTATTCTCACTAGATGCCTCTTGTCAATCTACCGATTGGGCACCGTATGCCATTTCGATTTGTTCACACGGCCGATCTTCACTTGGATTCCCCATTGCGCTCACTGGCGATGCGCAATGCTGACCTTGCCGAATTGATTGGCGACGCGACACGTCAGGCCCTGATCGCCATTGTGGATCTGTGCATCGATGAGCAAGTGGATGCGTTGATCATCGCGGGTGATCTGTATGACGGTGATCAGACGTCGATGAAAACCGCCCGGTTTCTGGCCAAGCAGATGCAGCGGTTGCACGAGGCCGGAATTGCGAGCTTCATAATTCGTGGCAATCACGACGCCCTGTCGCGGATCACCCAGGAACTGATCTTGCCGCCATCTGTGACCGTGTTCGGCGGCCGTTCGCATGCCGTCGAACTAACGCACGGCGATCTGGCTCTTTCGATTCACGGCCTGAGCTTCGCCAAGCCGCATGCGCCAGAGAGCTTGCTGGAAAAATATCACCGCCCTACCCCCGACGCGGTCAATATCGGCATCATGCATACGAGCCTCGCCGGTGCGCCTGGCCACAACCTTTATGCGCCCAGCAAGGCGTCGGACCTTCATGGCTGGGGCTTCGATTACTGGGCTTTGGGGCATGTCCACCTGCGTGCACAGCACGCAGGTGACCGTATGGTGGTCATGCCGGGTATGCCGCAAGGCCGCGACATCAACGAGGCCGGCGAAAAGACCGTCACGCTTGTCACGGTCGGTGATGATCGCAACCTCATCGTCGGAGAACGCGCGACGAGTATTGCGCAGTTCGAACGAATCCCGGTCGACCTTTCATCCGCCACAACCTGGCGAGAGACGGCCGAACTCATCGAGCAAGGCATTGGTGCCGTCCGCGACCGGACACGCTCGGCCCATCTCGTCGGCCGCCTTCGGCTGACGGGTGCGACGCCTCTGTCGTGGCAGCTGCGCCGCGATCGCGATCTGCTGTTGGCGGAAACCGAACAGCGCGCCGAGGGGCTTGGCAAGACGTGGATCGAGAAGATCGAGATCGCCACCACAGCGCCGGTCAACACTCCAGCTGGAGGTGCTACCGCCGACCCGGTACTGGAACTCGGCGAGCTGATGCGCAGCGACATCATTCACCAACATGGTGTTCGCGAGGCCGTGCGTGATCTGGTCAAGGAACTGCGCGATGATTTGCCACCGGAGGCGCGTGGTTTCAGCGGCGATGATGAGGCCGCGTTCGAAGCCCTAGTCGACCAGCTGCTGACGGAAGGCAGCGAGGACATGCTGGCCCGGCTGAAGCCGGAAGCGTCGGAGATCATCTGATGCGCCTGCGCCGGCTCCATCTCACCCGCTACGGCAAATTCACCGACCATTCGATCGATTTCGGGGAGCACGTCTCCGGAACGCCTGACCTGCACATCGTCTACGGATTGAACGAAGCCGGCAAATCGACCTCGCTATCCGCCTATCTCGACCTGTTGTTCGGGATCGAAGAACGCACGAAGTACGGCTTCCTGCATCCGGGCAAGGTAATGGAAATCGGCGCCTGCCTCGAATTTGGCGGACAGCCTCACGAGTTCAGGCGCGTCAAGCAGCGCAGCAACTCGCTGCTAGACGTGCACGGCCAGCCGGTCAACGAGGCGATCCTGAGCGTCCCGCTCGCCGGGCTGACGCGCGACGCCTATCGCATGATGTTCTCGCTCGACGATCAGACGCTGGAAGATGGCGGCAACGCCATTCTGGAAAGTAAGGGCGATCTAGGGGAGTTGCTGTTCTCGGCGAGCGCTGGCCTCGCCGGCATCAGTTCCATTCTTGAAACTGCGATCGCCGAAGCCGATGGCATCTTCCGGAAGCGCGCCAGCTCGACGAAGATCGCCGGCCTGAAACGCCAGATCGCGGACCTTAAATCGCAGCGCGATGATATCGACGTCCAGGCCTCGGCTTACAGAACGCTGATGACTGTGCTGGAGCAGGCTGAAGCGGCCTACGAAGCTGCCATGAAGGAGATCGGTACGGCAAAGGCCCGCCATGACGAGATCGCGCGCGTCCTGCGTGCCCGCCCCTTGGCGGCTGAATACCGTCGGGGAGAGGAGCAGCTTTCCGAATACGCGGACCTGCCGCATCCGCCATCTGAGTGGGCGTCCACACTTCCAGACCTGACTGTCGAAGAGACGCGGCTTCAAACTCAGCTCGCCGGCATTGGACAGCGCGAGCAGAAGGCCAGGGAGGAACTCGAAGGGCTCGTGGTCGAGAACCGTCTGCTTGAGATGGCGGATCGCCTTGATCAGGTGGCAGACGCAGCCGCGCGATATGCGACCGCGCAAGAAGATCTGCCGAAAAGGAAGCAGGCGCTGTCTGAATCGAGCCGTAAGGTCGATCTCGTCCTCGCTACGCTGGGTCAGACAGACATCGACGATCCGAAGTCACTGCTCATACCGGCTGCCACGATTGGGACGCTGCGCGATCTGATAAGCGAAAAGTCCGGCGTCGATGTCGCACGACAATCGACCGAAAAGGAGCATGAGGCGGCCCGGCAGGCCATTGAGAAAGAACAGCGCGCGCGCCAGACGCAAGATGGCCAAGGCACCCGGATCGATGCTGGCAAGGTGGCACAGCTTCAATCGACCCTGCGACGCTTGCGCGATGGCAATCTTGTTGCTGAACTCCGCCTTGCCGAACGAGGTGTTCCCGCCAAACGCCTGGATTTTGAAGATGCCGTCAGCGGGCTGCATCCATGGTCCGGTGACGGTGACGAACTTCGGCGCATGTCGCCACCCGCTGCCGATCGCGTTGAATTCTGGAAGAGGGCTTCCAGCGACATAGAGAAGCGTCGCTCGCATATCATCGAGCGTGAACGAGAGCTCTCGACGAAGCAGGAGGAAGATGCAGCACGGCTGGCTGCCCTCCGCGAAGCGATCAACATCTTGGATGATGATGAGGCGAAGGCCGCCCTTCTCGAACGGGAAGACGCTTGGGCGCAGCATCTGTCAGTCCTCGATCGGGAAACGGCCGATCGCTTCGAGTCCCGAATGCGAGCGACCGATGCAGCCGCGGCCACACGTCTGAACAGCGTCAGGGAACTCGAGGAGCTGCGTTCCCTGACCGCCGGGCTGGCGGTAACTAGGGCGAGCATGGACCGCCAACGCCAGTTGTTGCGGGAGACCAATGAAGAACTTCAGACACTGCGCCGCGAGATCAGGACGGAAACGCCATCCGAAATCGAACTGGGTGACGAAGCATCTATCGGGTCATGGCTGACAAGGATCGGCCAATGGGCTGAGACCCGCACTTCGGCGCTAACTGCGTGGGATGATATGCGCCGTGTCTTAATTGACACCGAAGACGGCAGGGCTTCGCTCGCGACGGAGCAGGATACGCTCGCAACAACCCTGATCGATGTCGGGATCGTTGTGGATGGTCTGGATGTTGCCGCTCTGATGCAGGCGGCCGACACCATCCTCGCGGACCATGCTGCGATGCAGACTAAACGACTGGAGGCGGACAAGCGCAACGGTGATCTTGAAGCGGCCGCGGTTCAACGGAAGGCAGCACTCGACGAGGCCATCACCGCATCCGATGAGTGGCAGAGAAACTGGACGACCACCCTTGCGAGCACATGGTTCGCTGACCGCGAAGGCAGTATCGGCGCGGTCCGGGAACTGCTCGACGCGATGGCCGGCTTACCCGAGGCCTTGCGTGAACAGGATGACCTGCAACATCGCATTCGCTCCATGGAGGCCGACCGAAGCTCATTCGTGGAAACGATCGGGCGCCTGCATGACGCCCTCGGTGACACGTTCGACGATAGTAATCCCCTTGACGCCGCCGGGGCTCTGCGCCGTCGCCACAATGAGGCCAGACAGGTCGAAGCGAAGCGCCTGGAACGCAATCAGACCCTCGCCGATCTCGCGACCGAACGTGAGCGGCTGGACGGTGAGATCGCGATCCATACCGCGCGCAAGAAGGAGTTGACCGACTTCTTCCAGGTCGAGACGCTTGCCGATGTTCGGCAAGCTCTCGAACGCTGCCGGAAAAGGGATGAACTGGTCGAGCAGCAGAGCAAGCTTGAGCGGCAGATAGTCGGCGACATGCAACTGCCATCGCTGGAAGCTGCCATGGCCAGCCTCGCCAATGCCGACCTGGCCGAACTGCAGCGAGAGCAGGCCGAGCTTGTGACGCGTCTTGAAGACCTCGACGGCCGAACGAAGTATCTGTTCGCCGACAAGGCGCGTGCAACCGATCGTCTGACCGCCATTGGCGGTGACGATGCCGCTGCTCGCCTTGAGGCGAACCGGCGCACATTGCTCCTGGAAATCGAGGATTTGGCGCTGCGCTATCTTCGCCTCAGAAGCGGAAGTCTGGTCGCCGAACACGGCATTCGCGCCTATCGCGACAAACACCGCAGCGCGATGATGAACCGGGCATCCGAAGCGTTCCGGCTGATTACGCGCGACGAATATACCGGCCTTGCCACGCGGCCCGACAAGGATCGCGAAGCGCTCATTGGCTTGTCACGAAATGGCGGCTCCAGGCTCGCGGTCGAGATGTCCAAGGGCACGCAGTTCCAGCTGTATCTGGCGTTGCGACTTGCCGGATACGAAGAGTTCGCCACAGCACGACCTTCGGTCCCGTTCGTAGCAGACGATATCATGGAGACCTTCGATGAACCTCGCTCCGAGGAAGTGTTCCGGCTGTTCGGGCAGATGGCTCACGTCGGACAGGTCATTTACCTGACCCATCACCGGCATCTTTGTGACATCGCCGCACAGGTTGTACCGAAGGTGAGAGTTCACTCGATCGGCTAGGCAAGATTTGCTGTGCTCAACGACGTAGTTGGGTCCGACACTGGATAGACAGGTTAAAGTGTATGTGCGGCGACGGCGGTCCACCAAGGCTTAAGGAACACTCGCCTTTCCATATAAAATGCCACTAGAATTATCGGCACCCAACATCCTATGCTTGGCAACGATCCCGAATCGGGAAGCAACTTGTTTCAGCTTTGCATGGTACTAGGATGGCGGAACCACTGACCGGCACATACCTCGACGGGTCGCCTCACCTGCGGCCACCGGAAGTGGAACAAGCTATCGACGATACATCGAGATTGCCGAGGGATCAGATCGCCAGACGGCTTCAGATTGCAGCGCGGGGCGATCCGGATTTCCTCCAGGATGAAGTTCTCCTTCATCTGATTCGCAATACTGTCCGTGAAAACAGCGAAGCTTATTTCGGTAAACTGTACCTTGTGCTTCGCGCGCGTGTGCTCAGGCGGCTGCCAGGCGGAAGCGACACTACAAGCGAGCGGATCCGTGAACTCGTCGTGGACATGCTAACAGAACTGATTACCCGCGACCGGATTGAGCGTTTGGGCAGGCTCGACATTTTTGAATGCAGGTTCGAGCGTGGCATGAAACTGCTGATCGCAGAGGCCAAGCGGCGCGTCCTTACTAAAACCTCCCCCGTGACCAGCTTCGATGTGAGTGATGAATTCAACATCCCAGTCGAGATCATCGAAGGCATCCGGCGTCTGGATGTTTCGCAGGGTGATTTTTCTTCCGATCCGCATTTCCGGTCGGATCTCATCCGCGCGATTGGCACATTACCCGAGAACGAAAGGCGTGTCGCAACGCTGATGCTTCTGGACTTGCCAGATGTCGACACCATCACCGGCGGTCCGTCGATCTCGAAGGAAATGGGTCGTTCCGCGAGGATGATCCAGGAATATCGGAAATCGGCCGCCCAGAAGCTCCACCGCATGCTGGTCGAAGGAGAAGAACAATGACGCACCATACGCCGACGGTCGATGAGGTGCTGGACCAGCTTGCGCTCGAGAGTGTGCTGAACAGCCAGACCGTGCGTCGCTACATCGACGCCTATCCCGAATTCACGGGCGCGATCCTTGATTTCACTCTCGAGTGCCAGTTGCCGGATGACATGTTCGACAGCCCGACGGTTGCGATGGAAGCTGCCGGTGACAGGCTGCTCGATGGCCTTATGGCCGCGCACGGTTCGACGGCACCGTCAAGCAATCCCCTGGCTGTAGTGACGGTCGCTTCCGTGGAAAAGGCGACCGGCATCGCTGGGCCGCTCGTTGACGCGATGCGGAAAGGCATGGTCTTGGTGGACTCGATTCCCGACGTGATCGCCCGCAAGCTCGTCGCCCTCCTTTGCCTGACACGGGAGGAGCTGTTCGCCGGACTTTCGATCGTGGGAGGGGCCAATGTCGCGCTTGAACATAAAGCGGTGGGAAAGCCCAGTGCAGGCCGTCCGATGCCGTTCGACCATTTTCTCGATAATTCGGGACTCACGGAAGAAGAGAAGCGGTCAACACTGATGGAGTGACACCTGTGGGGGGCATAGAAATTGCGAGGATCAGGGCGGCTGCACTTCATCGCGGCCTGACAGCGGACGGTACCGACAGCTGGTCACCGGCTGCGCTCGTTGCCGCCCTGGCTCGCAATGAGGGTATACGGATCATCCCCGTGCCGAAGGATGACCCCCGCCTTGAAGAGAGCGAGGGCGTTTGGGATCCCGACACCCGCTACGTCTACCACGGGCTGTCGGGCAACCCGTTCCGTGACGCCTTCGTGGCCGCCCACGAGATCGGTCATGCCGTCATTGGTGGATCTTCGACCAAGGCCTTCAGCCGGACCATCGATCCGACGAGAGCGGCGGAAGATCCGGAGATCGGCGCAGACAGAATCTGGGACTATAGCCGCCGTGAGCGGAAGGAGGTCACGATGGACCTCTTCGCGCGCGAGCTTCTCATGCCGAGGTCATGGCTGCGACGCCGCGTTCTCGACGATGGAATGCGCATCGACGAGATCGCGGAAAAGCTCGGGGCGCCATACGAAGTTGTCGCACAACAGGCGCTCGATGCACTTCTCCTGCCGGAGCCGATGGAACCGATAGGGCCGGATACCAGAACCGCCCCTCCTCCGGATGACTCGCAACGGAATGCGGCAACCCATTCGGGTTCGCCTTTCCTGCTCGAAGCCGGGCCAGGAACCGGCAAGACGAAGACGCTCGTGGCGAGGGTCGAGCATCTTCTCGAGAGCGGTGTTGATGCGAGCCAGATTCTCGTCCTGACGTTCTCGAACAGGGCCGCAGCAGAACTGACCGAGCGGATAGCACAAAGCAGGTCTACGGAAGCCGCAGCGATGTGGATCGGGACCTTCCATTCATTCGGACTGGACCTGATCCGTCGCTTCAATGGCGAGTTGGATCTTCCTTCCGATCCGCGTCTCCTCGACCTGTCATCGGCCGTCGATTTAGTCGAAGACGAGTTCGCCCGGCTGCCGTTGATGCACTACCGCGATCTATATGATCCGCTCGACCACATTGTCGGGTTACTGCGCGCCGTTTCGCGAGCGAAGGACGAGGTCGTATCGCCGCAGCGCTATAGGGAACTTGCCGCTGCCACAGCCCTCCGCGATCCTGTCGAAGGCGCCAAGGCTGCAGAGGTCGCGGTTTTCTACGAGGCATATGAGAGACTCAAAAAGTCTGCCGGAGCAGTTGATTTCGGCGATCTCGTCCACCTGCCGGTGACTCTGGTCGACAATCATCCTGCCGTGCTTGCAGGTCTGCGCGATCGGCATCGACACATACTTGTCGACGAATACCAGGACGTGAACCACGCGAGCGTCCGCTTGCTTTCATCGCTCGCTGGAACGGGCGAAAACCTTTGGGCGGTCGGCGATGCGCGCCAGTCGATTTACCGTTTTCGCGGCGCGTCTTCTGCCAACATAGACATTTTCCGGAGGACTTTCCCCTCAGCCACCTTCAGCCGCCTCGAGACCAACTACCGCTCTACGACCGGGATCGTCGGCCTCTTTAACGCCTTCTCCCGAAACATGGGCGTTGGCTCCCTGCCGGGCCCATCCCCGAGGCCGGACGCCACCGGACCCCAACCCGAGTTGCATGTGTGCGGCGACCGCGACAGCGAGCCCGACGCCATCGCTGCGTCAGCCCATGCTTTGCATAGGGCAGGTCATGCTTGGCGTAACCAGGCCATCCTCGTGAAAGGCAACGACCGTCTGGCCGAGGTGGCCAGACGGCTTGAGGTGCTTGGCGTGCCGGTGCTGTTCCTCGGCGTCCTGTTCGAGCGCGAGGAAGTCCGTGATCTCCTGTCCATCCTCTCACTTGCCCATGACGGCTATGGGTCGGCGCTCGCGCGCATTGCCGCCATGCCAGACTTCAGGATGTTGGCCGCGGACGCCATGGCCCTTTCTGCCGCCCTCCGGACTCACGCGGCATCATCGATCGGTTGGCATGGCACAGGTCTGCCAAGGGGTGGGTTCTCGGCGGAAGCACGAACAGCCCTCGACCGCCTTGATGCGGTCTTCGCAAACACGGATGGGCGGCTCTCACCCTGGTTGGCCTGCGCCCGCGCGGTTCTCGATGAGACGTCAATCGCCAAGCGGCTCGCCACCTCGGACTCCATCGCCAACCGCGCGAAGGGCATCGCGATATGGCAGTTTCTGAACTACGCGCGAACGCAGTCGAGCGGGAAGCCATGGCCCACGACGCACGAGTTCCTCGCCCGCATCCGCCGCATCGTCCGCCTGGGCGATGAGCGGGACCTACGACGCCTTCCGCCATCAGCGGATCATCTCGATGCGGTCCGGGTTATGACGATCCACGGCGCCAAGGGGCTTGAGTTCGACGTCGTGCATCTTCCAGGACTTCACGCGCGCGGCATGCCAGGAAATCGCATCAATCCGCACTGCATACCGCCCGACGGCATGATTATTGGCTCCGAGGAAAAGACCGGCGATGAGGCGATCAAGGCGGGCCTGGATGAGGAAATGAAGTGCCTCTTCTATGTCGCGCTCTCACGGGCGAAGCGCAGCCTGGTGATGTATCGCCAGTCCGTGAAGGCCAATCCCACGAAGTTTCTTGACGGTCTCGGCTCGCACTATGGCGAGCGCGGCACCGGCAAGGTTGCGGCTGCAGGTCTCCCCGACAGCGTGAAAACCATCCCGGTGGAGTTTCCGTCCGGCATCAGCATAACGGCATCCAAAATCGGCACCTACGTGCGCTGCCCGAGGCGCTTCTTCTACACCTACGTGCTCAGGCTCGGTGGAAGACGCGAGGAAACACCGTACACGATGATGCACAATGCCATCCAGCGTCTTGTCGAGATGTGTGGAAGCCATCCACCGGGCGAAAAGATCGGGAGATCGCGTTTCGACGCCATGTTCCAGGAAGCGTGGTCCGAAAAAGGGCCGATCGCGCACGGCTACGCTGATGGCTACCGGGCCATGGCCGAGGGCCTCGCAACGACGCTTTGGACCCAGATAGAAGGCAGGGCTCGACATGAACCCGGGCGGCTTGAACTGCGGCTCGCAGACGGGACTGTCCTGGCCGATGTGGATCACACCAGCCGCGACGTCGATGGCACCATACATCTCAGACGCGTCATGACCGGACGATCATCCGGCCGCGACATTAAGGCTTTAGAGAACAGGCTGTCACGCCTTGCCGCCCAAGGACTGGGAACGGGCATCCGTTTCAGCCTGATCAATCTGGCGGACGCTGCGGTCCGGGACATGCCAGCGCCACTGGCTACCGACCGCGCTGATGCCGAAGCTGCGCTTGCAGGAATCGCGAGAGGCGACTTTCCCCAGGTCGTCGACAGCAGGCAATGCCCGAAATGTCCGCACTACTTCCTGTGCGGCGAAACCGGAGAGGGACGACTCACCGCGAGGCTGTAAGCGCTTGCTAAGAAGCGCTTTCAGCGACGAGGCCGCCCGTCCGCGCACCAGTGAACGATGCCATTGCGGATAATGAAATGGCATCCGCACTCGTTCTTCTGCCAGACCGACGGTTCGATCGTGGGGCGGTGCCAACGGTCCAGACCCACCTTCCATCTCGGCCGGCGACTTGGATTCAGGGACAATGAGATTGTCTCGCCGCAGCCTCCAGGGCAGCGCATGCAGGCCCATTTCTCGACCCCGCCATCAACGACGACGGCAAGGTCTCCCGGAAGCAATAACCCTTTTTCCGGCATCGACGGCACAACCCTGCCGATCAGGTCAAACCGGAGAAGTCCAAACCTGCGCAGGATCTTCGCGATGAAGTTTCTCATGGCTTTCACCGGATCATGTCGAGGAAGGGTTCAACGTCACCGCGTCCCCAACGCTCACCATTGCAGGACGGGCAGCCATCCTGGGGTGGAGGCCTCAAGCTGAGGTCCTTCATGTCGTGGAACTTGCGGATCGACATCGGCGCCATGCCATCTGCATCGCGATAGCCCGTCAGAGCATTGATCAACTCGTTGACGGCCAAGGATGCCGCCTCGGTTGTGAAAGTCACGACGGCAGGGGCCGGATCGCCGCTCCCGATGACATACGCCTCGGCCTTGCGGCGTGCATATTCGGCGGGGTCATTGCGCTCGAGACTCTGCTCTGCGGCGAGGCGCGGATCGACGAGACCGGAACACATCATGCAGGTATGACCAGCGAGATGCGTCGAAACTCGCCCGGTGATGTCGGGCCGGCTTCCCTCGGTTGCCCCGCGCATGCTTAGCCCGACGTCGATTAGGGGGATCCCGTAGAAATAGGCGAGCCGGTTGAGAAATGCCCGGCCTGCATGATCGTCCGTGCAGCCGAAGATGATGTCGCATGATTTCAGGGCGTCATCGCAAGCGGGATTCCCGACCCAGTCAGCGACCGCCACGACGTCGACGCCGAGGCCGGCGTCCACGATGGCATCGCGAAGCATCGTCGCCTTCAGACGCTTGGAAACGACATCGGCATGCCGCGCACCGTGCACTCTATTTAGGTTCGTAGTTTCGATTCGGTCACGGTCGATTAGCAGGAGCTTGCCGACACCGAGTCTCGCAAGCAGAGTGGCCACAGCGCTGCCCGTTCCGCCGCATCCGACGATGCCGATGCGCAGTGCGCCGAGCAGATCGTTGAACATGTCTCCGAAGAGACGCGCCTGCCGGTCGAGATGGATGGGTAAGGCCCGCTCGGCATCCCCGGTCCCCGGCCAGATGCGGACCCGTCTACCCGTCTCGATGATCCTGGCCATGGGAATCACGTGATCTCGCGAAGTCCAGAGACGTGCTCCAACCTCGTCCGAGGCGCCGATGACGATGCTGACGAGCCCGGGCAGTCCCTTGTTGCGGACGGTGCGGGCAAGTTCGCTCTCGTTCCGGTCATCCTGGTCCGAAAAGGAAGGGGAGCCGCCCGGGTGAGTGTGCACGATGGAGGGCACAAGACCGCTGCGTTCGGCTTCGCCGAGCAGGCCCATAAAGCTCTCGGTGGACCATGTAACATGCACCGGCGAACGAGAGACGACATCGCTGTCAAGAATGTCGATGAAGCGGTGCGAAACCAGGCGAACCCTTTTCTTCCCCGTCCACGGATCGGCATCGATCCCGGAGGTCCCAAACAGCATGTAGGCGGCCCGCTCCTCGCCGTTGCCGTCGAGCAGCGCACGGATGCCATCGGCATGGGGAACGGCGAGGACCATGTCGTAAAGCGCGGTCATCACGCGGCCTCCCGCAGGGCGTTGAGCGCCCGGTTGACCATCGTGTGGATGCCATCCACGCCGGGCCGCCACTGGCCGCTGTGACGCGACCATTGCTGCCATGGCCTACCTGCGAAGCTGAGGACGCCCTGCGTCGCCCGCGGAAGTGTTCCGGTCGCCGCAAGCGTTACGGTCGGATACATGAAAAACATGTCAGGGCAGGCATCCGGGTAACCGCCCGGCAGGACGATCAGTGTGTCAGCGGTCACCTGTATGAACTTACCTTCCGGCAAGGGGAAGTCCTTCAGTACGACTCCAACGGAGCCATTCTCCTGGACGACCTCATACGTGTAGCCGCTGCCGTCGAGATACCGCCTGTCGCGCTCCGGGAGGAGCGCGCTACCTTCGGTGGTATGGCGGATGAGCGTTACGAACCTTTCCACTCCGGGCTCGTCGAGACGCACAAGTTCATCATTCGCGATGATGCGATCGTGGCCACCTCGCACGTCGAGATAGACATCGTAGGTGCTCGGATCGACACCTGCGAGTACCTTGAGATGGCGTCCAGAGATGGCGGGCTTGCCCCACTGCATCTGGCGGTCGTCCAACGTGAACCTAAATTCGCGGTCGCTGCGGAAATGGACGAACCGCTCGGTCCTGCGCCCGTAGACATCGAAGGTCTCGTCGAGTCGGATGTCTTCGAAAGAGCCGTCGGGCAGGATCGCGAAAAGCGAGAACTCCTCGACTGGACGCAGCCCGATCGCCTGCAGGATCTGACGCCCAGTCGGAACCGGATCGTCGACGAGAGCGGGATGGAATTCCAAGGCCTCGTCGGCATGGCGAATACGGTAGCTGCCGGCCCCGCGGGCGGGACGTCCGGTACGGATGCAGTCCTCGAGGTCTTCGATATCGTCGGGAGAGGTGATGGTGTCAGTCATGATCGATTGCCTTATGAGGCGGCGGAATGCGGCCTCCAAAGGGTCAATCGTGAGGGCGAGCCCCAACCGGAAATGAATAGTTGAATTTTTTCACGCGCTGAGCGTCGTACTTGGCGACATAGGCTGTGTGGCCATCGTCATGGTCGTCTCCACGACTAAGCGCGACACCGGCTGAATGGCTGGAATTTTAGGGGACGCCGACACCGTGATATCCTACTTTTCCGCCATTTACCGCACCTAAGGCGTCCGCTTTTGGGAATGGTGACGCCCAATGTCTTAGTTAGGCGCGTTGCTGCACCGTCCACGAGAAGGGTCAAATCAGTTCGATACGCACCTTCCGCCCGACAACCTCAGCTGCACGCTGAAGGGTTGAGAGTGTAACATTTCCATCCTTTGGGTCCAGCAGTCGTCCGATCTGGCTTCGGCTCGTACCCATCCGCTCCGCGAGGCGTTTGCGAGAAAGATGCTGCTCTTTCATCGCCTCCTCAATTTGCCAGGCGAGCACCTCCTTTATGGCCGTGGCCTGAAACTCCTCAAGTTTCCCTATGTCCGAGAGGAAGCTGTCGAGCGTGGATAGCTCAGACACCGACCGCTTTTCGATCATCTTTTCCGATGCCATCATAGACACTCCTTAATCCAGAAACTCACGCATTCGCCGACGGGCGAGAGCGAGTTCGTCATCGGGCGTTTTCTGAGCTTTCTTGATGAACCTGAAAGCACGATTATTGCCTGGTCGTGAACGCAGAACAGAGTACGGGCAATCCGCCGGCTCGGCAGCGTCGTCCTTACCTCCCACAGGCCGTCCTTGAGAGACCTGCAAGCGGCATTCCCACCGGCCAACGGAATTGAACACGCATCAAATCCAGCCCTATCACTTGTCGATCTTCGGCCTCCAGACCTTGAAGCCAGTCGCGTACAACCTCGGTTCCGCTCGCGGTTCGATAGAAAACGACCAGTATCTGATTTGGTTTATCACCTGCCATACCGCCTCATATATGGTACATGTACCATTTAATGTTCATCTGCGCAATCATCCTAATCACAGAACACCCCAGGCACGGTACCGCCCTCTCCCGGTCAATTCCCGTACGCCGAGTTCCGCGATCAGGTTGAGTGCCCCGCGCGGCGTCACCTTAACGACCTTCGCCAGTATCGCTGCGGAGATCATCGGCCTCGAAAGAACAAGCTCTATAGCTGACGGTAAGCTGCTAGATGCTCGCCGTCCGGCCAGTCTTCTCTCCATCTGGGTTCGCGCCTGCTGTAGGCGAACCAGTTCCCGCATGCCGGCATCCGCCGTTGCCGTCATTGCATCGAGAAACGCAATGAGACGGGTGGTTCGGTCCTTTGCTCGGCGCCGCTCTCTGGAAACCGCCTTCAGCCCAACGTTGAACGACGGCAGATGCGAGGAGACCTTACCTCGTGACCTCAGGTATTCGCCGACCAGCAGGCCGCCGAGCCAATGCTGCCGCTGCACCGGCTCGATCGTCTCCCACGCATCAAACAACAACGCCGCTGCGATCGCCGGCGGCATAACCTGAACCGCCATCTCGACTGATCGCCATTGCGACACACGGTCGGCCTCGTCCCAATCAGGATCGCGGATCATCAGATCACCCACCGCCAAGCCGCAGCCTTTTTCTGTGCGATGACCATCACCTTTTGTCACACTACGGATTAGCCGCTCCGACCGTTCCAGCACGGCATCGATATGGGCGAACTCCTCCGCGAAAGGTTCCGGCTCATCAACCACCTCCCCCTCTTCTGCCCTAACCTCGACCGAGTGCTGGGGCGTCACGGCTTCCTGGTTCTGAGTCCCGGTCAGAGTATCGAAACCGCGTTCGCTTAATGCCCAACCGGCCTTGGTCGATGCGATACGTCGCCTCGCACGAAGGATGGTGTGGGAGATTGTCAATTCGTGGCTCGGTGCCCGAACGTCCATATGTGCGTCGTGGAGGACAAGATCCTCTACATGGACAAGTTCCCCCAAGACCCACATGCTGGCCGCAGAGTCGAAGAAGTGGGCGCGCTCAACGAAACCATCGCCGACCGTACTGCGGCGCACCGCCTCGTCCAGGCGTGCAAGCTGGTCTTCCGCCCGCGCTATTGCCGGAAGCAAGGTCTCCAGAGGGAGTAGGCCGATTTCATAAGCCATTGACATATCGCATTTTTATATTTCATACGGAAATTAACACGCCAATAGCTTCCTTCATAGCGGCTATTCTCTATGCGTGTGTACTATATAGACGCTCCAGGCCTTCCGGATTGAACAGAGGTGCGTCGGCTGGCGCTCAGATCGACGGGAATATCCGTTTTCCCGGGCTTTAGAGGATCCCTAGCTTCGCGAAATCGCCTCAAGAGACGTTTACAAACGATCCTTTATCCTTATCCTCTGTATTTGGAAATCAGGACGATGGGGGGCACAGAAGCGCTCGAAATGGCTAATGACACTCACAATCGGGCCTCCCGTCGACCACAGGGCCGCCTAATCGGCTATGCGCGGGTATCCACGGACGAACAGGCGACAGAAGCGCAAGAGATGGAGCTGCTCTCCGCCGGCTGCGATGTCATTGTCCGGGAGCATGGTTCCGGTGCCTCGCGCGCACGGCCTGCCCTCTCGAAACTCGTACGGGAGATCAGCACCGGCGACACGCTCGTCGTCGTTCGGCTTGATCGCCTGGCTCGCTCGGTTAGCCATCTACTTGAGGTGATCGAAAGTCTGACGGCCGCGGGCGCGCTTTTCCGATCATTGCGCGATCCGATCGACACGTCGACACCACAAGGGATGTTCTCGCTCCAGGTCCTCGGCGCCGTAGCGCAGTTGGAGCGCTCGCTGATCTCGGAGCGCACCAAAGCCGGCATCAGGGCCGCGAAGGCGAAGGGCCGGCTACCCGGAAATCCCGGAATTCGCGAGCGCCGGCCAGAGGCGCTTGCGAAGATGACGGCCGCGCAGAAGGCAGCATACGGCACACGCATTCAGGCAACGACCAATCAATGGCTTCCAACTGTAAAACGAATGCGTCCAGATCACACCTGGGACGATATTGCTCGTGTCCTAAAACAGCGCGGGCTCGACTGGACGCCGGAACGGCTTCGACGGGCAGTCAGATGGATGGTCTCCGAAGGCATGGCGGACGCCACCCTGCTTCGCAAATCACCGCCTCGTCTTCCTGAGGATCGGCTGATGACGCTCGTCGCCGGCATTCACTCTTCAAATGCGAAGCTGACATTGCGGGAAATCGCCCGCCAACTTGAGCAGCTGCATGAACGCACCCCACGTGGCGGGATCAAATGGTCTCCTTCATCGGTCAAGAACCTGATTGACCGAGCGAGGCGATCCGGACTTCTGGCAAGAGAGTCGGCATGACCGCCCCTTGACCGTGATGACTTCAATCGCATATATGGTCACATGTGACCACTTTGCGGAGCCGTCGATGTCTACTGTCAGTCTGAAAGATGCGAAAGCTGGTCTTTCCAGCTATGTCGATGAGGCGATCAAGGGTGAATTCATCACCATCACCCGCCATGGAAAGCCTGTAGCTGCTCTGGTCCCTTTGCAGGCGGCGGAGATTGCCAAGCGCACACTTAAACCCCGCCGGCCCAGCTTCCTGTCATACCTGAAGACCTTTCCTGGCGGAGAATTCGAGCGCAATCCCTCGCCTTCGCGGGATGTCGAACTTTGACGGCATATCTTCTCGACACGAATGTCGTCTCGCTGCTGTCACCTTCGCGCGCCGAGGCCTCCACAGACCTATTCGCATGGCTCGACAAGGCCGCAGAAACGGCCGAGTTTTTCCTGTCGGTCGTCACCGTTCACGAGATCGAGCGCGGGATCATATTGCTCGAACGCAAAGGCGCCAGCGCCAAGGCAAGGGAACTCAGGTACTGGATGGACGGCCTGTTCACCACATACGAGGATCGTATCATCCCGATAGACCCGGTGGTTTCCGCTTTGTCGGGCAAACTCGAAGCCGAAGTGATCGCTGCAGGCCACAGTCCCGGTATGGCCGATGCGCTTATCGCGGGAACCGCGAAGGCCCATGATTTAACCGTGGTCACGCTGAACCTGAAGCATTTCGAGCCGTTTGGCATCGATCTCATGGGCGCCCCTGTCTGAGCGTCGGTTCTGATACCGGTCGCAGTTACATCCGACGGTTCTCACCAAGGGTTCGCCGGCTGATGTCATGGTCGCGGGTTCCGCTTGCGCAGGCTTTTCAGGAGCGAATCCGACACTTCGAGCCGTGGACCGGCCTCGGATGTCGCATTTTCCGTTGTTTGGCGCTGCTTCCCCTCGTCCAGCTTGGCGCGCAACAGGGCCATGATCATCGGCCAGGTCGAGAATTTCCCTTCCCGCGCCCTGTCGGTAAGGCTGCGCAGATAACCGCCGGCGCTGTTGATCTGGTCGGCACGCTGGTAGATCGCCGCAAGCGCAATCGCGGCCTGAACCTCACCCATGACCTCGCGGGCATCTTGCCAAGCGCTCGGGCTGATACCCAGCATGGTTCGGACCAGCTCCGCGGCCGCAACAAAATCGCGCCAGTGGCGGATTTCACCCGACTGGGCTGTTTCCCGCAAGTTCGGGCAAGCATCCAGCACGATGCTCAATGGCAGATCCCGCTTCGGCAAGCTCCTTACGTTGTCGGTTTCCGCAGCGTTGCCGCTTGCTTCCTTTTCTTTTCGAGAGCCGGTTTCAGATTCAAATATGGAGTCTGGATTTGAATTCTGTATGTGGCGTGCAGAATGAGACTCATTGGCGTTCGGATTCTGTGTTTTTGTGAAAGATTCCAGTACGTCGCGGATTTCCGCATGCAATTCGTAAAGCTCGGCGCAGATGTCCTCGATCAGCTGCCTGGAGGCCGTGCGAGGAAGCCTGGAGATGACGCCCTGATAGGTCTGAAGCACCCTGCCCCAGTTGCCGGGCACACCTTCCTCGAGGCCGGCATCGATCATCTTGACGATGTCGCGGCGTAGCAGCGTCAGGCGCTCCCTGGCGACACGGAACGCCTTCTTCTCGGCTTGCACCACTTCTGCCAGATCCCTGAGCTCCTCGGCGCGGGCGACGAGCGGCGACAGGTCGAAGCCATAGGCCTGCTCAATCTCCCCTGTCCTGCTCCGGCGCGCGAAGCGCTTGCCGTTCGGACTATCCCTCCGGATAATCAATCCGCATTCGACCAGAACGGACAGATGCCGCCGAAGCGTCGCCGGCGAGATGCCGTTTGCGCGGGCCATAAGCTGCTCGTTCGACGGCCACACGATCAGCTCGCCTTCGGCCGAGAGTTCCGTTTCTCTGTGGAACGACAGCAAGGCGTTGAGGATCGCCAGCGCACGATCTGTCGCGCCGACCAGCTCTCGCGCTTCACGGACGTGCTGGAAAACCTGCCATTTATTTGCGATCGCCTCCTTCGGCATCGCCTTGGCGGTTGCCTGGCTTGCAATCTGGCCAAGCGTCATCGATCGCCGCCCGAAGGGCGTCGTTGTGATATGCGTCTGCATTGTCCTTCACCTATCGCTAGGCAAAAGAAATCTGCTCGCCGAAACAGCGGTTATCCTGACGAGGACTCTTGACTGCGATTCGCGGAAATGCGATTCTCTGTTTGCTTATGACTGAGAAGGGCTTCCGGATGCGGTTTCGGGGGCCTTTTTCTTTTGCGGTTGTGTGTCTCGAATTCTGCTTAGTGCGGCTTCTCCTTTTCCCTTTCAAACTCTTGGTAGAGTTCGAGCAGACGAGCTGCAACGAACTCGCCGAACTCCAACGACTCCTCGGCGTCCACCACAACGGCGACCGACTTGCTCGTCCGCTCAACAGTTGCGATCTTCTGCCCGTTATTGGCCTTCACGACAAAACGACTCGACTTACCAGCGACCTTCTTCGGAGCGAGAGCGTTGAAAAGGCGCACGAAGCGTTGATCTGTGTCTGCTTCGGAGAATTTTGGATCGTTAAGGGCGGCGTCTAAGCGGCTCTGGTTCTTTAGCGCTGCTATCCGCTCAGCGAGTGCGTTCCATCGAGGACGTCCCGCTTTTGGCGCGGGACCGATCGCCATGATGACGTCTTTCGGGATTGACCTGGTGAGCGACAGAAGCCTGGAGAGTTGGGTCTTCTCCATGCTCAGAGCCGACATGATCACAGCACGATCGAAACCTTGCTCCTCGAGCGTCAGCGCGAAGAGCCCGCGTTCTATGTAGCTTAGGTCTTTCCGAGCGGAATTTTCCTGCCCTTGGATGACGACGAGTTCTTCGTCTGTCAGGTTTTGGACCACCGCGCGGACCGGCCGACCAAGTTTGGCTAGTATCTTTGCGCGCCGATGACCATAAGCGATCTGGTAGTAGTCCGGCTTATCAGGGTGAGGCCGGACCAGGATGGGGCTCTTCTGGCCGGAGTCCTTTATCGCCTGATAGAGTACCATGAAATCTGCGCCCTCGTCGTCGAGGCGATCTTGGGCGAACGATCCGGAAAGCTTGTCGGAGGGTACTTCAACTACCGCGGCTCCCGACGCGACGAGGGCTTTGGCGCGTTCCGCCGCAGACGCGATTTGCCCAAGTGAACGTCCCATAGCGCCTACTGCTCCGGACTGGACGTGCGATATTGGCTGAGGCGCTTGTGGCACAGGGGGATTTGGCTCGGAGTTGCCATATGGCAACTCTTCAGACCGACGCGTCAACATTGCCTTGAGGGTGTCTTTTCGGCTCATGGCGCCCTCCTCCAAGCCTGTTGCATCAGCCTGTCGATTTCGTCATTTACGGCATCGAGAGATTCCATGGCGCGGTCATAAGTTTGCTTGGTGAAATTCTCTCTGCCCACCTCGTAAAGGGTTTGTTTCGAAAGGCCTGCGTCCGAGATTGCAGTCGATTTAACCATTGTGCTGTTCAAGACTCGTTCTCGAAACAGCGATCGCATAAAGGCAACCATTTGCGTTTGTGGCGCATCGGCTGGCTCGAACCGAGTCACAACGTAGCGAATGAAGTCGTATTCGAGATCGCCTCCGGACCCTTGCACCACCCTGAGGATATCGGCTGCCATCAATAGGAATTGGCACATCGACATAACATCTAGCATCTGTGGATGAACGGTAATGATAAGCCCCGTTGCCGCACATAATGCCCCGAGTGTGAGAAAGCCCAACTGCGGAGGGCAGTCTAGGATCATGACATCATAGTTATCGGCAACGGACCCCAACGCGGTAGCTACGCGCCCGAAAAAGGGCTCGGCGTCACGTTCCGCAAGGGCTCTTGGCGTGTCATGCTCATATTCCATGAGTTCCAAATTCCCGGGAATAAGATCGAGACCTGGGAAATAGGTTTTGCGGATGACATCCGTGAGAGGCTTACGATCTTCGTCGTATCGAACAGCCGCGTACATCGTCTGATTGGGCTGAATGTCGTACTCGGGCTGATAGCCATGCAGCGCAGTAAGTGAGGCTTGGGGATCGAGATCGACCGCAAGCACACGGTAACCTTGAAGTGCAAGGTACTGCGCAAGGTGCGCAGCTGTCGTCGTCTTTCCCGACCCGCCCTTGAAATTCACCACTGCCATTACCTGGCAGTGTTCGTCACCTTGCCTGTGCGGTACGTAACGCTTTCCTTTTGAGCCTTCTTCCAGAACAACCCGCAGTTCATTGATTTGGTCAAGCGTATAGGATCGCCGTCCACCGGCCCCGAGTGCCGGCTGTGGACCTTTGCCACCAAGCGACAATTGACGTAAATACGCGTCTGCGATGCCGATAAGCTTTGCTGCCTCAACGGAAGAGAAGGAGCGAAGCGTTTTCCTCGACACGGGCGGGAACAATGCTTCCCGCATCGCCAATAGTTCTGCGGACAACGCGGCGCCGTCGGCCGCGATGACGTCGGTCATCAGCGGCTTCGTTCCCGGCGCTAGTGTTTTTGCACTACGAGCTTTTTGCATAACTACGAGTTTTCTTCCAACTACGCTATTTCCTCGTAGGTATGATTGCCCCGAGTCGCACGATTCTGCAAGGAATTTAAGGTTAACAGATATTTACATCTGTGGCATTGACTCGAGTTGCCATATGGCAACTCGAGCGCTGGGCATCGGCACGATCGAAGGGCCAACGATTGAAGGGGCCTTGCGAACGGCGTCGGGCCAACAAGACTTCGCCCGACCACACGCCACTGCTTGCGGCCTAGGCCTTCGCTTCGATCTCGCTGTATGCAGCGCGGCAGTTGCGTACCATCTGCACAGCGAGACTATGGTGCCTGACTGGTTACCAATGGCTGCAATGTTGGCCAGTCGATGAAACACAGCGCCCGAAACACTCTCTCTGTGGTGACACGTTTGCTCGTACTTTCTTCCATCATCGGTGCACAAGATTCGCACCGTGCACCGCTACACGACCACATGGCCAGTCAATCTCGTCAAGGTGAGCCTACGGTCTGAGCACGTAACATCTATCGATTCCAGACGGATTATGATGGTCGTGCCAAGGGTAGGCTACCTCGAGCCACGCAACCGACGCACTGCCTTACAATCAGCCACAATTATGCATTCACCGGGATCGCAATCTGCACTGAGGTCCCCGAACCAGGTTTCGACGCAATTTTGAGCTTACCCTTTAGCGCTGCAGCCATTTGGGCACACGCAGGCAATCCGAGCCCGGCATGACTTCCGGCCCTGGTTGTGAACAGCGGTTCGAAGGCTTGTCTGGCAACTTCGACTGCCATGCCCACTCCATTGTCCTTAATCTCGACAGTCAATGTCCGCGTCTTTGTCAACTTGTGTCTGTGAACCGCAGCAGTAATCCTGACCAAACCGTAATTGCGACCCAGGAGCGCCACTTCTGCGTTCTTGAGCAGCTCGGACAGCATCACTCTCACCGGTGCCAACGGCACAACGCAAGCCCTTGCTTCAGCGGTCGCGTCGACCTCGAGTTCGCATCCGTCTGTGCTTAATTGATCCAGTACGACAGAGAATGCCGCTTTTCGTGTGTCAGTACCTGAATAGGCGAGGGACTTCATTCCGTCGGTTACGGCCTCAAGTTGGCCCACCGCCTTTTTCGCATCAATAAGCATCTCTGGATCACTCATTTGAGTAGGATCGAGATGGCCAAGAAACAAGCGTAAGGCGGTAACTGGTGACCGTGTCATGTGGGCATAGAGCGCCGAAAACGACTGTTGATGCTGGTCGCGCCTACGCGCATACACATAGCGCATATGAAGGATGGCGTAGCACAACGTCGCAATGGCCAGCGCGGCACCGAACACCAAACGATTTCTCGAGGCGGCACTCGCGATATGTGCGGCCTCAGCCAGCGTCGACGTGTGTGCAACCGCTGCACCGGAAATCTGATACATCTTCTCTTTCGAATCAGCCACTGTGGTCATGGCGGAGTCCACGTCGGTCCCGCCATCCACCAGAGGACACACATGCAACCTAAGATCCTTTTCAACCTCCTCCAGAAGCTTCGCGTCGCGTTCACCAAGGAACTTTTCGACATAATCCAGGCGAAGGAGTTGCGCTACATTCGTGCTTAAGAGGGTGAGGTTGTGACCGAGATCTGGCTCGAGCTGCCGCGTCACGGCCGTCAGACGAAGGTCACCGTCAAGTCTGGTCAGATATTCGCGAATCTGAGTGGTCCGCCACTGTACCTCGTAGGTCTCGCTGAAAATCCGGTTGGACTCAGCGCGATACTGTTCTGACCGAAAAAAGGTCCAGCCGCTTAGACCAATAGCACCGGCAAGGAACACATAGGGCAGGGCGGTTCTGATACTTTCCGGGAAAGGAAGGCTCATGTTGGCCTAATGGTTACGACAAACCATACCCAGATGGAATTTCTTGCTGGAATATAGGACGACGGGAGCCTGTCATACGGCCACACCAGAAAGATGGGCCCCTGCTCATCGGTAGTCAGTAGCGTATACTCTTCGCCTGCCGCGCATCGGCCAACGACGCGGTCCTGCTCGTCACAGCCACGTTCAATCGCAAGGATCGGATCGTAGGCCACAATCTCTTTCAGGGAGACCTCGGAGACGAAGTTGTTGTAGGCGACGAACTGAACGGAAACTCCGTCCATAAGGCCGTGACGTTCCAAAATATCGGCCACGCGAGGGCCACGGTATCTGATGGCCTCTCCGCGCTCCCTCCATGGAGTTTTTGTCTCCACTTCATCATTTAGAAATTCTCTTCGAAGACGCTCGATCGGATAGTGCTCGGCCACATCCGCGATGCGGCCTTCAACCACCAAGACCTTCGGATCGCTATCCGCTGCGATAGAACGAAGCGTTACATATGCAAGAGCGACCACCGCTAGTGACAAGGCACCAAAGTTCAGTCCGGTGAATAACCTGCACATGGTTTCCCTCCCATCGTTCAAAATCCGATCCTGAGGTATTTAATCCTGAGTTGCCTAGATCGATCCCTTCCTTAAATAACGCTTCGCCAGGGCTGCTTTCGCCAGTTGCTGCTGTCATAGACCCTTGGGCAAGCATCCCGCCTTTTTCAGCTTCGTTCTAGCTGTCTTATAATATTTCACGACGCTATCGTACAATATTCCATGTTTTCTCGCCATCTCCTCGAAGACCAGCTTCTTCTTGGCACCAGGTTCGCGGCACATCACCGAAACGATAACTTCATTCTCACGTGAACCAAGATAGGGAAGCAAAATCTCTGCAGTCTGATTTGCGTCGCTTGACAGTCGGACCGTGTATTCGCTGTTCTCTATGTCCTTGAGCAACTCGCCAAATTGGCCCGGCTGCAATCCCATCTTCCCGAGATAGCTTCTTATGCCCAGAAGCCGGAACGACTTAGCCTCTTCCTGGTTGTCAGAACCCGTAATGACGATGTGCATTGCAGTCGGAGACGCTTCGACAATTGACCGGACAATTCTGAAGCGGTCCTGTCGCGATGTGGGAGGGTAACCCGGAAGTCCCGGATCAATCACAACGACATTGAAGGTGTGCTGCTTAAGCAGCCCTTCGGCCACATCCATGTTGGACGCGCCGGCGATCATTGCGTTGCGAAATCGCGCTTTGATTTCTTGTGTCAGCGCGCGACGCATGAGGTCGTGATCTTCAATGATCAGGGCATGGTCCACGAGCCATCCTCCCGCTCGTTATCATCTTACCCGCCCAATTCCCAAGGCAAGTGGACCTCAATTGGCCGCGATAGAAAAGGGGATACGCATACCCCCTTTATGGTCCAACGGGGATGCCGGCACCCCTACCAAGGGCGCGGACTTACTGCCATGAAAGTTACAAACGCATTCCGCTTGCTCATCTTTTAGATGAAGACGTTGTGAGAAAGCCCTTGATAACCTCTCTCTTTTCACAGCCTGCAGATGATATCTCCTATGCTGTTCAGGCGCATCGGCGTGCCGTCCTGACGCGAAAGAATTTCGAGCGCTCCGTCAATCTTCCCTGGTCACTTTTTCTTTATCCAGCTCGTCACATTATGCGCCGGCGTGAGAAACAGACCCTGGACGCATTGATTCGTGCTCAACCCAAATCCAATATCGATGCAGAAGAAAAATTGCTTTATCTAATTGCAGCACTAACTGCACAGGCTGCCAACGTCGACAGATCTCAAATCGGCACCGCGATTGCTACGCTCAATGCCCACAAGAGTGTTTTGTATCCGCTGATCAGCAAGTAGCCTGCGATGTTCGCCGTGCATATCGCTGCCTGCGCGTCTTCTGGATAACGGTCAGCGCCATCGAGCAGAACGAGAAGTTCGCTATCAGATATTATTTCCTCAGGTTGAACCAGTGTCGCGTGACATTGCCGTCATCATGGCGAATGTCGAAGTAGTGTGGGTCTTCGCGCATAGGGCGGGGCATGGTGACGGTCTCCTCGCAACCGTCTCGACCGCCAAAACCATTCGGGCAGCTATTGTGAACCTGCACACAGAGATCGCCCTGGCCAGCACCATGATCCTGGTTGCTGGACCCAACGCTCCATCCGGCAGGACATTCCTCATAGGCTTCATAGCCAGGCCTGCCGGTTCCCGCTTCGGGGCACGTGGGCCACGAAAAGCCCCATTTGCCCATTGCCGAGATCAGTCGATGCATCGGAGGGTGGCACGCGGGCACGCCACGCCACGCCGGGTTAGAGGATGAAGCGCACAGAAGCACCTCACATCCCCATTCGCTCGCTTCGGCGCGATCGGCAAACGAAACCCACGCCGCCGTGCACAGGGTTGCGGCAATCGAGGTTAGCTTGACAAATTTCATGAGGCGGCTCCTTCGATCAGCCTATCGATCTGTTCGTTTGGGACGCTTGCGCGCGTCCTCAAACGGTGGCGATATCTCGCTTTCACGTTCGGCAAGCAGGTTGAAATCCGCGATCGGACGTCGGGACAGCGTCTGGTCGATAGCCTTGGCCCGCCATTCAGGCATGTCGAGCACGTAGGTCGCCCATATCCCGTGCCGGGCCGACATGGCGTAATTCTGCCAGGTGAAATACTCGGAAGGCGCCGGCGAGTTCGCCCGAGCCCAGCCAACCCGCAACATCTCCAGTGCGAGATCGCGGCCACGCACGGTGCAACGGCCGAGGAGGGCGCCTTCAGCGTCGCGAGCCTGAACGATGCAACGCACCTGTGCGTTGCCAATAGTGCGCTTCAGCCACGCCTTCGCCAGAGGACCACACGGTACCGGCTTCGGAACCGTGGTTTGGCCGTGGCGGCGCGGATCGTAGGACCATTGCGGAAGTTCACAAGCGTCTATCGAGGCAAGCCGTACCTTGTGCCCGCCCTTTGGGAACCACAGTGTCCGGCCATCGATGACGGAGGTTCGGCCAAAGATTTTTGTTGTGGGGCTCGTGTAGGGAATTGCTTTCGTTTCAATAGGGGAGCGTTCTTGTTCGCGGAGGGCGTCTGCGGTGTGGGCCGGATAGGGCAGGGTGGTTATCATCAATGCGACCAAGGTCGATCTGACGGTAGTCGGCGTCATGGCGAGATTTTCCTACTGCTCGCGCTTTGACCAAGCAGAATGGCGGGATGCTGGACATCGTCAAATTGCCAGAGACCGACCTTCTTTTCTCGGGCGGCCTGCTCTATCACCGCATAGGCCGCATGGTAGGGCAGACCGCGAGCGTCGAGAGAGGCGAAGGCGAAACCTGAGGAGATCATCAGATTGGCGAGATCCATCCGGTCAGCGCCGATTGTGGCATAGCACGACACGAAGACAGTTCCTGCGGAACGTGCGACCTGCGCACACAAAGGCGCCGTGTCCGAAATGTAGGCCGCGAACACCACCAGGGATGCCTCACCGCAGTCGCGACGAGCACCGGCTGTGTCAGTGTAGAGAGTTTCGCGCAGACAGGCCTGTACGCCGAAGAGGCGGAAATGTCGGTCGCCCTCGTACCAACTGTCGCCGCTTTCGAGCGTCACGCCCGGTTTCAACTCGAAGTAACCCTCCGGCGGTGCAGCCATTACCGGCATCGAACCGAATGTCAGCGCCAAGAGAAGGAGAAGGGCAGGGAACTTCATTGCCCCGCAATCCTTGGATCGGCCCACATGCCGTAGCCACGCCGGCCAATATCCTCGGCTTCCTTCAAGTCAGTTCTTGCGGGCGTCCCATCCGGCCGCTTTGCTATGCGGTGGCTGCCAAGCGAAACCAGTTGCTCCTCGAACATGTCGACGGAGTCCAGACTACCCGGATAGTTGTAATAGCCGTAACAGGTCGCATCTTGAGTCTGCGCTCCGATCTCACTGACGAAGGCTCGGCAGTAGATCACGCGCGGGGACTGGAGCAACGTCGCCAGTCCCTGTCGGGCATAGTCATCACAGGACCCGGCATAATCCTCCTTGCGGTTGACCATGTCGCCTTGGCACGTCTCAATTCCGTACAGGTGCACCGTCAGATTGGCGTCCACCCGGACGTCGGTGGCCGAGACCGCCTTGAACCCTGAAGCGGACGCATAGCCCTTGCGCTCCGACACTTTCCCCTGGCCGTCATAGTACTCCATGACCAGCACTGTCTTCCCGGGCGCCGCCAGCGAACGGATATAGGCATCGTCCACCGGCCCGGCCGCATAGGCCGGCAGGCACGCGCTGATCGCCATCAGGCAACCGGCTGCTTGTCTCATCCGCAGTCGCCTCCAGGTTGTCATCTTGCACGACATTGGCCTGTCTCCTTCCATTTTGCAAGAAATAACACAATCAATTTGACATTGTTTTTTCTCTCACCTAACCATTCCAACATCCATCATTGCAAGGCTTTGGATGCGGGAACATGGCGACGCAAACTACATCACCTTCAATCGCGCCGCTTGTTGCGGTGACAATTCTCACGAGTATGTGCGTGGCGCTGCCGGGAGAAACCCGCGCGGCCGAGCAGTCGGCGCAATCGGTCGTTAATCCGATGTATGTGGGTGAATCCTATCGGTCACATAGCGAATTGCGGTCCGCAGACGCTGTCGCCGAGGAACGCTGGGCACGGTCGCAAGACGACTACGTTCTGGGAGAGGGAGGCCAGATTGTTCCCCAGGAGAAGGTGCCCGAGGTCATCGAGCCGGCGGCGGCCAACGCGTACAGGTTTGATGAAACCCATAACCAATTTGATAGTGTTCTCCAGCAGGCAACAGTGGAGTGTGGACCTTCGCCGGCGACGCCAGCGGAGATCACCCGTCTCGTTATCGACGCGGCGCAACGACACAAGGTTGACGCCAGCTTTGCTGTCGCGATCATGACGGCCGAAAGCCGACTTGATCGGCTGCGCAATTCCCCCAAGGGCGCGCGGGGACCGATGCAGCTCATGCCAGAAACGGCGGAGCGATTCGACGTAGCCGATATCTGCGATCCACAAGAAAACATCGATGGCGGCGTCCGCTACCTGCGCGAACTGACCGACGAATTCCGCAACCCGTTACTGGTCGCCGCAGCCTACAACGCCGGTGAGGGACGTGTGCGAGAGCATGGCGGCATTCCACCGTTCAAGGAAACTGTCGGCTATGTCGCCGAGATCCTCAATATTCAGATGGGTCTTGATGGGAGTGGCCCGGGAGCACGCGAACGGCGTGGTGCGGCCGCAGACACTGCCCTTCCTTCCAATGCCAGCGGGATCATCACGTCGCGCGAGCGGGGTCAATGGCTCGGCGGCGTCATGCATTTCTAGCCGGAGGTCACCATGAACGAAGTTTCTCACTCACCCGTCGCACGACCCGTAACGCAGCCCGTTGCCTTCTGTGGGTTCCTGTTCATCTGGCTCGTTCTCGCAGAACCCGCCTTCGCGCAATCAGGTGGCGCGTTCGCGCCACTGGAAACGGCCGTCCAGATGATCGTGGACTTCATCACCGGCCCGTTCGGACGCCTGCTCGCCATCATCGCTGTGATCGCGCTCGGCTTCCTCGCCTTCGCCGGACGTCTTTCCTGGTTCACCGCGGGCGCCGTTGTCCTCGGTATAGGTCTCGTCTTCGGAGCGCCGGCCATCGTCGACCAGATGATCGCGGCCGTGGGGAGCTGAGCCATGCTTGAGTTCACCGATGAGAAGCCACAGTTGACGCCGCTGGTGATCGGCCTGACCCGACCTCCGATGATGTGGGGCATTCCGCTCAACGCCTTCTACATCATCGTCGGTTTTACGCTGATCGCCTTCCTGGTGAGCACGAGTTTCTGGTCGGCGTTGATCGCACCGCTGATCTATCTTGCCCTCTTCGCCTTCTGCAGCCGCGACATCCGGATCCTCGATCTCGCCCAGATCGTTGGTCGCCGCACGCCGCGGACGCCGAACCGTCTGTTCTGGCGCACCAATTCCTACGGGCCATGACCATGCTGAACGTCGTCGTCGAAGAGCTGGGATTCGGACGTGAGCGTCGGCGTGATCGGCCGATGTCGACCCACATTCCCTATCTGCGCCATGTCACCGACACGATCATCGGGCTTGAGAGCGGGGCGATCCTGACGGTGATCAAGCTGGATGGTCTGTTCTTCCAGACTGAAGACCAAGCCGAGCTCAACATGCGCGCCGCCGTTCAGAACACAATGATCCGTGCTCTCGGATCCAGCCGCTATTCGCTCTGGTCGACGGTGATCCGCAAAGAGATCAAGCCCTCGATCGGCGGTAGCTTCTCGGATCCGTTCTGCGATCTCCTGAACACGCGCTACATGGCGTCGCTCAGCGAGAAGCGCATGTTCACTAACGAACTCTATCTCAGCATCGTTCGCTCCGGGATGCGAGGGGCGCTCGGAGCGGCTGAAAGTTTTTCACGCCTGCTCGATCGCTCGTCTGGCAAAGAGGTCCTTGAGCAGCGCCAGAACGAACGCATCAACGAACTCGAAGAGATCGTCGGCAACATCACGCGCGAGTTGCAGAAATACGGCGCGCGGCCACTCGGCATCGTTTATCGCGAGGGCGACCCCTATTCTGAGCCTTGTGCCTTCTTCAACACGCTGCTCACCTGCGGCATCTCGCGCGATATGCGCCTGCCTCGTATGGGCATCCGTAGCTATGTCGGCACGTCGAGACTGCATTTCTCCAAGCGCACACTGCAGGCCCAAGGTCCAACCGAGACAGAGAACCGTTTCGGCGCGATGCTATCGATCAAGGAATATCCGCCTTTCTCCGGCCCAGGCATGCTCGACGGGCTCCTGCAGATGAACCACGAGTTCATCTGCACCCAGTCTTTCACCCTGGCCGACAAGCCAATCGCGCAAGAGCGTATCTCCAGGCTGCAGCGCCAGATCCACGCGTCGGATGAATCGGGCAGCACGGTCGAGACCGACATCGACTTCGCGCTTAACAGCCTGCTCAACCAGGAGGCCGTGTTCGGCTACCACCATTTCAGCCTGCTCTGCCTGTCCCGCGATCTCACCGGTCTCGACAAGGCGGTGGCTGAACTCGGTTCGTGTCTCACCGACATGAACATCAACTGGCTGCGCGAGGATCTCAACATGGAGGCCTCGTACTGGGCGCAACTGCCCGGCAACCACGCCTACATCGCCCGCTCCTGCATGCTGTCGAGCGCGAACTTCTCCGGTTTCTCGTCGCTGCACAATTTCGCGACCGGCGCGGCGACCGGCCACCATTGGGGTCTGCCAATTTCCATCCTCGAGACGACGTCGCAAACGCCGTACTGGTTCAATTTCCACCAGCGTGACATCGGCCATTTTCTGGTCACAGGACCGACGGGGTCGGGCAAGACCGTGGCGATGACGTTCCTGCTGGCACAGGCTTTCCGAATCTCGCCTGAACCACGCGCGGTGTTCTTCGACAAGGACCGCGGCGCGGAAATCTTCATCCGCGCTGTCGGTGGCGCCTACGAGGTGCTTCAGCCAGGTGTCGCGACGGGCTTCAACCCGCTGCAACTGGAAAACAACGCGACCAACCGCGAGTTCCTCCATCGCCTCCTCAAAGCCATGCTTGACCCCGCGGACGGCAGCGGTTTCTCGCAGGAAGAGGAGGACACGCTGGAGCGGGCGATCGGCCGCATTTGCCAGGAGCCTGTCGAACAGCGCACCCTTGCCAATCTGTCCGGTCTGTTGATGGGCAGGGCGCGGTCCGACGCGAACGATCTTCAGTCGCGCCTGCGCCCCTGGTTCGAAGGCGAGAAAGCCTGGCTCTTCAACGCGCCACAGGACGTCCTGTCCTTCTCCGGTCGCCGCATCTTCGGCTTTGACATGACGCATATCCTCGACAACCAGGAAGTGCGTACGCCGGCCCTCATGTACCTCTACCACCGGCTGGACGAACTCCTTACCGGTGAGCCCGTGCTCATCTTCATGGATGAAGGCTGGAAACTTCTGCAGGACCCGGTCTTCTCCAACTACATTGTCGACAAGATGAAGACGATCCGAAAGCTCAACGGGATCGTCGGATTCGGCACGCAGTCCGCAGCCGACATTGCGCGTGCGCCACAGTCGCACACGCTGATCGAGCAGTCCGCAACCAATCTGCATTTCCCGAACCCGCGTGCGGACGAGGAAAGCTACATCCGGCGTTTCGGCCTGACCGCCAAGGAATACTCATTCATTCGCAACACCCCGCCGGAGCGGCGGACATTTTTGATCAAGCACGGCAACGACTCCGTTATCGCCAAGCTCGATCTGTCCTCCATGCCGGATCTCGTGCGCGTGATGTCCGGCCGCAAGGAGACGATCGAGCAGTGTGCCGCGCTGCGTACGCAGCTTGGCGACGATCCGGCGAAGTGGCTACCCGTGTTCTGCGGCTGGGAGGTTGCAGCATGATCCGGCGTCTTTCCTTGCTTGTGGCCTTCGCCGCGTCACCGGCCCTTGCCGATATCCCGACCATCGACAGGACGGTGCTCGATGAGCGCGAGGATCGCGACGAGAAAACCGGCGAGATCGAGAAGGTCGACGAGGAGCGCTACGTCAACACTCAGAGCGTCACCTGCTCGATGTACCGGCCCGGCCGAAGGGAGGATCCCGTCGGCGCGGCGAACGCAGATCCAGCTATCGCCGGCCTGGTTCGCCGGATCGCGCGCGAGGAGGGGATCGACGAAAACCAGTTTCTCGCACTCGTCTACCAGGAGAGCCGCTTTAATCCGTGCGCCAAGTCTTCGGCAGGAGCGATCGGCCTCGCGCAACTGATGCCCGGCACCGCTGGCGACCTGGGCGTCGATCCCTACAATATCGAACAGAACCTTCGCGGCGGGGCGCGCTACTACAAGCAACAATTGCGTCGCTACAACGGCAATGTCTCGCTGGCGCTTGCCGCCTACAATGCCGGCCACGGCAATGTCCAGAAATATGGCGGCATCCCGCCATTCAAGGAAACGCAGGGCTATGTCGCCAGCATAACGCAAAAGTGGCTTCCGGCCTTTGGCGGTTCCGACAAGTCCGGCATTCCCCTCAACTATGGCGGTGGTGGCGCCTATGAGAGCGCCCGAACCAGCACCATGAACGCGATGAGCCTAACCTCGGCGATCGGGGAGGGATCTGGCGATGTTATGTCCTGGCTCATGCAACTCGGTGGTCTGGGGTCCGGCACGATCCAGGACAGCTGGGATCACAATTCCGGTGCGCGCAATGCCAACATCGAATTGATGAACCGCCTGATCCAGCTAAGCACGGCGTTCGCCGATCTCACCAATTCCAGCAATGCGATCACCCTTGGAGAGATATCCGGAGCGAACCGCTCGACCCTATACGAAGAAAACGGAGCCGATGATGATCGGCCGGTCGCCGGCTTCTGCGGCGGACGAGAAGGCCTCGTCTGGGACGCCAGCGCCAAGGCCTGTGTCCTGCGTATCGATACGCAGGCGAAACTGCTCCTCGAGACACAATGATGGAGGTCGACATGAAGCGTTCCCTGGCAATTCTGGCTCTGATCAGCGTAGGTATCACGCCGGTGGCGGCCGATATCCCGGTCATCGACAAGACCAACTACGCCGTGGCGCGCGACACCGCCGAAAAGACCGGCAAGATTCTCGATACCAACAAGGAAATTCTCGACACTGTCGAGCAGACCCTGAAGGCTGTCACCGGCGATCGCGGCAGTGATGCCAGCCCTCTGAAGGATATCGCGATCGGCAACGGCTTCAGTGTGTCATCGGTTCCTTCCTTCGAAAATATCCTGAAGAGCGGGATCGCCGATTTTGGGTCTCTCGACCCGAAAGTCGTCCAAGCCGCCACGCTCTTCATCAACGGGCTTCAGCTCGTGCGTTCGCTCTCCGGCAAAGAGGGCAGTTCGATTGCCAGCGACAAATCCTATGAGGAGCTCATGAAGACGGTCATGGGCGTCTCGTCGCTGATCACCGGTTCGCAGCAGGCGGTTGAAACACGCCGCTCTGCCCTTGAAAGCGCAGGCGGGGAAATCGGCAAGGCCGAAGACATCAAGGGCTCGATCGACCAGAACACGCAGCTTCAGGTTCAGACAGGTCTCACCCTCAACGAGATGATCGGTGTGCTGAACGGCGGCGTGCAATCGCTGCATGCCGAAAACCAGCGCAAGCTCACCGACATGTCGAACACAAGAAAAGCATTGCGGTACGAATGAGAAGCCGTCGATGCACCACAACCGCCATCGCACTCGTTCTGGCCGTCCTCGCCAGTGGGTGTGGCACGCCGCGCGAGAAGACCGCACCGTGCAAGCGACCGGCCAATCTCACGAGCTATGCCAGCACGGGAGACGAGTGCGGGCCGATGAAGTCGATCAATGCGGACAGCGCCGCGGCGTTGGCAGCAATCCAGGATCTGGCGTCCGGGGAAGAAGAATAGGGCAGTGCGGTGGACGATTTCATTGGGAAACTGCTGGATCGGATCGATGCTTCTGGGCAGAACTTCTCCCAAAGCGCCTACGAGGCGCTGAGCCAAGATCTCGAGCCGCTCCTTCGCCTCCTCTTCGTTCTTGCCGTCTTGTTCTACGGCGTGCAGCTCTTCCTCGGAACGTCACGTCTCAGCATCGCCGAGATCATTGGACGGCTGGTGCGTGTGCTGGTGATTCTGATTCTGGTCAGCACTTGGTCTAACTTCAACGATCTCGCCTATAACTGGCTGACCAAGGTGCCCGAGGCAGCCGGCCGCGCCATCCTTGCGGCATCGGGTACGGGTGTTACGGAGCCGACCAACGGCCTGTCGCAGATCTGGAAGACAGCCAATGTCGCCGCGGCCGCCTTTTCCGAGCAGGCCGGCTATCTTTCGGTCCTACCGGCCCTCATCGGCATGATCATCATGATTTTTGCCGGACTGTTCGTCGCAATCGCGCTCGGGATTCTCGTGCTCGCCAAGGTCGTGCTGTGGGTGTTGCTCGGCACCGCGCCAATCTTCATCGCCTGCTTCCTTTTCGATGCGACACGCAGCTATGCGATGGGGTGGCTGAACCAGTCCCTGCTCTACGCGATCATTCCCTTGTTCGTCTATGTGATCGCCGCCTTCCTGATTGCGGCGATGGAGCCGGAACTCACCGCGATCGATAGCATCTCCGGTAATCGCGAGCTGAAGCTCAGTGACTTCGCCGCTTTCATCATGCTCTGCCTTGCCGGCAGCTTTGTCCTTCTGCAGGTGCAATCTCTCGCACAAGGTATAGCTGGTGGATTGGCGACACCGGTCGGTTCACGCTCCCGGCAACTGACCGCCAGTGGCATTTTCTGGGGCCGGGCCGCCATCGGGACATCCGCCCGCCAGACGCAGGCCGCCGTCCATCGGGTCCAGGCACGACTTCATTCACCACGGCAGGACGGCGCGGGCGCCTCCATGCAACGCGCAATCGCATCCAACGGAACGCCGCGGCAGACATGACGGCAGGCTGATGTTGGACCACGAACGACAAGAAAAGAGCAGGGATGGCAGACAAGTCCGAAACCGCGCTGCGGTCCTATTTCCAGCAGGGCGATATCTGGGAGCAGGAGATCATCAAGCGCGCGAAGCGTTCGGCGCGCGTCGCTTGGTTCTTCTCGATCGTCTTTGCCGGCATTGCCCTTCTCAGCCTGCTCGCGGTGGTGCTGATGTTGCCGCTGAAGAGCTTCGAGCCCTATGTCGTCACCGTCGACCAGACGACCGGCTATATCGAGGTGAAATCTGGGCTGACGCGGCCGGCCAATCTCACCGAGCAGCAGGCGATCACCCAGGCGAACGTGGTTCGCTATATCCGCGCCCGAGAGGGTTACGACCCTTACGCCATTACCGAGAATTTCGGGATCGCGGCACTTCTGTCCGCGAACGAGGCGGCGCGCGAACTGCAAACCCTCTACAGCTCGGCGAACGCCCGAAATCCGACGCGTGTCTACGGGCGCCTCAAACGGGTTCTCGTAGATATCAAATCCGTCACCTTCCCCAATGCCAGCACCGCGATCGTCAGGTTCTCCACCAACGAGCGGAGCGACACGGAATCGATCGTCCGTCATTGGATATCTGTCGTGCGCTTTCGCTATACCGACACGCCAACGCGCAACGAGTGGCGCTTCGAGAACCCACTCGGCTTCCAGGTCTACTCCTACCGGCGCGACCAGGAGACCGTCACGCCGGGGGACGGCCGATGAGGAGCCGTGCCTTGGCAGTTGCCTTTCTCGTCATCGGGTCCTTTGGAGATGCTTATGCGGCACAGACCCCAAAAGGCGGCTCTCTCGATGCGCGTGTGACCAGCGTCACCTATCAGGAGAACAATGTCGTCCAGGTCTTTGCGACCTACGGCATCTCGACCATGATCATCTTCGACGAGGAAGAGAAGTTCGAGACGATCTCGCTCGGCGACACGGAAAGCTGGCAAGTCGTGCCGGCCGAGAAGGGCAACATCCTCTTTGTCAAGCCGATCGCCAAGGACGTGACGACGAACATGAACGTCGTCACCGACAAACGCATCTACTATCTCGAGCTCCACGATTTCGCGCCGGAAGCCAGCCGCAAGGTCTTCGGCATACGATTCCATTATCCTGAAAAGAACCTCAACGCCGCCTTGCGAAAGGAGGCCGAACAACGCGCCGCCTGGCCGAACATCTCCGGCATCGATAAGGCCAGCGTCAACATCGACTACTCGTTCTCGGGCGATGCCCGTCTCAAGCCGCACATGGTCTTCGATGACGGCAACAAGACCTTTTTCAAGTTCGATCGTCGAATGCCAGCAATCTTCGCCGTCAACTCAGATTTCTCCGAAACGCTCCGGAATTTTCGCAGGGAAGGAGAATACATCGTCGTCGACGGGACGGCCGCCCAATTCACTCTGCGAGACGGAGATCAGTGGATCTGCATTTTCAATTTGCGAAAGCCTGACTTTGGAGCACCCGATCCTGCCATTCTGGGCCCAGTCGAGGATGACCAGGCCAAACGCCGACGTCGGAGCGGCAACTGATGAAACGCTCCCCCGAACTCGAAGCCCTGGCCGACAATGACGATCCGGTCATTGCCGATACGACCGTTCGTCGCAAGCAGCTCGCCGGAGGCGCCGTTCTGATCCTGCTCGGCCTGGTGGCCGGGTATATGGTGCTCGCTGGAGGACAACCGCCAGTCCGTGACATGCTCGACGGAGACGAGGAGTTCAGCACCACGACGTTTCGTCCGCCGTCTTTCGTACGCGAGGGCGAGCCGGAACCAGAGCCGCCTGCGCCGGACGTCGTGCAGATACCGCCTCCACCACCGCCACCATCTCCGACAGAGGAGGTCGATACCACTCATTTCGAGGTTCCGCCGCCGCCCGCTCCCGGCGAAACCCCACCACCCCCGGAAGTTGCGGAGGTGCCTCAGGAGGAGTTCCCCGCGCGCTTCCGCTCGAAACTGGTCGTGGTCGACAATCCCGGCTCCGGCGGTCCCGGTAGCTTGACCGGTGGCGAAGGGGAGGGGCTCACTGTCGCGGGTGAGGATCGTAGCAGCAAGTTCCTGGCTGCTGCCTCCAGCATAGGCGACCGCAGCGCCAAGGCCAGGAAGATCGCGCGCATCGACGCGCTCGTTCCCGAAGGCACGCTGATCCCCGGCATCCTGGAGACAGCGATCGTAAGCGACCTGCCGGGGCAGGTGAGGGCAATCGTATCGCAGGATGTCTACTCTTTCGACGGCCGGCGCGTTCTAATCCCCACCGGCACCCGGCTTATCGGCGAATACCAGTCAGAAATCACACGCGGCCAGACGCGGATCTTTGTTGTCTGGACCCGAATGCTGCGTGATGACGGCGTATCGGTCCGGTTGAATTCGATTGGCGCTGACAGTCTAGGACGGGCCGGGTTAACCGGACGCGTCGACAAGAAGTTCCGCGAGCGTTTCGGCGCGGCTATTCTGCTCTCAATCGTCGGCGGCGGCGCCAGCTACCTGACAGGCTATGGCAGCCAGACGGCAACTGGCGACAACGATGATGCGCGGCGCGGGGAGGAACTTGCCCGGGAAACGCTGGCACAGACATTCTCCGACATGGCCAATCAGGCGCTCGGAGATTCCTTGCGCATTCCGCCTACCATCAGCGTGAGTCAGGGTGAGCGCATCTTCGTCTTCGTTCGCCAGGACCTCGACTTCTCCGCCATATACGAGAATCCCGTCGCCGAAGCACTGAGGGAGATACGTCATGAACGCGGCCTCCCCTGAGTTTGCCTCCGACAACCGTCACTACTTCTTATATCGCGCGCTCGCCCCGCTGAAAGCATTCCTTGACGAACACGATGTCGTCGAAATCTCGGTCAATCGGCCAGGTCAGGTCTATGTCGAGCGCCTCGGCTCCGCTCGCATGGAATTTCATGAGGTTCCGGAGCTAACAACAGCCGAAATTGTCAACATCGGCGAGCGCGTGGCGGCCAGTACCAATCAGTTTGTCAGCCCGGCCAATCCGCTCCTCAGCGCCGCTTTGCCTACCGGCGAGCGTATCCAGGTCATTCTGCCGCCCGCAGCCCCTGAAGGCGGCACTCTGTCAATCCGCAAGCAGGTCATCAGCAATTTTTCGCTCGAAGACTATCGCGACCACGGGTCACTCGACCAGGTGAGCGTGGCTGTCGGCGGGCTCAACGAGACCGAGCAAGCCTTGATCGACCAGCTCTCAGCCAGGGACATCTACGGCTTCATCCGCACGGCAATCGTCAACCGTGTTTCGATCCTGATCAGTGGCGGCACTTCCAGCGGCAAGACGACTTTTCTCAACGCCTGCCTCAAGACCGTTGACCCGCATGAGCGCATCATCACACTTGAAGACACGCGTGAACTGTTTCCGTCGCAGAAGAACGCGGTACACCTGCTTGCGTCCCGCGGTGACCAGGGAACAGCGAACGTGACCATCCAGTCCCTGCTGGAGGCCTCGCTGCGCATGCGTCCGGACCGGCTCTTCGTCGGCGAGGTGAGGGGATCGGAGGCCTTCGCCTTCCTGCGTGCGATCAACACAGGGCATCCAGGCTCCATGTCGACGGTTCATGCTGACACGCCGCTTGGCGCCTACGAGCAACTTGCCATGATGGTCATGCAGTCCGGCCTGTCGGCCGCCTATCCGAAGGCTGACCTGATCTCCTATATCCAGAGCGTCATCCCGATCGTCATCCAGCTGCGCAGGGAAGGGGGCCGGCGCGGCGTCTCGCAGATTTTCTTCGCGCGCGAACGAATGAACGCGCCATGACAGGCTCGCTCCGCGTCTTCTATATCGGCTTTTGCCTGACCGTCGCTTTCGCCGTCTGGCTTCTGGCCTATGGCCTGGGGCTTCAGATGATATACGGCGATGGCCGGATTCTGCAGGCCACGATCACCACAAATCCGTTCGCACCATTTCAGCAGCTTGTTGCCTATGGTGACAGCCAAGTCCTGCGCATCGTAGCGATCGGGGCCCTTCTTCCTGCTGCCCTTGTAGCCGTCATTGTCGCCTATGTCGGCCTTCGTCCGAATTCTAGCCCCCTCGGCGACGCCCGCTTCCAGACCGTGATGTCGCTACGGCGCGATGGATGGTTCAGAAAGAAAGGTAAAATTCTGGGCCGTTTCGGGAGGCAGATTCTTCGCGTTAATGACGAGCGGCATCACCTCATCATCGGCCCGACACGCTCGGGGAAGGGGGCCTGCTACGTTGTGCCCAACGCGCTTTCTCATGAAGGCTCGATGATCGTCACCGACCTCAAGGGGGAGATCTTCCGGAGCACCGCCGGCTATCGCAAATCCAGGGGTAGCCAGGTCTTCCTGTTCGCGCCGGGATCGGAGAGAACGCATCGCTACAATCCGCTCGACTTCATTCGACCCGATCGCGGCGACCGCACCACCGACATCCAGAACATGGCCGCAATCCTCGTCCCGGAAGCCACAGAGTCCGAGAATTCGATCTGGCAAGCCACCGCCCAGCAGGTCATCGCCGGCGCAATCAGCTATATCAACGAAAGTGTCTTCTACGAGGGACATCGCAATCTCGGCGAGGTCACATCCTTCTTCAACAGCGGCGCAAACCTGCAGGCGATGATGAAGCTCATCAAGGAGCGCGAACCCTACCTGTCACGCTTCACTATAGAGAGCTTCAACGCCTATATTGCGCTCTCCGAGCGGGCCGCAGCATCGGCGCTGCTCGACATCCAGAAGGCCATTCGTCCATTCCGCAATGAACGGGTCGTCGCAGCAACATCAGTGACAGATATGGACCTGCGCGCCTTGAAGCGCAGGGCGATTTCGATCTACCTCGCTCCCAACGTCACCGACATCACGCTGCTGCGGCCGCTGCTCGCGCTCTTCGTGCAGCAGACCCTCGACACGCTGATGCTCGAGCACACGAAGCGCTCGTTGCCTGTTTACTTCCTGCTCGACGAATTCCGGCAGTTGAAGAAGATGAACGAGATCACGACCAAACTGCCCTATGTGGCTGGCTACAATATCAAAATGGCCTTCGTGATCCAGGACCTGAAGAACCTGGACGAAATCTACGGCGAGACATCCCGTCACTCATTGATGGGCAATTGCGGCTACCAACTCGTCATGGGCGCCAATGACCAGATAACTGCGGAGTCTGTTTCCAAAGGTTTGGGCAAGCGCACCGTCCGTTACAAGACCGAATCCCGCACGATCGAACTGATGGGCCTGCACCGTCGCACCAAGGTCGAGCAGCTGCGGGAGCGCGATCTGATGATGCCGCAGGAGGTGCGGCAGATGCCGGAAGACAAGATGGTCATCATGGCCGAAGGACAGGGGCCGATCTTCGCAGACAAGCTGCGTTTTTTCCAAACCCCCCCGTTTCGGGAGATGGAAAGGTTCTCGCAAGTTAATCTGCCGGACGTACCGACAACGGAATACCTGCCGCAACGAGCCGTGCCGGCGACCACACCCGCCTATGCCAGGGATGAAGCCGGTGCCGCCATGGCGGAGGAGCAGAAAGCCGCGTCGAAGAAAAAAGCAAAATCCTCCACCGAAAAGCAGTCGCTGACGTTAAACACGCCCTCCAGGCGGCACGAAAAGCAATCCCCGTTGCCTGTCGTTGAGTCGCCGCAACCAAAACGTGCGAGAAGCGCCGCGCCTGATGCGCTCAATGCGAACTTTGTGAAGGCCGCCCGGCGATTGAAGGCGCTCGCAAAAGCGGTACCTATGCACGGGAGCCAGCGCAGCGAGGCAAGAAGCAGCGAGGCAAGAAACTGGGAACGCGTATTCGACGAAACCATCCCTGATGAGCTGGAGATCGCTGAGGCAGAAGCCAGCTGACGGTGGGATCTATTAAAGCAGGTTGTCCTGTATTCTGCTCGGCCAGAAGAAGGGCGTCGCCGTGGCGGTCAGGAACACTTCCGGCCGGAGACGATCGTCAAAGCTGAGGGAATGGTTGGACGCGAACTGATCGCAGCGCGTTAAATCATTCCAGCTCGAGTTCTTGATAACCGGCAGATCGAGTGCGAGCCCGTTTCCAGCATTCTCAACGACCATCGACACTGGGTCTTGGGTCCGTTCGAAACTCCATCGCAAGCCCAGCATTGACATTTCGCGCAAATTACGTAAATTGCGCGAAATGATTGGAAGTGGCCATGCCCCAAGTTCGAGCAGTTCCTGCGAGCGATTTTTCGCGTAATTTTGGCAAATACCAGGACGAGGCGATCAAAGCCGGAGTGATTAACGTAACCAGCCACGGCCGTGTCGTCGGCGCCTATCTCTCAGCCACGGAGCTTGAGCATTTCGAGCGCCTCAAGCGAAGAGAACGTGAAGTTCTCAAGATCGGCGAACTTGACGATGACACGCTTGCGGCGATCGAGGCGGCTGAGTACGGCGTAGAACCAAGGTGAGGATCCCGTCTCCGAAGCCCGGCCTTGTCATTCGCTACAGCTTTTTCTGGAATTCGGAGCACGAGAGTGGTGCTGTGGAAGGTACGAAAGACCGGCCTTGCGCAATTGTCGTTGCGGTCCCTCAAGGGAAAGCTGGGCAAGTAAGCACCATCGTCGCGCCGATCACACACAGCCCGCCTGACGACGTGAATGCGTCGCTCGAAGTCCCCGCCAATGTTTGCCGTAGCCTTGGCCTCGACGGCGCTCGGCACTGGATCCGATTCGACGAGCTCAACCGGTTTACGTGGCCTGGGTATGATCTTCGGCTGAGGCCAGACGGCACCTACCACTATGGAATGTTACCACGCGGGCTCTTTGAAGAACTGCGAAATGGGATTGTAGCGGCGCAGAAAACTCGCCGGGCGCAGGTCGTATCTCGAGATGATTAACTGACCTGTCGTTCTATTTTGAAGGTATATCAATAAGTTAGTTCCATAAATCAAATTATGCGACTTTACATCGACCACAAAATCGAAAGCGGCGCCGCCTGCAATTTCTCACCGAACGGCGTCACGCGATCATGATCGTGCAGCACCAATCCACGCACGAACCGGTCGCCGACCGCTTCCTGTAGCTGCCGCAGTCCCCGGAAATCTTGCGGTCGCACAGTTGCGGAAGCCTTCACCTCAATTCCGATGACCCGGCCACGTCGATCCTCGATCACGACGTCAACTTCGTCCTGGTCCTTTGTGCGATAGTGCGAGAAGGACACGCGCCGTTCCGACCACGACGCCAGTTTCAAGAGTTCCGACACCACGAAACTCTCAAGCAATGCGCCAAACCTCGTCCGGTCCTCCCCAAGCACGTCAGCCTCATCCTCACGCATTGTTGCCAGGAGCCCGCTGTCGAGAAAGTGCAGCTTCGGCGTCTTGATGAGACGGCTCAACCGGTTGCTCGACCATGGCACCAAGGTCCTGACCAGAAACAGACGCTCGAGGATCGCGACATATTTCTGCGCTGTCACGCTCGATAAGCCGAGAGCCGCACCGAAGCTCGAATGATTGACCAACTGGCCCGAATGTTCCGCCAGGACCTCCAGCAGACGGGGTAAACGATCGAGTTGATCGATATTGGCAATATCGCGAACATCGCGATCGAGGATCTGGGCCACATAATCCTCCAGCCACGCGGAGCGCCGAGACGCTGTCGTGCGTCGCAGAACCTCCGGGTAACCTCCCCGCAGAACGAGCGCGATCAGCTCATCGCCGAATACGGTCTCTTTGCCTGCCACTGGATCTTCTCCGGCAAACAGCCGATCCAGGAGCCGTCCCGGAGTGGAGCGGATTTCGGACTGAGCAAACGGAAGCAGCGAGATCGTTGCCATTCGCCCGGCAAGCGAATCCGCGATGGCTGGCACCGTGGCAATGTTGGCCGAACCGGTTAACAGGAATCTGCCAGGCTCCTCGTTTTGGTCAACGCTTTCCTTGATCGCCAGCATCAATTCCGGCACCCGCTGGACTTCGTCGATTATGGCGCGGTCGAGTCCTCTGACGAACCCGACGGGGTCAGCACGTGCCGCGCCCAATGCGCCCGCGTCATCAAGGGTGATGTAAGGTCGATCATCACCGGATAACTGTCTGGCGAGGGTCGTCTTCCCCGCCTGACGCGGGCCAACGATTAGGACCACGCGTGTGTCGTCGAGTGCGGTCTCGACCAGAGGCCGAACTTTACGGTCGATAATGTGGCGCGGAGATGCTGAAGAAGTCATGCGACTATCTTTAACGCATATTCCGTCTGTTTTAAAGCATATGACCGTCTGATTTAAATTGCGCGACCAGGATCGGCACGAAGGCGAGCGTCGAGCTCCTGCCACCGGCCGATCCTAACCCGGTCCTGGGAGGACCGAAAGTTCTGTGCCAAACATATGTCGGCGGTTCAAGCCCGAGCCCGCCAGCCTCCGGCCGGTATGAGGACATCATATCCGGAGCGAGCTCTGGAAACTTTCTAAAACCGCTTTATACTGCGTCGCTGTTTACTGCGTATTCTGGTCCGTCTCAGCTATGAAGCTGAGGACGGTGGTGGCGCAGAACCTGCGACGGATGCGCCACATCAAGGGGATGTCGCAGGAAGAATTGGCCGCGCACGCTGGCCTGTACCGTACCTATGTCGGCCATCTGGAGCGTGAGGTCCACTCTCCCACGGTCGACATGCTGGAGAAGTTGGCGGAGATTCTGGACGTTGCCCCGACCGACTTCTTCATCGATCCGCCCCCGCCGATCCCGCCGCCGCCCCCACGCAAGCGAAAACGAGCCTGACTGTGTCGATATCATCGTTGGAGAGCGACTGCGCGCCCGCCGCCAATCGCTCGGTATGAGTCAAAGGCAGACGGGAGAGCTGATCGGCGTCAGCTACCAGCAAGTTCAGAAGTACGAGCAAGGCAAGAACCGCATTTCGTTGGCCACACTGGTGCGTGCAGCCGAGGCTATGGATGTTCCGTTGTCATTCTTTCTCGAAGGTGTCGGGCCGACGCTGCCGCAACCGGTATGGCCGGAGTTGAATCGACGCGACATTGCAATCGTGAAGGCACTATTAACGGTCCAGGATCAGAAGGTTCGTGCTGCGTTACGCATCCTTATTCGGGCGCTTGCAGAAGAATAATTCTCATTGTTCCTCATCACACGCCGGGCGATATGTTGAGCGTGTACAGGGCATTCGTGAGCTATCTCGACATTCGGCCGCGACCACACCAGAGACCGGCGCCGGCCGCATCCGATCCTCGTTCTTCCGACATCGATGGCAATGCATCCCGCATTGTCGCGAACGCAATCGAGAAGAGGCTGACAGCAATCCCGGTCAACCGAGCACAAAATCCCTGACGGGCGCCACCCAACTGTCCACAATGCGGTAGACGTCAACAAGCCAGGCTTCGAGCGCTCCAAGCTGCGGCCCAAAATAGATCAGCGGCCCGAGGATAATGAAGGCCAGGATGGCCACCGAAATAAATCCATCCGGACGATCTTCCAGACCCTCGGGCGGAGGAAGCAGATTATTTCGCCAATCGTCCTTCATCATCCTCTCCTACCGATCCCGGTCATCACGGTCGCGGTCTTCGCGTTCCTGAAGTTCCAGTTCGATCTGCCGAAGTCGCGGCACATGCTGCTGTGGCGGATCGGATCGGGCATGTTCCGCGTCGAGGGCCGGTTTCCTTTCGGCGGCTCGTTCATCTGGATGCTTTGGACGCTGCTCCGACGGCATCGCCGCCTGCTGCTCGGCAACATGATCATCCTGCTCCGGCGTCGAATGGACGTCCTGAACCGGATCGCGCTGCTGCTCGGCTTCGGCTACTTCCGAGGACCCGCCGGGCTTGCCGTCATGCCGGCTGTTCGAGCTGGAGCTGATTGAAGCGGACTCCCTATCCTTATCAACTCCTCTATCATATCGCTCCATCTCCTCACGACGCCGGGTTTCCATATTGATCGCGAATTCCAGGTCGATCCGCTTCTCCGCAGCTTCCAGAATATAACCATTCCCGTCCAGCGCCTCCTTGGCAGCGCGGTCGAGCAATTCGGAATGTCTCTTTTCGGCCTCGATCAGCTTTACCATGCGTGCATCATACTCGGCGTCGGTTTCTTGCATGCTGTAGGTGCCTGAGCCGTAATCATTGCGCACTTCGGGCTCGCGGAGTGTCGCGACGGTCGTCACAGCTGTGTCGATCCGCAAGAACAATTCGTCACCAACACGAACGGCGTCCTCACCATGGTGCGCGACATCGCCACGATCACGTGGCGCTTCCTGCCGCATGTCGTGCAGATCCGCGGCGACCTGTCTTTCCGAGAACTCAAGATATTCGCGGCGGACATCCACAACATCGCGCGCAGCTGCAGCCACGTCCTCGAAGCTCGTGCGATCGGATTCATCGATCGATTGCTCGACGCTGGAGAGTACATCCTCGACGCGCTTTTCGTAGGCCTCGAATTCCGGACGCGTCATCTCTCGCATCTGTCCATCCTCACCATTCACGAGTTGAGTCAACTCTATCATATTTGTGGTATTTTTGACAGCCTCTTGCCCAGATCCCGTAAAAATATGATCTGTTTGGTTGATACCCGCAATACCTTCGAGGCGCGCCTTTTGCAGCATCGCGAACTTGCCTTCAGAGATGCCCGGCTCTTCGTTCGCGAGATCATTCCAGACCTCCGCCGCCGTCGCCGTGTACTGCCTGCTCCGGTCAGTGGCTGCGAGGCTCACCTCGTTCGAGCGCTTTGCCTGATAGCGGGTATACGCGGCATGGCTCGTGCCTTCGTGCTCAGTCCGGCCGCGATAATTGACGGGCCGCACCTGATTGCGGGTGTAGGCCGGCGCGCTGGCAAACTCGCGGCGGTCGGTCAGCTCCATGTCGATGCCCTGCTCCCGCGCCTTCTCGGCCATCACGGAGCGCCATTCCCGGAACAGCTGCGGGCTGGTGACGATCCGCTCCCCCGTTTCCGAGCGCATGGTGACGATCGCATGGGCATGGATATGCGGGCGCTTGCCGCCTTCCGCCATCTCTTTCGGGTCGAGTGCTGGATCATGGACGGCAAACACATAGCGGTGCCCGGTGAACTGTTCTCCGAGGAACTCGCGGACCGCGCCTTCGAACGCGGCCGCATCCGTACCTGCACGCGCCGAGACAATCAGGTGCATGACGTCCCTGCCCTTGCGGCTGTGCAACTCCTTGCGCCATTCCTTCTGGACCAGATCGCCGGCCTGCGTCGCATCACCGATCAACCGGCCGGTGTCATCGCGAACCTCGCCGTCGGTGCCAGCGACCAATTCCCTGACACGCGCGGCACCCCATTCCACACCATTGCCATAACCGTGGAACCGAAACCGTGCCGCGACGTCCCGGCCGACTTCGGTATCGTCATAGCGCTGCTGAACGATATCCGCAGCTTTCCGGTCACCGGTCAGCCGCTCGCTCTGCCCATCGCGCAGAACAACGACGCCCCTCACAGAAAGCTCACCTGGCGATCGCTCGCGAGCGGTATAGACGAACCGTCGATCACCAAATCCGGATCGCAGGATTTCGTGCAACTGGTCGTCCCGGTCGACGTCATTGCGCAGCGAGGCTGCATCGATCGAAACATGGAAGACACCGAGGTCCCGGCTGGCAACACGATTGTCGAAGAGATGTTCCCACTCGGCCCGCTGTTCAGCGAGCGCATCCTTGCCGAAAACACGTTCGCCGCGCTCGTTTTCAACGGCAAGTTCCCCTTCTCGCGACGTGTAGCTCATCATCGCCCCTGCACGTGAACCACCGCCATAGGAGGCGAGCTTGACCACGGCCGGTTGACTTCCGCGCGCCAGCGCCGCGAAGCGTGTCCGCATCGAGCGGCCGGCAGACGCTGCACCAGCACGGCTCCCACCGCCCCGGAGCCGCGCGCGACCAAAACCGCCCGACCCTTCATCCGGGAGCCGCGACGCCCCTCCTCTTCGCGGCTCGTCCCAATCGCTCTTGTCGACCTTGCCAAGCTGCATTTCATGCGTCAGCGCGGCGCGGCGGCGCTCCCACTCCCATTCGAAGGAACCGGGTAGGAATTCCATCAGACGCCCTCCCCACGCCGGGTTGCCGCCGAACGCCTGGTCATTTCTGCCAGCTCGGCCGCGAGAGCCGTCGCCACCCCATGCGCATCCCTGATGCTGTCTGCGACGTCTCCTTCAGCGGGCACCCGGCCAATATTAATGGCGCGCGCGATCTGATTGAGGTTCCCGCCGATCGCGCGCATGCCAGCGGCTAGCACGCCGAGCACGGCGCGATCCCCCTCCCCAAGGAAGGGTCGCACACCGGCGCCTTCCATCGAAAGCGACCGCACGAAAGCGGAAAGGGTCATGTCGGCTGCGCTTGCCGCCTCCTCCAAAGCACCGAACTCGGCCGGAGAAAAGCGGATATGCGCCACCCTGTCCTTCCTTTTCGACGCTTCTGAACGGCTGGGGTCCATCGCCAATCATACCTTTGATCATGGTGGTTGCGGCCGCAGGCCGCGGATCGAGGGCTTGTCCCTCGATCGTTAGGAAAAATGTATCACATTTTTCCGTATCCTGCCAACCTAATATGTTTTTATTAATCGCAATATCTAACAAAATTCACATTTTTACGTATCAATAACATTGTCTTTTTCCATGTTCATGTGTTCCCATATCAGTGTGAATCCACGTCCACATGGAAATGGATTCATGTGTCAGTGGAAACACCTTTTTGGGGAGATGAGCCGATGCCCATCGTAATCGCCGCCATCAACGGCAAGGGAGGAGCTGGCAAGACCACCGCTCTGATGAACATTGCCGGCGAATATGCCCTGCGGGGTAGGCGCGTTGCCATGATCGACATGGACGCCCGCAACAACCTCATGAAATGGTGGACGGACTGCCAGGAAAAGGATGCCCAGCCTGAGGATGTCGAAGTCTACAGCCACAAGACGGCGAGAGGGCTGGAACGATGGATGAAAGAAAACGCGACTGCGTTCGACCATGTGCTGATCGACACGCCGGGCGAGGACACAGCGCTCGTTGATCCCGTGATCGCCTTCGCCGATCTGGTGATCTCGCCGATCCAGCCCTCCAAGCGGGAAGTGCTCGGAGCTATCGACAGTTTTCAGAACGTGCTGCGTGTGAACGAGGCGCTCGGCCGCAACTGCCGGCACGGCGTGTTGCGGACCCGCATCACTGTGACGGTGCGCCACACGGAACTGTATCGGAAAATCAGGCCGATCATCGAAGATAAGGTCGGGACCTATCTGTTCCGCACCGAGGTATTCGAGCGCAACGTCTATAAGGACATCCACAACGGCATCGGCACGCTTCAGATGCTGGAGGTGACGGAGGCGATCGCCAAGGCACGAAGGGAGACGCAGGCGCTGGTCGGCGAGGTCGACGAAGTGCTGCTGTCGGGCAAGGCCATAGCGAGAGGTGCGGCATGAGCAGGAAGGAGAGCCTGTCGCTTGACGAGTTTGCGACTGCACCGCGCAGGCAGCGCCCGGCACCAGCGTTGACGCCAACCGCGATCGAACGCCCGATCAATGAAGAAGCCGTGTCGAAACCGATCGAGGGAGCCGAGCCCGAGAAGGGTGAGGTATCCAGCGAGGCGAGCAAGGCGCTGCGCCAGATGAAGCGGGAGCGGATGAAAGGAGCTAGCCATTTCGTAAACGTCAATCTCGACCGTGAGACGAAGCGACGGCTGAAACTGGCCTCGTTCAACCTGGACACCTCCATGCAGGCGATCATGGAGAAGGCGATCCGGCAGTATCTCGACGCGAATGGTTACTGAAGCAACGGAAACGCTTTCAGATCGACAGGCGAGTTGAACTTGAGTCCGAATCCCTGCTAGGAACGTCATCGATTTGACACGGATTTTTCGCGCCCTTTGTCGGATTGGCGGGATTTTCCACGTCAATTTGACCAGAACAGACAACGTCAGGCAGATTGCATCATTCAGATGGCCATCAAGGACATCCAGACTTTTATTGACAAGCACGGCCTCGTCGAGACTGACGATTCGGAGGTCGACAAGCCGATTTATCGCAAGCCGGGATTTGACGGTGTTCGTAGCCTGCTCGATATGGAGAAGGCGCTGAGCCGCTTTCTGCGTGAACGGCGCGATGCGCTGAACCTGAACCGCGAGCAGGTCGGCATGATGATCGGGATCCATCAGGAGATTTATGCGCGCCATGAGCGGGCTGGAGCGAAGCTGCGCGTAACCCGCCTGTTGCTTCTTGCCGAACTGCTCGGCTTCTCGCCTTTTGAGGCGATCTATGCAGCAGCTCCACAGTTTCTTGGCGACAGCGAAGAGGAGGCGGCGGTCAAGAACAAGCTTGTCAGGCGTATCCTCGACCTGCCGCCAGCGACGGCGCAGAACCTGCTCATGCTGGTGGAAGGCTTGTCGCCCGACGATCCGGACGACAAGTCGTAGAAGCGGCCAGACCGGATCGTGAGATTTTGACGCCAATCTGCGGGGCGGGTCTCGTCGCGAAGGGCAGAGTCGCTAAACGAGGTGGGAGAAAAAACAAGGCGGCATTTGCGCCGCCTCGTTCGCCGACCTCATAGTGGGTCGGCTTCGGTGATCGCGAAGATTTCGTCCGGGTCGGCTCCGGTGCTTTCCCACCACGCAGCCTCGGCTTCGGCTTCGCTGTAATAGACGTTCTCCACGGTGAACCCTGCACCGCTGATATCCTCGATCTCGGCGATGATGGGTGCGAGACCGCACAGTCTGTCGGCCCGGACAGGTACCGCGATCGGAACGTCGGTGTCGCGGTAGTTCCAGCGGCCGGTGTGGAAGTTGTAATATTCGTGCGTGAGGTCGTCGACCAGATAGTCGTCGAGAAGCGCGATCGGCTCGGTATGCCACGTCTCGTGCCAGGCGGTCTGGTAGTGGTTCTGGTCGTAGAACGCATCCTCTTCCACCTCGGTCCCGCGTGCTGCCACCAGCGCCCGGTCGGCGGCGAGGATGTTGCGCTGCGCCGCAATCATATCGGCAAGTTTTGCGGCGAGCAGGTCGTGGACGCCCCGTGCCAGATCGCTGTCGCAGCCGAGACGGTTTGCGAGAACCTGGATGCGAAGCCCCGAGAGCTGCGCGACAAGCATGAGATTGTTGGATGTCATGGCCGTGTCTCCTTCATCTTGATGACGGAGGCCCCGCGACGGGCAAGTCGAGCATCGGGTCAAGGATCGCGGAACGCGACCGCCGGAGGCGGCAAGCGGAGGAACCGATTTTCTGCTTCGGCCCGAAGGGGCGCAGCTGAAAATTGGAGGGGCCGCGCAGTCCTTGAGGCGATGGGCGCGGCCAGTAAACTGGGACGTCAGAGAGATAGAGACCCGCATCCCCGACAGGGGATGCGTCCCTATCCGGCGACCAGCCGGCGGGGAGTGCGAGGGGTTGCCCCTCGTGGTGCAAGGGACCGGTCGATCCGGTTCCTTGTGCCGTTGCGAGAGGGATCGGAACCGAAGGCGGAGACCGCTTCAGCGGGCTGCGTGAGCGATGCACAAGCGACGCGAATAGAGCCCGGTCGGCCGCAGGCCGGCTCGCCACACCATCGCTCCGCCCGCCGATGCATCAGTATCGTGAATCGATCTGACCCAACCGATTCATCGAACTCGTTGGACGCCAAGCGTCCCGAAAGCAACCATGGCGTCATGCAAAAGGATGACGCTATCCATCTCCATCGTATTGACCCTGCCCGCAACATGGCTCGGTTCTATCGACTATCGGCGACACCAGGCCTGTTCGGCGATATCTGCCTTGTTCGCGAGTGGGGACGGATTGGCCGGCGGGGTCGGACGCGCATCGACCTCTACATGCGCGAAGAGGATGCGGCCGCCGCTGCCCTCGTGCTTGTGCAGACCAAAAGGCGGCGCGGCTATCGCGATGCGTTCGCGGTCGAATGACTGTGACTGGTTGTCGTCGGACCGGCACGAAAAAAGGCCCGCGTCGGATTGGTGTCCGGCGCGGGCCTTTGGCAGATCGATCTATTCGGACTGCAGATGACGCAGGAACGCGGCGAGCGGTCCATCATGTGGCGGTCGGTCGACTTCCTTTGCTCTGTCATCGGCGAGTTGCGTCGCGGCATCCTTGGGCAAGGGTATGAAGTCATAGCCCTTGGCGCGTGCCGCCGCGTGCAGCGCGTCGAGTGTTTCGAATTCGCGGTCGCGCGTGCCGAGCCACAAAGCGAGATCGTCGCCGGCCTGGTCGGGGAAGGCTTGCAGGAAGAAGGTGCGCAGCGGTGGATCGAAGCCGATGACAGCATCGGGATCGGAGCGGCCTTCGCTGGTGACGGTGATAGTGTAGCGGCTCATGGTTGCCTCCTGGGGCTGTGGAACAAAAAGAGCCGGCCCCTTGGGGGGCCGGCTCGCTGTGGTTCACTGCGGGTTGTTCCACAGGATGACCTTCTTGTTCTCGTCGCCACCCGGGGCGGGGGCGAGGTTGCCGAAGATCACGCCGATCTCGGGGGCTTCAATCTTGACCGAGAGGTACTCTTCGCCCGAACGCTGGGAGATGCGCTGCCAGCCGGCTCCGATCTCGAAGCCCGTGCGCTTGTTGACGATGCGGTAGTCTGGGGCGTCCTCGCGCGACTTGTTGGTGTTCGGGATGAGGGTGATCGGGGCGTTGACCCGCAGCGTGGCGAACACGCCTTCCATCGAGCCGTCGGCCTTGGCGGTGAGGTTTGCGATCGTGGTGGCCATGGTAGTTCTCCTTCGGTTGCATCAGGACCATTCCCGATGGCGCCAAAGGAGGGGGCTGTCCTGCTGCGGTCACTCGGCACAAATTCTGGAAAATTCTATTTGCCGAAGCCGCGGGCCGCACTTTCCAGGGCCCCGCTTGCGGGAAGGAAAGTGCCTGGCCCGCAACGAAAAACCGAAATCGAATTTTCCTGAATTTTTGTCGAGCGTACCCCCAACGGGGGTTGACCGCATAAGGCAGGCGGCCCTCTACAAAGGCGACATGAAACGGGATTGGTCCGGATGCGGCCGATGGCGATGCCCCGGCCGCCATCGCACAATCCCACAGCCAGCGCGGTGTTTGCAGGAATGGTTTTGCCCCGGCTATGGGCCCGCGCTTTAACGCCCTTCCTGACGCCGACTATTCCGCGCCCCGCCCCTGCCACCCACAATTTCCATCATGCGCGGTTTCGGGGGCGGCGCTGGCAGGGGTGCTCTGTCTCGGCACGGGTAGCGAAGCGCGTTCGGTCAGGTGTGGAACCAACATGCGCGGTATGATCCGCATTCGCCCTGCCGTCGGCGCGACAGATGGACAAGAAGTCTCGCTGGATCGCTGCGGAGAAACCGCAACGGGCTGACTGCGCAAGGGGCTGGCGAAAGCCATTGTGGAAGATGGAGCGCCGGGTCGGCCTTCGGCCGGGGCAAGACGGGCGGTCTGCGCCGCCCGGTCCGCTCGACGGTTGCGGAGATCACGCCTCGAGTGCCAGGCGTTCGTCTGCCGTCATGCGGGCCTCGACCTCACGCCGAATGTCCGGACCGGCATTGTGGAGCATGGCCCGCCAGTCCGCCATGTTGTGCACCGTTATAACCTGGCCCCGCATGGTGTCGTAAACAACGCAAGGGCTGGCGACCAGGGCAAGGCGGAGCACGTTGAGACAGGTGCCGGGCGACACGCCGTCCCAGATCATCAGGCCGAAGTCAGCACGCCGTGCCATTTCGCGGTCTTTTTCGGCGTGGAAGGCAAAGCCCTGCACACCGTCCGGCGGGGGAATGTGATAGGCTGCCCAATCACCGAGATTGTTGCGCGGTTCGGCTCCGGCATGGAAGACGCCGACATGCTCGTAATTGTAGCCTGCAAGCAAGCCTTGCATCTCGGCATCGGCTCCTGGCGCATCGCCGATCAGCACGCCGTGCTCGGCCGCAACGATTGAGCCGATGCGTTCGATTGCAGGGGCCGGCAGTTCGTAGATGTCGCGGGAGCCGCCCAGGAATATCATCGCCATGGTCGCTTTCCTTTCTCTCAAATCAACCGCCCTACCCCAGCCTTCCTCTCCCTCTCCCGCGCGAGGGATCGTCACCGAAGGCCGAGACGGCGAAGCCGGCTCGGGGAGCGGCGGAAGCCGCGACTAGAGCCCGGCCGGCCGCAGGCCGGCGCGCCCGGGTCCCGGCTGAAATCTGCTGACGATGCCGTGCTGATCGTCGGCGAGCGGCCGATCAGGAGACTAGGAACTCGATCTGGAAGGCAAAGGGGGCGGGGCGGGGCGAGTGAGTAGGGAGCGTCGAGGGCGGAAAACCTCACTCCAGACGGTTGACACGGCGTCCCGATGTTCGCGCTTCGGCAAGGGCGGTCGCGATTTTCATCACGAAGGCTTTGCTGAAGCGTCCGAGGGCTTGACCGCCCGGCTCGATGTACCAGGAGCGCTCGGCGATATCATAATTGTATTCGTCGACGACGATCCAGCATCGGCTGAGGTCGCCGAGGCCGCGCTCCTGCTGCCATGCCCAGAGATAGGGATAGGCGATGATCTGGCCGGGCAGGAATTCACGGCTCATCGTCATAACCCTCACCCTGCGCCAGCCGGTCGATCTCCGCGGCGAAGAGGTCCTTGTGCTCCTGCGGCATCTCGGAGACGAAATGGGCACGACGCGGATCCCGGCCAGTGCGCATCCGCTCATAATGCTCGTAGCTCATGAGCACGTAGCGGGGTTTGCGGTGTTTGGTGAGCACCACAGGTTCGCGGCTGGCCGCATCGGTCACATCGCCAACCTGCTTGTTGAGATCGCCTGTCGTGAACTGTCGCATGCCATGGCTCCTTGTAGATATCCATCTTATCTGGCATTTCCAGATTTGCAAGAAAACAGCTTCGTCCCCGTAGCGGGTCTGATGCGCTTCGCGCAGGACAAACCCGACCGAAAGGGTCGGGTTTGTCGACATGGTGAGGAAATCGCGTTCCTCGCATGCGAGCAAGGAAACCGGCGCTCACGCGCCGGCCACCGTGAACCGCCAGACTGGAATGCCGAGCTTGCGGGCTTTGTCGGCAAGGTTTTCGGTGATACCGGAGCCGGGAAAGACGATCAGCCCGTAAGGCACCACCGAAAGGAGCAGGTCGTTGCGGCGGAAGGGCGCCGCCTTGGCGTGCCGGTTCCAGTCCGGCTTGAAGGCGATCTGCGTGACCTTGCGGTTCTCGGCCCAGCAGGCGGCGATGCGCTCGGCACCGCGTAGGCTACCACCGTGGAGTAGCACCATATCGGGATGCTTCTCGCGGGCCTTGTCGAGCGCGTCCCAGATCCGATCGTGATCGTTGCAGTCGAGGCCACCGGCGAAGGCGATCTTGGTCCCGGCCGGCACCAGCACCTCGGTCTCGGCGCGGCGGCGTGCGGCGAGGAAGTCGCGGCTGTCGATCACCGCGGAGGTCATCGCCTGATGGGAGACCTTGGAGCCGGTACGTGGTCGCCATGCCGATCCGGTTTCCGCTTCGTAGAGGTCGGCTGCCTCGTCGCGCATGATTTCGAGAACGTTGCGGCGCTCGATATAAGTGATGCCCTCGGCGGTGAGCCGTTCCAGTTCGACGGACTTCACCTCGGAGCCGTCCTGCTCGTGCTGACTCGACCGCTGCGCCTCCTCATTGCGGTCGAGGGTGCGGGCGACGCGCTCGGCGGCGCGATGGAAGACGTTGGTGAAGGACCAGAGCAGGTCGTCGAGATCCGGTTCGAGCCTGGTGTCGCCGAGCATGCCGGCGAAGGTCTCGACGATCCCGGCAAGCCCGGCCCGGATCACCTCGTCGTCGGGCAGCGGCCGGGGATCCGGCTCGTCCTGATGCGGATGATGGCCGTACATTTGCAGTTCGAGGATGACGCGATCGGTCGGCGAGGAGGCGTGGTAGGGCTCGTAGCCGTCATCGAAGGGAAGCTCGTAGGTCATGGCGTGTCTCCGTCGGTTGTGGCCGCGCCCATCGCGGCCTGACAGCGAAACCCGGCCGCGACCCGGGCGCGGCCGCACCGAAGGCCGAAGCGCAGCGGAGGACGGCGCAGCCGTTGCGGCCGTGACCGGGACGTGGCAGGGGTCGCCTCTCGGCAGGCCGCGGGCGCGGCCTCCCCGGTGGACCGCCACCATGCCAGCGGGCGCTTCGGTGACGCCGCCCCTGCCCACCTGCCGGCGCGAGGCGATCATCCAGGCGGCAGGAAGCGACGGGCGTCTTCCGGGACGAGCTGTTCGCTGAGCCATGCTGCGAGACGCGCCGGACCGAGATGGCGCAGATCATCGTTGAAATCACCGAGCTGCGGCCGCAACGCCAAAGCGAGGATTCCGGCCTCGCCCGCGCGCTGGCTGAGACGCTCGATGCCCTGCCGGCCGGCGGCGTCCGCATCGGCGGCGATGTAGAGGCGGCGGCAATTGGGCGGGAACGTCAGACCGGCGAGATGATTGGCCGAGGTGGCGGCGGTTACCGGCAGCGCTGGCATCACCGTTCGAAGCGAGGCCATCGTCTCAAGACCTTCGCCGGCGGCCATGACCGGGATCGGCAGATCGGGATCGAGGCCGAGCCAGATGCCGTTGCCAAAAAGATGACCGAGCGAGCGGCGAGGATCCACGAGTTGGGCCTTGCCGACATTGCCGCTCGGGTCGAGCTCAGAGGAAAGGTACGTGCGTTGCAGGCCAGTGATGCGACCATCGAGGTCGGTGACTGCGGCAATCAAGGCAGGAAGCGTCTGCGTCTCGCCGGCCACGAGATCGCGATAATAGCAGCCCGGGTGGAAACGCAGCGCACGCTCGCGACCGGGGAGCAGGATACCACGGCCGACGAGGTAGCGTTCGGCGAGCGTACCGGCGAGTGGCTGCGACATGGCGAACAGGCGACGTGCTGCATCCGGCGAGCCGCGTGCCGCAGGGGGCGGCTGCTCTGCGTTAACGGGTTCGGGCTGCGATATGGCCAGAAAGCGTCGGGCCTCGTCGGCAACCTCGCGGAACTCGGTCAGGCCGCAGCTTTGCTCGATGACGTCGAGCAGGTCGCCATATTCGCCGGTCGCTTCGTCCACCCACTTGCCAGCAGAGCCCCTACCGTTGTCCTTCAGCCGGACGTGCATAGAGCGGCCGCGCGTGTTGCGGACATCGCCGACGATCCAGTGATTGCCGGAACGATGTCCGTTGGAGAGATATTCGAGGCACACCGCCTCGGCGTTTTCGCCGAGGCAGCGCGCCAGTTCGGAGGCCGAGCCGGTCATGATCGCCTCCGCTCAAGCCGCCGCGGTGCGGTCGGTGACCCCGACCAGCGTGTGACGATCGAGGAGTGTGGCAAGGATGGCTGAGCCGCTAGCTCCAGTGGGGATGAACAAGCGAAGCTTCCAGGAGATGATCTCGGAGATCAGGCCGAGGGCCTTGAGCCGGGAGACCATCGCATCTGTGAAGCCGATTAGCTCGACACGGTAGTCATTCATGACGCGGCTGCGCCGCAGGATCAGGCCATCGGCAAGCTGCAATCCGATCCGTCCATCAACCAGCCCGGCCCATGCTTCATCCGGCGCCAACGTTGGCACATCGTCGAGCCCGAGATTGCGGAACATGGTTGCAACCTGTGTCGGCGCAATGTGACGGCCGATGATGCGTTCGCCGGCGTCAGTCTGGATGCGATAGACTCGACAGTCATGATCCGGCAGTCGCCGCCAGATCGGCAGGAGGAGCCCAGTGACGATGTGGAAGGTGCTGGTGGTGAATTCCGGAACGGCAGCGACTTCGGCCTGCCAGAGTTCGCAGAACAGTTTTCGCTCAGTCGGTCGCCAGTGGGTTTCTGCAAGGGCGTCGATGCCGAAACGCAGTTCGTCGGTCGGCCTGAGCAGACGCACGCGGTGCTCTATCGTGCCGTCATCGAGCATCAGGCTTGCTGTCGGAAGCTGTATTGCCGCGCGGCTCGACCGCGTATTTGCGAGAAAGAGTGATTGCGGTTCCGCGCGAGAAATCGCCAGTGCATCCCCCAGGCCGAGCGGGCGGATGCGGTCCTTGCGCGCGACGGTCAGCACATGCGACTGCGCGCCCGAAACCGGGTGCGTATAGACGATGCGCCGATCGGTGACGACGATGCTCTCGGCCGTGACCGTCTCCAGACCCTTGTCGTAATTGCCGGCGGCGATAGCGCCTTCGACCTTCGCCGTCATCAACTGCTCGAACACGTCGAACAACAGGTTCTGGGTTTCGATGCGCAGAGCAAGCAGGCGGTTGAGCCAGGTCGTGATCGGCGGTAGCTCTTCGCGCAGGCCGCCCTCGTCCGTAGTTAGCGACAGACCGGTGACGGCCTCGAAGGTGGTGAGCGAGCAACCTTCGATCTTGCCCTGATGCAGCAGATAGTAGAATTGGCGGAGCGCCGCCCGGGCATAGGGGCTTTCAAGATTGTCCTCGGACCGGAACAGCCCTGCCCCACCTGTCTGGCGCTGGCCGCGCGTGATCGCACCCAGCGTGTCGAGCCGCCGCGCAATGGTTGACAAGAAGCGCTTGCCCGCCTTCACGTTGGCGGCCATCGGCCGGAACAACGGCGGTTGTTTCTGATTTGTGCGGTGGGTCCGACCAAGCCCCTGAATGGCATTGTCGGCACGCCAGCCGGCCTCAAGCAGATAGTGCTTACGCAGCCTTTGGTTCTTCACGCCGAGATCGGCATGATACGATCGGCCGGTGCCGCCGGCATCGCTGAAGACGAGGACGCTTTTGTCGTCATCCATGAAGCTCTGCGTCTCGGCGAGATTGGCCGACCCCGGGCGGTTTTCGACGGCGAGACGGTCGATGCCGTCACGGCCGGTCTTCTTCACGATACGGCGTGAGCGTCCTGTCACCTCGGCGACAGTGTCGGTGCCGAAATGATGGAAGATCTGGTCGAGGGCGCTGCCAACCGCAGGCAAGGAGGCGAGCCTTTCAATCATCTCGTCGCGCCGGCGCACAGCTTCCCGGCATTGGACGGGATTGCCATCCTCGTCATGCACGGGCCGTGAATAGACGTTGCCCTCGGCGTCCGAATACTCCTCGAAGAGTTGCGTCGGAAAGGAATGCATCAGATACCCGCCGACGTACTCGCGCGGAGTGACATCGACATGCAGATCTGACCACTCCTCGGTTGGGATCTCGGCCAGCCGGCGTTCCATCAGCGCCTCGCCGGTCGAGACAATCTGCACGACCGCCGAATGACCGTCGGCACGGTCCTGCTCGATCGCGCCGATCAGTGTCGGCGTCATCATCGAGGTGATCAGATGCAAGAAAAATCGCTGCTTGGTGCTCTCGAAGGCCGACCTTGCCGCCGACTTCGCGTTGCGGTTCAGCGTGCCGGTTTCACTGGTGATGTTGGCAGCTTCGAGCGCGGCGGTCAGGTTGTTGTGGATGACCTGGAACGCGTCGGCATAGGAATTGTAGATGCGGATCTGTTCCTCGGTCAGTTCATGCTCGAGCAGATCGTATTCGACACCGTCATAGGAGAGCGAGCGCGCCACATAGAGACCGAGCGATTTGAGGTCGCGGGCGAGCACCTCCATCGCGGCGACACCGCCGTCTTCAATGGCCGCCACGAATTCGGCACGGTTGGCGAAGGGAAAATCCTCGCTGCCCCAGATGCCCAAACGTTGGGCATAGGCCAGATTCTCGACCGCGGTGGCGCCCGTCGCCGATACATAGACGATGCGGGCATCGGGCAGCGCATGCTGGAGCCGCAGACCAGCCTTGCCCTGCTGTGACGGGGCGACGTCGCCACGGTCGCCTTTGCCGCCGGCTGCATTGGCCATGGCGTGCGCTTCGTCGAAGACGATGACGCCGTCGAAATCCTTCCCCACCCAATCGATGATCTGGGCAATTCGGGATTTCTTGCCCTCGCGCTCCTGGGAGCGCAAGGTGGCATAGGTGGTGAAGAGGATGCCTTCGGCAAGGCGGATCGGTGTTCCCTGCCGATAGCGAGACAGCGGCTGGACGAGCAGTTTCTCCTGTCCCAGGGCCGACCAGTCGCGCTGGGCGTCCTCCAGCAGCTTGTCCGATTTCGAGATCCAGATGGCGCGCCGACGGCCCTGTAGCCAGTTGTCGAGGATGACACCGGCGACCTGTCGACCCTTGCCGCAGCCGGTTCCGTCGCCCAAAAACCATCCACGACGGAACCGCATGGCGTTCTCGGCATCTTCCGGTGCGGCCGAAACAACATCGCAGGTTTCGTCCACCGTCCAGGCGCCGGCGAGGAGACCAGAATGAGCCTCCCCGGCATAGATCACGCTTTCAATCTGGGCATCCGACAAAAAGCCCTGATCGATGACCTCATTAGGCAGGAGCGGGCGATATGACGGCTTGGGCGGCGCGACCGCCGCCATGGCCGCCGATTGCACGAGCGGCGTCGGATGTGGCCTGGCGCGTGGAATGTCGATCGACTGGAGCGCGTAGGGCTCGTAGATCGTGTCGGTGAGGTGGCCGCCCTCCTCCGGTATCCAGTCGCGCAGCTCATAGGCCAGCGGAACGGCAGGACTGCTGCTTGGAGCCACCGGTCGGCTGGGCGTGATCCGGGCAGCCGGACGGACGGCTTTCTCAGCAGACGCCGAGACGCCGATCGGTGCGGATCGCCCTGCGGATCGAGCTGCCATCTGCATGGCGGTATTGCGCAGGATACCCTTCGACAGGGTGCCGATCGAGTCCGGAAAGCCGCCCGGTGTGCGGGGCGACAGATCCGAGATCCAGGAGAGCAGCGTCTCGACGTTTGTGGCTTTGCCCGGCGACGCGACGAAGTCTGACGGATCTGCCGCTGGAATCTTGTCAATGATGGTCAGGCGGGTTTCAGCGGTGGTGCCGTGGCGTGCATAGACGCGGCCGTCGATTGCCGCGGTGAAGACGACACTGCCCTGCTGCTGCAGTCGCTCGAAAGCAGACCGCCACTTGGGGTTTTCTGGCGACAGCCCGGTGCCGGTGATGGCGACAAGACGGCCGCCGGCACGTAGACGTGCGAATGCGGAGGAAAGGTGTCGCCATGCGGCATCGGCGACGTGGCCGTCGACATGGGCGCCGACCGTGAACGGCGGGTTCATCAGCACGACGGATGGCTCAATGGCGTGGTCGAGATGATCGTCGATATGGGCTGCGTCGTGCCGGGAGACCGGAGCGCGCGGAAAGAGCAGGCCGAGCAGGTCGGCGCGTGTTACCGCAAGCTCATTGAGCGCGAGCGAAGCCCGGGCGATCCCGGCATGGACGGCGAGCAGACCGGTGCCGGCCGAGGGTTCGAGAACGAGGTCCGATGAGGCGATCGCCGCGGCATGAGCGGTGACGAAGGCAAGCGGCAGCGGCGTCGATAGTTGCTGCATGGCCTGGCTCTCGGCGGAGCGCCGCGTGTGGGTGGGAAGAAGTTCGGCGATGCGTTTCATCATCGCGAGCGTCGCCTGCGACGAGGCTGACCGAGACTGGATCGCCCCTCCAAACCAGCGCAGGAACAGGACCTGGGCGGCTTCGAGCGCCTCATAGGCGTCCTTCCAGACCCAGAACCCCTGTGCGTCGGTGCCGCCGAAGCTCTCGGTCAAGACGATACGCAGGGCAGCGGTGGTGACAGGCTTGCCTTGTTCGAGGAAGGGCAGAAGCAGCATCGCCGCTTGGTGGATCGCCTGGGCGCTGTCGATGGGGGTGGATGCCGGCGCGGCGATGGGCGCAGCCGCGCGGGCGACGGCCGATGTGGTCGTGACAAGGTTCATGGAGATGTCCTTCGTGGGAGAGAGTGTCCGCCCGCCAGCACTCCCTCTGCACCGGCCGGGCCGCACTCCTCCCGGCCCCGCTCTCCCTCCGGCGACATGGACGAAGATCCGACGAAGGACTCTTGGACAGGCCGTTACTTTTCGCCCGTCTCCGGCAGATCGGAGCGTGGGGGAACGTCCCGGCACGCGACGTCGATATGCAGCGTTCCCTCAGCGCCGATTGCCGAGTTCGAGGCATCGGCGAGGAGATCGTTGATCACGTTGGAAAGCGCTGGGATCACCACGGCAGGCGCGATCAAGGAAGCAGTCTCGGTGCTGACGATCGAGAACCAGATGCTTCCGCCGTAACACCAGGTGGGGTTGACCGAAAATACAGCCGCCTGGAGCGCGGCGGGCATTGGACCTGTCCTGGCTAGGAGCTGGCTTTGCCTGATTGGCGGTCGCATTCAGCGCGTACGATGGCGCGCGCGTCGGCGAAGGCGATCGGTGTCACCGTGCCGATGCCGGGAGCGGTGCATTCGATCCGATACCAGCGAGCGTCACGCGCGACGAAATGCACAGCGTCGACATAATCGAGACCACGGCGGGCCGTGCTTGCCGCTTGGGCCGTATCGCGATCGCACACATTGCGATACGTGCAGAAATGCGTCCCGGAAGAACGTATCGCATACATAGCTTCATCGCCAAGTTCGAGCACACGGCAAATCTTGGCATCATGGACGGTGAGGTCAGTGACGTAGTCGACAAGATGTGGCAGGGCCACTTCCTCCAATTGCGGATAGATCGGGGCGGGAACCGAGGACATGGGATTTCTCCTGAAGTTTGGGCGTCAGCCTTCGGGGTAAAGGCGGCCGGCGCGATCGGAAACCGCATGCCGGTTTTCATCGATCACTACGCCGAAGGGACCTTCGTAGATTCGCTGGAACGTGACGGCTGGATTGGGTTCATGGGTCATGACGAAGTCCCGGATTCGTTGGTGGGCGTCTCCGGTGAGGTTGAGCAATTGGGCTTCTGTTGTTGTTCGAGCCAGGTGTTAAACTCGGCCTTCTGGCGAGCACGCGTTTGCCGGGCGACCTCCGGCAGCTTGCACGTCGGAACTTCGGCGAGCCGCTCGGCGGCGGCTTCGATGGAGCTGAGGTTGAGATAGCGCTGGAGATTGGCCGCGAGGCGGGCATTCTTGCGGGACCGTCGCAGGATGGCTGTCGCTACTTCATCACCATCATAGTTCTCGAAGCAATTGTCGAAGGCGCGGGTCGGTCGGTGCCCGTAGGCAATGACCTTGGCGGCATAGTTGACGCGGCCGTGGAAATTCTCCGGATCGTTCAGGCGTGACATCGGGTGTTCTCCTTGGTTGAAAGGCCGCTTGCGCTGGTCCAGAAATGCAAAAGCCCGGCGAGGCCGGGCATCGAGCGACGGTTGGAAGGGGCTGAGGTATCGGCCGGATGGTCAAATCCGCTGATGGTTCGAGGACTGGTTGATCATGTCATCGAGCCAGTCGCCCGCGGCTCGTGCTCCCGGCGTGCCATCGACGCCATCGCGTAATTTCGCAGCGGTCTGGGCATGTATCGCGTTTCGGGCTGCCGCGGGAACTGCCAGGATGGCGTTCATGACCTCATGTGCCGCATCTTTCGAGACGAAGTCGCCGATCGCGGCATGAGCGCTGGCGTCGATTCCGTAGAGCGACCAGAACGTGCGAAACTCCCCGCCGGCCGTCTGCGCGGCGGCGAGATCGGCGGCGTAGTCCTCCTCATCGGCATAGGAACAGATCCGCCGATCGCGTTCGATGCAAGGCCTCACCTCGTAGTATTCGAAGGCCAGCGCAGTTTGCATTGTCGGCGAAAGATGGTCGCGAAACGTTGTCTTCGCTTTCCGGGTATCCGGTTGCGCCCCCGCGCCGGAACTGAGACCTGTGCCGCTGTCCGTGCACAGATCGTCACCGCGGTTCCAGTGCTTCGACGGGCTTCCGGAGGTGTATGTCTTTTCGTTGAGGGCGATGGCGGCGATAGGGGCCTTGCTGGTCATGATGGCATCCTTTCCAGGTTGGATTCGGGCACACGCTCGCGATCGCCGATGCATCGGCATGTGATGCAGCGTGGCATCTGATGTAGATTGACATGCGCTGTTGGTCCCGGCAGCAGCGAGGACGCTAGGGGCGATCGACGTCGTAGCGGGGATCGCAACCCGGGTCACCCGGGTGGCGGCCGTTTTCGTCGCAGACCATGATCTGCAGAACGCTGTAGCGGTCGTGGCCAAGATATTCGTCGACCTGAACGGTGTAGCGTGCCTGGGCAAGTGGCCCGACTTTGCGGACCTTGAGCGGAATAGACCATCCGATATCGATCATGCCAGTGGGCAACGGCTTGCCGGCCTCCCGCATCTTGGCACCGAGTTCGTTGAGCAGGCCTGCGGCGATGCGTGGCGGGAAGTCGCCGATCAACAGAAGCTCGGGCAGACCACGGTCGGCGTTGCCGATCGTGTAGGTGAAGCCGGGCTCGGCTCCATCGGCAAAGACCTGGAACAGGTCCTGACCGAAGGCATTGATGTTCTGCTTGACCTGTCTCATGCGACCTGGTGCGGTCATGGGCGCCTCCTTCAAATACGGGATCTCCTCGACTTCATGTCGAGCCTGTGAAGGCGCGTTGCCGCCTAGCCGGCGGGAAGCGCCTATGTGATCAGAATGGTCCGGGGCGGTCGCCGATCGGCTGGCTGCATCCGGTCGATAACGAAGACTTCATCCGAACTGGCCTCGAAAAGCTTCAGGATGCGGCCATCGACGGTGACGCACTCACTGATCCAGCGGTGGTCAATATCGCTGTATTTTGTTGCCCGGTTGGGCGGGACATAGACAATCATGAAGTGAGACAGGGTCTCACCGGCGGATGCCGCGTAGAAATATTCCTTCACCTCGATGACGACACCACCGGTGTTGTAAGAGGTCGCGACCGTGTCACCGGGACGAACAAGATCGGCCATGGTCGGCGTACCCAGCGGCGTGCGCCGGTATCGGTGGCGATCGGGGACGCCAAGACCGGCTGTATAGGTCGAATGCGCTTCGTAGGTTCGTTTCACCGGCGGTGTCGGTTGTTTACGATGGGTCCGCATCCTTGCCTCCTCCCCTTGTGGTGCAACGCGCCCGGATTGCCGGTATACGGATGTTGATCTCGTCGTCCGAAAGGTCCTCGAGCAGCTTCAGGATCGTGCCACGGCCACCGCTGTCCACGAGGACGGCGCGTTTGCCATGGTGCTTGACGGGCCAGGCCTCGGGATTTGCCTCGCCGGCGATCGCCTTGAAGTCTGGATGGGTTGCGTTCCAGATCGTCTCAAGCTTTTCTTCCCGCGTCATGCTGTCGACCGCGCCTGTCTCGTGGGCGATGATGGCGGCTCGCATCACGTCGGGGCTGCGCTTGTCGGTCAGGTCACAGAAGCCGTGGAACCAGCGTTCACGGCCGCGGATTCTGATCGCGAAAAACACGCTGGTCACATATCCGGCCTTGTATTCCGACATGCCGAACATGCCCGTCCGCTGAAAGAGTGGCGGCAGGAGATTCAGCATGAAATGGTACTCAGCCGCGTCGATCTCGAACCACTCTCCCGAATAGGGGACGCCGGAAATCGGATCGAAACCAGGGGTGTCTTTGTGCCGGTTGAACAGCTGGAACATCTGCTCGCGCGTGGCGACGCCGTCGAGCACCTTCCTGAAGGGTGGATGTAAGACCATGGTGGGTTCTCCTGGACGCAGGTCGCCGGCGCGCGGTGTGATCCGCGGCGTGACAACGACATGTTGGTGTTGAGGGTGTGGGGCCGGCGATCAGACGGCGGATGCCAGCGGTCAGTCGAGACCCAGCTTGCGTGGCGATGTCGCCTGCAGCATCCAGCGCTCCGCTTTGATTCGCCTGAGGAATTCGCTGGCGGGCGGAACGCGGCCGAGAACCCCCTGCACGTGACGCTCGGCAACCACCCGCGTCGGCACCGCTTTGCCGTCGCCCAGCGCGATCATCGGGCCGAACCGGGCCTCGGCTTCGAAGATGCCGAAGGCATGGTGCCGAAACACAAGGTGCTCCGGCCCCGCCGACCAATTCCGGGTCTCAAGGAACCACGCATGCAGTCCGAGATAGGCGTCTACAGTGCCGCCGAAGCGGGCAGAGCTCGCCTCGGCAAGCTCGGCGCTGTCCGGCTCTGCGGTTGGCAGCCAGTCCGGCATGTCGAAATCGATAAGCCAGACCGTCGCTTCAGGCGGATGCGTGCAATCTTCTTCAAGGTGCTGGATGCCGAGTTGCTCGGTCGAGACCTGCATGCCATCGCAGTTGAGGACGGAAGGCCCGAAGATCGCGACGGCCTCTCCGACCCCCTCGATGTGATGTCGAAGCGCCCTGTGCGTGAACCGGCAAAGTAGCGATTTGGAAGCGTCGAACCAGGCGTGGAACTGGCAATAATCGCTCCAGCAACCGCCGTGAATTTTTGCAGACGAGCGCGCATGGTCGTACGGATGCATCGTACGGTCCTCCTTCTTGGGATGGAATGGGGAACCCGGTCAGGCCGGGCTGGAAAGCACGGCTACTGCGCGATCTATGGCTGCCGCGAGGCCAGTCTGTTCAGACCATGCGTCCAGGTTTTCGGGCGTGCCGCGCGGCAGCAGTGGCAGGTAGAACGGGAAGACCTCGCGGGCATGCGGGATCGGCAGGACGCTGGAACTCCAGAGATAGTCGCCCTCACGCTCCATGCGTTTGCGATGGGCAGCTAGTTGTGTGCGGAAGATCGGATGCTTGCCGCTGTTCACATCGCGAAGGAAAGCGCGAAGGACGTCATGCAGTTCGTCGTCGGGCCGCTCGTTGCGGCGGGCTTTGAACTGACCGACCTGGAAGGAGAGCGTGTCGGCGCTTGTGCCTGAAAGTTTCAGTTCGATCGTCGCGGCTTGGGTCCCTTCGCGCTTCAGGGACAGGATCTGTACGGTGCCAGAACGGCATTCCGGATAGTAGCCGCCGACGCAATGGTCGAGCCTGTTGCCTTCTTCGACGAGACCTGCCGCCGTGGTGATCGGAACGATCTCGTGGATCCCTTCCTGACACTGCCATGGCAGACAGATCGATGGCCATCCCGGCCGGTCGGTTCGACACTCGTGGCGAACTGCCGAGAGTGTTGCCACACGACGATGCCAGAGCTCGGCGGCCTCATGAAAGGCCTTGATGCCGCGGGATCCGATGATTGCCTTATTGATCACGGCGAGGAATGCCCGCCGATCCTGACTATTCCTCAGCCCGGTCGGGAACTCCAATGATTGGAGGAAAGCGTAGGCGACCATGTTGCGCTTTGCCAGCACTGCCCGGTTGGCTATGAGTGGCCGCAAAATATCTTCAGCAAGAGCGCTTATGGCATCGGAGGCGTGCTGGTTGGCGCTGACATAATCGACCCTGATGATGGTGTTACGTTGATGACCCACCCATGGCGACAGCGACCAGGCGGTAGGTTGGTCGGGTTCACCGCGGGCCGGCCATTCCGTCAGGGGCACGCCATGGGCCTTGAGCTCCGTGATCATCGCCCCGAAATCACTGCCTGTCTGGAGTGCGGTCGTGAGAGAACGCGCACCCCGAAGTGCTTTGAGTTCAGCGGTCGAGACGCCAAGCCGGTTCATCAGGAGCGGGTTGAGCGGAACGCCATCGTCGATGGCTGCTGTGATGCTCTCCTCGCGCAAGACGGTCGAGAGCGCGGCGTAGATCCTGAGCGCCTGCCAGCGGCGGGTCAGCAGGATCGGCCGTTCTGGGTCACCGGAACGATCGACGGCCAACAGCCACTCGATAGTGGCAGACGGGCTGGTCGGACGAGTTTCGATCTGGGGTGCATCGCGGCGCAGAAGGCGGTCAAGGTGCATGTCGGTCAAATGACGCACCTGCAACGACAAGCTCGTGATCGACTCCGAAATTAGCTCGGCCATGCCTTTGAGAGCGGCCTCATTCGCGCCGGCTTCGATTGCCTGTGCTAGCAGTTCGATATAGCCGTAGTGGTCGAGCCAGGCCCCGAGATCGAACGATGCCGTGGTACGGGCGCGGCACGCATTGGCTGTGATCGCCGCCTCCATGTCCCTGACAAGATGCATGGCATGGGCATCGACATCGGGCCGTGGCTTGACAATGACACGGGCCTCGACCCTGTTTAGGGACCGCTTGGTCGTGATAGCGGTTTTCGCGAGCGCAGAGATTGTCGCCAAGGCGCCGATCGCGGGATGGTTGCCAAGCTTCGCGAAGGCCGGCACGCGGGAGATAAGCTCTCCTGCAGAGTGGGTAAGCAGGTCGGCCCACGTGGTGGAAGGGGATGCGGTGTTCATCGGGCATACTCCTTCGCTCCGGTAACCGTCTCGCCAAGTTCTGGGTCCACGGCCGGCGGCTCATCCGCGTCATCGAGATCGCCTTCCTCGAAGTCGTCGTTCTCGTAGTCATCTTCATCGTGGAAGGTCATGTTGCATTCGAACCAATCTTCCTCATCCGCCATCGGCCTGATGAAGACTTTGCCGGAACCCCCTTCGTTGTTGATCCAGTCGCCCTCGGGCAGATCGGATGCGAGGTTGTCGAGATAGTGCTGGAGTGTTTGGATATCGCCCCGGGGATTAAAGCTGATCGGAAGGTCCGGGAGGTGCGTCTCCTCATGACCATCGATATAGAGGACGCGTTCAAGGCTGGTGTCACCGGAGTCGCCACCACCGTCGAGGTGGTATTCAATCTCCTCGACGCCGAGCGCGCGCAGCAGTGTCACTACTTGCTCCTCCCTGGTCGCAGAGAAGCTGCGATCCGGCGTGTAGCTGACTGGGTTCGCCTGTGGGGCGTGCATTTTGACCTCCTGAAACGAAGGAGCCCGGCACGACGGCCGGGCTCGGATGAATGGCAATTACGGTGTGAGATGCTAGATGCGCGTTCGCACCGGGGGCTTGAATTCAGCTGACGTAGTCGTTGTCGGATATCGATGATCATCGACTTGGCTCGGCGCGTATGGAGCCACAGCCCGCCTCCCCCTTCCTCCACACACTGCACCCGCAACCAGCCCCTCTTTCTCTCTGCGGCGGGGACCTATCTGGGGATCAAATCGGGAAGACGGTGCCGACGTCACCAATCGAAGGTAGGCAGGTCGGCGACTTGGTCGGCGTCGCAATCAAACAGGATGTAGTCGAAGCCTTGCCGGCGGCTCCACGTCATGACGTTGAAGAGTTCGTCGGGAATGGTGTCGGGCCAGACGCCGGCGTTCTCGTCGTGGGCGTAGAGGAACCAGCCATATTCGCCGTACGGGCCGCCCAGGCACGGCCAATCCTTGGGCGGGGTATTGTCGAGCCGCTTTGCCGTGGTCTCCGACACATGCGCGGTGGAGATGACGACGAAACGCCGGGTTTCGAGCGTGGTCATCGGGAAACTCCCTGCAGTTGATCAAACGGAAGATGCGGGCGACCGAGATCACCAGCGCGATTGCTGATGAGACGCAAATGGCAAAAGCCAACCGCGAGGATCATCGATCTCCGGATTCGGCGGATTTCTGATGAAAAGCGGCGCGCGCAACGCGCCACTATCAACGATAGTCGACGCTTGCGTCCGGATACTTCAGGAGAAATAAACCGACAGCTGCCTCCGCCGCGCCATAGGTCTCCAGGTCTTCTTTCTCGTCGAGGAGCTCGCCGTTTTCGTCCTGAACGAGCACATCCCAGAATTCGGGATCGATCGGACGTTCGGCGATCGTTGCGCTTCCGTCCGGCATATTGCGCATTGGGAAGATTGTGATCTCGATCATGGCCTGATCCTTTCACAGCGGACGTGATTGATCGTCAGGCGGCCTGCGCGACAACGATGACAATCCGGTGACTGGCCCCGCCGACATGGTGGTCGATGCTGTGGACGACATGCCGGACACCCTTTGGCGCGGAGCTGATGATGACGGTGTCTCCGACATGCGGAAGCGCGGCAAGGTTGCAATGCCAGTAGGGGGTGCCGCCTTTTTCCTCGAATGTCGCGCGAAGCGGCAGGTCGTAGCCATCCTCGATGCTCATGCTGGTTCCACCTCCTCGTTCTGGAGATCCCAGCCGGTCTTCCAGCGCGGATCATCAAAGTCGGGTATGTCGATGGCGCCGGATGACGCTTTCTCAACGGCTTCGTCTTCATCTTCTGCCTCAACCTCGATCTCGATGACGCGTGCGGCCTTGAAGACCTGGACCATCCTGATCCTGTGCTTTCCCATGTCCTTTTCCTTTCGGAGGTTTCCTGGTCGATGTGACGGATGGGCGAGGCATGTGACCGCGCCGCCGGTTGCGTAGTATCGGCGGACGATATCGATCACCGTCCGTCCGGAATCGTGGGTCACGCCTGCCCGGACAATTGGCGCGGTCAAGCCTGTGCCATCGGGCGGCTCGCACCCGTCGGCATCATGGCTTTTTGTGTGTTAGGGTTTGGCGTCAGGCAGCGCGCCGATCGGACGAAAGTGTCTTGTTTCGACCGATGCCAGTGATGGCGTGAACGGCCGCGGCGAGCGCCGTAACATCGTCAAGCATATCGAGCGAGACGAAATGGTTCGCACCTCCAGTATAGTCGGTGCGGCTCTTGCAGGTGCGGATCAGGATACCATGCCCAGACGACATGCCGAACTGGCCGACCTGGATGTAGGCGCGATCGTGGTGCAAGGTGATTTCGCCGGAAACGGCGATGCCCGCTTTGTTCGACCTCAGGTCGTAGCTGCCGGGCGGCAGGGCAAGCTCAGCGGCGAGCTTCTTCAGCCGTGAACGGGCGGTCATGTGAAAACGTCTCTTGTGCTGCTCGTCATAGGAGCAGCTTCTGTTCCAGTCGAACATGTCGATCTCCATGAAATGAAACAGGCCCGGCGATCGCTTGCGCGACCCCGAGCCTATCATCGGTTGGGTGTATGCTGCGGAAACGTCAGGCGGCCGCGCGGCCCTCGATGACGTCGGCGCCGACCTCGTCGGCCGATACCTCCTCCAGATACGCACGGCTGTAGCGGTTGCTTGCGAGCCAGCGTTCGGCCGCCTCCTTGTTGGCGGCGAGATGCAGAAGTTCCGGACTGTCGCCAAGCGATTGCAGAACGCGGACGCTACCGATTGCGGGACGCTCGGCGATTTCGAAATGCAGGTCGCTCTCGACCGAGTAGGTGCGCCTGACTGAGATTACGACGATGCCGTCTTGTCCGAAATCGCCTTCGTGAAGCGTGAAACAGGCCGGCGAACTGTAGGTCGGCCGCTCGCGCGGTGGTTCCTTCTTCACCAGGCGGCCGACACCGTTGCGGGATTTCCAGGCGGCGAGCTTCTTTCTGAACCGCTCTGGGGGTTTCGGGGTGGAGTCAAAGTATCGAATGACGCTCCCCAGGCTGGCGTAATCGTAGACGATATGAGCAGGCATTTGCGGAATTCTCCCTATGAGGAAACAGAAAGGGCCCGGCGGATGCGCCGGGCCCAGTGAGGATCGGAAGGCCGGTTACTCGGCCGCTTGAAGGCTTTCTGCCTTTTCGTCGGTTCCGGTAACGGGCTCGTTGGAGGACGGATCGGCATCCTCTGCGAGGAAGGCCGGGAGTTCGCCCACATCGACATCGAGGGCAGGATCCGCCGACATGTCGCCGGCGAGCTCGTCATCAATGTCGGCAACCGCGCCGCCTGTCTCGAGGCGGAGTGGCTCGGGCAACCAGTTCGACCCCTCAAGAAGGCGGGCAGCCTCACGCGCCATGAGGTCCTTCTTCATGTGGTCGATCAGCTGCGCAGAATCCTCGCCGCGAGCTTCCCGCACCGCCTGGACGATCCGGGCCTTGGTGACACGGCCAAGATAATTGTCCACGGTCGGCTCCCAGCCGGTTGCAACCATGTCGAACTGGAGCGTGGCGGCGATTGCATCGGCGTGAGCGAGCGCGCCCGGCCGCCTGTTCCACGGCTCGACGACAGCGTTGAGGGAGAGCGAGGCGCAATGCGCGAAGAGCGCCTTGCGACTGTCCTCGTCGAGGCCGAGGAGGAAGGCCCAGAGATTGTCGCTATCGGGCATATCCCTGTCCCAGGCCTCATGACGCTCGGTGATCTCCTTCGCCCAGGGGGTTTCGGCGAGACCGTGAACCTGGCCGAAACTGTTGCTGATCATGCTGATTTCGAGGCAGCTGTCCTTGGCGAACCGGTAGAACACCTGCAGCACGAGGGCATGGAGAACTGCAACGAAGGCGATGTCGACGTCGCCGGCGAGCGCATTGCGCAGCGCAAGCGTCTTTTGCGCGGTGAGATCGGAAACGAGGCGATCGGGTAGTGGCTTGATGCCTTCCTCCTCGGGTTCCTCAGCGGCATCGGACGTCCCATTCACGGGCCGGCCGTTGACGACAACGCCATGGGAGTCATCATAGGAATGCGGCGAGTCGCGATCCTCGCCGGTGTCATCGTCGTTATCCTCGTCCGTCTCGGCGCGCGGTTCGTCCTCAGGACGGATGAAGCCCGCGTCGATCTGAAGCTGGCCGTTCGCGGCAAGGGTGATGAACGCGCCGGAGATGGCCTTGTGCGCCGGATCGTAGACTTGGGGACGATCGCTGAAAGCGTCGAGTTCGGAGCCGAGCTGGTCGAGTTTGTTTTCGATCTCCTCGTCTGCGTCTTCCGCTTCGGCATATTCGGCGTCGAGCTTGTCATACTCGGCCTTCACGGCGTCGTGACGGGCAAGCTCCTCCGTATTCAACTCCTCCGGTTCGGCATAGACACGCCGCATGCCATTGGTGTGGCCATAGGGAAAGCTGATAGCCGCTTCGACCCACTTCCAGCCATCGATGCGGAATGCCTCCGCGTCGACCTTCAGCTTGTCAAAGACCAACTGCTCGAGGAGCGCTGCATCCTGGAACCAGCCGCCGGCATCCGGCTCGATGAGATCGCGCAGGATACCCCCGCCGGCTGCCTCATAGGCGTCGGCTCCGACATAGACCGCGCGGCGATCGTCAGCGCGAACCGTGGTTTCCGTCAGCAAGCGCCGGATGTAGTAGGGTTCCTGCATATGCGAATTGGAGACACGGTCCCAGACTTGCTCCTGGCGTGAATGATCCTTGGAGATGGCGAAAGCATGGAGCTGTTCGAGCTTAACCTCGTCCTGCTCATAGAGGTCGAGCAGCTTCGGAGAAACAGAGGCCAGCTTCAGACGATGCTGCACGGTATTCGCCGACACCAGGTATCGGGCGGCGATTTCCTCGATACCGAGGCCCTGATCGCTGAGCGTCTTGAAGGCTCGGAACTGATCGAGCGGGTGCAGGTTTTCCCGATGCGTGTTCTCGGCCAGCGAATCGTCCTCCATGCTCGTTGTGTCAGTGCGCTTGACGACACAGGGAGTCGGCTGGTTCTTCGCCATACGCTTCTGCTTCACCAGAAGTTCGAGTGCGCTGTAGCGCCGGCCACCGGCGGGAGCTTCGTAGCGTCCTGTTTCCTTGCCATCACTGTCGCGGCTTGGGCGGACGTTCAGGCTTTGCAACAGCCCGCGAAGGGCGATGTCGTCGGCAAGATCTTCGATCGATACACCGTTCTTGATCCGGCGAACGTTCTTTTGGGACAGTTCGATCAGATGAAATGGAATGTTTTCTGACTGATCGAGGACGATTTTCTGATTGGCCTTTGCCATTGTCAGGGTCTCCATGACGAGCGGTGCGGGGCCTCTCCCCGAACCTCCTAGCCCGTCAGAATCCCCCCATCCCCCCTCTGCCTCTCTGACCAGGCGCCGGAGCTTCCCGCTGGCGCAACTGCGTGGTGGACTATGGGAGGCGTGGACGCAGATCGGGCCGTCACGATCGAGAGATTCAATCTTGCCGGGTGAAAGGCTATTCGCCCGACTCGGCGATGTCGACGCGACCGGCTTTGCGCAGCGCGTCGACCATTCGGGTGTGGCCCATCAGGATATGGATCATTGCCTGCCTGTCGACGGTGACCGTCCTGCTCGTGCTGCGGGTTCGATCGCTCCGCTCATGCCCCGAGGCGTGCATCATAGTCCGCGATCGGCGTGGCGGCATCGCGGAATCCGTAATGTGCCGACAGGAAGGCGACCCTGGCGCGAGTTCCATCAGGATCCGTCGCGCGGAGCGTTCGCCAGATCGGGCCATCATAGCGAATGTATGCCGGAATGAGTCCGGGGTCGTGACGCTTGGTTGCCGCACAGGCGAGGATGAGCAATCTCCGGGTCGAGGTCGAAGGCGAACTCATGGCTTGCCCTCCCGGCCGGTGGCCACCAATACTTCGACGCGGCGCGTGTCGGCATCCTGAGCGAGGCGTCGGAGCATTCTCCTCGCACCTCGAGATCGACCCAGTGACCGTCACGGCCGACATGGGAGTCGCGCAGGCGATGACCGGAGGATGTGTAGAAGCTCTCATGCGGGTTGTTGAGCCGCACGCGCGTGCGCAGAAACAGGATTCCCGAGCCGAGATCGCCGCAAAACAGGAACTCGTCGGCCGACGTGGCCTTTGGGCCGCCGCCGATCTTCCGATGTCCGATCTGGCGGAAGGCTTCGTCGAAACTGGCAGGGTCTGGTGTCGTGCGTGCCGTCAGTTTCCCATCGAAGATCCAGGGCGGGCGATGGGGGTCGACGCGACCGATGGCGATCTGGTGAAGCAGATCGAGCAAACAGGTCGGGTCTGCTGGATAGGGGCATGTTCGCCAGAGATCGCGTACGGTCCGGCGCAGTCGACCCGGCAGCTCAAAGAGGCGATTCCGAGCCTTGCGCCAGCGCGCGGCCCGCTGGGATCGCTGCTCGTGTTCGCGTTCCTCCCACCAGACGTGGCGGCGGGCCATTTCTTCGTCGACACCGTGCTGGCGTTCGGCGATCATCTCGGCGAAAAGTGGTAGCGCCTCACGTTCGAGACGTTGCTTGCGCTTGAAGGCGGCGCGCTTACGCGACGTATCTCGATAGGGCTCGGGTTTTGGCCAAGGGCGGAAACGCATCATGCCCCCTCCCCGTGCCCGGACCGCAGCGCGCTGGAAAGGATGCGGACCGCGGCTGTGATGCTGCCGGTTTCCCGGCGGCGTCGGCATAGGCCGAGATTGGGAATGCGCCGGTGAAAAAGATGTCGCGTTCGATATGCATGCCGAACGGCAGGCGTAGCGACGAAAGCTCTTCGAGGCTGAACGAGCCGAGCTCTGGCACATCATTGAGCTGCACCAAGCCGAACGGCATATCGCTATCCGCATCGAGCTCGGTGGCAAGACATGTGCCGATGCCGATAGGATTGAAGAACTTGACCACGGGCACATGGTCACGATCGCGTTGGCGGCTATTGGCGAGGAGTTGCTCGTGCTGGTTCGGTGTCAGCAACGGCATGGGGTTCGCAGCGGTTTCGTGCATTGGTCGTGCTCCACAACGGGCAGCCGAAAGCCCGTCTTTCGACCTGGCGACCCGTCATGAGGAAAGGCGCCGTCCCCGTGCTGTTGAGGACGGCGCCTTTGGCGGCAATCGTGAAGTTGACGACAGGCAACGAACGCACGGGGCACATCGCCGGATCCGAAGAGATCAGGTGGCGAAGTCGAGAAGCTTCTTCGCCTTGCCTTCCATCTCCAGCCGCACGTCCTGATGTTCCTTGTCGCGGGCAACCCGGGTGATCCCCTGCACGAAATCGAAGATCGACGCCGGCGGATGGCCTTCCTCGGTCAGCACGGTATCGATGATTTTCGTGGTTTCGGCCTTCGAGAAGCCGCGCTTGCGCAGGAAGCTGGTGCGGTCCTCGTCGTCGCGGGCGACGATCCGTTCCCGTGCTGCCTTGATGCCGGTGATGAAGGGCATGGGCGAGGACTCGGCGAACTGGATCAGGGCAGGCTCAGCTTCAAGGGCGAAGCGCGACGCGGCATATTTGGAGTGGCGAATGGTGATTTCCTGGAAATCCTCGACGCCCCACAAATTACGATTCTGGCACACGGCGCGCAGATAGAAGCTGGCAATTCCGAGCGTTCGAGCCCCGACTTCCGAGTTCCAGCAATAGAACCCGCGGAAATAGAGATCCGGGTCCCCGTTCGGCAGCCGACCAGCTTCAATCGGGTTGAGGTCGTCAACCAGAAAGAGGAAGACATCGCGGTCGGAGGCATAGAGGGTGGTCGTGTTCTTCGACACATCGACATTCGGGTTGTAGATGCCTGTCGACCAGTCGAGCACACCAGGAACTTTCCAGCGTGTGTCGCCGGTGCCGTTGCCGGCGATCTTCTGCACCGCCTCGACGAGCTCATGGTCGAAAATCCTGCCGTAATCCGGACCGGTCACCGCTCGAAGTTCAAGGCGGCCGTTCTCGATTTCCAGCGTCTTGACCTGTTCAGCGCGATGCGTGGAAAGGCCATATTGCAGGTTGATGCCGGCAAGCGGCGCGGGCAACTGACGCAGATAGGCAGCGGGCGCGCCGACCAGACTGGCGAGCTGGCCGAAACTCCAATGGGTCGGTGCGACCGGCTCCTGAGCGCCGGGTACCATCAGTGTGAGCTTTTCGGGATTGTCGCGAGAAGCCTCGACACGGATGGCTTCGCTTTCGACGATGCGGGTTCTACTGCGTTCTGACCGCCGCTTCACGGTATTGTACAGATCGGTGAGGGACAGGTAACGCTCGTCTGCCGGCCGGTTGAACCATTCCGACGACACGCGACCGATGCGCTGACCGCGGCTGATATCGACCTTGTAGCCGTCGCGCGCGATGCGTGTTGGTGCCTGAATTTCCATTTGGGTCATGGGATTGCTCCGCGGCGGATGCCGGGAGCCTCTCTCCCGGTCTATCACCCGCCACCTGATTCCGGCCTCCCTCTGCCTCTGGCGGCGCGGGCCGGCGAAGCAACGAGGCTGCGGCAGCGCGCCTGCGTCAGGGATGCGCCCGAAGAGGGAAGACCGGCCGCAGGCCGGGCTTCAGAAGAGCCCGCAGCCCGGCTCCCGAAGGTAGACGCCACCGGCCCGTCGGAACAGGTCCCCGTGCCGGTTGGCCGATACAGCTTATTGGCAGCATTATCGATCAGAACGGGCTGGCTCGATGGGTACATGATCGATTCAGTACAAGCTGGACATAGCTCAAGGACATTTCTATCAAACTGTCGGACGCGCTGAATTGATCTGCTGTTTGGCACGTTGCCAGTAATCCGGTCTGTTCGCCTTTGGGTTGCGCCCGTGCGAAAACCATGAATCTATAGGGATGGGGATACGGCTGTGTCCGGAGCGATGGAGGCGATGCGACGTTTCAGGTTAGCTGACCGGATTATCGAGGAAACGGATGAGAACCTACAGGACGCGCTTGCGGATGCTTATCGCAATCGTGTGCGGCCTTTGTGCTTGTGCAAAGAACCGGGTCTTGCGATGTATATCGCCCAGGTCGGCAGTCAGTACATCGTCAAGCGGATGCCGCTGTCGGGCGATGCGCATAATGCGAACTGCCCCTCCTACGATCCTCCGGATGAATTGTCGGGTCTCGGCGTGCTAATGGGCAGCGCCATCCAGGTCGATCCCGAGAGTGGGTTGTCGGCGCTCAAGGTCGAATTCAGCCTGACCCGGTTGGGCGCGCGTGCGGCACCTGCGATTGGTGCAAGTCGAGCAGATAGTGTAGCTGGTGGCACGAAGAAGTTGTCGCTGCGCAGCCTGCTGCATTATCTTTGGCACCAGGCTGAACTGACATCCTGGACCTCGCGCTGGGCAGGCAAGCGCCATTGGTGGAACAGCCGCTGGCATCTGCTGGAAGCTGCCGAGCAGATGAGGATCAAGGGCGGTACGCTCAGGGATGTGCTGTTCGTGCCGGAATCGTTTCGTGCAACGGACAAGGCGGCAATCGAACAGCGGCGAGCGGCAGCCATGGCGTCTGCGGTGCCACCGCGGAGCGGGCCGCGAAAGCTGATGATCCTTGTCGGCGAGGTCAAGGAGATCGTTCCCGCGCGCAACGGACATCGCCTGATCGTCAAGCATATGCCTGACTTTCCGTTCATGCTGGATGAGGCGCTGCATCGCCGACTCTGTGCGCGCTTCGAGATTGAATTCGCTCTGTGGGATGCAGACGAGCAGTCCCATCTGATGGTGATCGCCACTTTCGGCCTATCTCCAGCCGGTCTTGCCGTGATCGAGGAGATTGCCCTGATGATGGTGTCAGAAAGCTGGATTCCTTATGACTCCGTCTACGAAAAAAGACTGGTTGATGCGCTTGCGAAGGTCAGGTCGCGCAGCGTGAAGGGGCTGCGTTACAATTTGGCTGCGGAGACGCCAAGCGCGGCAGCGATCCTGCAGACGGGAAGTCAACCGGTGGGCCTGTATATCGTTCCGCAAACGGTAGACGGCGACTATGAGGACGCTTTGGGAGATCTCATCGCATCCCGACCGGATATAGGCGCCTGGGTTTGGCGGGTCGCCGATGGAGCGATGCCCGCGCTTCCGGTCTGACCGACTGGCTGTCTTGGATTAGGCGAGGTCCATTTGACACACGATCCAGGATCGTATCGCTGATGTTGACTCGTTTCCCAAGGATGATCTGCTCAGGCGTATGACGTTCATCGCGCAAGTAGTGCCGGGTTGCAGATCCGCGCCATGGCTTGCGCCGCGCCGCCCATTGTTCCGGGATCGAATAGTCGGGCTCGGTCGCTCAGAGTTCTCGCTTCCATTGCGGTTTATATTACTCAGCTCGAAGCCGATCCTGGACACAACCTGCACGAAGGTCTCCAGAAAATTGCAGCCGTCCAGATGCCGGACCAGCGAATAGACACCTCATTTGGCAGCGACCGTCGGCATCTTACAGCCGGATATCCTGCCAAACGTTGCAGACGAGCACTCTTCGTGTAACCAGATAGAGAGCCACCTGAGCTACCTCGAATTGAACCTCACCTGGATCGAGCAATGACCGAAGAAACCACCGTTGTGAAAGAATCTTTGATCGAGCTGACCACCGATATTGTGGCGGCCTATGTTAGCAATAATCCTGTTCCGGCCTCTGAACTTCCTACACTTATAGCCAACACTCACGCCGCAATTAGCGGATTGCGGTCTGTTTCCAGCACCGAGGTCGAGGAAAAGCCTATACCTGCCGTTTCAATTCGAAAATCGGTGACGCCGAATTTCCTGATTTGTCTCGAGGACAGCAAGAAGTTTAAATCGCTCAAGCGCCACCTTGCGACGCACCACAACCTGACCCCGGATGAATACCGGCAGAAGTGGAACCTGCCCGCTGACTATCCGATGGTGGCGCCGAACTACTCGGCGGCGCGCTCAGCAATGGCGAAGTCGATGGGGCTTGGACGCAAACCTGGATCTGGGAAGAAGTCCGGTACGGCTTCAAAGCCTGCACAACGAAAGAAACTCGGGCCGAAGTTCAGTTAATCGTCTTTCACGAACGTGCATTAGCGTAATGTCGCGATCAGGTCTTCCCGGTGGTTAAGCGTGTCCGCCTGCTTGATGCCGTGAGCTCGAATCTTATGGGCAATGATCGCGACAACCCGGTCGAACTGTCGTTGATCAACTGAAAATGCAGGCGAGCTTCTTGCTCGCCTGCCTCCATGTTGGAAGAGCCTGCTGCCTGGCTTGCCGCAAGGCCAGATTACTTTGTCGTCGCCTTCATGGCATCGTTCGCCGGTACCGCCATTGCGCTGGCTGACTGGGTGACGTGCTCCGACCCCAGGGCGTCAATCTTGTCGACCCCGAGATGCAGCATCGTGTTGACCAGTTCGCGGTTGAAATACTCCATCAGCCCGTTCACGCCGCCGGCGCCGCCCAGCGCCAGCGACCACCAGACCGGGCGACCGACGGCGACGGCATTGGCTCGGAGGGCGAGCGCCTTGGCTACGTCCATGCCGCGACGAATGCCGCTATCCATGATGATTGGAACGTCGCCCTGAACGGCATCGGCGATGGACGGAAGGACGGTGATGGCCGCCGGCGTTCCATCGAGCGCACGGCCACCATGATTGGAGACCTGGATCGCCGATGCTCCCACCTTGACCGCAGCAACAGCATCTTCCGACCGGGTGATACCTTTTACCACCACCGGCAATCCCGTAGTGGTCTTGATGAACTCCATGTCGGCCCAGGTAAGGTCCGTCTTGAACGCATTGGCATTCCCGGCCGGGAAATTGCCGTAGGGCAGCCAGGGACGATTGCGACCGAGGCGCACATATTCGTCTGATGACCCCTGCCAAATGGCATCGACGGTGAAGATGATTGCCTTGAAGCCGGCGTCACGCGCCCGTTCGAGGACCTCCTTCGACTCGCCCCGGTCAACGGTCAGATACATCTGGAACCATTTTGGTCCGGTGGATGCCTTGGCGATATCCTCCATGGCCGCGGTCGAGGCGCTCGAGACGCTGAGCAGACCGCCAGACTTGGCTGCTCCCTCGGCGGTGGCGACCTCGGCCGCCGGATGGACCAGTCCATGACTGCCCATCGGCGTGACTATTATCGGGTGAGACATTTTCGCCAAGGATCGTTACCGACGTATCGATCTTGTCCCGGACAACACCTCCCATTCTGTGCGGGGTAAACGGGTAGTCCCCGAACGCCCGACGGTTCTCACGAAGCGTCCATTGGTCGCCATTGCCGTGTGAAATGAACACGTAAACGCCTTCCGACAGGCTGGCCTTAGCCTGTTCTTCGAGGATATCGGCGCTGATGACCTCGAGAGCCTTGTTGATGCCCTTGCGGGTGATCGTCAGAGGATCGGTGCCGGCTTCTTCCGCCACCTGTGCGTGGGCTTTGCCCACGATAGACAGCCCGGCTGCGGCAACCCCTGCAGCCGAAAACTTCAAAACGTTCCTGCGAGAGGTATCCATGGCCACTACTTCGGTTTGCATGTGTGTCAGTCTGCCGGGCCGTGGCGAGTTGAAGCCAATGGCGGCGCAGATGTGTCTCGGGGGGGGGCTTCGAGATCATCCACAACGCCACGAGGCTGCAACTCGCACTCCCATCCTCATAACCGTCTAATGCTGCCAGAAGGGACTGAAAGCGTATTCCTTATGCTTGAGCAAGCCGGATCGAATCCGGAAAGGATTTTCCATATTACCGCGACCACGGTGGGCCTGCCGATAACGGAGTGTCGCCAACCTACACGCTAACGACATTGAGCGGATGATTGCGTAAGTTGCCTGCTATGTGGGATCTGCTCCTGACCTACTGGCCCCGTATTGTTGCCACCATTTCCGTGCTGGTCGCTGCCGCCGCCGCCGCCCATGCGGCGATGACGAAGGACGAAGTCCGGGCAGCCATCGGCTGGGTTGGGGTCATCCTCCTATCGCCAATCGTCGGCGCGCTTGTCTACGCAATCGCAGGAGTAAATCGGATTCGGCGCGGCTCGATTGCGGCGGAACGATCGGCAGCCGGGCATGAAATGCAGGCGCACCCGCGTTTCGATGTGACTGATAAGTTCGTCATTGAACGGTTTGGCAGACGGTTCACCGCCCTCAAGTCCGTGGGTGACAGGATAACCCATCATACGCTGACGACAGCAAACGCCGTCGAAATGCTCAAGACTGGCGACGAAGCCTACGCTGCAATGGTTGAGGCAATCGCAGGAGCGCGCTGCAGTGTGATCCTGGAGACTTATATCTTCGATCGAGATCCGATCGGATTGCGCATAGCGGACGCGCTGATAGAGGCTGTAAAACGAGGGGGCAGCGTGCGGGTGCTGATTGATGCGGTGGGAGCGCGCTACTCGGTCCCCAGCATCGTCGGTTATCTGCGTGAAGGCGGCGTCTCGACTGCTGTCTTCAACGGCAGCATCATCATGGGTCTGCGCCTGCCCTATGCTAATTTGAGGACTCACCGAAAGATACTGGTGGCCGACGGGTCGTCGGCTTTCGTAGGAGGAATGAACATCCGGCAGGAATTCACTGCGGAATTCGCCGGCTCCAGCATGGCGCATGACACGCATTTTCGCATGAAAGGACCGGTGGTCGCCGACATCTTCGCGGTAGCGGCCGAGGATTGGTACTTCGCCACCGGCGAGAGGTTGCACGGCGATGCCTGGAGGATCAAGACGCCGATCGGTGAACCGGGGTCGCCGGTGCTTGCGCGCGTCATCCCTTCCGGCCCCGATGCCAGCCTCGAGGCGAACCACAAGATGCTGATGGGTGCCTTCTCGGTCGCGCGCAAATCCATCCGCATCATGTCGCCTTATTTCCTGCCCGATCGCGAACTGATCAGCGCCTTGACGACGGCTGCCCGGCGCGGGGTCGATATCGATATCGTCGTCCCTTCCGCCAACAATCTCGTTCTCGTCGATCGCGCAATGACGGCCCAGTTCGACCAGGTTCTCAGGAGTTACTGCCGCGTCTGGCGTGCGGCAGGCAGCTTCGATCATTCGAAACTGCTTTCCGTGGACGGCACATGGGCATTCATCGGCTCGTCCAATCTCGATCCCCGATCCCTGCGATTGAACTTCGAAATCGACTTCGAAGTTCTGGACGGTACCTTTGCAAGCAGCATCGACGCGCGTATCGACGCTGTCATCGGTTCGGCAACAGAGGTCACGCTGTCCGATCTGCGCGCCCGACCCTTCCTGGTGCGACTGATTGACCGTATTCTCTGGCTCGGATCGCCTTATCTCTAACAGATGTATCCTTCAGGCTCATCCAAAGAGATTGACTGGGGTTTGCTATTACCTACCTATCAGACGGGTGTTTTGCACCGGGTCATGGCAATATCGGCGGAGATGGCAAAAATGATACAAAGATTGGAGGGCGTCTGCCGTTGAACATCCTTGAGCAGATACTGCGGGCGCGTGCAGCCTGTAGAGATGTGCGAAGGAGAAGCCACAGCATTGATGCCATCCCAGAGCCCTTCATCGGGCCAAAAGACAGCGCGATCTGTATTGCGAACGTCGCCACACTCAACCAGTGCAACAGCCGGATCGCGAAAGGCCACCGCAATCGAGATTTATCTGCCACGGCCGATCCAGCCTACCAATTCGACCAATCGAACCCCTCACGGACGCCCCGTTCTTAGGCCCGACTACGGACAGTCGCCATCAAACATGGCACCAAGAAATAACCGACCCGGTGGACCATAGCAACTACGAGGCTGCGGGTTGGAGAAAGGTAGCCGCTACATTGTGGGGTACTCGCCCCACAGACCACTTCGGCTCAGGTTTAGGGTAGCCAGCGCTTGGCGCACAATATAGCAGCTCTGGGATCGGATCACAGCGCGTAATGATAAAGTGCTCTCAGTGCAGTTCCTCCGTCCCGCAGTCGCAGTCAAGATTTCCCCATTGCCGCGACGTCGCTCTGCCAAATTCTCGGCGCAGCGACGTGGTTTCGCTAACCGGTGCGCTGCATTTCTACCCGTTTCTCGAAGAGGCGCACCGAATAGTTGGTAAGAATGGGGAAAGGGAAAAGATCTTAATCTAGATTAAAGAATTACACTGGGTGGTAACAGACGATAAATCCGAGCGAGCTCTGGCTCGCTAGACAGGAGCGTTCATGATCCACACTGAAGACCATGACTCGGTAGAAAGGATTTGGGAAGGCGACGGTGCCAAGCCGCACGATACAGCCGTCCAGCGAGCGTTGGTTGAGGTACGGCAAGAAATAATGCGTTTCCTTGAAAATCGGCTCCGCGACCGGGACGAAGCAGAGGAAGTGCTTCAACGGTTCTCCTTACGCGCCCTGGAGCGGTCATTTCAGCTTCGTGACGTTCGGACTGTGCGTGGCTGGTTAGGGAGGATTCTTGCAACAACTATCGTCGACCATCAGCGAGACCGGATAAGGCGTCGCAAGCGCGAAACAGAGGTCGATCCCGACAGTTTAGAGAACCATTCTGCCGAGTCCGACGTAGGTCTCGACGCGACCATTTGCAATTGTCTGTACCGGTTATTGCCTACGATTAAGGCGGAATATGCGGATATCATTTGGCGCGCGGACATTCTCGGCGAGCCACGCGATCGGCTTGCCGCAAGCCTTGGAACCTCGCTGAACAACATCACCGTCCGGTTGCACCGAGGCCGTCGCGCGCTTCGCAAGCGCCTAGAGGAGATGTGCCGGACCTGTCCCATCCACGGTTTTCTCGATTGTTACTGCGAAAAGGCGGAGCAGATCGCCGCAGCACGTGTTGCCATTTCAAATCATGAGAAGTCACCAAGAGACGTATAGAGGACCCGCTCTTTTGGATCGCCGAAAGCGTTGTCATACAGGAATGAATGAGGTGATCTGTCGTCGCGGTGCATAGAGCAGTCCTTTACTGCCGGCGAGGTCGCTGGGTGGACGGATGATGGTTTCTCGCTTCACATTCATTCTCCTGCTGGTTGCTTTTCTCAACGCTCTCTGCTTTCCGCTCATTACGCTCGGCCTGACACACGTCTCGCATATGACTTTCGCGACACTCAGGGCTGTTTTGGCAGGAATGGTTTTGGGCGTGGTCGCAATAATGCTTCGGCGGCCCATTCCAACTGATTTCCGATCGTGGATTGCTCTCGCGCTCATTGGCCTTGGAGCCACCACATCGGCCTATTTCGGGATGTTCCACGCTGCTGAATTTGTTTCGCCAGGGCTCGCGACTGTCATTGCCAACAGTCAGCCCCTGATCGCGGCCGCACTAGCATTTGCATTCCTCTCGGAACGGTTGCGACCCGCACAATACGTTGGATTGGCGATCGGGTTCCTCGGGATCGTCGCCGTTACCTTGCCTCAGCTCGACATCAAGCAAGGCTTCGATGGTGTGATAGGGCCGGCCTTCATCGTCTTGGCGGCCGCTGGCCTCGCCGTTAGCAATGTCCTGATGAAAGGTGTCAGAAACCGAATTGACCCTTTGGTCGCAATGTCAGCGCAGCTTCTCCTTGGAGCAATCCCTCTGGCAGTTATGGCGTTGGCGCTGGAACGGCCGTTTCAGATACACTTTTCGTCGGACTTCGGGTTCTCATTGATCGTTCTGGCTCTTCCCGGAACAGCCTTAGCGTACTGGCTCTGGTTTTGGGTGCTCGATCGCGTTCCGCTCAGCCAGGCGAATGCATTTACCCTCCTGACGCCGGTCTTCGCCCTGCTGCTCGGTATCGGGTTTTTCGGCGAGCAGTTCGCACCCTCGCTGGCATTCGGTCTGGTCTTGACGGCGATCGGCCTCGTGATCGTGGAGCGCTATGGCGGATCCTGATTAGTCCGAAGGGAAGCGTTCAAGTTGATCGTCGCTCAAACCATGACATCGCGGTTTGCGGGTCAATCCCGGCTACCTCGATCAATCGATCGGGATCGAGTATTCGGAGTCGCCGATAGTGGAAATGCACGATTTTGTCTTTGCGCAACGTGCTTAGAACACGGTTCACGTGAACGAAGGTAAGGCCCGTGGCGTCCCCGATCTGCTCCTGTGTGAGCGGGATTACCATCTCCTCAATGTGGTTGCCGGGCCATTGGGCCCGATGGCGCGTGAACAGTTCAAGAAGAAGGTACGCGACGCGCTCTCGCGCGGTGCGACGCCCGATACTCGTCATATGGTCATAGGCTATACTAGTGTCACGGGCCAGTGTGCTCGCCAGCCGCATGCTGACCTCGGGATCGTCCTTCAAAACGGTTGCCAGCACAGTGTTCGGGATGACCGAAACAACCACTTCCGTCAGGGCCTGCGCCCCGTAGCTGATTTTAGCCCCGTTTGAAGTGGGCACTCCCATGACCGCTCCTGGTAGCGCGAAATGGACGATCTGCCGCCTGCCATCTTCAAGCAGGGTGTAGATCACTACCCAGCCGGACAGAAGGTTGAAAATTGACTTGTTTGTCTCGCCGATGCGGAACAGATCCCGCCCAACCGGCATCCTGCGATCTCCCGTTCGAAACCGCGGGAGAAGCCGGTAGGCATCCGTCGACGGCGGCAATCCTATTACCGGAGCCCAAGCCTCGCCGTCGGCTCCGTCTTTCGGGCGCTTTGGGCTCATGCTCAAATCATCAAGCGGACCGCCCGAAGGGCGTGCAGCTTCTTGTGCCGTAAGTCCTTGAAACATGGTCTACTCCGTCCACGTTGGAACTCATCGGTCGCGGCAAGAGCGACAGCGACGTTACCTCATGTGGTAAGGACGCTCGATCCCAACTTTTATTACAGTCGCCGGGCGTGCTGCCGCTCCGGTGGCTGTGTCCGCACCCAGTTTATTGACCTGATGAAAATCCTCGCTCCGTCACAACGACGCCATTCGCGCTTTGCCACCCGCAACTTCCCGACGCGGAAACGCAGACGAACAAGCACCCGCGCCTTGGTCAGGACAGCGAGGAACCACCTAGAGGCGATGGGATCGTGGGACCGGAGGATCTCGGCCAAGTATGATTGACCTGAGGCAATCATCGCCAAGAGCGGGGATGGTCGAAAATTCACCTAATCTCCAGGTGAACTCGGTTCGGTGCCCGGCTATGAGCACCTGGCATGGCGAACATACTACCATGCAGCATGTCCGTTGGGAGGAGCAGTCATTCGGGGGCAATGGCGCGGCGAATTCGGGACTTAGGGCCATCTGGCGCTGGGAGATCGAATGAACCGGCGCGAAACTTCCGTCATGTGCCAAGGCCAGCTTCCCCTGCATGAAGAAGGAAACCGTGCAAACGACCAGCAATGCCAGTAGCTTGAGCATGTGCACTTACCCACCACCTCCCGACTGTTTCGCGCAACTCCCATATTTGCACGGCAGGATTCCATCCCGTCGCATGTCATGCAAAGACGCACCATCGCACATATTGCCTACGGACACTTTGACCGGGATCAAAGAGATCGCGGGGCGGCTGAGGCTGAGGCTGAGCAACTACCATTGCCCGCGAAGCAAATTGCAACGAACTGGCGGCAACGATGGTTGGGAGCTCACTTGATTGAGATTAAAGTGCATCCCGTCCACGCCGGTCATAATTATTAAGAAGTGGGAGAAATGAGCGGTGTTCCACGAACCACGAATAGTATCGACAGCCTCGCCTGCATTTGATCTAAAGCGTTGCGTAGCCCTGCTGGTCTCTCGCAGCCAAAGAAGGGCTGTGCTAAGCCCCTTCTTCGCCAAAAGCGATGGCTTGCTCGTCGTCGACCCAGTGTCACGTAAGCGGCGGTTCCGTTCAAACGCAGCTAGAACGAACGAGTCAACCTGCGACTTGATCCTCGCCAGTGGGTCAATGCGGTTGATCTGCGGATATGTCGGAGCATCCGAGCGCGACAAGCTCTGCGCGGCCGGGGTCGACGTCCGGATTGGCTCCTGTGCCCGGACGATTAGCGAACTTGTTACCTCTTTTGAGACTCTACCACCGGCCTGACGGCCTGTTAGAACGCGCGGTGGGGATCAGCTACCACTTGAATGCATTCGGAACCTAACGAAATCAGGCTCCCCGATAGTTACGGCGAGCGCGGGCTGGCGGTCGATGACGTGGAGGCTCGTTTCAATGTCTTGAAAGGCTGATTGGCACTGTCAGGGTCGTCACCCTCTTTGGTCCCAATCAATGCGGAAAGCTCCGCCTCGTCGAGGGTTTCCTTCTCCAGCAGTCTACGGGCCGTGCGCTCCAAAAGGTCTCGACGCTCCTTGAGCAAACGGATCGTTCGCTCGAACGCGCCATCGATGATCGCGCGCACCTCCCCGTCGATTGCGTCGGCTGTCGCCTCGCCATAGTCGCGAGGCTGAGGATAGGCTGCCATCTGGTTTGGTGTCAGGAAGGAGCGCTGATCCTTCTCCAGGGCGACATGACCCAGCTTTTCCGACATCCCGTAGCGCATGATCATGGTGCGGGCGATGGCGGCGACCTTGGCAAGGTCGTTGGGCGCTCCCGTTGAAAGATGATCAAAGACGATCTTCTCGGCCGCCCGGCCGCCGAGCAGAACCGCCATCTTGTTCTCGACTTCCTCTCTGGTCATCAGAAAGCGATCCTCGGTCGGGCGCTGGATGGTGTAGCCGAGCGCCCCGATCCCGCGCGGGATGATCGACACCTTATGCACGGTGTCCGAGCCGGGCAGCGCCATGGCGGCAAGCGCGTGGCCCATCTCATGATAGGCCACAACCTCGCGTTCTTTCGGGTTGAGAAAGCGGTTTCGCTTCTCCAGCCCGGCGACGATACGCTCAACCGCGTTGTTGAAATCATCCATCGTGACAGTATCGGCCTTGGGGCGAGTAGCCAGCAGAGTGGCCCCGCGCTCCAACTACAGCGCCCACGGCCACACTATTACGTTCCTCTGCTCTTCGTTTTGGCGAAATCTGTATGCGAACTAGTAGCTGATGGCGCTGAGCCGAAGATTGATCTGGGTTAAAGTTTGCCGCCGCTGTGGCGCCGGCCGCACCTAACGGCCTACCCGTCCGGCCGCGGCGGTTTCCGGCCAATAGCAACTACGCCGAGTGCCCCGTGCTACGGCGGACCGTTTCGCTCGCCAGGGCGCAAGCCCAAACAAAACTATAACAGAGATCAAGGTTTTTGCTTTCCAGTGCGCACATTGTTGTCTCCACAATCGATGCAGGTTCGCTGCTCCGGGCTTGACCCAACCGCTGCGTCGCCTGCTTCAAGACGAAATCACTGTGCAGAAAGCGGACAAGGACCATGCCACCCAAGATTAGACAGCCCAGCAATGACGACCAACTTCCGCGGCGCATTTCTGCCACGAATATCGCACTATGGGGGTTCCTGGCCATCGGCGCCTTCTACCTGATTGCCGAACATCGGGCCCATCTGCTCGGGTGGCTGCCGTGGCTGATAATTCTCGCTTGTCCACTCCTCCACTTCTTCATGCACGGACGCCACGGCGGACACGACCATCGAGGCGGAAGCTCATCTTCGCCGAGTTCGAAGCGTCCTCCCCATCAACATTGAGAGTTTCAGGAGCAAAATCATGCATGAGGACATTCCTGCATATGGGCTTTGGTCCCTGGTGATTCTCAACTCTGCCGTTTTCATCTTCTTCGCGTTAAGCTTCTTCAAGCCGGCAACCGCTCGTGATTGGCGCTCATTTGGGGCATACAGCGCCTTCGTCATTGCGCTTTTCACGGAAATGTACGGGTTCCCGCTAACAATCTATCTTTTGTCAGGCTGGTTGCAGACGCGCTACCCTCAGATCGACTGGCTTTCACACGACGCCGGACACCTGCTGGAGACCGCCTTCGGCTGGCGGCTCAATCCCCATTTTGGCCCCTTTCATCTTCTGAGCTTCGTCTTCATTGGTGGTGGGTTCATGCTCATTGCCTCGGGATGGAAGGTCCTCTACGAGGCGCAGAAAAAGGGCGTGCTCGCCACAACTGGCGTCTACGCCAGGGTTCGCCATCCTCAGTATGGGGGTTTCGTACTCGTGATGTTCGGATTCCTGCTCCAGTGGCCCACCTTGCTAACCGCTGCTATGTTTCCGATCCTTGTCGTCATGTATTGGAGGCTCGCCCGCCGTGAAGAACAGGAAGTGCTTGCACAAATCGGCGATGCCTATGCGCGATATATGAAAAACGTGCCGGGGTACTTTCCGCGGCTGGTAGCCAGACCAACTTGAGAGGTCACACGCGAGTGCCCACGACGCGCGATTATATCGGTACCGAGGAAACCCGTATTCGAACCGACGATCACCACTTCGCCACGGCGTCACAAGCGGGGACAGGATCAGGCTCCCATCGACCTTTGAAAAAGTAGGCTCTCTTCCGGTCAGCGAGATCGTCCTGTTTCGCAGCGACTCCGACCGGTCTAACACTCATGACTACTGCCGATGATCACTGAAAAGGCGACTTGAATCGGTCTCCCCGATTGGAAGCGCGATGGAGAGCTTGATCTCGTAACGGTCGCGCCCGCGAAAATTGGCAAACCCGCTACATGTGACCGTGCCTGCAAGCGACATGGGTTCCAGCTCGATGCGCTCATGGCGAACATGGGCAAGCGATGAGATCGTTGCCATGATTTCGGCAACCATCCTGTCGCTCGTTTCGTTGTCGAAAGCGGGACCACGATGTGCTGCTGGTGCTGCCGGAGGGCGCTCGCCACGCATCCGACCTTCCTCGTGGTCGGGGGGCGCCGCGCACGTTCGAGACTGGAATGATTCCAAGATAGACTGCTACTCTATCTGCCGTCTGATACCGTCATCAGCCGATGCCAGCTCGCCGACACCAGTATCGCACAGAACACCTCCGGTATCGCGCGAGCTCCAACGAACCTACACAGCTTTGTGCATTTACTTAGGGACGCGTCCTGTCCTGTGCATAGCCGCGATCGGTCGCTGACCCGCCAAAGTGGTTTGGCCTGGCGAGCCTTGTATATCTGATCATCCTGCTCTTTGACTCGCAATTACTCTTGGTAGCCGGCGCAGAGCAACTCGTTGCTACCCAAACAATGCGCGCTGAGCATTATCTCTGGCCGGAATTTAACCTGGATCAAGGATGACAGCGAGCCGGGCAGTTTAGATGCCACACACGGGGAACCACCATTCGCATATCGGGCGGTTCAGTTTCGAGTGATGGGAAGACGCAAATGACCACTGCATCTGACACTGCGGAACCACGCAGGGTTCGGTTTCCGACTGCATTTACGATCCTGTTCGGTCTAATCGTTTTGGTCGCGGCGCTCACCTGGTTCATTCCGGCCGGCCAATACGAGCGTGTCGCCAATCCGGCACTCGACCGCGAGGTGCCCGTCGCGGGAACATATACTGAAACGGAATCCAACCCGCAGGGCGTGGTGGAGGTCATCATGGCGCCGATAGCGGGGCTCTACGATCCCGCTACAAACCAGGGCAACGCCATTGACATCGCGCTTTTCGTGCTAGTCATCGGCGGCTTCATCGGCGTCGTCGCCTCGACCGGAGCGATCAATGCCGGCATCGGCAATGCCATGAAGAGGCTCGAAGGTCGGGAGAAGTGGATGATCCCGGCGCTCATGGCGCTATTCGCCTTTGGCGGCACCACCTACGGCATGGCGGAGGAGACGCTGGCCTTCTACATGCTCCTGATGCCGGTCATGATCGCTGCGCGCTTTGACGCGGTGACTGCGGTCGCCACCATCCTTTTGGGCGCGGGCGTCGGTGTGCTGGGCTCCACCGTCAACGCGTTTGCCACGGTGATTGCCTCCGACGCGGCCGGAATTCCCTTTACCCAAGGCATCGTCCTGCGGTTGGTCATCCTCGGTCTATGCTGGATCGCCTGCGTCGTATACGTCATGCGATATGCCGAACGGGTGCGGCTCGATCCGACGACATCCCTAGTCTACGACCGCAAAGCGGACAACGAGGCGCATTTCCTTTCCGGGCGGGAAGAAGGCGCTATCGAGTTTACCACCCTCCACAAGATCGTGCTCGCGATCTTCGCGCTCACCTTCGTCGTGATGATTTGGGGCGTGCTAGCCGGCGGCTGGTGGATGGGCGAAATGACCGGCTTGTTCCTCGCCTCCGCGATCCTGACTGGCCTGATCGCGCGGCCCGGCGAGGAAAAATTCGTGGATGCCTTCGTCAATGGCGCCCGCGATCTGTTGGGCGTCGCCCTCATCATTGGGCTGGCGCGCGGCATCGTCGTTATCATGGATGCCGGTAAGATCACCGACACAATTCTGCACTGGGCCGAGCTTTCCGTCGCCGACCTCGGCGAGGTCGCCTTCATCAACGTGATGTACTGGCTTCAGGTGCTGATGTCGTTCTTCGTGCCGTCGTCGTCGGGACTGGCCGTGCTGTCGATGCCGATTATGGCGCCGGTGGCTGACTTCGCCGGCGTCGGGCGCGATCTGGTCGTCACCGCATATCAGTCGGCCAACGGGCTGGTGAACCTGATCAACCCCACATTTGCGGTGGTGATGGGCGCACTCGCCATCGGCCGCGTGCCCTATGAGCGCTGGCTGCGTTTCATGTGGCCGCTGCTCCTGATCCTCACCGTCATCATCATGGCTTGCCTCAGCATCGCCGTGCTCGTCACCTGAAGGAGACCGTTATGTCCATCACCTATGGAGTCCATTCCGAAGTAGGCAAGCTGCGCCGCGTTCTCGTCCATCGCCCGGGCGCGGCTCTCGCGCGGCTTACGCCGTCCAACTGCCACGAACTGCTTTTCGACGACGTTATCTGGGTCAAGCAGGCGCGCGTCGAGCACCTGACATTCGTGGACGCGATCCGCCATCGCGGCGCGGAGGTCGTCTTCCTGCGCGAGGCGCTGATGGAGACCCTGCGCGACATCGAGGCGCGCCGCTGGCTTCTCGAACGGCGCGTCAACGACGACACGGTTGGCGTCGGCTTTGCGGACGACCTGCGCGCGCACCTAATGGAGATCGATGCCGACCCGCTGTCGCTGATCCTGATGGGTGGTATGAGCAAAGCGGAACTGCCCATCAAGGCCGAGAGCCTTTTTGCCCACACGCTGAGGCCGGAAGATTTCATCCTGCCGCCCCTGCCCAATCATCTCTTCACCCGCGACACCACTTGCTGGATCTATGGCGGCGTGACGCTCAACCCGATGCGCTGGAACGCGCGCAAGTTGGAAACCGTCAACGTCGCGGCCATCTACCGTTTCCATCCCGACTTCCGCGACGCGGATTTCCCGGTTTGGTGGGGCGATCCAGACAATGACTACGGGTTGGCGACACTGGAAGGTGGCGACGTGATGCCGGTCGGCAATGGCGTTGTGCTGGTTGGAGTGGGCGAGCGCACCACGCCGCAGGCGGTCGGCCAGCTTGCGCGAGCGCTGTTCGCACAAGGCGGGGCGGAGCGGGTCATCGCCTGTAAGTTGCCGATCGAGCGCGCGTCTATGCATCTCGACACGGTCTTCACGTTCTGCGACCGCGATCTGGTGACAATTTTCCCCGACGCCGTTGACAAGATCACTGCCTATTCGCTGCGTCCTGGTGAGCAGGAGGGGCAGATCGACGTGCGGGAGGAGGAAGGCCACCTGACCGACGTGGTCGCAGAGGCACTCGCCCTTAACAAGCTGCGCGTGGTGCAGACCGGAGGCGACGCCTACATCGCCGAGCGGGAACAATGGGATGACGGCAACAACGTTGTCGCGCTCGAGCCGGGCGTGGTCGTTGGCTACGACCGTAACACCTACACCAACACGCAGTTGCGCAAGGCGGGCGTGGAAGTCATCACCGTTCCCGGCGCTGAACTGGGACGCGGACGCGGCGGCGGTCACTGCATGACATGCCCGCTGATCCGTGATCCGATCTGAAGGAGAGGAAAGATGCCTGTGAATCTACGCGGCCGCAGTGTCCTTAAAGTACTCGACTTCACCCCCGACGAAATTCGCTTTCTCCTCAGGCTGTCGGCATCGCTGAAGCAGGCAAAATATGGCGGTTACGAGGAGCCGCGGCTAAAGGGCAAGAACATCGCGCTGATTTTTGAAAAGGATTCGACCCGCACCCGCACGGGATTCGAGGTGGCCGCCTACGACCAGGGCGCGCATGTCACTTATCTGGGGCCGTCAGGCACTCAGATCGGTAAAAAAGAGTCGATGAAGGATACAGCGCGTGTGCTCGGGCGCATGTATGATGGCATCGAGTATCGTGGTTTTGGTCAGGAACAGGCCGAAACATTGGCGGCCTATGCCGGCGTGCCGGTCTATAATGGTCTGACCGACGAGTCCCATCCCACCCAGATCCTTGCCGATTTCCTGACGATGCGGGAGTACACGCGAAAGCACCTCTCGCAGGTCGCCTTCGCCTTTGTCGGTGACGCGGGTAACAACATGGGTAACTCCCTGCTCGCCGGAGCAGCACAGATCGGCATGGACGTTCGCCTAGGGGCACCAAAGGCATGCTGGCCGGACGAGGAACTGGTGAGACAATGCCGTCAGATCGCGGAAAAGACCGGTTCGAAGATTACCCTGACCGAAGACCCGGTCGAAGCGGTCAAGGGATGTGATTTCGTCTATACGGATGTGTGGGTGTCGATGGGTGAACCGGATTCGGTCTGGGAGGAACGTATAAAGCTGCTGATGACCTACCGCGTCACTACCGACCTGATGGCGGCGACTGATAACCCGCACGCCAAGTTCATGCATTGCCTGCCCGCCTTCCACAATCGTGACACCGAGATCGGCGAGAAGGTCTTCCGACAATATGGGATCGACAGCATGGAGGTGACCGAGGAGGTGTTCGAGTCGGAAGCCTCCGTTGTCTTCGATCAGGCCGAGAACCGGATGCACACGATCAAGGCGGTCTTGGTCGCCACCTTGGGGTCCTGACATGAAAGTTATCATAGCTCTTGGGGGTAATGCCCTGCTCAAGCGCGGCGAGCCGATGACGGCGGAGGCGCAACGGGCGAACGCGCGTACAGCGGCTATCGCGCTTGCCGATGTCGCACGCGATCATGACATCGTTGTCGCTCACGGAAGCGGACCGCAGGTGGGCCTGCTGGCGCTTCAGGCTGCCGCCTACAAGGAGGTGCCACCTTTTCCGCTCGACATCATCAGCGCCGAGAGCATCGGCATGATCGGTTATCTGATCGAGCAGGAACTGGCCAATGCACTGCCCAGGGACGCGAGGCTCGCCACCCTGCTCACCCAAATTGAAGTCGATCGAGACGATCCCGCGTTCGCCCGGCCAGAAAAACCGATCGGTCCGATCTATGAACTGGCCGAAGCCCAGAAAGTCGCACAACTCCATAACTGGCCGCTCATAGAGGAAAGCCCAGGCAAGTGGAGGCGCGTGGTTCCTTCCCCCTTGCCCGGAAGGATCACCCAGATCGAGACCATCCGCCTTCTTGTGGATAATGACGTTACCGTCATCTGCGCTGGGGGCGGTGGTATTCCGGTGATCCAGAATGCTGCCGGCGACCTTGAAGGCGTCGAGGCCGTGATCGACAAGGACCGCGCGGCCGGGCTTTTGGCCGAGGAACTGTCGGCCGATGCGTTCCTGATGTTGACGGACGTCGATGCGGTTTACGAAGGATGGGGAACAGAACGCCAGCGGCGGATCGACCGCGTTCGCCCCGCCGAGATCGACCCCTCTGATTTCCCGCCCGGTTCGATGGGACCGAAGGTCGAGGCGGCGGCTGCGTTCGCGTCAATTGCCGGGCGGCTTTCCGGTATTGGCAAACTTGAAGACGCGCGCGCCATTCTTGAACGGCGCGCAGGCACAACATTTTCGCTCGAATAGCCCAACATTCTCAATACGAAGAGTTGTTCAGGAAGTCGAAGATCCGAGGAGTAAAACAAGACAATGAGATTGATATTGTTTGGACCGCCGGGAGCAGGAAAGGGAACTCAGGCGCAGCGCCTGGCCGAACGCCACTCCATTCCTCAGCTTTCCACAGGCGATATGCTGCGCGCTGCAGTAACCAACGACACCGAAACGGGGCGCCGGGCCAAGGCGATCATGGATCGCGGCGAACTCGTACCCGACGATTTGGTCAACCAGATGGTATCCGACCGGATCGATCAAGAGGATTGCCGGAAGGGCTTCATTCTAGACGGCTTTCCCCGGACGGTCGCGCAGGCGGAAGCCCTGACGGCAATGCTGGAGCAAAAGGGTGACAAGATTGATGCGGTGATCGAACTGAAGGTTGAGCAGGCCTCGCTCATCACACGAATGGAAAAGCGCGTCGCTGATACGCTGGCCGCTGGCGGCACGGCTCGTAGGGACGACAATCGGGATACGTTTGCAAGGCGTCTCGACGAATACCAGCATAAAACCGCGCCGCTGTTGAACTACTATCGCCGGAGAGGCGAACTCGTTTCGATCGATGGTATGCAGGGCATGGACGTCGTTACGCGCGACATTGAGAACGTACTGACTACGTAGTTTCGGCTTGAGTGGAGTACGTCCTCCTGGCGCAGTCTACCGTTTGGCCGTCGTGATCGGCGATTTTACTTGCTACAACAACGATCTATGAGTTTCAGCGTCTGGGCACCGAAGCATGCTAGCGGACGAGGCGCTGGGTGCGGCAATGCCATCAGATCGAGGAAACCTGAGTTCGCGTCAATTGCCGGCCGGCTTTCTGTTATCGGCAAACTTGAAGATGCGCGTGCCATTCTTGACGGCGCGCAGGCACGATATTCTCACCCGAATGAACCAGAACGGATACTACAGCTATGTATAAGCATATCCTCATCGCTACGGATGGTTCGGAAATGGCCCAAAAAGGTGTCGATCACGGGCTCTCGCTCGCAAAGAATCTCGACGCCAAAGTCGTGGTGGTCACGGTCACCGAGCCGTTTCCGATTTACGCGGGAGAAGGCTGGGCCCTTGGACCCGGCGACTTCGAGCGCTACGATGCAGACCAGATCAAGTTCGCAAACGAGATCCTCTCGCCAATAAAGGCTTTCGCCGAGAAGGTGGGGCTCAAAGCCGATGTACTTCATGTCCCAGATGCTAGGGCAGCCGGCGCTATCGTCGATACTGCGCAGAAATTTGAATGTAATCTGATCGTGATGGCTTCGCATGGCAGACGGGGAATAAAGCGGCTTCTACTTGGCAGTCAGACATCCGAAGTGCTTGCGACTTCGATTGTCCCGGTACTCGTCGTTCGTTAGCGGATTTCTGTCCAACGCGACCCATGCTTCAACCACCAGCCAAGATGCGGGAGTATGTATGCTGGGATCATCAGCGGACCGCCCTTTCTGTCCTTACCGCCCTGTTCTGTCCTGCGAATACCTGCGCGAGCATTCGCGCTTTAGTGCGATGACACCGCGTTCTCCAGTTCATTTATGGCTGGTGTTGCCCGTACCATAGGTCCTTCTGCAAAGGCCTCACCAAGGGCGGGCACAGGTCTTTATCCGATACGGACCGACGTTTCGTTGAGGAACTGGAACATGGGCACGGCGAGGTTTTCGGGAGCCGGCCCTGAGCGGATCCTGCCCGCTGTATCGTAATGCGAACCATGACAGGGGCAGAACCATCCGCCGTAATCCCCTGCTTGACCAAGGGGGATGCAGCCGAGGTGGGTGCACACGCCGACCATGACCAGCCAGTTTTCTCGATGTTGTCCTGCGGACCTCGCGAGATCGGTGGCCGGCGAGCCGGCCGGCAGATTAGCGTTGCGCGCGATAGGGTCTTTAAGCTCTTCCAGGGGCGTCGCGGAAGCAGCTTCAATTTCCCGGGATGTCCTGTTCCTGACAAAAACCGGCCGACCGCGCCACTTGACGGTCACCGACATACCTTCCTCGATTCCAGAAAGGTCGATGTCGACAGTGGCGATCGCGAGTGTCGAAGCGTCGGGTTTCATCTGGTCGATGAAAGGCCACGAGGCGAATCCGGCTCCGACGACTGCCGTGGTGCCCGTCGCGACATAAAGGAAATCTCGACGATTGACTTGAACTTCACTTTGCATGGGTACCTCCTGCCGCAGCAGACTCGGTCGATCGGATCAGGATTTTCGCCAGAAGACGGCAAAATGAAGAGCCTGGCTCTGTCCCCGCTCCTCGCTTCAACAACCTGCAGCCCTTTATGAGATTGGCCGCAGATTGAGAAATCATCGACGCAGGGGTAAGCCGCTCTTCGCTCCCGGTCCTCGTCGTGAGATAGTTTCGACAGTGGATGCTGTTTAGATACCAAAAATCTGCTGTAGAGGACTTTAACCTGGATCAAGGATTCCAGGGCTCGAAGCGATGATTTTGAGCCTTGGAGGATTACGCCTGCCGAGGACTGCGACCACCCGGGGGGTAGTAGTTCTGCTGGCCCGATACCGCGTAGCCACGACAAGGAAAAAACCTGATGAGTTCACCACATTCCCACGATGGCCATCAGAACCATCAAGCGCACGCCCCCGGGCATCGAAACGATGAAGCTCAGGGCGGTGTCGTCGCTGCCGCGGGCTCCAGCCATTCCGAGCATTCTGGTCACGGCGGACATGACCATGGCGCGATGGTTGCGGACTACCGGCGCCGCTTCTGGTTGGTCCTCGTGCTCACGCCGCCGGTGCTGCTGCTCTCGCCGATGATCCAACATTTGCTTGGCATCGCAGAAACTTTGGCGTTCCCAGGCGACCGCTACGTTCTCTTCGTGCTTTCGACAATTGCCTACGTCTATGGCGGCTGGCCATTCTTGACGGGCTTCACCTCCGAGCTGCGCAAGAGGCAGCCCGGCATGATGACCCTGATCGCGCTCGCGATTTCAGCGGCCTATTTCTTTTCGGCTGCCGTCACGTTCGGGTTTCCGGGTGAGGAGCTCTACTGGGAACTTGTGACCCTGATCGCCATCATGCTTCTCGGCCACTGGATCGAGATGCGTTCGGTGATGGGAGCATCGCGTGCGCTTGAGGAACTGGTGCGGCTTCTGCCGGATTCAGCGTCGCTCATTAAGGCTGACGGCTCCTTCGAAGAGGTGCCGATCTCAACCCTCCAGCCCGGTGATAAAGTCATCGTACGACCCGGCGCAAAGGTTCCGGTGGACGGCGTTATTATCGAAGGTTCGTCTGGTTTCAACGAGGCCATGCTCACTGGCGAATCGCGGCCCGTAACCAAGGGGGTCGGCGCAGCCGCTATCGGCGGCGCGATAAACGGGGCCGCCGCTGTCACCATCAAGGTAACAGCGACAGGCAACGCGACCTATCTGTCGCAGGTTATCGAATTGGTAAAGAAGGCGCAGGCAACGCGCTCGCGCACACAGGACGTTGCCAACCGTGCCGCCGCTTGGCTGACCTACATCGCGCTCGTCGCCGGCTTCGGCACGTTGTTTGTCTGGTGGCTTCTCCTTGACGCCCCGTTAGAATTTGCGATCGAACGAATGGTGACGGTCATGGTTGTTGCCTGTCCGCACGCCCTTGGTCTCGCTGTCCCGCTAGTCGTCGCGGTCAGCACGTCGCTGTCGGCCGGCAACGGGCTGCTGATCCGCGACCGCGCAGCCTTTGAGCGGGCGCGCAATCTCAACGCCGTCGTGTTCGACAAGACCGGCACATTAACTGAGGGTCGTTTCGGTATCAGCGATATCGTCTTGCTCGCCGACGGCAACGAAAACGACGAGCTCAGCTTTGCCGCGGCCGCCGAGAGCCAGTCCGAGCATCCCATCGCCCACGGCATCGTAGCCGAGGCGAAGGAACGAAGCCTGATCATTCCCAAGGCAACCGACGTTAGCAACATCACCGGCGAAGGCATCGTGGCAAAAGTGGACGGCCAGGATGTGCGTATCGTCAGCCCTGGGCACCTCGCACGGCAGGGCAACGCCATCGCCCATGACAGTCTCAAGCGACTGGAAGGCCAGGGCAAGACTGTTGTCGTTCTCGTCCGCGAGGGCGAGCCGCGGGCCCTCTTTGCGCTGGCTGATATCGTCCGTCCGGAATCGAAGGAGGCGATCGCCGAACTCAAGTCCTTCGGGATCAATTCGATCATGCTCACCGGCGACGCCGAGGGCGTAGCAAAGGCGGTCTCCGAGGAACTCGGGATCACCGAATACTTCGCCGAAGTTCTACCTGATCAGAAATCGCAAAAGATCGAGGAACTCCAAGCGCGGGGGCTCTCCGTCGCAATGGTCGGCGACGGGGTGAATGACGCGCCTGCGCTCGTGGTGGCCGATCTCGGGATCGCCATCGGCGCGGGTACCGATGTTGCCGTCGAATCTGCCGACGTGGTTCTCGTACGCAGCGATCCGCGCGACGTCGGTGCAATCCTTGGTCTCTCGCGCGCCACTTACCGCAAGATGGTCCAGAACCTCATCTGGGCGACCGGTTACAACACCATCGCCATCCCGATGGCGGCTGGCATTACCTTCGGTACCGGCTTCATAATGACCCCCGCGATCGCTGCCGTCTTCATGTCGGCCAGCACTGTCATCGTCGCCATCAACGCCCAGCTTCTGCGCTCCTACAGGAGGCACAAATGACACAGGCAGACATACAACGGGGAACTCCCGGCATGCGACTGATTCTTCCGCTGCCAGGTAACGAAATATTCGCGCGGCGTCTTGCCGACGAAGGAGCCTGGGAACTTGGCGCAATGGAGACGCGGCGTTTCCCTGACGGAGAAACTTACGTTCGCATCCTCTCGGAGGTGAAGGGCAAGGCCGTCGATCTGGTATGCACGCTCGCACGGCCAGACGACGGCTTCCTGCGGTTGATCTTCGCGGCCGATGCAGCAAGAAATCTAGGAGCCCGCCAGGTCAATCTGGTCGCACCCTACCTTTCCTACATGCGGCAGGATCGCCGCTTCCAGTCAGGAGAGGCGGTGAGCTCCAGGAGCTTCGCCAGGCTCGTCTCGTCGAGCTTTGACCGGCTGCTGACGGTAGATCCGCATCTCCACCGCTATTCGGCCTTGTCGCCTCTCTATACGATGCCGACCGACACCTTGCATGCTGCACCGCTGCTTGCGGACTGGATCGCCGCGGAGGTCGACAAGCCCTTGATCATCGGTCCTGACGAGGAAAGCGACCAATGGGTCTCTGCCATCGCGGCACGGATCGGTGCTCCACATGCCGTGCTGCGAAAGGTACGCCATGGCGACCGCCACGTCGAAGTCAAGCTACCAGACCTTTCCAAGTGGCGAGGCCGGCAGCCGGTGCTCGCAGACGACATAGCGTCCTCCGGAAATACATTGATTGAGGCTGCCCGCCAGCTCCCGCTTCAGGGTTTCGTTCGGCCTGTGGTCGCCGTGGTGCATGCGATATTCGCCGACGATTCATTCCAACGTCTCGCAGCTCTTTGTGACCGCATCGTCTCGACTGACTCAGTGCCCCACGAAAGCAGTTCCGTCCGGCTCGCCTCCTTGGTCGCTAAGGCGATTGCCTCTGCGCCCGACGATGAGGGCGATCTCATTCGCCACCGGCGTCCGCCGGAGGAGCTGGACGAAGTGAAATAGGTGGGGTTCGATTTCCTTTCCCGCCAGCGATCCCCCATCCTGGACGGGCGGCTTGAATTGACGACGAGAACGATTGACGGAAGGCGGCGACGGCATGAACGATTTGACAACAACAACATCAAAGACGTGGCAACGGGGATACGGCCCGATCAGCCACAACAATGAAACCATCGAACGCGTTGCTGCCTTGGCGGCGTCCGGCCTGCTCGATCCGGAAGCCCTCTATCGCATCCTTGCCGCGGCCGACCGATTGACTTCCGCCGCAATGTGGACTGTCGCCCATATGACCTATGCCCACCGTGTCGACCTTTCCGGCGCGCCGCTGCCTGCCGAGGCGTTCAAGTCGACGCCTGAAGGACATACCGGCGGATCGCTGAACATGGTGCCCGCATTCGTTGGCTATCTCGCCGCCAACGCGATCACCGCGAAAACCCGTTCATGGCTGATGGGCCAAGGCCATTCTGTCGCCGCGATCGAAGCGGTCAATGCACTTACGGGGGACGTTTCTCCCGCACAGAGGGGCCGCTATGATCGCAGCGAGAAAGGTCTCTCGCAGCTCGCGGCCGACTTCTATTCCTATGCGATCGACGCCCACGGCGCTGCCGCGGTCCCGCTCGGCAGCCATGCTGGTCCAAACACCGCCGGCGCCATTTCGGAGGGCGGCTATCTCGGCTTCGCTGAGGTCCAGTACGTCCATGCGCCGCTGCCCGGTGAAAGCCTCGTCGCCTTTCTGAGCGACGGCGCGTTCGAGGAGCAGCGCGGCTCTGACTGGACGCCGCGCTGGTGGCGCGCAGAAGATTCCGGTTTCGCAGTTCCCGTTATGATCCTCAACGGCCGGCGCATCGAGGAACGTGTCCAGATCGCGCAGCAGGGCGGCGCGGACTGGCTCGTCGACCACCTCAAGCTCAATGGTTTCGATCCCTTCATCATCGATGGCCGTGATCCTGCGGCCTTCACCTGTGCCATCATCGAGGCTGAGAAGCGCCTTGAACGTTTCGCGGCGGATCCCGTCCGCACCTATCCAGCTCCTATCCCCTATGTCATTGCCGAGACAGTCAAGGGCTTCGGCTTCCCAGGAGCCGACACCAACGCGGCGCACAATCTACCCCTCGGGGGCAATCCCGCACATGACGAACTGGCTCGCAACGTCTTCAACGAGGCGGCGCTGGCGCTGTTCGTTCCCGCCGCGCAGATCGAGAGCGCGATCGCCGAACTGGCGGTCCATGGCAAGCAGGACAGAGAACAGGAAAGCCGGCACGCACTCGCGCTACGCAACCCGGCCGCACCGAACCTGCCCGAGCCGTACTGGACCGTCGCCGGAGATCCCCCCGATTGCGCCATGCATGCGCTCGACCGCTGGTTCGTCCGCGTCGTGGACGCGAACCCCACGCTCCGCCCGCGTGTGGGCAATCCTGACGAACTACGTTCCAACCACATGGGAGCAACGCTCGATCGGCTGCGCCATCGGGTGAATACCACTGAGCCCGGCGTTGCCGACGCCATCGACGGTGCGGTCATCACCGCACTCAATGAGGAAGCGGTCGCGGGCGCGGCGCTGGCCAACAAGGGCGGGATCAATCTGATCGTCAGCTACGAAGCCTTCGCCATGAAGATGCTTGGGGGTGTGCGGCAGGAGATCGTCTTTTCTCGGCGGCAGCGCGAGGCTGGCCAGGAGCCGCGCTGGATTTCGGTGCCGCTGGTCGTCACTTCCCATACCTGGGAGAACGCGAAGAACGAACAGTCACACCAGGACCCGACCATTGGCGAGGCGCTGCTAGGCGAGATGTCCGATACCTCGCGGGTGCTTTTCCCGGTCGATGCGAACAGCGCCATGGCTGCGCTCCGATCCATCTACGAGAGTCGCGGCCACGTGGGGTGTCTGATCGTCTCCAAGCGCGACATGCCCCACCGCTTCGATGCTGCGGCAGCAGCCCGTTTCGTCGCCGATGGTGCCGCCCATGTGCAGGGCGAGACCGAAGGCGCCGAGCTACAAATTGTGGCTATCGGCGCCTATCAGCTCGAGGAAGCGCTCAAGGCGGCCTATCGGCTCAGGACGCATGGTCACCATGTGCTCGTGACGGCGATGTCCGAGCCGGGCCGTTTCCGCATGCCCCGCGATCCGATCGAGGCGGCGTTCACGGCGAGTGACGAAAACCTGGCTGCCCTGTTTCCGCCGGGCATTCCGCGCTTGATCGTTACCCATACGCGGCCCGAACCCATGCTCGGCCTGCTCCGGCGGCTGGATTCCGGCCCACGGACGACCGCCGCGCGCGGCTACATCAGCCGGGGCGGAACGCTCGATGTGTCGGGTATGCTCTTTGCCAATCGCTGCTCCTGGCTCATCTGGTCGACGCTGCTGTTCCTCTCACCGGCTGGAGCAGAGACGACCTCCTCGCTCCCGCTGAACAGGCTGCCGTAGAAGGCCGCGGACATCCCGGCGACATCGCTGCATTCAACATCTGAGGCCATTATGCTGACGCTAACATTTCTCGGCGGTGCGAGCACCGTCACCGGCTCCAAGCACCTCCTCACCAACGGCGATAAGCGCATCTTGATCGATTGCGGCCTCTTCCAGGGGCTCAAGAACCTGCGCGAGTTGAACTGGACGCCGCTGTCAGTGCCGCCGTCCAGCATTGATGCCGTGGTGCTCACCCATGCCCACCTCGACCATTCGGGCTATCTCCCGCGACTGGTGCGCGACGGATTCAAAGGTCGAATCTACGCCACCGCGGCAACACGCGACGTGGCGGAGTTGATCCTCAAGGATAGCGGCTTTCTGAACGAAAAGGATGCCGAATACGTCAATCGGAAGGGTTTCTCGAGGCATAAGCCGGCTTTGCCGCTCTACGGCGTGCGCGATGCGGAACGCGCCATGGAAATGTTTACCATTGTGCCTTTCGAAACCGCTTTTGAGCTTCCCGGCGGTGCACTCCTGACGTTCCGTTATGCGGGTCACATTCTTGGTGCGGCTAGCGCAGACATCGAATGGGCCGGCCGCCGCATTGCGTTTTCGGGTGATCTTGGGCGCTACGACGATCCGATGCTTCCCGATCCGAGCCCCTTCCCGGAGGCTGACTACATCGTGGTGGAATCTACCTATGGGAACCGCACCCACGACCCAGCAGACACGACCGAAGTACTTGGAGAGATTGTCGAGCGCACGGTAAAACGTGGCGGCACGGTTGTTATCCCTGCCTTCGCAGTCGGCCGTGCGCAGTCTCTCCTTTATCATCTGTGGAAGCTTCGAACAGCAGGCCGCCTGTCCGGCGTGCCGATATATCTCGACAGCCCCATGGCGATCAATGCCACAGACCTTCTTCACGCGCACAGCGACGATCATCGCTTAACGCATGACGAATGCACAGCGATCTGCGAGATCGCCACCTATACCCGCGACGTCGAAGGCTCCAAGGCGATCACTACCAGCGTCTGGCCGAAGATCGTGATCTCGGCCAGCGGCATGGCCACCGGCGGTCGCGTACTTCATCATCTCAAATCCTTCGCGACAGATCCAAAAAACACGATCCTGTTCTCCGGCTATCAGGCTGCAGGAACGCGGGGCCGGGCGATGGTTCAGGGCACGCGAGAGATAAAGATCCACGGTCAATGGATACCGGTCAACGCAGAGGTCGACGATCTGTCGGTGCTCTCGGCGCATGCCGATAGCAATGAGTTGATGCGCTGGCTCTCGGGCTTCCAGCGCGGGCCGTCCCGCGTCTTCATCGTCCACGGTGAGGACGAGGCATCGGACGCCCTGCGCACCCGCATCGATCGCGAACTGGGCTGGAATGCGACTGTGCCACGTCAGGATCAGGTTTTCGATCTATGACCGCGCTCGTCTCTCATACCGGTCCCGAACAACCAACTCTCCGTGTTCGGCGCCTTCGATTGCACACGCAACACCAGCCGGTCGTCGTCATGCGCACCGATTGTCATGTTTGTCGCTCGGAGGGGCTCTCCGCCCGCTCGCAGGTTCTCGTTTCGGGAGGCGGGCGGGATCTACAGGCAACGCTTTTCCAGGTGGAAGACGATGAGCAATTGGCCCTGGACGAGGTTGGGCTCTCCGAAACCGCCTGGGAGATACTGAACCTCGCCGAGGGCGCCGAGGTACAGGTCACACATGCCCCCGCAATCGAGTCGCTGGCAAGTGTCCGCAGACGCATCTATGGCAACCGGCTCGACTCGCGCGCCTTTACGGAGATCGTGCAAGACGTGGTCGCCGGCCATTATACCGACGTGCAGCTCGCGGCATTCCTGACCGCTACAGCAGCACTACCACTCGACGAGAACGAGACCGCTCACCTTACTGGTGCGATGATCGCAGTCGGCGACCGGTTGCAATGGGGCGCCCCTGTCGTTGTCGACAAGCATTGTGTCGGCGGCCTGCCTGGTAACCGCACCACCCCGATCGTCGTGGCGATCGTTGCGGCCAACGGGCTCGTCATGCCGAAAACGTCTTCCCGTGCCATTACCTCGCCCGCCGGTACTGCCGACACGATGGAGACCCTCGCGCCCGTGGATCTCGACATTGCGGCCCTGAAACGCGTGGTCGAGGCCGAAGGAGCTTGCATCGCCTGGGGCGGAGCGGTCCACCTCAGTCCGGCTGATGACATCTTCGTACGCGTGGAACGCGAACTTGACGTCGATACGGAAGGCCAGCTCATCGCCTCCGTCCTCTCCAAGAAAATCGCCGCGGGATCCACCCATGTCGTTATAGACATCCCGGTCGGCCCGACCGCCAAGATGCGTAGCGAGGAGGCCGCATCCCATCTCGCAACGCGGATCACAGCGGTCGCGGCTCGCTTCGGTCTGGCGGCCAAATGCCTGCAAACCGATGGGTTGCAGCCGGTCGGTAGAGGCATCGGTCCCGCGCTTGAGGCGTTCGACGTACTAGCGGTCCTGCGAAATACGCCAGATGCGCCGGACGATCTACGCACGCGCGCCGCCATATTGGCAGGCGTAGCGTTGGAGATCGGCGGCAAGGCCGAGAATGGAAAGGGGTTGGCGCTCGCACTCGAAACGCTGGCTGACGGTCGGGCTTGGAAGAAGTTCGAGGCGATCTGCATAGCCCAAGGTGGGATGCGAACGCCGCCCAAAGCACTGCATGTCCATCCACTCGAGGCTCCGCATGCTGGGCGAATCGTTCATATCAACAATCGAAAGTTGTCTCGGCTCGCCAAGCTTGCTGGCGCGCCCGAAGCCAAGGCGGCCGGTATCCATATGGAGGTTCGCCTAGGTGACGAGGTCATCCGTGGGCAGCCGCTGGTCCACATCCACGCGGAAACGCCGGGCGAGCTGGCTTACGCGCTCGACTATGCCGCAGGCGCCGAAGACATCATTGAGATCGAGGTGTGAGTTGGCTTAGCACCGGATCAATGCGGCAGGCCCAAATGTTTTGTCGATCAATGGTCCCTGGGCCCGCCCGCGGCTGCTGCGAGCGGTGCGCGCGCGCAATCAAGGTCAGATTCGTGACGTGACACCGTCTCATCCTGATCGCCGCGCTATAGCGCACAACGCTCAAGCCCACTACTCTTGGTATAAGGTCTGCCTGCAGTAACCGGCTTCGGCGCAGCTTTGGGTCCCTGACAAAAAATACATAGCTTTTAGCGAGCCCTTCCGGGAAGGAAGATTTGAAACTTAGCTAGCTGGCGGGGCCACGGGTCGAATGTCAGACCCACCACCAAGTAGCGGCCGTAGCCGCTTTCTCAGTTGATGCCGTTCGCGCGCTGCAATTCGCGAATATAGGTGGTGATCGCCTCGATCGACGTGTCGCTGACGCCCTCTACCGGCGCCATATTGCCAAATCGCCAGTGATGGGCACGCACTCCTTGGCGTACAGCAAGCGTGAAGGCCATATCACTATGGTGGCTCGGCTCGTAGATCTTATGGATCAATGGCGGCGCCAGCCCGTCCCGACCCGAACCGTTCGGTCCATGACAGCTAGCACAGTTGGCGTCAAACGCGGTCTTGCCCTGTTCGGCCATCGGTGGAAGCGATAACGGCACTGCGACCCGAACGATGCGCTCGCCGGTGCCAGTACTGCCCTGCCGATTCTGTGTCCACCAGATGGCAGCGCCGGCAAGCGCCACGGCTACCACGGTAACGAGTACTTTGTTCATGTTCAATCCTGCGGGATTAGCGGCCTCCCGCCCATGGCGGGAGGCCCTTCGAAATCAGGCGGTAACCACGAACTCGGTCATCATCCCGGTCGATAGATGTGGCATGTGATGACAATGCAGCATCCAGCGCGCCGCCTCACCCGCATCCACCGCGATCGTGGCCATGGTCATAGGTGGAATATAGAGGGTGTCTCGCATCGCTCCGCCCATCCTGCGTCCACCGATCTCCACCACCTGGAAATGATGGCCATGCAGATGCATTGGATGTCCCATCATCGACATGTTGTGAAAGCGGATCTCAACACGGTCCCCGCTGCGCACCGTAATCGGCAGATGTTCACCCCAGGTCTTCCCGTCGATCGTCCAGACATAGGGCTGCATCTGCCCGCCAAGCATAACGTCGATTGGACGGATGGCGCCGCGATCGGCAAGACCGGTCACTGCACGCAAGCGAGATTCCTGTTCCATCCCGATGTCGAACGCGGGCGCGTCGGCTTCGGCAAGGGAATCGATACGGCGGACCTGCGCGCCGGGCGTCGCAAGAATCAGTCCCGTCCGTTCACGAGCCCCTTCACGAAGGGCCAGGACGGGCCAGGCACCGGTGTCAGGCAATTCGAGCTCCAGATCCAAACGTTGCCCCATCGAAAGGCCGAAGCGATTGCCAGGTATGGGCTCGATCGGCTGACCATCTACAGCGACGAGCCGGCCCGGCAGATCGCCGCTATCGATCCAGAAGCTCGTCGCAGCGGCCCCATTGATAACCCGCAGCAACACCCGTCCATTCGCTTCGACGGGAACCGTATCCGGATCGTCCAGGGTGCGGTCATTGGCCAGATATGCGTCGAAATCGAAGTCGTTCAAATCCATCTGCATGGTATCCATGCCACTCATCCCGGCCATATCGTGCCCGCCCTGGCCCGCGCCCGGCATCTGCGCCATCGGCATGGAACCGTGGCTGCCATGATCCATGCCGGACATGGCATCGGTTTCGCCCATATCCCCGTGCCCTGCGCCAGACACGATCTCGGCAAGCACCTCCTCAGCCGGGCGGAAGCTGAAATCATGCAGGAACATCACCACCTCCTGCCGGTCGGCAGCGATCTCTTCAGGACGGCGGACAATCAGGGGTGCCGCCAGCATCTGCATTTCCTGAATAGGAATGTGGCTGTGCATCCAGTGCGTGCCTGCCGAAGGTGCGAAGTCATAGCTGCGAACTTCGCCCGGCTTTAAAGCGGCCAGTGGCGCGTCGGGTACACCATCCTGCACGTTGGGCGGGATCTGGCCGTGCCAGTGAATGATCGTCTCGACGTCCAGATCGTTGGTCAGATCGACCGTAAAGCGCTGGCCCGGATCGAGCATGATGCCGGACCGTCCATCCGGGCCCATCAGCCCCAATACGGACGCGGCCCGTCCGCCAATATCGAGTGTGCGGCGGCCGGCAGTTAACTGGATGGGGGCTGCCGTTTGTGCGAATGCGAACTGCGGAATATGCGCGTACGCTAGCGTTGCTGCACCTGCGGCAAGAAAGCCGCGTCGTGAGAAATTCATGATTGTCTCCTCGGAACATCGCGTCCCGTTCATTAGATCTAAGGTTGTCGCGGGCCAAAGCCCACGCGATCAGAGGAGACGAAACTTGGGAGGGCGGCGATTGACGCCTGGATCATGGCCCAATATTGCCGGTATTACAGCAGGGCCATAATCCGTCCCAGCGTAGAAGACACTGGCACCAGCGCGTTCAGGGATGACAAAGTTGAGTAGCCCAGTGCAGACAGCTGCACACATGGCGGCGGTCTCCGGTGCGCATTCCTGCTTCATCTCGCAGGACTGCGCATCGTATTCGGCAACTATGGCGGTCACGTGATACATCTGGGCGCCATCAGCCGTGCTGGAATTCATACGCACCATGTGGCCCGCGCTCGCCGTCGAGACGACAGCGAACGCAAACACAACAAATAGTGCCAAGAAGCGTCCAATCATTCCGCACATATCACACTGTTACACTCGGCGTTCAAGCAGTCGAACCACCAAGGTGCCGAAAATCATTGCTACAAACACGAAGAAAATTCGGCGCTATCAAGAGTTTGATGAGGAAGGCCGCACTCGACCCTATCATGTCGGACGTGGCGCCGCATTGCGGCGGGTCGCTGACCGACATCGTCAACGGTGCGGAATAGCTGGATATCCTGCTTTTGCGAGCGCGGCCTCAATGGCCTCACGAGACTGCTCCGACAGGACCACTATCTTCCTGTTCGATAGGTCAGGGGTGACCTTGGCGACGGGATCGACGGATTGAATCGCCTTGGTGACGCTGCGGACACAACCACCGCAGGACATGTTCTGGATATCAAATTGCATGAGAATCTCCTGTTCATCGCTCACGCCCTTTCAGATAGGGCTTCCCATCGTTGGAAGGTCAAGTCCCAATGCCGAAAAATTATCACTATTGACCTTCCAACGATGGGAAGCCCTATCTTGCGCCACGAGTGCCACAATTCGTACGCAAGGAGCCTCGATGAACGCCGCGCTTAAAGATCATGCAGTTTCATTTGAACCAGTAGCACTTCGCATTGAGGGCATGAGTTGCGCCTCATGTGTGGGTCGCATCGAGAATGCGCTGAAGGCCGTGCCGGGTGTCGCGGACGCCAGCGTTAACTTGGCAACAGAGATGGCCAAGATTTCTTTCGCTGCTCCCGTCGAGCACGGCGCCCTCGTGTCCGCGGTCGAGGATGCGGGGTATTCGGTCCCTGTAACCCAGACCGAGTTCATTATCGAGGGCATGACGTGCGCGTCATGCGTGGGACGCGTTGAAAGCGCGCTCAAAGCGGTCCCAGGCGTCACGCAAGCCACAGTCAACCTCGCCACGGAGCGCGCGAGTCTGCAGGGCAATGCCACCGCCGCCGATCTTATAAAGGCGGTCGAAAGGGCGGGTTATACCGCACGAGTGGTCGATCGCGATTCACAGCAACAGGACGAAGACGCCGCCCGTAAGGATCGCGAGCAGACGGAGTTGCGGCGCGCCGTCCTTACTGCGGCGGTGCTGACACTGCCGGTCTTCGTATTGGAGATGGGCTCGCATCTCATCCCCGGCATTCACGATCTCATCATGCGCACGATCGGCATGCAGTGGAACTGGTACTTTCAGTTTGCGCTTACCACGGCCGTGCTTTTCGGCCCCGGCATCCGTTTCTACAAAAAAGGCTTTCCCGCATTGGGGAGATTTGCGCCCGACATGAATTCGCTCGTGGCGGTTGGCACCATTGCGGCCTACGCATATTCCATGGTCGCCACCTTTATGCCTTCGCTGCTGCCTGCGGGCACGATCAACGTCTATTACGAGGCGGCTGCTGTAATCGTAACTCTCATCCTGCTCGGACGCTATCTGGAGGCACGCGCCAAAGGCCGCACATCGGAAGCCATCAAGCGGCTTGTCGGCCTGCAAGCCAGGACCGCCCGCGTGCGCCGCGACGGCAAGACGATGGAGATCGCCATCGGCGAGGTCGCGACGGGCGATGTGGTCGAGGTGCGCCCGGGAGAACGCGTGCCTGTGGACGGAGAGGTGACCGAAGGTGAAAGCTACATCGACGAATCCATGATTACCGGTGAGCCGATTCCGGTGGCCAAGGCGGCCGGTAGCGCTGTGGTCGGCGGAACGGTCAACCAGAAGGGCGCGCTCGCTTTCCGCGCCACTGCCGTCGGCGGTGCGACGGTGCTTTCCCAGATCATTCGCATGGTCGAGCAGGCACAGGGCTCCAAGCTTCCAATTCAGGCGATGGTGGACAAGGTAACCATGTGGTTCGTGCCAGCCGTGATCGTGGCGGCGCTGCTGACCTTCCTCGTCTGGCTGATCTTCGGGCCGGAGCCGGCGCTCACCTTCGCTCTGGTGAATGCCGTCGCCGTGCTCATCATCGCCTGCCCTTGCGCAATGGGGCTCGCCACCCCTACCTCGATCATGGTCGGCACGGGGCGCGGGGCCGAGATGGGCGTGCTTTTCCGCAAGGGTGAAGCCCTCCAACTCCTCAAGGACGCCAAGGTTGTTGCGGTCGACAAGACGGGCACGCTCACCGAGGGCAAACCGGCGCTCACCGATCTGGAGATCGCAGGCGGGTTCGAACGCAATGATGTGCTGGCGCGCATCGCGGCAGTGGAAGCCAAGTCCGAGCATCCGATCGCGCGTGCCATTGTCGAGGCGGCCGAAGCCGAAGGGCTTGCGCTGCCGGCGATCAGCGGTTTCGATTCGGTGACCGGCTTCGGCGTCAAGGCCGAGACGGGAGGCGTGTCCATCGAGATCGGTGCCGACCGCTACATGGAGAAACTCGGTCTTGACGTCTCTGCCTTCGCGGAAACTGCAGCACGCCTCGGTGACGAGGGGAAATCCCCCCTCTATGCCGCCATCGGTGGCAAGCTCGCAGCCGTGATTGCGGTGGCTGATCCGATCAAGGAGACGACGCCCGAGGCCATCAGGGCATTGCACGATCTAGGTCTCAAAGTGGCAATGATCACCGGCGATAACCGGCGCACGGCAGAAGCTATCGCCAGAAGGCTCGGTATCGACGAGGTGATAGCCGAAGTCTTGCCCGAGGGTAAGGTCGAGACGGTGAAGGCGCTCAAGGACGCGTATGGCAAGCTCGCCTTTGTCGGGGACGGTATCAATGACGCCCCGGCGCTCGCGGAGGCCGATGTGGGTATAGCCATCGGCACTGGCACCGATATCGCCATTGAGGCGGCCGATGTGGTGCTAATGTCAGGCAGCCTGAAAGGCGTGCCGAATGCCATCGCGCTTTCAAAGGGCACGATCCGAAACATCAAGCAGAACTTGTTCTGGGCCTTCGCCTACAACGCGGCGCTAATCCCGGTGGCTGCCGGGGTGCTCTATCCCGTGTCTGGCGTCCTGCTCTCACCTGTGCTGGCGGCGGGCGCGATGGCACTTTCGAGCATCTTCGTGCTCGGCAATGCGCTGCGCCTTAAGCGGTGGAAGCCGCCCATGGTGTCGGTGGTCAGCAAGGTGCCCCAATCTGGACGCCCGATAACATCGGATGCCTCAATCAATGTGCGCGAAATAGAAAGGAACGCGGCATGAATATCGGCGAAGCAGCGCGCGTGTCTGGCGTGAGTGCTAAGATGATACGCTACTACGAGCAGAATGGCCTCATCCCGCCGGCTGAGCGAACCGCGTCGGGCTATCGGGACTACTCCACCAATGACGTGCACATGCTTCGCTTTATCCGACGCGCGCGCGATCTCGGTTTTTCGGTCGCCGAGATTAACGAGCTTCTGGGATTGTGGCGCGACCGCAGTCGCCAGAGCGCCGACGTCAAGCGTATCGCACTGGCCCGTATCGGCGATCTACGCCGCAAGATCGAGGAAATGGAGCAAATGGCAGCGACACTGGAGCATCTGGCGACGTGCTGCTCGGGCGACAATCGACCCGATTGCCCCATCCTCGCCGATCTAGAAAATCCTGACGATGGCGATGAGCCGAAGCGGCCGCGTGGCGCGATCAACTAGCGACTGATGGAACAGGCGAAAAGGGTTCCACCGGGCAAAGGTCACCGCACTCCTCGGCGATGAGGTCCGGCACGCACTGATGTGCATCGTTGATTCTGATTTCGGTCGTTTTGGCTGATGCTCGTTGCCGATTTCGGCACGGCGGCGGCTTCGACGCTCTCGCGGTCATGCGGACGCGGTTCACCCCTTGACTCTGACATCTTATCGCCGTCGCGACTTGAAGCACTGGGAGCTACCGCAGACTTGCATAGCGATCAGCGTCTAGCCTAGCTAGGTGTGTCCCTTCCAAGGAATTGGCTGATGGATCGTCAACATTGGAATGACTGTCGCCCTCATCGTTGCCAAACGCCACCGGCTTTTCCTCGACAGAAAGCATCCTCCAGCGCCTCGATCTCCGGCAGATCACGCAGAGGCTGGCCGGCGATGGCGCTGCCAGCCATTCGCCGACAGACACGAGTTCATAGAGCCGGCAACGCAGCTCTTCCTGCAGGTCATCGGTCACAGGTCGATGCTGCAATTCTTACCCACCATCCGCGCCAGTGTTTCACGGCTGACCGGCTCGGCCGAGGCAAAGATCACCGCCTCGACCCACAGCGCCGGTGGCAAGTCCTCCAGTTCCCGATCAAAGAGGGGCATCTCCAGCGTTTGTTTGCCACACTTGTCCCTTGGTTCGCGATTCTTTGGCGACCTCCGGTTCACTCATTGTTATAGCTCGAAAATGCGAAAAGAAGTGCGACCGGACAGCTCGCGTACTGCACCAAACCTTCCAGCCCGTCGAACAGCGCCGTGAAGCGAAGCCCGTCTCAATATCATCGTCACGGACGGCACCGGTTCGGGCAGGACGACGCTGCCCAATGCCGCCATTGCCGAGATGGTCCGCAGTTTCGCCTGAACACCGACTTGTGATCCTCAAACAGGCACTTGAGCGGCTTTGAATTGAGCCGGCGGGATCTGCCCTCAATCCAAGCGGACTTTGCATGCATGATATGGCGGGGCCTCTGTATAGACGTTAATCAGCTTCACCTGTCGGGTTGCTCAGTGAAAAGAACCAACAGTTGGTGCGCTTTTGTTTACTTGGCGCTGATATTGATGATTGAATCCGACAAAACGAATAGGTTCGACAGGTGCCAGAAGAGCAGAGCTATTGTCCCGGCAAGGCAGATGATGGAGGCCCGCATTCAACTAGCAATTTCATGGGTGTCAGTCTCTTGTTGGCGCCTGATGTTCTTCTCCCGCGAAGCGAGACCGAGATGCTCGGCCGCCGCGCAATTGATATCCTCAGCGATATGGCCGGGGCGCCGGTTGTTATCGATATGTGCTGTGGTTCGGGCAATCTGGCGGTTGGTATCGCACATCACTGTCCAGCGGCCAGGATATGGGCCGCCGACCTTACCGACAGCACTGTCGCGCTCGCCCGAAGGAATGTCCTGCACAACTCGATGGCAGACAGGATTTCAGTCCGACAGGGCGATCTGTTTAGTGCCATCGCGCGCGACGATTTGCTCGGCAAGGTCGATATGGTGGTGTGCAATCCGCCCTATATTTCTTCGTCCCGCCTCGCGAACGAAAGCGCATATCTGCTGGACAACGAGCCGTCCGTGGCTTTTGACGGCGGCCCCTATGGAATTTCCATCTTGCAGCGGCTGGTCAGGGAAGCTGTCGACTATCTGAGGTCCGACGGCTGGCTCCTGTTTGAGTTCGGCGAGGGACAAGAGCGTTTGGTCGCGGCGCTGCTCGCACGGACAAAATCATATGACCCGCCGTCGTTCGCAGGAGCAAGCGGCAAGTCACGGGTGGCGGTCACCCGACGCAATGGACGCGCAACGGCTCCAGGAGCAGGCGGTTGAGCCGCGTTCGCACACTCGAAGCTGACGACGTCCCTGCCGTGGCAGCGATGTTCCAGCGGTTGCTGCGCAAGAAAGCGCCGCCGCCGCCCACCTCGCTGACCGACTACATACGCCGCTTGTACCTTGAAGCGCCGTTTTGCGGCGGCGGCGTCCACTCGCTCGTCCATGAGAATGGCGAAGGAAAAGTTTCCGGATTCATCGGCGTCCACGCCCTGCCGATGACCTTCAACGGACGCAAACTGCGCGCCGCGGTCTGCGGATCGCTGATGTCGGAGGATCGGGAAAGAGACCCCCTGGCTGGCGCGCGGCTGCTGAAGGCATTTCTGGACGGGCCCCAGGACCTGTCCTTCAGCGAGACCGCGAACGAGACATCCGCTCGGTTATGGACCCGCTCGCGCGGAACGGCTCTGACGCAGTACAGCCTGGACTGGGTGCGCGTCATCCGGCCTGTGAGCTTCGCGCTTGGCGTTGCCTCGCGCAGGATCAGGATCGCCAAGGTATTCGACCCGCTGGCAAGCGTTGTCGACAATATCTGGCGCAGGCATTTGGGCCCAGGGCGACTTTCCTGGTCCGCTTTGCCAACAAGCGGAACCGGGCAAAAGGCCGCGAACGTCCGAGAAATCGATAGCATCCAGTTCGCCGACCTGCTCGACCCGCTCACCAGCCAATACGCGCTCAGGCCGGATTGGAAGGAATGTCGGCTCGATTGGATTCTCGCGGACGCAATGGACAAACCCGATCTTGGCGATCTCGTTTTCTGTGCCGTTTCTTCGCCGACGGGGGTCCGGATCGGCGCCTTCGCCTATTATGCAAAACCGGGTGGGATCGGTTCGGTTCTCCAGATCGTCGCGGCACCCGGTCAGGCCGGCCATGTGATCGACTGCCTCGTCGACGATGCCGCGGCACGCGGCCTGGGCGGCTTGAGGGGGCGCGTTCAGCCGGCTCTGCTGGAGGCGATGCTCGGGCGCCGCATCGCTTTCGTGCACGCGGCCTCGACAGTCGTCCATTCCCGCGATGCTGACCTTCTACTGGCTACGACGGACTCGCAGGCCTTCCTGAACGGCATCGCAGGCGAACAATGGTGCCGACTGATTCGAGGGCGGTTCACCTGAACCCTTGACGACAGGCTCCCGGTAATCAGACCTCGATTTCTTCGACCTTCGAAACGAGGCGTGGGCCGATGTGCAGATAGCGCGTCGCCCTGCGCTTGGCGGCGATGTCGGCCCAGACGCGCTCGACCTGAGCGACGGTAAGCCCCGCCGCCTGCCCGATCATATCGGCCGCGATACCATTGTTGAGGCCATAGAGGCAGAGATCCATGCGGTCGTAAGGGAGCGAGAAGTAGAACTCCTCCTGCGTCTGCGGCAGCGAGTAGGTGTCTGTCGTCGGCGGCCGGCGCCGGATCTCTTCGGGAATGCCAAGACGAGCGGCGAGCGCATAGACCTGCGTCTTGTAGAGATGGGCGATCGGCTTGACGTCGGCGGCGCCGTCGCCATTCTTGACAAAGAAACCCTGATCGTATTCGAGCCGGTTTGGCGTGCCCACGACGGCGAAGTTGAGGCGGTCGGCGTGGTAATATTCGATCTGCTTGCGTGTGCGCTGCTTCATATTGGTGGCCGCAACGATGCCGAGATAGGCTGCTGGAGGCATGCGCAGCTTTTCCTGGCGCCCCTGCGGGTCCTGGACAACGAGCGACGAGATATTGTAGCCGCCGCCTTCCAGCGTGTTTGCGATGACGACCTTGGACGCCCATCCTGGCCCATAGGCCGGCACCAGTTCACGAATGAACGCGTCGCGGCGTTCGTAGCAACCCATGGCGCGCAAGGTCGGGCCGATGTCCTCCACCACCGCCTCGACGCCGAACGTGTCGGCGGCAAGGCGGCCAAGCCGTAGGCTTTCGGGATCGGAATCGTCTTCCGGCATGAAAATGCAGAACACGTTCCCACGACCGGCGGCGCGCACCGCCAGGCCGAGCGCCACGCTCGAATCGATTCCGCCCGAGAGCCCAAGTACGAGGCCTCGCTTGCGCATGTCGCGCAGTTGCTCGCGCAATCTGGTCGCGATGCGTTCGATTTCCGCGTCGGTGTCCAGAGCCAGGAGCGGCGACAGATCGCCGGCCCTCGTCTTTTGCGGCTGCCGTGAAGTCATCGTACCGCCTCCGCCAACGCAGCCGCCAGCCGGCGGCTGATCTTGCCTGTATCCGTCTTCGGCAGTTCCGTGCAGAATTCGACGGATTTTGGAATCATGAAATCCTCCAGATGGCGGGCGCAGTGCCGGATGACATCTTTCTCGCTCAGCGCCGGATCGGACCGCACGACGAAAGCGGCGACGGCTTGTCCGAGCACAGGATCGGGCAGACCGACGACCACGGCTTCGGCAACACCTGCATGGGTATAGAGCACTGCCTCCACCTCCTTCGGCGCCACCTTTTCGCCGCGTGTCTTGATGATGTCGTCCTTGCGGCCAACGAAATAGAGAAAGCCCTCCGCGTCGGCCCTGAACAGGTCGCCCGTGTAGAGCACCCTTTCCCCCGGGTTCAGGTTCGAGCCTGGGTGCGGTCGCAGGACACGCCGGGTCTCGGCGTCGTTGCGCCAGTACCCCTGCATCACATGCGGCCCGCGAATGACCAGTTCGCCAACGACGCCGGGCAGCGCCCGGTTACCATCCCCGTCAATCACGAAGGCCTCGGTGTTCGGAATGGCGATGCCGACCGAATCCGGACGCAGATCGAGTTGCTCCGGTGGCAGGTAGGTGCAGCGCTTGCATTCGGTGAGGCCATACATCGAATAGAGCCGGACGCCGGGAAACAGAGTACGCAGGCGTTCGATGTGGGCGACCGGCAATGCGGCGGCCGTATTGGTGACGTAGCGCAGGCCGCGCAGAAAGCCGGGCTCGAGATCGCGCATCTGCATGATCATCGCCGCCATCGTCGGCACCAGCGGCAAGCCGGTAACGCCTTCCTCGCGAACACGCTCGAAAATCGCCAGCGGAAAGGCGAAGGACTTTTCCAACACCAGCGTGGCGCCGAGCCGAACCGTCATCAGCAGTTGGTAGAGGCCGTAGTCGAAAGCCAGCGGCAGCACGTTGAGGATGACGTCGTCAGGCGTGTTTTCCAGATAGGTCGTGATCGAATCCGCCGCCGCGTCGCAGTTACGGTGCGTCATCATCACGCCCTTCGGCCGCCCGGTGGAGCCGGAGGTGTAGATCAGCATGGCAAGGTCCAGATCGATGCCGCCGTGATCAACCTTGCGGACTTCGCCGGCGAGGCATTTAGAAAAGGAAGCGGTATTTGGTGGACGGTGGCCATCCGGCCCGTCCGTGGATGCGATGAAGACCCCGCACTTGTCGCCCAGCGCAGCCGCGACCACCGGCATCAGCCTTGCCTGCGCAAGGATGGCCGCCGGCTCGCAGTCCGCGACGATGAAGGCGAGTTTGTCGGCCTTGGTCGAGGCGTTGATCGGACTGAAGACGGCCCCGGCCTTGAGGACCGCGAAGATCGACACCACCGCCTCCCAGCAATTGTCCATGAAGACCAGGACGCGATCGTTGCGCTTCACCCCGTTGCAGGCGAGCGCGGCGGCAAGGCGGTCGGACAGGTCGTCCAACTCCGCGTAGCTGAAGCGCCGGTGATCGGCGACCAGCGCCGTCTTGCCCGCTCGGACATCGGCACTGTTGGTCAAGAACCGCTCGATGCGCAATGCGTCCCCCCGCCGTTACCGCCTAGGCGGCGACGGCTTTTGCCTTTGACTGAATGAAGGCCGAGATGCGGGCGATCGAATCCAGGTTGGCGGGTACGATGTCGGCGTCGCCGACGGTGATGTCGAACCGCTCCTCGATGAAGACGACCAACTCCAGCACGGCTGTGGAGTCGATGATGCCGTTGTCGATCAGCGAGGCATCGTCCGCCGGCACACTGGCTGTATCGCCGAACAGGAAAGTCTCGACGATGAAATTCCGTACCTCGACGCTGATGGTTTCCCTCATAACCCTTCCTTTCTCGTCATGTCTCAAGCCGCCTTCTCGATCTGCTGGTCCTGCCCGGCAAAAGCCCGGTGCCAAAGCTGGGTCGACAGGATGCCGACGAAGGCGGCGTTGTCGCGAAAACCTGTCGTCGCACGGGCCCGGCATTTTTGATGAAGCTTCGCCACCGCCTCCCCATTGAATAGGCCGCCGGCCGCGATGCTTTTCTCCCCCAGGCAGTCGTTCACATAGTCCAGGTCGCCCGGCCCGGTGAAAGCCAAGCTGTCCGGGGCCTGGTATGGCTGCTTCGGCCGCTCCAGTATGGCGGGAGGGAGCAGGTCTTGGGCCGCTCTGCGCAGGATATGCTTCTCCGTCAGACCTTTCAGCTTCATTTCCGGGGGAAGCCGCGACGCGAACTCGACCACGCGATGATCGAGGAAGGGGAACCGACCTTCGATGCCGTGTGCCATCGCCATACGATCGCCCTGGCTGGACAGGATGTAGCCCGGCAAGAGAAACCGAGCCTCCAGATACTGGGCCTGGTGCAGTGGATGCCATGTGCGAAAAGTCGCCGGAAGCCGGCTCGCGAGATCGTCGGCCGCATCGTAGCCTTTCAGCTGTTCGCGCAGTTCGCGGGAGTAGAAGAGCTTCGCCCCGGCCGTCGCCTTGAAGCGCGGCCGATGCGAAAATAGCGGATCGTCCGCGAAGCCGTCGCCGACACCGAAGAAAGCTGCCAGAAACTCGACAGATTGCTGCCGCAGGTTGGGCAGGTAGGGATAGAGCTTGCGGAACAGGTGCGGCCGGATGCGGGACGCCGGCTGGCGCGCGCAGAAGCGGCGCACGCGCGCCTCCTTGAACAGGTCGTAGCCCGCGAATACCTCGTCGGCTCCTTCGCCGGTCAGCACCGCCTTGACGCCGGTCTCGCGGACGAGGCCGGACAGGTTATAGAGCGGGGCCGGGGCGGTGCGGATGATCGGCCGTTCGGTGAAGCGGATCACCTCGGGAAAGACGCACGCGATGTCGCCCTCGCGGCAGACGACGGTGCGATGGTCGCTGTGGAGGGCCGCTGCCATCTGGCGCTGGTAGGCGCTCTCGTCATGCTCGGGACTGTCGAAACTCACGGAGAACGTCTTGAGGCCCTCGGGCGCCATGCCGGCGGCGAGCGCCGAAACCAAGGAGGAATCGAGGCCGCCCGAAAGATAGGATCCAACCGGTACGTCGGCGCGCATGCGCAGCCTGACGGCGTCAGACAGCAAGGCCCGCAACTCCTCCGCGGCTTCGGCCTCCTGCTTGATATTTCCCGGGGCGTCACCAGGCGGATAGTCGAGCTGCCAGTAGTGTTTCAAGCCTGTCCTGCCGGGCTCGGCGATCATCACACTTGCCGGTTCCAGTTCATGAATACCGGCAAAGGCCGTTCGCGGCGCGATGGGCGCCCACAGCGTGAATATCTGGTCAAGCGCAATCGGATCCAGCGTGGCGGAAATGCCGGGCACCTTCAGCAGCGCCTTGATCTCCGAGGCGAAGTAAAGCGTACCGCCCTTGCTGGTGTAGAACAGCGGGCGGACTCCCATCCTGTCGCGGGCGAGCATCATGCGGTGGCGCCGTTCATCCCACAGGGCGAAGGCGAAGTCGCCGTTGAGGAGAGACAGACACGCGTCGCCCATCTCGTCGTAGAGGTGTAGAATGACTTCGGTGTCGCTCGAGGTGCGAAAACGTCGTCCCCTGGCACGCAGATCGTCGCGCAACTCGACATAGTTGAATATCTCGCCATTGAAGGCGATCGTCAGGTGCCCGGTTTCGTCGACCATTGGCTGCTGGCCGTCGCCGAGCCCGACGATGGAAAGCCGGGCGTGGGCCAGTCCCGCCTGCGTTGACACGAATCTGCCCTGCTCGTCCGGCCCGCGATGCACGATCTCGCCCACCATGCGCCGAAGCAGCGCATCCGCATCTCCTACCGATCCGAAATAGCCGGCAAACCCGCACACTCGTGTAAACCCCGCCCTTTTATGAACGAGCGTAGCATAGGGCCTAGATAGGAACATTGTGTTACCTGTCCGGGCTTTTCTTCCTATAGTAAATAAACTGTTCACAATGCTCACGACGATGCGATGCTGCCCGGGCGGCCACACTATCTCATGCCCAATCCTTCTGGGAGCACCGGCACGAAATCTTAGACTATTTCCCCTAACGGGCCGTCAGCGGGGGGCAGCATGCGTCAATCCAATCCATTGGCGAAGTCTGTACGAGCGAGGCCCGCAGAATGGATCAAGCGCTCGATCGGTTCCGGTCAGACCATCACATTTGTCACTGGAGCGGCATTCTCCATCCGGATTGCCAATACGGCGATTGCTTAACTCTCCTAGCTTGTCATAGCCCGCTGGATAGGAGTCTTCGAATAAGGTGCAAGCTTATGTCTGGACATGGATTCTCGTAATCGGCACCGTATCGGGTCTCCTGTTCGCCATAACGGCGCGGCGCTTCATTCCGACCTACCTGCAGAACAAGGATCTCGATCGGTTCTGCGGGTTCATTTCGCCAACCGCTAGCTATCCTGTTATCTCGACGGTAAGGATCGTCACATATAGGAGGGCGTGAGCGATCCGCCTGCGAGCTGGACGCATCGCGGCAGCTGCCGGGCAGGAAGCCTGATGCAGACGCGTCAACAAGGCCGAAAGACTATCATTATGACATTGACCGTCAGCCAATGCAGCAGGCAGGCGCCCCTAAGCCCCAGCGCTGATCCGGGACGTTCCCGGCTACCTTCAAAGGCTTCCATACATCCAGATGCGGAGGTTTGATGTTCTTCTTCATCTCGAAACTGACAGGGTTTTTCCTGATTCCCTCCAACCTTTTGGTGCTGCTTGGCCTGATTGGCATCCTGGTTTCTCTCACTAGTTGGTCGCAGTGGGGACGAAGATGCATGACAGCTTCGATCTTGCTGTTGGCCATCTGCGGCTGGAGCCCTCTTGGATCGGCCGCCTTGATCGCGCTCGAGGACCGCTTCCCCGAGCCTACCATAAATAGACCCGTTACTGGAATCATCCTTCTTGGCGGCGCTGTCGACACCCACATCAGCAGCGAGCGTGGCATCCTTACGATGAATGAGGCGGGAGAACGGATGACGGCGACCGTCGATCTGAGCCGTCGCTATCCAGACGCGAGGATTTTCCTTTCGGGAGGAACAAATCACATCCTTGGTGGGAATGCCAAGATGTCGGAATCCCAGGTAGCGCATGAAATCCTCGTGTCGCTTGGCGTGCCTACCCAACGCATCGAGATGGAGGAGCGATCGCGAAACACCTGCGAGAACGGCATTGAAAGCAAAACCGCCCTTCAACCGAAGCCCGGCGAGCTTTGGTTGCTTGTGACGTCGGCCAGCCACATGCCCAGAGCGGTCGGGTGTTTCCGAGCCGCCAGATTCGACGTAACCCCGTATCCGGTCGACTATCGCACGCGCGGGACGGACGACCTCAAGCAGATTACCAAATCGGTTACAGGTGGCCTCGCAGCGATCGATCTCGCCGTTCATGAATGGCTCGGATTGTTGGCTTACTGGGCGGCCGGCTTGACGACCGACGTGATCCCGTCAGCGCTTTATTCCAACCCTCACTGATCTGGACTCATGAGATTTCCAAAAACGGGGAGACTTGCGATGAGCTTAGCGGTTTCTTTGCGGCCGGATTTCGAGGAGACGCTGCGTCTTTTGGCGCGACGGACGCCAATCAAGCACGGCGTCTACTAGACTGGAATCGATCATGACGGGGGTTCGCGCGCAGATTCAGCCCGACTTGGCAGTGACCATGTCTTCGCCGAGCAGAAGAACCTAATGGGGCTGGTCATCCGAACCATTGGCGTTGCACGCGCCACGACGAAGATCGGCATGGCAAACATCCTCTACAACATGAAGCGCTTGATCTATTGGACTGCATGGCAGCCGCCTCTACATGTGGCCTAAAAGGCCTGTGACTGCACCGCGGAAGCCAAGAAATCGCCGCCGGATGAAGTGTTCTGCGCCTCGTAATGGCCGGCAGGCCTCAGTCAGGACGTTAATCGATGCTTTCAGCTTACTTTTCGGCCGCATTCGTGCAACACGAGACTATTATTTCTGGTTACAAAACGTTCAAGGCAGTTGCAGGAAGTTGATCGCGGAAGGGCAACGACGACTGAGGAGACGATACGGCCTGGTAGTTGCGCCATCGGATAGAGACAGCGACCATTGTGACGAGCGCTCCGCCAACTGCCAAATACAGTCGCATGGGTTCCAGATAGATCAGCAACGAGTTTGCACCAAACACGAAGAGCAGTAGCTTGTTACAGACCGGGCAAGCGATGCCAATATAACTGGCTATCCCGCCAACGCTCGCTAGCTTCAGGCCACATGAGGGAACCGGGATGGCCACGTAGACGCCAAGCAAAAGCGCCTGTAGGGCGAGTAACACGACTTCGAAGCCGCCTGTCGGTGTCATCCGGATAAAAAGCGGATTGGCCCATAGGGCTGCCACCGTCCCAAACATTATGAACGAGCCAATCGCGACGAAAGCTCCTCTCGCATACGCGCCAATCGCCATCCCGATCTCCCTTTTTTGGTGTCTAGGCAGGTGCTGCTAGCTCGATCACCTAAAGCCGATCGTCCGCACGTGGTAGAAAATTAAGCAAGAAATCGCCTAATATAAGGCCGAGTCGCACGTAAGCACCTGAAGGCCGTCGTATCCTTTGGGGTTTCTCATTTACAGCGGCCTTGCTCGGGGCAGCAACTGTTCGTGGCACTAGAAGGGCCGCCGTCGGGGTATCGACTGAAAGCGCTCGGACCCCCAGTCTGCAATCCTTGCCATCCTCGGAAACGGATTGGCCGACCGCTCCTTTTTCGGTACGATCGGCAGAAATAGTAGAACGCGCGCCATTATACTGCCGGTCACAGGAACCGCGTTCCAGCCTGAGGCTGTGAGCTCGCTTGTTTCCGGCAAACCGTTTCGCATCGCGCGAGGCACGACGAAGATCAGCTTGGCCAATATCCTCTACAATATGAAGTGCCTGATCTATCTGGATCGCATTGCAGCCACATGAAAACTGTGGTCGAAAAGTCCAATGCCGCTGCGGAAAGCGAAGACTTGCCGCCCGATAATCACGCTCGACGCCGATCACGCTTCAATCAGCACGTTGATCGAAGCGTGCAGGTAGGTGATCCCGGTTTTGTCCTCCAGCGTTATAAGCATAGCGCCCTTACCACTTCCTGGTCGATGGCGTACCAGTGCAAGGTCGACGATCTCAGCACAAGCCATTATACGCTAGCGTACCAGTTAGGCGCGGACGTTCCAATCGCCACGACGTAAGCCCCGATGAATGCGTCCGACACGCCCATGATCCGGGCAAGTTCGATCGCCCCGTCACTCGCAGCGCCATAGCCGCAATACTCTCCGCGCCGATGCACCTAGGAGACCTGTGCGCGGTCAGCGTTTTGCGTGATATTGTTTTGATCGTTTCGACCTTCCCGGGTCAGGGCAGGAAGATATCAGCCCCAACGTCGTTGGCTGTGGCTTGTGACGCTCTCGCATGAGTGTCAGTGATTCTTACCGGCTATGCGACCATGGCGATGATCTTCACACCGCGTTTCATATTGTAGGCGATGGCGGTGAGGCGAATTTGAACGCCTGCCTTTGCAAGCCCTCGCCATCGCATCCGGCGAAGGCCATAGCTTCGTTTCCATGTGCCAAAGATCTTTCCGATCCGGCCGCGAATACGGTGGATCGGTTGGTTCCAGGCCTCAAGGCGCGCCAATGTTTCGGCTTCGTCCCGTCCCCACATGCCGGTGGCGACGATGCGTGGCGTTCCACCCTTGGCGCGCACCGCGTCGCCGAAATGATTGCCGCGATAGGCGCTGTCAGCAAACACCTCACCGGGATTGTCGGGTAGAGCTTCGGGGCCGGCCTTACCGTCGTTGATGTTGGCGGGCGTGACAGCGATCTGCTCGACAAGAGCCGTGTCGGCGTCGGCGCCAACATGGGCTTTGAAGCCATGAACTGCTGGTCAGCCCTTGTGCTTGACCCAATGGCCTTCTTCATCATCCTCGCTGGCCGAGGCGATGATCGTCGCATCGACAAGCGTCCCGGTCTTCACCCGGATCGCCTTGGCTTTGAGCTGACGGGTGATCTCATCGAACAGGGTCTTGTCCAGACCGTGGACCACAAGAGCTCTGCGGAAACGCACGAAAGCCGTTCGCTCAGGTGTCGGCTCGGAAGCCGAAAACCCGCAGAACCGTCGGAACGATCCTCTATCGTCCAGCGCCTCAGCAAGCTTCACGTCGGACAAGTCGTACCAGATCGACAGCAGCATCGCCTTGAGCAAGGCCATTAGCGGCCAGGCAGGCTCGCCTTTCGCAGAGCAGGAAATTACACAAAGGGCCTGATCAATCGGCGCGCCCAGTCAATCAGTCTGGCAAGCTCATCCAAAGACGAATGCTGGCAGCGATCCCGGCAAAACCGAACTTTTCCTGACCAATGCGCCGACGTCCCATCGCAGCCCTCAAATCCAGTGTTCAGGTTGACGGAATCACAGATTAACACGCCAGTCCAGACACCCGCGCACAGGTCTCCTAGAGCGGTTATCGTTTTAACGGAATCGGCAGTACCGCTCTAACTCTTTGTTTTTCCGCATTATCGCGGGCGCCAAATGTTTCCATTTGAGTGCGAAATGCTCTAGAGTTCGATGCCGGACTTGCCCATCCTCAGGGGTGCCGGTAATGAACAGCGTGGGCGCTGACGCCTGCCTGAGTGTGGCGCGTCTCAGCGAAGATGGCCTTCCGTCAGCGCCACCCAATAAGCGGCACCGATGGGCAGGATGTCCTGATTGAAGACAAACTCGGGATGGTGGACCATCTTGGTGTCGCCATTGCCGAGAAAGCAGTAGGTTCCCTTCTGCTTTTGCAGCATGAAAGCGAAATCCTCCGAGCCGAGATAGGTCGGACCGGGAAACACGACCTGATCCTCGCCGAAGGCATTGCGGGCGATCTCGGCTGCTTTTTCGGTTTCGGCGGCATCATTGACCAACACCGCCCCCGCCACACCCTCGCGAATCTCCGAGGTGCATCCGAAAGCTTCGGCCTGCGTCGCAACCAGCCGGCGAACATTGTGCAGCACCATCACGCGGTCTTCGGGCGTGGTCGTGCGGATCGACAGCCGCAGGATCGCGCTGTGAGCGATCACATTGCCGGCATTGCCGGCCAGGAACGCGCCCACGGTGACGACTGCTCGATTTGCCGGGCTGACATTGCGGGCGACGATGGTCTGCAATGCCATGACCAGAGACGAGCCTGCGACAACAGGGTCGATCGACAGTTCCGGCATGGCGCCGTGTCCGCCCTTGCCGGTGATCTCCACCTCCCAATTATCGACTGCGGCCATGACCTCGCCGGGCGTGAAGTAAAGCTTGCCGAGCTCCAGCCCCGGCATGTTGTGCATGCCGAACACCGCGTCCACCGGAAAGCGTTCGAACAGCCCGTCCTCGATCATCGCCGGGCCGCCCTGCATGGTCTCCTCGCCCGGCTGGAAGATCAGGCGGACTGTGCCGTTGAAGTTCTTCTTCTCGGCGAGGTACTTCGCGGCCCCCAGCAGCATCGTGGTATGGCCGTCATGGCCGCAAAGATGGGCGACGCCCGCAACGCTCGACTTGTAGGGCAGCGCGTTGACCTCCTCGATCGGCAGGGCGTCGAAATCGGCGCGCAACCCGATGGCGTTGTCGCCGTCGCCTACCGTCAGCGAGGCAACGATGCCATATTTGCCGACACCGGTCTCGACCTCATAACCAAAGCCCCTGACGAGGCCAGCGATGTATTCGGCGGTCTTTTCCTCCTGCATCGACAGTTCGGGCGTACGGTGCATATGCTCGAACCATTCCTTCATGCTGGCCTGATCGAGTTCATTGACAAGAGCGTTCATGGAGATGTCCCTTCGTTCGCATCGGGCATACGACGCCCTGTAGGGTGGTTCACCGAGGGTTTGTGGTTATTGCTAATCGCGAGGCTTTCCCTTGGGCACGGTGATCATGATCGAGACGATTGCGGCCACGACCATCAGCAGATTGATGCCGAGCGCGAACAAGGCGGCTTCGCGAACGGCCAAATTGTCCTGCCGGCCGACATAGGAAAAGACACCCTCGATCCAAGCCACCGAGCTATTGTCCCCCGAAAGCGCGGTGAACACGGCGGCCGAGATGGCCACGCCGAAGGACGCGCCGAGTGACGAGGCCATCTTGTAGATGCCGGAGCCGGAGCCCGCCTGGTCCGATGGCAGGTTCGACAGCGCGGCGTCCGTCGATGGCGTGGCGTAAAAGGCCAGGCCCAGGCCGAACAGCGTATAGGCCAGAATGGCGAGAATTTGGTACGTGCCGAGCATCAGATGGGTCGGCATCAGCAACAGGATCGAAACCCCGACGATCAACGAACCCCAGATCATTGGCTTGCGCGGCCCGAAGCGTTGCAGCAGCTTTTCGCCCACCCGGATGAACGCGACGATGGCAATGGCATAACCCAGCGTCAGCAGTCCCGTCTGCTGGGCATCCATGTTGCCGCCGACCTGCAACAATGTCATCGAAACAATCAGCATGCCGGCCACGCCATTCAGCAGGAAGTTCGAGATCGTGGCGCCGGTGTAGGTCATATTGCGGAACAGCCCGAAATTGACGAATGCATTCGCATTGCCACTCTCGATACGAAAGAAGATCACACCGAAGACAATGGCAACCGCTAGCAAAGTCAGCGACGGCAAGCTGACCCAGCCGAAGGACGCGCCCTGTGTGGCGAAGATCTGCAAGGCGACCATCGCGATCATGAAGGTTACGACGCCGCCCAGATCGAATTTGTAGCCGGCCTTGGTCTCCGCGCGGCTCTCGGGCGTTCCGCGAACCATCAGCAAGCCGATGACCGAGATGGCGGCGCCTGCGAAGAAGATCGATCGCCAACCCAGGTTCTGCGCCATCAGGCCGCCGAACAGGGCGGCGAAGCCCGACCCGCCCCACGAGCCCATCGACCACAAGGACACGGCGCGTTGCCGGCCTGCCCCGTCCCAATACTCCTTCACCAGCGCCAGGGAGGCCGGCATGATGAACGCCCCGGAAAAACCCTGGCAGATGCGGCCGAGCATCAGGAAGGTAGACCCCATCGCGCCCGTCGGCGCCAGCGCGACCAGCAGCGAGCCAACGATCGAGAACATGAAACCCCATTGGACAATCTTGACCCGGCCGATGCGGTCGGCCAGCCCGCCCATGACGACGATGAAAATGCCGGAAAACAGCGCCGTGATGGAGACCGCGATGTTCATCAGCGATTGCTGGACACCGAGATCCTGGGCCATCAGCGGCGAAATGTTCAGCGTCGTCTGGGCAAATAGCCAGAAGGCCAGCACACCCAGGATGATGCCGAAAAGGAGCCGGTCATTTCCCTGGTAAGCAACGGTGGTTTTGGTGTTCATGGGTCGATCCTAAGCTGAAATTGATGGTCGTGGGTGCACGGACAATCATTCGATCCAGAATGCAAAGATCGTTTCAGAAGCAGTCGCCTTGATCTGGCGAAACGGTCGTCCCTCCAGAGCACGCGCAGCCGATGCCGCGCGCCGCGACGTTAATTAGCTCAAAAACGTTCCAACTCCGAGAGACGCATTCGTCCGCGAAATCGAGCTTTGGGCATCGTTGGAAAGACCTGTAATCGCTCGGATGGCATCTATGGTGTCAGGGATGACGATCGCCTGGTTGTCGACCATATAGGCGTAGAACAGCTCCCCGTTTTCAACCTTCAGCATGTCTTCCCACAAAGCAACTTCGTACAGGTTGTCGTGCGGTCGACCAAGATCGGCCATGAGCTCCTTCACGGTGTTGAGTGCGGTGATTCCATCAGAAGTGCGGACAAAAGCGATGCGGGACGAGGCCCTGAAAGCATCAAGCACTTCCTCTTTGGTTGCGTTTCGGGTCAAATCCACCGTCCAGTAATGCAGATGTGCCAGCGTTTGGGGTACCTTTACTGCCATGGTCACAACATCAAGATCGGGATCAACGCTCTGCGCGTCAGGCCCCTGATGGCTGGGGATGTGAGGTTCGGGGATCAGTGTGTTCATGATTCCCCCTTCATGGCTCTCCCAAGGGTCGGTCGCGCGTCTTAGCAGGGTTCCTCGGGCGCGCTTCAGGAGACCCGCGCGCTTGAGCGCGCCGAGCGTCCTGACTATGGAAGTAGTGTTGCAGGATACCACCCGTGTCGCCATGCGGCCGATGGCGCTTTCGAAAGAAGACTCTGCGACGAACGAATGACCCGTCGCATCGTGCTTTTCCCCGCCTTGGACGATGAACTTAATTGAGCGAGTTCGGTAGGTCTCGATGTTTTGGGCGGCAACACGCTTCGGGGTGCAGTCGACCACAATATCCGATTGCGCCAAAAGCTCGTCGAGCGTTCCTACGACAGGAAGACCGGCCTCGCCCATCGCAATTGTGTGCTCCGGGGTCGCGCCATAGAGCGCGAACCCCTTCGACTCAAGAAGTCGGAGACGCCAGTCCGTCGCGACGTCGGCAACACCGGCAACAACCATGTCGTCTTGGCAGAAAACTGCATCAGCCACGCGCTTTCCGATCACGCCGTACCCGTTAATTGCTACGCGGACAGGGGTGTTCTGGTTCATGGTTTTCTGGCTCCGTTCAAGCAGAATATCGATTTATCGTGGCGAGTCTCCATGCTCTTGCCAGCGGCATCCTTGATCGAAGTTAAGGACACAGTGAGAACTTATGCTGACGTCACCGCATCGCTCCTTCCCGTATATTGCTGGCAACGAGTGAACCGAATTGGCCAACGCCCTTGTCGGGCATACGGCGAGAGGGTTGTTGTGACCGGGAATGCCGAGGTTTTAATCAGTCCGCCGATAGGTGCGTAAGCAGTGTAGGATAGGGGTAACACTGATCGTGATTGAGGTCTGGGTGGTCGGATACGTTGCAGTTGAGTGGTCAATCCGCTTAGCGATGGTCGTGATTGTGCCTATGCGACGCTCTCCGGAGGCGGCACGAAGTTGGCTTATCCTGGTGTTTTTGCTGCCGATCCCCGCGCTCCTCATCTACCTCATCATAGGACGACCAACCTACCCGCGCTGGCGCCGCGAGCGTTTTCTCAAATTGCCGACTGTTTTTGCAGCGGCGTCCAAGGAAATTTCTCATTCTCGTTACTGTCGCCGTCCCGATCTGCCGAGCCACCTTTCTGGCCCCGCCTTGTTGGTGGAAAAGCTTGGGCAGTTCCCGACGGTAGGAGGAAATAACTTCGAGCTTATCTCCGAGTACGACGACGTCATCAATCGCATGATCGATGATATTGATGCGGCGCAAAGAACGGTCCACCTCCTGTATTATATTTTCGCCGATGACGAGACCGGCTTGCGTGTTGTTGACGCACTCGAGCGAGCCGCACAGCGCGGGGTCCAGTGCCGGCTTCTGATTGACGCCATCGGGTCACGGCAGTGGGCCCAGAACATCGCGAAGTTGCTCGCTCCTGCTGGTGTAGAGGTTCGCCTGGCACTACGCGTTGGACTCTTTCGCCGAAAGTCCGCCCGTGCTGACCTTCGCAACCACCGCAAAATCGCTGTGATCGACAGTCGCGTTGGTTACTTGGGTTCCCAGAACATCATCAACGCCGAATTTCGAGAGGGCGTTGTTAACAAAGAGCTCGTGGCCCGCGTCGTCGGTCCAGTCACCACCGAAATTCAAGCTGTCTTTATCGCCGACTGGTTCATGGAAACAAATGAGGAATTGGCCAACCCAGTCCTATTCCCTCACAACCCGCCCGGCGGTGGCGTGGTCGCGCAGATACTTCCCACAGGCCCGGACTATCCGGGCGCGGGTCTTGGAGATCTCATCGTCTCGCTCGTGCACGGGGCGCGCGAGCGTGTGATCATTACCACCCCTTATTTTGTACCGGATGAGTCCCTTCTACAAGCACTCAAAACGGCAGTATTGCGGGGCGTGCAGGTGGGCCTGGTCGTGTCGCAGGTGACGGATCATATCCTTGTGAAGCTTGCGCAAAGATCATTCTATTCAGAACTCCTCTTCTCAGGTATCCAGGTACATCTATACGAAAAAAGCTTCCTCCACGCTAAACATATCACATTCGACGACGAAATTGCATTTCTAGGTTCCAGCAATATCGATATCCGTTCCCTTGTGCTCAACGCAGAAGTGAGCCTCATCGCTTTTGACAAAAGCGTCGTGAAGCAACTCTGGCAAGAGCAGGATCGCTATTTTGTCTCGAGCCGAGCGCTGAGTCTCAGAGATTGGGATAAACGCCCACTAATACACAAGGTTGCTGAAAACCTGGCCCGCTTGGCTAGCCCGCTGCTTTGAGCCGAACAACATAGCAGCATTAACCAGACGGGCGGAGTCACAGGAGCCAACTGGTAATTTGCTATGGCTACCCAGCGCCATTGCGATGCGATCGGTTCGAAGATGCCCGGTGCATCCATCCCGATCGGCGTCCTCAAGGCGCGAGACGCGCTTCAGCTGCTCCTGACAGAAGTCGAGCAGGAGGAAACGCCGCTGCGCGACTACATGATGTGCGTCGGATATCGTTGACCCGAATTACCACCTTGCGAACTTCTCAAAACGTCCTGCATTGCCGTACCAATCTGCGCCGGCGGCATATCCGCGAGGGCGGCAATTAGCCTCCTGCCGCAACGACTCCGATTTCATCGGCATGCCACCTTTTGCAGCTTCCCCAGCTTCGGAACAGACTTGGCCTGGATCGATCGTCATCACACAGCTTTCCACTTTCGGTCGTAGACGATAGCTGTAATGCATGTTGCTTTCGATCGAAGATCTGCAGAAATCCTATCCTGGCCCCGAAGGCCCGGTGCCTGTGCTGCGCGGCGTGACGCTTTCGCTCGATGCCGGCGAGACATTGGCGCTGACCGGCGAATCCGGCTCTGGAAAAAGCACTCTGCTGCACCTGGTCGCAGGGCTGGACGCTGCCGATGGCGGGCGCGTCCTGCTCGACGGGCAGGAGATCACCGCGCTCGATGACCGCGGCCGCGCGAAACTCAGGCGAAACGCGGTGGGCATCATCTTCCAGCAGTTCAACCTCATCCCCTCTCTGGACGTCGCCGCCAACATCGCCTTCCAGGCGCGCCTGAACGGCACGGCGGAGCCGCGGGAGCTTTCACGGCTGGCCTCCGCGCTCGGACTGGAGGCGCAGTTGCGGAAGTATCCGGAGCAATTGTCCGGCGGCCAACAGCAGCGCGTGGCGATCGCCCGCGCGCTCGCGGCACGACCGAAGCTGATCCTTGCCGACGAGCCGACCGGCAACCTCGATGAGGCGACAGCGGACGAGGTGCTGGAGCAATTCCTGGCACTCGTGACCGGAACGGGGGCTGCGCTGTTGATGGTCACGCATTCGCCACGCCTTGCAGCGCGGCTTGGGCGCCGGGCGCATCTCAGCCAAGGTCGCCTCGCATGACCGGCGCGGTCCTGTCGGCGCTGGCTTCGCACTGGCGGCGCAACCGGCTTCAATTGCTGACACTGGTGCTCGGCCTCGCGCTGGCGACAGCCCTGTGGTCGGGTGTGCAGGCGATCAACGCCGAGGCACGCGCGAGCTACGATGCGGCTGCCGCCACGCTGGCCGAAGGCCAGTTCGACCAGCTGGTGCCGCGCGAAGGGGATTCCATGGCGCAGGAGGTTTTCGTGACGCTGCGCCGCGCCGGCTGGCTGGTCAGCCCGGTGGTTGAGGGAAGGCTGCGTGTCGGCGGAACTGCGGTGAGGCTGGTCGGAGTCGATCCCCTGACCGCGCCGGCCGGTTCGACCGCGAGCGCGGCGCTGGCCCGCACCGATCTCGCCGGTTTTCTGCGCGCACCTACGCTGGTCGCCGGCCCGGAGACGGCAGCGCTACTCGCGGCGAACTTGCCCAACCCGGTGCTGCGCGACCAGACGGTTGCGCCCGGCACCGTGCTCGCCGACATCGGCGTCGCCCAGGAGCTGCTTGGCCGTGCCGGGCGCATCAGCCGTCTGATCGTCTTGACCGACCAGCCTCTGCGGCAACGGCCACTGGCCGAGATCGCGCCCGACCTCATGCTCCGGCATGCGGACGGGGCCAGTGATGTCGGCCGGCTTACCGATAGCTTCCACCTCAACCTTACGGCCTTCGGCTTCCTCAGCTTCGCGGTCGGCATCTTCATCGTTCATGGCGCGATCGGGCTTGCCTTCGAGCAGCGGCGCGGCATGGTCCGCACCCTGCGTGCGCTCGGTGTCCCCCTCCGACGCCTGATCGTCCTGATGGTGCTGGAGCTTGTCGTACTGGCGACGCTTGCCGGCGCGCTCGGCATCGTTCTCGGCTACTTGATCGCAACGCTGTTGATGCCGGACGTAGCCGCGACGATACAGGGCCTTTATGGCGCCGACGTTGCAGGCACGCTGCACATCCGCCCGGCATGGTGGCTTTCGGGAATGGCCATGTCGCTCGGCGGCGCACTGTTTGCCTCCGCGAGCGCGATGTGGCGGCTGGCGCGAATGCCGGTCCTGGCAAGCGCCGGCGGTCGCGCCTGGGCGCTGGCCTCGGGACGGACGCGCAAGCTGCAAGCCGCGGCCACTGTCGTGCTGCTCGTGGCGGCGGGGGTGCTGGCTATCGTCGGCGGCGGGCTGATTGCCGGCTTCGCACTGCTTTCCTGCCTGCTGCTCGGCGCGGCGCTTGCGCTGCCGTCTTGCCTGGCGGCGATCCTGCGTTTTGGTGAAGGACGGGCCGTCCGCGTTATGGTGCAGTGGTTTTGGGCCGACACACGCCAGCAACTGCCCAGCCTCGGGCTTGCGCTGATGGCGCTGCTTCTTGCCATGGCCGCCAATGTCGGCGTTTCCACCATGGTGTCGAGCTTCCGCCTGACTTTTACCGGCTTCCTGGACCAGCGCTTGTCGGCCGAACTGTATGTCAATGCGAACGGGGTCGCTGACCCGGCGGCTCTGATGCGGTTCCTCGAGACGCGCGCCGACGCTGTGCTGCCGACTATGTCGGTCGATGCGACGCTTGCCGGCCTGCCGGCGGAGATTTTCGGGGCGCGCATCGGCTACACCTACCGCGAGAACTGGCGTTTCCTCGATGCGGTCCCCGCCGTATGGGACGAGGTCGAAGAGGGCAAGGCGGTTGTCATCAATGAACAGCTCTCGCGCCGCGCCGACCTGCGGGTTGGCGCCATGCTCGCGCTGGGACCCGGACTATCGCTACCGGTCGCGGGCGTTGTCGGCGACTACGGAAACCCGATTGGCCAAGCCATCATCGGCGAAGCGCTGTTTCGGCAGGCCTTCCCCGATATCAAGCCTGTCCGTTATGGCGTGCGTACTTCCGACCCGGGGGGCTTACGCGAGGCGCTGCTCGAGGAACTCGGTCTGCCGCCCTCGAGCATCGTCGACCAGTCGGCGCTCAAGGCGTTCTCGTTATCGGTGTTCGAGCGCACCTTCTCGGTGACCGGAGCGCTGAACGTGCTGACGCTCGCGGTCGCCGCCTTCGCGATCCTGATGAGCCTGCTCACGCTGGCGGCGATGCGACTGCCGCAGATGGCGCCTGTCTGGGCGATGGGGACCACTCAGCGCCGGCTCGCCGGGCTGGAGATCCTGCGCACCGTGCTGCTCGCCGGGATCACCACGCTCATGGCCTTGCCACTGGGTCTGGCGCTCGCCTGGGTGCTGCTTGCCATCGTCAATGTCGAGGCATTCGGCTGGCGCCTGCCGATGTATCTGTTTCCTGCCGAATACATCCGCTTGATGCTCTTCGCGCTCGCCGCCGCGCTGCTCGCCGGATTATGGCCGGCTTGGCGGCTCGCGCGCATGGAGCCGGCCGCACTGCTCAGGATATTCGCCAATGAACGCTAGAGCCTGGAATTGCGCCGCAGCGCTCACCGTCCTGTTGTTTGGCTTCGGCAATGCCTTTGCCCAGGGCTTTGCCGGGCTGGGCACCGACGCCGAAGGCTTTTCCGTTCCGGAAGCGGGCAAGCAGTTCCAGTTCCCGCGCGATCATGGCCCCCATCCGGATTACCGGATCGAGTGGTGGTACCTGACCGCGAACCTTACCGGGCCCGATGGCGCGGACTACGGCCTTCAATGGACGCTGTTCCGTTCGGCGCTCGCGCCGGCCGAGGCCGAGGGATGGGAAAGCCCGCAGCTATGGTTTGGCCATGCCGCCGTCACCAGCGCCTTGACCCACCGGGCCACGGAGCGTTTCGCGCGCGGCGGCACAGGCCAGGCGGGCGTCACGGCCGAGCCCTTCGCCGCTTGGATCGACGACTGGCAAATGGTGGGCGACAGTCTCGACCGTCTTCGGCTGACCGCGACCGGCACGGACTTCGCCTACGACATCGAGATGCAGGCCCAGGGCCCGCTTGTTCTCCACGGCAACCACGGCTATTCGGTGAAATCGGCGAAGGGACAGGCGAGTTATTACTATTCACAACCCTTCTTCGCAGTCGAAGGTACGCTCACGCTGCCCGAGGGCGAGGTACCGGTGCGCGGCACCGCGTGGCTCGATCGCGAATGGTCTTCGCAGCCTCTGGCGCAGGACCAAGCCGGCTGGGACTGGTTCTCGCTCTCCTTCGATGCCGGCGAGAAGCTGATGGGTTTCAGCCTGCGCGACACCGCTGGCGGCAGCTTCACCTCGGCCACCTGGATCGAGGCGGACGGCAGCGCGACGCCTTATGGCGATGGCAATCTTGTCGCCACTCCGCTGGAAACGAGCCGGGTGGACGGCCGCGACGTCCCGACACGCTGGCGGCTCACCTTGCCCGACCGTGCGCTCGACATCACCGTCGGCGCGCTCAACACTCAAGCCTGGATGAACCTCAGCATCCCCTATTGGGAAGGTCCGGTGCGGGTGATCGGCACTCACCCCGGCAAGGGTTATCTCGAGATGACGGGCTACGAACCACGATGACCGTCGAACGACGCAATTCTCCAGGATTGTCGCTCACGGCGTTGATTCACAATGAGCGACATTGTTGGGCACTAACGATAGACGAGACCGCCGTCGATCAGTGGGGCCTGTCCCGTCATGTAGTCCGAATCCGGGCCTGCCAGGAACGAGACGAACGCGGCGACATCCTCCGGAGTCTGGGCCCGGCCCAAGGCGATACCTTCCACATACTTCTTGTAGGTCGATCCCACTTCTGCACCTGTGATCTCAGCAAAGCGCTTGTCGATCTCGACCCACATGTCGGTACCGACGATGCCGGGACAGTATGCGTTGACGGTAATCCCGTCGCTGGCGAATTCCTTGGCTGCGGCCTGCGTCAGGCCCCTGACGGCAAACTTTGTCGCCGAGTAGACGCCCAACAGCTCGAATCCATCGTGCCCCGCGATTGAAGACGCGTTGATGATCTTCCCCTTCTGCTTTCGCTCCTTGAACTTCTTGGCCGCGGCCTGGATTCCCCACAGGACCCCTTCGACGTTGACCTTGAGGATCTTTTCAACTTCCTCGGGCGTCACGTCCGCCAGCGGCTGAACCTGAGCGATGCCCGCGTTGTTCACGATCACGTCGAAGCCGCCGAGTTCCTTCTCCGCGTGATTGACTGCGGCGTAAACCTGATCCCGCTTGGTAACGTCGGCTTTGAACGTCGTCGCCTTCCGGCCGATCTTCCTTACTTCATCCGCAACGGCGTTCGTCGTCTCGTCCTTGACATCCACAAGGGCGATGTCGGCCCCGTCTCTGGCCAGTCTCAAGGCGATCGCGCGCCCGATTCCCTGGCCCGCGCCTGTTACGAGGACGATTTTCCCATCTATAGACATGATTAGCTCCTTGCCTGTTGAATTTTCATAACGTCCACCCTGTATCTTGTGGCGCTCGGGATCGGTTCTGAGCAGTAAATGTATGTACGAACGCAGATGCAGCAAGCCGTATCGAAGAAACTGCGCGCATTCGCGCACCCTTGGACCAGAACAGGAGTGAAACGATGGAGGCGCTGACACGTGATGCACAAACACGGCTCCGAAGCGCGGCGCATTCATTTTTGCGGGACCGCAACGAAGATACCGACAACCTTCCACCAGTCATCTATTACAAAGACGAATAGACCTATCGCGTTGCGCTCAGGGCGATAGGAGATAAGAGCTGTTCCTGAATGCCCAGGCGATTCCCTTCTAGGCGGCACCTACTTTGGCGGAATTTATTATTGGGGTCGGCTGGAACCTGATTCGGCAATGAGGACATCGCTGCGGTGGGCGCAGCTAGGGAATGTCGCCGGCAGCCAAGGGACCGGACTGTCAGCCTGTAGATCTGTCGGATCGGCTGGAGAATGGAAGCATTCGTCCGACAACATCGTCGCGGCGGATCAGAAGATGCCACAGTGCTGCCGCCATATGAAGGAGGACCAGAACCAAAAGGAGCCGCGTTAGCGCGACATGAATAGGGCCATAGTAGAGAAAATCGAGGTATCGCGCCGCGACACCGGTAATTGGCAGCGCCAGAAGGACTCCGTAGAGCAGGACGTGGTTTGCCGTTGCAGCTATCCGCAGTAACCGCGCCCCGTCAGTAGAGTCCGACGATGCGCCGCCAATGATTCTGAGCAGGATACGCAGCGCCACTATGCAGAAAACAGCCAGCCCCCCGAAAGTGTGGACCTCGTGAAGAAGCAGATCCAAGGGGTCCGGTTCGACGCCTTGATGATGAGCTGTGTGAGAGCGTTCGATCGCACTCGAGGTTGTCAGCTGGACGGTAAGAATGGCAACGACCAGCCAATGCAGGGCCTTCTGGAGGGAAGTGTATTGCCCGGGAACGGGTCTGATCCAGCGCGGGAGCGTAGGTACGTTCATTCTTCCCTCGTGTTTCGTCGAGAAACGGCACTTTCCTAGGAACTATGACCCGGTAGCAGTTACCCATTTCTTTCGACCTTGAGCAGTCAGGTGCCTAATCAGGGTTGGAGGTGAATAAAGCAGGGCGCCAGCTTGACCTTCCAACGTTGGAAGGTCTCATAATTCGCGGCCTAGGTGTTTTGCAGATTGTCGACGATGCTCTGGTGATTTTTGTCGGATCAGGTGGCGAACCGCATTGGACGGGTATGCGGCGCGGTTGTCGAGGCCGACGTCCATACACCTCGATGGGATCATCGGCTCGTCAGGGTGGCCACGTCGGGATGCCCCTATGACGACGATCGTCCTTGGCTGCTCAGAGAATTAACTGCAAGGAATGGAGAACGGCATGACTGCATCAGTTCGAGAGGCAGGCCCAACTTTGGCGGAACGTTTGAACGACACCTATGCAATGAGCGCGCTTGCCGTGGCGCTGGGAATGGGAGTTGCGGTCGGAACGGCGATCGGCTTTGAGAAGATCGGCGGCTACATCCCTTGCATGCTGTGTCTTCAGCAGCGCATCCCCTACTATGTGGGGATACCTATCATGGTGGTGACGCTGGTCCTCGCGCTGTTTCGGTTTCCTGCGGTCCTCACGCGCGGTCTTCTCGTCGCCGGTGGTGTCCTCATGCTATACAGCCTTTACCTGGGCTCGTTTCATGCAGGAGTCGAATGGGGCTGGTGGACCGGGCCGCACGATTGCGGCGTCGTTGTCGCACCCGACACAGGAGATGGCGTCAGCGGCATTCTCGACGCGATCAATACAATTATACCGCCCTCGTGCGACACGGCGGCCCTTCGCGTTCTTGGGTTATCGTTTGCGGGATGGAACGCCGTGACGAGCATGCTGCTTGCGGCGGTCGCGTTTCGGGGCGCTTTTGCCCGCGGTTGAACCGAGCAAATCGGATTCTTGGATCGGCAATATGCATAGGTACCGCGTCGCTCAGCGGTCGGAAGTATGGATGACAGTATGCCAGATTGGTGGCTTATCCCGAAAGACCACATTTTGACCATCGTCTTGATTTTCAACTATCGTGCGCGTTGCGGAGAGCAGCAGTCGGGGATTTGCTGACGATGATCGGCATGAGCGCGAATTTGCAGAGCAGTGCGAAGTGGACAAGGCTTCGGTTGGCGTCCGTACTGCTTGGGCTTGCTCTTCCTCTCGCTTTGGCAGTCGCAATCACGGCCTTCTTCTTCCATGCGTCCGACCAGGCTGTCGGCATCCAGGGTGGTGGTCCTAGCGAGATCCAGGCGATAGCGGACGACGACCGCACGCATTGCATCGAGTCACACAAGGTCTCCGACAGCTCTTGCATCGTGGGCCTGGGGTGTGTGGCCTGCACAGTGCTGCCTCAGGACGCGGCCGTAGTGGCGATCCAAGCGTCGACTGCCGTCCGTCCGTTCTCGCCATCGGTTCAGGCCCAGATGCGGATCTATCCGGTCCACCAGCCGCCGGAATTCGTTTCCACCTGAGGCGTTCGCGCCCGCATTGCTTGTTCGATCGTGGCCACCAGCAAATCTGGTGGCCGTGAGTTTCGGCGCGCAGCGGCACTAGCTTTCGGCCTTCCAGCGAGTTCCCCGTTCCCGAACCGGCGATTGACACTCGGCTGCCGGGAGCGCCCTTCCCCAACTTTGAAAGCCACAAATTCACATGGTTGCAGCCATCAGCAACTTACACGTACACGGAACCAGCATTGAAGCGACAACAGAGGTGCGAGGTCTTTTTCCACAAGCGGTAACCAACGTTGCGATTAGCCATCGCGGAAACAAACGCCCTGAGGATTGCGTATGTCCGTCCGGTACACACGCGGCGCTGACACGATGAGCAGGACAGCGCGCATCCGCTTGCTGGCGGCGACTGCTTTCGTGGCATTCCTCGTCCTCGTCGGTCTGCTTCTGAGCATTCCATTCCTCGTGAGCGATCCTGTTGTCGTGGTCAGGCCGGGCTCAGCGCCTGCACTCTTGAGCGGTGAAGGCTTTCCCGTCGCCGCCGCACAGATCCAAGTGGGGGCCAGGGGTGAGTTCATGCTCTATCTGACATTCGAGCAAGCCACGGACGATGCACTACGAGTGGCAGTTCGCATGCCCGGCCACGGCATGGCTACGCCTTCGCTCGAGGTTCGGGCAATTGGCGGTAGTCGGTTCCAAGCCGTGGGACAGCTCACAATGCCCGGTCGCTGGGAAATCGAAGTGGAATTTGGCGAACTCGGGCAATCCTTCGATTTCATTCTCGCCGAGTTCTGAGGGGCATACGATGCCGAAGCCCACGCATGAACGACGCGCCGCCTTCGCGATGACGAGAGGCAGTTTATCGATCGGCTTGCACAAGTTGCCACGGCTTCGAACTCGAAGGTCAACCAAACCGGCGCCAACCCGGATCGGACGGGAAGATGCCTGCTCCGCCTCACGATGCCTCCGAACACACCTGGCATCACTTGGACGAGGTGCTGTTCAACCTCACCAAGTTCGGTCTCCAGGCCTACGTCTCGGAAAGCTACTAATCCGATATGTCGCTTTCGAGGACATCCTGAGCGACCCCGAGATTTGGGCCGTCATCCTGTACATCAAAAGCACCGTGTCCGAAGAGATACGACGCAGCCAGGCAAGCCGCAACAATCAAACCTGACAAGGAATTCCTAATGATGTTCGAGAGCCGTATTCTGCGCACCGCGGGACGACGCCATATCCTTACATTAGTGCTTGCTGTCCTGCTGGTATGTCTGTTCGGCGTTGTACATGGGCAATGGAGCGACATGCACAGATGGAACAAGGCCGCCGCCGATGCCTCGTTCCTGCTATTGACCGCGACCATGGTGATCGGCCCTGCAGCACGGCTTTGGCCCCGCTTGCGCCGTCTGGTTCCTGTGCGTCGGGAATTCGGCATATACGCCATCGTCCTCGCGCTTGTTCATACGCTGATCATCTTTGATGGCTGGATCGAATGGAACTTTGCCCGACTGTTCGGGTTCGAGTTCCATCCTGGACTTGGCCACTATGTCATGCTCCAGAATGGCTTCGGGCTGGCGAATGCGATTGGACTGCTTGCGCTGGCCTACGGTATGGTCTTGGCGCTGACATCAACCGACCGCGCAGTCCGGATACTGGGTGGCCCGACCTGGAAGTTCATTCAGGGTGCAGCCTATGTGTTGTGGGCGCTGGTGGTCGTACATACCGCCTACTTTCTGTACATGCACTTTCTCGACTTTCACCGGGCGACGCCTGAGCCCAATCCGCTTCAGGGGTGGTTCGTCAGTCTGGTTGTCCTCGTTCTCGGGCTTCGCATCGGCGCCTCAGTTCTCACGTGGCGTAAGAAGCGCAATCGGTCTGGGCGTGAAGGAGACGCGCAGGCCGATCCTGCGATCGGGGCTTAATCGGGCTAGGCGCTAGCCGGCAGCACTCTAGTGCGCGCTATGACGCTGCGGCGAGCAGCGACGTAGCGACCTGTGACACCGCCGCAAGCGCGATTCGGGCCAAGCTAGGGTGTGATCAAGAGTACGGATTTCCCTGTGCAGTCAGGTCTGCAAGGACGAAACCACAGTCCTGTAATGGGCCTTCTTCCTCCCATCTTTCCCTGAATAAACAGGTCATGATGGTCGCAGCGACCAGCGGCGATCGACAGCAACGTCTCTTGCCCTACCGGACGCGAGTCCTCAGGAGGTGATGAGGAATTTCTTACTCAACCCGATGTCAACTATGCGTGTGCCCTTGCGGCAGAACCGGAGCAAGAGCAGTCTTTCGTGATGGCGTCCTGGTTGGCTCGTTCGGTGTTGGTTTTGTTCGCGGTCTTGGTTGTCGCCGCGGTCATTCTCCGTTTCTCCATCGCTTTGCCGGCGATGGAGTTGGGCGACTCTGACGTTCAGGTAGCCGAATTGGCATTCGAAAGATGCTGCTCGATAGAACCAGCCGAGTGGCAAGTTCGATCTTATGACAGGGGAGGCTTGCATCAATGCCGTCAATTCACGCTGCTGCCGGAAGTTCCGGAAGACAGAATTCGTATCCCGGTGGAGCCGAGGGGAAGCCTCAGGTGATTGTGACGTCGTTCTCGAAAGAAAAATGATGATGAACGAAAATTTCCTCAACTGCGGTATTTTTGATTGGCTGAGTATCGCGATGATATCCGGAACGGGCTTTCTGGCGATGCTCGTTTTGCTTTCCTTGTTGATGGCCTTGGGTCGCTACATTCTGGAAGGTCCAGCAGATCGATTTGTACATGGTGGTCGATCCCTCGACTCCAATGGGCAATATCCGCGCGATGTTGTCCGAAATCACGGTGACGAGACAGGAGTTCGCTCCGCTATTCCAATTCGGGACGCACCACGGTGTTCCGGCACTGCATTCGAAGTGCCTAATCCCCACGGCTGAGTTGACGCAGATAGCATTTATGCGTCGACGTGTTTGCTGTCTCTGAAACGACGGCGTTGGCGAGGCTCAAACCGCTAGTCATCCAGAAACACCATGTCGGTGATACGATTCTCGCCACCGGCCTCTTCATAGGCTACGATGACCGCCATACCCACCGAGAGGCCGTCCAAGTTGATCTCTCCGGGCAGTTTGTAGGTTCTTCCGTCGCTGAGGGTCATGGTGAGTGCCTCCAAGTCTATCTGGCGGATCGTACCTTCGGCTGTATCTGCCGATACTGGTATCGACATCACCATGAGCAAGCCAAGCGCGTGAAAAAAAGATCTCACTGATAATCTCCTTTACGTTTCTGTTTGTTGATAATTGGCAAGTTTGATTTTTTATTCTGCTGCAAGGTCCCGTCGTCGTTCACGGACCGGATAGTGATGGCCAGACATGCGCGAACAGCCAGATGGCGCCGATCAACACAGGCTGGTGGAGCAGGTAGAACGGCAGACCATGACGTCCGACGAAGCGCACAGGCCGCGACCATGAGCCCGGCGAATACGCGGAAAGGCGTATGAGAACGTCGCGACGATCGGCGATGCGCGCCGCTGAAATGCCCAGCAGAACGACGCCAAACCACGGGAACAGCGGGACGTAGTCGAAGCTGATCGGAGCGACTGGCGAAAGACCTATCCACCACCACGCCGGATAGCCGAAGAACTCTTGACGGAAGTACCGAGGAGCTAGGATCACGAAGAGAGCCGTGCAAATGGTTACCACGGCCGGTGCGCGCAGGAATGCGAGGCCCGCCACGCTGGCGAAGGCGATCTGGTGCAATATGCCGAAGAAGATAAAGCCCTGCGGGACCGCGATCCACGTGTGTCAACGGCGGAGCAAAATCAGGCCATTGGGCGGCGCAAAAGTAGGCCACTTCGCGCCGCAAGTGGGGAACGTCGGGAGGGCGTAGCCCGACCAGAGTTTCCCGCTTGCGGCGTCGGCGATTTTTGTGAGGGTTTCAGCCAGCCTTTCGGGCGCGGCTTTGAGCGAGACGGTAGCTATCGCCGTTCATCTCGAGAATGTTGACGTGGTGGGTGATGCGGTCGAGCAGAGCGCCGGTCAGGCGTTCCGACCCCAGCGTTTCCGTCCATTCGTCAAAAGGAAGATTGCTGGTGATCAGGGTCGCACCGCGCTCGTAGCGTTGCGAGATCAGCTCGAACAGCAATTCTGCCCCGGTCTTGGAGAGCGGCACGAAGCCGAGCTCATCGATGATGAGGAGCTTGTAGCCAGCCGTCTGCTTCTGGAAGCGTAGCAGACGCCGTTCGTCGCGGGCCTCCATCATCTCGCTGACCAGGGCGGCAGCGGTAATGAAGCCGACGGGAAGGCCCTTCTGACACGCCGCCAGGCCGAGGCCGAGCGCGACATGGGTCTTGCCCGTGCCGCTGGGACCGAGCGCGATGACGTTCTCGCGGCGCTCGATCCAT
>NZ_MDET01000060.1 GCF_002075885.1 Manganibacter manganicus
GATCGTGTAGCCGCCGGTGAACCCGCATTCGTCACGAAGCCGGTCGAACACACGCTTGGCCGTGTGCCGCTGCTTGCGCGGAACCTTCACGTCCTCATCCAGCCATCGATCGATGGTCGCAACGAACGCGTCCAGCTTCGGCCTCCGGATCGGTGATCGGCGCCGATAGCCCGGCGGCGTCGAATACGACAGCATCTTGGCCACGCTGTCGCGCGATATGTTGAAATGCTTCGCAGCCTGACGCCGGCTCATTCCTTCCGAGCAAGCCAGACGAACCTTCAGATACAATTCCACGGTGTAGATCCCCTAACCCTCCTGCGCTCGTTGCAGAAGGAAAATAGGTGGCCGGGTTTTACGCCGCCCGCAGCGGGATTATCCCGCCGCTACCGTGGACGAATTTTGCACCGCCGCTCTCACCGCATTTTCTTCAGAACCTTTGAAATTTAAGAACTTGCCCAATTCGTGAGCACGCTACAGGACCGAAACCGCATAGTCTGTTAATGACGCATCCGATAACGCGCGATGAGGTGCGGTGCTAATCTCGATATTAGAAAGGGATTTCGATCACCATTCCGTCATAAGCCGGCTCGACACAAGCTGGCGTTTCGGCCATCACCGTCGCATAGTCCAGCGGCACATGCATGTGTGTCAGGATCGCTTTTCCCGGCGCGAGACGTTCGACCCAATCGAGCGACTCGGCAAGAGAAAAATGGCTCGGATGCGTCCGATGTTGCAGGGCGTCGATCACCAGAACCTTCAGGCTGGCAAGGCGCTTCACCGTCGCTTGCGGGAAATCGCTGACGTCTGGGCAATAGGCCAGATCGCCGACGCGAAAACCCAGCGAGACGATATCGCCATGCACTTGCGGCAGCGGTTCCAAGGTGAGGGATCCGCCCTCTCCTTTTATGGTCACCGGTCGATCATGCTCGATGATATGAGCCTTCAGTATGGGCGGGTAGGAACTGCCAGGCGGGGTTTCGAAACAGTAGCCGAACGCCTCGTGCAACCGCGCCAGGGTAAATCTGTCGGCATGAATGTCGAGGAGGCGGCGCCGGTCCAGCACAAAGCTGCGCAAATCGTCTATGCCGTGGATATGGTCGGCATGCGGATGCGTATAGAGCGCGGCATCGATATGCCGGACGGAAGCAAGCAGCATCTGGGCGCGGAAATCCGGCCCGGTATCGATCACGACCGTGGTCCTGCCGCCGCTTTCTGAAATCCGTTCCGCAAGTGCCGCGCAGCGCATACGCCGGTTCTTCGGATTCGACGGATCGCAATTGCCCCAGTCGCCAGTCGGACGCGGCACGCCGGGGGAGGAGCCGCAGCCCAGAATGGTGAAGCGCAGCCGATCTCCCATTGCTCAGGCACCCTGCCCGATTGGCCGCGGCATCTTCTTGAACAGGCGAAAGAAGTTGTCCGTCGTGATTTTGGCGATCTCCTCGGCACTCACGCCAAGGGTTTGTGCCAGGACCGCCGCCGTATGCGTCACGAATGCCGGTTCATTGCGCTTGCCGCGATGCGGCACCGGTGCGAGATAAGGCGCGTCCGTCTCCACCAGAAGGCGCTCATGCGGCACATCAGCCGCAATTGAACGCAGGTCCGCAGAATTCTTGAAGGTCAGAATGCCGGAAAACGAAACATAGCCTCCCAGTTCGATCCCAACTTCGGCCAGCCTGCGCCCGGAAGAAAAACAGTGCAGTATGAAGGGGAAGGCACCCTTGCCCGTCTCCTTGACAAGAATGGCTTCCATGTCCTCGTCAGCGCTGCGCGCGTGAATGACCAGCGGCAGGCCGGTCTCCCGCGCCGCGGCGATGTGGGCGCGAAAACCCTGAGCCTGAGCATCGCGCGGGCCGTAATCGTAATGGTAGTCAAGCCCGGCCTCGCCGATGGCGACAACCTTGGGATGCCCGGCAAGGCGCACGAGATCCTCGGCGCCTATATCCAATTCCTCGGCTGCATTGTGCGGATGGGTTCCAACCGAACAATAAACGTCCGGAAAAACATCCACGATTTCAAGAATTTGCTGGAAACATTTCACACGCGTCGAGATCGTCACCATGCGACTGATACCAGCCTCGCGGGCGCGGGCAACGATCGCTGCCCGCTCTTCCGCGAAATCGGGGAAATCAAGATGGCAATGGCTGTCGACAAGCATCACGCGCCCTCGCCCGCCGCCTCGACATAGCGCGGGAAGACAGGCTGTGGCGCGGGCAGATCAGTGCCCGGCTCCAGCGCATATGCATCGGCAACGTGCTCGAACTGCCGGCGGCCCTCGCCGACGGCCAGGATATCGAGCAGCTTTGCCGCCGAACCGGGAATGAAGGGCTGGCACATGATCGCCACACGCCGGACAACCTCCGCAGTCGTCCACAGCACGCTTTCCATTCGCGTCGGGTCGGCTTTCTTCAGCGCCCATGGCTCCTGCGCGGCGAAATAGCGATTGGCATCGGCAACGACACCGAAGATCGCCGCCAGCGCCAGATGGATGCCCTGCTCGGCCATCGCCTTGCGCGCCGTCGCCAGCGCCGCATCGCACCCGTCGAGTATCGCCTTGTCCTCGTCTGCTAGTTCGCCGCGTTGCGGCACCACGCCGCCGCAATTCTTGGCGATCATCGACAGCGAACGCTGCGCGAGATTGCCGAGGTCGTTGGCGAGGTCGGCATTGGTGCGGTTGACGATCGCCTCATGGCTGTAGCTGCCGTCCTGTCCGAACGGCACCTCACGCAGGAAGAAATAACGCACCTGGTCCAGCCCGTAATGCTCGACCATGGTGAACGGGTCGATGACGTTACCGACCGATTTCGACATTTTCTCGCCGCGGTTGAACAGGAAGCCGTGGCCGAAGACACGCTTCGGCAGCTCGATCCCCGCCGACATCAGGAAGGCTGGCCAGTAAATCGCATGGAAGCGGACAATATCCTTGCCGATGACGTGAACATCCGCAGGCCAGTAGTGCCATTTCTCTGATTTTTCATCTGGATAGCCGACACCGGTAATGTAGTTTGTCAACGCATCGACCCACACATACATCACATGTTTTTCGTCACCGGGCACAGGCACGCCCCAGTCGAAGGTGGTGCGCGAGATCGACAGGTCCTTCAACCCGGACTTGACGAAACTCACCACTTCGTTGCGACGCTCAGTCGGTCCGATGAAATCGGGCTGGCTTTCATAGAGCGCCAGAAGTTTGTCCTGATAGGCGGAGAGGCGGAAGAAGTAGCTTTCCTCTTCCACCCATTCGACCGGGGTGCCCTGCGGCCCATAGCGAACGTCATCTGCCCTGACGTCAGTTTCTTCCTCGCCGTAATAGGCTTCATCGCGCACCGAATACCAGCCGGCATAACCTCCCTTATAAATATCTCCCCTGGCGGCCATGGCCTTCCAGATCGCCTGCGAGGCAGCGTAATGACGCTCTTCCGTGGTGCGGATGAAGTCGTCGTTGGACGCGTTCAACACCTCGGCCATGCGCTTGAATTCGGCCGCGTTGCGGTCGGCCAGTTCGCGCGCGCTAATGCCTTCCTTCCGGGCCGTTTGCAGCATCTTGATGCCGTGCTCGTCGGTGCCGGTCAGGAAGTAGACATCCTTGCCGTCGAGGCGCTGGAAGCGGGCGAGCGCATCGGTCGCCAGCAATTCATAGGCATGGCCAATATGCGGCTTGCCGTTCGGGTAGGAAATGGCAGTGGTGATATAGAATTTTTCGCGTGACATCGGAGCCGTCATGAAATCTGCAAGGAAGAACGTCGCGGTGGATATCGTATTGAGACAGCGAGCGCCATCCCATAGCGACTGTGCGTCACATTCGCAGGGCAGAATTCAGGCGGTCGATCATCGTCAGTGCGTGCTGCTTTTTGTCGAGGTTATAGATTTCCATCTCGGATACGGCATTCCGTGCCTCCTGCCAAGTGCCGGCGAGATGATTGGCGCGGGCGAGATCGCCGCTCGCCGCCGCCTCACGCGCACTGTCCGAAAGAAGATCGAGCACCCGGCGATTGAAGATATCGAACGGAATGGCTTGCCCACGCCCAGTAACGGCATCGGCCAACCGGTGTGCGCCGACAACATCGCCCGCCCCTGCTTTGCGCACCAGCCCATCGAGGGCATCGGCGATTTCCAGCCCACCATATTGCGTAAGCAATATGGCAGCGCGCGCACTGCCCCCCGCCCGCTTCAGCAAGGCGGTGCGGGAGGCAGGGTCTTGCGGCAATGCCATCACGCCTTCCAATGCGACAAGAAGAGCGTCGTCATCCAAGGGATCCACACGAACGATCTGGCAACGGGAACGAATGGTCGGCAACAGGCGGCCGGGCGCATGCACGATCAAAACGAACAGGGTACGCGGTGGCGGTTCTTCGAGATTCTTGAGCAACGCATTGGCGGCATTGGTGTTCATGTCGTCAGCGGGATCGACAACGACGATTCGATAGCCGCCATCATGCGAGGTCATAGACAGGAACTGGCCGACCTTGCGAATTTCATCGACGGACACAACCGTCTTGAAGCGCTTGCTCTTGTCGTCGACCGGTCGCGTGAGGTGCAGCACGGAAGGATGCGCGGCCATCGCCATCTGCCGAAAGAGCGGCGTGGCGGGATCCGGGGTCGCGAGGTGGGCCGGCGCTGTCTCGGACCTTGGATATTTCAGCAGATGATGCGCCAGATGAAAGGCAAGGGTTGCCTTGCCTATGCCGACCGGCCCGGCAAGGATCAGCGCATGTGGCAATTTTCCCGCGGCATAGGCACTCGCCAGCAGCCCAGTTACATTTGAATGGCCGACAAGGCGTGGGTTCTCCGACGGTTCAGCTATGCCGTCAAGCGTGTCGTGCTGTTCGGGTGCTATGCGTTCAAACATCATGCCTGTGCCGTCTGTCTGGATCGGGGCGGCATGCGAACCTCCAAGGCGCTGAAGACGGCGGCGGTGACGGCATTTTCCACGTCGTCAGGTTCCACTGATGCGTCGATGACGACGCAGCGTTCGGGCTCGGCCTTGGCGATCGCAAGAAAGGTATCCCGTCGCCTGGCATGAATTTCGAGTGTTTCCTTTTCAAAGCGATCCGCCTGAGTGCCCGGATTGCGTCGTGCCGCGGCCCGCTTCAATCCCTCGGTCGGGTCGATGTCGAAGATCAGTGTGAGGTCCGGAACCATGCCGTTGACGGTGACGCGCTCCAGTTGATCCATAAAGGCGGGCGCAAGCGCTCCGCTGCCACCCTGATAGACGCGCGAGGAATCCATGAAGCGGTCGCAGAGCACAATGGTGCCGCGCATCACCGCCGGCCGGATCACCTGCTCGACATGGTCGGAACGTGCCGCCGCGAACAAAAGCGCCTCCATTTTCGGGCCGAACGCCTCGGCCGCGCCTGAAAGCAACACATGACGCACCGCCTCTGCGCCCGGCGAGCCGCCCGGTTCGCGCGTGACGAGAATATCGTATTTCTTGGCACGCAATTTGTCGGCCAATCGCGCGATCTGCGTCGATTTGCCGGCACCCTCACCGCCCTCGAAAGTGATGAAAAAACCGTCCGCCACAGGGTCCAGCCTTCAATGATCTGTATCAGCGTCATAGCCTGGAAGCTTCGTAAAAATCCACGACGGATATGAGGCGCTATCTGTCCGTTACGAACAATCCAGATCCATAATGCCATCTTATCAGTGTGTTGTAACACTTTTCTCAGGCAGGATATCGGTCAATTTCCTACCGCGCAGCCAACCGGTCGCCAATTCCTCGGCGGCATCGGCGGCGCGTTGGGGAAGAGAACCCATCCCCACGCTCTCTGCCGCATGAAGCGGTGTCTTCTGGCTTAGCGTGTCTCCGATCCGAACCTGCAAGTCACCAACTGGCTGCCCTTCCGCTACGGGCGCGATCAGCGGACCTCGATAAACGATATGCGCCGTCACCCGGTCGCGATTGATGATCGGCAGAAGGATTTCGACAGGACCATTCGCGCTCAAAGCCACGTTCGACTTCACACCGCCATAGACTTCGGCATAGCCGGCGACGGCCTTGTCAGAGAAGATTTTCTTTTTCTCGAAGGCACGCAGGCCCCATTCGATCAGCTTACGCGCTTCCTCCGCCCGCTCCTGATCGGAAGACAAGCCGCTCATGGCAATGAATACGCGCCTGCCGTCACGTGCGGCCGAGCCGACAATACCCAATCCCGATTGCTCGCCGGCACCGACCGACAGGCCATCGGCGCCGATGTCCATTTTCAGCAGCGGATTGCGGTTGCGCTGAATGATCTTGTTCCAGGTGAATGCCGGTTCGCCGAAATAGTGATAAAACGCCGGGTAATCGCGCCACAGATGCAGCGCCAGCATGGCCAGATCCCGTACCGTGGTCTTTTCGCCCGGGGCCGGCAGGCCCGTCGAATTGACAAAGGTGGAATTGGTCAGACCGACCTGCTTGGCGCGATTATTCAACTGCCGGGCGAAATTTTCTTCCGATCCGGCGAAACCCTCGGCAAAGATGATACATCCGTCATTGGCCGACTGAACCGCGATGCCACGAATGATATCCTCCATCCGAATCGACGATTTGAGCGCCGCGAACATTGTGGATGTGCCGGACGGCGCGCCGCCTGTGCGCCAGGCATTCTCGCTCACCGCGAAGGTGTCATCGAGCGTGAGGCGCTCAGTCTTGATAGCATCGAAAGCCAGTTCAAGGGTCATCAGTTTGGCTAGAGAGCCTGGCTGGATGACGGCATCCGCATTCTTTGAAAACAACACCGTGCCGGTTTCGGCATCGATCATATAGGCGCGTTCTGCCTTGGTTTCGAAAAGCTGCGCATTTGCCTGATCACACATCGCAGCAAACAGCGTAAGACATAAAACCAGCCGGCCCGCAAAGCCGGCCACACCGGTTCCGCCCGTCGTCAACCGCAGTCTAATTGCGAACGGCAAGGGCGTCGCCGGCTCCATGATTCCACGCCGCCCGAAGCATATCGTCAAGATTGTTGCGCCCGTCGCCATAGAGATTGACCGAATAACATAGGGAACTGTTCTGTTCGGTCGTTTCAATCTCGACCTTGCCAAAAGCGGAAAGCTGGCTGGCCATACGGCGCGCCTCGGCTTCATCCTGCCATGTGCCAGCCGCCACATAATCGCCAAGCTGTGCCCGCGCCGCAATGCGGCTACTGCGCTTCCAAGACGCGACGATATCGGACGGGGCCATTGCCGAATGGTCGAATGCCGCAAACGCCTCGCTTGCGCGCCCTACCCGCTCATCCGCATAAGATAATGTGGCCACCGCAACGGATTGATCGGCCGGAATATTTATGTCGGGACGTTGGGGAACGAGAGGGCCGAAATCCGGCAAGGCAAAATCGGTGATCGAGACGGCTGCCTGAACCGGGCTAGCCACGGTGTTCAACTGGCCGGGGAACGGCACCACGCTTTGCCCAATCGATGCGTCCGGAGTCGGTCCGTTCATGGCCACCATGACACCGGTGGGCAGGCCAACCGATGGATCGGGAGCAAGATTGCCCGGCTGATAGGACGCCATCAGATAGGGTTCGTCATCGCCTTCGAGCGGCGCCCGGCCGATATAGTCTACCTTGACCTCGGCCGTACCGAGTTGCGCATAGCCCAGCATTTCGGCAGCCCGTTTCGACAGATCGATGATACGGCCATCGTGATATGGCCCGCGATCGTTCACGCGCACGATCACCGAACTGCCGTTCGCCTCATTGGTTACGCGAGCATAACTTGGCAGCGGCATGGTCGGATGGGCAGCAGTCAGATGCGCGGTGTCATAAATCTCGCCATTGGCCGTCAGGCGACCGTGAAAGGCATCGCCATACCAAGAGGCGGCGCCCACCTTGGAGTAGTGCTTGTATTCCTTGGGGTAGTACCATTTGCCGCGCACCTTGTACGGCTTGCCGACCTGATCGCGCCCGCCGCCACGCTTGACGTTGTGTCGGCGGGTGGTGACACGCGGGCTTGCCTTCACACCATACTCGGATTCGGCGAAATACTCCTTGGAGTGGGTCTTGCTCGTCATCGACTTAGTTTGAGGTGATGCGCAGGCGGTCAAAAGGGCTGCGACCGCCACGCATGACGCAAATGCATATGCGCGACGAAATCGCGGACGCGCCGAAACCTGCATGAACGATTATCCCCAACAGTCGAAATCGTCAGAGCTACTGGAATCGCCGTAGCCCAAATACCTGTCAACACGCCCAATAGCCTGATCCGCAACCCCTTTTGCACACCAATTGCTTATGAACGTGTTAACCCAATTATGTCGGGAAAAGGGCGAGAATATGGTGCGAGCGACACAGTTTCATGTGGCATCGGTTGCCCCCCTGAGCAGCAGTTATGCGGCACGTGTTGACGAACCAATCACGCGAACGCTAAAGGCCAATAGCTTCAGATGTTCTTCACCTGGGCAACGAGTTGGAGGGATGGCCGAGCGGTTTAAGGCACCGGTCTTGAAAACCGGCGTGGCAGTGATGTCACCGTGGGTTCGAATCCCACTCCCTCCGCCAGATATTTTTTAAACATTCTGACTTAACGTCATTTTTAATAGCAAAAAGTGTATCCATGGACCCGTTGACGTGGTTCGGATCCTTACAACCATCCGCCAATTCACCAAACGTTAAACGGTTGCGGAACACAACTGGAACATATAGTGTTTGTTCCGGGTTTGTTTTCTGATTCCCGCCCGATTTTCCGCTGGGGGCCGCCATGCTGACACGTAAGCAACACGAACTTCTGCTTTTCATCCACGAGCGCCTGAAAGAAAGTGGCATTCCCCCCTCTTTCGACGAAATGAAGGAAGCGCTCGATCTGGCGTCGAAATCAGGCATACACAGGCTGATCACTGCGCTGGAGGAGCGTGGCTTCATCCGCCGCTTGCCTAATCGCGCGCGGGCACTGGAAGTTTTGCGGCTGCCTGATTCCATTGCGCCCGGCCTCAATGCGGCACGCAGATTTTCACCGAGCGTCATTCAGGGCAGCCTGGGCCGGCCGGCGCAGGAGCCACCTGCCCGTCTGCAGGCGGCAAGCAATGACGATTCGCCGGCTTCCGTCTCCATTCCTGTGATGGGACGTATCGCCGCCGGTGTGCCGATCGATGCGATCCAGCACAAGACCCATTCAATCTCGGTGCCACCGGACATGATCGGCAATGGTGAGCACTACGCCCTGGAGGTCAAGGGTGATTCAATGATTGAAGCCGGCATTTTCGATGGCGATACGGTCGTCATCCGCAACGCGAACACCGCGACGCCGGGTGAAATTATCGTGGCACTCGTCGATGAAGAGGAAGCTACGTTGAAGCGCTTTCGCCGCAAGGGCGCGTCCATTGCTCTGGAAGCGGCCAATCCCGCCTATGAAACGCGCATCTTCGGGCCGGACAGGGTCAAGGTGCAGGGCAAACTGGTGGGGCTTATACGCCGTTACTAGCGCGTCACGCGTCACGATCAGCGCTGTCAGTCCTTCTTCTGCTGCTTAGTGTGAGTTCGGCGATAAGGCGCCAGCCCCCTCGCCTCGCGTGAGAATTGTCGGTGCTCATGCCACGGCCGATAGCGGGTTTCGACGGCGTAGCGGATTGTCGGTCGTTCGTCGGCTGCGAACCGGTCAAAGTACACCGCGGCACTGCCGAAGCGTGCAAGTTGTCGGGCCGTGATGACCATAACCAGCTTGTCGCGACATGGATCTTGGGCTGTCGCGTCTTCGATGACGATGATGCTGGCATAGGCACAAGCGGGTTTTGCATCTTTTGCATTTGCGGCCCAGGCGACGATTGCACCCGATGGATGGCGTGCAACACATAATCCGTTGAAATCATTGGCGCATAGGAACGATGTTCCCGGTAACAGCGATGCGGCAACACCCACATCGAGTCTCACCCCCAGAAGGTGTGCAGCTTCCGGTTTTATCACCGTCTCCGCATTGAACGCCCTACGCCAATTATCCAAGGTAAAGCCATTCGGGCGCGGCCTGTTGACGGAAAGTTCGCCGCCTCCAATGGGCATGGCGAGCAGTTTGCCGTTTTCCGACACCAGAAGATCCGGCGTACGCACCCAAAAGACAGTCAGCAGGGCAGCAGCGGCAAAAGGCAGCATCGCCCAGCGCAGCCGCGTCGTCGCCATGGTGACGATCACGAGCGCGATGGTCGCCAGCAAAACCGATTGCGGGGAAACAAGCCCGATCGTATCGATGGGCGAATGTTTTGAAAGCCACGCGGCAATCGCGATCATCGCCGAAAGGCCCTTGCCCATCACATAGAGGAAAGGCCCGTCGGCACCGAACGGCATGGCGATGGCGCTCAACACGGCGAACGGCATGACAACGACCGACACGACCGGCATCACCGCCAGATTGGCGATCAGGCTGAGCGGCGAAACACGCTGGAAATGCCAAGCGGCGTAAAGCGTCGTCGCGCTGCCGGCGATCAGCGTGGTGGCACAGGTGCCGGCCAGAACCACCAGCATCCAGCGAGGCGCGGCAAACAAAAGCGGGCGTCCTGCATGCCTGCCCTCTCCAGTTTTACCGGCGCGATAATCCGCCCATGTGGCATAACCTCCGACGAGCGCCGCGGTCGCCGCGAACGACATCTGGAAACTGGGACCCGCCACCTCATGCGGCGACCAAAGCATGACGATCAAGGCCGAAATGGAAAGATTGCGCACCGTCAAGGCGGCGCGGTCGAACAGTATCGCGACGAGCATGACCGCCAGCATGATGAAACTGCGCTCAGCGGCCACGACCATGCCGGAGATGATGAGATATGCGCCGGTCGTCGCGAGAGCGGCAAACGCGGCATATTTCTTGACCGGATACCGGGAGACAAAATCGGGGAAAAGCGCAAAGGCACCGCGCAGCAGAAGCATGATCGTGCCGGCTACCAGCGCCATATGCAGTCCCGAGATCGAGATGATGTGATAGATGCCGGTGCGCCGCATCGCCTCGTTGATCTCTTCGGGTATGCCGGCGCGCACGCCCACGATCAGCGCCGCCGCGATTTCGCCCTCGGGCCCGCCAATGCTGCGCCGGATCCGTGCGGCAATGGCATTGCGCGCGTTTTCGATTGCCGCCGACATCTGCGCCGTGATCGGCATGTGCGCGGTTGCAACCGGCTTGGGATCGGTCATGAAGAAGCCGCTGCCGCCAATACCGTCAAAATAGCTTTGAAACGAATAATCGTAACCGCCAGGCCGCACGGGGCCGGTCGGTGGCAGAAGCCGGGCATAGCCGCTGACCAGCGAGCCGGCCCCGATCTCCGAAGATATCCTTCGTGCGGAAAGCCGCACCCTTTCGGGCTGATAGTACAGCCTGGGGCGTGCCGTGCCGGTCACGTCGAGCGTCAGGCGGACGCGTCCGCTCGCCATGTGGTCGAGCGCGACCACACGACCTGTGACATGCGTGGAGATGCCCGAGCCAACCATAAGGGTCTCAACCCGCCAGGTCTCGAATTTTGCCGCCAGCACACCGAAGGCGCATAGCAAGGCGGCTATCAGTGCCAATTTGAGGCGCGGTCGCCCCCGTGCCGCAATCACGGCAAGGCCAAGTGCCAGCACGCATGCCGTTGGCTGCAGGAATCCCGGTTCTTCGGTCAACGAGAAATACCAGACAATGCCTGCACCGATGAAAACCGGCATAAGCAGGAAGGCCACGCCCCTGTCGAGTTCGAGCCGCGCAGCTTGCGCTATGCTGTTGAGCGCGCTTCGGGTTGAAAAATTTAGCCGCCACTGTTTCGAGGTAGCGGATGGTTCGCTGTATGCCAGCCTGGAATCGTTCGATCGCTCGTCTTCGACAGGATGAATCTTCAGGTCCGGCAGGAATCCAGCCGGCGACAATCGCCTGGCGGGAGAAAAACGATCCCGCTCATTGGTATCAGGCAGCGCGTTCGTCGTCTTGTCCGCGCTGCGGCTCTCTCCCGCCACGGCTCTGCCCCTTGCGCCCTCGACCTCCTATGCTACATGAACGCGCAAACTACGAAAGACCGTGAACGCGGTTCCTCCATGCTTCGAGAAATCCATGCCAGACAAGGTTGTCGCCCGCTTTGCCCCTTCGCCTACCGGATTCCTGCACATAGGAGGCGCCAGAACGGCGCTCTTCAATTGGCTTTATGCGCGCCACACCGGCGGCGAGATGCTGTTGCGCATCGAGGATACGGATCGCGAGCGCTCGACGGAGGCGGCGACCGCGGCCATCCTCGACGGGCTTTCGTGGCTCGGCCTGACCTGGCAGGGCGAACCGATCTCCCAATTCGAGCGTGCGCAGCGGCATCGCGATGTGGCGGAGGAGTTGGTGCGGCTCGGCAAGGCCTATTATTGCTATGCTACGCCGGCCGAACTGGAGGAAATGCGCGAGAAGGCACGCGCCGAGGGTCGCCCGCCCCGTTATGACGGGCGCTGGCGTGACCGTAGCCCATCCGAAGCGCCGGAAGATGCACAGGGCGCTATCCGCATCAAGGCGCCGGCACAGGGCGAGACGATCGTCCACGATCTTGTGCAGGGCGAGGTGAGTTTTCCCAACAAGGACCTCGATGATTTTATCATCCTGCGTTCCGATGGTAATCCGACCTACATGCACGCCGTCGTCGTCGACGATCATGACATGGGCGTAACCCATATCATTCGCGGCGACGACCATCTTACCAACGCCGCGCGCCAGACAGTGATTTACAACGCCATGGGTTGGGCCGTGCCGAAGATGGCGCATATCCCGCTGATCCACGGGGCCGACGGCGCCAAATTGTCGAAGCGGCATGGCGCGCTGGGCGTCGAGGCCTACCGGGCCATGGGCTATCTGCCGGAAGCATTGCTGAATTATCTGGCGCGACTCGGCTGGAGCCATGGCGATGATGAAGTGATGTCGATTCCTGAGATGATCGAATGGTTCGACATTGCCGATGTCAACAAGGGTGCCGCCCGCTTCGATTTTGCCAAGCTCGAGGCGCTGAACGGCGTCTACATGCGCGCCATGGACGATCGGGCGCTGTTCGACAGACTGATGGAGACCCTGCCGCACCTGCCTGCCGGCGAGGTATTTCTTGCCAGGCTCGATACAACGGCGAAGGCAAGATTGCAGCAGGCCATGCCGGGCCTGAAGGAGCGCGCGAAGACTTTGGTCGAACTTGCGGACGGTGCCTATTTCATCGTAGCGGATCGGCCGCTGCAACTCGATGAGAAGGCAAAGACGATCCTCGACTCTGACGCACGTAATGTCTTGAAGGCCGCATTGGCGAAGTTCCGGGCACTCGGTGACTGGAACGCGGAAACTGTTGAGGTCGCGGTGCGTTCATTGGCGGAAGATTCGGGCCTCAAGCTCGGAAAGATCGCCCAGCCCTTGCGCGCCGCGCTGACCGGCCGCAGCACCTCGCCGGGTGTCTTCGATGTGCTGGCCGTGCTGGGTCGCGAGGAGAGCCTCGCACGCATCGCGGATCAAATCGATTAGGAAGGCTGGCCTAACAAGATTGGCATTGAAAGGCGCATTTTTGCAGTGCAACATTAGCAATTGAACCAACCTGCCATGCGGCCGCAATAGCTGCATTTCCTGGCTTCATGATGTTTTGCCTATCTGACAATGCGGAATGAATTTGGCTGCGCGGGCCTTGAGAGAATGAAGGAGTTTCCGATGACCGGATCGACTGCGAAACTGGAACTGGCTGGCAAAACCCACGACCTGAAGGTTCGAAGCGGTTCTATCGGTCCGGACGTCATCGACATCGGCGCGCTCTACAGGGACACCGGGGCTTTCACCTTCGATCCCGGCTTCACCTCGACGGCAAGCTGCGAATCGGCAATCACCTTTATCGACGGCGACGCCGGCATCCTGCTGCATCGCGGTTATCCGATCGACCAACTTGCCGAGCATGGCGACTTCCTCGAAGTCTGCTATCTGCTGCTTTACGGCGAACTGCCCACCAAGGCCCAGAAGGACGATTTCGACCGTCGCATCACGCATCACACGATGGTGCATGAGCAGATGTCGAAATTCTTCACCGGCTTCCGCCGCGACGCCCACCCGATGGCGGTGATGTGCGGCGTGGTCGGCGCTCTGTCGGCCTTCTATCACGACTCCACCGACATCTCCGATCCCTACCAGCGCATGATCGCCTCGATGCGGTTGATCGCCAAAATGCCGACCATCGCGGCCATGGCCTACAAATACTACAAAGGTCAGCCGTTCATGTATCCCAAGAACGACCTGAACTTTGCCGCCAACTTCCTGCATATGTGTTTTGCGGTGCCTTGCGAGGAATACAAGGTCAACCCGGTTCTGGCCCGCGCCATGGAGCGCATCTTCATCCTCCATGCCGACCATGAGCAGAACGCCTCGACATCGACCGTACGCCTAGCCGGCTCGTCTGGCGCCAATCCGTTCGCCTGTATCGCGGCCGGCATCGCCTGCCTGTGGGGCCCGGCGCATGGCGGCGCCAATGAAGCCGCACTCACCATGCTGGCGGAGATCGGTCACGTCGATCACATTCCCGAATATATCGAACGTGCCAAGGACAAGAACGACCCGTTCAGGCTGATGGGTTTTGGTCACCGGGTTTACAAGAACTACGACCCGCGCGCCAAGATCATGCAGATGACGGCGCATGAGGTGCTGGGCGAACTCGGGATCAAGGACGATCCGCTGCTCGACATTGCAATGGAGATGGAAAAGATCGCTCTGACCGATGAGTATTTCATCGAAAAGAAGCTCTACCCGAATGTCGATTTCTATTCCGGCATCACGCTGAAGGCGCTTGGCTTCCCCACCACCATGTTCACCGTGCTGTTCGCGGTGGCGCGCACCGTCGGCTGGATCGCGCAGTGGAAGGAGATGATCGAGGACCCGCACCAGAAGATCGGCCGTCCGCGTCAGCTTTATACCGGCTCGCCGGAGCGCGACTACGTGCCGATCGCGAAAAGGTAAGAGGCAGGTCGGCGATCGGTCCTACTGCCGATTGCCGGTTGCCGGCCGCCGCATGGTTGCCAACACAGCCTGTGCAGCTATTTCCCCGGCCGGTTGAGCGGTTTCCATGCGCCGTGCAACCTCGGCGAACCCGTTCTTTTGCCAGTGTCTCATATGAGTATCGGCCCATAACGCCTCGATATGGCGGGCAAGGGTGACGGCACGCACCCCTTGATTATAGGCTTCCGTGACCACCGGCCGGTCGGCGATCAAATTGGGCAATGATGCAGACCATGCCGTGATGAGGCGCGGCGCCACCGTATTGACCAGCGGATCGAGCTTGTAGCAGGACAGCATCGGCACCCTTGCCAGGGCCAGTTCAAGCGAAACCGTACCCGATGCGATCAGGGCGGCATCAGCCTTGCCGAAGGCGCGCCACTTTCCTTCCGGCTCGGTGATGATCTGTGGCTTTTCATCCCAGTTGACGATCGCTTCACGCACCATGTCGGCGACATGCGGCACTGTCGGCAAAAGCAGCCGCATGCGGTGCCCGCGCGCGCGAAGCACCGAAACCGTCTCGCCGAAGGGGCCGAGCAGCCTCTTGACTTCGCCGCGGCGTGAGCCGGGTAGGACAAGCAGCGTCTTTTCCCGCTCCTCGGAGAGATCGCGCGGGGCGGCCTGCGCCGCCGCCGCGGCCAGCACGCCAGGATCGTGGGTCAGGCGGTGGCCGACATAGGTGCCGGGCGGCCCGCCCAGGCGCGCCAGTTCCTTGACCTCGAACGGCAGGATGCACAGGATGCGATCAACGTAGGGACGCATGGCCGGCGCCCTGCCCGGCCGCCATGCCCACACGCTCGGGCACACATAATGCACGATGGGGATCGCCGCATTGGCCGCGCGCACCTTTCTGGCGACGCGCAGGGCAAAGTCCGGACTGTCGATGGTGACGAGACAATCCGGCTTCTCGGCAGCGATTGCGGCCGCCGTCTGGCCGATGCGCCTCATCAAGCGCGGCAGGTCACGCAACACGGCACTGATGCCCGTCAACGCGATTTCGCTGGCGTCGAAGAGCGAATTGAGGCCAAGCGCCTCAAGATGGCGGCCACCCAGTCCGACAAGCCGGATTTCGCGGCCGGTGGCGCTTTGCAGGGAAGAGACGAGGTCCGCGCCGAGCAGATCGCCCGATTCCTCCCCCGCCACGATCGCGATGGTGAGCGGCTTGCTACTGGCCATCACTTGCTCCCGCAGAGGGCAGGCCGACGATGAAAAGGCCGAGCGTGTTAGCGCGTGCAATCATTGCCGGCCCCTCCAGAACCAGCGATCGGCCGGCCTCGACCCCGATACCGGCGAGACCAGCCGCATATGCGCCGTCGACCGTCTGCGGGCCGATCGACGGCAAGTCGGCGCGCTCTTCCTGGTCAGGCTTGGCGCATTTGACCAGAACGCCGCGACGGCGCGCTGCCAGGCGGCCATGATCGCGCAGATCCTTGACCCGCTCCAGCAGGCCGTCGGTGCCTTCGATGCCTTCGAGCGCGATCACCCGGCCGCCGATGGCCACCGCCCCCTGCCCGATGTCCAGTGCGCCGATGGCATGCGCCGCCACCAAAGCCGCGTTGAGGTCTTTCCTGTCGCTGTCGGTAGGTGCGGCGTCGGTCATCACACCGCGCATGGCCAAAAGCTCCGGAACGATCTCGTGAGCGCCGACGACCTTGACGCCGCGCCTTTCGATATACCGGATAACGGTCTTCAGCAGGCTGTCGTCGCCACTCGCCAACCCGGCCAGGAACGCCGGCAGCATGGCAAGCAGGCCGGCATTGGGCCGCACGGCCGACCAGCGCGGCCGCCGCTTGATTTCACCGGCCAGAACTGCATGAGTGACGCCGTTCTTCTTGAGACTGGCGACCAGGGAGCCAAAAGATTCGATCGGCAGGACCAGGTGATCGAATCCGCCAAGCGGTGAATTCGGGTCGGCCTCCCCCTCTACCAGAAGCACAAACGGGCGGTGCCCGCGCGCGGACAGGCTGTGCGCGACCTCTATCGGCAGATTGCCGCCGCCGGCGACGATGCCGACCCGCGAGCCGGGAGCTAGATGAAGCTGGTCTTCATCCCTCGTCATCGGACTCGTCACCGCCCCGGCGCTCCAGCCGCGGCACGGCATATTGCCGCTTGCCGCGCTCTGAGATGAAGTCGATGATCTTCATGGCAGTCGGCGAGGCCGAAAACTCGGATCTTGCGATCTCGATATTCTCGCCAACCGTGCGGGAACGGTCAAATATCGTGTTGTAACAGCGGCGTAGCAGGTGGAGTTCCGAATGCGGCAGGCCGGCGCGCTTCAGGCCGATAATGTTAAGGCCGCGCAGGCTGGCGCGGTTGCCGACGCAAAGCGCGTAGGGAATCACATCGCCAACCACCGCCGAGCAGCCGCCCAGAAAGGCGTTGTCGCCGACGCGCACGAACTGGTGCACGGCGGTCAGTCCGCCGATATTGACGTTATCGCCGATCTCGCAATGGCCGCCGAGCGTCGCGCCATTGGCGAAGGTGACATTCTTGCCGACGATGCAGTCATGCGCGATGTGCGCATAGGCGAGGAAATTGCCATTGGCGCCCACGGTGGTCGCACCGCGGCTGGAATCGGTGCCGACATGCATGGTGACGCCTTCGCGGATCGTGCAGTTCTCGCCGATGGTCAGCGTCGTGCGTCCGCCCTTGTGCTTGGCGTTCTGCGGCGGGCCACCGAGAATGGCCATCGGATAGACCTTCGAGCCTGCCCCGATGGTCGTCGCAGCAAGAACCGATACATGGCCGACAAGCTCGACGCGGTCGCCCAGCACGGCATCTGCGCTGACATGGCAGAACGGCCCGATGCGGACACCGGCGCCAAGCTCGGCGCCCTTTTCGATTACGGCGGACGGATGGACGACTGTTTCGATTGTCATAAGCACCTTACGTCATCCATTCTCGACCATCATCGCCGAGATTTCCGCTTCGGCCACCTTGGCGTCTTCGACAAGCGCCTCGCAGGCAAATTTCAGAAGATTGCCACGCATCTTGATTTTTCTGACATGAATCCGCAACTGGTCGCCGGGCACGACAGGCTTGCGAAACTTGGCATTGTCGATGGTCAGGAAATAGACCAGCGAGGGCTGCCCCCTGGCAACGGAGCGAATGCAGATCGCGCCCGCCGTCTGCGCCATGGCCTCGATAAGGAGCACACCCGGCATGACCGGCTGGCCGGGGAAATGGCCCTGGAAATGCGGCTCGTTGATCGTCACATTCTTGATGCCGATCGCCGAATTGTCACCGTCGATCTCGATGATCCTGTCGATCATCAGGAACGGATAGCGATGCGGCAGGAGCTTCATCAACTCCATGATATCGACGGCTTCCAGCGTGGAGCCGATGGCGTCAGCCATTCTTGTCACCCTTGTTATGCTTGGTGAAGGCACGGATCGCCGACAATTCACGGAAGAAATCGCGCATCGGCTGTGCCGGCAGGCCAGCCCAGCGCTCTCCCGCCGGAATGTCGTACATTAGCCCGGAGGACGCGGCAACCTGCACCCTGTCGCCGACCGTGATGTGGTCGGCAATGCCGACACGCCCACCCAGCATGACGAAATCGCCTAATGTGACGGAACCGGACAGGCCGCAATGACCGGCAATGACGCAGCCGCGCCCGATGCGGACATTATGGGCGATCTGCACCAGATTATCGATCTTGGTGCCCTCCCCGATCACCGTATCGGCCATGGCGCCACGATCGACCGTGGTGTTGGAGCCGATCTCGACATCGTCCTGAATGATGACGCGGCCGATCTGCGGCATGCGCTCCGGCCCTTTGGCGCCCGGCACGAAGCCGAAACCGTCCTGACCGACCCGCGCGCCACCATGAACGATGCTGCGATTGCCGATCAGCGCATACTGGATGGTCACGCCCGGTCCGATGTAACAATCGCGGCCGATCTGGCACGAGGCGCCGACAACCGCATTCGGCGCGACCACCGTGCCGCTGCCTATGGCGACATGCGGCCCGATGACGGCGCCGGCCTCGATAATGGCGCCGCCCTCGATCCTGGCGGTGGCATCGACATGGGCATGACGTGAAATGCCGGTTTCCGATGTTAGCGGACCCGGCGTCGAAGCCGTCGGGAAAAGCAGGCGGCCGACCATGGCAAAGGCCTGCTGCGCCCTTGGATTGACCAGGACGGCGACGCCAGAGGCGGCCTGATCGGCGATCTCGGCCGGGCAAAGCACCGCCGCCGCCGTGAGTTTCGGCATCAAACCAACATGGCGCTTGCCATCCACGAAGACCAGCGCGTTGCCCATGCCATCTTCGGCCGACGCGATGGTTTCGATCGGCGTTTCCGAATAGGCAGGATTGCTGAGGACCGAGCCGGTCAGATTCGCGACTTCACTTGCCGTAAACCGGCGTGAAGGCACAAAGAACACCGGTTCGGTCATTCCAGATTATTATCCAATTGGGTTGGCTCGCGCTGTCTCAGACCGCGCGAGCCTGCGACGGCGTTGTCCCGCCTTAGAAGCGGGTCGATATGCCGAAATTGAATTCCTGCGTATCGTCGGTATCTTCCTTCTGGACCGGGACCGCGTAATCGATACGCAACGGCCCGAACGGCGAAGCCCACATCAGACCGATGCCGACGGACGCGCGAAGCTTCATGCCGTTCGACACAACCGCTCCACCAAAATCAACATCGTTGTTGTAAAGCGTCGCCGCATCGGCAAACACCGCACCACGCAGACCGAAGCTTTCCGGCACCAGCGGCAGCGGGAACTGTGCCTCGGCGGAGGCATTGAAATAGGTCGTGCCGCCAAGATGATCGCCAGTCACCGCATCGGCAGGGCCGATGCCATTATAGTCGAAACCACGGATTATGCGGTCATTGCTGCGGAACTGATCGAAAATGCGGATTCCTTCGTCACCGAAACCGGTCATGTAACCGGCACCGCCCGAGAGAACACCGACAATGTCGTACTCTTCCGAAAGCGTCTGATAGAGCGACCCACGCGCGGTAAACTTGACGAATTTGGCGTCACCGCCAAGGCCAGCAACCTCAACCCCTGCATTGGCATAGATGCCGTAATGCGGGTTCTTCGGATCATCGATAGTGTTGTAGATTACGGAGCCGCTGATTGAAGACTTGATCCAGGGACTCTGATCAATACCATTCAAGATAGCTTGTGAAATGTCACATCCACCATCCGGAATACCATCATCATTTGTATCGCAGTCTTCATTAAGCTCGTATTCTTCACGCGAGATGTTGTACGCCAACTGCGTTGAGATATTCTGCGTGATCGGCAGGCCGAAGCGCACCGTGCCGCCCAGCACCTCGCTGTCATATTTATGGTCATACTCGCGGGTCGATTTGAAGACGTCGAAGCCCGCCGAAATACGCCGTCCGAGGAAATATGGCTCGGTGAACGAAAGGGCGAAATCGCGGGAGTGCTTGCCGCCGCCCGCCGACAGGCGGATGAACTGGCCGCGGCCAAGGAAGTTGCGCTCGGTAATCGAGCCCTGCAACGACGCGCCGGGCGTCTCGCCGCCGGTCGAATAACCGGCGCCGATCGAGAACTCGCCGGTCGATTTCTCGACCACGTCCACCACAAGCACGACCTGATCCGGCTCGGTGCCCGGAGCGGTTGAGATGTTCACGCTCTCAAAGAAATCAAGCGCTTCCAGCCGCTTTTTGGCGCGTTGCACCAGAACCTGATTGAAGGCATCGCCTTCGCTGAGATCGAACTCGCGGCGAATGACGTAATCGCGCGTGCGGGTGTTGCCACGGATCTCGATGCGCTGGATATAGGCCTTGGCGCCCTGATCGATCGTATAGACGACATCGATGGTATGAGCTTCGAAATTGCGGTCGCCACGCGGCGTGACCTGCGCGAAGGCATAGCCGGAACCGGCAACCTTCTCGGTGAGTGCGATGATCGAATCCTCGACGTCCTTGGCGCTATAGACATCGCCCTGGTGCGTATCCACCACCGACATCAGGGCCGCGCCGTCGACCTCGGGAATGGTGCTGTCAACGCTGATATTGCCGAACGTGTAACGCTGGCCCTCATTCACCGTGATCGTCACGGTATAGGTGTTAGACGCCTCATCCAGTTCGCCATAGGCGGAAACGAGCTGGAAGTCTGCATAGCCATGATTGAAGTAGAAGCGGCGCAGCAGTTCCTCGTCGGCCTTCAGCTTGTTCTCGTCGAACACGTCGTCGCGCAGCAGGAAGGACAGCGGATTGGACCGCTTGGTGTTGATGATGTCGGCAAGCCGGCGGCTTGAAAAAGCTTCGTTGCCGACAAAATTCACCGCCTTGATCTTGGTGCGGTCGCCTTCATTGACATGGAAGACGACATTCACGCGGTTTTCGCCGAGATCCATGATCTGCGTCGTTACCGTGGCGTCGTCACGGCCGATGCGGCTGTAGGCAGCCTTGACCGCCTCGGTATCGGCATCGAGCGCGGATTGCGAGAACGAACTGCGCGGCTTCAACCGGATAGCGGCGGCAAGCTGCGCGTCCTTGATCTTCTTGTTGCCCTGGAACAGGACCTGGTTCACCACCTGATATTCGGAAACCGTGATCACCAGCGACGAGCCGACCTGGTTGATCTTCACGTCCGAGAACAAGCCGGTGCCGAACAGCGACTTGATCGCCTCGTCGATCTGGCCGCTGGAAAACGACTTGCCCGGCTTGATCGCGACATAGTTGCGAATGGTGTCGGCATCGACACGCTGATTGCCACGCACTTCGATCCGGCTGACGACCGCGGCCTCGGCGGAAGAAGTGGCGACAAGCTGCACAGTGAGCGTGGCCGGTACAATCAAAGCGGCGGATAAAGCCGCCGCCGACGCGGCGCTCAAGAACCTGGATGCTGCCTTCATCGGGCTTTCAAACCTTTTTTCTCGTAGTCCCCACGGCGAGAAAGCCGGACGTGGCGGCTAATTCTCGTACGGTATTAACCGGATTTTCCCTACACGCAAGGCTTCTGGTTAATTTGTATTTACTTAACCGCAATGCGTGGCATTCGCGTCACGCATATCCCGGCGCATGGTAAACGTCCTCTCAACGGAAGGCACGCCGGGACGAATTTCTTCATGATTTCAGCACCCGAACAGGTCGTTCCAGAAAACGAATCCCATAAAGCCGAGAACCAGCAGGAAACCGGCCCGATAGAACATTTCCATCACCCTTTCCGACAGCGGGCGGCGGGTGACGGCCTCGAAGACATAGAACATCAGATGGCCGCCATCGAGCGGGGGAATCGGCAAAAGATTGAGTATGCCGATGCCGACGGAAAGCAAGGCGACCAGCTGCACGAGCCACTCGAAACCGAGTTTGGCGGCCTGTTCGGCCATGCCGGCGATCTTCACCGGTCCTCCCAACTGGCATTTGTCCTCGCGTCCGACGGCGAAACGCTTGAGGAACTGGCCGGTGCGCTGGATGATGTGGCCGGTTTCCTCTACCGCCGCGACGAAGGCGCCGGCCGGCGAATAGGTGATCTGCCGCGGTTCGCCGACTTCGGCGTTTGTGACCACGCCGATGATCGCCACCTTGATCTTGTTGCCGAGCGCGTCGGTTTCCTCGGTGATCTTCGGCGTCGCAGTGACGGTCACGTCCTTGCCGTCGCGTTTCATGACGAAGGTGAGTTTGTCGCCAGAGCGGCCGGAAACGAGGCGCTGGACATCACCGAACGATTCGACCGCCTCGCCATTGACGCTGACGAAGCGATCGCCTGGCTCGATGCCGGCCTCCGCCGCCGGGCTGCCCGGCTGGACGGCGGCAACGGTGGGTTCCAGCACATAGCGCCCGTAGAGCGAAAACAGCACGGCGAAAACCGCAACCGTCAGAAGGAAATTGAAGAACGGGCCGGCAAACACGGTAGCGGCGCGCTTCCAGATCGGCTGCGTATGGAAGGCAATCTTGCGCTCTTCCTCGCTGAGCGCCTCGATCGCCGCCGAATCGGCCGGGCTGGAGGTGGCGTTCATATCACCGACAAACTTCACATAGCCGCCAAGCGGAATGGCGCACAGTTTCCAGCGCGTGCCGTGCCGGTCGTTGAAGCCGACGAGTTCCGGCCCGAATCCAACCGAAAAGGCGCTGACACCGATGCCGCAAAGCCGCCCGACCAGATAATGCCCCATCTCGTGAACGAAGACGACCACGGTCAGCACGAACAGGAACGGGACAAGCGTGCCGATGATAACACCTTCCGTGCTGAACAGCGCGTGCAGGATATCGTTCAATTCATGCTCCCAAATGCTCGACGGTCGCCGAGGCCCATCCCATGAGGCAAAACACCAGCGCCGCCGCAACCAGGCCGTCCACCCGGTCCATCACCCCGCCATGGCCGGGGATCAGCGCGCTGGAATCCTTGCAGCCATGGCGGCGCTTGACCCATGATTCGAAAAGATCGCCGGCCTGCGAGACAATTGAAAGCACAAGCGCCACCACCGCCATGACCGCGTAGCGGCCGCCATCAGCCGCCACCACGAGGATGAGCCCGGCAACAATGCCGCCAACAATGCCACCGACAGCGCCACTGCGCGTCTTGCCGGGCGAAATCGCGGGCGCGAGCTTCGGCCCGCCAACGGCGCGCCCGACAAAATAGGCAAAAATATCGGTGGCCCATACGACAGCAAACAAAAACAACATGGCAACGAGGCCGGAATGACCGTCACCACGCAGAAAAGCCAGTGAAAAGCCTGAAAGCACCGCATAGGCAAGCCCAGCAGCCTCCCACTGCCCTGCCCCGCGCAGCCCGGAAACGACCCCGACCAATATAACGGCTATCGCACCGGCAGCGAAAAGGACCGGTGCCGAAAAGCCGAGAATCAGCGCGAGCATGAGCACCAGCAACAGCGCTTCGGACAGGAAGCCGGCGCTTTTTCCCGCTGAAGGGCGCACCATGCGCGTCCATTCATAAAGGATCGCGCCGGCAATCAGGGCGCACAACACCCGAAACGGCATTCCGCCCAACCAAGTCAGCCAAAGTACCGCCGCCGCCAGCACCACCGACGACAACACCCGAAGCTGAAAATTGCTCATGGCAGCGCCACTCATAAAGCGACGTCTTCCACCGCCACTCCGCCGAAGCGGCGCTCGCGGCCGGCAAATTCGCGCAAAGCATCGGCAAGATGCTCGCGATTGAAATCCGGCCAGTAGCACGGCAGGAACACGAGCTCGCTATAGGCCGATTGCCACAAAAGAAAGTTTGAAAGGCGCAGTTCACCGCTGGTACGAATAACGATTTCCGGGTCGGGAATGCCGGCGGTGTCGAGCGCCCCGGCAAAGGATTCGACGGTGATCGCGCTGGCCTCGATATCGCCACGAGCCGCCGCCTGCGCCAGACGGCGCGCGGTGCGCACGATCTCGTCGCGACCACCATAGTTGAAGGCGATGACCAGCGTCAGCGCCGTGTTGTCTCTGGTCAGCGCCTCGGCTTCTTCCAGCAACTGCCTTATGTCACGCTGGAGGGTGCTCTTGTCACCGACGACGCGCACCCGCACGCCATTCTGGTGCAGTTCCGCGAGATCGCGGCGGATGAACAGCTTGAGCAGACCCATCAGGTCGCTGATCTCGGATTTCGGACGCGACCAGTTCTCGGACGAAAACGCATAGACGGTCAGATAGGAAATGCCGAGATCAGGTGCCGCCTGGACCGTCTTGCGCAACGCTTCGACCCCGGCGCGATGACCGGCAAGGCGCGGCAGCCCGCGCGCCTTGGCCCAGCGCCCGTTCCCGTCCATGATGATCGCGACATGCGCGGGGCTTGCCCCAGGTCTCACCCCAGATATCACCGTTCCCTCGCTTTCGAGCCGCTCAGTCGTGCCAGACCTTATACCTGCATGATTTCAGCTTCCTTATCGGAAAGCAGGCTGTCGATCGTGCTGATGATCTCGTCCGTCAATTTCTGCACCTGGTCCGACTGCTTGCGCAGATCGTCCTCGCTTATGTCGCCATCCTTTTCCGCCTTTTTCAAGAAATCCATGCCGTCGCGCCGCACATGCCGCGCCGCGACACGGGCATTTTCCGCGTAAGTGTGAGAAATCTTGACCAATTCCTTGCGGCGCTGCTCGCTGGGCTCAGGCAGCGGGATGCGCAGGTTGACGCCATCGACGATGGGATTGAAGCCGAGATTGGATTCGCGGATGGCGCGGTCCACCGCACTCACCATCGACTTGTCCCAGACGGAGACGGAGATCATGCGCGGCTCCGGCACCGAGACCGTCGCCACCTGGTTGATCGGCATGGCGGTGCCGTAGGCCTCAACCTGGATGGCATCGAGCAGATTGCTCGATGCGCGGCCGGTTCGCAGGGATGCCAGATCCTGCTTGAAGGCGGCAATGGCGCCATCCATGCGCCGCTTCAGATCGTCATAATCACCACTCATGGAAACCTCCTCGGCCCGCTGAAAACGGGCTCGTCGCTTGAAAATTTGATCCGGACCACACCATGCCCGTGCGGCGCGGCGTTGGCGACCCCACAGGCGCCGCCCGGATCAGTTATCCGCGACGACCGTGCACCGGCCGCCGCCCTTCAGGATCTCGCCAAATCCACCTTTTTCGTGGATGGAATAGACGATTATCGGAATGTTGTTTTCGCGCGCAAGGGCAATCGCGGCTGTATCCATGATCGAAAGGCCGCGCCTGATGACCTCGTCATGCGTAATGCGTTCATAACGGGTCGCATTGGCGTCCTTCTTGGGGTCGGCGGAATAGACGCCATCCACCTGCGTGCCCTTGAACAGTGCGTCGGCGCCGATCTCGGCAGCCCTGAGCGCCGCCGCCGAATCGGTGGTGAAGAAGGGATTGCCGGTGCCGCCGGCAAAGATCACCACCTTGCCCTCGTTCATATATGCCGTGGCCTGGCGCTGCGAAAAGCTTTCGCACAGTTCCGGCATGGCGATCGCCGACAGAACCACCGCATCGACGCCGATCTTGATGAGCGAAGTCCGCAATGCCAGAGAATTGATGACGGTAGCGAGCATGCCCATATGGTCGCCAGTCACCCGATCGCCGCCCTTGGAAGCCACCGCGACGCCGCGAAAGATATTGCCGCCGCCGATGACGACCCCGACTTCCACGCCAAGCGCCCTCGCCTCGGCAATGTCGGCGGCGATGCGATCCACCACCGACACATCGATGCCGAAATGCTGCTCGCCCATCAGCGCTTCGCCCGACGCCTTGAGCAGGACACGCCGGTAGCGGGGATTGGCCGTCATACTGATCCTCGATTGGGTGAGTTGCGAATGTCGCGTCCCGATACACGAAGGGCGCCGCGATGTCACGCAACGCCCTCAGCTCAATATCAGGAAGCGGTTGAACCCGCCGCTATTTCTTGACCGCTGCCGCGACTTCCGCAGCAAAATCGCTCTCTTCCTTCTCGATGCCCTCGCCGAGCGCGAAGCGCAGATAGGCGGTGATTTTGGCCGGCGCGCCGATCTCCTTCTCCGCTTCCTTGAGCGCCTTCTCGACGGTCAGGTCGGGATTGAACACGAAAGCCTGCTTCAGGAGCACGACTTCTTCGTAGAATTTGCGCAGGCGGCCCTCGACCATCTTCTCGATGATGTTTTCCGGCTTGCCCGACGCGCGGGCCTGATCGGAAAAGATCGCCTTCTCACGCTCCACCGCTGCCGGGTCGAGCGCATCGACATCGAGCGACTGCGGGTTGGTGGCAGCGACATGCATGGCGACCTGGCGCGCAAAGGCTCCGGCCTTCTGCGCATCGCCGGCCGTCTCGATGGCCACCAGAACGCCGAGCTTGCCGAGATTGTCGGCAACCGAATTGTGGACATAGGTGGCGACCGCGCCCTGCGGCACGACCAGCTTGGTCGAACGCCGGAAGCCCAGATTCTCGCCAATGGTGCCGACCGCATCCTTGATCGTCTCGGTCACGTTCTTGTCGGAGCCGGGGTAGTTGGCGTTCGCCACAGCTTCCGTGTCGCCGAAGGCCAGTGCCACCTTGGCGACATTGGCGACGATCTCCTGGAAGGCGGCGTTGCGGGCGACGAAGTCGGTCTCGGAATTGACCTCGACGATGGCCGCCTCGCGCACGCCGGAATCGACGCCGATCAGGCCTTCGGCGGCGGTCCGGCCGGCCTTCTTGTCTGCCTTCGAAATGCCCTTCTTGCGCAGCCAGTCGACCGCCGCTTCCATATCGCCATTGGTTTCGGCCAGCGCCGTCTTGCAATCCATCATGCCCGCGCCGGTAAGATCGCGCAGTTCCTTGACCTGTGCTGCTGAAATGCTCATTTTTCGCCTCTTTGTTCAAAACGGGCATGCGCACCACCGAAAAATCGGCGATGCGCGATGCCTGACGCCTAGCGCGTCACAATGTAGGAAATGCGAAGGCCGGAACGGCCTCGGCAATCAGGCCTGCGGCGCGTCGCCCGCCGGGGCCTGGTCGGCCGTTTGTTCGCTGGCGGTCTGCTCGCCGGCTGGGGCCTCGGCAGGCGTCGGTTCCAGCGCCGGCTCCACGGGAGCCTCGGCCGATGCACCGACATCGACGCCGAGCGAACCCTGCTGACGCGCAATGCCATCAATCGCCGCCTTGGCGATCAGGTCGCAATAAAGCTGGATGGCGCGCGCCGCGTCGTCATTACCGGGGATCGGAAAATCGATCTTGTCCGGATCGCAGTTGGAATCGACGATGGCGACAACCGGAATACCGAGGCGCTTGGCCTCGAGAATGGCGATCGCTTCCTTGTTGGTGTCGATGACGAACATCAGGTCGGGCGTCGAGCCCATGTCCTTGATACCGCCGAGCGCCTTGTCGAGTTTCTCGCGCTCACGGTCGAGGTTCAGGCGTTCCTTCTTGGTGAAGCCCTGTGCCTCGCCGCTCGAAAGAATGTCGTCCAGCTTGCGCAGGCGCTGGATCGAGTTGGAGATCGTCTTCCAGTTGGTCAGCATCCCGCCGAGCCAGCGCGAATTGACATAATATTGCGCCGAGCGCTGTGCGGCATCGGCCACGATGTCGGACGCCTGGCGCTTGGTGCCGACGAACAGCACGCGGCCGCCGCGGGCAACGGTGTCGGAAACCTGCTTGAGCGCCTGGTGCAGCAGCGGCACGGTCTGCGACAGGTCGATGACATGGACATTATTGCGGGCGCCGTAAATATAGGGCGCCATTTTCGGGTTCCAGCGGTGGGTCTGGTGACCGAAGTGAGCACCAGCTTCCAGTAGCTGGCGCATGCTGAAATCAGGCAGAGCCATTCCTTAGTTCCTTTCCGGTTGGCCTCCACGGACACAGGCGATCGGAACGATTTCCTTTCGCCACCGGAGGTTTCAGCCGAATTTCTCCCGGTCAGATACCAAAGTCCGTGTGTGGAATGAGCGCGCATATAGAGGCTTGATCCCCGAAACGCAACCCTGCCCTATCGCCTCGCCTTGCCGTTCGGCACCCTCACGCGCCTGAACACCGCGACAATCTCCTCACGGCTGCACGCAACCGCACCGAGACGCACCGCGCGGTCGCGCTCCAAGCCGGTTATATCGTAATGCGGGGCCGATGTTTTCGGCGGCCCCTGGTAGGACGAGCGCTTGATGGCGAGACGGGCCGCGAACCGATGAAGCTCATCGGTATCGTCGGCCAGGAGATGACACCAGCGATGCCCCTCCCATTTCCAGATCGCGGCGTCGACATAGACACCCATGCGGCCTACTGGTTGCAACTCTTGTTAGGCGGGGAATCGAACAGCTTCAGATTGACCAGCTTGCCGGTCATGGAGAAATCGCCATAATCCATGACAAGATCGCGCGTCAGGCCGTTCGGATGCAGCTTGAAGCTGATGCGATATTGCGGCACTTCCTCGCCGCCATCCGGCGACGAAGTGTCGAAATAGGCGACGTCGACCGGCCAGAACTTGTCCTTGCCCAAGCGGTCGAGCGCCGGCAGTTCCGGGTCGGATTTTTCTATCTTGGCGGGTTTGCCGACTACGACCGTGGTGCTCATCACCTTGTTGGCGTCGTCCGAACCGTCGAACAGGCTGGTCTGGTAGAAGGTTTCGCCCTTTTCCGCCTTTTCGATCATCTCGAACAAATGTTGTGTCGGGAATTGCGTTGGCGCCAGTTGAAGGGTCGTCTCCTGCGGCCTTTCAAGTTTCACCTCGATACCCTTGGCATCCTTGGTGGCGGTGCCCTTTATCTCCTTGTCAGGTGCCTGATCGACAAAAGATTTGGTGAAAAACGAGAAGGTCTTGCCGGCGGCGTCCTCATAGGTCGTCGTCTGTTGATCGGTCAGACGCGAAACGTCCGACGTGGTGATCCGCGTGACGAAGCGAAAATTAACCGTGTAACCATCACAGGGCGAGCCATTGAATTCATAAACCATGCGCCCGGTCAGCCCAGTGATTCCCGAACGATCCGACGCCTTGTCGAGCGCAAGATCATAGACGGCGCGATGCGGTTGCAGCATCGGAACCGCGAGCGCCGGTGCTGCCGAAATAAACGCGGAGAACAGGACGGCTTGGAAAACAGGGCGCGATGCGCGCATGAACAGGCTCCGATCGGGAGTGAGGGCAACCACCAGGAAAAGACAGCCAAGCATAGAGGAAGTCATGGCGGAAGCGAGGCAGATATGACAGCTTTCTCCATAACCGCTTTGGCTGCGAATTGTCAGTGTGGCAAAGACGCTTTGGCAACAAGCGCGATGCTACTCGCTCCACATCGTTGCAAAACAGCCGTCGGCGTCCCCAACCGAGTGGGGAACTAACCGGCAAGTTTCGAGCAATTGTTCATTATCAAGCTCGCCTTTTCCGAATCGCCAGGACCAGCCGGAATACGGCGAAGGCAGCGGAAGCGAGGTACAAAAATCCGCCGATGAACATGATGCCGTAGACGCCGGCGAACAGTTCGCGGTCTTCCCTGAATCTGTCCGGCGGCCCGGTTACGGGATAGACATAGGCTGCGATGACCTCCCCTATTCCGTATCCGACGAACACGCAGACCGGCACGAGCAGGAGAAGGCTAATGACGAAAACAACGATAGGTTTCAGCATCGCTACCTCCTGACGTCGACCAGCTTGTCGAGCGAAAATCGTTCGGAATCGGCGTCGCATCGGTGCCAGTCCATCTCAGCATTCGCTTCATTGCGGTGGCCATAGCACCAACCCCTTTCGTTGAGGGCTGCGCCGTAAATCCTCATCGATACGCAGGCGACGACGACCCGAACGTCGTGGCTGCGGCTGTGCAGACAACTATCGCCTGCATCGTCGAAGAGCTTCCTGAGTTGGTCGTCGGTCTCGGTGGCTTTCGCAAACAGCTTTTCCGCAGCCATGGCCGGACTTGCGACCTGTAATCCGATGGCGAACAGCGAAAGGGCGAGCAACAGCCGGTTCATTGCGTTCTCCTTGTCATTGGGGCGATCCGGAGGGGAGCGGTTGCAGACCGTCGTCGATGCCTTGTCCGGTCGGCTTGAAGCATTTGGCCAGCCGGGCAGCCATCGCCTCATAGGTCGTCGCTTCGCCGGCGGGATAGGTCAGGCGAAAGGCGCGCACGATGTCGACGCCATCCACCGCGTTCCGCTCCAGCAGGACTTTGGCATAGAAAACATTGCCGTTTTCGCGACCGGAGACGACGACCCAGTCTTTCGCGGCGCGGCGATAGGTGACGTCGGCGCCTTCATCGGCAAGATCGTCGATGAGGGCATCCATGTCCTGCTCGAGAACATTGTATCCGCCCCAGACCGCCAGTTCGGCGCCCGACGTGCCGGTGAACTTGCGGCCGTCGCCATTGTCGGCTTCGGGCTGCGCGGTCAGGAGGTCGGCCGGATAGCAGATCTCATAGCCGAACCGCGCGTTGGCGTAGACATCCCATTGATGATCCGCCGCCACGGCGGGCACGCACAGGAACGAAATGGATAAAGCTGCGGCAAAGGATCGTCTCAAAATACTCATCCGTCTCTCCATTCGATAACCAGCATCGGTGGCAGGGGTTCCGATCAAACGAAATGCACCATGATCGCGGCGCTGAGCCCGACAAGGATGCCGCCGCTGACCTTTGAAACCCAGCCGCCGGGGCCCGAGGAAGAAATACGCGGCGCGGCGAAGGAGGCGATGCCGACAGAGGCGAGATCGCCGAGCGAGAAGGCGCCGTTGACGATGATGCCAAGCAGCAGAAATTGAAGCCAACTCGGGACCGCCGCTTGCGGATCGACGAACTGCGGCAGGAAGGTCAGAAAAAACAGCGCGGTTTTTGGATTGAGAATTTCGACCACGATGCTGTCTCGCAGAGCACGCCTGTGGAGCGTAGGGGATTCGGTTTCTTCCTCCACGCCGGCGGGGAAGATCATCCTTCCGCCCAGCCACAGCATGTAAAGCGCGCCGGCCATCCGGGCGAGCGAATAGAGCGCAGGCGCATGGTGCAAGAGCGCAGCCAGCCCGACGGATGCTGCCGCGATATGGACGTAGCAACCGAGATGGACGCCAAGCGCGGCCATCAGGCCGGCCCTGTGTCCGTAAGCCAGGGTCTGCGCCGACATGTACAGGATGGCCGGACCCGGCATGAACGCGAAGGCCAGCGTCGCGAGGGCGAACGGAATCCAGGTTTCGAGCGACAATGATTGCCGACCTCCCGTTTCCCGCCAGGGTAGAGTGAAGCAGGCTTCATTGATGATCAGAAACGATTTATCGTCATGCTATTAATAACGATCTGAGGTGGATCGATGTTCGATATCGTGCTGCTGCGAACCTTCGAGGCGGTCGCCAGCCTGTCCAGCTTTACGAAGGCCGGGCAGCAGTTGAATCTGACACAATCCGCCGTCAGCGCCCACATCCGGCGGCTTGAGGAACAGGCGGGAGCCGCCCTTTTCGAGCGCAGCACCCGCACAGTCGCGCAGACCCCGCAAGGGCAGGCGCTGCTGGGCTATGCCAAGGCGATCTTGCGCCTGAGCGAAGAAGCCCGAACCCTCATGAATGGGAGCAGCAGCGCGTTTCACCTGCGGATCGGCGCATCCGATGACCTGACCAGCACGTGGCTGCCGGCGGCGCTGAAAAAATTTCAGGACTCTCGCTCGGCCAAGACGCTTGAAATCCAGATTTCGAATACGACCGTTTTGCTGGAGTCAATGGACAGAGGCGAACTCGACCTGATCATCGGCTGTCGATGCCGGGGCGACCAATCCGGCATCCATCTCTGGAACGAGCCGCTCAGATGGGCGTTCGGCAAGGCTCTGCTTGATGCCGACGCGCCCATCCCGCTCGCCGTTTTTCCCGAACCGTGCCCCTACCGGGACGCCGCCCTTGCCGCGCTCGCCTCGAAAAACTGCAAATGGCGGATCGCCAGCGTCAGCCCCAGTCTTGGCAGTCTGACGGCCATGGCCGCAGCTGGGCTCGCTGTCACGCCGCTGAATTCCAGCTCGATCCCACTGAGCCTGCAATCGGCGGAGGCCAACGAGCGACTGCCACCGCTACCGCATGTAGAATTCGTCGCTCATATCCGGCCCGGCCTGTCGGAAGAAAATGCGCTGCTCACGCGCTCGGTCGTCGACTGGATTACCGTCAACAGGCCGGGCTGAACACGTAGTCGTAAAAACCCCAATTAGGGTTCGGCTTTTACGTCTGATTTCCGCGACATCAGACAGCAGTCCGTGCAAGAGTCCGCTTGCAGGGGCACGGCGAGCGACGTGGTGGCTGGCGTGGATGAAAAATCACGACAATCAATCATTGGCAAAGATATTTCCCCTGCCGATCAGGTGCTTGCCCCGTTAACGGCGGTTTCTTTCTCGCCGCTTTATCCACACCCGCCATCCTTCCCGCATAATCCCCACAGCAGCTTGCCAGCGGGAACGGGTGTGCACACTCGAGCATCCAGGCAAGTGTGGCGCCGGGTGCGTTATCCGTAACAGTGAACGGAACCGCCCGGCCCGAACCGGACCTGAGATGCTCGCGCTCGCAAATGGGCGATGGGCCGGGAAAGGCAAGGGTAGAAACGCCGGCGGCGCATGGCAGAGCGTCACTACTTAAATAACCAGGCGCAATGCCATGCGCCGTCTCCCGACCTTTCAGCCTCGAAAGGTCAGCTCGTTGAAATGGCCAGGGCCGAAAGGCAGCGTGGCAACGGTGAAGTGCGAGCGGCATTCGCGGTACGGCATGGCGGCCTTTGGATCAGGCACTCTTCCTTGTGCAGACCAGAACGCAGGTGTAACTCAGTGACAACTCCAACGACCGATACAGGAACAGGATTTTGATCATGGGCGGAACAATCGAAAAGCGGCTGGGCGATCTGGGCATCACGCTTCCGGTGGCGGCGGCACCGGCAGCCAATTATGTGCCATTTGTCCGCAGCGGCAATCTGCTGTTCCCGTCCGGCCAGTTGCCCATCAAGGACGGCAAGCTGGCCTTTACCGGCCTGCTCGGTCGTGATCTCGACACCACCAAAGGCCAGGAAGCCGCCAAATGGTGCGCCGTCAACGTGCTGGCGCAGGCCAAGGCTGCGCTCGGCGATCTCGAAAAGATTCGCCGGCTGGTGAAGATCAATATCTATGTCGCCTCGACGCCGGACTTCATCGAACAGCATCTGGTCGGCAATGGCGCATCCGACCTGTTCGCCACGGTCCTTGGCGAGCGCGGCAAGCATGCGCGCGTCGCGGTCGGCATGGCGGCCCTGCCGCTGAACTCAGCCGTCGAGGTCGAAGCCGTTCTGGAAGTCGAGTAAGACGGATAGCGCTCATGTCAGACCTGTCCTGGCTTACCGCCCATCCCGTCGCCCATCGCGGCCTGCACGACAGCAACAAGACGCGCTGGGAAAACACGCTTTCAGCCTTCGATGCGGCCGCGAGGCGCGGCTATTCGATCGAGTGCGACGCGCACCTGTCTTCAGATGGCGTGCCGGTCGTCATTCATGACGACAATCTCAAGCGCTTGACCGGCGAGGACGGCTTTGTCTGGCAACGCACGGCTGCGGAACTCGGCGCGCTGCGTGTCGGTGGCACGACCGATCACGTTCCGACGCTGGCCGAGGTGCTGGCGCTTGTCGATGGTCGGGTGCCGCTCGTCATCGAGGTCAAGGGCACGCCGGGGCGCGATGAAGGGCTCGTCGCGCGCGTTGGCGAACAGCTTGCCCGCTATAAGGGCAAGGCGGCGATCATGTCCTTCGACCACTGGCTGATCCGCGATTTCGCCAAGCATGCGCCTGGCATTCCCGGCGGGTTGACCGCCTATGGCCGCGACAACAGCCTGCTGGAAGCACATTTTTCCATGCTGGCGCACGACATCGCCTTCACGTCTTATGCGGCCGGCGACCTGCCCAACCCCTTCGTCAGCTTCGTGCGTGAAAGGCTGAACATGCCAGTCATCACCTGGACGGTGCTCGATCAGTCGGCGGTCGATCTCACCTTCAGATATGCCGACCAGATGACGTTCGAAGGTTTCGAGCCCGACCTCGTGCGCACAGCCTGAGGCGAGGCTTGCATGCGCTGGAGCGACACTTAAGTAAGGCGAATGGACCAAGGTGAGGAAGCGCAGGGCGAGACAAAGGCGGCATATGCCGTGCGCATCGCCACAAGCATAGGCGCTTTCACGCCCGAGGAATGGGGTCGGCTTACCGGCACAAGTAACAGTTCAACTGGCGAATATAACCCATTCCTTTCATTTGCTTTTCTATCGTCTCTTGAAGATTCCGGATGTGCCATCCAGCAGACCGGCTGGCAGGGCCATCATTTGCGTCTTGAAGACGGCAACGGCAAATTGCTGGGCGTCGTCCCCTGCTATCTGAAATCGCACAGCCAGGGCGAATATGTCTTCGACCATGGTTGGGCCGATGCCTTTGAGCGCGCCGGGGGCAACTACTATCCCAAGTTGCAATGCAGCGTACCTTTCACGCCTGCTACCGGCCCTCGCCTGCTGGTCGCGGATGACGAAGACGAAACTACCGTCAAAGCGGGCCTGTGCACGGCGCTCAAGCTGGTTACCGACAGGCTCGGCGCATCCTCCGCTCATGCGACTTTCGCTGGCCTGTCCGATATGGAGGCGCTTGAGGCCGCCGGGTTCCTGCACCGGATCGACCAGCAGTTTCATTTCTTCAATGACGGCTTTTCCACTTACGAGGAATTTCTGGCGACACTCGCCTCACGCAAGCGCAAGGCGCTGAAGAAGGAGCGGCGCGCGGCGCTCGGTGAAGGCGTCACCATCGAGTGGCTGACCGGGCGCGACCTGACCGAGAGCGTGTGGGATGATTTTTTCGCCTTCTATATGGATACCGGCAGCCGCAAATGGGGTCGCCCCTATCTTAACCGAACGTTCTTCTCGCTGATCGGCGAGCGGATGGCCGACGACATCCTTCTGGTAATGGCAAAGCGCGACGGCCGCTATATCGCCGGCGCGATCAATTTCATCGGCTCGGATACGCTCTACGGCCGCAACTGGGGCTGCATCGAGGATCACCCCTTCCTGCATTTCGAGGTCTGCTACCATCAGGCCATCGATTTCGCCATCGAGAAGAAGCTGAAAATCGTCGAGGCCGGCGCGCAGGGGGAACACAAGCTGGCGCGTGGCTATCGCCCTGTGACCACCCATTCCGCGCATTACATCGCCCATTCAGGCTTGCGCAACGCGGTCGCGGGCTATCTGCGGCGCGAGCGGCGGGAAGTCGCCAGCGTGAGCGGCTACCTCGAAGAACACACGCCGTTTCGCAAGGCGGAAGACCAGATCAATGCACCAGCGTCTTCGAAAACAGATTGATGACAATGACCCCGGCCATGATCAACGCCATGCCTGCCATCGCCGGGAAATCGAGGCCTTGCCGGAACCACAGCCAGCCAAACGCAGCGACCAGAACAATGCCGGCGCCGGACCACAACGCATAGACGATACCGACCGGCATGGTCCGCACCGTCAAGGACAGGAAATAGAAGGCGAAAGCATAACCGACGACAACGATCAGCGAAGGTATCAGACGGGTAAATCCCTGCGTTTCCTTCAAGGCGGTGGTCGCCGCGACCTCGAACAGGACCGCAATTCCCAGATAAAGATAATTCCGCAGCATGAAGGGCCTCTTGATTCGCAGCCAGGCGAAGCGATGATGTGGAAAGCAAGACGAAAGGACAATCATGGCTTACGACAATGACAACATCTTCGCCAAGATCATGCGCGACGAAATTCCGTCGCATCGCGTCTATGAAGATGATGCGGCCATTGCCTTCATGGATGTTATGCCACAGGGAATGGGCCACACACTGGTTGTACCGAAAGTCCCTTCCCGCAATCTGCTCGACGCCGACCCTTCTATATTCGACGGCGTCATGCGGGTCGTGCAAAAAGTGGCGAAAGCAGCCAAGGAAGCCTTCGACGCCGACGGAGTTGCCATTATGCAGTTCAACGAAGCTGCGTCAGGCCAGAGCGTCTTTCATCTCCATTTCCATGTCATTCCGAGATTCGAGGGAATCCCCCTCAAGCCTCATACCGGCGAAATGGAAAAGCCCGGCGTCCTTTCTGCAAATGCCGAGAAAATCCGCGCCGCACTGGCAAGGTGAGTGTTTCCGCATTCGAATAGCCCAGATTCAAAAAAGCCCCGCTTCCGGGGCTTTTTTATCAATGCATTGATCGGCAGAGGTCAGTTCTTCCGAGGAAGTTGCGGAACCAGGCTGCGCTTGCCGCCGCCTTCCTTGCCCTTGGGCTGCTGCTTGCTCTTGGCCGGCTTCGCTGCCGCCTTCCTGGCAGAAGCCTTGCGAGGCTTGGGCGCCTCCTCAGGTTCTTTCTTGGGCTTTACTGGCGTTTCGTCCGCCAGCGATTCCAGCTTCAGCTTGGTTTCACCGGTTTCTGCCTTCTCGACTGTGACACGAACCGTGCCACCCTTCTTGAGCTTTCCAAACAGCACCTCATCGGCCAACGGCTTCTTGATGTGCTCCTGGATGACACGACCCAATGGCCGCGCGCCCATACGCTCGTCGTAACCTCGCTCGGCGAGCCAGGCGATAGCTTCCGGCGCGAGGTCAAAGGTGACACCACGATCGGCAAGTTGCGCCTCAAGTTGCATGACAAACTTCTGCACCACCTTATGCACCACCGGCACCGGCAGTGAGCCGAATGGAATGATGGCATCGAGGCGATTGCGGAACTCCGGCGTGAATAGGCGGTTAATCGCCTCCACGTCGTCACCTTCCCGCTTGGTCGAGCCAAACCCGATGGCCGCGCGCTGTGCATCGGATGCGCCCGCATTGGTCGTCATGATCAGGACCACGTTGCGAAAGTCGATCTGCTTGCCGTTATGGTCGGTCAACTTACCGTGATCCATTACCTGCAACAGGATGTTGAATAGGTCGGGATGCGCCTTCTCGACCTCGTCCAGCAACAGCACGCAATGCGGGTGCTGGTCGACGCCATCTGTGAGCAGACCACCCTGATCGAACCCGACATAGCCGGGAGGTGCCCCGATGAGCCGCGAGACGGTATGGCGCTCCATATATTCCGACATGTCGAAGCGGATCAGTTCGACGCCGAGCGAAGCGGCCAATTGCTTGGCGACCTCGGTCTTGCCAACGCCGGTCGGACCTGAGAACAGGTAGGAGCCGATCGGCTTTTCCGGTTCGCGCAGGCCAGCCCGCGCCAACTTGATCGCCGAAGTCAATGCCGTGATGGCGGTGTCCTGACCATAAACGACCCGTTTCAGTTCGACTTCGAGGCCGGACAGAACCTTCTCGTCGTCGGCCGAGACCGTTTTTGGAGGAATACGCGCCATTGTGGCAATGGTCGCCTCGATTTCCTTGATACCGATCGTCTTTTTGCGACTACCTTCGGGCAGCAACATCTGCGAAGCCCCGCTCTCGTCGATCACGTCGATCGCCTTGTCGGGCAGTTTGCGATCGCTGATATAGCGAGCCGAAAGCTCTACCGAAGCCTTGATCGCGTCGCTGGTGTACTTGACCTTGTGAAACTCCTCGAAATACGGGCGTAGGCCTTTCATGATCTCGATGGCGTCCTCGACCGTCGGCTCATTGACGTCGATCTTTTGGAAGCGGCGAACCAGCGCACGGTCCTTCTCGAAGAACTGGCGGAATTCCTTGTAAGTCGTTGAACCGATACAGCGGATCGCGCCCGAGGAAAGCGCCGGCTTGAGCAGGTTCGAAGCATCCATTGCTCCACCTGACGTGGCTCCGGCGCCGATCACCGTGTGAATTTCGTCGATGAACAGGACCGCTCCCGGATAATCTTCAAGTTCCTTGACCACCTGCTTCAGCCGCTCCTCGAAATCGCCGCGGTAGCGTGTACCGGCCAGAAGCGTACCCATGTCGAGTGCAAAGATGGTCGCGTCGAGTAGCACTTCGGGCACGTCGCCCTCTACGATGCGCTTGGCAAGGCCCTCGGCGATCGCCGTTTTACCAACGCCGGGGTCACCGACATAGAGCGGATTGTTCTTCGAACGGCGGCAAAGCACCTGAATCGTACGATTGATCTCTGTCGCCCGCCCAATCAGCGGATCAATTCGCCCGGTTTTCGCCTTCTCATTGAGGTTGACGCAATACGCCGTCAGCGCGTCCTGCTGCTTTTTTTTGGCCGTATCGTCCTGCTGATCCGATCCAGACCCGCCTTGCTCGTCTTCCGCTCCGCGCGGTGCGCGACTTTCGGAAACGCCTGGTCGTTTGGCTATACCGTGGGAGATGTAATTGACCGCGTCATATCGCGTCATCTGCTGCTCTTGCAGGAAATAAGCAGCGTGACTCTCGCGCTCAGCGAAGATCGCAACAAGCACGTTGGCACCCGATACCTCTTCACGGCCGGACGACTGCACATGAATGACAGCACGCTGAATGACCCTCTGAAATCCCGCCGTCGGCTTGGAATCTTCATCGTAGCCGGTCACAAGATTATCGAGTTCGGTATCAATATAGTTGAGGACTGTGTGTTTCAGCTCATCAAGATCGACGTTACAGGCGCGCATAACCGCAGCCGCCTCTGCATCATCGATCAAAGCCAGTAGCAGGTGTTCGAGAGTTGCATATTCATGGTGACGCTCATTGGCGAGCGTCAGCGCTTGATGAAGCGCCTTTTCCAGGCCTTGGGAAAAAGCCGGCATGTTACCTCACTTCTTCTCCATCACGCATTGCAGCGGATGCTGATTTTGTCGGGCGAAATCCATGACCTGAGACACTTTGGTCTCGGCCACCTCGAAAGTATAGACCCCACACTCGCCCACGCCGTGGTTGTGGACATGAAGCATGATACGTGTGGCGGCTTCGCGATCCTTCTGAAAAAAACGCTCCAGCACATGAACCACGAATTCCATTGGGGTGTAGTCGTCGTTGAGGATCAGAACCCGGTAAAGGCTCGGCTTCTTGGTTTTGGTTTTGGTGCGCGAAATGACTGCAGTTCCGCGCCCGGCACCATTGCCGCCGCTACCTTCCTGCATTCGCGCCACCCTTGCCGTGGCAGTCAAACTGTTCGTCACGTAATCCTGCCTCTGGAACGAATCCCCATGCGCGTTCGACATGTAGGTGTCCTGACAAGGATTTTAAGCCCTTCTGATTAGGTGACAATATGGTGAGCAACCAATCTTCAGCGATTTTCGAAATCATGAGAGCAATCGGGAAAGGGTTTCCACCTCCTAAAGCGGAAAACCCGGCTATCCATGGCCGGGTCCTTTAAGTTGTAGCGGCGCGCGATCAGGAGGGCGCAATCTCCGGAATGATGTTCAGGGGGCGCTCAACTCGCCTTGGCAACAGTCGACTCGAACGGCTTGTAGATATCCGATGCAAGTTCGGCATAAAGCTCACCGAGCTTTGTCGCCTCTGCCACAAACCCCTGATAAGACTGTCTGGCATAGTCTGCCTGAATATCTAAAGCGTTCTCGAACGACTGGGCAGAGAGCAGTTTCTCTACAACCACTGCACCAGCTTCCAGGCTCTTCTTCATATACTCACCTGCTTCGACGGCAATCGTCTGTGCGCCCGTCGACAGCGACGCAAAACTCTTCAGGCCGGTATCGGTGAACTCGCGTCCGTACTTGCCGAAATCATCAAAGCTCTGAGGCATCTCACATTCCTTTCATAAGATCGCTCAGTGATATTTCATTGTGCAATGCAGCAATCTATGTAGCGACGCACAAAAAATCAATGCGTGCCGCATCACCGACGGCCTCCTTCACCCGGTATATTCGTAAAAGGCAGCTCAATTTCCCGAAAAATAATGAACGGGATAGTTACCATAAACGGATTGGTAACGCTGGCTCCGTAACTTCCCCGGAAAGCGAGGCAGGAACCTTTGCCGCCTCCACGCAACTATAATTCAAAGGAAGTAGCAGTGCGTCAGGCGTCGGCTAGAATCATTTCCGAAACCCCATCTCCGTTGAGAACTGCCAAAGCGTTGGTGGCCGCGTTGGTGCTGGTAATAGTCACCTCGACGATGACGCTGGCCGCGCCCCATTCGGCATTGGTCATCGATGCCAACACCGGCAAGACCCTCTATTCTTCAGATGCGAATAGCCGCCGCTACCCCGCCTCCCTGACCAAGATGATGACGCTCTATCTGACGTTCGAAGCTCTCGCAAAGGGCAAGATAAGCAAATCGACGCGAGTTCCCTTTTCTGCCAATGCGGCAGCGGAACCACCGACCAAACTCGGCGTCAAGAAGGGCGATTCCATTACGGTCGAAACTGCAATTCTATCGATGGTCACCAAATCGGCCAATGACGCAGCAACCGCCACAGGCGAGTTTCTCGGTGGCAGCGAGGAGAATTTCGCCCGTATGATGACTTCGAAGGCACGGGCTCTCGGCATGAAGAGCACGGTGTTTCGTAACGCGAACGGGCTGCCGAATACGGGGCAGTTCACCACGGCGCATGACATGGCGATCTTGGGCATCGCGCTCCGTGAACACTTCCCCCAGTACTACCATTATTTCTCCGTGCGTTCATTCATGTATGGCAAGCGCCGCATCAATGGTCATAATCGCTTGCTTGGCCGCATCAAAGGTGTTGACGGCATCAAGACCGGATACACGCGCGCCTCTGGGTTCAACCTGGTGACATCGGTTGCCGACAATGGGCGGCACCTGGTTGCTGTCGTCATGGGCGGCTCCTCTGGCCGTTCGCGCGATAACGAGATGGCGCATCTGATCAAGAAATATCTGCCGAAAGCCTCGCGGCGCGGCGGTGGTGATCTGATCGCCAAAAACGACAACACCTCACCAGTTGCCGCCATCGCCAAGCTCCTACCGAAGCAGGATGCTCCGATCCCCGGTGATCGGCCCGAAACTAGGATAGCCTCGACGACGGATGACGGCCCGACACCACCCGCCGCGATCCCGGTGACCGCAGTAGCGCAAGCCTATGCAGAGCCTGAGCAATCGATTGATCCCGTAAGAACCGCTTCAGTTCCGTCAGGTTGGGTGGTGCAGGTTGCGTCGACCCCGACCCAGGCCGGTGCCCATCATTTCCTCGAGACGACGTCACAGAAAGCCAAGGCGGTTCTCGCCGACGCGTCGGGTTTCACAATGGCTTTCCAGAAAAACGGCACAACCTATTATCGCGCTCGATTTGGCGGTTTCGGCTCCAAGGATGATGCGTGGGATGCGTGCCGCGCATTGAAGAAGAAGAAGATCGCCTGCTACGCGATCCAACAATAGAACTGCTTGGGAAAAACTTCGGAACGTATCGCGTCGAAGGAGAGTCAGTCGTGATTGGAGAGCAGGATGTCCTTGGCTTTGTTGATGCGCGCCGCCAGGAACGACGTCTGCCCGACGTCGGGATGCAGGCGTTGCATCAGGCGGCGGTGCGCCTTGCGGATATCCGCCGCAGCGGCTCCCGTTTCAAGACCAAGGACCTTGTAAGCCTCCTCCTTAGTCATGGGGCTCGGACCTGGCGAAACACGCAACCTCTGGCGACCGTGCGGATCAGCGTTTTTGCGCCAGATGGGAAAACGGCCGTCAAGATACGTCTCCAGTAGCTGTAAGCTCTCGGGATCTGTCGCGACTTCACGGTAAAGCTGCTGCAACTCGCGAAAACTCATTGTGCTCAACATCCGCCCTTCATGGTGACCAGCCAGCACCTGCCCTTCCAATTCGCCGGTATGATAATCAAGCTCCATCTCCAATGCTGCGGTTCGCACCATGGAACGACGGCTTTGGACAAATGCTTGCCTTTTCTGAAACGCAACGAAGCAGGCGAATGCGATTGCAAAAGCCGCCGCCGCCAGTCCGACGCGCCCAAGAACAAGTGCGATTAACCCAATGGCTCCGAGCGTCAAAACCCCGAAGCGTTTCAACCCCGACGCCAAGGATAATGGATCGGCGCGCAGAAAAATGGTTAGCGCTGCGACCGTCAGCAACAGTAAACCTACGACCGGAACCAATACGCTCATTTCGCTTCGCCATCGTGTTTCGTGGCTTCTGTCGGGTCGCGCCTATCTGGCCATCACGCTACAGCGCGCCTGCCCGAATAATGGCTCTCGATATCGAGAATTGGCAAGATTCCGTAACGGCGCTTCTCAGCAAAAGATGCGCGTGACATGTCTCGTCACAAGAGACCGAGGTCGGCTAGTTCCTGTCTAAGCTTCGGGGGGATTTCGCCGACGCGGTGTTTTCCACCTCCTAGATCGGCGGGCGCGTCAGATGTTTTCAGGTACCGCCACCCCTGAAAGGCGCGGCGCGGTTGCCACCTGGTACGGACCACCAATGGGTCAAAGACCAGATGGCAGCGCCCTATACCCTCGGCATCCCTGAACGGCCGGATATCGACAATGCGCTGCCGACATTGCACGCTGCCCTTGATGACCCAGTATAGCGACCCGCTATTGATGATCTCGGCAGCCCGCGTGGGCACCATGCGAGTGGTATGATACTGCTCGACCGGTTCGCCTTTGCGCCGGTGCTCTTCCAGTCGCTCGGCAATCCATTCTTCCAGATCCTCGACGCTGTCAGCGCCGACACAGAGCTTTATGAGGTTAAGAGCCATATCGGAAACGTTAAGCTGATGCGGGCGCGGGTCAACGTGCCTGCTGACTTCTCCACAGGACCAATGGTCACGCCATCAACATTCAACAACATTGACAGCCAATCCGCCAAGGCTGGTTTCCTTGTATCTCTCACTCATGTCGAGGCCGGTTTGCCGCATTGTCTCTATGGCGGCGTCGAGCGGAACGAAATGCTTGCCGTCGCCCTTTATCGCCAGCGAAGCTGCCGTCACCGCCTTGACCGCGCCGAGAGCATTGCGCTCGATACACGGCACCTGCACAAGGCCGCCAATCGGGTCGCACGTCATGCCGAGGTGATGTTCAAGGGCGATTTCCGCGGCATTCTCCACCTGCTCCGCCGAGCCACCCATCACCGCACACAGGCCAGCGGCAGCCATGGCCGATGCCGAACCCACTTCACCTTGGCAACCAACCTCGGCCCCCGAGATCGAAGCATTGGTCTTGATGATACCGCCCACCGCCGCCGCTGTGAGCAGAAAATCGCGGAGACTTTTCTGATCGGCTTCCGGGTGGAAATGCAGCCAGTAGCGCAGCACGGCCGGTAGTGTTCCGGCAGCTCCATTTGTCGGTGCGGTGACGACGCGACCGCCAGCGGCGTTTTCTTCATTGACCGCCATGGCGTAGATCGAAAGCCAGTCGTTCGCGAGTAACGGGTTAGGCCGATTCCGCTGCCATTGTTCCTGCAATCGGTCATGCAACTGTCGCGCTCGTCTGCGCACTTTCAGTCCGCCCGGCATGATCCCATCTTGCGACAACCCACGGTCGATGCAGGATTTCATCGCATCCCAGATGTGGTCAAGTCCTTCGTCAAGCTCGAGGCGAGACATCCGGGTTTCTTCGTTCGCACGCTTCATGTCGGCGATGGAAAGTCCGCTTTCTGCTGCCATCGCCAGCATTTCATGGGCCTTCTTGAACGGATAAGGCACCTTCCTTGTATCCGTGCGGGCAGAACCCGGCGCCTTCATGCGCTGCAGTTCCTCCTCCGAAACGACGAAGCCGCCGCCGATGGAATAATAGACCCGCTTGAGCAGAAGCTGATCGTCGCCATCATAGGCATAGAAGATCATGCCGTTGGCATGCCCCGGCAACGCCGTCTTGCGGTCCATAACCAGATCCATCGAAGGGTCGAAGCGATAAGCAGGGTGGCCAAGGGGCGAGACCTGTTTGCGGGCACGTACCCCTGAAACGATTTCATCAGCCTCATCGGGATCGACCGTCTGCGGATTTTTGCCGGCCAGACCAAGTATGACGGCACGGTCTGTGCCGTGCCCAATACCGGTGTAAGCGAGCGAGCCGTGCAGGCTGGCTGCGAGCCGAGCGACACTTGCCCCGGCGGGTCGTGGCCAATCGTTCCCGGACAATTCCTCCAGGAAACGCCCGGCAGCCGTCATGGGTCCCATCGTGTGTGAACTCGATGGCCCTATGCCGATCTTGAACAGGTCAAAAACCGAAAGAAACACCTTGGGGCTGCTCCCGAGCAATAAGCTGAACCAGATATAAGAATTCTGCGCGGATGTGACGTCAAATTCTGCAACAAAGCGCCGCGCGGCCCGACCTTGCCTGCTCCAGCCGCGACATAAACAAATGGCGACGATCACCTCCGAGGCGCAGGAAATGGCGAATCGATCCGGCCCGTCAGCGAATAGGCCAGAAGCCCGATCCATTCGCGCAAAGCGAGATTCGTAACCTCCAGTGCATCAATCGGATTATCCGTGAAAAAACCGATGCCTTCCCTGCCCGTTGTTCGATAATCGACCGGCCATGGAAGGACGGGAAAACCTGTCTTCTCAAACAGAGCCATCGCGCGCGGCATATGAAAGGCCGACGTAACCAAGAGCCATGTCTCGCCGCGCTGAGGTGAGACCAAGGCCTGGGTAAAAATCGCATTTTCGTACGTGTTGCGCGACTGGTCTTCAAGTATCAACCGTTCAGGCGCCACACCGAGTGCCATAAGCAGACGCGGCGCCGTCGCGGCATCGGCCTCCCCGTCGAGAATCAGGGTGCCAACGCCGCCGGAGATGACTATTTTTGCCGCCGGGAAGCGCCGCGCCAAGATGGCCGTTGCGACGAAGCGGTCGCCGCCGCTGTTCAATTCATAGCCGCCACGGGCAAGATTGATCGCCCCCTCGAAGCCGCCGCCCAACACCACGATGCCGTCGATCTTGTCCGGCAAATTCGGTCGCGGAAACCGTTCTTCCAGAGGATTCAGCATCAATGAACCGAGCGATGTCCAAGCCGATAACGTCAGCACAAGAAGCCCTGCACCACTCAGGCCCAGCGACAGACGCCGGCACCCAAACAGACCGACGATGACAGCTCCCAGAAGCAGCAGAATCGTCAAATCGATCGGTTGCACCAGAAACCAGCCGACCTTCGACAGGACAAAGAACATCAACCCACTACTTGAAAGCGAACCGCGGCACGGCGGCCTGAAGTTGGCCGACTACCACCATTTCGGTGGCTGGAAGGTTCCGGCCGCCTGTTCAATCACATGAGCGGTCTGGAAGAGCGTCTCCTCATCGAACGGCCGGCCAATGAGCTGGAGGCCAAGCGGCAGACCGTTTGCATCAAGCCCGCCTGGAACAGCAATGCCGGGAAGGCCGGCCATGTTGACCGTAACGGTGAAGATGTCGTTGAGGTACATTTTGACCGGATCGGCGTTCATCTCTTCGTCCGCGATGCCAAATGCGGCGGATGGCGTGGCCGGTGTCAGGATGGCATCGACGCCCGCTGCGAAAACGTCTTCGAAATCCTTCTTGATCAGCGTGCGGACCTTCTGCGCCTGGAGATAATAGGCATCGTAATAGCCGGCAGACAGAACATAAGTGCCGATCATGACACGACGCTTGACCTCCCGGCCGAAGCCGGCAGCGCGCGTCTTTTCGTACATATCTACGATGTCCTTGCCCGGCACGCGCAAACCATAGCGCACGCCGTCGTAGCGCGCCAGGTTGGAAGACGCTTCGGCCGGCGCAACGATATAATAGGCTGGCAGTGCGTATTTGGTGTGTGGCAGCGAAATATCGACAATTTCGGCGCCAGCTTCGCGGAGCCAGTCGATGCCCTTGCGCCACAGATCCTCGATCTCCTGCGGCGTGCCATCGACCCGGTATTCACGCGGAATGCCGATCTTCATGCCCTTGAGCGACCGGCCGATAGCAGCTTCATAGTCAGGCACCGGGCGATCGACCGAAGTCGTATCCTTCTTATCCACCGATGCCATCGACTTCAGGAGGATCGCGGCATCGCGCACGTCACGGGCAATGGGACCAGCCTGATCGAGCGACGAAGCGAAAGCGGCAATGCCCCAGCGCGAGCAGCGGCCATAAGTCGGCTTGATGCCGACTGTACCCGTAAATGCCGCCGGTTGGCGGATCGAACCGCCTGTATCGGTTGCAGTGGCACCGGAACATAGGAAGGCAGAAACGGCAGCCGCCGAGCCGCCGGACGAGCCACCGGGCACAAGCTGCCTGTTTGAACTTTCCGCGCGCCACGGGTTGATGACCGGCCCGTAATAAGACGTTTCATTGGATGAGCCCATAGCGAACTCGTCCATATTCAACTTACCCAGCATGACCGCGCCGTCGGCCCACAGATTGGCACTGACGGTCGATTCATAGCGCGGCTTGAAACCGTCGAGCACATGGCTGCACGCCTGCGTGTGCACGCCTTCGGTAGCGAACAGGTCCTTGATCCCCAGCGGAATCCCCTCCAGCGCCCCGCCCTGCCCTTCGGCAAGCCTCGCGTCGGACGCCCTGGCCATGTCACGCGCCTTGTCATGCGTCACAGCGACATAGGCGTTAAGGGCCGGATTGGCAGCATCGATGGCGGCGAGATAGGAGTCGGTCAGTTCGACCGCCGTAATCTCTTTTGCCCGCAGCTTTTCACGCGCCTGCGCAATTGTCAGTCGGGTCAGGTCGGTCATTCGAACAGACTCTTTTTGTAAGATATTGCCACTTTTATCTATTCCACGACCTTTGGCACGAGGAAGAAATTCTCCTCGGTCGCCGGCGCGTTGGCAACGATATCGGACGCCTTGGCGCCGTCCGTTACCACATCCTGACGCTTCTTCATCTCCATCAGCGTCACCGATGTCATCGGCTCGACGTCGGTGACATCCACCTCGCTCAACTGCTCGACAAAGCCTAAAATAGCGTTCAGTTCGCCGGCCATACGCCCTGCCTCTTCCTCGCTTACCGCGATGCGGGCAAGGCGCGCGACGCGCTTGACGGTATGAAGATCAACAGACATGGATCAAGCCTTAGAAAAACCTGCCCGCGCTATAGCCGCGCCGGACGGCGGGCGCAACATGGCCGACCGCTCGATCGTAGGAAGACAACCTAAATTTCGAGGGTTTCACCGATCTTTGGCACCGCCACCTTCACGCCTGAGCCTTCCATCCCAGCGATGAACTTGTCCGCTGACTGGTCGATGATCGGGAATGTACCGAAATGACATGGCACGACCGTCTCGAACTTAAAGAAGCGACGACAAGCGAGAGCAGCCACCGCGCCGCCCATGGTGAAACGGTCACCGATCGGCACAATGCCGATTGCCGGTTCATGCAGTTCGTTAATCAGGGCCATGTCGGAGAAAATGTCGGTATCGCCCATGTGATAGAGCGTCTTTTCATCCGGGAAGTGCAAGACAAGTCCGCCCGGATTGCCAAGATAGGTATTTCCACCATCGCGCCCCTGTGTCGAAGATGAATGCAATGCCTGCACGAATGTCGTGGTGAAACCGCCACAATCGACGGTGCCGCCGATATTGCCGGGGTTGATCTTACCATCGCTGACGCCCTTGCCGACGAGATACATGCAGATTTCAAAATTGGCGACGAGCATCGCGCCGGTTTTTCTCAAGACCTCGAGAGCGCCACTGATATGATCGTCATGCCCGTGGGTGAGCAGCACATGGGTGGTGCCTTCGGCCGGCCCCTCCCATCCTCCGTGCCATGACGGATTTCCGACAAGATAAGGATCAATGAGAATTTTCAGCTTGTCCGTCTCGACGCCGAAAGCGGAATGGCCATACCAGGTCAGTTTCATGGAAGACGTCTCCTCGATTTTTCCTTGCTATGAGGATAGAACGCGGCCAACGCATGTCAAAAGAAAGCCTTGAAAACGCTCATGGGTATCATTGCAGTCGAGAGCCTTCCCGCACTGCTTTCAGACGGCAAGACGCTGGCCGGCCTCGACCTCGGTGACAAGACCATCGGCCTTGCCATCTCGGATCAGCGGCATACTTTTGCGCATCCGCGCCCGGTGATTGTTCGCAAGAAATTTTCACGCGACGCGGCAATGCTCCTTGAACTCCTCACGGTGGAAAACGTCGGCGCCATCGTTATCGGCCTGCCAATCAACATGGACGGCTCGGAAGGCCCGCGCGCACAAAAATCTCGCGCCTTCGTGCGCAATATGGCGCCTTTGACGCCTCTGCCCTTCGTCTTGTGGGACGAGCGCCTATCGACCGTGGCTGCTGAACGAACCCTTATCGAAATGGACGTCTCGCGCGCCAAGCGTGCCGGCAAGATCGATTCGGCGGCTGCCGCCTTCATCCTGCAGGGCGTTCTGGACCGCCTGCGGGGCCTTGGAGCTTCCGTCCGATGAGATCGGTGACAGCCCCCGCTTTCTGCGTAGCCATGCTGCGATTTCACGGCGGCGCCTGAAAGCCCAGATTGCGGCCAGCAGGAAACTGTCAAAAACGCACGCCTTGGCGACCATGCCCGGAATTATCGCCGGGTCCACACCGAGGATCTCGCCATAGAGTTGAAAGACGAGATCGTGGAGTTGCCGGCTCAGCATCACATAGCCGAAATTGATGTCGTTCAGCGACAGGAAGAACCAACTCCAGAACAGAACTAGCGGTGCCAGCCAAAGCCCAAATATATAACGCATCAGCGCTTCCTCGGGGTGAGGAAATGCCGTCCGGCATGCCGCGCGACTATTCGATAGCCGCAAAATAATGTCGAGAGCCGATCTGGCCGCATAGCGTTCCTGCTTTCATGAGGAACATTGGGCACTGCGGCGGCGACTCGCAATGGAAACCCTTCGTTAAGGTTAATAGCGGTCCACTATGAAAAGCAATGCAACGTGGCGGCAGTCAAAGCGACCGCGAACGACGTCTCGACCTACTTTTTACAGACAGAATTCGCGTTCAGGCGGCCACCGGATAGAGCGTATCGAGAATCAGTCCCGCATCGTGGCGCGAATCAAGCATGCCGTAGGTGGTGCGCCACTGTCCGGCCAGGCGCGTTTCCACGAAGGCATCGGCGATGCGCCCTGCCCCAAGCCGTCGCAGTTCGGCGGCGGCGGCGGCAAGCGCCAATTGCTCTGTAAGCAGGCGAGCGGAACCTTCATCCGTCGTCGCCACCTGCATGGCGGCCTTGAGGACGCCAACCGTGCCGCTTCCGCTCGCGCCAAGATCACGGTCAATGCCAGCCAGCACATCTTCGAAAAGGGCCGGCGCGCGCGTCAGCACCCGCAACACATCGAGCGCCATGACATTACCGGACCCCTCCCAAATGGCATTGACCGGCGCCTCGCGATAATAGCGGGCAAGCGGCATTTCCTCGACATAGCCATTGCCGCCAAGGCACTCCATCGCCTCGTAAAGCAACGACGGAGCAATCTTGCAGACCCAATATTTGACAACCGGCGTCATCGCGCGCGCGAACGCCGCTTCACCGCGGTCGCCGGCGGCTTCATCGAATGACCGCGCGAGGCGGAAGGACAGCGCCGTCGAGGCAGCGACATCCAGCGCCATGTCGGCCAGAACGCGCTGCATCAATGGTTGATCGGCAAGATTGGCGCCGAATACCTGTCGATGACGCGTATGATGCACGGCTTCCGCCAACCCTGCCCGCATCAGCGCCGACGACGCGACGGCGCAGTCGAGCCGTGTCAGTGTCACCATATCCATGATGGTGCGGACGCCCGAGCCCGGTTCGCCGACCATCTCACCAACGGCATTAACGAACTCGACTTCGGATGATGCGTTCGAGCGATTTCCAAGCTTGTCCTTCAGGCGCTGAAAGCGAAAACCGTTGCCCGAGCCATCGCCGAGCACGCGCGGCACGAGAAAGCACGACAGGCCCTCCGGCACCTGCGCCAACACGAGAAAAGCATCCGACATCGGCGCCGACATGAACCATTTGTGGCCGATCAACCGGTAGAAACCGGTAGAGCCGGCGCGCTCGGCCTTTGTCGTGTTCGCCCGCACATCGGTCCCACCCTGTTTCTCGGTCATACCCATGCCGAGCGTGAGGCCGGTCTTCTCGACCGGGGGCTTTTGAGATTGGTCGTATTTGCGCGTTGTCACGCGCGGCGCCCATTCGCGGAACAGCTTGGGGCTGGTCATTAACGCGGCAAGCGAAGCGCTGGTCATGGTGATCGGACACAGGTGGCCCGTTTCCAGTTCGGCAGTCAGGTAGAAGCGTGCTGCACGCACCTGATGGCGACGGCCGACCTCGGTCTCTCCATTCTCCCAGATCGAGGAATGCAAGCCATTCGCGACCGAACGGCGCATCAAGGCATGGTAGGCAGGATGAAATTCGACAAGATCGAGCCGGCGCCCCTGCCGATCATGCGTGCGCAATTTCGGCGTCTCGACATTGGCCAGCCGGGCGAGATCCTGGGCTTCCTGCGTCAACACGAAACGGCCAAGCTGATCGAGGTCCTTGCGCACCGGTTCGGAGAATTGCTCGGCAAGCTGGATCAGCAACGGGTCGCCTCGCCAAGCATTTCCCCCGGTCAGCGGCGGCGGCTGATTCGTCACGTCGTCGGTCACGGCTCGTCCTCACAGTCTGCCGGCAACGGTTCCGAATCCGCAGCCAATATTCGCGCGTTTATAGCCAAGGCCGGCTGCCAGTGCGATGAAAATACCGACCACGCAACGCTGGCGCTTGCGGCGGCCTCGTCCCCATTCTATAGCACCGGCTTGAGATGACAGACACTTCGCCCCTGCCGCTTTTCCCTCACCGCCACCTGCTGGGCATACGCGACCTTTCTCCCCACGACATCGAAATTCTCTTGCAACGGGCCGATAAAGCGGTTGCGATCTCGCGCCAGTCTGAAAAAAAGACTTCGGTGCTACGCGGCCGCACCCAGATCAACCTTTTTTACGAGGCATCGACCCGCACCCAATCGTCGTTTGAACTGGCGGGTAAAAGGCTTGGCGCCGATGTCATGAACATGTCGGTGGCCAGTTCCTCGGTGAAGAAGGGCGAAACGTTGATCGACACCGCGATCACGCTGAACGCCATGCGGCCCGACATTCTGGTCATTCGTCACCAGTCGGCCGGCGCTGCGGCACTTCTTGCCCAGAAGGTTGGTTGTTCGGTGGTCAATGCCGGCGATGGTACGCACGAACATCCCACCCAGGCCTTACTCGATGCGCTTACCATTCGCCGCGCCAAGGGAAATGTCTCCAAACTGATTGTGACCATCTGCGGCGATATTCTTCATTCCCGCGTTGCACGCTCCAACATCATTCTTCTCAACGCGCTCGGCGCACAGGTGCGGGTTGTGGCTCCTTCAACCCTGTTGCCTACCGGTATCGAGCAGATGGGCGTCATCGTGCACCGCTCCATGGCCGAGGGATTGAAGGACGCCGATGTCGTCATGATGCTACGTCTTCAACGCGAGCGCATGGCCGGCGCGTTCGTGCCTTCGACACGGGAATATTTCCGCTATTTCGGGCTCGACGCAGAAAAATTGAAAGCTGCAAAACCCGATGCGCTGGTCATGCATCCTGGCCCGATGAACCGAGGCGTGGAAATTGCCTCCGAAATCGCAGACGGGCCGCAAAGCGTTATTCAGGAACAGGTCGAGATGGGTGTTGCCGTGCGCATGGCGGTGATGGAAGCGCTCCTTGATCCGCGCCGTAACCCGGAGGGGCGCGCGGCATGAGCGTTACGGTCTTTCATAACGCCCGCATTGTCGATCCCTCGCGCGGTATCGATGAGATCGGCAGCGTCGTCGTCAACGGCAAAAGGATTGAAGCGGCCGGCTCATCCGCGCTGAACCAAGGCGTGCCTGATGGCGCAACGATTATCGACTGCACAGGCAAGCTTATCGTTCCGGGTTTGGTCGATACGCGAGTTTTCATCGGCGAACCGGGGGGCGAACATCGGGAAACTATCGCATCCGCGAGCATCGCGGCGGCTGCAGGCGGGGTTACCTCCATCGTCATGATGCCGGACACGGAACCGACTATCGACGACATTGCGCTCGTCGAATTCGTCTTGCGCACGGCAAGAGAGACGGCGTGCGTCAACGTTTTTCCCGCAGCCGCCATCACCAAGGGGCTGAGCGGTCGTGAAATGACTGAATTCGGATTGTTGCACGAGGCCGGCGCAGTTGCGTTTACCGATGGGCGGCACACGATAGCCAATTCAATGGTCATGCGTCGTGCGCTGACCTATGCGCGGGATTTCGGTGCAGTCATCGCCCATGAAACGCAGGATGTCGATCTCGCATCGAGCGGCGTGATAAACGAAGGGCTCTATGCCAGTTGGCTGGGCCTGCCTGGCATTCCGCGCGAGGCGGAATTGATTCCATTGGAGCGCGACCTCGCTTTGGCGCGATTGACCGGCGGCGCCTATCATGCGGCGAAAATTTCCACTGCGATGGCCACAGATGCCGTAAAGCGGGCAAAGAACGACAACGCGAACATCACTGCAGGTCTGGCGATCCACAATCTGGCCCTGAATGAGAACGACGTTGGCGAATATCGCACGTTTTTCCGTCTGGCACCGCCATTGCGCGCAGAAGAAGACCGCACGGCCATGATCGAAGCCCTGAAGGACGGCACGGTCGATATCGTGGTTTCGTCCCATGATCCGCAGGACGTCGATACCAAACGTCTTCCCTTTGCCGATGCGGCAGCCGGCGCCATCGGACTGGAGACGCTGCTGTCGGCAGCCTTGCGGCTTTACCACAATGGCGATGTTCCGCTGCTTCGGTTGATCGATGCGCTATCCACCGCGCCGGCGCGTATATTCGGCCTGCCAGGCGGCACGTTGCGGCCGGGAGCCGTTGCCGATCTCGTGCTTGTCGATCTCGATATGCCGTGGATCGTCAGCGAAGCCGAAATCCGGTCTCGTTCCAAAAACACCTGTTTTGAGGGTGCTCGCTTGCAGGGCCGGATCTTGCAAACCATGGTCGCGGGCCGCACAGTGTTTTCCGATTAGAGCGCAGAGAATGCGCCGTTAGCCGGGGGAACTCGAGGGGAAATCATGACCTTTGGTATTGCTGCGCTGATCTTCGGCTATCTGTTGGGCTCGATTCCCTTCGGCCTTCTTATGACGCGCGCGGCCGGCCTTGGCGATGTCCGCAAGATCGGTTCGGGTAATATCGGCGCCACCAACGTACTCAGAACCGGTAACAAGAAACTTGCCGCCATAACGCTCGTCCTTGATGCGTTGAAAGGCACGGCAGCCGTAGTGCTCGCCCGTCTCTACGGACCTGAATTGGGCCTTTGGGCAGGCTTCGGGGCCTTCTTGGGCCACCTTTTTCCGGTTTGGCTGGGCTTCAAGGGCGGCAAGGGCGTGGCAACTTATCTCGGCGTATTGATCGGGCTCATGTGGCAGGTTGCGCTGATCTTTGCTGTGGTGTGGCTGCTGGTTGCACTTGTGTTCCGTTATTCGTCACTGGCAGCACTCGCCGCCGCCATTATCGTGCCTGTTGCGCTTTGGGTTCAGGCGCCCATTCAACTGGCGGGCCTGTTCGCGACTATGAGTTTGATCCTTTTCATCAAACATCGCGCCAACATTGCGCGGCTGCTGGCAGGAGCGGAAAGTCGAATTGGAGCCAAGGGGTGACGGCGCTGCCGGCCGGTTCATATCTGAGCGACCGGCAACGGTTGAGTTGGCTCCGCCTCATCCGCACGCCGAACGTTGGTCCCGCTTCCTTCAAGGCGCTTATCGATCGATTCGGCTCGGCTGACACGGCACTCGAGATGCTGCCTGAACTCATGATTTCGGGCGGCGCAAATCGGATCGCGCGCATCCCCTCGGTAGCCGAAGCCGAAGCCGAAATGCAAATCGCGGCACGGTTCGGCTCACGATTCGTCTGCATCGGCGAGCCCGGCTATCCGACCTTGCTCGAATCCATGGATCATCCACCGCCACTCCTGGCCATCAAGGGCGACAACACGATCGGCTCCGTCCCTGCCGTGTCTCTCGTAGGTGCCCGCAACGCGTCTCTTGCCGGCATCAAAATGGCTGGCATGTTGGCACGGGAAATCGGTCAAAAGGGATACGTAGTCGTCTCCGGCCTTGCCAGAGGCATCGACACAGCGGCACATCGAGGCAGCCTGACTACAGGAACAGTCGGGGTATTTGCCGGGGGGCTCGACAAGCCTTACCCCCCGGAAAATATAAACTTGTGCGACGAAATTGTCGAAAACGGCGGAGCGCTCATTTCCGAAATGCCATTCGGCTGGCAAGCTCGCGCACAGGATTTCCCTCGCCGCAACCGGCTTGTCGCAGGCATGGCGCTGGGTCTTGTTGTCGTCGAGGCCGCCAAGCGATCCGGTTCTCTCATCAGTGCGCGCCTTGCCGGCGAAATGGGCCGTCTGGTCTTTGCTGTTCCGGGCTCCCCCCTTGATCCACGCGCCGCGGGCGCCAACAGTCTTCTCAAGGACGGCGCCATTCTGGTGACTGAGACAGCCGATGTGATCGACGCACTCGCACCACTGACTATAACGCCGATAGATGCCTTGCCCTTGGAGGAGGAGCCAGCCGACTCGTCACCCGTGCCACCGGCCAGGGACGACGAGCGCACCCGGATCCTGCAGGCACTAGGTCCCGTTCCAATCGGCATCGATGAAATCATTCGCCACACGAATCTGCATCCCGCACAAGTGTCAATGGTCTTGCTGGAACTCGACCTCGCTGGTCGCCTTGAACGCCATACCGGTGGCTGCGTTTCGCTGATCGTCAACTAGCGATTGTGGCTCGCCTCATTCCCGCAAGCGGCGGCCACTCCAATCGCAAAAAAACTCTCAAATTGTTGACTATACTGAGGCTTTGGTGAGCGCACAGGGATTCGAACCCTGGACCTACTGATTAAAAGTCAGTTGCTCTACCGGCTGAGCTATGCGCTCCCGCAGGCACCGAAGCGCCCCGGAATTGCGGCGGAACATAGGGAGCGCGCTCGCACCGGTCAACCAGAAAGTGAGCGCATAAAGAGTGGCTGCGAAGCTCAATTTGCCGATAACCGAGAATGTCCAGTGGCAGGCTGGTTCGGCGTCCGAAAAAATGCGCAAAGACGATTTTGCCTCCCTGTGAAATACAGGAAAATCATGAGCTTGGAATTTGATCCGGAACAAATAAGATTGGAAGGTCGTTTGACATGACAGGGACGTCAACCAACCCAACGAGGAAAATGGTATGAACAGGATCAAAAGGGGGCTGATGGCGACTGTGTTGTCGTTTTCATTCGCGGCAACGGCGGTTCTGCCAGCCGATGCCGCCTCGTTCTACGTGCCGCAGAATCCAACCGCTTCATCTGACATTATCAATGTGGCGGGGCGCGGTGACGGACGCGACTACTACCGAAAGCGGCATCATCACCGGCGCTCACACGTTCGGCGCCATCACAATGGTCATTATTATTGGCGCGGCCATCGCGGCTACCGTCATTACCGTCCCGGCTATCGTCGACACGGCGACTTCTGGTTTCCGCTGGCCGCCTTCGCGGCAGGCGCCATCATCGGCGGTGCCATGAACAATGACCGGCCTGCGGCCCGCTCAGGCAACGCCCATGTTCAATGGTGCTACGATCACTATCGCAGTTATCGCGCTTCGGACGATACCTATCAGCCCTATAACGGGCCGAGACGCCGTTGCCGCTCGCCTTATTGATCACTGATATGTCACCCGCGCCCCAGGGCGCGGGTCTCGCCTACCCCGCATTAGCGGTGGCCTCCACAAGGTCGACCTCCGAATCCATGCAAATACGCCGTATCGAAGCGAGGTCGCAACGATCGGTGATGAACGTATCGACTTGGGAAAGATGACCAATGCGTACCGGTGCGGTGCGCTCGAACTTGGTCCGGTCAGAGACCAGAATGACCTGCCGCGCATTGGCAATGATTGCCTGTGCGACTTTAACCTCGCGAAAATCGAAATCGAGCAACGCACCGTCATGGTCGATGGCTGACGCGCCGATCACCGCATAATCGACCTTGAATTGCCTGATGAAATCGACCGCCGCCTCGCCCACCACACCGCCATCCGATCCACGGACAACGCCGCCGGCAATCACAACTTCGATGGAAGGATACACGCGCATCCTGTTGGCGACATTGATATTATTGGTGATGACCATTAGGCCGGAATGATCCAATAATGCGTTGCTCACCGCTTCAGTAGTCGTGCCGATATTGATGAACAGAGAAGCGTTATCCGGAATGATTCTCGCTGCGGCCTTGCCGATCGCATCCTTCTCATCAGCGGCTATCTTGCGCCGCGCCTCATATTCCATGTTCTCGATGCCGGATGGGAACAGAGCCCCGCCGTGGATTCGCGAAAGCAGGCGCTGCTCGCACAGGTCGTTCAGATCCTTGCGGATCGTCTGGGGAGTGACGTTGAAATGCGCGGCCAATTCATCGACCAATACTCGACCACTATCTTTGGCAAGCTCGATTATTTCGGAGTGGCGAGGCGACAGATACATTGCAGGAACCGCTTTCGTTTCCCGATTCATAGATTGAAACGAAAATCAAGGAAAGGAAGGCGCGATCAGAACGCGCGGAATGTCACGGTCGTAAAAGTGTCCTTGATGCCGGCAATCACCTGGACCTTCTGATTGACAAAATGGCCGATATCTTCGCCATCGTCCACATAGAATTTGGCCAAGAGGTCGTATTGCCCGGCAGTGGAATAAATTTCAGAAGCGATCTCTGCATCGGCCAGTTCGCTGGCGACCTCATAGGCCTTGCCGAGATCACACTTGATCTGCACAAAAAATGCCTTCATCGCCGTACTCCGTCTGGATGTTAGGTGTCTTGTCGCAAACTGCGATATTACTTTCAAGCGGTGTGCTTACAGCGCAGCGATGTCCCCGCGTGCCCAGTTTTCGGAGATACCGGCAGCGCGCGTGGTGAATTCGCCCTTCTCGATCGAGTCGCGAATGTCCTGCATCAGACTTTGATAGTAGGCCAGATTATTCCAGGTCAGAAGCATGGCGCCGAGCGCTTCCTGCGAGCGCACGAGATGGTGCAGATAGGCCCTTGAATAATCTCGCGCGGCCGGGCAATCGCTCTGTTCATCAAGCGGGCGCGGATCATCGGCGTGACGGGCGTTGCGCAGATTGACCTTCCCACGCCGCGTATAGGCGAGGCCGTGGCGGCCTGCCCTCGTCGGCATGACACAGTCGAACATGTCGATACCGCGCGCCACCGATTTCAGAATGTCATCCGGCGTGCCGACTCCCATCAGGTAGCGTGGCTTGTTTGCCGGTAATTCCGGACAGGTGATTTCCAGCATTTCGAGCATCACCGCCTGCGGCTCGCCAACGGCCAACCCGCCGACCGCGTAGCCTTTAAGGTCCATCGCGGAAAGCGCCTGCGCGGACTTCACGCGAAGATCAGCCACATCGCCACCCTGCACGATGCCGAATATGGCCTTGCCGGGCTGCACGCCGAAGGCTGCCTTGCAGCGCTCCGCCCAACGCAGCGACAATTCCATTGCCCGCTCGACCTCTTTGTGCGGCGCAGGCAGCGCCGTGCACTCATCGAGCTGCATCTGTATATCGGAATCCAACAAGCCTTGAATTTCGATCGAACGCTCCGGTGTCATCTCATAAGCCGCACCATCGATATGCGAACGAAAAGTGACGCCATGTTCTGTAAGCTTACGCAGCTTCGACAGGGACATCACCTGGAACCCGCCGGAATCGGTCAGGATCGGATAAGGCCAGCGGGCAAACTCATGCAGGCCGCCAAGACGCGCCATTCGCTCCGCACCGGGCCGCAGCATCAGATGGTAGGTGTTACCGAGAATAATGTCGGCTCCGAGCGCCCTGACCTGATCGAGATACATCGCCTTGACAGTACCGCCCGTGCCAACAGGCATGAAGGCAGGCGTCCTGATCGTACCGCGCGGCATGGCAATCTCACCACGGCGGGCAATACCATCGGTGGCAATGAGGTGGAAAGCAAACTCGGAATTCATCGGTCTGCCCTGAACAGCAAGCTGGCATCGCCATAGGAATAAAACCGGTATCCGGTGTCGACGGCATGGGCGTAGGCGGCACGCATCGTGTCCAATCCGGAAAGAGCCGAAACCAGCATGAACAACGTCGAGCGCGGCAGATGAAAATTCGTCATCAGGGCATCCACCAGCCGGAAGCGATAGCCAGGCGTGATGAAAATATCAGTCGAGCCAGACCAGGCTGCTATGGTGCCGTCGGGTTGCACGGCGCTCTCCAGAAGCCGCAACGATGTCGTACCGACGGCAACGATGCGCCCGCCGCGCGCCTTGGCGGCGTTCAGCGCATCGGCGACGCTCTGCGGCACGAAACCCGTCTCGGCATGCATCTTGTGGTTCGCTGTATCGTCAGCCTTGACCGGCAGAAACGTACCGGCGCCGACATGCAACGTCACGAAATGCCGTTCTATGCCCTTCGCGTCGAGCGCGGCAAAAAGCTCCGGCGTAAAATGCAGACCAGCAGTGGGTGCCGCCACCGCTCCCTCCTCACGAGCATAGATGGTCTGGTAGTCAGTTCGATCGCGCTCGTCCTCGTCGCGTTTCGAAGCAATGTAGGGTGGCAAAGGAATATGGCCGACCGCATGCAGCGCCTCATCCAGAAACGGTCCGGAAAGATCAAACTCCAGCAGGACCTCGCCGCCCTCTCCTTTCTCGATCACTTTTGCATCGAGTTGACCCAAAAAGCAGGAATTCCCGTCATGGCCGAAATGGATATGGTCGCCGGCAGCGATACGCTTTCCCGGCCGCATGAACGCGTGCCAACGGTCCGGACCAACACGCATATGCAGTGTCGCCTCGACTTGCGCAGAGGCATCGCCGCGCCGCCTGGTGCCATTTAATTGAGCCGGGATGACCTTCGTGTCGTTGAAAACCAGGACGTCGCCGGCCTCAAGCAGCGAGGGGAGATCCCGGACTATGCGATCCTCACTAGCCTTTTCCGGTCGCACGACAAGAAGCCGCGCGCTGTCGCGCGGTTCCGCCGGACGAAGGGCAATACGGTTTTCAGGTAACTCGAAATCGAATAAATCGACACGCATCAGAGAAAGCGGACCATGACCGCGCCGAGAATGAGAAGACAGGCGCCGACAATCCGCCCTATCGAGATTTCATGTACGGCCACACCGAGGAAGCCGAACCGATCTATCGCGATACCCGCCAAGAGCTGACCGGTGATGAGAAACGCCATCAGCGCGGCAGCGCCCAGGCGCGGGATCAACAGAATCGTGCTCGTCACATAGACCGCCCCCAGACAGCCGCCCACCACGAAAAGCCAGGGCTCGGGACCACGCCAGGAAATCGAGGCGCCTTGCGCGCGGGTGAATAGAACGGTCAGCAGGGCCAGGACAACCGCGCCCGACAGGAAGGAAATTGCCGCCGCGGCGATGGTAGAGCCAAGCCCACGGGCAAGGTCAGCATTGATCGGCGCCTGAAGGGCGACGAACGCACCGGCCAGAACGCCCAGCAACGGCCAAAGCAGCCCAGCCATCGACATCAGACCCTGGCAGCTTATGCGGCGACGTCGGCGGCAACCTTCACAGACACGATCTTGTCGGGATCCTGCACCGGTTCGCCGCGCTTGATCTTGTCAACGTTTTCCATGCCTTCGATGACCTGTCCCCAAACTGTGTACTGGCGGTTCAGGAAAGCCGCATCGTCGAAGCAGATGAAGAACTGGGAATTGGCGGAATTCGGGCTTTGCGCCCGTGCCATTGAGCAGGTGCCGCGCCCATGATTGGCGTTAGAGAATTCGGCCTTCAAATCCGGCTTGTCCGAGCCGCCCATGCCAGCACGCGACGGAGCAAAGCTGGGTTTGCTCGAATTGCCGAACTTCACGTCACCGGTCTGCGCCATAAAGCCATCAATGACGCGATGGAAAACCACTCCGTCATAGGCGCCTTCGCGCGCCAGTTCCTTGATGCGGGCGACATGGCCGGGGGCCAGGTCCGGCAGCATCTCGATGACGACGTTGCCCTGCGTCGTTTCCATAATCAGCGCGTTTTCGCGATCCTTGATCTCAGCCATCTAATCGTTCCTTTCGATAGGTTATTTCTTATCCGCGGCAATGCGGACCTTGATCATGCGATCAGGATCGGTGACAGCGCCGTTCTGGGCCTGGTCGCCCTTCTTGATATTGTCCACCAACTCCATGCCGCCCACCACCTCGCCGATAATCGTATATTGGCCATCAAGGGGAGCGGCCGGTGCGAACATGATGAAGAACTGGGAATTGGCGGAATTCGGATCTTGCGCCCGTGCCATGCCGACAACGCCACGCACGAAGTGCTCGTTGGAAAATTCAGCAGGTAGGTCTGGCAAGTCCGAGCCACCGGTACCAACCCGATCGGCATTATAGTCTTTCTCCATATTACCGAATTTCACATCACCGGTCTGCGCCATAAAACCATCGATAACGCGGTGGAAAGCGACATTGTCGTAGGCGCCATCGCGCACGAGCTTCTTGACCTGCGCGACATTGCGAGGCGCAATATCGGGCCTCAGCGCAATGGTAACGTCACCGTCCTTCAAGGTGATAATCATGGTGTTTTCCGGGTCGGCAGCCAGTGCTGGAGCGGCCGCAAGGAAAAAGCCGGCCAGAATGGCAAAAACGGCAGCGAACGTCTTGAGCTGCATCGCTTAATCTCCAGATCCTATTTGGTGAATTTGGCTTCGAGCGCAGTTGCAACAGCATCTGGCACGAAGGGACGTATATTACCACCCATGGACGCAATCTGCCTGACCAGCGTGGCGGTAATGGTTCGAACGGATGGGCTTGCCGGCAAAAACACGGTCTGAAATTCAGGCGCCATTGTCTCGTTCATGCCGGCCATTTGCATCTCATAGTCGAGATCGGTGCCGTCGCGCAGGCCCCGGATAATGATCGATGCCCCATGATCTTTCGCGGCTCCGATCACGAGACCGTCGAACGCCACGACCTTGATGCGGCTCGATTCCGAGCCAGGCTCCTGTTTGACGGCCGCTTCGATCAGTTCAACCCGCTCTTCAAAGGCGAAAAGCGGCTTCTTGCCGGGATGCACACCAACCGCAACGTAAACCACATCGGCAACGGTCAGTGATGCCTTGAGGACATCGAGATGACCATTGGTCAACGGGTCAAAGGAGCCTGCGTAAAGCGCAACGCGTTCTGTCATGGATGCTGCTTCTATCGATGCCCAGCCTCAAACGCAAATCGGATGAATGCACAATGAACGCCGATCTCAGCGGCGGTTCAAGCGAACTCATCATGATGTGAGGTACGACGTATGAAACCAAATGCCGCCTGATCCGTTGTCACGTCAGGAGATATGCACATGATCTACATACTCGCCATTGCCATGACCGTCGCCATGCTGATCGCCACTCTGTTTGGCCTGCACCAAGAGGCCGAGCGCGTGCGCGCCAGAAACAACAGCAGGCGTTATGATGGATTCGGCATCAACCCCTCTCGCCGCCAATTCTGATTGTCGGACAGCTACGCGAACGATGTCGGCTCCCCAAGCCGGCATTTGCAAAAGCAACCCTATTCGCTTTCATCGCCGGCAGTGTTGCCAACGTCGCTCTCTGATACGTCTGCACTCTCACCGTTTTCCTCATCACCTTGAGGGTCCGAAATTCGTTCGACTGAAACCACCTTTTCACCGGCGGCCGTATTGAAAATGGTGACACCCTTTGTCGCCCTGCTGGCGAAACGGATCCCTTTCACAGGCACGCGGATCACCGTTCCGCCATTCGACACCAGCATGATCTGGTCGTCATTGCCGATCGGGAAAGTGGCCACCAATCGCCCGATCTCGTCAACCTTGGAAACGTCGGTGGCGCGGATGCCCTTGCCGCCGCGCCCGGTCAATCTGAAATCATAGGACGAAGAGCGTTTTCCATAGCCGAATTCAGTGACGGTCAGCACAAATTGTTCATGCGCTTTGAGCAATTCGTAGCGTTCGTCGGAAAGCTCTGCCTCCTCACCGATATCCTCATTGGTCAGCGCGATCTCCTCATCGTCACCGTTGCCCAATAACAAGCGACGCTCAGCGGCCGACCGCTTGAGATAGGAGGCGCGTTCCGCCGGCGACGCATCAACGTGGTGCAGAATGGACATTGAAATGGCACGGTCTCCTTCCCCCATCGAAATGCCGCGCACGCCGACCGAATTACGGCCGGCGAAGACCCGCACATCCGAAACCGGGAAGCGAATGCATTGTCCCGACGCAACGGTAAGAAGCACGTCATCATTTTCCGTGCAGGTTTCAACGCCGAGGATTTCATCGCTCTCCTCCAGCTTCATGGCGATCTTGCCGTTGCGGTTGACTTGCACGAAGTCCGAAAGCTTATTGCGCCGCACGGTACCGCGCGTGGTGGCGAACATCACGTCGAGTTCGCTCCAACTCGTTTCATCCTCCGGCAGAGGCATGATGGTTGTAATCCGCTCTCCCTGTTCCAGAGGCAGCATGTTGATCAGCGCCTTGCCGCGCGATTGCGGCGACCCGACGGGCAGGCGCCACACCTTCTCCTTGTAAACAATGCCTCGCGACGAAAAGAACAGAATCGGCGTGTGCGTGTTGGCCACGAACAAGCGGGTGACAAAATCCTCGTCCTTGGTGGACATGCCGGAACGGCCTTTGCCGCCGCGACGCTGCGCCCTGTAGAGGGAAAGTGGCACACGCTTGATATAACCGGTGTGACTGACCGTAACGACCATATCCTCGCGCTGAATGAGGTCCTCGTCTTCCATATCGGCCGCGCCTTCGGCCAATTCGGTGCGCCGAGGCGTACCGAATTCGTCGCGTACGGCGGACAGTTCATCCTTGACGATCTGTTGAATACGCGCACGAGAGGACAGAATGTCGAGATAGTCCGAAATCTCCGCGCCAATCTTATTGAGTTCGTCGGCGATCTCATCGCGGCCAAGCGCCGTAAGCCGCTGAAGGCGCAATTCAAGGATCGCACGCGCCTGCTCTTCCGAGAGATTATAGGTTCCGTCGTCATTGATCCGGTGGCGCGGATCGTCGATCAGTCGAATCAACGCCTCGACGTCCGAAGCCGGCCAACGTCGCGTCATCAACTGCTCGCGCGCGGTCTGCGGGTCCGGTGCGGTGCGAATCAGCTTGATGACCTCATCGATATTGGCCACGGCAATAGCGAGCCCAACCAGCACATGAGCGCGGTCACGTACCTTGCGCAGCAGATATTTGGTGCGGCGGCTGACGACCTCCTCACGAAAAGACACGAATGCCTTCATCATGTCGGTCAGAGTCAGCAATTCGGGCTTGCCACCGTTCAGTGCCACCATATTGGCGCCGAACGAGGTCTGTAGCGGCGTGAAACGATAAAGCTGATTGAGGATGACTTCGGCGTTGGCGCCCTTCTTCAATTCGACGACGACCCGATAACCCTGCCGATCGCTCTCGTCGCGAATATCAGAAATTCCTTCGATGCGCTTGTCGCGCACCAGTTCGGCCATCTTCTCGATCATCGTGGCCTTGTTCACCTGATAGGGAACTTCGGTGACGACGATGGCCTCGCGGTCGCCGCGCGTCTCCTCCACATGCACCTTGCCGCGCATGATGATGGAGCCGCGCCCCGTCGAATAGGCGTTATGGATGCCGGTGCGGCCAAGCACGATGCCGCCGGTAGGAAAATCCGGCCCCGGCACGATCTCCATCAGGTCGGCAAGGTCGATCGCCGGATTATCGATGACGGCAATAGCGCCATTGCACACTTCGCCAAGATTGTGCGGCGGGATATTTGTGGCCATGCCCACCGCGATGCCGCCCGAACCGTTGACCAGAAGATTCGGAAAGCGGGCCGGCAGCACACGAGGCTCACTATCGGAGCCGTCGTAATTGTCCTGGAAATCGACGGTATCCTTGTCGATATCCTCCAGCAGTTCATGCGCAACCTTGATGAGCCGCGCTTCGGTGTAACGCATCGCAGCAGGCGGGTCACCGTCGATCGACCCGTAATTACCCTGCCCGTCGATGAGCGGCACCCGCATCGACCAGTCCTGTGCCATACGCACCAGGGCATCGTAGATCGATGCATCGCCATGCGGATGGTATTTACCCATCACGTCGGATACCGGCCGCGCCGATTTCACATATTTGCGGTTCCAGTGATAGCCGCTCTCATGCGAAGCATAGAGGATGCGTCGGTGCACCGGCTTCAGTCCGTCGCGTACGTCCGGCAACGCGCGCGAAACGATCACGCTCATGGCGTAATCTAGATAGCTTCGCTGCATTTCCTCGATGATGGAAATCGGCTCGATGCCGGTCGGCCCGCCATCGGCGCCGGGCGGTGTTTTCTGGTCAGTCAAAACGGATCACACAGGGTTGGGAATCACTGTCCTCTTATATAGGAAGCCTAGGCAATTCTCCAATTCCGAGCCCATTTCAATGGCATTTTGCGCTCTTTTTCCAGCACTCGTTTTCGACGCCATTCCAATGAGATAGACGCGCGCATCAAAAGGCGGTGGCGAGATCGCCGCTTCAGGTGCAGTCAGCGAATTGCAACTCACTTCAATTTACGTGCGGGCGCCGCTCCTCACAGCCCAATCCGTCAGACCGTTTCCCTGAAGCGGGGTTTGCTCTATCAATGAGCCCAGCGACAAGACGGAGGGATGAAGATGCCGAATTTCGACAGCATCTTCAATGCATTCGTGACGATCCTCGTCACCATCGATCCACCGGGTCTTGCGGCGATCTTCCTGGCGGTCACGCGTGGCTTGAACCAGCAGCAGCGCCGCTAGGTGTCGGTACGCGCCAGCGTGATCGGGTTTTTCGTTATCGCGCTGTTCGCCGTGGCCGGCGCTTCCATCCTGGCCGTGTTCGGCATCACGCTGGCCGCCTTCCGGGTAGCCGGTGGCTTTCTGTTGTTTTTTATCGCTTTCGAAATGGTTTTCGAGAAGCGGCAGGACAGGAAGGAAAAGATTTCCGATGTCGCCGTAACCCGAGACCACATCCACGATATCGCAGCCTTCCCACTAGCAATTCCGTTGATCGCCGGGCCAGGCGCCATTTCAGCCACGGTGCTGTTGTCGGGTACATTCCAGAACGTAGGCGCGCGTATAACACTCGTCGGTATCATCTTCGCCTGCCTCGTGATTACCTATCTGGTATTCCTCCTATCGGAACATATCGACCGTCTTCTCGGTCAAACCGGCCGCTCGATCCTGACCCGTCTGCTCGGTGTGATCCTCGCCGCACTTGCCGTGCAATTCGTCGCCGACGGGATCAGGGCACTGGTTATCGGCTAAAGCATACGAGACTTACGCCGTCATTGTATCGACGACCTCGAAGTCATGGGTGATGGTTGCCGTCTTGGCCATCATTGCAGAGGCCGAGCAGTATTTATCGATCGAAAGGTCGATGGCCCGCTTCACCTTGTCATGGGAGAGCGCTCTTCCCTTCACAATGAAATGCATGTGAATGCGCGTGAACACCTTCGGTTCGGTCTCCGCGCGGTCTGCATCAAGCTCCACCGCGCAATCCTCGACCGCCTCGCGCCCTTTTTCCAGAATATGAACGACATCGTAGGCCGAGCATCCTCCTGTGCCGATCAGGACCAGTTCCATCGGGCTTGGACCAGGTGTATGGCCTTCCGGGCCGGAAGCCGTACCCAGCACCAACTTATGCCCACTGCCGGACTCGCCGACAAAGGTCCGCTCTTCAACCCATTTGACCCGCGCTTTCACAAAAATCGTCCCCGTACCAATCCAGCCTATCGCCGCCGGTATCAATGTCAGAATGGAATTTCGTCATCGAGATCGCGCGATGAGCCACCGCCACCACCGCGATTGCCACCACCGCGATTGAAACTGTCGTTCGGGCTGGATTGTCCGAAATCGGAGCCGCTGCGACCGCCGCCCGAATACCCCACCTGTCCGCCTTCGCCACTCTGACCGCGTGCATCGAGCATCTGCAATTCGCCACGGAATTTCTGCAACACCACTTCGGTCGTATAGCGATCCTGGCCATTCTGGTCCTGCCATTTCCGGGTCTGCAACTGACCCTCGACATAGACCTTCATGCCCTTCTTCAAATACTGTTCGGCAACCTTGGCCAGATTGTCGTTGAAAATCACGACATTGTGCCATTCGGTCTTTTCCTTGCGTTCGCCGGAATTCTTGTCGCGCCAGCTTTCCGAGGTCGCGATCCGGATGTTGACGACCGGGTCGCCCGAATTCAGCCGCCTGATTTCTGGATCCGCGCCGAGATTGCCAACCAAAATGACCTTGTTGACGCTACCCGCCATGACTTGTCTCCACGCTCGTCCGAAACCGATTTTTCAGCCTTACCTTACAGGCTGTCCCCGGCCTTCGCTGCCCCCGGCATTGTTTTTCCCCATAAGGTTTTTGTTCTCTTTATGTTCTACACGCCATTCATGATCTCGTCAACAGCTCCGTCGATGACCCACGATTGGCTGGACAATTGCCCGCTTGGCGATAGGTTGCTGGCATGATCTGGCTGTGCCGCTTCCCTCTCGCCCTTTGTGGTCCGTTGGCGCTACTGGCGATCGCGCCGGCTTTTGCAGGCGATGCCGCAAACCCCTCTGCCAAAAGCATTCTGCCCGGCGTCGAAGGCGACTATCGTATCGTCAGGCCGGTCGAAGCCGAACAAGCGGACACGAACGCAAGCCACTTCAAGATCGGCAACGTCGATGTCCGTGTATCCGGCAGCATTACCATTGATGTCGGTGTCGGTTCGACCAAGACACCAAAGCACTGAGCGCTTTTTCCATTCTCGCAAACATCTGCAGACAAAAGCCCCGCCGCAGCTTCCGCTCGCGGTCGGGGCTTTGTGGGGTCCAACCCATCATGCCGGGAACAGACTGCCGGCTTTCGTTTCGGATGCAACGCGGCTTTCAACCGACGATCCGACTACAAGTTTCTGATTGTGGGTGAAACGGCAAGCCTCTGAATACGGCTCGCATCAAGCTCTCACCGGATTAGAGCACCTGCCGCGGCTCTACCAAGGGATAGAGCCTGTTGGGACTGTCAGGTGGAGTCATACCTCGCTCCTTCCGTTCATTGCGCTTGGTGTCAGGGGGGCATTTATTCGCCGGTCTGCGGCGCCTCGCAAACCGCCTACTGGCAGCGAAGAGGCCTTGAGGCACTCCGCCCCTGTGACTGCCACAGTCTTGCGCCATCGCATTTGGCCGTCAACACCGAAAAGCCGAATCGGCAAAATGTGATCGATTGTCAGGAGTACGTTCGATCTTTGTTCTTTGCGCTTGCCGATATTCATAAAAGGCGGTTAAACCCGGTGACAGCATCCCTCGACGCGACGACGAGAATGCCTACATAGTGGATGGCCGGGCAAACCCGCCTATCCGAGATATTCCAGACTGAGGCGGCGTACCGGCGATGGCCGACCACAAATATATTTCCGTTCGCGGCGCACGCGAGCACAATCTCAAGAACATCGACATCGACCTGCCGCGAGACAGCCTGATCGTCATGACCGGCCTGTCCGGGTCAGGCAAATCCTCGCTTGCCTTCGACACGATCTATGCCGAAGGGCAGCGGCGCTATGTGGAGAGCCTGTCAGCCTATGCCCGGCAATTCCTGGAGATGATGCAGAAGCCGGATGTCGATCAGATCGACGGCCTGTCGCCGGCCATCTCCATCGAACAGAAGACAACCTCGCGCAATCCGCGTTCGACTGTCGGCACGGTCACCGAAATCTACGATTACATGCGCCTGCTGTTCGCCCGCGTCGGCGTTCCCTACTCGCCGGCGACCGGCCTTCCCATCGAAAGCCAGACCGTCAGCCAGATGGTCGACCGTGTGCTGGCGCTGGAGGAAGGCACGCGTCTTTACATTATGGCGCCGATCGTGCGCGGTCGTAAGGGCGAATACCGCAAGGAACTTCTGGAACTTCAGAAGAAGGGTTTTCAGCGCGTCAAGATCGACGGCAGCTTCTATGAGATCGCAGAAGCACCGACACTCGACAAGAAATACAAGCACGACATCGATGTTGTCGTGGACCGCATCGTGGTCCGCGCCGACCTTGCTACCCGGCTCGCGGATTCCATCGAGACGGCGCTGAAACTGGCTGACGGGCTCTGCGTCGCCGAATTCGCCGACCGGCCGCTGCCACCGGAGGAAACGGCCGAGGGCGGGGCTGCCAACAAATCAGCCAACGATACGCATGAGCGTATTCTGTTCTCTGAAAAATTTGCCTGCCCGGTGTCTGGCTTTACCATTCCTGAAATCGAACCGCGCCTGTTCTCCTTCAACAATCCGTTCGGCGCCTGTCCGACATGCGACGGCCTGGGCAGCCAGCGCGCCATTGATGCGTCTTTGATCGTGCCGGACGACAATCGCACCCTGCGCGACGGCGCCGTCAGCCCATGGGCGAAATCGACTTCGCCTTATTATTCGCAGACGCTGGAGGCACTGGGAAAAGTTTACGGCTTCAGGCTGGGCGATAAATTCAGGGAGCTTTCCGACGAAGCCAAGAACGCCGTTCTCCATGGCACGGGCGAGCGCGAGATTGCGTTCAATTACGACGACGGCCTGCGCTCCTACAAGACGACCAAAACCTTCGAGGGTGTAATCCCGAATCTGGAACGTCGCTGGAAGGAAACGGAATCCGCCTGGATGCGTGAGGAGATCGAGCGATTCATGTCGGCGACCCCTTGCCCGGCGTGCAATGGTTATCGGCTGAAACCGGAAGCGCTGGCGGTGAAGATCGCCGGCAAGCATATCGGCGAGGTAACGGAGCAGTCGATCCGTAAGGCTAACGAATGGTTCGCCGAACTGCCGGCTCAGCTCAACGACAAGCAGAACGAGATCGCCGCACGTATCCTCAAGGAGATCCGCGAGCGGTTGCGCTTCCTGAACGATGTCGGGCTGGAGTATCTGACCTTGGCGCGCAATTCCGGCACGCTGTCGGGCGGCGAAAGCCAGCGTATCCGCCTCGCCTCGCAGATCGGATCCGGCCTCACCGGCGTGCTCTATGTACTGGACGAGCCTTCGATCGGCCTGCACCAGCGTGACAATTCCCGCCTGCTCGATACGCTGAAGCATCTGCGCGACATCGGCAATACCGTGATCGTCGTCGAGCATGACGAGGACGCCATCCTGCACGCCGATCACGTGGTCGATATCGGCCCAGCCGCCGGTATCCATGGCGGAAAAGTGATCGCGCAAGGCACGCCGCGCGAGATCATGGCCAGCTCCGCATCGCTGACCGGTAAATATCTGTCCGGCGAATTAGAAGTGGCGATCCCCGCCGAGCGCCGCACGGGAAAGAAAGGCCGCCGTATCAAGGTCTCCGGTGCGCGCGGCAATAATTTGAAGAACATCACCGCGGAAATTCCGCTCAGCACCTTCACCTGTGTTACCGGCGTATCGGGTGGCGGCAAGTCCACCTTCCTGATCGAAACGCTGTTCAAAGCGGCGTCACGCCGTATCATGGGATCGCGCGAGCATCCCGCCGAGCATGATCGCATCGAAGGGCTGGAATTCCTCGACAAGGTCATCGACATCGACCAGAGCCCGATCGGCCGCACCCCGCGTTCCAATCCGGCCACCTATACCGGCGCGTTCACGCCGATCCGGGACTGGTATGCCGGGCTGCCCGAGGCCAAGGCGCGCGGCTATCAGCCGGGTCGCTTCTCCTTCAACGTCAAGGGCGGGCGGTGCGAAGCGTGTCAGGGCGACGGCGTCATCAAGATCGAGATGCACTTCCTGCCGGACGTTTATGTGACCTGCGACGTCTGTCACGGCAAGCGCTACAATCGCGAAACTCTGGACGTGATGCTCAAAGGCAAGTCCATCGCCGACGTGCTGGATATGACGGTGGAGGAAGGCGTCGAGTTCTTTTCCGCCGTGCCTGCCGTGCGCGACAAGCTGGAAACATTGAAGCGGGTCGGCCTCGGTTACATTCACATCGGCCAGCAGGCGACGACGCTTTCGGGTGGCGAGGCACAACGCATCAAGCTCGCCAAGGAGCTGTCGCGCAAGGCCACCGGCAAGACGCTTTATATTCTCGACGAGCCAACCACTGGTCTGCATTTCCACGACGTCGCCAAACTGCTCGAAGTGCTGCACGAACTGGTCGAGCAGGGCAATACGGTAGTCGTGATCGAGCACAATCTCGAGGTTATCAAAACGGCAGACTGGGTGCTCGACCTCGGCCCTGAAGGTGGGGACGGCGGCGGCGAACTGGTCGCATCCGGAACGCCCGAAGATATCGTGGCCGAACCGCGCAGCTACACCGGCCATTTTCTCAGGGAGTTGCTCGAACGCCGGCCAAAAGGCAAGCGCGAAGCCGCCGAATAAGTTTCACTTGAGCGAAGCTACACTCAGCGTGTGGCCGCACAGAGACGCTTGAAAACTGCGCGACGATCCGTCGTATCTTGGCAATCGGGAGGACAGGATGAGCAAACAGGGAACGATCCGCGCCGGCATGGGCGGCTGGACCTTCGAGCCATGGAATGCCGCATTCTATCCCGAGAAATTGGCCAAGGCCAAGCAACTCCAATATGCCTCACGACAGGTGCCGAGCATCGAGGTCAACGGCACTTATTATTCCAGCTTCAAGGAACCCACTTTCTTCAAATGGGCGAAGGAGACGCCCGACGATTTTGTTTTCTCGCTCAAGGGAAACCGCTTCGTCACCAACCGCCGGGTGCTCGGTGAAGCCGGTGAATCGATGATGCGCTTCCTGGAATCGGGGGTGGCCGCACTCGGCGAGAAGCTCGGACCGATCCTGTGGCAATTTATGCCGACCAAGAAATTCGACCCGGACGATTTTGAAGCCTTCCTCAAGCTTCTGCCGGAAAAGCAGGACGGCGTAAAATTGCGCCATGCGGTCGAGGTACGTCACGAATCCTTTGTGGTCCCGGAATTTGTCGCCTTGGCGCGCAAGCATCAGGTCGCAATCGTCTATGCCGACCATGCCAAATACCCGGCCATCGCCGACATTACCGGCGATTTCATCTATGCACGGCTGCAGACCGGCAAGGATGACAATCCGGACTGTTATACGCCGAAGGCACTGGACGAGTGGGCGGGTCGCGCGCGGGAATGGGCGGCGGGCAAGGCACCAGTTGACCTGCCGCACGCCGATCCTTCAACCGAGGCGCCGGTCAAGCCGCGTGACGTGTTTGTCTATTTCATTACCGAGGGCAAGGTCCGGGCACCCTTCGGCGCCATGGCGCTGATGAAACGGGTGGCCGGCTGATCGAGCCTGGATCGGATGATCCGGATAAAAATGGCGATCCCGGCAGGATTCGAACCTGCGACCATCGGCTTAGAAGGCCGGTGCTCTATCCGGCTGAGCTACGGGACCGCAAACCGGGCGCTGAACTCACAACCTTAATGAGTCCAGGGCGTGCGGCGGTCATAGCGGAAATTGTCCGCATATGAAATCTGCCGGCGCCTGGGTTCCTTCGGCTCATCAAGCCGATAGGCAACTCCGTTCTTTTCCGCGTAGGCTATCGCCTCCTCGCGCGTGTCGAACGTCAGCCTTATCTGGCTTTTCATGTCGCCCGACGACGTATAACCCATCAGCGGATCGATCTTCCGGGGCTGCTCGGGATCGAATTCGAGCACCCAGTAACCGGTTTTGGACCTGCCGGACTGCATGGCGGTTTTCGCGGGGCTGAAAATGCGGGCAGACATGGGAACCTCGTAACAGCTTCGACGGCCAGAGCCGTCCTTGCTGCTTACTGTGCAAACGGGCTCGCGGCAAGAGCAGCGACAGTTCCTTTCGCCGAGCGACACGTTTCCGCCTTCCATGCCCGTTCAACCGACAAGAAGCAGCCATGCGGGCAGCATCGAACACCCGCTCCGGCGGCGTGGCGCCGGCAGGTCTGTCAGAGGCGATGAAATCGCGGTCGAACCCGCGGAAATGTCGGCGGCGCGCGCTTCAGGATGTGTCGGCGGATTCCTCCAGCGTCCAGAAAGCCAGGCCGTGCACATCCTTGAGGATCTCATGGACCTCATGGCCCGAAACCTTGTGGCCATCTCGGCGACTGCCGCCGGGCGGGCGGCCGGGGCGCAGCGGCCAGATGCGCCGCGCAGGGCTGGCCCGATGGCTGATCTGCACCGCGCGTGCGGCATTGCGGGATGCTTGCCAGCGCGCGAAGCGCCTCGCCTGCGCCGGCAGATTGTCCAGCGCGCGGCCGAGCGCGTCAAGACGCAGCGCCAGACGCCTTGCGTCAACCGCATCGTCGGGCGATGAGGGCCGACGGAGTGCAATAGGGAAAGGCCGGCTGAAACCGGGCACCGAGATGCGCGGCACCCCGGCCGGGGCCGGCCGCCTGCGGCTGTTCCACGCCGGCAGCGGATCGAGCAGCGGCAGGCAAAGGCTGCGCGGTTTGGGCGATGGCTCCGTGCCCGCCTGCCCCGCGCCTGCTGCGTGGCCGGCTTTCGGCTGCGGCTTGCGCGGCTTTGCCGGCGTCACCACCAGCCCGCGCGCGGCAATGATGACAAGCCGCCGCGCCGCCGCCTCGGCCGGGCGCAACAGCCGCAGCACGGCGCGGTAGAGATGGCGCGGCAGCAATAAGCGGTAGTCGGCGGTTGGCGATGGGCAATCGGGAACAGCCGGGCCAGTGGCGGCTTGTTCCTGTCCTGCTTCCGCCTGCCGGTGGGCGACTGCCGATTGCCGGCCTTCCAACCCAGCCATGGCGACGAGCCCGGCCAGGACGCGCTTCAGCGCCCCCGGTTGTTCTCGATTGCCGCCTGCCAGTCCATTGCCGCCTGTTTCTCCGTCAGCCCGAAAATAGCGGCGACATTATCGCGCGCAGGCCGGAGGCGTGGATAAGTTTTTATTTTGGCGTCAACCGGCAATGAGCGTGAGCCGTGAGGCTGCGCTGTGTGGTGCGTCCTTCGAGGCTCGCTGCGCTCGCACCTCAGGATGAGGACCGGCGTGCGTTGCGGCAAGTTGCTCGGCGTCGTCCAGGCCGCGCATGAAGAGCAGATAGCTGATCTGCTCGATGACCTCGAGCGATCGGCGATGCCGCCGGCCCATAAGGCGTTCCGGTCCTGATCGATCTTCGAGCGAAGTTCCCCTGTGGTCATCCCCCGCTCTTGGCAAAACAAAAAAGGCGGCGCCGGAGCGCCGCCCTTATCTGGTGCAGACTGGCTGCTTGTTAACCGCCAGACCACGATCTCTGAAGTCGTTACAATAACGGCTGATCGGCCGCCGTCAAGCGGCTGGAGATCTGGTCCAGCGGCAACCATCTAACTTTGGGAGAGTGCAAAGACATTACCCCAAAAGTAAGTTTTTACCGTGAAAGGCGGGAGCGCTCCCACGTGGGCAGGTTTGGACCCTTTCCCCGGTTGAGTTTGGAACCCCAACCCGAATCACGATGATGAAGTCGATATAGGTCTCCAGTTTGACCGTCAAATATTAGATGAGGCATAATATTGGAAGCAGGTTGTTCAACGATGATTCGACTCTTTTGCATCCTGCGGTAAGGTGTCGTGGGGCAGAACAATCGAGGCGGGAAATCATGCGTTGGAGGCTTGGGGCCGATCTCGGCACGAATTCACTTGGCTGGGCAGTCATCGAGCTGGACGATGACGACGTGCCTATTCGCGTTGTCACCGCCGGTTCGCGCATCTTCAGCGACGGCCGAGACCCGAAATCGGGCGCGTCGCTCGCCTTCGACCGGCGGGCAGCGCGCGCCATGCGCCGGCGGCGTGATCGCTTCAAACAGCGCCAGGCGGCGCTTCTCAAGCATCTGGCCGATGCCGGCTTCTTTCCGGCCGGCGAGACGGAGCGCAAGGCGCTGGAGGGGCTCGACCCGTTCGCGCTGCGCGCCAATGCATTGCGGGAAAAGCTGCCGCTGCACCATCTCGGGCGCGCTCTGTTCCATCTCAATCAGCGGCGCGGCTTCAAGAGCAACAGAAAGGCTGATCGCGGCAAGAACGACGACAGCGGCAAGATCAGAGTGGGCGTCGGCCGGTTGCATGAGGCCATGCGAGACGCCGGCGCCGAGACGCTGGGCGACTATCTGCACGGCCGGCGCGCGGCTTCGGCCGATCCCAACACGATTACAAGCGTGCGCACGCGTTTGCGCCCCGAAACCGGTGAAGGCGCGCGCGGCGATGGCTACGATTTCTATCCAGACCGCGCGATGCTTGAGGAGGAATTCAAGCTCATCTGGGAACGGCAAGCGCCGCATCATCCCGAGACGCTGACGCCGGAAAACGAAAAGCGCTTTTTCGAGATCATCTTTCACCAGCGGCCGCTGAAGCAGCCGAAGATCGGCATGTGCACGCTGACCGGCAACGAGCCGCGGCTGCCGAAGGCGCATCCGCTGTTCCAGCGCCGCCGGCTTTTGGAAGAGATCAACGCGCTGAGAATCGTTAGGGCCGGCGCCAACCCCGAGCCACTGACGCTGGAGCAGCGCAATCTGCTTTATGTCAGGCTCAAGGACAAGAAAGTCGTCTCGTTCGATACCCTTCGCAACAAGGTGTTGAAGCTCGATCCCGACGTCCGTTTCAACAAGGAGAGCGAGAACCGCAAGGACATCAAGGGCGACGAGGTCGCCGCCGAACTTGGCGCCAAGGCGCGCTTCGGCACGCTCTGGCAGCATCTTTCCGACGAAGCGCGATGCGAAGTGGTGTCGCGCATCCGCGAACAGGAGAGCGACGAGGACGAGGCGATGCTGCTCGCTTGGCTGCAAGAGACGCACAAGCTCGCGCCCGAACAAGCACGCGCCACCGTTGGTGCGCGGCTGCCCGAGGGTTACGGCCGCTTCGGCGAGACGGCAACAAAGAAGCTGATCGAGGCACTGAAGGCCGAGGTCATCGTCTACAGCGAGGCGGTGGAGAAGGCTGGGCTTGGGCATCATTCGGACAAGCGGACCGGCGAAATCTTTACCGACGCGAAGGGCCGGCCTGCCCTGCCCTATTACGGCGTGCCACTGGAACGGCAGATCATGCCCGGCACCGGTGACCCGGCCGATCCGGAGGAGATGCGCGTCGGCCGGCTGACCAATCCGACCGTGCATATCGGCCTCAACCAGCTTCGGCGCGTCGTCAACGCTCTGATCAGGCGCTACGGGCCGCCGGAGCAGATCGCCATCGAACTCGCACGCGAACTGAAGCTCGACGACAAGCGCAAGCAGGAGATCAATGCGAAAAACCGGCAGAACCGCGATGCGGCGGTCAAGCGGTCGGAAAAGCTTGGCGAAATCGGCATTGCCGACAAAGGCGCCAACCGCGCCCTGCTGAAGCTGTGGGAAGAGCTCAATCCCGCTAACGTGCTGGACCGGCGCTGCGTCTACACCGGCACGCTCATTTCCATCGACATGCTGTTCTCGGGGGCGGTGGAAGTCGATCACATCCTGCCCTTCAGCGCCACACTCGACGATTCCAACGGCAATAGGCTGTTGTGCATGCGTGAGGCGAACCGCGAGAAGCGCAAGCGTTCGCCGTATGATGCTTTCGGGCATCGTACCGACTGGGAAGAAATCGCCGCCCGCGCCGCGCGCCTGCCGCGCGAAAAACGCTGGCGTTTCGAGCCGGACGCCATGTCGCGCTTCGACGTGCAGGGCGGCTTCATCGCGCGCCAACTCGTCGACACGCAATATCTGTCGCGCCTTGCTCGGGAATATCTGAGCTCGCTCCATCCGGACTCCGGCGAGGGCAGCAGCCATGTCTGGGTTTCGCCCGGCCGACTGACGGAAATGCTGCGCCGAAGCTGGGGCCTGAACAGCGCGCTGCCGGATCACAATTTCGGCGGCGGCGCCGATCAGCCCAAGAACCGCAAGGATCATCGTCACCACGCCATCGACGCGATGGTGATCGCCGTCACCGATCGCCGCCGGCTGATGGAGATCGCGCGCGAAGCGGGTCAGCACGGGCACGAATCTGCCAACCGCATGACGTCCGATCTTTCGGAGCCTTGGGAAGGTTTCAGCGACGAGGTGCGCGAGGTTGTGCGCGGTATCGTCGTCAGCCATCGCCCCGATCGCGGCACTGCCTCCAAGGCCGGGCTGCCGAAGGGACATGACGCCACGGCCGGCCGCCTGCACAACGAAACCGCCTATGGGCTGACCGGCGAGAAGGACGAAAAGGGCAACGCTATCGTCGTCCATCGCGTGCCGCTGACGGCGCTGAAGAAGACCGACGACATCGACGCCGTGCGCGACCCCGACCTGCGGACGGCCCTGCACGAGTGGACTTTCGGGCTCGAGGGCAAGGATTTCGAGGCGCGGTTGCGCAAGTTCCCGGAACTCGGTCCCCTGCCCTTCCGCAACATCCGCCGCCTTCGCGTCGTCGAGCCGCTTTCGGTCATTCCCATCCGCGACCGCGACGGCCGCGCCTATAAGGGCTACAAGGGCGATTCCAACTACCGCTATGACGTTTGGGAGATGAAGGACGGCAAATGGCAGGCGGAAGTGGTGTCGATGTTCGATGCGCATCAACCGGGCTGGATGTCGACGGTCAGGCAGCAGAACCCGACCGCGAAGAAGGTGCTTTCGCTGCATCGCGACGACCTAATAGCCGTCGAGCCGCACGGAACGCTGGAGCTGGTTCGGGTCGTGAAGTTCTCGGAGAGGCAACTGGCCCTAGCCCCGCCGAACGAGGCCGGCGCGCTGAAGGCGCGCGCAGCCGACAAGGAGGACCCGTTCAACTATCTCTATCCATCACCAAACACCCTGAAGTCATGGAAGGCGCGGCAGGTGCGGATCGATGAACTGGGCCATGTATCGGACCCGGGTTTTCCTGCCCGCAAGGCAAAGCGGCGCAAACGCGCCAACTTGGTCGCGGCGAAATAGGCCGTGCGATGGAACGGATCGTCGACATCGCCACCGACGGCCGCCACCTCTCCGCCTATCGCGGTTTCCTCGTCGTCAGCGAGGAGCGGGTTGAGGTCGGCCGCGTTCCGCTCGACGACGTTGCCGCGGTCATTGTCCACGCCCATGGCGTAACCTAGACGACCAATCTGGTTGCAGCCCTTGCCGAGCGCGGCGCGCTGCTGGTGCTGTGCGGGTCCAATCACGCACCGGTGGCTGTCTGCCTGCCGCTGGACGGACATCACGGGCAGAATGCGCGCATGCGCGCGCAATGGAACGCCAGCAAGCCGCTCGCCAAGCAACTCTGGCGTGAAATTGTGGTGGCCAAGATCCGCTGGCAGGCCGCTGCGCTGGAAGCAGAAGGCGTCGAGGCCGGCGCCTTTGATATGCTGGCGCGGCGGGTGCGCTCCGGCGATCCAGACAATATCGAAGCGCAGGCGGCACGGCGCTATTGGCCGTTGCTGATGGGACCGGACTTTCGTCGCGACCGCTCGGCGGACGGCATCAACGCCCTGCTCAACTATGGCTACACGGTGCTGCGCTCACTGGTCGCGCGCTCGGTGGTCGCGGCCGGCCTGCATCCGTCGATCGGCATCCATCACGCCAATCGCGGCAACGCGTTCGCCCTGGCCGACGATCTTATCGAGCCGTTCCGGCCACTTGTCGATCTGATGACAATAAAGCTGACCGCGAAGGGATATTCCGAAGTGTCCGCCGACGTGAAACGTGCGTATGCCGGCTTGATCGCACTCGACCTGCCGGGAGAAGACGGGACCACCACCGTCGCGATGGCGGCAACATATCTATGTCAATCGCTGGCGCGCAGTTTCGAAACGGGAAAGGCGTCGAACCTCAACCCACCGCGCCCTCCTTCGGCGATCGAACTCGCCGGATTGGGAGCCACCGTCACGTGAGCCTCACCCAACTCAGCGGGTATCGTCTGATGTGGATTTTTGTCATGTTCGACCTGCCGGTAACGACAAAGGCGCAAAGCAAGGCGGCCACGAAATTCCGCCAGTTCCTGCTTGATCAGGGCTTCGAAAAGAGCCAGTTTTCGGTCTATGCTCGATTTTGCAACGGCAAGGAACAGTTCGAGACGTATATGCGGCGAATCGAGGACAACCTGCCGGACCGAGGAGATGTCCATGTCCTCACTTTTACGGACAGGCAATATGAAAACATCGTCCGATTCTCCGGCCAACGGCGCAGGAGGCGAAGAAAAAACCCCGACCAGCTTGCTCTTTTTTGAAGCCAGCAACGATTTGTGGCTTATTGCCGGGGCGGGTATCTCGTTTCTTCTCAACAAGATACCCGCCCCGGGATTGTAGCCGTTCAGAGATCGTGGTCCAGCGGCAACAAATCTTCGGCCTTGGCCTTCAGGGCATCGATTGTAGCCGTTCAGAGATCGTGGTCCAGCGCCGCCTTACGAATCCCGATTATCTCAACCGCATACGGATAACGCTGATTCCGTTTTGCAAAAGAAAAGTCTTTCAGCCCCTTGCGCTCAAAGCCTTGTTCTTCTAGGGGTTTGCCGGCCTCGGAGTGTAGCGCAGCCTGGTAGCGCATCTGGTTTGGGACCAGAGGGTCGGGAGTTCGAATCTCTCCACTCCGACCATTTTTCGATTTTCTCGTTTGACCGGCATCGAGCCGCAGGCAGCAGGGCTGCGCGCCTACAGGGTGAACTCGCCCTGCCCTTCATCCATTGCATTTATGGTCTCGGCGGCAAGCGCGCGGGTGATCCGGCATTGTTGCTCCAGCGCGATCCGGTCAAGTCGTTCGACCACCCGCATCGCCGTCGCCAGCGAGCGCTCGATGCGCCGGACGAGATACTGCACGACATGCGGCTCCACCGCCACCTGACGATCGGCAAACAGCTTGGTGATGACGCCCGCAAGCAGAAAATCGTCCGGCTCGTGTATCTCGACGGTCGCCGCCGCCTTCAGGCGCGAGGCGAGATCAGGCAGGGTCACACCCCAGGCGGCAGGGAACCTTCGCGCGGTAAGCAGCAATTGGGAGCCCGCAGCCTGCACCGCGTTGATCAGGTGAAACAGCCCCTGCTGATCGATCGGCAGCGCATCGACATCGTCGATCAGGGCCGGCCGGTGGCCAAGACCTTGCAGGGCTTTTTCCATCTCAAGGCCCCCCACCGGGAAGGCGCCGGCCAGTTCACACCAGATCGAAGCCAGATGCGTCTTGCCGCAGCCGGCAGGCCCCGCCATGATGACAACCGCCGAAGGCCAATCCGGCCAGCCGTCGACCAGCGCCGCCGCCTGCTCATTGGAGCGCGAGACAACAAGGTCGTCACGCGAATAGCCGATGCCGCCCGCAAGGTCGAACGGCAATTGGCGCGGCTTTTCGGCATATCCGGTCATCGGTCGCGGCTATCCGGCTGCGGGGTACGCGCCCGGCGGGCGGCTTTCACCGTCGGTCCCGCTTCAGCGTGCCCTCGATAGAGGGGCGACTCCAGATAGCGCGCAATGGCGAAGCGCACCAGCACGGCAATCGCGGCAGCGGCGGGAACGGCGATCAGAAGACCGACAAAGCCAAACAGCGCGCCGAAGGCGAACAGCGCGAACATCAGCCAGACCGGATGCAGCCCGACGCTCTTGCCCACCAGCTTCGGCGACAGGATATTGCCTTCGATGAACTGGCCGATGAAAAACACCGCGGCCACGGCAACGACCATCATCCAGTCGGGCCAGAACTGCACGAAGGCGACGCCAACGGCCAGCACCAGTCCGGTCAAGGAGCCGACATAGGGAATGAAGCTGATAAGACCGGCGAACAGCCCGATCAGAATGCCGAAATTCAGGCCCGTGAGCGTCAGGCCGATGGCATACATGGAGCCGAGGATCAGGCAGAGCGTGCCCTGCCCGCGCACGAACCCGGCCGTCGCCGTGTTGATGTCGGTCGCCAGAGCGCGGACGGTCTCGACATTGTCGCGCGGCACCCAGCTATCGACGGTGGCCACCATGCGGTCCCAGTCGAGCAGCATGTAGAAGGCAACCACCGGCGTCACCACGAACAGGCTGACGACGGAAACCAGCGCCACGCCCGATGTCCAGATCGACGTGAAGACCGTGGTGAGAAAGCTGAAACCCGATGTCAGCAGGGAATTGAGCCCGTCGCGCAGGCTGCTGGCATCGACACCGAACCTGCTTTCCAGCCATTTCGGGTCGAAACTGGTGATCAGGGTTTGCAAGCGTGTCAGATATTCCGGCAGCTTGCCGACGAAATCGGCAAGCTGGGTCGCAAGCACCGGCACGAGGATGACAAAAGCCAGCACCAGAATGACGATGAAGGCGATCAGGATCACCACGGTCGCCATCACCCGCGACAGGCCGAGCCGTTGCAGGCGGTCCGCCACCGGGTCGAGGAAATAGGCCAGCACCATGCCCGCTACGAAGGGCAGCAGGATGTCGCTGAATATGTAAAGGAAGAGCGCAAGGATAAGGGCGCCGGCCAGCCAGAACGCTGCGGGGCGCCACAATACCGTCGCAGCCGCGGCATCGGCGGCGTCATTGTCAGGTGCCGGGGGTGCTGCCTTCGCCATAGCCGTTCATGTGCCTCAGCCAAGCCACGAGATAGGCTGCCGCGGAAGCGACGGTCAAGAGCCCGCAGGTGAATATAAGGATCGGACGCACAGGTCCGAGTTGGATGCCGAAGGCAAGTTCCCCAAGTACGACGGCCGCCAGCACGATCTGGACGGCCGTGTTGGCCTTCGAAACCAGCAGCGGCTTCATCTCGACCGGATGGCTCATGACGCTCGACAGGATGACCGCGCAGATGATGAGCGCATCGCGTGAAACGACGGCGATGACCAGCCACAGCGGCAATTCGGAGATGAGGCCCAGCACCACGAAGACACTGACCAGAAGCAGCTTGTCCGCGATCGGGTCCAGATAGGCGCCAAGACGGGATTGCTGGTTGAACTGGCGGGCGATGAAGCCGTCGACGCCATCGGAAACACCCGCCGCGACAAACCCTGCAAATGCCCATTCCCAGCGCGCTTGCAGCATCGCCAGCACGACGCCCGGCACCAGCAGCAGGCGCAGGATGGTGATCAGGTTAGGGATCGTCACATTTCTTCCCATTGTTTCAATCGCCTGAATGCGTAAGCTCGCAAATTACCACAATAGGAGCGCCGCAATAGCCGTCCACCGCTTTGTGGAGCTTGCAAAGCTCCGCGCCAGCCGGTTCTTGCGGGCAGCCTGTGTTCGTGCGAAGAGCCGGCACAAAAGCAAGGATATGGCGATGAGCAAAGACCGAAACGGGCTCACCTATGCCGAAGCCGGCGTCAGCATCGATGCCGGCAATCAGTTGGTCGAGAAGATCAAGCCTCTGGTGCGCACGACGCGACGGCCGGGAGCGGACGGCGAGATCGGCGGCTTCGGCGGGCTTTTCGACCTCAAGGCGGCCGGCTTTTCCGATCCGGTGCTGGTGGCGGCCAATGACGGCGTCGGCACCAAGCTGCGCATCGCCATCGAGGCCGGCAAGCATGACACGATCGGCATCGACCTCGTTGCCATGTGCGTCAACGACCTTGTCGTGCAAGGCGCGGAGCCTCTGTTCTTCCTCGACTATTTCGCCACCGGCAAGCTCGATCCCGATCAGGGCGCTGCCATCGTCAGCGGCATAGCCGAGGGCTGCAAGCAGGCCGGCTGCGCGCTGATCGGCGGTGAAACAGCCGAAATGCCCGGCATGTATCATGGCGACGACTACGATCTTGCCGGCTTTGCCGTGGGCGCCGCCGAACGCGACCAACTCCTGCCGAGCGACGATATCGTCGAAGGCGACGTGCTTTTGGGCCTCGCATCGTCGGGCGTGCATTCCAACGGCTTCTCGCTGGTTCGCCGCATCGTCGCGACGAGCGGATTGGCGTGGGAGGCCCCTGCACCCTTTGCAAAGGATGTCACCCTTGCCGAGGCGTTGCTGGAGCCGACCCGCATCTATGTGAAACCGGTTTTGAAGGCGGTGCGCGGCACGCATGGCATCAAGGCGCTGGCGCACATTACCGGCGGCGGCTTCCCCGAAAATATTCCGCGCGTGCTGCCGAAGGATTTTTCTGCCGAACTCGATCTCGATTCCATCGATGTGCCGCCGGTATTCGGCTGGCTGGCGAAAACCGGCGGTGTCGCGCCGCAGGAAATGATGCGCACCTTCAATTGCGGCATCGGCATGATCCTCGTCGTATCGTCCGGCCAGGCCGCGCAAGTGGCCGCCGTCTTGCAGGAAGCCGGAGAAACGGCGACGCCGATCGGCCGCATCGTGCCGCGCCGCGATGCCGGCGTTCACTACAGGGGAGCGATTGACCTTTGACCCAATCACGCAAGCGCACCGTCATTCTGATTTCGGGACGCGGCTCGAACATGGCTGCGCTGATCGCGGCAGCCGCGGACCCGACCTATCCGGCGGAAATCGTCGCCGTCATTTCCGACAAGGCGAACGCTCCCGGCCTCGGCATTGCGGCGGCGCGCGGCGTCGCCACGCAGGTGATCGCGCGCGCCGACCATGCGAGCAAGCAGGCGCATGACGACGCGCTCCACGCGGCCCTTTCCGGCCTTAATGCGGAAATCGTCGCGCTGGCCGGCTATATGCGGCTTCTGACGACAGGCTTCGTCAGGAAATGGCAGGGCCGCATGATCAATATCCACCCTGCCCTTTTGCCGGGCTTCAAGGGGCTCGACACGCATCGCCGCGCGCTCGACGCCGGCCTGCGCTTGCATGGCTGCACGGTGCATTTCGTCACGCCGGAAACGGATGACGGGCCGATCATCGCGCAATCGGCCGTGCCGGTGATGCTGGGCGATGACGAACAGTCCCTTGCCGCGCGCGTCCTCGCCGCCGAGCATGGGCTTTATCCGCTGGCGCTGAAGCTGGTGGCCGAGGGCAAGGCGCGGATGGAAAAGGGCCGCACCACCTTTTCCGGCTTTTCGGAAGACCGCAGCGACGCGGATTCGCGCCTCACGGCACCCAGCCCGCTGCATGGCGAGGTCGATCTGGAGCAGTTGGCGCGCATCACGCCATAACGGTCAACCGGCCGCACGCACCCACACCTTGTTGTCGTGCACGGCGGCCCCGCCATAAGGCGCCGGCGCATCCGCGCCCGTCAGCACATTGATGCCTTCACCGCGCTCATGCGCCGAATTCGGCCAGATGCCCTCGGCAATGACCACGCCGCGCCGCAGGCCGTCGAACAACTTTGCGTGCAGCACCACCTCGCCGCGCTGATTGCCGATCTCCACCCTGTCGCCGTCCGCCAGTCCCAACGCCGCTGCGTCGTCCGGATGGATCAGCAATTGCGGCCGCCCTTCCCTGGCCTTTGAAACCGGCGTCTCCGAAAAGGTGGAATTGAGAAAGTTGCGCGCCGGCGATGTCGCCAGCCGGAACGGATGCGCGTCATCAGTCATCTCGATCAGATCGACATGGTCGGGAAATTCCGGCAGCCGCTCATGCGGGCCGAACACGCCCATGGAGCGCGGCGGCCGGTTCGGCGCGCGCTGCCCTGTCCAGTCCGGCTTGAAATGGAACTTGCCGTCGGCATGGCCGAAGCCGGTGAGATAGTGCGCCTCCTCGAAAGGCGGCTGCAGATCGGCCCATTTCTGCTCCCGGAACGTCTCGAACGTGCCCAGTCCCTTTCTGGCCAGCATGAAATCGATATGCTCGCGCTCGCTCATACCGAAGCCCGGCAGATGCGCGACGCCGAGCCGTTTGGCCAGTTCCTCGTTGACGAAATGATTGCTGCGCGGCCCTTCCGGCGGCTCGATCAGTTTCGGGCCGAGCGTGATGTGCTGGTTGCCACCGCCCTTGTAGATGTCGTCATGCTCCAGAAACATGGTCGCCGGCAGCACCACGTCGGCGAGTTTCGCCGTGTCGGTCATGAACTGCTCGTGCACGCAGGTGAACAGATCGTCACGCAGGAAGCCGCGTTTCACCAGTCGCTGGTCGGGCGCGACATTGGCCGGATTGGTGTTCTGGATCAGCAGCGCCGTCACCGGCGGGCCGCCGTAAAGCGCATCCTCATGCCCGCACAGCACCGGGCCGATGCGCGAATGATCGAGATAGCGGATGGACGGATCGCGCAGCCTGGTGCCCTCGACCACGCTGGTATCGAGCTTCAGGACCCCGGAATTGGAATGGAATGCCCCGCCCCCCTCATACAGCCAGGCGCCGGTGACGGCGGCGATGCAGGAGGCAGCGTGCATGTTGACGGAACCGTTGCGCTGGCGCGAAAAGCCGTAACCCAGCCGGAAAAACGTCTTTCTGGTGGAACCGACAAGCCGGGCAAATGCTTCGATCTCGGCCACGGCAAGGCCGGTGATGGCGGACGCCCATTCAGGCGTTTTTGTCCGAAGATGCGCCTCCAGCCCCTTTGGATCGTCGGTGTATTTCTCCAGATAGGCGCGGTCGGCCATGCCTTCCTTGAACAGCACATGCATCACCGCACAGGCCAGCGCGGCATCGGTGCCGGGCTTGACGATCAGGCCCATATCGGCCTGCTTCATCGTCGCGGTCTCGTAGACATCGATGACGACGATCTTCGCGCCGCGTTCCTTGCGCGCCTTGACCGCATGGGTCATCACATTGACCTGCGTGACCACCGCATTGGTGCCCCAGATCACCACGCAATCGGATTTCGCCATTTCGCGCGGATCGGGACCGGCAAGCTTGCCGGTGCCCATCATCCAGCCGGTCCAGGCGAGATTGGTGCAGATCGAGCCAAAGAAGCCGGAATATTTTTTTGCGTGGCGCAACCGCTCGATGCCGTCGCGCTGCACCAGCCCCATGGTGCCGGCATAAAAATAGGGCCACACCGTCTCGGAGCCATGTTTTGCTTCCGCGGCGTCGAATTTCTCGGCGACGAGATCGAGTGCCGCTTCCCAGCTTGCCTCTTTCCAGTTGCCATCGCCCTTGGCGCCCGTCCGCACCAACGGCTTCAGGAGCCGGTCGGGATGGTGGACGCGGTCGGCATAGCGCGCGACCTTGGCGCAGATCACGCCGTCGGTGTAGCTGTTGGACTTGGCGCCGCGGACGCGGCCGATCCGGTCGGGTGCGAGAAGTTCGACCTCAAGCGCGCAGGTCGAGGGGCAATCGTGCGGACAGGCGGAATAGCCGGTTCTTGTTTCGGTTCCGGTGATGCTGGCGTGCTGGTTCATGGGCAACGCTATAAACCTCATCGACCGGCGCGAACAGGGCCAGCGGATCAGGCTTCGGGAACCACACCTCAGGATGAGGGCTGAGGCAGCGCATATTTGCCTTGAGGCGGCATACAAACCTCCCTCATCGTGAGGAGGCAGCGTAAGCTGCCGTCTCGAACGACGCACTACCAAACTGGAGCCGCCCTCGCCCTTCGAGGCTCGCCGCGTTCGCACTTCAGGATGAGGGCTGATGTAGCGCCATTGCCTCTACGTCCAAAGATGCAGCCGCAACCTCCCTCATCGTGAGGAGGCAGCGTAGCTGCCGTCTCGAACGACGCACTGTTTAGCCGCACAAACCTTCCTCATGCTAAGGAGCCGGCGTCTCGAAACACGCAACTAAAGGAGCACGGCGAGTGTCCGCTACTCCGCGATCCCCTGCTCGTATTCCGCGCTCATCTCCAGCCATTTTTCCTCGTTGCGGGAAAGCTGGGCGGAGAGTTCGGAACGCTCCTTGGCGAGACGGGTCGCCTTGATCGGATCTTTCTCGTAAAGCGCCGGATTGGCCAGTTCGTCTTCCACGGTGTCCATGCGCTTGCGCAGCCGGTCCATCAGTCCTTCCGTCGCGCGGATTTCCCTGGCCAGCGGTTCCAGCGCGGCACGGCGCGCGGCAGCTTCCCGCCGACGTTCGGCCTTGGACGCCTTTTCCGCTTCGCGCTTTTCACGGCTGTTTGACGAAACGCCGGTCACCAGCGTCTTGTAGTCGTCAAGGTCGCCGTCATAGGTGTTAACCTGGCCGTCCTTGACCAGCCACAGCCGGTCGACCGTCGCCTCCAGAAGATGGCGGTCGTGCGAAATCACGATCACCGCGCCGGGAAATTCGTTGAGCGCATGAACCAGCGCCTCGCGTGAATCGATGTCGAGATGGTTGGTCGGCTCGTCGAGGATGAACAGGTTCGGCCCGTCGAAGGCAGCCAGCCCCATCAACAGCCGCGCCTTTTCGCCACCGGACAGATCCTTGGCCGGGGTGTTCATCTTCTCGGTCGAGAGACCGAATTGCGCGACCTTGCCGCGCACCTTCGATTCCGGCGCCTCCGGCATCATGCGGCGCACATGCTCGTAGGCGTTTTCCTCCGGTCTCAGATCGTCGAGCTGGTGCTGGGCGAAGATCGCCACCTTGAGGCCGGGCGCGATCGTCATCGTGCCGGTTTCGGCCTTCAGCCGGCCGGCGAGCAGCTTGGCGAAGGTGGACTTGCCGTTGCCGTTTGCGCCGAGCAGCGCGATGCGGTCGTCGGCATCGATGCGCAACGTCATGTTCTTCAGGATCGGCTGGCCGGGCTGGTAGCCGACATTGACCCGATCCAGCGCAATGATCGGCGAAGCCACGGTCTTGACCGGCTCGGGAAAGCTGAACGGCCTGACGGTATCGTCCACCAGCGCCGAGATCGGCTTCATCTTTTCCAGCGCCTTGATGCGCGACTGCGCCTGCCGCGCTTTCGAGGCCTTGGCGCGGAAGCGATCGACGAAGGATTGCAGATGCTTGCGCGCCGCCTCCTGCTTGACGCGGCCCTTTTCCTGCAATTCGCGCTGCTCCGACAATTGGCGCTCGAACTGGTCGTAACCGCCGCGCCAGAAGGTCAGCTTCCTTTGATCGAGATGCACGATGGAATTGACCGCCCGGTTGAGCAGATCGCGGTCGTGGGAAATCAGCAGCACCGTATGCGGATATTTGGCGACATAATTTTCCAGCCACAGCGTGCCTTCCAGATCGAGATAGTTGGTCGGCTCGTCCAGAAGCAGAAGATCGGGTTCCGAAAACAGCACGGCGGCCAATGCCACGCGCATGCGCCAGCCGCCTGAAAAGGACGACGCCGGCCGCTGTTGCGCCGCATCGTCGAAGCCGAGGCCGGCAAGGATGGTGGCGGCGCGCGCCTCGGCCGAATGGGCGTCGATGTCAGCCAGCCTGATGTGGATTTCAGCGATGCGGTGCGGATCGGTCGCAGTCTTTTCTTCCTCCAGAAGCGCCGCGCGCTCCTTGTCGGCCTTGAGCACGATCTCGATCAACGGCTCTTCGGTGCCCGGCGCTTCCTGCGCCACCTGCCCGATGCGCGTGTTTTTCGGGATCGAAACCGAGCCGGTCTCGGAGGCGAGATCGCCGGTAATGGCCTTGAACAGCGTCGTCTTGCCGGTGCCGTTGCGGCCGACAAGCCCGGCCTTGGCTCCGGCTGGCAACGTCAGCGACGCATGGTCGAGAAGCAGGCGCCCGGCAATGCGCAGCGAAAGATCGTTTATGGTCAACATGCCGGGCTTTTGGCCCAGCCGGGTTCCAATGACAAGAGCACACGCGCAACATGCCGTCAGGCGTAGGCGCGACCCTCCTCGGTACGCTGGAAAAACGACAGGTCGAGCGATACGGAGGGGCGGCCCAGCATGGTCAGGATCGTATGTGCCTGGCCGCGATGGTGCGTCTGATGATTGAAAAAGTGCGCCAGCGCCGGCGCCAGCCTTTGCGAAATGGTGCGCATGTCGGTGGCCGTCATATAGGTGAAGCGGCCGCTAAGGGCGTCTTCTTCCAGGCTGCCGATCCAATCGGCGATGCGCTGGTCTTCGGCTTTTCGCGCCACCGTCAGCCCGGCAAAAGCGGGAAACAGGATGGCATCGAGTCGTGCCGGAGCATCGCCCTCCCCGGTAAAACGCTTCATCCAGATGCGGTCCGCGACGAGCACATGGTTCAGCGTTCCCATCATCGAGCCGAAAAATGCGCCGGTGTCCTGCCTGAATTCATCCTCGCTCAAATCCGCGGCGGCATCGTAGACGCGGTTGTTGGCCCACTGGTTATAGGCCGCGAACATCATGAAATGCCGCTTCATCAGCATCGGGACTCTCCGCAATTGAAATCGGCATCGTTGTAGAAGCCGCAAGCCGGAATGGCCATGGCGATTGTGGCCATCGCTCCGGTTGTTGCCCGCAGTGATGGCAGATCGCGCCTCCCCTTGGCAATCCGCCGGCCGGCCTGTATAGAGCGCGCCACAAACCATCCCCTTACCAGAAGGACCTCCCATGGCGCTCGAACGCACCTTTTCGATGATCAAGCCGGACGCGACCCGGCGCAACCTGACCGGCGCCATCACCAAGATGCTGGAAGATGCCGGCCTGCGCGTCGTCGCGTCGCGCCGCGTGTGGATGAGCCTGCGTGACGCGCAGGGTTTCTACGCCGTGCACAAGGATCGCCCCTTCTTCGCCGAACTCACCGAATTCATGTCGTCCGGCCCAACCATCGTGCAGGTGCTCGAAGGCGAGAACGCGATCGCCAAGAACCGCGAAGTGATGGGCGCCACCAACCCGGCCCAGGCTGCCGAGGGCACCATCCGCAAGGTGCATGCGCTGTCAATCGGCGAGAATTCCGTGCACGGTTCGGACGCGCCCGAAACCGCCGCGCAGGAGATCCGCTACTGGTTCTCCGACACCGAGATCGTCGGCTGAGCCGACAAGGCGTTTTCGCAACCGTGACGAAGGCCGAGCGCAAGCCCGGCCTTTTTCCATGGTCAGCCCTGCGCTTCCAGGTTCCAGCGCCGCAACGCCTCCTCGTCCGCTTCCTTGGCATCGATCCAATCGCCGGACGAGCCGTCGGCCTGATGCTCCTTTTTCCAGAAGGGCGCGCGCGATTTCAAAAAATCCATGAGGAAGCTGGCCGCCTCGAAGGCGGCATGGCGGTGCGTCGAAGCAGCGATCACCAGAACGATGTTCTCGCCCGGCTCGATCCTGCCATAGCGGTGAATGGCGGTGAGGCCCTGCAAGGGCCAGCGTTCGGCCGCCTGCCGGGCTACGCGCGAAATTTCGGCTTCCGCCATGCCGGGATAATGTTCGAGTTCCAGCGCTGACAGCCGACCCGCCTCGCCCCGGCACATGCCGGAAAACGTCACCACCGCACCGATGTCGGTGCGGCCTGCCGTCAGTGCCTGAACCTCCGCGGCGAGATCGAAATCCGCTGACTGGATACGAATATCCGGCGTGAACACGGCCAAGAAATCAGCCCCCGGTCATCGGCGGAAACAGCGCGACTTCACGCGCGCCATTCAGCTTCTCGGCGTGATCGACATGCTGCTGATTGATCGCGACGCGAATCACGTCCGGATATTGCAGAGCGTTTTCATATTCTTCGCCGCGCGACTTCAACCAGTGCAGAAGTTCTCCAGCGGTGGTCACGGCGATCGGCAGATCGACCTCCTCCTCCGCCTTGCCGATGCGCTCGCGCACCCATGCGAAATAGACCAGTTTCATCGTTCTACTCGTCGACGATATGCTTGAGGCCGGCACGGAAATAGTCATAGCCGGTATATAGGGTCACGATGGCCGCGATCCAAAGCAGGACGAGCCCGGTCTGGGTCGTGTAGGGGAAGATCTTGTCGCCGGCCGGCCCGACCAGCAGGAAGGCGATGGCGATCATCTGGATCGTGGTCTTCCATTTGGCCAGTTGCGTCACTGGCACGCTGACCTTGAGCGCGGCCAGATATTCGCGCAGGCCCGAAACCAGAATCTCGCGACACAGGATGATGATTGCCGCCCACAGCGACCAGCCGGCAATGCCGGCATGGCGATCGGTGTCGGCAGCCAGCAAAAGAAGGCAGGTCGAAACCAACAGCTTGTCGGCGATCGGGTCGAGCATGCGGCCGATATTCGATGTCTGCTGCCATGCGCGCGCCAGATAGCCGTCGAGATAATCGGTGATCGAGGCCAGCACGAAAATCGCCAGCGCCGACCACCGTGCGAAGTCGCTGGATTTGAGATGTCCTTCGAGAAAGAAGCACAGCACCACCAGCGGCACCGCCAGGATGCGGGCATAGGTCAAGATATTGGGCAGGTTGAACGCGCGCTTGGCCATATTTCGTGGAACCTTATGACTTGATACTCAAACCAGAACGGCATGGCAGGGGTCAACAGACTTGTTCGAATGGCCTGCCGAATGAGCCGATAATTTGTCAGCCTTCATGGAAATGATCGTATACCAGCTTTGCAACCCGCTCCGAAATGCCTTCCACCGCCGTCAGATCGCCGATCGCGGCGCGGCTGACCGCCTTGGCCGTGCCGAAATGCAGCAACAGCGCCCGCTTGCGGCCGGGGCCGATGCCGGCGATTTCGTCCAGCGGGCTCGTTATCATCGCCTTCTTGCGCCGCGCCCGGTGCGTCCCAATGGCGAAACGGTGCGCCTCGTCGCGCAGGCGCTGGATGAAATAGAGCACGGGATCGCGCACCGGCAGCGAGAATGACGGCTTGCCCCTGACGAAGAAGCGTTCGCGGCCGGCCTCACGATCCTGCCCCTTGGCGACGCCGATGGCCACCACCCGGTCCTCGATGCCGAGATCGGACAGGATTTTTCGCACCGCCGTCATCTGGCCCTGCCCGCCGTCGATCAGGATGACGTCCGGCCATGCGGGGAAATTCTCCGGCTCCTCGCCTTCCAGTTCCACACCGCCCGGTTCCGCGTCGTCAGGCGCGTGGCCACCCGCGTCCGGCGCAGCCTCGCCATGTTCCTTGAGGAGCCGGGTAAAGCGGCGCTCCATGACTTCGCGCATCATGCCGAAATCGTCGCCGGGGGTGATTTCGGTCGAGCGGATGTTGAACTTGCGGTACTGGTTCTTCACGAAACCTTCAGGTCCGGCGACGATCATCGCGCCCACCGCATTGGTGCCCATGATGTGCGAATTGTCATAGACCTCGATGCGCCGGGGCGGCTTTTCCAGCCCAAAGGTTTCCGCAAGCCCCGCAAGCAGCCGCGCCTGCGTCGATGTTTCCGCCAAACGCCGGCCCAGCGCCTCGCGGGCATTCTGCAAGGCGTGAGCGGTCAGATCCTTCTTTTCGCCGCGCTGCGGCACCGAGACGGAAACCTTGTGGCCGGCGCGTGTGGAAAGCGCCTCTGCCAACAATTCCTGCTCATCGACGGCATGTAAAAGCAGAACGGCGCGCGGCGTCGGCTTGTCGTCGTAGAACTGCGCAAGGAACGAGCCCAGCACCTCGGCCGCTTCCAACGCCGGATCGGCCTTCGGGAAATAGGCGCGGTTGCCCCAGTTCTGCCCGGTGCGGAAAAAGAACACCTGGATACAGGTCTGCCCGCCCTCCTGATGAATGGCGAAGACGTCCGCTTCCTTAAGCGAATGCGGGTTGATGCCCTGATGGCTCTGCACGTGCGACAAAGCGGCCAGCCGGTCCCGATAGATCGCGGCGCGCTCGAAATCGAGGTCTTTCGAAGCCTGCTGCATGGCCGACGACAGGCCCGTCTGCACCTTCTGGCTGCGCCCGGACAGAAAACCCTTGGCCTCGCTCACCAGATCGGCATAGCCGGCAGGCGAAATCTCGCCGGTGCACGGCGCCGAACAACGCTTGATCTGGTAGAGCAGGCACGGCCTGGTGCGGTTTTCGAAAAAGGAATCCGTGCAACTGCGTAGCAGGAAGGCGCGTTGCAGCGCGTTGATGGTGCGCCCCACCGCCTGCGCCGAGGCGAAAGGGCCGAAATACGAGCCTTTGCGCGAGCGCGCGCCGCGATGCTTGTAGATGCCGGGCGACGGATGGTCTTCTGTCAAAAGGATGTAGGGAAACGATTTGTCGTCTCGCAAAAGAACATTAAATCGAGGCCGCAACCTTTTGATAAGATTGGCCTCAAGAAGAAGTGCCTCGATCTCCGTGCGGGTGACGACGAATTCCATCGTCGTCGTTTCGCGCACCATGCGGCCGATGCGGTTTGTATGGTAGCGGCCCTGCGCATAAGCCGTCACGCGCTTCTTGAGGCTGCGTGCCTTGCCGACATAGAGCACGTCGCCCGCCGCGTTCATCATGCGGTACACGCCTGGACGGTTCGGCAAACGCTTGACCAAGGCCTGGATGAGTTCGGCGCCAACCGCTCCCTCGGTGGGGCTTTCGCGCTGTGTCCAGTCGATGGCTGTGAACGCGACATCAGACCCAGCCAACTCGGACGTTGCCTCAAGACTGCCTTCGGCAGCATCCTCATCGTCGTCGATGTCCGTATCGGGCAGATCCCGTCCGCCGGACAGGCTATGCGAGGTTTTGGTTTTCATTTCATCATGCCTGCCAAGCGCAAGGGTACTCCGGTCGCCGGTCCGCAGTCCCCGCCAATGCAACAGGATTTTTCGGACATTGTGAACGCCAATCCTTAATCGGCGTTCGCGCCTGTGACGACAATGTGACGAAACGGCCCCAGCAGCACCGAAAGGCCCCGTTTAATCGATGCCGTCCGCTTTCCATATAGGCAACACAACTCATTGATTCCAAGTGCCTTCGCGGCGCGTGGCCAAAACATGCTGACAAAATCTGTTGCATGATCGCAACGCCACGGTTCAGCCTCATTTGAGACAGGGAATCACCCACTTTCAGGTGCGCTTCAGCCGCATTTCAACACGACATTCGGGAACCGTTGATCGGCGGTTTCGTTTCTCCTCCCTACGAAGCCGCTCTTCACCAACCAAGCCCTCGTTCCGTGGCTTAAGGAGTAGATGATTATGCAGACCAACCTCAAAATCGCCCGCCCGGTCGTGGCGGCGCTCGGGCTCTTCGCCCTCGGTGCGATTCCCGCCTATGCTGCGGACGTCGTTCAGGAAGTTCCGCCGGCTCCGGCCCCGATCGAAACCCTTCCCGTAGCCTCCTGGGCCGGCCCCTATGCCGGTGTCAATCTCGGCTACGGCTTCAGCGGCAAGACGGAAAACACGTTCACCGACCAGAAGACCGATGGTTTCGTCGGCGGCCTGTTCGGCGGCTACAACTGGCAGTCGGACAATTTCGTTTACGGCGTTGAAGGCGACATCGGCTACAACGGCGTCAAGGGCGAAGACAACGGCGTGGAGTCGAAGGGTGGCGTCGAAGGTTCGTTGCGCGCACGCCTCGGTTATGCCGTGACCCCGGAAATCCTGCTTTACGGCACCGCCGGCGGCGCCGGTCGTGACGTGAAGCTGGAAGATGCAGTTGGCAGCAGCAGCAAGGGCATGTTCGGCTGGACAGCCGGTGTCGGCACCGACATCATGCTGACCGACAACGTCTTCGGCCGCGTCGAATATCGTTACACCGATTTCGGCAGCAAGACGATCGACGGTTTCGGCGAGACCGACGTCAAGGACAACCGCGTCACCTTCGGTATCGGCATGAAGTTCTGATCAAGCCGATCAGGTCGATAGGAAAAAGCCGGGCATCGCGCCCGGCTTTTTTATTCTGAATTTACTCACTTCGGCAGATAGGGATTCAGTTCCGGGAACTTCTCGTCGAAGCGCGCGGCCCAGCGAACCAGCCGGCTGCGCCCCTTCTCCCATTTTCCGGCAAAGCGCAACGCCAGGTAGCCCAGCGTGGCGCGCAGCGCGATCTGTCCGGCGGTGATCTTCTTGGGAAGCTTTGGCGGGTTGGCGTTCAAATGGTCGAGCGCGCGCGTGATCTTGCGCCACTGCTTGTCCAGCCACTGCTGCTCAACCTTCTCCTCCGGCCTGTGGCGGCGCTCATAGACCATCGCCAGCGCGCAATCGCACAGGCCATCGGCAATCGCCTCCAGCACTTCTGCGTCGATCCGCTTGTCCGGATTGCGCGGGAGCAGAGCGTTCTTCGACATACGATTCAGATATTGCGTGATGGCGCGGCTGTCGTAGATGGTGCGACCGTCGTCCAGCAACAGCGTCGGAATCTTGCCGAGCGGATTGGCGCCGAGCAGATCAGCCGGTTCCTCGTCGGTCTTTGTCGGCACGGCTTCGATTGCGATGCCGGCATAGGCCGCCGCCATGCGGACTTTTGCGCTATAGGGCGAGGCGGAAGCATAAAGCAGTTTGGGCATTCAAACGTCCTCTGAAACGGGCTGGAAAAAGAACAGGTCTCATCGCAAGCGGCCTCCCGCCTGTACGCACCAGCATATGCAGGAGCAGGTCAGGCTTCGGCTGTCGCCGGCGAGATGCGATACCGCAAATCAGCGCAGAACGCGGCAGCGTCCGTCGTAGACCATCCAGCGGTCGAAACCGGAAACGCAAAATTCGACATTGTCGCCGATCGAGACGAAGCCCTGCCCTTCTTCGATCAGATATGCGATGTTGCGGTCGTAACCGTTGGAAAGCGTCACGCGCGCGGTGCAATAGGTGCGCCCGATCGGCCATTCCTCATTGGCCGGCAGACTGCGCGTAAGGCGAATGCGCTGAAAATCGGTGATCTCCACATTCGGCAGATGCGGCACATGGCGCACCTGATGGCGGAAACGATGCGTGATCTTGCTCAGCACCCAGGCCTGATTGCACACGCTCTGGTCCTGATATTCGTAATAGCCGCCGGGAAGATCGGCGGCACCGGCTGTCGAAACGGCGGCAAGGGGCGCGCACAGGCTGGCCAGTGCGGCAATGGCGGAAACGGCGAAGCGAGTCATGTCGGCCTCTTGGGATGATTTGCCGCAATGTGCGGATTCAGCGCGTTGCGGTCAAGATAGTACGATCATTGGCTCCGTTCGGCCGCCAATCGCTCGAGAGACCAGCGCGGCACCCCGTCTTCGGCCAGCAATGCCGCCAGGACCGGCAGCATCATGCCGCACTCGCCCTCCAGCGTATAGGGTGGGTTGACGATCACCATGCCGCAGCCATCGAGACGCGGCTCATCCGACGGCGCGCGGATTTCCAGGCAAACATCGATGATGTCCGCAATGCCGGCCCCGGCCAGTTGCCGCCGGAATGCCGCGACCGCCTTGCGATCCTTGAGCGGATACCACAGCGCATAGATGCCGCCCGGCCAGCGGCGATGGGCTTTTTGCAGGCCGGCAACCAGCCGATCGTATTCGCCGCCTTCCTCGAATGGCGGATCGACAAGCACCAGGCCGCGCTTTTCCTTCGGCGGAACATGCGCGCCGAGCACCAGCCAGCCGTCCAACTCCGTGACGCGGCATTGAATATCGCCCGAAAACAAGCCTTTGAGCATCCGTGCATCCTGCGGATGTTTCTCGAACAGCGAAAGGCGATCCTGCTTGCGCAGGAGATGGCGGGCGATCACCGGCGAACCGGGATAGGATTGCAACGCGCCCGCCGGGTTGAGCGCGCGCACCGTATCCAGATAGGGCGACAGCAAGGCCGCAACCGGTTGATCGAACTTCGCATCGATCAGTCGGCCGATGCCGCCCCGCCACTCTCCCGTTTTCTGCGCTTGCGGCGACGCGAGGTCATAGCGGCCAATGCCGGCATGGGTGTCGATGACGCGAAACGCCTTGTCCTTGCGCTTGAGATAATCGAGCAGACGCGCCAGCACCGCATGCTTGACGACGTCGGCGAAATTTCCGGCGTGATAGGCGTGGCGATAATTCATCGAAGCAAATCAGGCCCGGCGTTCCCAACGCCGGTCAGGCGTCTGCTGCCAATAGGTAATGGCATGCCCGGCCTCTTTCGCGGCCGTCCAGTGCCCGCGCGCGGCCTCGACCTGCGGCGTGTCGTGCCCGTCGAACAGAAAGACGGCCCGCTCGTAAACGTTGAGGTCCGGCGGGGCCGCGCCATCGACCAGAAAACGGATCTGCGCGCCATTCCGGTTTTCCAAACCCGTGGTCAGCAGCACCGGCTGATCCTCGCAAAACGGCTCACGGTCGATGCCGTGCGCGAGAAAGGAATCATCGCGGAACGTCCACAGATGCTGGTCGAGCGCGTCCCGCCGCTCATCCGTCCCCGTCTGCACCACGACACGCCAGCCACGACCGATGCTGCGCTCCAGCAGGCCGGGCAGCGCATCCTCGAGCGTCGATTCGCTCAGATGGTAGAAAAGCACCTCGGTCATGGCGTCGGTGTGCCCTACCCCTCGTAATGGTCGCGCACGAGCTGGTCGAGCAGGCGCACCCCGAAGCCGGAGGCCCAAGACTGGTTGATTTCGCTGGCCGGCGCGCCCATCGCCGTGCCGGCAATGTCGAGATGCGCCCAGGGCGTGCCGTCCACGAACCGCTGCAAGAACTGCGCCGCGGTGATGGCGCCGGCATGGCGGCCGCCGACATTCTTCATGTCGGCATTCTTCGAATCCATCATCTTGTCATAGTCCGGCCCGAGCGGCATGCGCCACACCCGCTCGTGCGTCGTGCCGCCGGCCGAAGCCAGCCGCCCGGCCAGTTCGTCATCATTGGAGAAAAGACCGGCGTGCTGCGAGCCGAGCGCCACCATGACAGCCCCCGTCAGCGTCGCCAGGTCGATCATGAATTGCGGCTTGAAACGGTCATTGCAGTACCACAGCGCGTCGGCCAGGACTAGCCGCCCTTCGGCATCGGTGTTCAGCACCTCGATGGTCTGGCCGGACATGGAGGTGACGATGTCGCCCGGCCGCTGCGCATGGCCGTCCACCGAATTTTCGACAAGCCCGACGACCCCCACGACATTAGCCCTGGCCTTGCGCGCGGCGAGCGCGTGCATCAGCCCGGCCACGGCGGCCGCGCCGCCCATATCGCCCTTCATCTCCTCCATGCCGGAAGCCGATTTGATCGAATTGCCGCCGGTGTCGAAGGTCACGCCCTTGCCGACGAAAGCGACCGGCTTTTGCTTCGGCTTGCCGCCCTTCCATTGCATGACGGCGAGACGCGCGCCGCGCGGCGAACCCTGGGCCACGCCGAGCAGCGAGCCCATGCCGAGCTTCTTCATCTCCTTCTCCGCCAGGATCTCGACCTCGACGCCGAGCGCGGTCAGTTTGGAGATGCGTTCCGCAAACTCGACCGGTCCGAGGATATTAGCTGGTTCGTTGACCAGATCGCGTGCCAAAAAGACGCCGTCCACCACGCCCTGCATCCCGGAAAACGCCTTCTTTGCCCCGGCGGGGTCGGCGCAATGAATCGTTATCGCCACGGCCTTTGGCGGCTTTTTCGCCTTGTCGCCATTCTCCGTGCGGTCCTGGCGGGTCTTGTATTTGTCGAAGGCATAGAGGCGCAGCAAAAGGCCCGCCGCAAATTGCGCGGCGGCGGCGCTGCCTGCCGTGGTTTTCGGCACATCGAGGATGACGGCCGCCTCGACCGCGTGGCGCAAGAGGCCGGCAGCCGCGCCGCCGAGTTTCATCCACGCATGATCGTCCATTGCGGCGGCGTCGCCCGCTCCAAGCCCCACCAGCCGGTCAAGTCCGGTTCCTTCCGGCGCCAGCACTTCGACCGATGTTCCGGCCTTGCCGGTGAACCCGCCAGCGGAAAACGCGCGCGTCAGCACCGCCGCTGAAACCGTGCTGCTGGCCGCCTCCGCCAATTCGCCGCCTTCACCGGCCAGAACGAACAGCGTGCCTGTCTTCGGCGAGGCGAATTTGGCGAATTTTATCGAAGGTCTCGGATTCATGACTCTGCTTTCGGCATGCTGCAATCGGACGCGACATTTGGCTCTTTTGCCACTTTTGGCAAGCCGACCGCCACAACTCAATGAAATAACGCGCTCTTCGCCATTGCGGTCGAACATCTCGCGCGGCGCGCGATTATCGGCTACATACCGCCGTTAACCATAGCTGTTCGCGCTTTTTTAGCCATTGGCGCACCACACTGGCGCCTGCCAAGACGACGATCTGGAACCGAAATCGAAAGGCGGGCCGGTTGTGCGGGCATCACCGGGTGAATATGTGTTCAGAGGCGGGATGCCGGTCGAAATCAATCGAGTGCGAGCCTGAATGAAGGTCGTTGAACGCTACATCATGCGGCGCGCGTTCCTGCTGTTTGTGGGCGCTTTGTGCTGGACACTTGCCATCGCGTGGACGACGCAGGTGCTCGCGCGCATAGACCTCGTCACCGACAGCGGCCAGTCGGCGCTGGCCTTTTTCGAGGTGGCCGCCCTCATTATTCCGACGATCATTCCCATCGTCGTGCCGTTCGCCATGGCCGGTTCGGCGGCACAGACGCTGAGCGTGATGAACGGCGATTCGGAACTGGTCGTCATCAGCGCCGCGGGCGCGTCGCGCTCCGTCATCGTCAAGCCGATCCTGATCCTGGCGGTATTGGCGAGCTTGCTGAGTCTGTTCGTGCAGAATGGCGTCGAGCCCTATGCGCGCCAGCGCAATCGCGACCTTATCGCCAATTCGCGCGCCGATTTCCTGTCCCTCGTCCTTCAGGAAGGCACGTTCCGCAAGATCGATGACGGCCTGTTCGTGCAGATCGGCGAACGGTTGCCCGGCGACCGGCTCGCCAGCATCTTCGTCGCCGATTCACGCCAGCAGGGCACCGACCTCATCTATTACGCGAAATCCGGCGCGGTGATCGATCAGGACAAGGAGAAGGTTCTGCTGATGAATGACGGCGTCGTGCAGCGCAAGACGCTGAACGGCGACGTATCGGTCGTGCATTTCACGTCATATGCGTTCGATCTGTCGACCTTCGATGCCGACACGTCAGGCGTCACCCTGCTGCCGAAGGACCGGACGACCAGTTATCTGCTCAATCCGGATCCGAACGACCCCAGATACCAGCGCGAACCCTACGCTTACAGCACCGAACTGCACAAGCGATTCTCGGAATGGATGCTGCCCTTCGCCTTCGCGCTGATCGCGCTGGCGGTCGCGGGCGACGCGCGCTCGCACCGTGAGGCGCGCGTTCACCCGCTGATCACGACGATCTGCATTACGCTCGTCGTGCGCTGGTTCGTCTTTTTCATCGAGGGCCAGGCCAAGACGCATCCATCCTACGCCTATGGCCTCTATGTGGTGCCGATCGCCACCTCGCTGATCGCGCTGTGGTTCATCGGCACCCAGAGGACCATGGAACTGCCGCGTGGATGGGCCGACGCCATTTCCTCCTTCGCGCAGCGCGTCAATGAGCGGTTGACCGCATTGAAGCTGCGCCTCAAGGCGCGCCTTACCGGCGCCGGCAAAGGAGCGGCATGATGGGCTGGACCCTCGGTCGTTATTTCTTTTTGCGCTATGCCGCCATCACGGCCTGGTTCTTCCTCGGCATATTCGCGCTGGTCTTCCTGATCGATTTCACCGAACTGACGAGCCGCATCTCCCGCCTGCCCGGCTTCACCTATCAGACCGGCCTCGCCATATCGGCGTTGCGCGTTCCCATGCTGATCCTCCAGGCCGTTCCCTTCATCGGCCTGTTCTCCGCCATGGCCACGCTGGTTTCGCTCAATCGCAAATATGAGCTGGTGATCGCCCGCTCCGCCGGCATTTCGGCCTGGCAGTTCCTGTTGCCGCCCTGCATCGGCGCGCTGCTGTTCGGCGTTGTCGCGGTGGGCATACTCAACCCGATTGCCGCGCATGGCTTCTCGCGCTCCGAGGAGATCGAAAGCATACTGCGCTCGGGCAAATCGAATACGGTGTCGGCCGACATCGCGCCGTGGCTGCGCCAGAAGACGAAATCGGGCGATACCATCATTGGCGCCCGCGCCATCCTGAACCAGGGCCTGGTGATGGCCGACGCCACCTTCTTCAAGCTTGATTCGGACGGCGACATCGTCGAGCGCCAGGATGCCCGACGCGCAACTCTTCGCGACGGCTACTGGGAATTGCAGGATGTCCGGGTGATGGACAGCGACGGCAACGTGACCCGTGAGGAGACCGCCCGCGTCGCAACCGATCTGAAGCCGGAATTCGTCCAGGAGCGGCTGGCGCGGCCCGAAACGATCCCCTTCTACGATTTGCCGCAGAAGATCGAGGTTGCCCGTTCCTTCGGTCTCAAGGCAAATGCTTTCGCGATGCAATTCGATTCGCTGGTGGCGCTGCCGTTCCTGCTTGTCGCCATGACGCTGATCGCGGCGACCGTCTCGATGCGTTTTGCGCGTATGGGGCAGTCCGCGACGATGATTTTGGGTGGTGTCGTGGCGGGCTTTCTGCTTTATGTCGTGTCGGTTCTCGTCAAGGCATTCGGAATCGCGGGACTAGTGCCAACAATGGTAGCGGCATGGTTTCCGGTTGTCGTGGCGATGTTCTTTGGAGTAACTTTCCTGTTGTACAAGGAAGACGGCTAGTGAGAGGGACGGTTTTTTACAACCGTGGGCCGACCCGGGGGGCGCTCCTGTGTGGAGTGAGCGCCTTGGCATGCCTGCTTGCCTTCGGTCTCTCCGGCCAGACGGCACTCGCGCAGGCGCTGCCGGATGTCAGCGACAGAGTGCCGTCCAATTCCCAGATGCTGCTGGAATCCGACACGCTCGTCTATGACAATGACAACCAGACTGTCACGGCTGTCGGCGGCGTGCAGATCGACTATGGCGGCAACCGGCTGGTCGCGCAGCGCGTCGAATACGATCGCAAGACCAAGCGCCTTGTCGCCAGCGGCGAGGTGCAGATCGTCCAGAGCGACGGCACCAAGATCAATTCCGACCATATCGACATCACCGACGACTTCGCCGACGGCTTCGTCAACGCGCTGCGCGTCGAAACGGTCGACAAGACCTATTTCGCCGCCGAAAGCGCAGAGCGCATGGGCGGCGTGCTGACCACGTTCCACAACGGCGTCTATACCGCCTGCGCGCCCTGCGAGGACAAACCCGACAGTGCGCCCATCTGGCGCATCAAGGCCCGCAAGATCATCTGGAACGGGCAGAAGCACACGGTACGCTTCCAGGATTCGAATTTCGAGTTCTTCGGCTTCCCGATCGCCTATCTGCCGGCCTTCGAGATTGCGGACCCGACGGTGAAGCGCAAGAGCGGCTTCCTGATCCCCAGCGTCACCTTCAACGACGATCTCGGCGTCGGCGTCGGCATTCCCTATTATTTCGCGCTTTCGCCGACCTACGACCTGACCGCCAAGGGAACCTATTATTCCAAGCAGGGCTTTCTCGGCGAGGCCGAGTGGCGCCAGCGTTTCAACAATGGCCAGTACACGCTCAAGATGGCCGGCATCAGCCAGAAGGATCCGGGCGCTCTTAAGGACGGCAACTACAGACCCGGCGGCTATACGGTCAACTCCGGTCCAAATGACGACCCGAACAAATTCCGCGGCATGATGGGCACGAAGGGCCGGTTCGCGATCAACGAGCGCTGGGATTTCGGCTGGGATGTTCTGTTGCAGACCGACAAGAATTTCGCGCGCACCTACAAGATCGACGGCTACAACGATTACGTTTACCGTTCGGAAGTCTACCTGACCGGCCTCAACGACCGGAATTATTTCGACCTGCGCGCCATGCATTTCGATGTGCAGGAAAATTATCTGGACAGCAGCACCGGCGCACGGAGTGACAAGCAACCCTGGGTTCTGCCGTCGCTGGACTATGCCTACATTCCCGACACGCCGCTGGCCGGCGGGCAACTCTCTTTAAACCTGAACGCCCGCCTGTTGCGCCGCGACGATCTGGATAGCGTGCCGCATCGTATCCGTGGTCTTGAAGGCGAATCCGGCCGCATAACCGGCGAAGCCGAGTGGAAGCGCACCTTCATCACCGAAAACGGGTTGGTGATCACGCCGCTGCTCGCTTTCCAGGCCGACGCAGACTACGTCAATGCGTCGTCGGGATCGCTCACGGCGGTCAACAACATGGCGCTCAATTCCGATATTCAGCATGCCTATCCCGGCGTCGGCAATGACATGCGCTCCTCCTTCGCGCGCTATATGGCGACGCTGGGGCTGGAAATGCGCTGGCCGATCCTGTTCTCCGGCGTCCACTCCTCGCATGTCGTTGAGCCGATGGCGCAGCTTTTCGTGCGCCCCGACGAGCAATATGTCGGCGGCCTGGCCGTTCCGAACGAGGACGCGCAGAGCTTCGTCTTCGATGCCTCGACCCTGTTCGAGCGCGACAAGTTTTCCGGCTATGACCGCATCGAAGGCGGCACGCGCGCCAATGTCGGTGTGCGCTACACCGGCAGCTACGAGAATGGCTGGAGCACCCATGCCATATTCGGCCAATCCTACCAGATCGCCGGGCGCAATTCCTTCGCCTCGCCCGATCTCGTCAATGTCGGCATCGAATCCGGCCTTGAGGACGACGCGTCGGACTATGTCGGCCTGATCGGCGCCGCAAGCCCGTCCGGTTGGTCGGGTTCGCTCAGCGGCCGTTTCGGCGAACAGGATTTCGGCGTGCAGCGCATGGAAGCCAAGGTCGGCTATACCGGCAGGCCGGTCACGCTGACCGCCGGTTACGCCTTCATCCGGGCGCAGCCATTATACGGTTTCGCGGAGGACCGGCGCGAAGCCTCGCTGAACGGTTCTCTGCGGATCAACGACAATTGGCGTGTTTTCGGTTCGGGCACCTACGATCTGGAAACAAACGTTCTGGTCAGGGACGGGTTCGGATTCGGCTATGCCGACGAATGCTTCACCTATCTGATGACCTTCTCCGAAACCCGGAATCGCGAAGACAGCAATGACAAGAGCCTGAATGTCGGCTTCAATATTTCCTTCCGGACGCTTGGCGATTTTGGCTCAAGCTCGTCGGCGATTGCACCGCAATAAACCGCGGCGACATGGTTTCGCCGCATAGAATAGGCATGGACATGACAGTTCAGGCTGCATTAGGAGTGCCGTGCGTTCAGCCGAACGCATAATGGACACTATAATGCTTTGACGGAGCATCGGAATAACCCGAAAACCGAACTTCACCTTTCGGCCCGATGCACTAAGCTCGTTTCACGGGAAGAATCGGGAATATCTTCGATGAGGAAATACGCTTTTTGCGCGCGCTTCGCCTTTCTGGTTGCTTTCGCCGCGCTTCCGACCGTGGTGATCGCACCTCCGGTTCAGGCCAGCGAGATCAAGTACATCGTCAACGATATTCCGGTGACGAGCGGCGACATCAAGCACAGGGCCGCGTTCCTGCGCCTTCAGCACCGCAAGGGCGACGCCGCCCAGGAAATGATCGATCAGGCTTTGAAGCTGGCGGAAGCCAAGCGGCTGGGCATTCGCATCAGCGACCAGCAGGTCGATGAGGCCTATGCGCGTTTCGCCGCCAACAACAAGATGCAGTTGAAGCAACTCGACGGCGTGATGGCGCAATCCGGCGTGACCAGGGCACATTTCAAGGATTTCATCCGCGCCCAGATGGCCTGGAATCAGGCGCTCGGCGCGCGAGCCCGCGCCGAACAGGGCGGTGGCAACAATACCGGGCTGATGAACCCCCAGGAAGCCGTGCGGCGCATGCTGCAACAGGGCGGCACCAAACCGTCGGCTACCGAATACATGCTCCAGCAGGTCATCTTTGTCGTACCGGCCTCGGAGCGCAATGCCATCCTCGGCAAACGCAAGCGCGAGGCCGAAGCGATGCGCGCCCGCTTCAATGGCTGCAACACCACGCGCGAGTTCGCAAAGGGCCTGATCGACGTGACCGTGCGCGATCTCGGCCGTGTGCTTGCGCCCAAACTGCCGTCGGACTGGGCCGAACAGGTCAAGAAGACCAAGGCCGGATCCGCCACACCCGTTCGCGTCACCGACCGCGGCGTCGAATTCATCGGCGTATGCAGCGCGCGCGAGGTGTCGGACGACCGGGTTGCCGCTCTGGTTTTCGAGGCCGAAGGCGCCAAGGACGGCAATGACGCATTGGCAAAAAAATATCTGGGCGAGTTGAAGAAAGACGCCCGCATCGTGAAGCGCTGACGGCGCAATGCCGACGCCTGCCCTGCCGCTCGCTGTCAGCATCGGCGATCCTTCCGGCATTGGGCCGGAGATTGCCGTTGCCGCCTGGCAATTGCGCCGCGAAAAGGCTGTTCCCGCCTTCTACCTGCTCACCGATCCGGCCCTGGTTGCGGCGCGCTCCACCAGCATGGGCATGAATGTGCCGCTGGTCGAAACCGAACCGACGGATGCCATGCAGGTTTTTTCCGAGACCCTGCCCATCGTGCCGCTGGCCGCTCGCTTTCGCGACGCGCCGGGCCGGCCCGACCAGGCCAACGCCGCGGGCACCGTTGAAGCCATCGACCGTGCCGTGGCGGATTGCCTGACCGGGCGCGCGGCTGCCATCGTCACCTGCCCGATCGCCAAGAAGCCGCTTTACGATGCCGGCTTCCGCTTTCCCGGCCACACCGAATATCTGGCGCACCTGGCCAAGCTGCATACCGGATCCGACGCCAGACCGGTCATGTTGCTGGCCGGACCGGATCTGCGCACGGTGCCCGTCACCATCCATATTCCGCTGGCAGACGTGCCGCGCGCGCTCAGCACCGACCTCGTTGTCGAGACGGCGCGCATCACCACAGCCGACCTCAAGGCGCGTTTTGGCATCGAAAAGCCCCGGCTGGCGATTTCCGGCCTCAATCCGCATGCCGGCGAAGGCGGCGCCATGGGGCTTGAGGATCGCGAGACCGTCCAGCCGGCCATCGATATCCTGCGGGCTGAGGGTATCGACGCTTTCGGCCCCCTGCCCGCCGACACCATGTTCCACCCGCGCGCCCGCGCCAATTACGATGTCGCGTTGTGCATGTATCACGACCAGGCGCTGATCCCGGCCAAGGCGCTGGCTTTTGATGAGGCCGTCAATGTCACGCTGGGGCTTCCCTTCATCCGCACCTCGCCCGACCATGGCACGGCGTTCGACATTGCCGGCAAGGGCATCGCAAGGCCAGATAGCCTGATCGCCGCGCTCAAGCTGGCGCGCCGGCTGGCCGATGGCGCCCAAAAATCGCTTGCCGCATGAGTTCAATGTCAAATGAGCATTGATGGTTTGCCGCCTCTGCGCGACGTCATCGACAGGCACGGGCTACAGGCGAAAAAGGCGCTCGGCCAGAATTTCCTGCTCGACCTCAATCTCACCGGCAAGGTCGCGCGTGCCGCCGGTGACCTGACACATTCCACGGTGATCGAAATTGGCCCCGGACCCGGCGGCCTGACACGCGCGCTTCTGTTCAACGGTGCGCGGCGTGTCATCGCCATCGAGCGCGACGAACGCTGCCTCGGCGCGTTGACTGAAATCGCCGACCATTATCCCGATCGACTGCAAATCATTGCCGGCGACGCGCTGAAGACCGATTTTGCCGCCCTTGCCGATGGCGAACCGGTCAGGATCGTCGCCAACCTGCCTTACAATATCGGCACGGAATTGCTGGTGCGCTGGCTGACGGTGGCTGAATGGCCGCCCTTCTACGCATCGATGACGCTGATGTTCCAGCGCGAGGTTGCCGAGCGCATCGTGGCGAAGCCCGGCAGTTCGGCCTATGGCCGGCTCGGCGTTCTGGCCGGCTGGCGCTGTGAAGCGCGCATCGCCTTCGACGTGCCGCCGCAGGCCTTCACCCCACCGCCGAAGGTGACGTCCTCAGTCGTCCATCTCGTGCCACGAGCCAACCCGCTTGCGGCCGACGTGAAAACGCTTGGGCGCGTCACCGAAGCCGCCTTCGGCCAGCGCCGCAAGATGCTGCGCCAAAGCCTGAAAAGCATGGGCGGTGAAGCTTTGCTCACCCGCGTCGGCATCGATCCGACGCGCCGTGCCGAAACGCTCGATATCGAGGAGTTCGTGCGTCTGGCCAATGCGGTATAATACAACACGGCACATTGCGTTAGAGCGGCTGCCATCATCGTCTCGCGCCTGCAATGGCGCAAATCGCATTCGCAGGAAGCAGAAAGGCACGCATGGCAGTCGAGGCGGCGGACAGCAATCTGATACAGGTGGTGGCGCTGCTGGCCGCCGGTGTGGTCGCCGTGCCTATCTTCAAGCGCATCGGCCTCGGCTCGATCCTCGGCTATCTCACAGCCGGTCTGGTGATCGGCCCGTTCGGCCTGCGCGTCTTTTCCGAATCGGGCGCGATCCTGCATGTCGCCGAACTCGGCGTCGTCATGTTCCTGTTCATCATCGGGCTGGAGATGCAGCCGTCGCGGCTTTGGGGGTTGCGGCGCGAAATCTTCGGCCTCGGCGCGCTTCAGGTCGGCGTATGCGGGTTGCTTCTGGGCACGCTCGGCTGGCTGGGCGGCTTTACCGTCGCCCAATCCGTCATTTCCGGCGCGGGCTTCGTGCTGACCTCGACGGCGATCGTCATGCAGCTTCTGGAAGAGCGCGGCGACATTGCCACGCCGAAGGGGCAGCGCATCGTTTCGATCCTGCTGCTGGAAGACCTTGCCATCGTGCCGCTGCTGGCACTGGTCGCCTTTCTGGCGCCAGGCGGGGTGGAAACCACCGTTTCAGAGCGCCTTGCCGAGATCGGCATCGGCATCGGCGCCATTGTCGGGCTGGTACTGGCCGGCCGCTACCTTCTCAATCCCTTCTTCCGCATCCTTGCCGACGCGCAGGCGCGCGAGGTGATGACGGCCGCCGCCCTGCTCGTGGTGCTGGGCTCGGCGCTGACCATGCAACTCAGCGGCCTTTCCATGGCCATGGGCGCATTTCTGGCCGGCGTGCTGCTTTCGGAATCGACATTCCGCCATCAGCTCGAAGCCGATATCGAACCATTCCGCGGCATATTGCTCGGCCTGTTTTTTCTGGCGGTCGGCATGACGCTCGACCTTCAGGTCGTCTGGGACAATTGGCAACTCATCGCCATCTATGTCGTGGCCTATATGGTGATAAAGGCATTCGGCATCTATCTGGTCGCGCGCCTGTTGCACACCAGCCATCGCGAAGCGCTCGAACGGGCGGTGATCATGGCGCAGGGCGGCGAATTCGCCTTCGTGCTCTATGCTTCCGCCGCCGCGGTCGGCATCATCGACAGCCGCGGCAACGCGATGCTGACGGCCATCATCATCCTGTCCATGCTGCTGACCCCGCTTGCCATCGCCGTGCTGCGGCGGTTGACGCCGAGCGATGACAGGCAGTCAATGGAAGGCGTCGATGTCGCCGATGGGTTGACCGGCAGCGTGCTGATCATCGGCTTCGGCCGCTTCGGCCAGATCGCCAGCCAACCGCTCCTGTTGCGCGGCGTCGACGTCTCGATCATCGACAACGATGTCGAGATGATCCAGGCCGCCGCCGATTTCGGCTTCAAGGTCTATTACGGCGACGGCACCCGGCTCGATATACTGCATGCCGCCGGCGCCGATCAGGCGCGCGCCGTGCTGATTTGCGTGGACAAGCCGGACGTCGCGGTTCGCATCGCCGAACTGCTCAAGGCCGAATTCCCGTTCCTTACCGTCATGGCGCGCGCCTATGATCGCGGCACGGCGCTGCAATTGATCCATGCCGGCATCGACTACCAGATCCGCGAAACCTTCGAATCCGCGCTTGTTTTCGGCGGCTCGACGCTGGAAGCACTGGGCGTCGATCCGGATACCGTAGCCGACGTCATTGAGGACGTGCGCCGCCGCGACGCCGCACGGCTGGAAATGCAGATTTCCGGCAATATCCATGACGGCCGCAACTTCCTGAAGGGCAATATCGCCACCCCGGTTCCCGCCCCTGTAACGCAGCCGCGCCGCCCCGGACAGGCCCTGAACGAAGAAACCGCCGGCATGCTCGGCAAGCAGGCGCCGGCAACCGATTGAAGCGACAGATTGAAGGAGAACGCCAATGTCAGGATTGAACGAGCAAGCCGGGTCGGTGGTGCGTTTCTGGCGTGAAGCCGGCTCCAGCGCCTGGTTCGAAAAGAACGAATCTTTCGATACCGATTTCCGCAACCGCTTTCTCGACCTGCACTATGCCGCCGCCCGCCGCGAACTGGATGATTGGGCCGCATCTGCTGAAGGCTCGCTGGCGCTGATGATCCTGCTCGACCAGTTTCCACGCAACTGTTTTCGCGGCACCGGCCATATGTTCGCCACCGATCCGCTGGCCCGCCATTTCGCCGCCCACGCGGTCGAGGCCGGACACGACATGGAAGTCGAAGAAGAAATTCGCGTCTTCTTCTACCTGCCCTTCGAACATTCGGAAGCACTCGCCGACCAGCATCGCTCGGTCGACCTGCATAAGGCCAATGCGGTGTCCTATCTGGATTATGCGGTGATGCATCGCGATATCATCGAGCGCTTCGGCCGTTTCCCGCACAGGAACATGGCACTTGGCCGAGGCACAACGCCTGAAGAACGTGCATTCCTGGACGATGGCGGCTTTTCAGGCTGATCGTCTCCCCTCAGGCAGCACGCCACCAATCCTGCCCTGACGGCAATCTTTCGATCCCGCCGGTATCGGCGCGGCGCAACCGCTCGGCAATGCGCTCGCCGGCGACGACAAGATCGGGAGCGATCTCCGCCATCGGCGCCAGCACGAAGGCGCGTTGCAGCATGCGCGGATGCGGCACCTCCAGCCCGTCCTCATGGATGACGCGATCGCCGAATACCAGAATGTCGATATCGATCAGCCGCGGCCCCCAGCGTTCGCCGCGCACCCGTTTCAACCGGCGTTCGATATCGAGGCATAGGTCCAGCAACGCATGCGGCGCCAGCGTCGTGGAAAGCTGCGCGGCAATGTTGAGAAAATCCGGCTGGTCGAGCTTGCCCCAGGGCGGCGTCCTGTAGAGGGAGGAAACACTTGTAATCTGTACGTTCGCTTCACCGTCGAGCATTTGCAGCGCGCTTGCCATGGCGCGCTCCGGCTCCCCGAGATTGCCGCCAAGGCTGAGATAGGCGGTCTCGGCATCGCCGGATGAAATTTGCACGCTCACGCTTCATCCTCCGCGCATTCGTGCGCCTGCACGGCATCGGTCACGGCGAGTTCATCCACATTGATCGCGACGTCGTGGACACGGAAAAGCTGTGCGCCTTTCATTCGCAGGATGACGCTGGTGGCCGCCGTCGCCGCCACTCGGTCGGCCGTTTCCGGGCGTCCGGCCAACGCTCCGACAAAACGCTTGCGCGAGGTTCCGACCAGAAGCGGGAAGCCAAGCGCGTGCAGTTCCTCAAAACGCCGCATCATCGCCAGATCGACTTCCGGCACGCCCTTGGAGAACCCGAATCCCGGATCGAGGACGATTTGCGCATCCGGCACGCCGGCCTGCCGCGCGATCTCGACCGACTTGCCAAGAAACGCCAGTTGATCGGCGATGATGTCGGGCACTTTCTCGCGCCCGCGCCCGGTGTGCATGAGCACCAGCCCGGCACCGGTTTGCATTGCGATGCCGGCGATCTCCGGCTCGCGCTGCAAGCCCCACACATCGTTGATGATATGCGCGCCCGCCTCGACCGCCAGCCGCGCCGTTTCAGCGCGGTAGGTGTCGATGGAAAGCAGCACGTCGCTCTCCTTTGCCAGTGCCTCGATGATCGGCAACACACGAGCCTGCTCCTCGGCCAGGCTGACGGCGGTTGCGCCGGGCCTCGTCGATTCACCACCGATATCGATAATGGCTGCGCCCTCTTCCATCATGCGCCGCGCCTGCGCCAGCGCACGCTCCGGTACATCGAAGCGGCCGCCATCGGAAAAGCTGTCCGGCGTGACGTTGAGGATACCCATGACCATTGCCTTGCGGCCAAGGTCGAGATAACGCCCGTGAGCCAGTTGCCATCGTGTCATCATCATTGCAGGTCAACCAATATGTCAGGGCGTTCAGGGGCGGCAATCGTCGTACCGCAACAGGCCGTAACGCAAGGCGGACGTAGAGGCAATATGAACCGGCGGTTCCTGCTTTCAGCCTTTTTGCTACTTGCGCCGACACCCGCCGCGCATGCGGTTGATCTCGTCAAGACCTACAGCACCTTCACCATAGGCGGCACAACGCTTGAGGAGATACAGGCGGAGCTTGCCGAACGCGGGCCGCATGTCGGCAGTTCGGGCTCCCGCCACCCCGGCGCGACGCGCATGGCCTTCACCACGCATATCGGTTATGCGCGCGGCGCCCGGTCCTGCCGGATCGCCTCGGCCAAGGTGACGCTCAAGGTGCATATCGTGCTGCCGCGCTGGAGCCGGCGCAGCAAATCAGAACCGGATGTGCGGCTGTTCTGGGACACGCTTTCCGCCGATATCAAACGTCACGAAGGCCTGCATGTCGATATCGCCAAGCGCTATGCGCGCAAGCTGGAAGACGCGCTGAAGGCGAGCGGCCGTCAGAAGGATTGCGAAACAGCGGCAGCAAAGGCAAAAGCGATCACGACAAGGATTCTCGACAGGCACGACAAGGCGCAGGCGCGCTTCGACCGCGTCGAGATGGTGAATTTCGAAAGCCGCATCCTGCGATTGCTGGAGTATCGCGCCGAGCGTATCCGGGCCGGGCGCCTGCCATTGCCTTGAGGAGAAAATCGCGGTTTTGCCTGGCTTCCTGGTAACGATCACGGGACAGTCAACACGCGCGCCTCGACACCCGGTTGCTGCTCTGCTATTCCCGCGCCGCTGTTTTAAGGAAGCGCATGCCGGTTGGTAGCCCGGCAATCCGCCACGCGGACTCGAAGCCCCGGTGCACGGGACCCCACAGCATTAATGGTTTCCGGCAGGCATCGCGCCCATTCTTGTGCAAATGGGTGGATATATTTCGACGGGAATCACGAAACAGCAGTGAATTGAATACGTCATGGACAAGCCTATCAGTCAGGACCACACGCAGGACGTTTCGACACCCGCTATCAGCGACCGTGAGACAAACGTCATCATTGGCGGCGTGCTGCTGTCCATGCTGCTGGCGGCGCTTGACCAGACGATCGTCGCGCCAGCCATGCCGACGATTGCCGGCGCGCTCGGCCATGCCGAATATCTGCCGTGGATCGTCACCGGCTATCTTCTGACGGCAACGGCGGTCGCGCCTCTCTATGGCAAGATTTCCGACGTGCTTGGCCGCCGGCCGATCATCTTCGCGGCGATCCTGATTTTTCTTGCCGGTTCGGTGGTCAGTGCCCTCGCCCCCAACATGATGGTGTTGATTGCCGGCCGCGCCATTCAGGGACTTGGCGGCGGTGGGCTGTTCGCGCTCTCGCAAACCGTCATCGGCGATCTGGTCCCACCGCTCGAACGCGCCCGCTATGCGGCATGGATATCCGGCACATGGGCGGTTGCCAGCATTGCCGGCCCCTTGCTGGGTGGCACGTTCGCCGAGCATCTGCACTGGTCGCTGATCTTCTGGATCAACATTCCGCTCGGTCTGCTGGCCATGGCCATCATCAGCAAACCGCTGAAGAAGCTGCCGGTGCTGGGCAAGCATCACAAGATCGACGGCTGGGGTGCGCTGTTTCTGGTCATCGCGACGGCGCTGCTGCTGCTCGCGTTGAACTGGGGCGGCAGCACCTATGCCTGGACTTCGCCGCAAATCCTCGGCCTCATCGGAAGTTCGCTCGTGGTCTCGTTCATCCTGGCACTGCGGCTGATGAAAGCGGCCGAACCGCTTGTTTCGTTTGAAGTTCTCGGCAACCCGATCGTCGCTGCCGGGACGATTGCGGTGTTTCTCGTCCAGGCGGCCAATATCGGGCTTGCCGTCTATCTGCCGGTCTATATGCAGGCCCATCTCGACCTGTCCGTCGCTGAATCCGGTACGGCCATGCTGGGCCTTTTGCTTGGCACCGTTACAGGGGCGATGGTGAGTGGATGGATGGTGCCGCATATCGTCCACTACAGGCGCATCGCGCTTGGCGGCGCGCTGTTCAGCGTGCTGTGCCTTGGCGTGATGGCCTTCATGGCCGAGCATGTTTCATTGACGCTGGTGGAAGTGCTGACCGCCGGCATCGGCATCGGCACCGGCGCGACATTGCCGGTCTGCACTGTCTCGGTTCAAAATGCCGTCGACCGCAAGGATCTCGGCGTGGCGACGGGGGTTCTGACCTTCCTGCGCACAATGGGCGGGGCACTGGGTGTCGCCATCCTCGGCGCCGTCGCGCTCGGCTACGGCATGCCGCTTGCCACCGAAGGTATCCAGACCAGCGCGCAAGCGGTTTCAGGCGAAGCCTTCACCATGATCTTCATCGTCTGCGCCATCATCATGGTGGCTTCCTTCCTGAGCTTCCTGCTCATGCCGGAAAAGCCGCTGCGCGGCTATGCCAAGGATGCCGCCCGGACGATCTCGGAATAAGCCGGCAAGCGACTTCGACGAACGGAAAGGTTGAAGATCGCCGCATTCGGTGTCACATGAAGACGGTCAGATTCAATTCGGTCTTTCGCCAGTCATGATTACCTACCTCGACGCCGCGACCGCCCCGCTCAGGAATACCGGCCAGATTCGCCTCTATGGCGAGGAGGCTTTTGCCAGCATGCGCAAGGCGTGCAATCTGACGGCACGCTGCCTGGACGAACTGGCTGCTATCGTGCAGCCGGGCGTCACCACCAACGCCATCGACCGCTTCGTGCGTGAATTCGGCATGGACCACGATGCGCTGCCGGCGACGCTCAACTATCGCGGCTACACCAAATCGACCTGCACCTCGATCAATCATGTCGTGTGCCACGGCATTCCCGACGACAAGCCGCTGCGCGACGGCGACATCGTCAACATCGACGTCACCTATATCGTTGATGGCTGGCACGGCGATTCCTCGCGCATGTACCCGGTCGGCCAGATCAAGCGCGCGGCCGAGCGCCTCATGGAAGTTACCTATGAGTGCCTTTTGCGCGGCATCGCAGCCGTCAAGCCGGGCGAGCGTACCGGCGCCATCGGCGCCGCCATCCAGACCTATGCCGAGGGCGAACGCTGCTCGGTCGTACGCGATTTCTGCGGCCACGGCGTCGGTCAGCTTTTCCATGATGCGCCGAACATCCTGCATTATGGCAGCCCGAACGAAGGCGTCGAAATGCGCCCCGGCATGATCTTCACCATCGAGCCGATGATCAATCTCGGCCGGCCGCATGTGAAGGTGCTGTCCGACGGCTGGACGGCGGTGACGCGCGACCGCTCCCTGTCAGCGCAATATGAGCACACCGTGGGCGTGACCGAAACCGGCTGCGAGATCTTCACTCTGTCGCCCGCGGGCCTCGACCGTCCTGGCCTTCCCGGCTGAGCCGCAACATCAGTGCCCGTCTACAAAAACACGACAACGGGCTTTTCATTCCCGCCCGAACATGGCCTATCATGGACACGGGTGGGGAGTGAACGACGTGGGAAAAAGCAGACAGGCCTATGGTTATCTCGGTGAGCAGCCGGTCCTGCTACCATTGAGAAACAGCGAGCCGGTGAGGGAAAAGCCGCATTATCTCGGCCATCGCGACCGGCTGCGCGAGCGTTTTGCTGCGGCTGGCCCGGACGCCCTGCCCGACTATGAAATTCTGGAACTGCTGCTTTTTCGCCTGATCCCGCGCGCCGACACCAAGCCCGTCGCCAAGGCTCTGCTGGCCCGCTTTGGAACACTCGGCGAAGTGCTCGGCGCCCCTGTCACGCTGCTTCAAGAAGTCAAAGGCATCGGGCCGGCCATCGCGCTCGACCTCAAGGTGATCGCCGCTGCCGCGTCGCGCATGGCGCGAAGCGAAATCAAGGGCCGCGAAATCCTTTCATCCTGGGAAAAGGTTCTGGACTATTGCCACACAGCGATGGCCTTCGAGGCGCGCGAGCAGTTCCGCATCCTGTTTCTCGACAAGAAGAATGCCCTCATTTCAGATGAAGTCCAGCAGCAGGGCACGGTCGATCACACGCCGGTCTATCCGCGTGAAGTGATAAAACGCGCGCTCGAACTGTCCGCAACGGCAATCGTGCTCGTCCACAATCACCCCACTCACTGATTTTGATCCCGCTCGATCACGCTCAAGCACGTTGAAACACTAGGGAGTTAGTGATTTTTAGCCCTTGCGTAGTGGGGGTGGTTTTGGCAAATTGGGGGCTGTAAGAGGGGTAACAAACGGCCTTCCGCTCCCAGCAAGCGATCCCTGTTTCTCCCCGACCGATCCCAGTCCCGGAAAGGAGGAAACGCCATGGCCGCACTCACCGACACCACGATCCGACATGCGCTCAAGCGCGTCGAGATAAGCCAGAAGCAGGAAAACCTCGCCGATGGCGAAGGACGCGGCACCGGCCGTCTCGTCCTCGTTCTCAAGCCCATGCCGAAGCGCGTCACCGCCGACTGGATGGCGCAACAATGGCGCGACGGTAAGCGCACGAAGAAGAAGCTCGGCGCCTATCCCTCAATGTCGCTCGCCCAGGCCCGCGAAATCTTCAAGCGCGACTTTGCCGACGTCATCCAGAAAGGCCGGAGCATCAAGATCGCCACCGACACGCGCCCCGGCACGGTCGCCGATCTGTTCGAGGGCTATGTCGCCGCGCTCAAGGACGCCGGGAAGCCTTCTTGGAAGGAGACCGAAAAGGGTCTCAACAAGATCGCCGACACGCTTGGGCGCAATCGCCTCGCCCGCGAGATCGAGGCCGAGGAGATCATCGAGCTGATCCGCCCGATCTACGATCGCGGCGCGAAGTCGATGGCCGACCATGTGCGCTCCTATCTCCATGCCGCCTTCGCCTGGGGCATGAAGTCCGACAACGATTATCGGCAGCAGTCCTCCCGCCGCTTCCGCATCCCCTTCAATCCAGCGACAGGCATTCCGACCGAGCCCAAGGTCCAAGGCACGCGCTGGCTCGACGAGGATGAGTTCGTCCAGCTCTATCGTTGGCTCGAATGCCCCGATACGCCGGTCCATCCGTCCTACCCGCGCGCCGTGCAGATCATCATGCTGACCGGCCAGCGCGTCGAGGAGATCGCGCGCCTGCATGTCGATCAATGGGACGCCAAGGAGCGGATCATCGACTGGTCGAAGACCAAGAACGACCAGCCACACGCCGTTCCAGTGCCGTTGCTCGCCGCCGAATTGATCGAGTCGATCACGCCGAACGAATGGGGATGGTATTTCCCGTCGGCCAAAGACCCGTCAAAGCCGGTCAGCCACGGTACGCTCTATAGCTTCGTCTGGCGTCAGCGGGACCGCGGCGTGATCCCCTATGCGACGAACCGCGATCTCCGCCGCACCTTCAAGACGCTCGCCGGCAAGGCGGGCATATCGAAGGAAATCCGCGATCGCCTCCAGAACCACGCGCTGCAGGACGTCAGCTCCAAGCATTACGACCGCTGGCACTATATGGTCGAGAAGCGCGCGGGCATGGCGAAGTGGGACAAGTTCGTCCGCGCCATGCTGGCGAAGAAGCGCCTGAAGGCGGCCGCGTGATGACGCGACCGCCCAAATCCCCCGCCCCGCGTCGCGCCGGGACAGCCGCGCCGGCCGCCGACATCGACCCGCAAAGCTATGCAGCCTTCGTCGGCGACCTGAAGCAAAGGATCATCGAAGCCCGGCATCGCGCCAGCCTGTCGGTCAACCGCGAGATGATCCTGCTCTACTGGACCATCGGGCGGGATATTCTCACCCGGCAGGAGCGCGAGGGTTGGGGCGCCAAGGTCGTCGACCGGCTGGCCGGGGATCTCCGTCAGGCGTTCCCCGAAATGACCGGGCTTTCTTCCCGAAACCTCAAATATATGCGGGCCTTGGCCGATGCCTGGCCCGATCCCGAAATTGTGCAACGGGTCGTTGCACAATTGCCCTGGGGCCATAACGTCAGCCTGCTCGATACCGTGAAGGCGCCCGAAGAACGCGCCTGGTATGCCCGACAGGCCATCGAACATGGCTGGACGCGCCCCGTCCTCGTCCATCAGATCGAGAGCAATCTGTTCGTCCGCCAAGGCAGCGCGCTCACCAATTTCTCACGAACCTTGCCGGCCGCGCAATCCGAGCTTGCCCAACAGATTCTCAAAGACCCATACACCTTCGACTTCCTCTCGCTCGGCCCGGACATGCTGGAACGCGATCTGGAGCGCGGGCTGATCGAACATCTGCGCGCGATGATCCTCGAACTCGGCAAGGGCTTCGCCTTCGTCGGGAGCCAGTATCATCTCGAAGTCGGCGGTCAGGATTATTATCTCGACCTGCTTTTCTATCACCTCCGTCTGCGCTGCTTCGTGGTGATCGAGCTGAAGATCGAGGACTTCAAGCCCGAGTTCGCGGGCAAGATGAACTTCTACCTCTCGGCCGTTGACGACCAGCTCCGTCACCCGGACGACCAGCCGACCATCGGCATCATTCTCTGCAAGGGCCGCAACGAGGTGATCGTCGAATACACCTTGCGCGACACCAGCAAGCCGATGGGCGTCGCGCAATACCGGCTGTCGCCGGGCCTGCCGCCACAGCTTCAACGCGACCTGCCGACCGTCGAGGAGTTGGCGCGCGAATTTCCGCTCATGTCCGTCGTCAAGCTGCGCATCGAGATCGAGCGGACCTTGCGGGATTTCCTGATCGACAATGGCGGCACGCCGGAACGACCGGCCGGTATCGGCGAAATGGTGAGCGCCTTGCAGAAGCGCGAGATCGCACCCGCCAGTACGACACCGTTCCTCGCTTCGCTCCGCGTCATGCTGGAAGCCTCGCATGGTGTCGATGTGGACGGGACAAGCGCACAGCGCGCGATCGATGTCGGCACGACGTTCCTGGCGGAACTGAGGGAGCTGCGGGCGCGTGGCGGAAAGGACGGCTGAATGTTCCGCCGTCTGGCCGCCTGGATCGATAAGCGAAGACAGATTCGCCAACGCTGGCAGCAGGACGCGCGGGCGATGATCGCGACGCACGGCCATCACGCCTATTATGAAGCGCAGCGCCTCGCCGCACGCAGCCGCGCGCAGGGAAACAGGTCCGAGTTCTGGCATTGGGCCAAGGTCGCGTCAGAGGTCGCCCGCCTGTCCCCTGTCGTGGAAATGGACATGAACGTGGTGCAGGCCATCGCCGATGAGGAAATGCGATAGCTCCGGCATCCATGATGGTGGGGGAAAGCCTTCCCCCTGGCCGGCGCCAAGGTCACCGGCACACCCCCTTCTGCGGGGAGACCCCGCAACGCCCCCATGGCAGGCGATCGTCCCGCGCGATCGTCAAAGCATGAGATGCCCGAGAAGAAGAAGGCGACCGAATGCGATTCCTGTTTCCTCATAGTCACGCCTTTCGGAAGGGCCGCGTGACCGTCGACGATGACGGGCAAGCCGCGCCCGACTGCCTGGTCGAGTTCGGCGATGGCGTCACCGTCATCGCGGAGTGGCACGCCGAGGGCGATGCCATCCGTCTCGCCGTTCCCGACTATCGCACCGCGCGCGGGACGCTGGTCACGGCACAGACCTGGCGGCTCGCCAAGGGCAAGGACGGCAACTGGCGCTCGGAGCGCGTGGCCTGATTAGAAAGCCTGTCCCAACCGTATGCGCGACGTGTGGCTCATCAACGCGGACGCGGTGCTCGGGCAAAGCGCGGCGCCTGAAATCCTAGAGTGAGAGTGCGGACGGGTTTGCCGTGACGGGTCGAGGGCTGGGAGAGAGGCTTCCGGCGCCCGTCGCGGAGAACCGCGATGTCCAGACATGACCGCACCCCTCGCACCGGCGCCGACCGGGCGAACCTCTATGACGAAATCACCGGCAAAATCATCGCCGAGCTTGAAGCCGGACGTCTCCCCTGGGTCCAGCCATGGGGCACCGCGGCGGCGAAGGCCCCGCTCGGCCTGCCGAAGAACGCCAGCACCGGCCGTAGCTACAGTGGCATCAACATTCTGATCCTCTGGGGCGCCGTCGTTCAACATGGCTTCTCCGGCCAGGGCTGGCTCACCTTTCGTCAGGCCCTCTCGCTCGGCGGCAATGTCCGCAAGGGCGAGCGCGGCACCACCGTCGTCTATGCCGACCGCTTCACGCCGGAGGACGAGAAGCGCCGCGCCCATGAGGCCGGCGAGGAAGCCCACGCGATCCCGTTCCTGAAACGCTTCTCGGTGTTCAACACGGCGCAATGCGAGGGCCTGCCCGATGACATCGAGGCGGCCGTGCCCCCTCCGCCGCCCGGCCTCATCGAGCCGAAGGTCGAGGCGCTCATCAAAGCGACGGACATCGACTTCCGTATCAGCGGCAACAGGGCGTTCTACGTGCCGTCGCTCGACTATGTGCAAGTGCCTCCGCCGGCCGCCTATTTCGAGCCGATCAACTGGCACCGGACGGCGCTCCATGAACTCGGTCACGCCAGCGGCGCAGCGCACCGGCTGAACCGGAACCTCTCCGGCTCCTTCGGCACGAAGCTCTATTCGGTCGAGGAAATCACGGCCGAACTGATCTCCGCATTCTGCTGCGCCTCGCTCGGCATCGTCCCGACCGTGCGCCATGCGGACTATATCGGCTCCTGGCTGGAGGTGCTGCGCGAGGACAATCGCGCCATCGTCCGCGCCGCCTCGCAGGCCAGCAAGGCGGCGGACTGGCTCCTGTCCTTCCAGCCGGACGCCGAGAACCTGCCCGACGCCGACGACATGCGGAGGGCCGCATGATGCACGCGCTCGCTTTCCCCGGCTTCACGCCCGATCCCGGTCTCGCGGCCGACATCCAGTTGCGCGTCCTCAGTCTCGGCGCGGGCGTCCAGTCCACCACGCTCGCCCTGATGGCCGCGCATGGTGAAATCGGCCCCATGCCGGATTGTGCGATCTTCGCCGACACCGGCTGGGAGCCGAAGGCGGTTTATGAGCATCTGGCCTGGCTCCGATCGCCCAACGTCCTGCCGTTCCCTGTCCATATCGTCTCGGCCGGGGATTTGCGCGCAGACCTCATCTCCGCCTCGCGCGGTGAGCGATGGGCATCGATCCCGGCATTCACCCGCACGGTCACGCCCGCCGGCTCCGAACTGCCCGTCTATGACGAGGACGAGAACGGCGACCTTGTTCCCGTCGGCTCCCGCATTCTCAGGACCGAGCGCATCGGCGTCGGCATGATCCGCCGCCAATGCACCTCTTCCTACAAGATCGTGCCGATCCGCCGGAAGGTGCGCGAGCTACTCGGCATAGCCGGTCGGCGCTCGCCAGGATCGCCAGTCGCCGAGCAGTGGATCGGTATTTCTCTCGACGAGGCGCTTCGCATGAAGCCGTCCTTCGAGGACTGGCAGGTCAACCGCTGGCCGCTGATCGAGCGGGGTATGACCCGCAACGATTGCCTGCGCTGGCTCGCGCGGCACGACTATCCGCTGCCTCCCAAGAGCGCCTGCATCGGCTGCCCGTATCATTCGGATGCAGCGTGGCGCACCCTGCGCGACCAAGATCCCGAGGCGTGGGACGACGCCGTGTCGCTCGACGCCACGATCCGCACCGGCCTGCGCGGCATTCGTGGCGAAGTCTATCTTCACCGCTCCGCCGTGCCGCTGGGGGAAGCGGACCTGACGACGGCGGCCGATCACGGCCAGCTCGATCTCTGGCAGAACGAATGTGAGGGAATGTGCGGAATCTGATCGGCTGAAAGCCGGAAATACGGAAAGCCGGATGTGTGCGTCTGCGCCAATCCGGCGAGCATGGTGCGTGGCGCTGCCCTCCTAGAGTGAGAGGGCGGCGCTTCGCTTCGTGACGGATTGAGATCCGAGAGAGAGCCTCACGGAGTCCGTCATGGAGCAAAGACCATGGCCAAGGCCGCTTCCCGCAAGAAGAACCCCGTCGTCGCGATGATCGAGTTTTCCCGCTCGCGCGACATTCCGTTCAACCGCATCCGGCTGTCGGACAGCAATGTCCGCGAGATCGACGTCGAAAACGGTCTCGACGAGCTGACCCATGACATCGACCGGCGCGAAGACCTCGTGATGGGTCTCAATGTCCGTGCCATCCTCGACGATGCCGGCGTCGAGACCGGCGATTTCGAGACCCCGGCGGGCGGCCGGCGTTACCGCGCCATCGCCCGCCTTGTCGCGGCGGGCCGCTTCCCGGCCGATGGGCTGGTCCCCTGCTTGGTCAAGAAAGCCAACGCCAAGACCTCGGCCGTCGACGATTCCTACGCGGAGAACGTCGTCCGTCTCGCCCTGCATCCGCTCGACCAGTTCAAGGCGTTCAAGCGCATGGTCGACGGCGGCATGTCGAAGGAGGAAGTCGCCGACGCCTATCGCACCACGCCGCGCTACATTGGCCAGCGGCTCCGCCTCGCCCGCGTCGCGCAGTCCCTGCTGGACGCTTATGCGCGCAGCGAGATGACGCTGGCGATGCTGGAGGCGTTCACCGTCAACCCGGATCATGCCCGTCAGGAACAGGTCTGGGAGGCGATCCAGCGTTCGCACAATCGCCAGCCCTGGTACATTCGCGACCTCCTCACCGAAACGACCGTGCCGACTGACGACAAGCGCGCGCAGTTCGTCGGCGTCGAAGCCTATGAGCAGGCCGGCGGCGTGATGCTGCGCGACCTGTTCTCCGACGAGGACGAGGGCTGGCTGGAAAACCCCGCGCTGCTGGACCGGCTGGTCTCGGACAAGCTGAAGGTCATCGCCGATGAAGTCGCGGCGGAGGGCTGGAAGTGGATCGAGATCGATACCGATCTGCCTTACGGCCATGATCGCGGTCTTCGCGTCCTCAACGCCACCTTCCCCGATCTGAGCGAGGAGGATCGCGCCATTCGGGAGGCACTGCGCGAGGAATACGAGCGGCTCGAGGCGGAACACGCCGATTACGACGAGCTGCCCGATGACATCGACGCGCGCCTCGGCGAGATCGAGGCCGCGTTGAGCGTCTTCGAGAAGCGCCCGGCCATCTATGACGCTGCCGAGATCGCCCGCGCGGGCGTCTTCATCAGCATCGATCGCGCCGGCCAGCTTGTCGTCGCTCGCGGCTACGTCCGTCCCGAGGACGAGGCGCCCGTCACTGGCGATGGCGAGGACGCAGCCGGCGATGGCGAGACGGATGCCGAAAGCGGCGCGGTCGCGGCCCAGGCCAGCGTCCAGCGCGCCGTCATCACCATCGGCGGCGAGCCGGTCGATACGGAGGACGACGAGGATGACGCGATCAAGCCGCTCCCCGAACGGCTCGTGATCGAACTCACCGCCCATCGCACGCTCGCGCTCCACGACGCGCTCGCCAATAACCCGCATGTCGCGATGACCGCGCTCCTGCACCGCCTGGTCATGCAGCGTTATCACTACGCAGCGCCGACCGGCTGCATGGAGATCAGCGTGCGACAGCCGCATCTTGGCGTGCAGGGCAGCGATCTCAGCGACACGCCCTCGGCCAAGGCCATCGACGAACGCTTCGACGCCTGGAAGGCCGATGTTCCTTCCGACGAAGGCGCGGCCTGGGACTGGATCGCCGCGCTCGACGAGGCGAGCCGGATGGCGCTGCTGGCCCATTGCGTCAGCTACGGCGTCAACGCCCTCTACGAGCGGCCGAACCCCCACAGCGGTTCCGGCGTTTCGCAGTTCTGCCTTGATCGCCGCCTGTCCGGTGCAGACCGGATCGCCCGCGCCACCGGCTTCGACATGGTAGCGGATGGCGGCTGGAGGCCCACGGTCGACAACTATCTCGGCCGCGTCACCAAGCCCCGCATCCTCGAAGCCGTCCGCGAAGGTGCGGGCGAACGCGCCGCCCAACTCATCGCGCATCTGAAGAAGGGCGACATGGCGAAGGAAGCCGAACGCCTGCTGGCCGAAACCGGCTGGCTGCCCGAGCCGCTGCGCCTGGTCGAACTCGACGGTGACGCCGCGGACGATGGCGATGCCGGCGACGGCGAGGCCCTGCCGGACTTCCTGGCAGGCGATGGCGACGAGGACGAAGCCACCGAGGCCGAAGACGAGCACGTCGCTCTCGTCGCAGCCGAATGACTGAAACGGCGGGGAGCGGCCGAGGTCGCTTCCCGCCGCCTTTGTCGCATCCCCTTCAATCCGCCCGGCCTCGCGCCGGGCTTTTCATTTCAGGAGATCCTCATGGCTATCCCCGAACATGCCCGCACGAACTTCAACACCCTGTTGCGCGCGGCCGGCGACGGCAATCTTGCCCTCATGGAGTGCCTGGACGCCACTTCCGGCGAACTGCGCTACGTCCTCTGTGCGGTCGGCCGCGACGGAGGCGACATCATCATGACGCCGTTCGGGCACCTGGCGGACGGCAACCCCTATGACGCCTATCTGCCGCCCGATCCCGATAATCCGGCCGGCTTCCTCACGGCCGCACAATGCCAGGGCACGGCATGATGACCGTCGATGAGATATTCGCCGAGGACCGCCGCAATCCCCCCGCTGAACGCTCGCTTCCCTGGGAGGAAAACCGCGACGGCCTTGTCGTCGTCGTGGTGCCGAAACCGCATTGGGCTTCCGATATGGTCGCGTTCCGGCTGACCGATCGCGCCTGGTGCTACTATGCCGACTGGTGCGCGAACGGTCCCGGCGCGCGGTTCTTCGGCCATCCCGACACGCGCGGCGACGACGTGATGATGAGATCGCGGGCCATGATCGCCCGCGAACTCGCGGAGGGCCTCTGGGTGCCATGAGAGGCAGAGGGCCTTGGAGCCGGGACAGGTCCGGGCGGTGAAGAGAGAGCCGGTCGGACTTTTCCCGTTTCGCTCTCTGGAGACGCCTCCCATGTCCAATGATACGCTCGTGAAACCCTCCGCCACCCTCGTTCCCGAGGATCGGCGCGAGATGTTCCTGCCGACCCTGTTCGGCCTGCCGCTCCTGATCGTGGCCGAGAATGCGGTCTATTCCCTGATGGACCGCCTCAGCCCGCAGGACTATGGCGGCGGCTTCTGGAACTTCTATGAGATCGACGGGCAGCCGTTGTTCCTCGCACCAACCTCGAAGCCGCGTTTCCGCATCGAAAGCGAAATCACGGAATATCGCGGCGAGGTTTCGGCCGAGGCGGCAGGCATCATCGCCACGCTTTTCGCCTTCTCGCATCTGTCGTTCCGGTTCGAGTCCGACTTTCTCGCGCAAGGCTATGAGCGGCTTTACGGCTATCTCGACGGCCACCCCGAGGCGTCGGCGATATTCCAGGCCATCGATTGACCGGTCCATGCGCCCCATCATCCGGTGGGGCGCATTTTTCGTGCTGGCCACGGCCGTCATCCGAAGAGAGAGAGGCAGAGGCCGGTCGGCCTGTCCGTGACGGGTTACGAGGTGGAGGAGAGGCTTCCGCCGCCCGTCGCGGAGTTGATCCGATGACCATTGCCCGCCAATCCCGCGTCGCCCCGATCGGCGCCATTCTCGCCCGGCATGTCCTGCCGACCCTGCAACGCGCACAGAAACTCCCGTTGCGGATCTCCTGCATCGGCACCGCCTATTATGAGGGGATGGATGACGCCGATGGTTTCGACCAGATCGTCGCCATCGGCGAATGCCCGTCCCCCGAAGACGCCATGTCGCTCGCCAGCCGCCGCGTCGCGGCCGGCGACATCCGCGTCGGCACCGACGAGATGCTGCGCTTGCGCCCGCGCATCATCGTCATTCAGGACAGCGACCAGGGCCTTGTCATTGCAGGAATGATCCGGGCCGGGATCGTCCTCTGGCAGCAGCCCGTCGCATCCGACGCCGAGGCCCGCCGTGTCGTGACCGAGGCCAGCAAGCTGCGCGGCGCGGCCTTCACCGCGTCCGGTCGCGGCGAGCACGCCTCGGCCCGCGAACATCGCTACCGCGCCAGCCAGCTTGAAGCGCGGTTGGTCGATGCGCTCTGGCGCGAGACGGCGGCCGAGCTTCTGCGAATGCCGCTGGCCGCCTGACTTCCAACCACGCTTTTCCATCCATTCGACCCGGCCCTGCGCCGGGTTTTCCATTTCAGGAGCCTGACATGGCCAACTACCTTACGCATTTCTCGTGCCTGCTTAACGTCGGCACACCCGAAAACGCCGCTCGCGCGCTCGAACTCTACAACAAGCTCTCCGAGGAAGGAGCGTCCGAGGAGCCTCCCTCCGAGGGCTTTCTTCTCTCGATCGAACCCCAATATGGGGGGACCGAGCTTTGGATGCGCCATGACGAGACCGGCGATCCCGCGCGCATGATCCAGTTCGTCACGATCTGCGCGACCGAGTTCGGTCTGACAGGTCGTTGGGGCTTCCAATACGCCAACCTCTGCTCGCGGCCCCGCCTCGACGGCTTTGGCGGCGGCGCTCATGTCATCGACCTCGCCACCGGCGAGACGGTCGCCTGGATCTATACCGATGGCTGGCTCGACAAGGTGCTGCGCGGAGGCGATCCCGATGCCTGAGATCATCGAAACCACCGTCTATCAGCTCGGCGAGCTTTCCGACGCCGCCAAGGACATCGCGCGCGCCTGGTATCGTGAAGGCGGCTTCGACTACGAGTGGTATGATTCCGTCTTCGAGGATTTCCAGCGCATCGCGAAAATCCTCGGTATCTGCCTGAAAACCCGGTCCGTCCGCCTCATGGGCGGCGGCACCCGGCAGGAGCCGCAGATCGCGTTCACCGGCTTCTGGTCGCAGGGCAATGGCGCCAGCTATCAGGCGTTTTATGCCTTTCGCAAAAACGCCACCCGCGAAATTCGCGAGTACGCGCCGAAAGACACCCGCCTTCACGCCATCGCCGATGACCTGCTGGCGATCCAGCGCCGCAATTTCTATCAGCTCCGCGCCGATGTCAGTCATCGAGGCCGCTATTCCCATGAATATTGCATGGCGATCTCGGTCGAGCGGGACAGCCCCACGTATCAGGACATGACGGCCGATGCAGAAGACGCCGTGATCGAGGCGCTGCGTGATCTCGCCCGTTGGCTCTACCGGCAGCTCGAACGCGAATACGAATACCTCAGTTCGGACGAGGCCGTGGACGAGACGATCACCGCCAACCAATACACCTTCACCGAAACCGGACGCCGTTTCGGCTGACCTCGACAAGCGCCCCGCCACACGGCCGGGCGCTTGTTTCATGTCGGCTATCGCCACGGCTGTAGAGGCAGAGAGTGGCCGGGACGGGTTTGAGCCCGTCCGGTCCGAGAGAGAGCGCCGGCGGGCTTGCCCGTTTCCGCTCTCCCGAGGACTTCCCAATGAACACTTTGCTTCCCCTCGCCGATACGCTGCCGGCGACGCCGCTCGCTGCGCCCGGCGATTCTGCCGCCGCCGTCCGCGCGGCTGCCCTGCTCATCCTGCCGCATCTCGAACGCGGTGCGCGTGTCGATGCCGTTGCCCTGCGCGGCGCGATGGAGGCGGCCTTCGGCGGTTCCGACGCCACCGGCCTCTGGGACTGGAAAACCGCCTATGAGGCGTGCGAGGTCGCCACCGTCCTGTTCCTGCGCAAATACGGAAAGGCGCTTTTCCGCAAAGCCGGCTCGAAGGTCGCAGCACTCCCGCTGCTCGGCAAGATCGTCGGGCTTCTGCCGACCCATACCCGCCGCTCGCAGGAGAGCCAGGCGCTCCAACAATTCTCGACACCGATCCCGCTTGGCCTGGTCGCCACGACTGCCGCCGCGATCACGACCGCCGACCGCGTGCTGGAGCCATCGGCCGGGACCGGACTTCTGGCGATCCTCGCCGAGATCGCCGGCGGCTCGCTCGTGCTGAACGAACTGGCCGACACGCGCGCCGCGCTCCTTTCCTCTCTCTTTCCGGCCATTGCCGTCACCCGCTTCGACGCGGCCCAGATCGACGATCATCTCGACGCCGCCACCGTTCCGTCTGTCGTGCTCATGAACCCGCCGTTCTCGGCCATGGTCCATGTCGAGGGCCGCGTGGCCGACGCCGCGTTCCGCCATGTCGCCTCCGCGCTCGCGCGCCTGGCGCCCGGCGGCCGCCTCGTTGCGATCACCGGCTCGAACTTCGGCCCGGAGGCTCCGGCCTGGACCGACGCCTTCGCCCGTCTGCAGGAGCGCGGCCGCGTCGTCTTCTCCGCCGGGATCGACGGCAGCGTTTACGCCAAGCATGGCACGACCTTCGCCACGCGGCTCACCGTCATCGACAAGCTGCCCGCCGATGATCCCACGGTCTTCCCGGTCTCGCCGGGCACCGCGCCGGATGCCGCGACCCTTATGGACTGGATCGGCGCACATCTACCGCCGCGCCTGCCGGTCGATCCCTCCGTCATCGTTCCAGCCGCGGCACCCGCCGCCGCGCGCAGCGTGCGCGGCTATCTCAACCGTGCCGCCAGGATCGCGCCCGCCGCTGTCGCGACTGAGCCGGAAGGCGTCGCGCTCGCCTATGAGATCGTCGACACGCTGCCCGAAGCCGGAACCACCGACGATGGCCGTATCTCCGACGCCATCTATGAAGAGTACGGATTGCAGGCGATCCGTATTTCCGGTTCTCAGGCCCATCCGACCAAGCTGGTGCAGTCGGCGGCGATGGCGTCCGTCGCGCCGCCGAAGCCGAGCTATCGCCCGCATCTCCCCGCCAACATCCGCGATCTCCTGTCCGACGCCCAGCTCGAAACGCTGGTCTATGCGGGCGAAGCCCATTCGGACTATCTCGCCGGTTCGTGGACGGTGGACGAGACGTTCGATCTCGTCTCGGCCGCGCGCGACGATGCCGAGAAGGCCGTGCGCTTCCGGCGCGGCTTCTTCATCGGCGACGGCACCGGCGTCGGCAAGGGCCGCCAGTCCGCCGCGATCATCCTCGACAACTGGCTTCAGGGCCGGCGCAAGGCGGTCTGGATCTCCAAATCCGACAAGCTGCTGGAGGACGCCCAACGCGACTGGAGCGCGCTCGGCATGGAGCGCCTGCTTGTCACGCCACTGTCACGCTTCCCGCAAGGGCGGCCGATCACGCTGCCCGAAGGCGTCCTATTTACAACCTACGCCACGCTACGGGGCGACGACCGCGGCGAGCGGGTTTCCAGGGTCAAGCAGATCGTCGAATGGTTGGGCTCCGATTTCGATGGAGCCATCATTTTCGACGAGGCGCACGCGATGCAGAATGCCGCCGGAGGCAAGGGTGAACGCGGCGACGTCGCCGCCTCGCAGCAGGGCCGCGCCGGGCTTCGCCTCCAGCACGCGCTCCCGAACGCCCGCATCACCTATGTCTCGGCGACCGGCGCCACCTCCGTCCACAATCTCGCCTATGCCCAGCGGCTCGGTCTCTGGGGCGGCGAGGATTTCCCGTTCTCGACCAGGGCCGAGTTTGTCGAGGCGATCGAAGCCGGCGGCGTCGCGGCGATGGAGGTTCTGGCTCGCGACCTTCGGGCGCTTGGCCTCTACACCGCCCGCTCGCTTTCCTTCGACGGCGTGGAATATGAGCTGGTCGAGCACGCGCTTAGCCCTGAGCAGACCCGCATCTACGACGCCTATGCCGGGGCCTTCGCCATCATCCATAACAATCTCGACGCGGCGATGGAGGCCGCCAACATCACCGGATCGTCCGGCACGCTGAACAAGCAGGCGAAGTCCGCCGCCCGCTCGGCCTTCGAGTCCGCCAAGCAGCGTTTCTTCGGCCATCTGCTCACCAGCATGAAAACGCCGACCCTGATCCGGTCGATCACCGCCGATCTGGAAGCCGGTCATTCCGCCGTGATCCAGATCGTCTCGACCGGCGAGGCGCTGACGGAGCGGCGTCTGGCCGACATCCCGACAGAAGAATGGAACGATATTCGGGCGGACATCACGCCGCGCGAATATGTCCTGTCCTACCTCGAAACCAGCTTCCCGGTTCAGCTCTACGAGCCGTTCACCGACAGCGACGGCAAGGTCTCGTCGCGTCCGGTCATGCGTGACGGCCAGCCCGTCGAAAGCCGGGAGGCTGTCGCCCGCCGCACCGCGCTGATCGAGAAGCTGGCGAGCCTGCCGGCCGTCCCCGGCGCGCTCGACCAGATCGTTCAGCACTTCGGCACCGACATGGTGGCCGAGGTGACGGGCCGCTCGCGCCGGATCGTCCGCAAGGGCCAGCGGCTCGTGGTGGAGAACCGCGCCGCGTCCGCCAATCTCGCCGAGACGCAGGCGTTCATGGACGACAACAAGCGCGTCCTGATCTTCTCCGACGCCGGCGGCACGGGACGCAGCTACCACGCCGAGCTGTCGGCGCGGAACACGCGCCTGCGCGTCCATTACCTCCTCGAACCCGGCTGGAAGGCCGACGCCGCCATCCAGGGCCTCGGCCGCACGCACCGCACCAATCAGGCGCAGCCGCCGCTCTTCCGCCCGATCGCGACGGACGTGAAGGCCGAGAAGCGCTTCCTGTCGACCATCGCTCGCCGCCTCGACACGCTCGGCGCCATCACGCGGGGCCAGCGCCAGACGGGCGGGCAAGGTCTGTTCCGCCCCGAAGACAATCTGGAAAGCCCCTATGCGCGCGATGCGCTGCGCCAGCTCTACATGCTGCTGGTGCGCGGCAAGGTCGAAGGCTGCTCGCTCGACCGTTTCGAGTCCGCCACCGGCCTGAAGCTTATGGATTCGACCGGCATCAAGGACGAGCTGCCGCCGATCACCACCTTCCTCAATCGGCTACTGGCGCTGACCATCGAGCTTCAGGGCGTCCTCTTCACCGCCTTCGAACAATTGCTGACGGCGCGCATCGAGGGGGCCATCGCCAGCGGCACCTATGACGCCGGGTTGGAGACGCTGACCGCCGAGCGGTTCATCGTCACCGACCGCAAGACCATCTATGTCCATCCCGGCACCGGCGCGGAAACCCGACTGCTGACCATCACGCAGCGCGAGCGCAATCGTCCGCTGACGCTGGACGCAGCACTCGGCCATCTCGATGACCGGCGCGCGAAGCTCCTCGTCAACGAGCGTTCCGGCCGGGCCGCCGTGCAGGTGCCGACCACCAGCATCATGCTCGACGATGGCGAGATCGAGCGCCGCGTTCGCCTGTTGCGCCCGATGGAGGGGCATAACATTCCCCTCAAGACCATGGCCGAAACGCACTGGATCGAGGCCGATCAAGATGCGTTCGCCGCCGCCTGGAACGCCGAGATCGCCGAGGTGCCGGAGTTTGCCGACAGCACGATCCATGTCGTCACCGGCTTGCTGCTCCCCATCTGGAAACGCCTGCCGAATGAATCGACGCGCGTGTATCGCCTCCAGACCGATGACGGTGAACGCATCATCGGCCGCAAGGTCTCTCCGGCCTGGGCCGCCAACGCGACCACGACCGGCACGACCGCGCTCAAGCCCGATGACGCCTTCATGGCGCTGATGGACGGTCGCACGATCCTCGATCTCGCCGAGGGCCTTCAGCTTCGGCGCGCTCGCGTCATGGGCGCGAACCGCATCGAACTCTCCGGCTTCACCGACACCATGCGCGAGCGGCTCACCGCCTATGGCCTGTTCCACGAAATCATCTCGTGGAAGCTGCGCATGTTCGTGCCGGTCGACGCCAATGGGCCGATCGTGCTCGCAAAGCTGCTCGAACGCTGGCCTGTCGAGCGCATCGGTGAGCGGGAGGCGGCGTAAATGGCTCGCCTCGCAGCTTCCGAACTGGCGATCCGTCTCGGCCGACACGCCGAGGCGGTTTGCCGTCATTATCTGTCGTCCGGCCACCGAGCCGGACGATACTGGCAGGTCGGCGACGTCCGCAACACGCCGGGCCGGTCGATGTTCGTCCGGCTGACCGGGCCGGAAACCGGCAAGGGCGCAGCGGGCAAATGGACGGATTCCGCGACTGGCGAGCATGGCGATCTTCTCGACGTCATCCGCGAAAGCTGCGGGCTGATCGACTTCAAGGACGTCGCCGACGAGGCCCGGTCCTTCCTCGCCTTGCCGCATCCTGAACCCGAACCGGGGAAGCGTGACTGGCGACCGGCATCGGCGCCGGCGGGATCGCCCGAAGCCTCGCGGCGGCTCCTTGCCATGGCGAAGCCCATCGGACGGACGCTCGTGGAAACGTATTTGCGCAATCGCGCCATTACGGCTTTGCACGAAACCGGAGCCCTGCGCTTCCACCCCCGCTGCTACTATCGGGCCGACGAGAACGCGCCGACCGAGACCTGGCCGGCGATGATCGCTGCCGTCACCGACCCCGCCGGCACCATTACGGGCGCGCACCGCACCTGGCTCGATCCCGGCGGCTTCACCGAGGCGCGTCTTGGCCGTGCGCCGATCGAGACGCCCCGGCGCGCGATGGGTGATCTCCTAGGAAACGCCGTCCGCTTCGGCATGGGCAGCGAGGTGATGACGGCCGGCGAAGGCATCGAAACGGTACTGTCCGTCCGCACGGTTCTGCCCGCTATGCCGTCTCTGGCGGCGCTCTCGGCGGCCCATCTCAGCGCCATCCTGTTCCCGACGACGCTGCGGCGGCTCTATATCGCCCGCGACAACGATCCGGCCGGCGATGGTGCGATGGCGACCCTGACGGAGCGTGCGAGCGCAGTCGGGATCGAGGCGGTCGTGCTCACGCCACGGCTCGGTGACTTCAACGAAGATCTCAGGCTCCTCGGCCACGACTCATTGGCGGCACGGCTGCGGGACCAGATCGTCTCGCAGGACATAGCACGCTTCATGGTGCTGGCGGCCTGATCGGTCACGGTCAGGTGCAGCGGCAACGCGGTATCGCGGGGCCGGTTCAGCCATGGCGATCTGCCTCCGGCGCGGAGAGGCCACACCCACGGCCTTCTGAGAGGGCGATCGGGGCGTCAGGCGGGCCGGACAGGCAATGCCGGTTGCCAACGATTTTCCGCCGCGCCGCACCCACCCCACGCGACAAGTCGCGCGGGGACCCCGGCTGGGGCGCTTTGCATCGCGAAGCAAAATCGCCGGCCCCCGTCATCCTCCTCTGCGTTCCGGCCTCCCGCTGCGCGTCCGGTGCAGGTCCGTCCCGCCCGCCGCCTTTCGTCGCCACGAAGGCCGCGATGGGCGCGGCCACGAGCCGAAGGCAGACCACCATGACCGAACACCACGACACCGACTACGAGCCGCACCACGAATCTTCCCCGACCGATCACGTCCTTCAGGAACTGGCGCTCTACGGCTACCGTCCCTTCGAGGACGAACCCGACCCGCGACCGCTCCCCGAGGGCAATGTCGTGGCCGGCAGCATCGCCGACATCTTCGACGCCCTCGTGGTGGCGCTCTCGGACACCCGCCTGGAACCCGACCTCGAAGAACTGCTCTGGGGCACGGTCAACCTCTTCCAGCGCGCGGGCGACCGGATCGCGCGCGAGCTGGACGACAACGAAGTCGCGCAGCGCCGCCTTCAACGGGAACAGGACGGCTCCGAGGTGAAGTCCGTCGAACTGGAGCGCCTGACGGCAGAGGGTCAGACCCTTCTCGAACGGCGCGACGCCTTCGAGCTGATGCGCGACCAGGCCGCCGAACACTTCGAGCGCCACACCCACTCCGTCTGGCGGCCGCGCACGGGTTCCATGGTCAACCATCGCAACCTGACCGCCGCGATGATCGACAGCCGCGACTTCCTCGCCGCGAAGAAGCAGGCCGAGAACGAGGTGCTCCTTCCGCCCGGCCCGAAAGTGGCCTTCACCGGCGGGCTCGACTACAACGACCACCGCCTGATCTGGGCCAAGCTCGATCAGGTTCACGCCAAACACCCCGACATGGTGCTGCTGCACGGTGGAAGCCCGAAGGGCGCCGAACTCATCGCCTCGAAATGGGCCAGCAACCGCAAGGTTACGCAAATCCCCTTCAAGCCCGACTGGACGAAGCACGCCAAGGCAGCGCCGTTCAAGCGCAACGATGCGATGCTCGACACCATGCCGATCGGGGTCATTCACTTCCCCGGAACCGGGATTCAGGACAATCTCGCGGACAAGGCCCGCAAGCTCGGCATCCCGGTCATGAAGTTCGACGGCGGCGCGTAAGCGCCGCCGAAAGGCGGCTGCAACAGCCGCCAATACTTGACGACACGGCAATGAGAAGGCTTTTATGATGTTTCCTTGCAGAACCGGCGAAGCAGCATAGTCGCAGGCGGAGCGTATCTCCGGGCAGCCTGTCGTGATCCTCAACCATTCAAGTGGAGGTTTCCATGACGCTGATCCTTCTTGCCATCTCGCTCACCATCACCTTCTGCGTGATCGCCTGGCATCTCGCCATCTACGCGCTGCCTGTGATGACGGGCATCACCGCGTTCCAATATGTCTATGCGACAGGCTCGGGCTTCTGGTTTTCCGCCCTTGCGGCCATCGGTGCGGCCATAGGCTCCGTCGTGCTGGTGATCGCCGTGCTTGGCTTTGCGAAAAACCCCGCCTTGCGTCTGATCGCGCTCGCCATCTTCGCCATTCCGGCCGTGATCGCCGGTTTCGCGCTGGTTCATGGCGTGACCAAGCACATGATCGACTCGGCCATCGCCATCAATATCCTCGGCGGGATCGGCGGTTTGGTCATCGGCATAGCGGCGGTGCTGAACCTCAATGCGGTCGGAACGGCTGCGCTTTCGCGTTGATCGTGCTGTTCCGATGATCCTCGCGGCATGGGCCGGGAAGGATGGGTGTCGCCCTTCGGGCCGCTCATTCGGCTGCGCCGGAACCACGCTTGATGAGCGCGTTTCCGCCATTCGGCTTCAATCGCTGACACGGGGTGGTGGCGATCCATCGCTCCCATGACCATCCCGACAGCGTTCGCGCCAAGCCTCCCGCCATCCGATCAGGGCGGAGTCTCATCGGGTTGCTGAATGCGCCATCGCCGTGTCGGTCGCACCGTCCGGCCCGCTGCGTCGGCATCGGGCGAGATCTGCGAGCGCGCCGGTCGACGCGGTGCTGATCGGTCCGTGGGTTGCGCGACGAGCTGCGCCGCGAACACCTTCATGCCCTTTTCGCAAGGCTCTGAATCGAGCCTCGTGCCGTCAAAACGATGATCCGGCAATTGGTGCGGACAACCCGGCAGGCGTCTCGTTCTCGCGGAAATCCTCGTTTGCCTCCGAAGCCGGGGCGCGGATCGGCAGGCGACAGGGCGTGGCCGGGGCGCCTCCGGGGTGGTGCGTCTGGCCCTGTCTCATCTGCGGCCAGCAAGGATGCTGTTCTGGCCCGGTCTCCATCGGGCTTACGGAAGCACCAATCCCTCCGACTGACTGATCCCCTAAGTCCGTTCTGTTTCCTTCCGGCAACCCCCGCGGTTTCCGGCCGTGTTGCCGCGCAAGCGCGGCTGCCCGCCCCACCCGGACCTTGGGGGTCAAGCCGCCGCTGAAGGCGGCGATGCAGGAGTCTCCAGACGGCCTTGGCCGGGTCTCGTCGGAGGGAATGGTTCCTCCGAGAAGCAACGGAGACCTACAATGCAGAACATCGTCATCCTCGCTGGCAACATCGGCCAGGACCCGGAAACCCGCGCCACCCAGGGCGGCACCCGCATCACCCACTTCACCCTCGCAACCTCGCGCCCTCGCTACTCGGAAGGCAAGGTGGTCCGCGACGACAGGGGCTACCGGGTGCAGGACACCGAATGGCACCGGATCACCGCCTTCAACAGCCTCGGCAAGACGATCGAGGAGCATTGCGAAAAGGGCATGAAGGTTCTGGTTCGCGGACGCATCCACTACACCAAATGGACCGACCAGCAGGGCAACGACCGCTACGGCTGCGAGATCATCGCCGAAACCGTCGATTTCCTGAACCGGGCGAAGCAGACCGAAAACGACGACGGCAAGTTCATCGACGACGATGACATCCCGTTCTGATCGGACGGCCGGAGACCCGGCGGCGAAAGCCGCCGGGATTTCTAATGTTCGCGCCGGATCGACGCCGCCCCAAAGCTGCGGCCCCTTGGATGCTGCGCGCCGCTTCACGCAAAGGGATCAAACAGACCGGCGCACGCAAGGCGCATATTCGGCGGCGGGCATCACGCGGACCATAGACAACTGCGGACGATCGCGACTGTCAGGGAGCGAGCCAGGGCAGCGCCGGCAAGGGCAATGCAGGGCCAACCGGCTCCGGCAAGCGGAAACCACCCCGTTCTTGTGGCTTAACCTTGGTTCCGGTCCCGGCCTTCCAGGGTCAACCCTCATGGGGTCCGCTACGCAAGCGTGCGGTCGCTTCGTCTTCGCCTGCGCGATGACCCCGGCCGAACCCAAAACACTTCGGGCGCCCGTCGAGCGGGGAATGGTCCCCGCCGAAATCGGGAGCCGGACAATGACCCTCGCAACTGCCAACGCCTACGCCGCCAGTCTCGCCTCCACCCTGATGGTCGCCATCGTCATCTTCCGCGCCGGCGACGGCACCATGAGCGTGATGCCCGCCACCGAATATGACGGCGACGATGACACCATCGTCTCCGAGATCGATCCCTTCGCGTAAAAGGGGCGGATCATCCGCCCCTCCATTTCTTGGACGCCGCCCGCCCAACGCGGTCGTCGGCCTGCTGCGGGCCGAGACCGCCTTTCAGGCGCCCCGATCCCGCGCAGCCGCGCGAATCACTGCACCGGAACCACGTCGCCGCAGATTTCATGCAGCGTCTTTAGACTGGCAAAATAGAGCAAGGACGACTAAAATAGCCGTAGTTCTGGAATGCGCGTAGGTCCGAATGGGAGGTGATCATGCATGATCACCGCCCGACAATCACGGGCCGCACGCGCGTTGCTGGGTTGGACACAGGAGACGCTCGCTGACAAGGCCCGCATATCGCTGACCGCGCTTAAACGCCTCGAATCCGAAAGCGGACTCGATGTGTACGAGACAACGCGCGATCAGGTGCGCAGGGCTTTGGAAGCTGCCGGCATCGTCCTCTTGTCCACCGTTCAGGGGCAAGGAGTGTTGCTGGTCGATGATCGCGGAAATAAGCCCAATCCATCCACCGCAGCGCGCTGATCGGCGGGCAAAGCTCGCCCAAGCTTGCCGTCGCTCCATTTTGGACAAAACATGGTTAAGATGCAGCCGCCGCATAGTAATCGAGCCTGCATCATGATCGAGACATTCGCAGATACCGCGCCGGCAGGGCAGGAACTCACCGCCTATGACAAGGCGCACGTCAAACTCTACGCGCGCTTGCTGGACGCGGATGCCGATGGCGCCGATTGGACAGAGGCGGTGCAGATCTTGTTCGGACTCGATCCCGTCAACGAACCCGAACGCTGTCGACGCATCCACGATAGCCATCTCGCTCGCGCCCGTTGGATGACGCACACCGGCTATCGGCACCTTCTGCGACTGTCCCAGGGCTGATCCGCCGCTGGTCGCGTGATGCTCCTTCGGCATCACGCAATGTCCTCTCCCGGCCTTCCGCCACCTATGATGAAACAGGAAAACTCGGCGTTCGACTTGCGCGTAACCTGCGAGGAGTTGACGCTATGAGGCCAGATACAAGAGACTGGCGGAACGACAGCCGTTACGACTATTTCGACAGGCTGCAGGTCGAGGGACTCGCCTGGGAATGTCTTCGCCGATACGTTCCCTATCAGGAACTCTACAGCGGTCTTGTGAACGCTGCCACTGAGGCCGCACCGCTTCCAAAAGACGCAGAACAGCTCTGGGGGCTTCGATTTCGCTGCCAGGCCGGGCCTGTCCGCACTCGCTCAGGAAATACGTTGGTCGCCGTCCAGCGATACCGCTGTTCTCCTCTTGACGCGCCGCCCCGAATTTCTGCCTCCCGCCCCCGCTTCCTCCGCCGATCCGTTCGCCGCAGGGCGTGAAGCCCCCGAAGGCGCCTATGCGTCCTTCTCCGAGCACGACATCCAGGTTCTGTTCCTTTCCGGCACTGTTCACGACAACCAGCTCGCGGCGCTGGTTCCGCTCGATAACGACGTCTTCGACCGCATCGATGCCCTGACGCGAATGGCGCGCGTCTGGCGCGGCCGCCCGCCGCCACGCGATAAGCGCATGACCGCCGAACAACGCCGCCGCCTGCGCCTGAAACTCCGCGCCACCGATGGTCACATGAACGGCGCGAGCTATCGCGAGATCGCCGTCGCGATCTACGGCGAGGCGCGCGTCAACACCGAGCCCTGGAAGACATCGCCGCTGCGCGATGCCGTCATCGCCCTGGTCGAAGGCGGCTTGGCGCTCATCAACGGCGGCTATCTGCAACTGCTTCGCCAGCGCCGGCGCACATAGCCGCGCCGCGACAGGGGGTGGGGATTTTAGCCACCTCAAGTCCCCCATCCATCCCGCCGACGGTTCTTCGCCACCGTGGTCGCTGTCAGCCGCTGATCGCCAGCGGCCCCCAGCAAACCCACGGAGGCCCGCCCCATGCGACCCGAAACCACCGCGCTCCCGCCACGCTATCTGCGGACCAAGGAAGCCGCTGAATTTCTCAGCCTGTCCGCCCGCACCCTCGAAAAGCACCGGACCTATGGCACCGGCCCGGCCTACCGCAAACTCGGCGGGCGCGTCGTCTATGCCGTCGACGACCTCGAAACCTGGGCCGAGCGCGGCGCCGTCACCTCGACCTCCGATCCGCGCGGCTCCGTGCTGCCGGCGAAGCGCCAGCCGCCGACGACCGACCGGGTTGCCGGCCGGTTCGCACGCTGATCGTGGCCGGACCCTTTCATGGTGGTGCGGCGTCGTGACCTCTCGGAGCGTGGGCAGCTCGATCTGTTTCGCGCACTCCCCGGCGACTTCGCGCCACGAGATGCGCAGGATCTCATGGCCTATCCGTTCTTCTCCCTCTCCAAATCCCATCGCGTCGCCCCGATCGACTTCGCAGCCGGCGACATCACGATCCGCGTCGAGGCCGTTCCCGATCATGGCATGGCCACGATCTGGGACGCCGACATCCTGATCTGGGCCGCCAGCCAGATCGTCGAAGCCCGCGACAACGGGCTTCGCACGTCACGGCTGATGGCGACGACGCCCTATGAAATCCTCACCTATGTCGGACGCGGCACGTCGCTGCGCGATTACCAGCGCCTCAAGGCGGCGCTGGACCGGCTGCAATCGACCACGATCTCGACATCGATCCGCCAGCCGGCCGAGGGCCGCCGCCACCGCTTCTCGTGGATCAACGAATGGCAGGAGCGCACCGACCGCCATGGACGACCGGACGGCATCGAGCTGATCGTCCCCGACTGGTTCTACAAGGCCGTCCTCGACGACGCGCTCATCCTCACCATCGACCCGGCCTATTTCGATCTCACCGGCGGCCTCGACCGCTGGCTTTACCGCATCGTGCGCAAGCACGGCGGCCGCCAGCGCGACGGCTGGCGGTTCGACCTGCACCATCTCCATGTCAAATCCGGCAGTCTGTCGCCGTTCAAACGCTTCGCGTTCGAGCTGCGCGACATCGTGCGGCGCCAGCCGCTGCCCGGCTACGTCCTGTCGCTGGAGATGGAGATCGGCGGGCGCACGCTGCTCGCTTTCGAGCCGCTCGCCCCCTGTGGAAAACCTGTGGACGGGCTCGTGCTATCGGGAACCCGGACTATCGTGCCATCGGGAACCCGAGGCTCGTGCTATCAGGAACCGAAACCGGCCTTAACGTCTGGAAATCGCAGACGGATTCGCGCCCTTAACTTAGAGTCTAACCAAGAATCTAACTTTGAAGAGCGCGCGCGCGATGTGGAAAAGCTCATCCGCGGCGCCGCCAGAAGCCTCAGCGTAACCGCGAAAAAGAGCTTTCCGGCCGCACAGTCCGGCCCCCGAAGGGCCTCCGGCGACATCCGCTCGTCCGAGGCCGGCGATCCCGAAGCGCCCCGGCTTCCCCTCGATCCACCGGGGGGAAGCCGATGATCGTCGCGCTCCTCAATCAGAAAGGCGGGGTCGGGAAGACGACGCTCGCGCTCCATCTCGCCGGTGAACTCGCGGGACGCGGCCGGCGTGTCACGCTGATCGATGCGGACCCGCAGGGCTCGGCGCTCGACTGGTCGCAGCAGCGCAGCCGCGAGGGCCTGCCGCGCGCGTTCGGCGTCGTCGGCCTGGCGCGCGATACGCTCCACCGCGAAGCGCCCGAGCTGGCGCGCGACGTCGATCACATCGTCATCGACGGCCCGCCGCGTGTCGCCGGCCTCATGCGCTCGGCCTTGCTCGCCGCCGACCTCGTGCTGATCCCGGTGCAGCCGTCGCCGCTCGATGGCTGGGCCTCGGCCGAGATGCTGTCGCTCCTCACGGAAGCACGCATCTACCGGCCGCAGCTCGTCGCCCGTTTCGTTCTCAATCGCTGCGCCACGCGCACCGTCATCGCCCGCGAGACGGCCGAGACGCTGGCCGATCACGATCCGCCGGTGCTCGCCGCGACCATCGGCCAGCGCATCGTCTTCGCCGACGCCGCGCAGTCCGGGCGGCTCGCCTCGGAGATCGACAGCCGCTCGCCCGCCGCCCGCGAGATCGCCGCGCTCGCGTCCGAGATCGGCCAGCTCGACATCGGGAGGGACGGTTCATGATCGTCCTCACCGGCGACTGCCGCGACCTCATGCCGCCGCGCGGCCCGTTCGATATGATCCTTGCCGATCCGCCCTATGGCGACACCTCGCTCGCCTGGGACCGGCGCGTCGAGCGCTGGCTGGTGCTGGCGCGCGCCGCCCTCAAGCCCACCGGCTCGATCTGGGTGTTCGGCTCGCTGCGCAGCTTCATGGCGACCGCCGACCGCTTCACCGACGCGCGCTTGCGCATCGCGCAGGAGATCGTCTGGGAGAAGCAGAACGGCTCCAGCTTTCATGCCGATCGCTTCAAGCGGGTGCATGAGTTGGCCGTGCAATTTTACCCGGCCGAGACGGCCTGGCGCGACATATACAACGACGTCCAGACCACGCCCGATGCGACGGCGCGCACCGTCCGCCGCAAGCAGCGTCCTCCCCATAACGGCCAGATCGACGCCGGCCACTACGTCAGCCAAGACGGCGGGCCGCGCATCATGCGATCGGTCATCTACCTGCGCAATTGCCACGGCCGCGCGATCCATCCGACCGAAAAACCGTCGGTGCTGCTCGGCGACTGGTTCGCAGGCTCCGGCGCGGCGGGTGAAGCCTGCCGGCTGTCCGGCCGCCGCTATATCGGCTGCGAGATCGATCCCGTCATGGCCGAGCGCGCCCGTTCCCGGCTCGCCGCGCTGCTGCCCTTCGGCAGCGGAGGCGCGTCATGACGGCCCGCACCGAAAAGCGCGGTTTCGCCACGCGCCCGGCCGATCCCGAACAGTGGATCAAGACGGCCGAGAGCCCGCCACGCACCGCCGAGGCGAGTGCCTATACGGCGCGGCTCACCATCGACGTGACGCCGGAGCTGCGCGGCCGGATCAAGATCGCGGCCTTCGGGCGCGGCGTCACCGTCGCCGACATGCTGCGCGAGCTGCTGTCGCGCGAATTTCCCTCGACCCCAGGAGACCCCACATGAACGGCACCGCGGCCCCCCGCGTGCGCGGCGGCCCGATGCCGTCCGCGCTCATCCAGGATCGCATGACCCGCGTCGAACTGACGTGGATCGAGAAGAAGATCGAATACTGGATCAGGTTCGGCCAGGCGGCGAACGAACAGATCGTCGACCGCCGCCAGCGCATTCTCTCTTTCCGGCCCAATACCATCTTCGCCTTCGTCCGTTGGGCTTCCAACGACTTCGGCACGATCATCTCGCGCATCGACATCGTGCGCGCGGTCGAACCGGGCGAGGCCTACCAGACGCTGCCCTTCGTGCGGCCGGGCGGCGAAATCCTGCTCAAGATCGAGGGCTGGCCGAAGGTCGAGGACGTACTGCGCCACGTCGATGCGATCGAGGCGATCGGCATCGAGGCGGACGCCGTTTCGCCGGAACACTGGCGGCACGTCCACAACCGGATGGCCGCCGCTCAGCAGCCGCGCGCCTACACGCTCGAACAGCATCGCGCCTTCCTCCTGCGCAGGAAGGTTCAGCCATGACGCGCGCCGGCCTCATCACCGTCATGGCGCTCGCCACGCTCGGCATCGGCTATCCGGCGCTCACGCCGATGCCAATCAAGCTCATGTGGAACGCCTCGGCCAGCGCGCCCATCGGCCTCTATTCCATCGACTACGACGGGCCGTTCGACGTCACCGATCTTGTCGCGGTCGACGCGCCCGAACCGCTCGCCGCCTTTATGGCCGAGCGCGGCTATCTGCCCAAGGGCGTGCCGCTCATCAAGCGCGTGCTCGGCGTGTCCGGGCAGACCGTTTGCCGAACCGGCCGCGCGATCACCGTGGACGGGATCGCCATGGGCGCGGCGCTGGAGCGCGACCGGATCGGCCGGGAGCTGCCCGTCTGGCAGGGCTGCCGCCGCATCCAGACCGGCGAAGTCTTCCTCATGAACTGGCAGGTCCGCGACAGCCTCGACGGTCGCTACTTCGGCCTGACCCCCACCGACCAGATCATCGGCCACGCGGTCCCGCTGTGGACCGACGAAGACGGCAACGGCCGCTTCGAGTGGCGCGCGCCGACCCGCTGACGGGGCGCTGACGCCGCCTTTCCCCGACCAACCAGCTCACCAACCTGAAGGAGACGACTATGCCCAACCATCCCTTTGAACCTACCGCCAACGGCTATGCCGGCCGCGTCCGGCTATTCGGCATCGACGAGGCGATCGTGCTCGTCGGCATCGATCCGAGCGACGCCGAGAACGCGCCGGCCTATCGCATCCACCTCGACGACGAGGACGGCCCCGAGATCGGCGCTGCGTGGAAACGTGTCGGCGAACGCGCCGGTGACTACATCGCCCTAGAGATCGACAGCCCGCTCTTTCTGACCGTGTTTCGCCCGGCACTGTTCCAGGCCGACGACGACGGCCGCACCTTCCGGCTCGCATGGAAGCGGCCCCGGCAGCGCGAAGACCGGAGCTGACCGATGCCGGCTCCGATCATCTCCATGCTCGCGGCCCGGCGCGTTGGCCGGGCCGGATCGGCATGTCGCCGCGCCGTTCTCGCCACCCTCGGCGTGCTCGCCTTCTGCGCGGGGCCGACCGGGGCAACGGCGCAGACCCCGCCGGTCGCCCGTCCGTCCGCCACCGATCCCTATGCCGCCCACATCGCCGAGGCGGCGCAGCGGTACGGGATTCCCGAACGCTGGATTCGCGCCGTGCTGCGCGCCGAAAGCGCGGGTGATGTGCGCGCGATCTCGTCGGCGGGCGCGCTGGGGCTGATGCAGGTCATGCCGGATACATGGGCCGCCTTGCGCGCCCGCTACCGTCTCGGCCGCGACCCCTATGACCCGCACGACAACATCATGGCGGGCGCGGCCTATCTGCGCGAAATGTGGGACCGCTACGGCGATGTCGCCGCGATGCTCGCGGCCTACAACGCCGGTCCCGGCCGCTATGACGATCATCGCTCGACGGGCCGCGCCTTGCCGGCCGAAACGCGGGCCTATGTCGCCGCGCTCGTGCCGGTGCTCGGCGGCGCGGCCGCACCCGAAACGTCCGTCTGGCGAGCCGATCCGCCACCCGACTGGCGCGAGGCGGCGATCTTCGTCGTGCGTTCAGCCGACGCTCGCCCCGCCGGTTCGCGGTCGGACAATGCGCGTTCGGACGACAGCCGATCCTCCGTCACGGCGCGGCCATCCGATCCCGCCGCGACATCGGATTCGCCCCTTGTCGTCGCACGCTCCAGCCCCGGAGAGCGCCCATGAGCGTGCGGGCCGTCCTTCGCATCCCTTCGTATTCCGGCGTGTCATGGAGGATGGAAGGGGCAGAGGCAGGCAGAACAACCGGACGATGGCGAGATAAAAAGGCGCACGGTGCGCTTCGGTTGGTCGGTTGTTTTTGCATGGTTTTTTGGCGCGTTCCGCACCGTGCCGCGCTTTCGCGCACCGTGCGCTGCACGCCTATCTTTCTGATTTCCCTGTTCCTTTTGCACCGTGCGAGGTTCCGCCATGGCCGATGACAGCGAAATTCGCGTCCGGCCTGGGCGCATCCGCTCGACCCGCGCACAGCAGGCCCGGCCCTTCATTTCGCAGGCGCTCGCCGCCGCGCAGAAGGCCGGTGGCCGCGTCTCCCGTTCCGGCAAGATTACGACGGGCAACCGCTCGCGCTTCGGGCGCGGCCAGCGCGCCAGCATCCAGGCCAACCGGCTGCTCACCGGCCGCTCACGCATCGTCGTCATCAAGACCCGCGTGGTGCGCCATAGCGCACGCGCCGCGCCGCTGGCTGCGCACCTCTCATATCTCCGCCGCGACGGCGTGACCCGAGACGGGGAGAAGGCGCGGCTGTTCGGCCCTGAAGGCGACAATGTGGATGCCCGCGACTTCGCGGCGCGCTGCGAGGATGACCGGCACCATTTCCGCTTCATCGTCTCGCCCGAGGACGCCGTGGATATGGCCGACCTCAAGGACCATGCCCGCGAGCTTATGGGGCAGATGGAAAAAGACCTCGGCACCAAACTCGATTGGGTCGGCGTCGATCACTGGAACACCGACAATCCCCATATCCATATCATCGTCCGCGGCCGCACCGACGACGGCCAGGACCTCGTAATCTCCCGCGACTACATCAAGGAGGGAATGCGCGCCCGTGCACAGGATCTCGTGACGCAGGAGCTGGGCCAGCGCACCGATCTGGAGATCAACCGCAATCTGGAGCGGCAGGTCGAGGCCGAACGCTGGACGCAGCTCGACCGCCAGCTTGTCCGCGACGCCGGCAAGTCCGGCATCATCGACCTCGCGCCGCAGCCCGGCCAGCAGCCGGACGAATTTCACGCGCTGAAGGTCGGCCGGCTGCGCACGCTCGAAATCTGCGGGCTCGCCGGACAGGTCGGGCACCAGCAATGGTTCATCAAGCCCGAGGCCGAAGCGACGCTGCGCGAACTCGGCGAGCGCGGCGACATCATCAAGCGGATGCACCGGGCGCTGACGACAAGCGGCATCGAGCGCGGCTCGGCCAGCTACGTCCTTGCCGGCGAGAGCCTCGACGTTCCCGTCATCGGCCGCCTGGTCGAACGCGGCCTCGACGACGAGCTGAAGGGAACGGCCTACGCCGTGGTCGACGGCGTGGACGGCCGCACCCATCACATCCGCCTGCCGCATCTCGACGCCACCGGCGACAGCCCGCCGGGATCGATCGTCGAGCTGCGCACCTATGAGGACGCGAAAGGCGATCGTCGCGTCGCGCTCGCCGTCCGCTCCGATCTCGATCTCCAGCATCAGGTGAGCGCCACCGGCGCGACCTGGCTCGACCGGCAATCCATCGCCCGCGAACCCGTCGCCATGTCGGACGGTAGTTTCGGCGCCGAGGTGCGGGACGCGATGCGGCAGCGTGCGGAGCGTCTGGTCGGCGAAGGTCTCGCCGAGCAGCAGGGCCGCCGCGTCATCTTCAACCGCAACCTGATCGACACCCTTCGCCGCCGCGAAGTCGAGGCCGTCGCCGGCCGGCTCGCGAAGGAGACCGGCCAGCCCTTCAAGCCGGCCGAGAGCGGCGAATATGTCGCCGGCACCTATCGCCAGCGCCTGACGCTCGCCTCCGGCCGCTTCGCCATGATCGACGACGGCCTCGGCTTTCAGCTCGTGCCCTGGTCGCCATCCCTCGACAAGCAGCTCGGCCGCCACGTCTCCGGCGTCGCCCGCGACGGCGGCGGCGTCGATTGGGACTTCGGGCGCAAGCGCGGGCTCGGCCTCTAGCCTCAACAGAGAAGGAACATCGCAATGTCCGCGACCAAAATCCTATGGGGACAGATTCTGATCGTCTTCCTCATCGTGCTCTCCACCACCTGGGGCGCGACCGAATATGTCGCCTGGAGCCTCGGGTTTCAGGCGCAGCTCGGGCCGCCCTGGTTCGTCCTCTTCGGCTGGCCGTTCTACCACCCGCCGGCCTTCTTCTGGTGGTGGTTCTCATACGATGCCTATGCGCCGGAGATCTTCACCCAGGGCGCGTTCATCGCCGCGTCTGGCGGCTTCATCGCCATCGCCGTCGCGATCGGCATGTCGGTCTGGCGGGCGCGCGAAGCCAAGGACGTCGCCACCTATGGCTCGGCGCGCTGGGCCGAGAAGGAAGAGGTGAAGGCCGCCGGGCTGCTCGATCCCGATGGCGTCGTGCTCGGCCGCTACGACCGCGACTATCTGCGCCATGACGGGCCTGAGCATGTGCTGTGCTTCGCGCCGACGCGATCGGGCAAGGGCGTCGGCCTCGTCGTGCCGTCATTGTTGACCTGGCCGGGCTCGGCAATCGTCCACGACATCAAGGGCGAGAACTGGACGCTGACGGCCGGCTTCCGCGCGCACCACGGTCGCGTGCTCCTCTTCGATCCGACCAATCCGAAATCCTCGGCCTACAATCCCTTGCTCGAGGTGCGCCGCGGCGAGTGGGAAGTTCGCGACGTGCAGAACATCGCCGACATCCTGGTCGATCCCGAAGGGAGCCTGGACAAGCGAAACCACTGGGAGAAAACCAGCCACTCCCTTCTTGTCGGCGCCATCCTGCATGTCCTCTATGCCGGGGACGACAAGACGCTCGCCGGTGTCGCCGCCTTCCTCTCCGATCCGAAACGTCCGATCGAGTCGACGCTTGCCGCGATGATGACGACCAGCCATCTCGGCGAAGCGGGGCCGCACCCGGTCATCGCCAGCGCGGCGCGCGAATTGCTCAACAAATCCGACAATGAACGCTCGGGCGTGCTCTCCACCGCCATGTCGTTTCTCGGATTGTACCGCGATCCGGTCGTCGCCGAGGTGACGCGGCGCTGCGACTGGCGGATCGCCGACATGGTGGGCGGCAAGCTCCCGACCACGCTCTACCTCGTCGTGCCGCCATCCGACATCAATCGCACCAAGCCGCTGATCCGCCTCATCCTCAATCAGATCGGCCGCCGCCTGACCGAAGACCTGCAGGCGAAGGGCGACCGGCACCGCCTGCTGTTGATGCTCGACGAGTTTCCGGCGCTGGGGCGGCTCGACTTCTTCGAGAGCGCGCTGGCCTTCATGGCGGGCTATGGCCTCAAAGCCTTCCTGATCGCGCAGTCGCTCAACCAGATCGAAAAGGCTTACGGCCCGAACAACTCGATCCTCGACAACTGCCATGTGCGCGTTTCCTTTGCCACGAACGACGAGCGCACCGCCAAGCGCGTGTCCGATGCGCTGGGCACCGCGACCGAGATGAAGGCGATGAAGAACTATGCCGGGCACCGGCTGTCGCCCTGGCTAGGCCATCTGATGGTCTCACGCTCGGAGACCGCCCGCCAGTTGCTCACCCCCGGCGAGATCATGCAGCTCCCGCCGAGCGACGAGATCGTCATGGTCGCCGGCACCCCGCCGATCCGGGCGAAGAAGGCGCGCTACTATGAAGATGCCCGTTTCCGCGAGCGCCTTCTTGCCCCGCCCGAACTGAAACGTCCCGACAAGCCTCGCCCCGACGACTGGAGCAGCCTGCCGATCCCGGCGAGGCCGGACGCGCTGGACGCGCAGCCTGCCGAGCTGTCCGACGACGAAGACACCACCGATTCCGAACGCCGGCTGCAACCCGAACTCAGCCGCGCCAAGCCGGTGGAGAAGAAAGAACCCATTGCCAACGAGTTCGAGATCGAGCTTCCCGACGACGCCGAGGAGGACGCCGTGCGCAACCGGCGTATGCTTCGCCAGATGCAGGGCGTGGCGCGTCAAGTCTCGCTCGACCCGAATGACGGCATGGAGCTGTGAGCGCGCCATGACCAGTCATCGGAAAAAGTCGAAGTTCACGGTCTATCTGGACCCCGACGTGACGCAGGCGCTGGCGGATTTTGCCGCGCGCCGGGATCAATCGCAGTCCATGATCGCCGAGGCCGCCATCGCATCGTTCCTGTCGCCGGACGATGCCGAGCGACGAGAGGCGGTCGTCGCCAAGCGCCTCGACCAGATCGACCGCCGCATGACCCGCCTGGAGCGGGATGTCGGCATCGCCGTCGAAACGCTGGCGGTGTTCATCCGCTTCTGGATCACGACCACGCCGGCCTTGCCGGAGCCTGCCGCACAGGCGGCACGCGCCAAATCAGCCGAGCGGTATGAGGCGTTCATCACCGCGCTCGGCCGGCGCCTCGTGAAAGGACCGAAGCTGCGACAGGAGATCCCCGAGGATGTCTCCAACTCGGAGCCGTGACGATCTCGCGCGTCATCTGGTGAAGCCCCCCGATGACAACAAGATCAGGGCTCCGCCGCCGTTCTCCTGTATTTGCACGCCACGCTACTACTACGACCGATACTTGTTGAACCGGCCCGATTTCGGGCTCTTTTAATCATCCCCGATCGGGGAACTCTCTGTTGCGTCCCCTTGGCTTTGGGGGCGGCATGACTTCTTCTTCTCATCAGAAACCGGAGGCGATCCAGCGCGGCGCGCGCATGCTGCGCACCGCGCTCGGTCCCGCCATCGCCCGGTTCCTTGAGGACGACGGCATCGTCGAAGTGATGCTGAACCCCGATGGGCGCATCTGGATCGACCGGCTTTCCCAAGGGCTGTCCGACACCGGCGAAACCCTCTCGCCCGCAGACGGCGAGCGCATCGTCCGCCTGGTCGCCCATCATGTCGGTGCAGAGGTCCATGCCCGGTCCCCGCGCGTCTCGGCCGAACTGCCCGAGACGGGGGAGCGGTTCGAGGGGCTTCTTCCGCCCGTCGTCGCCGCACCGGCCTTCGCGATCCGCAAGCCCGCCGTCGCCGTCTTCACGCTCGACGATTACGTCGCCGCCGGGATCATGACCGCCGACCAGGCCGCGACCTTGCGGGCGGCCGTCGCATCGCGCGCCAACATCCTCGTCGCGGGCGGCACCTCGACCGGCAAGACCACCCTGACCAATGCGCTGCTCGCCGAGGTGGCGAAGACGCAGGATCGCGTCGTCATCATCGAGGACACGCGCGAGCTGCAATGCGCCGCGCCCAACCTCGTTTCCATGCGGACCAAGGAGGGCGTCGTCACGCTCTCCGATCTCGTGCGGTCCTCGCTGCGCCTGCGCCCCGACCGCATCCCGATCGGCGAGGTGCGCGGCTCCGAAGCGCTCGACCTCCTCAAAGCCTGGGGCACCGGCCATCCGGGCGGCGTCGGCACGATCCACGCCGGCACCGGCATCGGCGCGCTACGTCGTCTCGAACAGCTCATCCAGGAAGCCGTCGTCACCGTTCCGCGCGCGCTGATCGCCGAGACGATCGACCTCGTAGCCGTCCTCTCCGGCCGCGGCTCCGCACGCCGGCTCGCCGAACTCGCCCGCGTCGAAGGACTCGGCCCGGACGGGGACTACCGCGTCACCCCCGCAACCCTTGACCTCACAGGAGAACCTTCATGATCCGCATCCCGCTGCGCGTCCATCGCACCGTCGCGACCGTCGCCGCCGTCGCCTATGTCAATCTCGTCCTCGTCCCGGCCGCGCACGCTTCCGGCTCTTCCATGCCGTGGGAAGCGCCGCTCCAGAAAATCCTCGAATCGATCGAGGGGCCGGTCGCCAAGATCGTCGCGGTCATAATCATCATCGCCACGGGCCTCGCGCTCGCCTTCGGAGACACGTCGGGCGGCTTCCGCAAACTCATTCAGATCGTGTTCGGCCTGTCGATCGCGTTTGCGGCCAGCTCGTTTTTCCTGAGCTTCTTCAGCTTCGGCGGCGGGGCGCTCGTCTGATGGCCGTCGCCTTCGAGCAACTGGATGTACCGGGGTTCACCGTCCCGGTTCACCGCGCACTGACCGAGCACATCCTGCTCGGCGGTGCGCCGCGCTCCATCGCGATCCTCAACGGGACGCTGGCCGGGGCCGTAGGCCTCGGCCTGCGCCTCTGGCTGGTCGGTATCGCGATCTGGGCCATCGGCCATGTCGCGGCCGTGTGGGCAGCCAAGCGCGATCCCCAATTCGTCGAAGTCGGCCGGCGCCATCTGCGCCTCCCGGCTTTTCTCGCGGTCTGAAGGGAGGTGACGCCCATGATGAACCTCGCCGAATATCGCCGTACCGCCTCCCGCCTTGCCGATTTCCTGCCCTGGGCCGCTCTGGTCGGCCCCGGCGTCGTCGTGAACAAGGACGGCTCTTTCCAGCGCACGGCGCGCTTCCGTGGCCCCGATCTCGATAGCGCCGTCGCCGCCGAGCTGGTTGCCGTTGCGGGCCGCATCAACAACGCTTTCCGCCGTCTCGGCTCCGGCTGGAGCATCTTCGTCGAGGCGCAACGCAGCGAAGCCGCGACCTATCCCGACAGCACATTCCCCGATCCAGCATCCGGCCTGGTGGACGAGGAACGCAAGGCCGACTTCGAGGAGGCCGGCATCCACTTCGTGTCGGACTACCTCCTGACCATCCTCTATCTGCCGCCGGCCGAGGACGCCGCGCGGGCCGAGACCTGGCTCTACGAGGGCCGCGAGCAATCCGGCGTCGATCCCCAGGAAGTGATGCGGGGTTTCATCGACCGCACCGATCGCGTGCTCGCGCTCCTCGACGGCTTCATGCCCGAATGCGGCTGGCTCGATGACGCGGAGACGCTGACCTATCTGCATTCGACCGTCTCGACCAAGCGCCACCGCGTCCGCGTGCCGGAAACCCCGGTCTATCTCGATGCGCTGCTCGCCGATCAGCCGCTGACCGGCGGCCTGGAGCCGCGTCTTGGCGATCAGCATCTGCGCGTTCTCACGGTCATCGGCTTTCCGACCGCGACGACGCCCGGCCTGCTCGACGATCTCAACCGGCTCGCTTTTCCATATCGGTGGTCGACCCGCGCGATCCTGCTCGACAAGACCGACGCGACCAAGCTGCTGACCAAAATCCGCCGCCAATGGTTTGCGAAACGCAAATCGATCGCCGCGATCCTCAAGGAAGTTCTGACCAACGAGGCGTCGGCGCTGGTCGATACCGATGCGTCGAACAAGGCGGCCGACGCCGATCTGGCCTTGCAGGAGCTGGGCGCCGATGTCGCCGGCATGGCCTATGTCACCGCGACGATCGTGGTGTGGGACGCCGATCCGCGTCTTGCCGACGAGAAGCTGCGCCTTGTCGAGAAAGTCATCCAGGGCCGCGACTTCACGGCCATGGTCGAAGGCGTCAACGCGGTCGATGCCTGGCTCGGTTCGCTCCCCGGTCATGCTTACGCCAACGTCCGCCAGCCTCCCATCAGCACTTTGAATCTCGCCCACATGATCCCGCTGTCGGCGGTGTGGGCGGGGCCGGAGCTGGACGAGCATTTCGGTGCGCCCCCCTTGCTTTACGGCAAGACCGAAGGCTCGACCCCGTTCCGGTTATCCCTTCACGTCGGGGACGTCGGCCACACGCTCGTCGTCGGCCCTACCGGCGCCGGCAAGTCCGTGCTGCTCGCGCTCATGGCCTTGCAGTTCCGACGCTACGAGCGCAGCCAAGTCTTCGCGTTCGATTTTGGCGGCAGCATCCGCGCCGCCGCCATCGCGATGGGCGGCGACTGGCACGACCTGGGCGGCGGGCTAACCGAAGGGGACGAGTTCTCCGTTTCGCTCCAGCCGCTCTCCCGCATCCACGACACCTATGAGCGTGCCTGGGCGGCCGACTGGATCGTCGCAATCCTGATGCGTGAAGCGATCCAGATCACCCCGGACGTGAAGGAGCATATCTGGACGGCGCTGACCTCGCTGGCGTCGGCGCCGGTCGAGGAACGCACGATCACCGGCCTGTCGGTGCTGCTCCAGTCCAACGACATCAAACAGGCGCTCCGGCCTTATTGCGTCGGCGGCGCCTATGGCCGGCTGCTCGATGCCGAGGCCGAGCATCTCGGCTCGGCCGCCGTGCAGGCGTTCGAGATCGAGGGCCTGGTCGGGACCGGCGCCGCGCCTGCGGTGCTTTCCTATCTCTTCCACCGCATCGGCGACCGGCTCGACGGGCGGCCGACGCTGCTCATCATCGACGAGGGCTGGCTGGCGCTCGACGACGAGGGTTTCGCCGGCCAGCTCAGGGAGTGGCTGAAGACGCTCCGCAAGAAGAACGCATCGGTCATCTTCGCCACGCAGTCGCTCAGCGACATCGACAATTCGAGCATCGCGCCGGCCATCATCGAAAGCTGCCCGACGCGGCTGTTGCTCCCGAACGAACGCGCGATCGAGCCGCAGATCACGGCCATCTATCGCCGCTTCGGCCTCAACGACCGGCAGATCGAGATCCTCGCACGCGCGACGCCCAAGCGCGACTATTACTGCCAGTCGCGGCGCGGCAACCGCCTGTTCGAGCTGGGCCTGTCCGAAGTCGGCCTCGCGCTCTGCGCCGCATCCTCGAAATCCGACCAGACCCTGATCGCCAACCTCGTCGCCGAACACGGCCGCGACGGCTTTCTCGCCGCGTGGCTGCGCGCCCGCGACGTCGGATGGGCGGCTGATCTCATTCCAACTTTCTCGTTCCGCCAAGCAGCAAAGGAGTCCTGACTATGCTTACCCTTCGTATCCGCTCGCGCGCCATGGCGCTCGCCGCGACCATGCTGGCGGCAGCCCCGCTCGCGCTCTCGCCGATGATGGCGACACCCGCGCACGCGATCATCGTCTTCGATCCCAGCAACTATGCGCAAAACGTCCTCACGGCGGCGCGCACGCTGGAGCAGATCACCAACCAGATCACCTCGCTCCAGAACGAAGCGCAGATGCTCATCAACCAGGCGAAGAACCTGGCGAGCCTGCCTTACTCGGCGCTCCAGACCTTGCAGCAGAACGTGCAGCGCACCCAGCAGCTTCTCCAGCAGGCTCAGGGCATCGCGTTCAACGTCCAGCAGATCGACCAGATGTTCACCCAGAAATACGGCAACGTCTCGATGTCGACGACCGACAAGCAGATGGTCGCCGACGCCCGCTCGCGCTGGCAGAACACCGTCGGCGGGCTTCAGGACGCGATGCGCGTGCAGGCCGGCGTCGTCTCCAACATCGACACCAACCGCACGCAGATGTCGGCGCTGGTCAGCCAGAGCCAGGGCGCGACCGGCGCGCTTCAGGCGACACAGGCCGGCAATCAGATCCTCGCCCTGCAATCGCAGCAGCTTTCGGATCTCGTGGCGCTGCTCGCCTCTAACGGCCGCGCCAGCGCGCTCACCGAGGCGGAACGCACCGCCGCCGCCGAACAGGGCCGCGAACAGCGTCGCCGCTTCCTGACGCCGGGCTCGGGCTACCAGCCCGGCAACGCCCAGATGTTCAACAGCGGCAAATAAGGCCGGAAAGGAGGAAGCTCATGGACGGCAAGATGCTGGCCCGGCTGGGCGCTATCGTATTCGTCGCGGTCGCCGTCACGGCGACGGCGATCGAAATGACCCGCAAGCAGGACGCGCCAGCATCGCCGTCGGCGCGTCAGCTTCAGCCCGAAGGCGATCCGCTGCGCGAGAGCCAGCGCCGGTGCCAGCAACTTGGTCAACAGGCCGCGAGCGATACGGAGTGCCTGCGCGTCTGGGCCGAAACCCGCGACCGCTTTCTCGGCCACGCGCCGACGCCGGTCGCACCGGCAACGCCCGCCACCCCGGAAGGGCGGTGAGCCATGGGCGGCGCAGGCGTCATCGACAATTTCCTCGGCGTATTCACCAAATACATCGACTCTGGCTTTGGCCTTCTCTCCGGTGAAGTAGCGTTCATCGCGACCACGTTGATCGTGATCGACGTGACGCTGGCGGCCCTGTTCTGGAGCTGGGCCGGCGATGACGACATCATCGCGCGCCTCGTCAAGAAGACGCTGTTCGTCGGCGTCTTCGCCTATCTCATCGGCAACTGGAACAATCTCGCCAAGATCGTCTTCGACAGCTTCGCCGGGCTCGGCCTAAAGGCAAGCGGGACCGGGTTTTCCGCGGCCGACCTGATGCGCCCCGGCAAGGTCGCGCAAACCGGCCTCGATGCCGCCCGGCCGCTGTTGGAGGCGATCTCGCCACTGATGGGCTGGATCTCCGTGTTCGAGAACCTGATCCAGATCGTCTGCCTGCTTTTCGCCTGGGCGCTGGTGATCCTCGCTTTCTTTATTTTGGCGATCCAGCTTTTCGTGACGCTGATCGAGTTCAAGCTGTCGACGCTCGCCGGTTTCGTCCTCATTCCCTTCGGTCTCTTCGGCAAGACCGCCTTCATGGCCGAGCGCGTGCTTGGCAACGTCATTTCCAGCGGCATCAAGGTTCTGGTCCTGGCCGTCATCATCGGGATCGGCTCGACCCTCTTCGGCGAGTTCACCAAGGGCTTCGGCGGCACGACCCCGACCGTCGACGACGCCATGGCGATCGTGCTCGCCGCCCTCTCCTTGCTCGGCCTCGGCATCTTCGGCCCCGGCATCGCCAACGGCCTCGTCTCTGGTGGTCCGCAGCTCGGCGCGGGTGCGGCGGTGGGCACCGGCCTTGCCGTGGGAGGTGCTGCCCTTGCCGCAGGCGGTGCGGCGGGTCTCGCCCTCAAAGGTGGATCGGCGGCGCTCTCCGGTGGCGCTGCCGCTGCACGCGGCGGCGCGACAGCGGCAGGCGCAGCATCGACCGCCTATTCGCTTGGTTCCATGGGGCAGTCCGGTGCGGCGGGCGTCGCCTCCGGCGTGGGCGGCGTCGCCCGCGCCGCAGGCTCCACAGCCGTCTCGCCGCTGAAGCGCGCCGTAGCGCGTGCTTCCGAAAGCATGAAATCCAGCTTCTCCGATGGCGCCAAGGCCGGATTTGGCGCGACCGGCGGCTCCTCGACCATGGGAACCGTCGGCGGTGAAGCCGCCGAGGCCGCATCCACGCCGACAGCAGCGGCAGGCGACGCCCCGGAATGGGCCAAGCGCATGAAGCGCAGCCAGCACCTTTCTCACGGCGTCAGCGCCGCCGCCCATGCCGTCAAGTCCGGCGACAGCCACGGCTCCGGCTCTTCCATCAACCTTTCCGAAAGCGACCGCTCATGAACATCTTCAAGCGACCCGCCGTGCATTACGGCAAGACGCCCGAACCCGAGACGCCTTACCAGCAAGCCGCGCAGGTCTGGGATAACCGCATCGGCTCGGCCCGCGTGCAGGCCAAGAACTGGCGCTACATGGCCTTCGGCTCGCTCATTCTCTCGGCGGGCTTCGCCGGGGCGCTCGTCATCCAGTCCGCACGCGGGACCGTCGTACCGTGGGTTGTCCAGGTCGATAAACTCGGCCAGGCGCAGAGCATTGCGCCGGCCACCGCCGACTATCGCCCGACCGATCCGCAGATCGCGTGGCATCTCGCCCGCTTCATCGAGCAGGTCCGCTCGATCCCCGCCGATCCGATCATCGTCCGCCAGAACTGGCTTCGCGCCTATGAGTGGACGACCGATCGCGGCGCCGCCGCGCTCAACGACTATGCCCGCACCAACGATCCCTTCACCAAGGTCGGCAAGCAGCAGATCGCTGTCGACGTCTCCAGCGTCATCCGCGCGTCACCGGATTCGTTCCGCGTCGCCTGGACGGAACGACGCTACGAGAACGGGCAGCTTTCAGCGACCGAGCGTTGGACCGCGATCCTCACCATCGCCGTTCAGCCGCCGCGCGATGCCGAACGGCTCAAGGCCAATCCCCTAGGAATCTATGTCAATGCGATTTCGTGGTCGCGGGAGATCGGCCAATGAAATCGGCTTTCCGTAAATCCGTAGTCCCGGCTGTACTGCTGGCCGCGACCGCATTGGCAGGCTGCGCCACCAACAAGCCGCCGTCGATCAGCTATGACGCCAGTGTGCCGCCGTTACCGGCCATTCCCGCTGCTGTCATCGATGACCGGCCGAAGCCGGTGCTGATCCCGCCGGCCTGGACGGTCGCACGCGGTGGCGAGACCGCCGGCACCCCGACCGGTCGCGTCGAGAACGCCAATGCCGCTGCCCGCGTGCAGCCGCGCCGCGAGGGCTATTTCAACGCCATTCAGGTCTATCCATGGTCGGAAGGCGCGCTCTATCAGGTCTATGCCGCACCCGGCCAGATCACCAATATCGCGCTCGAACCCGGCGAAAGCCTGACCGGCGCAGGTCCGATCGCTGCCGGCGATACCGCCCGTTGGATCATTGGCGACACCGAATCCGGTTCCGGCGTGGCCCGTCGTGTGCATGTGCTGGTGAAGCCAACGCGCGCCGACATCACCACCAATCTCGTCATCACCACCGACCGGCGCACCTACATGGTCGAGTTGCGATCCGGCGAGAAGCCCTATATGCCGGCCGTGTCTTGGTCCTATCCGCAGTCGGCAGGCGGCGGGCGTCAGGCCGTTCCCGCAACGCCGGTCATCCCCGCCGTCGCCGCCCGCAACTATCGCTATGGCCTGACCGGCAGCGACAATCCGCCATGGAAGCCCGTCGTCGTCTATGACGACGGCCGCCGTGTCTATGTCGAATTCCCGCGCGGCATCGTGCAGGGCGAGATGCCGCCGATCTTCGTCATCGGCCCGGAAGGTGAAGCGCAGATCGCCAACACCCGCATCTATCAACACATCCTGATCGTCGATCGCCTGTTCGGGGCGGCCGAACTGCGCCTTGGCGGCGGAGAGCGTCAGCAGGTCGTCAGGATCGTTCGCACCGACGGGAGGCCGCAGTCATGAGCGATACAGAAACCAACGCAGCCCCTATGCGCCTGCGCGCAGAAGCTCCGCGCGTCACGCGGCTGTCGCGCAAGATGCTCGCCAGCGTCGCGGCCGTGGCCCTGGTCGGGATCGGCGGGGCGCTGATCTACGCGCTCCAGACACCCACTGGCGGCGATGGCGGGGAAGAACTCTACTCCACCGCCAACCGGCAGACCGCCGATGGTCTTGCGAGCCTGCCACGCGACTACACCGGCCCCGTCCTCGGGCCGGCGCTGCCCGGCGATCTCGGCGGCCCAATCCTGTCCGCGCAGAATGCCGGCCAGCCGGTCGTGTCGCCCGTGGTGCCGTCACCCGGAGTCGACGAGGCCGAGCAGCGCCGCCGCGCCGAGGAAGAAGCCGCACGCCTCAGCACGGTCTTCTTCCAGTCGAGGCAAGGATCGACCGCGGCTACACCGGGCGCTATGCCCGGCCTTACAGGCTTCGATCCCGCCAGCGCCGCCACAGGCCAACCGACCGCGCAGGACCGGCAGCTTGCCTTCCTCAACGCCGCGGCCGACCGGCGCACGGTCACGCCGGATCGCGTGACGCCGCCGGCGTCGCCCTTCGTGCTTCAGGCGGGCGCGGTGATTTCCGCTGCGCTCATCACCGGCATTCGTTCCGATCTTCCCGGCCAGATCACCGCGCAGGTCACGGAGAACATCTATGACAGCCCGACCGGCAGCATCCTCCTCGTGCCGCAGGGGACGCGGCTCATCGGCGAGTACGACAACAGCGTCCAGTTCGGACAGCGCCGTGTGCTGCTCGTCTGGAACCGACTCATCATGCCGAACGGCCGCTCGATCGTTCTCGAGCGTCAGCCGGGCGCTGACACACAGGGCTATGCCGGCCTTGAAGATGGTGTCGATTACCACTGGTGGGATCTCGCCAAGGCCGCCGCACTCTCGACGCTCCTCGGCGTCGGCGCGGAACTCGCCACCGACGACAACGACCGGCTGCTCCGCGCCGTGCGCGACGGCGCGCAGGACACCGTGAATCAAGCCGGTCAGCATATCGTCCAGCGCCAGTTGCAGGTCGCGCCCACGCTGACCATCCGGCCCGGCTTCCCGGTCAGGGTCATCGTCACGCGCGATTTGGTGCTCGAACCTTACAGGAGCTGACCATGACTAAGCTGAAACTCGGCCTCATCGCTGACGACAAACCCGTCAAGATCACCGTGGAACTGCCGGGGCCGCTTCACCGCGATCTGGCTGCCTATGCTGAAATTCTGGAGCGTGAGTCGGGACACACCTTAAGCGATCCGACAAAGCTGATCGTGCCGATGCTCGAACGGTTCATTTCAACCGACCGGGGATTCGCGAAGGCGAAAAAGATGACCAAAGCAACACCTTCTTCGTCAGGGAGCGGCCACCTATAGGCCCAGTCCATTCCTCTTTGATATCGACTTTGCCAAACTCAAAAGTCTGCGAAGTGCTGGGTTGTCATTCTTTGCAGACCATACAGCACTGAATGGCAATACCTCACCTGCGATCGGCCGATAGGTGATACCCGGAAACGTTGCGGCCGTCGTCGATTCGCTGGTTAGCGTCATCCCTTTTCCGAGCCCGACCAAGGGAAAGAGGTTGTCTCGGCCTACACCCTGCCGTCGGATATCAGGGTGACGGCCGAGATCTGCGAGTCGGTGGACAAGATAGTCATGTACCTCCTGCCCAGGGGCCGTCTCACTGACGATGAACGGCTCCTGAACCAAATCGCGCCAGGTCAGCTCTTCGCTCGCAGCAAGCGGATGGTCTTCCTGCAATACCGCAAAGACCTTCTCCGTCCAAAGATGTATCCGGTCACAGTCGGACCATTCGCGCACACCCGTCAAAAAGGCCACGTCGAGACTGAGCTGTCGGATTGCGGCTACGTGTTCCTCGGGATTGCCGTCGATCAGTTCGACCCGGACACTCGCGTGGTGTTGGCCGTAGTCTCGCAGCAGCTCAGTCAAAAAGCCGGAAGCGATGGAGGAAAAGATGCCGATCTTGACGCTTCCGCACTCGGAGCGACCCAAAGCAGCGACGTCCTGTGCGCCTTCTCCAAGATTTCGGATAATCTGGCGCGCTAGCCGGAGAAACCGCTTTCCGGCAAACGTGAGACCTACGCCGCCGCTATGTCGATGAAACAGTGCCGCTCCCAGATGATCTTCGAGATCTCGAATTCTGCGGCTGATAGCTGGTTCCCCAACCCCGATGGCAACGCCCGCCTTTCGGAAGCTGCCATGCTCAGCCGCGGCGACAAAATAGCGGAGATGGCGGAGTTCAATGCCCGACAAAAAAGACTTCGCCATCGGCACTTACCTTCGGCCGACAAAGGGGCAAACCGAAGAATGGGGTCGAAGCGTCGAAGCTCGAGGGCAGACTATGTGACGCTCGCAACTTCTCAGCATTGCGTCATCAACACGGTTGAGCGAACGTCGCAGACGTTGCCGATTCGATTGTTTTCAATCGAGTTCCGAACGTAGAGATAGCTCACATCTTCAGTCATCTGAGCCGCTCACTCCCTTAGCGGCCGATGGCCGTTCAACTCAAGGACGATTGAACAATACAACAATTGAACATATATTCAATATTAAAAATTATATCTATCAGTGCCCCCGATCGCGTGAGCGTCGGTCGCGAATAGGACGCACAGTCATCCTGTTTCGATCAGGCATACCTCCGCATGCGTCACCCATTCGAGTTGGCATCGTGCAGATTCCAACGGTGACAAGGTCAAGCCCATTTGTCGGGGAATGTACGTGATCTTGTGGTGTCTGCGCACAGCTTTCAAATTTTTTACGCGGGCCGGTTGACAATAAAACATTTGAACATGTATTCAATTGTTGAACCTAAACGCAATCACTGGACCGACCTATGGCAGACCACTCTCACAGCGACCACCACGGCCATGATCACGATCATGATCATGATCATTCGCACGTTCCGACCGTGACGAAGGAAAACGAGCGGAAGATCCTCATTTCCTTCTTCATCATCTTCACCTTCATGGTCGTCGAAGCCGTCGGCGGCGTGATTTCCGGCTCGCTCGCGCTGCTCGCCGATGCCGGGCATATGCTTACCGACGCAATCGCGCTCGGTCTCGCTTACGTCGCCTTCCGCCTCGGACGCCGCGCCGCCGACGGCCAGCGTACCTTCGGCTACGCCCGCTTCGAGGTAATCGCGGGCCTCGTGAATGCCCTTACCCTGTTCGGTATCGTCGGCTGGATCGTCTATGAGGCCATTGAGCGTTTCCAGGAACCGCAGCCGGTCATGGCTGGTTCGATGTTCGTCGTCGCCCTAATCGGCATGCTCGTGAACCTCTTCGTGCTCTGGTATCTGACGCGCGGCGATTCCGATCACGTCAACGTCAAGGGCGCCGTGCTGCACGTCATGGGTGACCTGCTCGGCTCCGTCGGCGCGATCGTTGCGGCCGTCGTAATTTGGTACACGGGCTGGACCCCGATTGACCCCATCCTGTCGGTGTTCGTCTCTCTGCTGATCCTGCGTAGCGCCTGGAGCTTGCTGAAGAATACGCTGCATATCCTGCTCGAAGGTGCGCCGGACAACGCCAGTGCCGAAAAGATTTCCGAGCATCTGCGCAAGTCTGTTCCGGGCATCCAGAGCGTCAACCACATCCACGTCTGGTCGCTGACCTCGGGGCGCGTGCTTGCAACGCTTCAGGTGCAGCCGGCGGAGGGCGTCGATGTTCGCAGCGTGATGCAAAAGGTGGAGCATGAACTGAAGACGGAGTTCAAGATCGAACACCCGACGATCGGGATCGACTGGGACGGCGTAGCCAGTTGCACACTGGAGGAGCCGAGCAAGGCAGCGGTTTCCCACGCAGGCCATTCGCATTAGCCGCCCCGTTTCCAAGGGTCCGCTCGGAAACTGGAAAGGAACGACATTGAACAAGGCAGGTTCCCCTTCGACCCAGGAGTTGAACTTCCTATCCGAAACCTTTCGCCTGCTGGGTGACCCCAGCAGGCTTAGGATTCTCCTTCATTGTGAGAACGGTCCGAAGTCGGTGACGGATATCTCCGAAACGCTTGACCTGTCGCAGTCGCTCGTCAGCCACCACCTCCGACTACTTCGCGGCGCGCGGCTGGTGACGCGGGTCCGACACTCAAAGCAGATGTTCTATGAAATCTCCGATCAGCATGTCGGGGACGTCCTGCTCGATATGCTCTCGCATGTACGTGAGGACAGAGAGAGCGTTGCCGAACAGCATGTCGTCGACGCGCAATCCTGAACATCTCGCGCGATAGGGCTGAACAGATCATCGCGAGGTGAGAGACAAAGGCCCGGAGACCACCACTCTTCAGATGAAAGACTTTGACGATGAACGATGCCGAAATTTGCATCGATATGGCTGACCGCCCGGCATGTCCGATTGATGAGGAAAGCTCTGTGCTATCCGCGCTGGCGGTTGAGAGAGCCGAATATCCCGACAACTATACCACGACGCGGCATCGCCATCATTGCGCGCGCCTTCTGCACGCCGTATCAGGCGCCGTTGCCGTCTCGACCCCGCAGGGCGTCTGGATCGCTCCGCCTGGTCACGGCCTCCTGATACCTCCCGGTGCGGATCACGACGCCCACATGTTTGGCAATGTGATCGTCCAAATTCTCGACATCAAGCGTGCGTCCGCGGTCGATCTCGGCGAGAATTGCTTCGTAGTCGATCTGTCCCCGTTGCTACGCCACCTTATCGAGACGGTGGCTACGCCTCGCACGAATTCTCCGTCAAGTGGACGAGAGACAGCAATCGCCGGCCTTCTTTTGTATGACCTTCAACATAGCCCTCGTCGGCCCCTTTTCCTCCCGCTCCCGTCCGACACGGTCCTTGCACAACGCTGCACCAACTTTCTGAAAGAGCCGAGAGCAGCCGACTCGATTGAACAGTGGAGTGTCAGCATGGGCATAAGCCGCCGAACATTCACGCGAAGGTTCAGGAGCGAGACCGGCCTGAGCTTCGTGGCATGGCGGCAGCGAGCATGTCTGATCGCGGCAATTGCTCGTATGGCTCAGGGCGACCCCATTAGAAAGGTTGCATTCTGGCTGGGATATGCGAGCCCGGTGGCTCTCGCCGCCATGTTCAAACGCTGGCTCGGAATCACGCCAACGGCTTACTTGCAGACTTGGCGCTGACGCCACTCTGTCGATAGGCTGGTTGCATTATCCCCTCCAGGGGGATAGGATAATTGTTATGGACGAACAAGCCAATGCTCATCGAACTCACACAGCGATCGTGAAGCGCCTCAAGCGCGCGGACGGCCATTTGCGCGGGATCGTCGAGATGATCGAGGCCGGCCGGCCGTGCCTCGACATCGCCCAGCAGCTTTACGCGGTCGAGAAGGCAATCGCGCAGGCCAAGCGGACGCTGATTCAGGACCACCTAGACCATTGCCTCGAAGACGTGGTCGGGACGCTTTCGAAGAACGATCGCCGTTCGATCGATGAATTCAAGGACATAACCAAGTATCTGTGAGGTCCCCATGTTGCAGGTTCTTGGAAACCGCACCTATCGCCACCTCTTCCTGGCGCAGGTTATCGAGCTTGTCGGAACAGGGCTTGCAACGGTCGCGCTCGGGCTATTGGCCTATGATCTCGCCGGCCCCGATGCGGGTGCGGTGCTGGGAACGGCGCTCGCCATCAAGATGATCGCCTATGTGGGGGTGGCACCTGTCGCAGCGGCCTTTGCGGGGCGCCTGCCGCGTCGCACGATGCTGGTCTGCCTCGACCTCGTGCGCGCCGCCGTGGCATTGTTTCTACCGTTCGTGACCGAGATTTGGCAGGTCTATGCCCTTATCTTCGTCCTTCAATCGGCCTCCGCCGGCTTCACGCCGACCTTCCAGGCGACAATTCCGGACGTTCTGCCCGATGAGAAGGACTACACGAGGGCGCTATCGCTCTCGCGCCTTGCCTACGACCTTGAAAGCGTTGTCAGCCCAATGCTTGCTGCAGCCCTGCTGACGGTCATCAGCTTCCATAACCTTTTTGCTGGTACTGTCGTCGGCTTTGTCTGCTCGGCGATCCTCGTCGTTTTGGTTACCTTGCCGAGTCCCAAGGCGAGCGAGCAGCGCAGCATCTACGATCGAACGACGCGCGGCCTGCGAATCTATCTCGCCACGCCGCGCCTGCGGGGCTTGTTGGCGCTGAACCTCGCGGTGGCGGCAGCAAGCGCGATGGTGATCGTCAATACCGTTGTTCTCGTGCAAGCGGACTTCCGCCTCAGCCAGCACGCCACGGCGCTTGCACTTGCGGCCTTCGGTGCAGGCTCGATGGTCGCAGCGCTTTTCCTGCCGCGCCTTCTGGATAAAATTCCCGATCGAAGGGCGATGCTGACAGGCTCGGCCATTCTGGTCTTCGGACTCTTCGCAGGTTCCGCCGTTTCCAATTTCGGATTTGCGTTGTCGCTTTGGTTCGTTCTGGGGTTTGGCTATTCAATGACGCAGACGCCGTCCGGCCGACTGCTCCGCCGCTCGGCGCATCCAGAAGACAGGCCGGCGCTCTTTGCGGCTCAGTTCGCGCTTTCCCATGCCTGCTGGCTGATCACCTACCCCCTTGATGAGGTGGAACGGCCCGCTCCGACAGCATCGAAGTGCTAAAAGGTGGTCGTTGTCGCAAACGCCACAAGGAGGGACCGTTCCGTGAAAGATGTTACCACTATTGGACTGGACTTGGCGAAGCACGTTTTCCAGGCTTTTGGCGCGGATGCCGAGGGCACTCCGCTATTCAACCGGAAGCTTCGTCGCGCCGAGGTGCTGCGTTTCTTCGAGAGATTGCCACGGTGCCTGGTCGGGATGGAAGCCTGCGCCAGTGCGCACTACTGGGCGCGTGAGATCTCGGCCTTCGGCCACGATGTCAGGCTGCTACCGCCTCAATACGTCAAGCCGTTCGTCAAGCGCGGCAAGACCGACGCCGCCGACGCAGAAGCCATCGCTGAGGCGGTGACGCGAAAGACGATGCGGTTCGTCCCGGTTAAGACGGCTGAGCAGCAGGCTGCGGTGATGGTGCTCAAAACGCGGGCCCTACTGGTGCGTCAGAGGACACAAGCGATCAATGCATTGCGCGCCCATTTGGGAGAGCTGGGTATCATCGCTCCGACCGGCATCGCCAACGTCAAAGCATTGGCGCCAATCATCCGGGATGAGGAAGACACCCGACTTCCTCCGGCTGCGCGCTTTGCCCTGACCGAAATCATCAATCAGATCGAGATGCTCGCCACACAGATCGACAAACTCGAACGTGAGATCGTCATCCAGGCCAAGCAGGATGATGAGATGCGGCGCCTCGCGACCATCCCTGGCGTTGGCGCCATTATCGCCATGGCCGTAAAGGCATTCGTTCCCGATCCCGCCGGCTTCAAATCCGCTCGCCACTTTGCAGCCTGGATCGGGCTCACCCCGAAAGCGCATTCCAGCGGCGGCAAAGAACGGTTAGGGCGAATATCGAAGATGGGCAATCCGGTGCTGCGATCATTGCTGACGACGGGGGCGGCATCGGTGCTACGTCATGTGCAGTATCGCGACCGAGTTTGGCCGTGGCTGAAGAACATGCTCACGCGGCGACCCTTCAAGGTCGTGGCGGTGGCGCTCGCCAATAAGATCGCCCGGATGATCTGGGTATTGCTGACCAGAGGTGGAATCTACCGAGATCCAACAGGAATCGAGGCAGGACCTGTCGCCGCATAAGCGCAGGACCGCCGAGACGAGCTGCCCGGCGACCCCCGGCAGGTGAGGTGCACAACAGACGATGAACCACGGGACGAAATCCCGAAACAGGACAGGCCGAAACCCGTGACGCGCACAAAGCGCGCCCCCTTGATCCAGCCACCTGCTTCGCGGACTTCATCGAGGCCAGCGGTCATGACCGCACCAGTAGGCCGGACATATGACCGCACCGTCCTCATGTGGTGAAATCGACTGAAAAGCATCCTTGCACCGCGGGCCGTTCCACATA